>CAJJAC010000001.1 GCA_905181955.1 SAR86 cluster bacterium SAR86B
TAGTGTAATTAATTTATTCATAGGTTCTAACTATAACAAAAAAACACGAGAACATTAGCAACAAACAACTTTCTCAGCTCTCCCAGTTGTAACTTAGTAGGCTTTCTTTTTACTCCAGGCATTTCTATAGGCCACCAAGATTTTGGTTTATACTTTTGGAATGAAAAACTTAAAAATGAGTAAATTCAGCATAGAGAATACAGAACAGTTAGAAATCTTTAGCGAAGAAATAAATCAAAGATTTCTAATCAACGTGGGATTTCCTCCTAACTACTCAAAGGAGAATAAGAAATATCCAGTTGTCTATGTAACTGATGCAGGATCAAATTTCGGTGGACTCATGAGCTCTTTACCATTGATGCAATTGGTAAACGATTTGCCCCATTTTATTTTAGTTGGCATTGATTATGTAAGTAATAATTTAAACGATTTTATGAGCCTTAGGAATAGAGATCTAACGCCAACTAATGATTCTGTTTGGATGACTAATCAAAAAGATATGTACAAGATATTTGGAGATTTACCTGAGGTAGAGGCTGGCGGTGCAAAAGAGTTCTTAGAATTTATAAATAATAAAGTTAAACCAATCATAAACGATAGTTATCATGTCGATGCGTCAGACCAGACTTATTGTGGATTTTCTTTAGGTGGTTTATTTGGCCTTTTTACTTTATTTACTTCTCCTAAATCATTCAATAGATACGTAATAGGGAGTCCTTCTATTTGGTGGGATGATAGGCATATTCTAGAAGTCGAAAAAGAATATTCAGAGAACAATAAACACTTACCTGCTAAAATATTCTTATCAATTGGGAGTCTAGAAGAAGAAGAAGAAGGAATCGATTTTAAAATGGTTACAAATGTAAAATCCTTATCCAAAACTTTAAAAAAGAGAAATTACCAAGGGTTGACAGTAAATACTGCCATACTTGAAGACGAGACTCATTGTTCGGGCATTGCGGCGACTTTAAATCGCGGTCTGAGGAATGTCTTTTCTTAGTTTTTATTTTCTTAATAAGAAATCAAAAATAAGATTTTAGATGGCCGGGTATTTACTTTCGAGATAAATTGTAGGGGAGAAAAAGATGAATGACGAACAGCTCTCCCAGTCGTAACTTAGTAGGCTTTCTTTTTACTCCAGGCTTTTCTATAGGCCACCAAGATTTTGGTTTATGCTTTTGGAATGAATTTAAAAAACCCTGATACTAAAACACTAATAATCGTTTTCATAGCATTCATGGCTTTAGGAGAGTTTTTTGCTGACTTTGTTTTACTTTAAGCCTTTGGAATATAAAAATTATTCTTGCTCAAATTCTCTGCAAGGAATATTATTTACTTAGATTTTTTTCCTTTTAAAAGGGGGGTTGTGAATGTGGATTTTAAGATTAATAAAAATTCTTTAAAAATCTATTTAAATAGCAAAGTCGAGTATGAGCTTCCGCACTTATGGATGCGAGATAACTGCTCTTGTGAAGAGTGTAGAGTCTTTCAAACGCAGGAAAAAAGATTTATGCTTAATTCTGTTTCATCTGATCTAAAACCGGATAATGTATATATAGAAGGTAGTAATATCCATATTTCCTGGCCTGACAAACACAAGACATCTATAAATTTTCAAGATATTAAATCTTTTCACCATCAACAAAAGCCTAAATTTTTTTTATGGAATAAAGATTTCACACCAGACTATTATGACTGGAATGATTTTTTACATAATAATCACACTGCAATAGATGCTATAGAGACATTTATAACTAAAGGCGCTATATGTATTAAAGACGCTCCCCAAACCCCAAATACATTAGAGGATCTTGCACCAAGACTAGGCCCTCTAAGAGAGGTCTTATTTGAGCGCATTCATAATGTTTCATTAGATGGGCATGTATATAATATTGCTCACACCTCTTTAGAGGTTCCTCCTCATAATGATTTTGCAAGCTATTCTTGGCCTCCAAGCGTTCAAGCGCTCCACATGCTGAATAATGAGTGTGCTGGAGGAGAGACTATGATTGTTGATGGCTTGTCCGTATTAGCGGATTTAAGAAATGACCATCCTAATTTCTTTGATATTTTAACAACCTTTCCTGTTCCCTTTAGAGAATTTGATGAAATAAATGAAACTTTTACTGAAGAACCAATTGTAAGACTTAATTCTGCAAATAAAGTAATTGGATTCCGATTCTCTAATCAGCTCATGCAAATGATTAATCCTCTAAAAAAGGATTTAGATATATTTTACAAGGCATATCACGAGCTATGCACTAGAGTGAATAGTAAAAAATATAAATCAATATTTAGACTTAATGCAGGCCATATACTATTAGTTTCAGGTCATAGGGTTCTTCATGGCAGAACAGAGTTTAAACCAAATGGTAAGCGCCATCTTCAAGATGCATACTATGAAATGGATAATGTAGAAAATAATTTGGTTGTTTGTAAAAGATTTCGGAGCAAATAGGTTGTTAAATAAAGTTGATATAATAAATACCTTCATGGATTTAATACAGGACACACCAAATGAATTTTGATAAACAGTTTGATGAAACAGACTTGGTAGAAGTTGAAGATGTTCCAATATTTAAAGCTAGTGAGCAAGAAATAGAGCAATTCTTAAAAGACCTTTACGGTTATTGTGTTCGTTTACATAATCATATTAAAGCTTATTCTTATCTTGGATTTACTCACGAAGAACAAACTGAACTCTTTACATATTTAATTAAAAACTCGAGTGAACCCCAATATTGCCTATTGAGAAACATAACTGTTGCTAGAGCTATAAATAAGGATGACGACCCTTCTGGGAATGCTGTAGCTGAAGTATTCCCTGAGATGGAGTCTCTTAAGGCTTATGTTAAATCATTAAAAGCTATTACCTATAAAGATCTTCTTGTAAGGAGTGCAGCTGAGTATCTCTATATGGATGGTTTAACGGTTAATGAAATTACAGATGAACTAATAGCAGAGAAGTTTTTAGATGAATATAGTAAAGATGATGACTCATTGCTTGATAATCATAGAAAGCGAATACGTAGATACATTTCCTCATTCAAAGATTTTGATATAATAATTGACGATCCTAAAGCGGAAAATTATCTTAATTAAAAAAGGTGAGATTATGAATAATTGGTGGAAAAATTTTATGTATGGCGTTCTTGCTGGAGTAATAACAATCGTAATATTAGAATTCTTTGTCTTATAAATACGAATAAAAAGATATGAAAAAAGAAGAAGAATCAGTTGGAATAATAAAGCTTTTAGGTATTTTATTTCTTAGCGTATCTGTTGTTGGATTTCTTTTTATTAAGATATTCGCATAAAAAACTATTAATAATAAAGATTGATGGACCAAAAAAATAAGCCTTGGTGGACTTATATAATTAAGTGTTCCGATGGAAGTTTATATACAGGAATAACTACAGACATAGAAAGAAGAATAGAGGAACATAACAGCTCAATTAAAGGAGCAAATTACACTAAGACACGAAGACCAGTTAAATTAGTTTACAAAGAAAGCTATTTAGATAGGTCTAGCTCTTCAAAACGAGAAAGCGTAATAAAAAAGTTAACAAGAAAAGATAAGCTTAAATTAATAGGTTAATTTATATTATCTTTTAAGTGGATAATATTTCCCAACTAAATCGCAAGGACATTCTTTTTAGCTTATTAATAACATCATCCTTACTTTGACTGTTCCAAGCACAATTGTCATTTGATACATCATAAATCTTACTCCATGACAATCCTTGTTCAAACAAGGACCAGCAGAGATAAAAATTAGATTTATCAGCTGTTGTTCCTCTTCGGCATAAGCTGGATTGAATCTTTCCTATATTTACAGCATGTTTCATTATTCTTTTAATACTCTTATCACTTAAAGAAGCTTCCTTTTCATAAGCAGACACTATTCTTAATGCTGGTGATGTCATGTTGCTCGTTAATGGCGATGTTTCAGGTTCATCTTTAAGAGCTTTAACTATTGTTTGGTAAACATAATCCGCATAAGCGCGATCATGCTCATATTTACTTCTTTGATTAAGTCTTGGAATGATTGATTCTGTTAAGGTTATTGGTTGAGCCATTTTTTTATTTTACTCCCTATTTTTAATTAGTTTCAGACTATGACAAAATAAATAAAAAAAAGGAAGATAAATGAATTACACCACTTACATAATTGGAAATATTATTTTTATTGGCCTGCTTTACTATATTGTTAAAGATAATATTAAGTGGTGAGCTCTAAAATATGAAAAAACTATTAATGCTACTAATACTATTGGTATTTGTAATCATGGCATTTAGCTAAATTATCATGGAGTTTTATAAGAAGTATGGTCAACTTATTAGCTACACTGTTGTCTTAGCTTTTGTTATTTATGTTTATAGGTATTTAAATAACTTCGGAGTCTGATAAATGACAAAACAAACCAAGCCACAAGTTTTAAAGCTTTCCCTAGTTCCCCATATACAAACAGGCGAATCTGTTGATCAGTATATTGAAAAGCTTAAAGAATTTTGTGTTGCATTTCATACCGAAGTTAAAGATATTCAATTTAATTCAGAAAAAGAAAAAGCTTCGTATTTTATGTGGCTAATGATTAATTCTAATGAGCCTCAGTATCAAGCATTAAGACTTATATTTCAGTTTCAAAAAGAGAAAGCAGGGGACTCAGAGATATTAGATAGTATTTTTGCCCAAGTTGAATTATTAGATGTCTACAGAAAAAAGGTTGATGCTCAATCATTTGAAGATCGTGCTGTAAGAACAATGGCTGAGGTCTACTACTGGGGGGATATGACTGTTAAAGAAATTGTTGTACAACTTGTAAGCATTAAATTATTACCTGAGCGTGACAATGATAATAACTCGGCATTTGATACCCATCTACAACGAATTACTCAATACGTGAGCTCATTTCCAAATTTCAATCCTGATATACGAAGAAGCCAAATAAAGTAGATTTCTATCTTAAATATGATCTTGGTGCGAATAGATTACTTAAATCTGTATGGTGCATTTGCCCTGATTATGCCAAAATAAATAAAACTTAATCATTAAATACTATGGCATCTTTTGATATCAAATCAGAACTCAATACACATGAACTAACTAATGCTGTAGACCAGGCGAATAGGATTTTAAAATCGAGGTTTGATTTTAAAGGTACAGGTGCAGAATTTACTCTCAGTGATAAACAAATCCTTCTTTCAACTAAAGAGGATTTCCAAATTAAACAAATGGAACCAGTTTTACATGAATCTCTTTCTAAGCGTGGAATAGATTTAAGAACCCTTAAACCAGGAGCAGTAGACGTGGCTAATGGTTCTGCTAGACAAGAGATTACTCTTCAAGAAGGCATAGATAGGGAATTGGGAAAAAAAATAACTACTCTAGTAAAGCAATCAAAAGTTAAAGTTCAAGCTTCTATTCAAGGCGAAAGTATTCGTATTAGTGGAAAGAAAAGAGACGAACTTCAGCAAATTATTCAAATTATTAAAGATCAAAAATATGATCTACCTCTTCAGTTTGATAATTTTAGGGATTAAGAATGAATGCATTTATAAATCTAATAGTTCTTGTTAGAAAATCTTAGCTTAATTAAGGGTATTGGTTAATGAAGGCATCTAAAGTTTGCTATGCAATGCTTATAATTATTGCAGGATGCTCTCTAGAGCAAGCTGAAATAGAGTGCACCAAAGTTGATACACAAATGGCTACAGTTCTTTTGGACTGCTCCACAGAGCCTAAAGCAGTTAAAGAATGTATTAACTTAACTATTACTAGCTTAACTAGAGCTCAAGCCTTCAAAAAAGTAACGCTTATTAGATTTAGTGACTCACAAGATGATCTAGATGTAAGAGATTTCTTATTAACGCTATATCCGTCAGAGGGTAAATCAACCATAAATCTAATGACCTTAAATAGATTAGATGTTGCTTTTAAAAAGGATAGAGAGCTAGGTAATGTTTATATCTATAAAATTCTAGATTTAATGGATAGAAATTATGATATTAATAATTTCAGCAAAGATGCTAAAGATCAACTAAAAGCCGAAGCAGAGAAAATCTGTCAAAATAACTAAACTATTTAAGAAAGTACTGGACGTTTAAAATAGATTTGATCAGAACCATTGTTTGAGACCATCTCCCAACCTTCCTGGCCTAGTTTATTAATTTCAATATTCATCATTAACAATTTCCAGTCACTATCCTTATGCTCTTCTTTAAAATCTTCTGTTTCTGGATTGCTATAGCCCATTGAGGTTGAATTACTTAAGTCAGCTATTTTATATTCCCATTTTGTTGCAGTCATACCATCTCCTTATATAAAGTATAAATAATACTATGATTTATATTAAAACATTTTAAGGGTTTTTTCCTTTTCTTTTAAGACTATGCCAAAATAAATAAAAATTTTAAGGAGTAATTGTATGATTGGAGTTATAGCAACATTAAAAATTAAAGAAGGTTCAGGTAAAGACTTTGAGGCCGTAGCAACCAAACTAGTTGAAAAAGTAAACGCTAATGAGGAGGGAGTTCTTTACTATGATCTTTATAAAGATAATGAAACAACTTATATCTTTTTAGAAAAGTATAAAGATCAAGAGGCTCAAAAAATACACGGTAAAACAGATTACTTTAGAGCCTTAGGGGCTGAAATGGGAGCCTTTATGACAGAAGCTCCAGATATCAAAATGCTTGAACTTATCTAATAAAAACTATCATGAATAAAGAGTATGAAGAGTTTATTGAATCTGAGCAAGATAAGATAATAAAAAAAGATGCCGCCCAATTGAAACAGTCAGGCAGATGTCAGTGTGGAGACATATCTTATTCTTTTGATAGAGATAAACTTATATCAGCTCATAATTGTCATTGCAAAGATTGCCAGAGGTCTACAGGTTCTGGTAAAGCAACAATTTTATTTATAGCAAAAAAACATATATTAATGGAAGGAGATCTAAAGTTCTTCGAGGTAAAAGGCTCATCAGGATCTCATATAAGAAGGGGGTTTTGTGAGAACTGCGGGTCTGGGGTTCTAAGTTATGCTAAAGAGATATCACATATCCAATATATCAAAGCTGGAACCTTAGATGACTCTAGCTGGCTTAAAATAGATTCTAATTTTTTTATTGACTCAGCCCATGGCTGGAATAGCCCCAATGAATCCATAAAAAGTTTTAAAGGAAACCCTTCGATGCTTACTAAAATTAAAACACTATTTAAATCCTTTTAATTGTATTTATACTAAATTTTGTAGTAAAACTACAATAAATTAGCTTAAATAAACCTTCTAATACAACTAATTTAAATTAGTTGACATTATTATTTCTCTAAATTAATTTGTCACTACAAATACTGCCTTGCTTTGTTATATTGTTTATTTCATTGACGCCCAGTTCATAGAGCCTTTTGGTTCAGGATTGCGTTATGAATAAAAGAATTATAAAAAAATTACTCCCCCTAATAGTATTAACAGCATGTGGTGGTGGCGGTGGTGGAGGCGGATCTAGTTCAGGTGGCGGAGGTGACGGTTATAACCCCAACAACGCTCCCGTGATAGATTCCTCTACTACCACTTATTCAGTATTAGAAAATCAAACTTCAGCCTTTACAGTTTCAGCATCAGATGCTGATGGTGATACATTAACCTACTCTATAAGTTCAGGAGATGATTCAGCTCTTATGAGTATTAATTCCTCCGGAGTTGTAACATTCATAAGTTCCCCAGATTTTGAATTACCTTCAGATGCTAATACTGATAATAATTATCAAATTACGGTTACAGTCTCAGATGGCTCCCTAACAGATAGTGAAAACTTCACTGTAACGGTAACAAACGATACATCCGATGATGTTACAACAACTAATTTTGACGGAGTTTTAATTAGAGATGGCTACATTCAATCTGCAACTGTTTGCATGGCGGTCACTAATGCAGACGGAATTGATACTTGTGTAGATGCTACTTATTCAACTACAACTAACGCAGATGGTTCATTTTCGTTAGAAATAGATGACAATATTACTGCGACTATTAAATTATTAGCTCAGGATGGTTTTAATCCTGTCACTGATGATGCGGATTCATTTACTATGGGCTTAATTGACCCTACCACTGATCAAAATCTTGTTATTTCACCATTAAGTACAATGCTTTATGGTGATAATAGATTCTCTTATGAATCCCTTAAGGAAAAGCTTGGTGTTAACTCAAACTTCATGATTCGTTTTGATGATCCTTATCTTAGCGTTAACGATGCTGCATCAAATAAAGCAGCCTTAGTAAATACCCAGCTGCTGATGATGTATGAGGCCCTAAGTGCTCTGCAAAGTCAGTCAGGTGTTTCGGATAATTTAACAGCTGTTTCCACAATTAACGATGCTATTTTTAATCGAGATGCTTCAACCGAAACCTCCCTTGGTGATACAACTCTAGTAAGAGACGTGCTACTTAATCTTGATTTACCTAATTACACAGTTACAAATGCACAACTAGAGAGCCTATCAGGAAGTTTTTCATCTTTTTTACAAAAGGTTTATGTTGATTCAAATAATGAGCAGGCATATTTCTCTATGACAGCAAGAGATCATGTGACTCCTCTTCTAAAAGGAATTTTGGATGATACAGTTGATAGCACTGAAATTGATCAAATAATTTTTAATACCTTGCAATGGATCTCAGATAAAAGTTCAAGAACAAATCTTACAGATGTTGAAGGCTTTAGAACAACATCCTATACAGTTGGAAATAGCGGCTCTGCGTACTATACAGTTGATGGAGTTAATGCAGATTCAACTGCGTTAGTAATATATGCAAAAGTTGGAGATACTATAGTCTTTGAGCCAACCGCAAATAGTGTTTTTACTGCACATCCATTTGAAATATCTACTACTCAAAATGATACCGCTGGTAATAATAATATTGGTTCAAATCAAGGATGGAGCCAGTCAATTAATAGTCTTACAGTAACGGCAGATACGCCAACAGTTCTATATCCTCATTGTGGAGTGCATTCAGGTATGTACACTAACGGAAGAATAGAGATAGTGACAATATTTGATCAATCAAAACTAGATATTAATGAAACTTCTGGTGCATTAGAGGTAAATGGTACTGTTTCTGTAGGCCCATACAAAGGTGCCTCAGGATTTACACACAAAGTCTATTTAAGAACTGCTGATGCTGGAGATAGTCAACATGCACATGAGTTTAAAGAATATCCTGGAATAACTTTCTATATGCCAGCTGGGCAGGGTTATCACGGACAAGATACAACTTCAGGGGAACTTAGCTTTAAAACTAAGTCGCATTATTAAGTATTTAATTATGACGGTTGAGATTACCTCTCTCAATTCCGGCCATCATACTTTTTAAATAACTTAATGTTCTGGGGCCATTTCATATGGCCCCTTTTTTATTTATACTTTAATTAAACAACAGGAAATAATATGGCTAAAGGATTAGATAAACAAAAAAATGAAAAGAAGAAAGGTAAAACTTTAAAAGAAAAAAGAAAAGAAAAGAAAGAAAAGAAAAAGTAATTCTATAAAATTTTAATTTACTCTTTCTTTATTCATAACGATAACTGCTTTATAGATAAAGAAAGGGAGTATTAGCCAAGGCACTTGGCTTTGCAGCATTACACTTCGACCATTAAATTCAAATAATAAAGGATTTATATATGGTCCAGCAGGCGACAACGGCGCCCATGAAAGGTCTTTACCAACTGAAAGTTGGTCGTGGTATAAGAACATCTCAACAAAGATATTTTGCCCAATACACCAGGCCATAAAGATACCAAAGGCACCCCAATTCCAATATTTAAATATATTATTATCTCTTTTTGCATAGCGCCACATTAACCATAATCCACCAAGCGTTATAGATCCGGCATCAGCAAGAGAATTCATAACCCAATTAATATTGATAGGTAGCCATTGATTTAATGTCGCTGAACGTCTTATATCAACTGAATCTCCATCTACCCAGCCATAGGTAAACCAAAGCTCCCACCCTATAGCGCAAGCTAAGAATGCACCAATATATATAGCTGGTACCCAATGAGGAAGAGATGATCTTTTTAAAATAATAAGATAGATTGGTAACAGCGCTGCTACGTAAACTATAACTATTACTCTTAGTTCTTCAAAGGTCATAATTGTTCATAATAAATATATTTAATACATGTCTAGCTCTATATTAATACATGATCGAAATGTATTATATTAATTATCTTTAAATAGCATTTATATTATGAATAAATCACTAGCAACTCTTACTAGACATAACGATGTATCCATCATCACTCTTGATGACGGCAAGGCAAATGTATTTTCATACGATATGCTGTTTTCTCTTAACGAATGCCTAAAAGATGTTCCAAAAGATTCTGGCTCACTTATCTTAGCTGGAAGAGATGGTATATTTTCAGGTGGATTTGATTTAAAAACACTTGGATCTGGCGATGTTGATGCCATTATAAAAATGGTTAGGTTAGGGTATAAAACTCTTTTAGACCTTTACGCATTTCCAAGACCTGTTGTTGCTGCAGTTACCGGGCATTCTGTTGCTTTAGGTATATTTGTAACCTGTTGTGCTGATTACAGGATTGCTATTGATGGTAATTACATATGCCAAGCGAATGAAGTTAGAAATAATATGGATATACCAATTCAAATAATGGAAATTGTGAAAGCCCGAGTAAACAAAAAATATTTCTACAGAGCTGTGCTTCATGGTGATCCTTTAAATATGAATCAGGCTGTTGAAGCTGGTTATATTGATGAACTGGTAAATGCTGAAGATTTGATGAAGAGAGCATTAGAGAAAGCGGAAGATTTAGCAACTCTTGGCCATCCTTTTTACGAAAATACTAAAAATGTTGCTCAAGCAGACATTGTTAAAAAAATTAGTGATGCAATTTTCTAAAATAAATTCTAATTAAAATTTTTATACGTAAAGTACTGAATTCCAGTACTATTGTTACTTAAATTTTTTACTACAGATTGAGATAAAATCTTAACGTCAACTCCTTTATAGTCGATTAATCCTCCAATCATAAAAGGTTTAGTTAATAAGCTGACATATTCACCAAGAAAAACATCAAATCTGTATGAATTTTTATTTTTCTCCCAATCAATACGTCCGCACATGTGAGCAGGTCTAAAGATATTTGTAGATTCAAAATTCATACTAATGATTTGATCCTCAACCTCACCCTTAGTTTTAAGATAGGTATTGAATGATTTAGAATTTGCTCCTACTGCTGAAACAATCGATATTTTTTGAATACCTGATTTTTTTGCTGCTTTGGCAAGATTGATAACATGCTGCTTATCAATCTTTATAAACGAAGAAATATCTTTCTTTTTGAGATAAATTAAATCCCAAAGCTTTAAAGGGGTTCCAAGGCATATAACGAGATGATCTGAGGAGGGTAGCTGAGTATCAGCACTGAGTTTATCAAAATCAAATATAAGATTAGTCGCGTTACTAGGAAGATTGTTGGGAATTTTCCTTGATAGTGTTGTTAATTCGACATCTTTTTTTGCCAGCTCCTGCATTATATGATTACCTGCAAAGCCCGAAGAGCCTACTAAAAGAATTTTCTGTTTGTTCATAAAAAGATTTTATATTATCTATAAGCACTAATGTAATTAATACCAATAAATACACCATCATAATTTTGAGACATATCTCATATAGATAAGTAAAATAAACAAATGATAGTTTCTACTACTAATTTTTTTTCTACCAATATTTTGGATATGTCAAAAAGAGAAAAAACCTACTTTAGCCTCATAGACGCATCAATTGATTTATTGGCTGATAAAGGTTTTCATAACGCTTCAGTAAAAGCAATATGTCAACAATCAGAGGTGGCTAATGGAACTTTTTATAACTATTTTGTTGATAAAGAAGATATCTATTCTCAAGCATCTTTATACATTTCAAGACACTTAACTAAATATTTAGACTCTAAGAAATCTAAAGTTAAAGGCGCAGCTAATATTTTTAAAACTGGATATTTAGAATATATAAACTACCTTTCAGTAAGACCTAATTGGGCAGCTGTCTTAATACAGAGTCAAAGAGGGCATTACGGAAAAGATGTTTGGAGTCTAAATAAAAGACGTGTGTCAGCTGATATTAAGCGAGGTATAAAAGAGGGTGTTTTTAAAATTAAATTTGATAATTTTCTTGTAGATCAAATCATGCAAATTGTGCTTCATTCAATAGGTCAGCAAATTGTATTTGCTCCAAGTAAAAGTATTACAAACAAAACTAGCATAGCGATAATGAGGTTATTAAAATATGAAGAATCTTAAAGAAACAATGAAAATGTTTATTGAGCACAAGCCTGAGTTCCTAGAAATTTTAGGTTTTGAGGATTGCTCATTTGATGAGAATAATAAAATATATTCATGCATTTTTAATCCATCAATTGCATTAACACATACAAATGGAACAATAGTTCAAGGTGGTTTTGTTGCTGGAATGCTGGATTCAGCAATGGCTCAATACATACTAAATCTGCATGAGTTTAAAGTGAACCCATTGTCTTTGGATATCAATGTGAAGTACTTATTACCCTGTAGACCAAAAAGACTAGAAGTTAATGCAAAGATTTTAAAAATGGGAAAATCAATTGCATTCACATCTGCTGAGCTATATCAGGATGGAAATCTTGTGGCAGCCGCAACTGCAACGAACAAACTGATAACCCTCAGATAATTCACATGCTATATATATTTAATATATAATTTTTGATATGAATAATGAGCAAGCAAAATTTACCAAAATGATTGATGGTACAGAAGATGATTATAAAATCATTGGTGGTTGGGGTATGGAGCATACACTTAGTCTTTCTGGCAGACTTTTAGAGCATATGAAGCTTTTAAAAGGTGACACAGGTGGTTTTGCTGTAGATAGACTTACTCACTGCTTGCAAACTGCAACAAGAGCACATAAGGATGGCAGAGATACAGAGTATGTTGTCTGCGCATTACTTCATGACATAGGTGACACTTTGGGGCCATCTAATCATGCTGATATTGCAGCAACTATATTAGAGCCTTATGTTTCTGAAGAAAATCATTGGATTGTAAAACATCACGGCATCTTTCAGGGTTATTATTTCTTTCATTTTCTTGGTTTGGATAAGAATATGCGAGATAAATACAAGAATAATAAGCACTTTGACAAGTGTGCAGAATTTTGTGCAAAGTACGATCAAAATAGCTTCGATCCTGATTATGAATCTTATAATTTAGATTTCTTTATTCCTATGGTTGAAGAGGTCTTTAGAGCTCCTAAAAAATCTATATATAATTCTTAATAGTAAATCATGGAAAAAGAGGAATTATATAAACTTCTTGTACCAATAAAACCAAAAACTACTTTTGCCCAATCTGAACATCCGGAGCAACCAGACTATTCAATAATTTATAATTGGGCGGCTTTACCCCACATTAAAGGTCTTCAGCATCAAGTTCCTGCTGATAATTATTCATCTATTACAGACTCTTCAGAAATAGATGTTTTTTATATTCACCCAACAGGTTTTTTTGGCAGACACTGGAATTGCAGAGTAGATAAGAATATTGCTTCTTATGACAGAACAGAATTAATGCTCATAAATCAAGCCAGTGCTTTTAACGAGTCTTGCAATATATATGTACCTCATTATCGGCAGGCTACTTACTACTCTTACTTTGATAAAGGCGAGGATGGATTTAATGCTCATGATTTAGCTTATAGGGATATTGAGGATGCTTTTGAATATTATTTAGAGAACTTTAATAACGGAAAGCCTTTTATCATTGCAGCTCATAGCCAAGGATCTCTTCATGGACAAAGACTTATTCATAATAAAATTCAAAATACTTCCTTAAAAGGTCAGATGATATGCGCATATCTAATTGGATATATGATTCCTGAAAATCATTTCAAAACTTTATTTCCAAATTTAGAACCATCTATATCACCTACCGATACTGGAACAATTATTACCTGGGCAACTGTAATGGAAGATTATATTAGAGCTAGAGAAAAAACAATTTTCTGGCTTCCTGATGGTTGGACAAAGCAAGATATGGGCCAAAAAATAATTTCTACAAATCCACTTTCATGGACATTAGATGATGTTTGGGTAAATACATTAGATAAAAATTTAGCGGTAACAACTAAAGCTAAAAATTATAATTTTGCTGATCGTTTAGCTAAAGAATACTCTGGTTCTATTAAGTCGATCATTCCATCAAACCAACAAGATTTTAATTGCAAGATTAACCCTAGTAATGGCTTGCTTGAAACAAAAGGTGAGCTCGTTGATAAAATAAGAAAATTAGTAACCTCAGGTGATTTACATAGTTTTGATATTTCATTATTCTGGGGGTCCTTACGAAAGAATGTTAAAGATCGTATTCAAGCATTCATCTAATGTTTAAATACTCTCTTTTAATTTTATTACTTGGAATTAACTATCCTATGAATGCATATAATGAGGGTTACTCAGACAATAATGGAGTTAAGATATTCTATAGAGATTATGGTCCTATGGGTGCTGAGCCTATAATCCTTGTTCAGGGTTTAGGGGGTCAATTAACTCAATGGCCTGATAACCTGATAGATCTTTTAAGAGACAATAATTTTAGACCTATTGTTTACGATAATAGAGATATAGGTCTTTCTACAATGTTTACTGGATCGCCTAACTATACTACTGATTACATAAAATACCTCTTTAGACTCCCGCTTAAGTCTGAATATTCAATTGAAGATATGGGTCTTGATGGCATATCTGTGCTAGATGAGCTGCAGATAGAATCAGCTCACTTATTAGGTATGTCTATGGGCGGAATGATTGCACAAATCATGGCATCAAATCATCCCGATAGAGTTAAGTCATTTACACTCATCGCATCCACTGCTGCAACTCCCAGCCCTCTGAATAGCCCAACAAGAGAAGTTAGAAATCTACTTTTAGATAGATCCATAACTAGCAATACTTCTTACGAAGAGAGATACCAGCGTGCAGTAAAACTTATAAGTGTAATTGGAATGGATGGGTATGAATTTGATACTCCTGAATTTAAAGAACAGGCTATAGAGAATATGAAGCGCTCAAAAGACGATACTGGATTTTCAAGACAGCTACTTGCTATTCTTTCGTCAAAAAATAGATTCAATAAGATTAAAGCTATAAACATTCCTACTTTGATTATTCACGGAGCAGATGATCCATTACTTAAGGTTAAAAATGCCTACAAGATGCATAAATTAATACCTGAAAGTGAATTAATAATAATTGATGATATGCGGCATCTTATAGAGCAACCTATACTCGAACAGTTTAAGAAAAGACTTCTTCAACACTTAAATTCTAATTCCTAAAATAAAAAATGATATCAACAAGTCTTAAAAGAAATTATGCAACTGGGGCAGCAGCAAATGGTGTTAAGACTGACATGTTCACTTTCTTTTTACTATTTTTTTATACTAATATTGCAGGGTTGGAACCAGCTTTAGCTGGTTTAGCTATTTTAGTTGCCTTGTGTGTTGATGCAGTTACTGATCCTTTAATGGGAACAATAACAGATAGAACCAATTCAAGATGGGGAAGAAGACATCCTTATATGTTTGTTTCATTCATACCTCTGGCAATAGGCTACGTATGCTTATTTATACCAAATCCTAGTTGGGATGTTTCGCAAAGTGGATTATTTCTATGGATGGTTAGTTTTGCAATTCTAACTCGAGTAGGTATGACTTTATTTGATATACCTCATAGAGGCTTAGGAGCCGAACTTTCAAAGGATTACGAAGAGCGAGCATTAATAATGTCCTGGAGAGAGCTATTTGGTTGGCTTGCTGGACTAACTAACGCATTTTTGGGTTATTTTATCTTCTTGAGAGCAACGCCTGAATATCCACGAGGCATGTTAAATCCAGAAGCCTATCTTCCATTTGCATTTGCAGGTGCTGCAATAATGGTCGTAGCTATTTTATTTTCATCTTTTACAACACTTAAAACAGGAAAATCACTTTCAAAGTGGGAAGGTTCTTTAAAGCTAATCGACATTCTTAAAGAATTAAAAATAGCTTTATCAAATAGATCTTTTATAAGACTCTTTTTTATAAACTTAACTTTAGCAATTGCATGGGGTCTTGGTAATGCTTTGACACTTTATGTGAATACATTTTTTTGGGAATTTACTACTGTTCAAATTACAGCCTTTTTGCCGGTTTATGCAATTTGCTCATATTTTGGTTTCTTATTAACGCCAATACTCATTAAAAAATTCGATAAGAAATATATTGTTATATGCTCTCTATGTGTTGTTTCATTTATGACGGTTATGCCTTTTCTATTCTTCAACCTAGGTATGACTCCTGAAAAAGGTTCATGGATGTTACTTCCATTTCTATCATCGTTTCTTGTTTTCGGTATGACATTTAATATCATCGGTATTATGACCAGAGATTCTATGCTTGGTGACATTAGTGATGAAGTTGAGCTTGATAGCGGCAGAAGGCAAGAGGGCATTCTTTATGCAGCTGTATCTTTTATGCAAAAAGTTAATACTGGCTTAGGGAGTTTTACAGCAGGACTAGTTTTATCATTTATAGGTTTTAAAGGCTCAGTAAGTTCAAGTGAAGAGATATATTCTTTAATTGTTATCCAAGGCCCCGTTGTTGCCATTTTGATATTAATACCAACATTCCTTGTTTATAAATACAAAATTACTCGAGCTAGACATGCTGAAATTATTGCAGCTCTAAATACATCTTCTTAAAATAAATAATTATATCTATCTACCCATAATTCAAATAGAATCACTTCATGAAAATTACAGATAATCTAATCTTAATTCCCTGGTTCCTAGGTTTCATAAATTTCACAACGCCTTTTAACAATATCTATCTCTTTTGGACTATTAATCTAATATTTTATGGATTACTATTTGCTCACTTAGTTGAGAGCATCATCTTTAGACAAAAAATTATCAATGGACCAAAAGGTCCCTGGATTGGATTTTCTTTAACCCTTATTTATGGTGTTTTATTCTTAAGATCTTTTAGTCAAAAAAGTTAATGGAAACTGTATACGAAGAATCTGATATTCCAAAAGGGTCGTCTGGTGTTTGGAGTTTAGCTTGGCCAACAATAATCACTAATCTTTTATTTGCATCATCCTCAATCATTGCTATTAAAGTTGTTGGTGGCCTCGGTCAAGATGCTGTTGCTGCAACTATTACAGGTCAGAGAATTAGTTTCATTCTTCAAGCAATTCTTATGGGTCTTTTGTCTGGAACAACAGCGCTCATGGCAAGACACTGGGGAGCAAAAGAGCCCAAAGAAAGTAGCCAGTATTTATCTCAAACTATTCAATTAACACTAGCTTTTAGTATAGTTTTTTCAATATTGCTTTGGTTGTATGCAGAACCCTTCGTTGCTTTTCTTGGTCTAAAAGGTGATGCCTTATCAATGTCAGTTATATATTTAAAATACTTATGCCCATTTCTACCTCTTTTAGCAATAGGCTTATCAATTACAACCGGCTTCAGGTCTATAGGTGACGTCAAGACTCCATTAATAATTTCAGTCATTATGAATATTATTGGTGTTAGTTCTATGATTGTTCTAACACATGGATACCTTGGTTTTAATAATTATGGTGTATATGGTGCAGCCATAGGAAATGGCATATCCTTCTTTTGTGGAGCTCTGCTATCTTTACTAGCTTGGAGATCTAATCTTGTAAAAACCAAGTACTCACCTTTGTTTGTAATTGATATCTCAAGAATAAAAAATATATTTGAAGTTGGTTTACCGGCTGCATTAGAACAAGCAGTTTTTCAGTTAGGTATTAATGCTTTTCTTATAATCGTAGCTCAATACGGAACGACAGCCTACGCTGCATATGGAATAGGGATACAAATATTAGCTTTTTCTTTTGTTATTGGATTTGGCTTCTCAATGGCTGGAGCAAGTCTGGTAGGTCAGCATATGGGGGCTGAGGATAATTTTCAAGCCAAGAGGTCAGCTTGGAGTGGAATGAGGCTATCCATAGCATTTATGACAATCTTTGGCGCATTTATTGTCCTATTTGCTGAACAAATCGTTGGTTTTTTAATTAATGATGCTGAGGTTATAAGATTAACTGTAATTTTTATATGGATTATGGGTTCACTTCAACCGCTAATGGCAATAGAATTTTCTTTAGGAGGGGCTCTTAGGGGCGCAGGTGATACTAAATCACCTTTACTTATAACATTAACTTGTTTGCTGCTAATACGTGTCTTACTAGCTATGATTGTCTTATATTTAAATATGGGAGTTGAATGGATATTTGCAACTTTAATCGCAGACTATTCAGTTAAAGCCTTTTTATATATAAAAACCTTTAGATCTGAAAAGTGGATGAATTCTCTGGATATTAAGGCAGGTCCTTAGAAAGATTATCTAAGGCCTTACTTATTCTAGACCAAAGCTTCTTCTCATCAGCTCCAGCATCTTTTGCAGGTAAACTAGAATAAAAGTCTACTAGCAATTTCTCGATGGCTAGTTTGTTATTATTAGAACCTTTGTTAAATTTATCAGCCAGCATTTCAAACTGAATAGCCTGCCTCATTTTTAAATCTTTTTTCAAGCCTTCGATATTAGCCATTAGTTCGAGCTTAATACATGAATAGAGAAGCTTATCTTTATCTAATTTATTCTCTGAATCTTTAATAGCACTTAGTATTGATTTAGGAAGGGTTAGCCCATCTGAGCTTTTTTTACCTAACAATATTTCAAATAAATCTTTATAAGACCCTACTTTGGCATTATTTAATTGATCACTAATATCTTTTTGATACGCATCAACACTCTTCATAAATGCATGCACTTCTTTAGATTTTTGAAGATTAACAAGAATCTCAGCTCCAGATCTTAGTTCAGAAGGGCTTTTAGATTTACTTTGTAGATCTTGAGTTAGCAGTTTTAAAATTTCTAAATCTTTTTCAATATCTTCTTTTTTTGCATTAAAGAACCTATCAGCAGATTTATTAAATTTATCCCATAACTTGTTATCATTTTTTCTTCCAGCAGAGCCAGCTAATTTCCATTGCTGTTTAAGATCATTAAATTTCTTTATACAGGAATCATTATCGTCATCATGTATGAGATCAACTTTGGTGATTAAAGATTCTTTAGCTTTTATAACAATATTTTCTTGACGCTCTATTTCTTTAGAAATAGGTTTCTTAGCTTCATAGTAGTCGTCTCTAAGCTTTTTCAAATCCTTATCTAAGACAGGGGCAAATTCCTTCCATTGATTAAAAATAGTATTAATGAAATTAATTAAACTTCTAGCATCAGACCATTTACCTGAATTATCTTCCACAAATTGGTTCATTTGTGTAACTAAATTTCTTCTTTGAACAGCATTTTGAATTTTCTTTTCTTTAAGCTCATCAAAAAACTCTTTACATGGTTCCCAAGCTTTATTCGTGAGTTCATTAAAAGATTGCCACTGTTCTCTTCCTGCAGGTCTGCTTGAGAGGTCTAAGAGCTGCCATTTAGCTTGTAGGTCATGAATTATATTAGCTTGCTTCTTTGGAGTGTCTGAAGGGTTCTCGACAACCTTCTTGATAGCATCTATAAGTTCATTTCTCTTTGGGTTAGCAGCAAAAGAAGAAACATCATCATAATATCGTGATTGAGCAAGAGCAGCATTAAACTTATGGCGCAACCTGTTAGGTACTTTTCCATATTTCTTCATCTGATTATTAACCTCTCGCACGATTTTCTGAGCTTTTTTAATAGCACCATCTGCAAAAAGCTTTTCAGCTTGATCTAAATCTTGAAATAAATCTTTACTAGCTTCCACATTAACCCTTATGAAGTTTATAATTAAAAAATGAAAAAACGAATTCTAACAGGAATTACGACAACTGGTACTCCTCATATAGGAAATTATATAGGAGCAATAAAGCCAAGCATTAATTTAGCTCAAGAAAGCTCTGAATCTTTTTTCTTTTTAGCAGATTATCATGCTCTTATTAAAACAACTGATTCTCAAAGCATCAGAGCATCCGTTAATGATATTGCTTTGGCATGGCTTTCATCTGGCTTAGATACCAATACATCATTTTTCTATAGACAGTCTGATATTAAGGAAATTACAGAACTGAGCTGGATCTTAACTTGTATTACAGCTAAAGGCTTAATGAATAGGGCCCACGCATATAAAGCAGCCACTGCGGAAAATAAAACTGATGAGGATAAAGGAATAAATATGGGTTTATTTTCATATCCAATTTTAATGGCTACAGATATCTTAATTTTTAATTCAACCCATGTCCCGGTTGGGCCTGATCAATTACAGCATCTTGAAATGACAAGAGATATCGCTAATCGATTCAATCATCTTTATAAAAAGATTTTTAATATACCTGAAGCGATAATTCAGGATGATGGGAAAGTTGTACCTGGAATAGATGGAAGAAAAATGAGTAAGTCATACAATAATATTATCCCTCTTTTGTCAGATGAAAAAACCTTAAAGAAATCAATTGCAAAAATTGTGACAAATTCATTAGAGCCGGGCGTTCCTAAAGATCCAAATGGATGTAATGTTTTCAATCTATATTCTCATTTTTCAACTACTGAAGAGCAATCTCAGTTTAAAAGTGAATACCTTGATGGAATATCATGGGGCGATGCTAAAAATAAATTATTTACTAAGATTAATGAAGAATTAAGCCCAATAAGAGAGACATTTAATAAATTAGAGCAAGATAAGAATCTTGTTAACGATTTGCTTGATGCTGGTGCTGCAAAGGTTAAACCTTTCGCTTCAGATATGCTTGGTGAAGTCAGGGAGCTCGTTGGTATTTCAAAGCTTGGCTAAAATAATACCGCTCAAAGCAGCAAGATCTCATCTTGATAATATTCAAAGTATAAAAGTTAGATTAAGCAATCATGCAACTTTTGTGTCTCTTCAATGGGATATTATCGATAAATCTAATTTAGATTGGAGTAATTTATTTTCAATTATTACCTCACATAATGAATATAACTTCATTCATTTAAATCATAACTCTTTTTCATTGAATGGATTTCATGGCCCCTATAATATAAATAATGCCAATCATAAACATTTTGATTTGATAGACTCAGAATTTTTTTACTCATCCTTGAACGGCATTCTGGCTAAAGATCATTGGCTTCAACCTCCTATGGATAATAGTAAAGTCTCAATCTTATTGCATAGAGCCAATGATCTAAGTAAAAGTTCATCTCAAATTTATATGCTTAATTCAAGTTTCAATAAACCTACTAAACCTTATGATCATGAGTGGAGCCATACCTTTATTGAATATTATGAATATTTTGTAATTACCTCTACTAAAGTATTTGTTTGGAGTTTAGTTTATGAGTAGTGGTGGTTTTTGGCTTAAATTTGGACTCTTTACTGTTGGCTTAGGTCAATCATTTGTATTTGTATTAGTGCCTCCATTAGCTAGAGATTTAGGTCTTTCTGAAGTTCAGACTTCTACAATCTTTGCAATTTCGGCTGTAGCTTGGGCTTTAACAAGTGCAGGCTGGGGCAGGGCAAGCGACACCTATGGAAGAAGGAATATAGCTATTCTTGGTCTTGTAGGCTATGCGATATCAATGATCGCCCTTATAACACCTTTATTTTTAGTCGAAAGGAATGTCTTGGATGTTATCTATCTTTTTCCTTTACTTGTACTGGGTCGTCTTATAAACGGGATTATTGGATCGGCAACAAGGCCGGCATCTTTTGCATATGTAGCTGATACAAGCTCAAGAGAGGAAAGGACTTTAGAATTTGCAAGAATGGAATCAAGCTTTTTAGTTGGAACTGTTATGGGCCCATTAATTGGCGGCATGTTATTTTTAATTACTAAAGAGACTCCATTTTATTTATTTAGTGCTTTAGCATTAGTAGGTTCAATTGGAATATATTTCAACTTAGAACAACATGAAATCAAACCAAGAGACCCAGAAGTATCAAAGATATCCTATTCATCTAATAACGTTTGGCCATTCTTATTTTTAGCATCATTGACAAGTTTATGCCAAGCCTCATTACTTCAATCTATGGGTTTCTTTGTAACTGATACCTTTTCTTCACTTGATGACATACCCATTTTAATTAGTATCTCCTTTGCTCTCATATCAATTTCAGCAATTGTTAGTCAATATTTATTTACAGATTTAATAGCTTTAAATAATTATAAATTACTAATATGCGGTTCTTTATTAATGGCTATATCTTATTATGCTATGAGCTATGCTGACACTATCGCAACTTATTATTTAACATTGATATTTAATGGTTTTGGTATTGGGATGATGAGACCTGCGACAGCATCAAGCTTATCTCTTAGTCAATTATCTGAAAATCAAGGCTCTGCAGCTGGTTATCTTGGATCAGTTATGCCGATAGGTCATATGATGGTGCCTTTAGTAGCTATGCCAATATATGCAATTCAGCCAAATTTTCTTTACGTATTTAGTGCAGGATTATGTATTCTTATACTTTTCTTTATAATAGTTCATCCAATCTTTAAGGAAAATTTAATTGATTAAAACGAAAGCATTATTATTGGTAAATCTAGGCACGCCAGATACTCCATCTTATTGGAGTGTTTATAAATTTTTAAATCAATTTCTTATGGATAAACGCGTTCTGGACTATCCTTTTATTTTTAGATTTATTCTTGTTAACTTTATAATTTGTCCATTAAGGTCTTTTTCATCCTCAAAGATATATAGAAAATTATGGAATCCAACTACAGGGTCTCCGTTACTTCACAATACTAAGAAATTAAGTGAAAAAATAGAAAATTTATTACCTGATTTTGATGTAGCTTACGCAATGCGATATCAAAAGCCCTCAATTGAAGAAAATTTAAATAAGCTTTTAGCAAATAATCCTGATGAGTTAATAATATTACCTTTATTTCCACATTACGCAGCATCAACAACTGGCTCAGTCTTTGCTGAGATTTCTAGAGTACTCAATAAAAGGTGGTCAGTACCTAAAGTTAAATTTATTAATCAATTTTACGATGATGAAGCTTTTCTAGATGCTTGGATAGATCAAGCGCAATCTTTTGATATCAAAAGTTACGACAAGATTATCTTTAGTTATCATGGCCTTCCTTTAAGCCATGTAGATAAAATTTATCCTGATTCCTTATGTTCAGATAATGATTGTGAATCAGGAATCACAGAAGAAAATAAATTCTGTTATAAAGCTACAACCTATGAAACTACTAAGCTATTAGCAAACAGATTGGGTATAGAGTCAACTGAGTTTATTGTCTCTTATCAATCTAGACTTACTAAAAACTGGCTTGAGCCCTTTAGTGATGAGGTTTTAAAAGAACTTGCTTTATCTGGTTCTAAAAATGTATTAGTTTTTTCACCGGCTTTTACAGCAGACTGTCTTGAAACAATTATCGAGATAGGTGATGAGTACAAAGAACTATTTATAGAAGCTGGTGGTAAGAATCTTGACTTCGTTCCATCACTTAATTATTCAGATAAATGGGCAAATGCTATTATTAAAATTATAAATAAAGAGGATAAAAATGTTTAAAGATAACTTGTTGAAAGGAAAAAGAATTCTAGTAACTGGCGGAGGAACTGGTCTTGGTAAAGAAATGGCAACTCATTTTGCAAAGCATGGTGCTGAAATATTTATATGCGGCAGAAGAGAAAATGTTCTTGAAGAAACAGCTAATGAACTCACTAAAGAATATGGAGCCAAGGTACATTTTTCAACCCTAGATATTAGAGACTCTAAAGATGTCGATAGTTACATCCAAAGTATATTTGATTCAGGGCCTTTAGACGGCTTAGTTAATAATGCAGCTGGTAACTTTATATCTCCAACTAAGGATTTATCACCAAAAGGTTTTGATGCTATTGCTAATATCGTATTTCATGGAACATTCTATGTCACTCATGCTGTTGGCAAAAGATGGATTGAATCAAATCATAAGGGATCAATTATTTCTATTCTAGCTACCTGGGTATGGACCGGTTCTCCTTATGTTGTTCCATCGGCAATGTCAAAATCTGGCCTTAATGCAATGACTCAATCTTTAGCAGCAGAATGGGGCCAATACGGAATTAAAGTTAATGCAATTGCACCCGGACCATTTCCTACAAAAGGAGCTTGGGAGAGACTAAATCCTAATGGAGAAGATGGAAGCGTAATGGGAGATCATCCAATGGGAAGGGTTGGAGAAATGAACGAGTTGCAGAATCTAGCAACTTTCTTGATGGCTGATGGTTGTGAGTACTTAACTGGACAAACTATAGCAATCGATGGAGCTCAATATCTAACTGGTGGTGGAACTTTTTCAAACCTCTCAAAATTGTCTGAGGATGATTGGGAACAAATGAGAAACATGATAAGGTCAAGTAATAACAAAGATAAGGCTGATAGATAACAGCGGGATACATTATGGAAAATACATACGAAACAATGAATGGCGTCTTAAGTGCTCAGAAAAAACACTTCATAAAAGAGGGAGCTCCTTCTATTGATCTTAGAGTAGATAGACTTAATAGACTAAAAGCCTTAATTATGGATAACAGATATGACTTTGTTGAAGCCTTGAACTCTGACTTTGGCAATAGATCTAAAAATGCTTCATTAATGACAGATGCTTACACAATAGTTCCTGAGATAGATAATGCTATTAAAAATATTAAAAAATGGACTAAGGTAGATAAAAGATCTTCTAACTTTCCAATGGGGCTCCTTGGAGCCAAGTCTTATGTAAGTTATGAGCCTCTTGGAACTGTGGGAATGATTTCTCCATGGAACTTTCCAGTAAATCTTGGTTTTGGTCCACTTGCATCTATCTTTGCTGCTGGCAATCAGGTTATGCATAAGCCTAGCGAACTATCACCTCTTTCAGCAGCTTTAATGAAAGATTTATGCGACAAGGCTTTTGATGAAACAGAGTTTGCTACATTTTTAGGTGGCCCTGAGGTTGGATCGGCATTCACTAAACTTCACTTTGATCATTTGCTCTATACAGGCAGTGGAGAGGTTGCAAAACATGTCATGCAATCAGCTGCTCAAAACTTAGTTCCAGTAACGCTTGAGCTGGGTGGTAAATCCCCAGTTGTTATAGGAAATAGCGCTGATATGAAGGTGTCTGCAAAGAGAATTATGTTCGGAAAGACTATGAATGCAGGACAGATATGCCTAGCTCCAGATTATGTCTTGGTACATAAAAATAAAAAAGATGAATTTATCTCTGAAGTAGAAAATGCTGTTAAGGAATTCTATCCTTCAATTAAAGATAATGAAGACTACACATCCATAATTAATGAAAGACATTTCGACAGAATTAATTCACTTATTACTGACGCAAAAGAAAAGGGTGCTCATATCAATCAGATAAACCCATCAAATGAAGATTTCAGTCAGCAAGAGTTTTATAAGATTCCGCCAACAGTTATTACAAATACAACTGAAGATATGAATGTTATGCATGAAGAGATATTTGGACCAGTACTGCCTGTAGTTACCTACGAAAATATTAATGAAGCATTAGATCTTATTAACTCTAAGGATAGGCCTCTTGGTTTATATTACTTCGGTTCCAATAAAGATGAGCAAGCTAATATTTTAAATAACACCTCTTCTGGAGGCGTTACTATTAATAATGTAGTTGGTCATATTCAACAGAAAGATCTTCCTTTTGGAGGAGTAGGGCCATCAGGTATTGGCAGATATCATTCTTTTGATGGGTTTAAAAATTTCTCTAACCAAAGGGCTGTTTTTAAAGATATTGGTTTTAAATTTGATAAACTCTTTGAAGCTATAAGACCTCCCTACAAAGGAAGCATTGAAAAAGTATTAAAATCATTACTAAAATAAATTATGGTTAGTTTACCCATTCGCCTGGGTTACAAGTATTTTCGATCCAAGAAAGGCGGATTAATTTCTTTGACATCCGGTATTGCAATTGCTGCTCTTGCTATTGCTGTATCTGCATTAATTATAGTTACATCTGTAATGAATGGACTAGAAAAGGAATTACAAGACAGAATCCTGGGAGTTGTTCCTCACGTTTTAATTCATTCAGATAAACCAATAAATAATTATGAGTTCCTGGTTGATGAGTTACAAAATGATCCCTTAGTAGTTACAGCTTCTCCTTATATCCAACTTCAAGCGCTAGCTTCATATGGAACAAAATCAAGAGGAATCATGCTAACTGGTATAGATTCATCTAAAGAACAAGATATGTCTATATTGCCTGATTTTATAATTGCTGGATCACTCGATAGTATTAATAATGGAAACAATATTGTTATTGGTAACTGGCTTGCATCATTTCTTGGCGTTTCATTGGGCGATACAATTACAGTAACAACAACAAACATCAGAACAACACTGATAGGATCATTTCCGCGCTCAATCAACTTAACTGTTTCAGGAATATTTGAGCTTAAAGCAGAGTTAGATCAATCGCTGGTAGTTACATCTCACCAATTAGCTCAAATTATAGACAATAAAAAGGAAGCAACTCAAAGTATTAGAGTAAAAGTTGATAATCTTTTTGAAGCCCAAGCAATAGCTAACGAACTCTCTTTTAATTTATCAAGTGAAAAACAATATTTTGTGGGCTCTAGCTGGAAAAGAACTCATGGAACTCTATTTAGAGCTGTTCAAATGGAAAAACTAATAACTAGCCTACTATTATTTTTAATAGTTATAGTGGCCTCATTCATAATCTTATCTACTGTGATTATGACAGTAAAATCTAAAGAAAGAGAAATTGGAATTCTAAAGACTATAGGCGCTTCCAATAAACAACTTGTTCTGATATTTATTTTTCAAGGTGCTTTAATAAGCTTTGTTGGAATTATCTTAGGTGTAATATTTGGATTAATTGGCACATGGAATGTAGCTAATCTTGTTTCTTTTATTGAATCTATTCTGCAAAGAAATTTACTTGATCAGTATTTTATTAATTACTTCCCATACAGCATTGAGCCTTTTCAAATACTAGCAATTTGCGGAATATCTTTTGCCTTAAGTATTATTGCTACATTAGTCCCTGCATTTAAAGTATCCAAATTAGATCCTAGTGAGATTCTTAGATATGAATAATATTTCATGTAAAAATATATATAAGAGCTTTCAGCACGATAATGAAGATATGCCTGTATTAGATAATATAAATTTATCTATAACCAAAGGAGATAAAATTGCTATCACTGGCGCATCAGGTGCTGGTAAAAGTACTTTACTTCAACTTTTAGCAGGATTAGATAAGCCTTCTCAGGGTAATGTTTTTATTGATGATATAGATTTACAAGCTATTAGCTCTATAGAGCAATCAAAAGTTAGACTAAACTCATTCGGTTTTGTTTACCAATTTCATCATCTCCTGGAAGATTTGAATGTTTTTGAAAATGTTCTTATTCCACAACAACTCAAATATGCAAATAATTCACATGAGTCTGTTATAAAAGTTACTGACATATTAGATCAATTAGGTCTAAGTTCACGTTCTAAGCACTTACCATGGAAGCTATCAGGCGGGGAAAAGCAAAGAGTCGCAATAGCAAGAGCGATAATAAACAATCCGCATTTTTTATTTCTTGATGAGCCAACAGGTAATTTAGATGATGAAAACTCTGCTTTGGTCCAAAATTTAATACTTCAAATAGCAGATGAGCATAAAATAGCCTTAATTTTATCTACCCACGATACTAATTTTGCGAATAAAATGAATACAATATATAAGATCAATAATAGAAATATTAAAGAGGTTTAGATGAGTGAATTAATAACAGCTGGAGGAGTCTTTATGTACCCACTTCTGATTTGCTCAGTTTTAATTTTTGCTATTAGTATAGAAAGATTTTGGTTTCTTCAAGAGCGTCTCGTTTCACCTAATGGCCTGAGATCTCAAGTGACTAATTTATTAAATCGTTCAAAACTTGATATAACTCAAAAACAAAACATTTCAGATATTTCGGCTTTAGGCTTGCTACTAATGACCGCATATAAATATAAAGATCTTAATAGGGAAGGTCTGGAATCTAAATTAAATGAAACAGGATCAGAAGTTAAATTTGTTCTTGAGAGAAATCTTACAATGCTAGGAACTATAGCAACCATAAGCCCATTATTGGGACTCCTTGGAACCGTGGTTGGCATGATAGTAGCCTTTACAGGACTTACTGCCTCAGGTGGAGCAGACTCAGATGTTTTGGCGCTTGGTATCTCGCAAGCCCTTATAACAACTGCATTTGGTTTATCTATAGCTGTCCCAGGGCTGGTTCTGCATAAGTACTTCGAACAGAGAATTAGCCACCTTCTACTAATCCTTCAATCAGAGACTTCTGAGTTTATAGATTTTATTAACAAATAATTTTAATGAATTTTTTAAAATCTGAAAAAAAGCCTTTAACCATAGAGATAACTCCATTAATAGATATAGTCTTTTTATTGGTAATTTTTTTTGTAGTAACCTCAAAAGTTGGAGACTCTCAATACTTAGAATTAGATTTACCAGAAACTGAATCCTTTGCATATAATCTTGTCAAAGAAGGACATGAAATAACAATTTTAGAGAGCGGGAGTGTTTTAATAAATAATAAATCCTTCAATATGAATCAATATGGCGAAATTGAAAATGCTATATTAAACCTTGATAATACTACTCAAATAGTAATTTTAAGTGCAGAATCCTTTTCATATCACACATGGGTTGTAACAATGATGGATTCATTACAGAGAAATGGGTTTAATGAAATTCAAATCAGAACAATAGAAAAATGAAACCAAATACTTTAAGAAGACTATTTGCCTACACCCTAAGATATAAATGGTCATTTATGGTCAGTGTGTTTGGGTTTCTAGCATTTGCAGCAGCAGATATAGCAGCAGTTGAATGGTTAAGAAGGATTATCGCCTTTATTAACTCTGATACCAATGAACTTCATACCATATTAGCTTTATCACTTATTCTTATTGCCATTGGAAGGGGTTTTGGGTTTTTTGTTGGAAATTACTTTATGTCTAGAGTTGGGTTTGGAATTGTTCATGATTTGCGTGCCGAATTATTTCAAAAACTACACATGCTTCCAAAATCATATTTTGATAATAGTCAGTCAGGTCAATTAATTAATCGGATTACTTTTACAACCACTCAAGTATCTGGCGCAGCATCAAGTTCTGTAAAAACTCTTGTAAGAGAAGGTTTTTTATTAATAGGTTTATTAGCCTATATGACCTTCTTAAATTGGAAATTAACCTCATTATTAATAATTACTGCACCAATCATAGCCCTGATTGTTTATGTCGCTGGGAAGCGCTTGAAAAAATTAGCAGCAGCCATTCAGACTGCTATGGGAGATGTTACTCATATTGCATCTGAGGCCGTTGATGGTCATGTTGAAATTAAGTCATTTAATGCTGAAGACTATGAAAATAGTCGCTTCTTTGAGGCTAACACGGCTAACAAAACACAAAACCTTAAGCTTGAGGCTACTGGTAATATGGCCACCCCAATTATTCAGGTATTGGTATCTATATCTCTAGCTCTTATAGCTTATTTTGCTTTAGGATCAAGTTTAGGAATTTCTCTTGATGCTGAAACTTTTATAGCTTTCTTTACAGCAGCTGGCTTGGTAGCAAAACCTGTTAGACAATTATCGAACATAAATATTGTTATCCAAAAAGGTTTAGCGGCAGCAGTTGAGATATTTGATCAATTAGACTCTAATGATGAAATTGATGAAGGTGCATCTGACTCTTCAATTACTGGAAAAATAGAATTTAACAATGTTTCATTTAGTTATGATGGATCTAAGCAAATTTTAGATAATGTTAGCTTTTCTGCAAATAATAATCAGACAGTTGCTATTGTTGGTAAATCAGGCTCTGGTAAATCTACAATTGCAAACTTAATACCTAGGTTTTACTCCAATTATCAAGGAAGAATTTCAATTGATGACAAAGCAATAACTGACTATAAACTTCAGCACTTAAGGTCTGCTATATCCATAGTAAATCAATCACCTTCTTTATTTAATGACACTATTGAGAATAATATTGCTTATGGAGCAGACTTAATAGATGAGGATAAACTTAAAGAGGCATCTGCATTGTCAGGGTGTGACGAATTTATAAATAACCTGCCTGAGGGCTTTAAATCAGAAATTGGTGATGATGGAGTCCTGCTTTCAGGTGGTCAGAGACAGAGAATTGCTATAGCTAGAGCATTCTACAAAGATTCTCCTATAATTATTTTAGATGAGGCTACCTCTGCATTAGATAACGAGTCTGAGTTAGTTATACAAGAGGCCTTGAATAGATTAATCACCAATAGAACAACTATTGTAATAGCTCATAGACTTTCAACCATTGAAGATGCTGACAAGATAATTGTTCTTGATAACGGGCAAGTTGCTGAAGAAGGATCTCACAATGAGCTCTTAGAAAAAGATGGATTATATAAATCTCTGTATAGAAATAAATTTGAAGATTCAGGAAAAAAATTAAAATCTTCCGAACCATCCACTAAATACATGCAAACTTATGAGCAAGAAGAAATTACCACAAGCATGGTTGTTGATGCTTGGTATAACAAAAGCTTATGGTTGTATCTACTTACACCTTTCTCTGTAATCTATTCCTATGTTGCATCAAGAAGAAGAAGACAATTTATTAATGGTAAACGTAAGTCCTGGAAGCCTGATACGCCAATAATTATTGTTGGAAATATAACAATTGGTGGAACTGGAAAAACTCCATTGGTTAAATATATTGCTAGCGAACTTAAAAAAATAGGCTATAAACCAGGAATTGTTAGCAGGGGATATGGGGGTAGTTATTCAGGAACGCATGAAGTTACTTCGAAAAGTACATACAAAGAAACAGGCGATGAGGCCCAGATTTTATCGAAACTAAATATGCCATTTTACTTAGATAGAGATCGCCCAAGAGCTGTAAAAAACTTAGTTGAAAATAATGATTGTGATGTAGTTATAGCTGATGATGGATTGCAGCATTATCAACTTGGAAGAGATATCGAAATAGTAGTCATTGATGGCTTTAGAAGACTAGGTAATTCATTGTGTTTTCCTGCTGGACCTCTAAGAGAGTCATCCAAGCGATTAGAGTCAGTTGATTTTGTAGTTAATAACGGCGGTCCAACAGATGAAGGTGAAAATCTGATGACTATTAGTCCAGCCAATTTTGTCCATCTCAATAGTAGCAAATCATACTCTTTTGATTCTTGGCCTATGCATAATCAAGTTCATGCTGTGGCCGGATTAGGAAATCCAGGAAGATTCTTTGATACCCTTTCTAGATTAGGTTTCGATGTGATTAGACACCCTTTTCCAGATCATCATAAATTTAATCATAAAGATTTATACTTTCTAGATAATCTTCCAATTATTATGACTGAAAAAGACGCATCTAAATGTAAGCATTTTGGTAATACTAAAATTTGGTATTTAACTATTGAAGCTGAATTACCAAAAGATTTCATTACTGAAATTGATGAAAAACTTAAAAATATTAATTAGATTTTATCGTGACTGATCCATATGTAGTTATTATTCCATCAAGATTGGCTTCTACACGTTTACCTAGAAAACCTCTTGCTGACATTGCTGGTAAATCCCTCATCCAAAGAGTTTATGAAAGAGCAATTCAATCTAAAGCTAGAAAAGTCTACGTAGCAACAGACGAGAAAGAAATATTTAATCATGTTAGAAGCTTTTCAGATGATGTAATCATGACTTCAGAAAATCATATATCTGGAACTGATAGAATCCAGGAAGCTTCAAATGTTATAAATATTCAGCCTAATGAAACTATTATAAATCTTCAGGGCGATGAGCCATTCGTTCCTATTGATCTTATAAATAATTTATCCAATGTCTTCAATAACTCATCTTGTGATGTAGGAACAGTTGTTAGTAAGTTTGGTGATGCTGATGAGGTGGATAACCCTAATTCCGTAAAGGTTGCTTTATCTAATTCTAATAAAGCCTTATATTTTTCTAGATCTGTAATTCCTGATAATTTTACTAAAACAGATCAAATTTTTTATAGGCATATTGGTATATATGCATACAAGAAATCAACACTTGATAGATTGGTATCCTTGCCACCATCAAGCTTAGAGTTATTAGAGAAATTAGAACAACTTAGGTTTATTGAAAATGGTTTTACCATTGAGGCATTAATTTATAATTCTTTAATACCCTCAGGTATTGATACCCAAGAGGACCTTCAGTCTGCTGTAGACTTTATAAAAAATGCTCATAAATAAAAATGCTACCCTGATTAATTCTTTAGCTATTAAATCAATTGCTAAATATCTAATAACCATTGAATCAGAGCAATGTTTAGATGAGCTATATCTTTTTTTAATAAACCATAACGATAAAGTTTTAGTATTAGGGGAGGGTTCTAATGTAGTTCTACCAGATTACTTTGATGGCATTGTTATCAAAACTAATCTTAATGATATAGCGATGCTAACAGATTCAAAAGTTACAGTTGGGTCATCTTTTAATTGGAGTTCTTTTGTTAACTGGTCGCTAGATAATAATTTTCATGGTCTAGAAAATTTATCATTAATACCAGGAAGTGTAGGTGCTGCGCCTATTCAGAATATTGGAGCTTATGGAGTAGATTTGAGTCAATTTGTTGAATCAGTGCGTTTTTATGATTTATTGACTAATAAAATTAAAGAATTTAATAATAATGAATGTAAATTTTCCTATAGAAGTTCTATTTTTCAAAATATGAATATCATAATATTAAGTGTTAATTTTAAATTCTTACCAACTACTTTAAATATTGAATATTCATCAATCAAAGATTACCTTTTTCATAATGAAATTGATAAATCTGATCTAACCCCTCAAGCTCTTGCTAAAATTATTCAATCAATAAGGCTAAGTAGATTACCTGACCCCGGCGTTATTCCTAGTGTTGGTAGTTTTTTTAAGAATCCCATTGTCAAAAGAGAGACAATAAACACTGATCATTTTGCATACAGTGATTTAATTATCTGGGCTCAGAGTCAAGATAACGTAAAGGTTGGTGCAGCTAGATTAATTCAGTTAATTAAAGATTCAATTCCCTCTGATTTAGAAGTTGGCCTCTATGAAAACCATGCCTTAGTTATAATTAATAAAGGTAATGCATCTCAAGATGACATTATTAATTTCTCTAGAATCATACAAAAACAAGTCCTAAAAACCTTTAATATCAACTTGGATATTGAACCTACTATTATTTATTCCTAATGTTTTTATGGTCTGCTATTGCTCATTTTCTCGCTGTTATTAGTCCAGGACCAGATACCGCTTTAATTATTAGACAAGTTGCAAAAGGAGGTCGATCTAGTGGCTACTATGCTTCTCTAGGCATTGGTTTTGGAGTTTTTATTCATTCTGTTCTTGCTTCATCAGGAATATCTTTATTACTCTTATCTAATGCAAATTTAAAATTTATTATTAGTTTAATGGGTGGTCTTTACTTAATTTATATTGGGCTAAGCTCCTTATTGCCAAAAAAAATAAATAATGAAGAGCTTTACGAATATGACGCCTCATCTTTTCTTAAAGGGCTTCTTACAAATTTATTAAACATCAAGGCGTTAATATTTTTTGTTTCTTTATTCACAATCATCACAGATTCTTTAAACGGAATATGGTTATTTCTTTACCCACTCTATTTTGGAGTTATGACTATTGCCTGGTTTAGTTTTCTTTCTTTTATTCTCACGACACCAAAATTAAATTCCTTATTTATAAAATATGACATTTATTTTGAAAAAATATCATCAGCATTCTTGCTCTTTATTGGATTATTAATTTTATTTAATATTTTTTATGTCAATTGATTCAATAATAAAATCACTTAAAGATTACGATAATTCGACTTTTCCTCCTGTCCATTTATGGAATCCAGATTTATGCTCCAACGCATCTTTTTTAATTGATATAAAAGGGGATTGGTATTACAACGGTTCAATAATAGGAAGAAAAAGATTAAAAAAATTGTTTTCAACAGTTCTTAAAAAAGAAGAAGACTCTTACTACCTAGTCACTCCAGTCGAAAAAATTAAGATTGACGTTGAGATTGCTCCTTATATGATTACTGATTTTCACTATGATAAGAATACCAAGGAGATAGTTTTAGATACTAACTTTGATTACTCTTTTCCATTAAATCAAGAACACCCATTAACTATTAAAACGGTAAATAAAGACGACTTTCCGATTGTTAATGTCAGATCAGAACTCGAAGGCCTAGTCACAAGAAATGTTTTTTATAAATTAATTGATATTGCCATTAGTCAAAATAATAATAGCTCTACAGAGAAATTGGTATTAGAAAGCTTCAACTCTTTTCATGAACTAGGATCTCTTGCATAAAAAATTAAATCTCCCATCCAAGATATGTCTTAACTGTCAGAAATCTTTTGTATGGAGAAAAAAGTGGCAGAGAAGTTGGGATGAGGTTCAACACTGTAGTAAAAAATGTAAAAAATCTTTTTCTACGAATTTAACTCTTAGAGGCTAACCACTCATCCATATAAAGCTCTAATGTTGATAGCGGCAAAGCGCCTCTTTTTAAAACTTCATAATGAAACTCTTTAATATCAAATTTATCGCCAAGCTGGTTTTCTGATTTTTCTCTTAATTCTAATATCTTCATTTGACCAATTTTATAAGCAAGAGCTTGACCGGGCCAGTTAATATATCTATCAACCTCATTAATTATGTCTTGTTTACTTTTTGCTGAATTTTCAAGAAAGAAGTTTATAGAATCATCTCTAGACCAATTCTTGTAATGCATACCGGTATCAACAACTAATCTGATGGCTCTCCACATCTCATAAGTCAGTTGACCAAATTGTGAATAAGGATCTTTATATAGACCTAGATCATAACCAAGAGCCTCACTATAAAGACCCCAACCCTCAACAAAGGCTGTTGTGCCTCCATATTTCCTAAAATTAGGCAAATCTAATTCCATGCTAATAGAGATTTGTAAATGATGACCAGGCATTGCTTCATGAACAGTTAATACTTCTATTTCATATTTTGGGCGAACTTCTGGTCTATAGAGGTTTACATAATAATATCCTGCTCTAGTTCCATCAGCTGCTGGTCGTTGATAGTAAGCTGTTGTTGTATCTGGAGCACTTTCCATAGGTATTGGTCTGATTCCGTATGGAATAGAGGGGAGGTAGTTAAATAAGTTTACCAATTCAGGATCTATCCTTTTCGCTGTAGCAAGATATTCTGTGAGGAGATCATCAGGATTATCAAAATAAAATTTAGGATCTGATCGAAGATATTCTAGAAATTCTCTAAATGATCCATCCCAATTAACATCCTCAACAATCTGGACCATTTTAGATTTAATACGCTTAACCTCGCTAAGTCCTATGTTATGTATTTCATCTGGATGAAGTTCAGTTGTAGTAAAGCTTTTAGCTAAGGCTTCATAATACTTATCCCCATTTGGTATTTTATTGATACCAATAGTATCTCTAGAGTTAGGCAGATATTCATTTTTAAAAAAATTATAAAAATTTACATATGCAGGTATAACAATATTTTCTATAACTATTAAAGCTTGAGTTTGAATTTTAGCTATATCGTCACCAGAAATAGACGAAGGCATTTCATAAAAAGCTTTATAAAAAGGGCTTAGGGAAGGGGTTACAAATGCTTGTTTCTCAATTTGATCAAGGACTCTTTCCATTAGAATGCGTGGCGGCATAATACCCTCATCAATTCCCTTTTTAGCTATTTGTATATGACCATCAATATATTCATCAATTGTTGATAGTCTTGTTAGCCAATCCTTGTAATGCTCAGCAGTCCTAAGAGGTAAATTTTCAGCTGATTCATGTTGAAGTTGAATACCACCTCTGTGACTAAAAGGAACTAAAAAAGATTTAAATTCATGCATTTCAATTGATTTCTGATACCGATCTTTAAATAGTTGAATATTCAAAACATTGTCAGCATTAAATTTATCTACAGACAGAGCATTTAGATCCGATAGTATTTTCTTATCATGCTCATGATTTGCATTAATTTTATCTAATGAGTAGATCGGCCATTCATCATTTTTGTCTAAATTACCCATACTTGATGCATAAAGAGGGCTTTCATCTATACTTCGCTGCCATTCAGAATCCATTATAGATATAAAGATAGACTCATCTGTAACCTTAGAGCATGACGCTAAAATAAATGAAATTAGTAAAAGATATATAAAATTTTTCAATTTACATATTTGGATAATTTGGTCCACCAGGACCCTCAGGTGATACCCATTTAATATTTTGAGATGGGTCCTTAATATCACATGTTTTACAATGAACACAGTTTTGCGCATTAATAACAAATTTCTTTTCTCCGTCTTTCTCTACAACTTCGTATACTCCTGCTGGGCAATATCTTTGAGCTGGTTCGTCATACAAAGGAAGATTCTTTAATATAGGTATAGTTGGATCTTTGAGTTGAAGATGGCAGGGTTGATCTTCTTCATGATTTGTATTTGATAGATAGACAGAGCTAAGTTTATCAAATGAATAAACACCATCAGGTTTTGGGTAATCTATTTTTTTTGCTTTATCAGCATGAATAAGTGTGTCGTGATCAGGAGTAGGGTTGCTAAGAGTAAATGGTAGATTCCCTCTAAATATAAACTGATCTATAGCATTAAATACTGCGCCAAATAGTGCACCAAATTTATGGAACAAAGGTCCAAAATTTCTACCCTTATAAAGCTCATCATAAATCCAAGATTTTTTAACAAGGTCGTCATATCCAAAGTCATCAGATGGATTCACTAACTTATCATGCATATATTCACCAGCGAGTATTCCTGATTTCATTGCTGTATGAGACCCTTTAATTTTAGAAAAAATAAGTGTCCCCGCATTATCTCCAACTAACAGCCCGCCTGAAAATTCCATTTTAGGCAACGACTGTAAGCCGCCTTTGATTAAAGCCCTAGCTCCATAGCTAATTCTTTGACCACCTTTTAAATAAGCTGAAATTGAAGGATGAGTTTTCCAAGTTTGAAATTCATCAAATGGACTTAGATATGGATTCTTATAATCAAGTGGGACTACATAACCTAAATAAACTTCTTCGTTCTCACCATGATACAGGTAGGATCCTGAGGGCGTATCAAGATTAGTTGGCCAGCCGTTGGTATGAATAACTAGACCAGGCTCATGCTGTTCCTTTGGTATCTTCCAAACCTCTTTAAAGCCTATGCCGTAATGTTGTGGGTCTCTATCAGCATCTAAATCAAATTTAGAAATTAACTCTTTACCTAAATGACCTCTACAGCCTTCAGCAAAAATTGTATGTTTTGCCCGAATTTCAATTCCAGGTTCAAAGCCAGCCTTTTCAGAACCATCCATCGCAATACCCATATCACCAGTTTGAATACCTACAACCTTATTATCTTCATAAATAATACTGCTAGCAGGGAAGCCTGGAAATATTTCAACACCTAAATTTTCAGCGTGCTCACCTAGCCATCTACATAAATTTCCCAAACTTAAAACATAATTTCCATGGTTATTCATTGGCGGCATAACAAAAGTAGGAACAGGTATAGCTACATTTTTTAATAAAAATTTAAGTTTATCTTTTGTAACCGGAGTATTTAAAGGTGCACCCAAATCTTTCCAATTTGGAATAAGTTCATTTAAAGCTGTTGGTTGAAAGACATTGCCTGAAAGAATATGAGCACCTATCTCTGAACCTTTTTCTAAAAGGCAGATACTAAAATCAGTATTATTTTGTTTATTTAGCTGAGCAAAACGTATGGCTGTTGAAAGACCAGCAGGACCTCCGCCAACAACAACAACGTCATATTCCATTATCTCTCTTTCCATATCTAACTTCCCTTATATATGTACTTAATTTATATCTAATAATATCCCCTATATATATCTTTAGATAATTTATAAAAAACATTACAATTATACAGTTTTTTAAAATCATCAATAACACATACTGAGGAAAAAATGAAAATCTTAGTTCCAATTAAAAGAGTGGTTGATTATAACGTAAAAGTTAGACCGCTATCAGATCAATCTAATGTTGATCTCAACAATGTAAAAATGTCTGTTAACCCATTTTGTGAAATTGCTTTAGAGGAAGCTGTAAGACTTAAAGAGTCTGGAGCTGCTACTGAAGTTATTGCAGTAACTGTTGGAAAGCAGGCCTCACAAGAGCAGCTAAGAACAGCTTTAGCCTTAGGAGCTGATAGAGCTATTTTGGTTGAATCAGATACTCTTGCTGAGCCATTAGTTATTGCTAAAGCTCTCGCTAAAATATGTGAAGATGAAAAACCACATTTAATTATTTTAGGTAAACAAGCAATTGATGGTGATAATAATCAAACTGGCCAAATGCTTTCAGCATTAATGGGTTACTCTCAAGCTACCAATGCTTCTGAAATCAAACTATCAGCAGACTCAGCAGATGTAACAAGAGAAATTGATGGAGGACTCCAAACTATTAAAATTAGTCTTCCAGCCATTGTAACTACCGACTTAAGACTCAACGAGCCTAGGTATGCATCCTTGCCAAATATCATGAAGGCTAAGAAAAAAGAACTTAATATTATTAACTTATCTGAGATGGGATTTGATACAAGCATCAGAACTGAATTACTTTCAGTAGAACTTCCACCTCAAAGAGCTGCTGGTGTAATTGTAGAATCAGTCGACGAGCTTATAGATAAACTTAAAAATGAAGCGAAGGTTATATCATGAAAATATTAGTAGTAGCAGAACACGATAATTCGACTTTAAAAGGGTCTACCAATTCAACAATTGCAGCAGCAAAAGAAATTGGTTCTGATATTAGTGTGCTTGTAGTCGGAAATTCATGTTCAAGCGTAGCAACTGAAGTGGCAAGCCTTGATGGTGTTACAAATGTAATGCTTGCTGAAGATGAAATCTATTCAAACTTTCTTGCTGAAGATTTAGCTAAGTTGGTAGAATCAGTATCAGATGAGTATGAATACATACTGGCACCAGCAACAACTTTTGGTAAGAACTTTTTACCAAGAGTTTCTGCATTATTAGACTCTCAACAAATTTCAGAAATTACTGAAGTGGTAAGCTCTGATACTTTCAAAAGACCTATTTACGCTGGTAGCTGTATAGCGACTGTTAAGTCTCTTGAGACTAAAAAAATTATTTCAGTTCGATCGACTGCATTTGATGGTGTTGTTGTAGGTCCATCTGAGGCTCCAATTTCTAATGTTGCTTCATTAGATTCATTAAATATTTCATCTTTTGTAAATGAAGATCTTGCTGTAAGCGATAGACCTGAATTAACTGCAGCAGATATAGTTGTTTCAGGCGGAAGAGGAATGCAATCGGGTGATAACTTCCATCTATTAGACAGCATTGCAGACAAGTTAGGAGCTGCAGTTGGAGCATCTAGAGCTGCTGTTGATGCTGGCTTTGTACCAAATGACTATCAGGTTGGGCAAACGGGTAAGATTGTTGCACCTGATCTATATATAGCTGTAGGAATTTCAGGAGCAATCCAGCATTTAGCTGGCATGAAAGATTCTAAAGTTATCGTTGCCATCAATAAAGATGAAGATGCGCCTATATTTCAAGTCGCTGACTATGGCCTGGTAGCAGATTTATTTGAAGCTTTACCTGAATTAGATTCAAAATTATAAGTATCTAAACTTTAGTTAATAAAGCTACTAATTCTAAGTGGGGAGTATTTGAAAATTGATCAAATACTTCTAGCTTTTTAACTTTATAATCTTTTAAATTCATAATATCTCTTTCAAAAGTCTCCGGATTGCATGAAATATAAATTATATTTTTAAATTTATTAAGAATATCTGTAACATTCTCATTTAATCCTGATCTTGGCGGATCTACTAAAACATGGCTAAAATCATAATCACTTAGATTAATCTCACCCATTCTTCTAAATTTTCTACCATTAAAGGCCTCAGTTAATTCAGTATCCGAAATTCTTGATTGAAGAACATTGGTTACCTTATTTTTATTAATAGACTTATTTAAGTAAGTAATTGATGCACGGTTATTTTCTGTTGCAAAAACTTTATTAAAACATCTACTCATTGGGATTGTAAAAGTACCAGATCCACAATAAAGCTCTAAAAGATCCTTAGGCTTATCTATTAAAGATAAGCTAAATTCAACCATCTTGGACATTAAGTATTTATTGGGTTGATAGAAGGTCTTATCATCCTGATAAAGATAATAGGGATTATCTACATCTATTAGTTCTTCAAGTTCACTAATTCCGGTAGCTAGAAGTTTCTTTCTAGACCTGCCAATAATATGAATGTTTAAATTTGAAGCAATGATTTTAGCATTTTCAAGCCAATCACTATCTAGCTCTTTGTGATAGATAAGAGTTACCAATACAACATCATGCGCAGTGCGAAAATTTATTTGAAATAACTTTTTCTTAATTAATAAATTTAATTGAATTTCTTTTAACAAAGGCTCCATTATGTTTTGAATCGATTGATGAGGTAGATTAAAAGTTGTTAAAAATACTTTTTTACCATTATCCATCATGGTGTAACAATTATCTTTATAACCAAATTCACATCTAGCTCTATAGCCAGTAGCAGGACTTAAATTAATATTTATATCTTTGTTGTAGTACTTTGATAAGGATTTCTTAACTTTAATAAACTTATTCATTAGAGAAGAAACATAGTTATTGCTATGATGGTTGATATGAAAACAATATTGAGTAAAAAAAATAATATAATGACCTTAGGTATTGATAATCCTGCTAGATCTTTCTCAAGATCTTTTTTAGATCTAACGCCTAATAGAGATGAAATTATTCTTTTTAACCACATGAGTGCATTATGTCAAAAATAATTAATATTACTAAGTCCGCAGAAGAATATTTAGCTAAATTAATTGCCGATAAGGATGATGAAAGTATTGGAATTAGAATATTTATTTCTGATCCAGGAACTCCTAAAGCAGAAACATGCTTAGCTTATTGTAAATCAGATGAAGCCGATCCTTCGGATGAGCTAATTAAACTAGACACACTAGATGCCTTCATTGATAAAAGAAGTATCCCTTTTTTAAAAGACGCAGAAGTAAATTTTGATCATGATAATTTTGGTGGCCAGTTAACAATCAAGGCACCTAATGCAAGATTTCCTAATATATCTCCCGATAGCCCGGTTGAAGATAGAATTAATTATGTTATTTATAATGAAATAAATCCAATGCTTGAATCGCATGGTGGAGAGGTTAGTTTGATTAAATTTACAGAAAAAAAAGAAGCAGTTCTTCAGTTTGGCGGTGGTTGCCAGGGTTGCGGCATGGTTGATGTGACATTAAAAGATGGAATAGAGAAAACCCTTATAGAGCAAATACCAGAACTAAAAAGTGTAGTAGATATTACAGATCACTCAGATAGCGAAAATGCTTTTTATAAACCTTAAGCCTTATCTTTAATTGAAACAATAACCCCAAATCTGGGATGATCAAAATAATAAATTTCATTTGGAAAAACTCTAATAGTTTGTTCTATAAAAAATTTTCTTAAATTATCCTCAGCCATAATCTTGTTACCTAACTTAATTAGATTGCTATCATTTTCAGATTCTAAATAAGCCTTCACATCAAGATGAAGGTATCTCGACTTATAGGTTTTTATATATAAACCATACTTCCCATCTTCATTTAAATAGACAAAAGGACTATCTTCGATATCTACTGCTCCTTGACGCCAGGTAAAGTGATCTAATAACTCATAATCCTTTCGTCTTAAAATTCTTCTTTTTAGTGAATTTAAAGAATTCCCATTGTTCAACTCTCTAAACCAATAGCCGCTATTTGTTGAGTAAACCTTTTCTTTTTCTTCGCTTGTTTCAATTGAAAGAATATTTTTAAATATATCGCTAAATTTATATTCATATTTAAATGACTCACTCATAGCAGTTAAATTTATGGACTGAGGTGGAGAAGATAACTCCACAACTTTTTCACTATCTATTAGAAATGTATTTTTAGTATTAAATATTTCTTTAGTTTTAAAATTTGGCGTTGAATAAATCAATATCTCAATTTCATAGGTAACCGAAGCCTCAGCGTCTTGTGATTGAGACAATGGTGCAAATAAAAAGGATAGTAGGTATAAAGCTCTAAGAGATTTCATTTACAAAGTTTCTCACAAATAAGCGTCTTTGATTACTATTTTTAACATCAAGCATGTTAATTTCTAATTTCCCACTAGGATCCATTTTATATAATTGAGTATTTGTTCTAATGATATCTAATATTTTATTTAAAACATGATCATCTAGCTTAGGATCAAATTGAATAGTAGTTCTGTCTTTATTTGATAATATTTTGTTAATACCAACTGCCTTAGATAATAAAAGTAACTCAGCATTACTAAAAAGCGCATCAACTTCATTTATATACTTTCCACATCTATCGATAAGCTCTAACTTTAAGCTAAACAAGTCTTTAACTGACTTAATCTCGTTAATTCTTCTGTAGACTTTGAGTCTTTCTGTTGGAGAGGGTAAATACATATCAGGTATAAAGGCATCATCAAAAAAATTAACTTCAGGGCTTATAGACTTATATGCATGAGCGGGGTTCTTAATCCCTTCAATTGAATCTTTTAACATTGATAGATATAAAGAAATTCCAATGGCATCGACGTGTCCGCTTTGTTTTTCTCCTAAAATTTCACCGCCACCTCTGAGTTCTAAATCTTCTTGCGCAATAAAGAATCCAGACCCAAGTTCAGACAATCTTATTATAGAATCTAATCTTTCTTTAGAACTTTTTGGTAGATCGGGAGTAGGAATTAAGAAATAACAGTAACCTTGTTTACTCGACCTTCCAACACGACCTCTTAGCTGATGAAGTTGAGCAAGACCAAAATTATAGGCATCCAAAATAATCATGGTATTGGCATTAGGTATATCTAAACCCATTTCTACGATAGTAGTGCATAAAAGAACATCAATTTTACCTAACTGAAATAGACTCATTGTCTTTGTAATATTTGCTTTATTAAGCTGCCCGTGGGCAATTTCAATTTTTAGTTCAGGTAGAAGTCTTAATAAATGTTCTCTTAAAATGCCTAGTTTTTTAATATCATTTTGAATAATAAAACATTGACCATCTCTAGAGCTTTCTCTTTTTATTGCTTCCATCATTAAGTTATCAGTTTCAACTTTAAGAAATGATTTGATGCTAAGTCTATTTGTAGGCGGGGTATGAAGGAATGAAAAATCCTTTAATCCAGCAAAAATAAAGTTCATTGTTCTTGGAATAGGAGTAGCCGATAGATATAAAACATGAACATCTGGCTTCTTTGATTTAATTATGTCTTTTTGTTTTGTACCAAATCTATGCTCTTCATCAATAACCAGTAACCCAATATTATCAAAGACTAATGACTGATTAAATAAAGCATGGGTTCCAATGATGATATCAACTTTACTATTATTAAAATCATCAATAGTCGACTTTTTTTCAGCTGAGCCTGAGTGCCTATTTAAAGATTTTATAGTTATACCAAATTTTTTAAATCTATCTACAAATGATTGAAAATGCTGGGTAACTAGCACAGTACTTGGAGCCAAAATCACAACTTGCTTACCAGCATTAACACTTATAAAAGCTGCTCTCATAGCTATTTCAGTTTTACCAAAACCAACGTCTCCACACAAGAGTCTATTCATGGGTTTAATTAAAGATAAATCTTTTTCTATAGCTTCTATAGCTAGAAATTGATCATTAGTCTCTTTATATGGAAATTCTTTTACAAACTCCTTATAGCTAGATGCTTCAATCCTAAGTGCTGGAGCCTGTGATGAAAGTCGTCTAGATTCAATATCTAATATTTCAGCAGCATGATCATATGCTCTTTTTTCAGCACGCTGTTTCTTTTGAGACCATTTATTATTTGATAATGAGTCAAGTGTTGTGTCAATTTTATCGCTATTTTTATGATATTTAGAAATAAGAAATGTCTTAGCTAATGGCACATATAAATTTTCATTATTTGAATATGAAATTTTAAGGTACTCATTTTTAACACCTTTAGATTCAACAATTTCAAGACCTTTGTAGACACCAAGTCCATAGCTCTCATGAATAACATAATCATTAAAACTAAAATGTATGCTTGTATCAATTCGAATATTAACAGGTGAATTATCATCTCTATTTATCGGAGTTTCGTTTTCAAAGAATTCTCTATGTAAGTAAATTGTCTTTAAATTTAAATCATAAAGAGGTCTAAAAATATTCTTGTTTATTAGATTAATACTATTTTTTAATTTATCAATATTTTCAATTTCATTAATTGAGGATAGATAGACATTCTTAATAGCTTCATATTCACTGGGTATAAGGCTTGATACAACAATTTTTTCAACTGTACCTTCGTTAAGTAATAAATTTGCAAGTTTTAAGTTCTCTTCAAATCCAAGCTCATAATCTAATTCTTTATAAGCTGAATTATCAACATCCAATAACTCAGATTTATCAATAAAATTATTAACAATATCTATATTAAAAAAAAGATCTTTGGGTTTTAAAAGTGGTCTCGATGCATCAATATTTTCTTCATCAAAGCGTCTATTTATTTCATGCCAATAAAGCAGATTTTCTTCAATAACCCCATTAGCTGTTATAAATCTATAATCACTAAAAAGATCCTCAAATGATTCAGTACTGTCAAAAAATAAAGGCAGATATATTTCATACCCTTCACAAAGAACCTTATTATTAAGATCATTAAACAAGTCACAAAACCTTTCATCATTTTCAGGAAAGTAATCCCTCCAACTATCCCTAAATAATTTAAGGCCCAGATCGTCAAGTGGAAGATTAGATCCAGTAGTCAGATTAAATTTTGTTATTTTATTTAGTGTTAACTGTGTAGAAGGATTAAATGTCCTAATAGACTCGATTTCCTCATCAAAAAATTCAATCCTTATTGGGTTGTGATAAATAGATGGCCAAATATCCAAAACACCACCTCGAGAAGAAAATTTATTAATGCTATCAACTCTTTCTGTATTTAAAAAATGATTATCTATAAGAATTTTTTTAAATTTATCTAATGCAATAGTTTCTCCAAGACTAAAGGTTTGCAAAGACTTAAAAAATGATTTTGATGGATAGCGTTCAAATATATTCTTTGAACTTGTAATCAATATATTAGGAGAGCTACTTACTTTATTAAGTATTTGAAATCTTTCTTTTATTATCGATTCAGGCGAAGAGAAGTGATCATATGGCAATATTTCTCTTTCAGGAAAGTAACTTATTAAGTCATCATCTAGATATAAGCTTAATTCATTACTTAGCATTCTCGCTTCAGCATTAGTTGATGTTATATAGCACAGAGATTCCTTAGAATCCTTTAGAGTCTTAGCAAGAGTGGCTGCAATAATATGACTACTTGGTTTTAACATCTTTTAAATTATTAGAATATTTATTGCCATAATACATTTGAATTATTAATATATTTATTAGTTAAAGAATTTTATTAAGATTTAATATAGTTTCTTGTATAATACGGACACATTTTAGCAACCCAATATATAAAAAAGGTAAGAATATGGAAATTAATTTCACTGATTCAGATATTAAGTTTAGAGATGAGGTTAAAGCATTTTTAAAAGATGAATACCCATCGCACGTTAAACATAAACAAGATAATGGAATTGAGCTTACAAAGCAGGACATGATTGATTTTCATAAGTCAGTTTCAGTTAAAGGCTGGATGGGTTATAACTGGCCAGTTGAATATGGCGGAACGGGCTGGACCACAACCCAAATTTATATTTTTCAAACAGAATGCGGCTTAGCGGGCTGCCCACCATTACTAGCATTTGGTGTGAGCATGGTTGGTCCAGTAATTTATACCTTTGGTAATGAAGAGCAAAAATCGAAATATTTACCAGATATTCTTAATTTTGATACTTGGTGGTGTCAAGGTTATTCAGAGCCTGGTTCAGGATCAGATCTAGCCTCTTTAAAGACTAAAGCCATAAGAGATGGTGATGAGTATGTTATCAATGGATCAAAAACTTGGACTACTTTAGCTCAAAATGCAGATTGGATTTTTTGTCTAGTTAGAACGGAAACAACTGCAATAAAACAAGAAGGCATATCATTCATTCTTATTGATATGGATAATCCAGGTATTGAAGTTAAGCCTATTATTACAATTGATGGTGAGCACGAAGTAAACTCAGTTTTCTTTACAGATGTTAGAGTTCCAGCAGCTAATCTAATTGGCGAAGAGGGTAAAGGTTGGACTTATGCAAAATTTCTATTAGCTCATGAAAGGTTTGGAATAGCAGCTGTTGGTGGTTCAAAAAGATCATTGGCTCGTTTAAAAGATATAGTTAGTGAACTAGATAACCCAATTTTATCTAGAAAAGTCACTCAACTAGAAATTAATCTTAGCTCATTGGAGATAACAGAATTACGTTTATTATCAGCTTTAGAGAATGGAGCCCATCCGGGAGCTGAATCATCTATCTTAAAAATTAGAGGTACAGAAATTCAACAAGAACTTACAGAGCTTTACGTAGAAGCTGCAGGAGAATATGCATTAATTTATCCTGGCCCTCATGGACATGGTGACAATGCTATGCCTGCTGGTCCAGAACATGCTCCTCATTCAGTATCAAAATATTTAAATATGCGAAAAACTTCTATTTATGGCGGAAGTAATGAAATTCAAAAAAATATTATTTCAAAACACGTACTAGGAGTATAAGAATGAATCTTAATTATTCAGATGAGCAACAAATGCTTAGAGACCAAGTTCAAAAGTTCTGTGATGCTGATTATTCATTCAATAAAAGAGAAGAGATTCTTAAATCTGATTTAGGTTATGACGCTGATTTATGGAAATTATTTTCAGAGTTAGGCTGGCTTTCACTTCCATTTTCAGAAGAGAATGGTGGATTTGGTTATGGCCCAATTGAGTTATCAGTTTTGTTTGAAGAATTTGGAAAAGTTTTAATTGTTGAACCATATTTAAGCACGATAGTTCTTTCAGGATCTGTTTTAGACAAATCAAATTATGCAGGACGTGCTGATCTTATTGAATCAATTACTTCAGGTGGTTCTCATATTTCTCTGGCTTACTTAGAAGAAGGTTCAAAAAATAATTATGCTTTTGCTAATGCTAGCTTAACTAGCTCGGATAATGGTTTGGTTTTAAATGGAACTAAGGCTCTTGTTCTTAATGGTGGCAATGCCTCTAAGTTAATAGTTTCAGCAATGATGAATGATGAACTTGTTTTAGTTATGGTAAATACAGATGCAGAGGGCGTTTCGAGTATTACCTACCCAACAATTGACGGTCAATCATGTGCTGAGATTTCATTTGAAAATGTTCAACTTGATGAGTCTGTAATTATTTCAAAAGGTTCTGAGTCGATTGATTTACTTGATAATGCTATTAATATTGCAACTTTATGCATTAGTGCAGAGAGTATTGGATGCATGATTGCATGTTATAAAAAAACTGTTGAATATACAAAAAGCAGAGAACAATTTGGTCAACCAATAAGTAATTTTCAGGTTCTTCAACATAAAATGGTAGATATGTTTATAGAAAGCGAAGTCTGCAAATCACTTTTATTTAAAGCTATGCTTGAATGTGAATCAAATGAAGTTACAAAAAATAAATCTGTTTCTGCATTAAAAGCACAGATTGGTCTTTCTGGTAAATCAGTTGCTCAAGATGCTGTTCAGCTTCACGGCGGAATGGGGGTTAGTGATGAGATGTCTATCGGCCATTATCTTAAAAAACTGATTGCTGTTGATGCTTTATTTGGAAATTCTAATTACCATTTAAATAAATATAGCCAACTATAAAAAAATAAAATTATGAGTGAAAAAGATACAACTTTTAATTCAACCAAAAGACAAGACAGAGTTCTTCCTGAGGATTCATTTGGAGATTGGAGATGGCGTGAAGCGTTAGCAGAGCTTATGGTTCCGATGATTGGGTCACTCTCCAGAGATGGAATTAAAATTCTTATGTACGGAAAATCACTGGTTAATGAAGCCCCGGTATCAATCATGACAGCCCACAGATTCATAAGGCAGGTTGAAGCTAATGAGTTAAGTGAGCAAGAAACTTTTCCTATTCTTGAGGCTCTAACTAAATTAAATTTAGCAGATTGTGAGATTGATCTTGGTGAGCTAACCGTTAACTATCCATCTTTTAACAAATTACCTGAAGACACCTCTGGATTAGATGAATATCTGCAAAGTGAATTATCATCAATAATAGATTTAAAAACATCAAGACCAGATAAGCCTCAAGATATAGTTTTATATGGATTTGGAAGGGTTGGAAGACTTGTAGCAAGAATGCTAATTGAAGCCACCGGTCCAGGTAATTATTTTAGATTAAAAGCCGTAGTTGTTAGGAAAACTAATTTAGATGATCTTGCTAAGAGAGCAAGCTTGCTTCAAAGAGATTCTGTTCACGGAAGATTTAGCGGAACAATAAGAGTTGATGATGAAAATAGCTGTTTAGTTGTAAATGGTAATCCTGTTAAATTTATCTATGCTTCTGGACCCAATGATTTTAAATACAAGGACCATGGTTTAACGAATCCTATTGTTATTGATAATACTGGTATTTGGAGAGATGAGAATAGTCTTGGTAGACATATCAGCGGGGGAGCTGGAAAGGTAATTTTAACAGCGCCCGGTAAAGATAAAATTAAAAATATTGTTTTTGGCGTTAATGACTCTGAATTAAAGGATGAAGATAAAATTATTTCAGCCGCTTCATGTACCACTAATGCAATTGTTCCAATTCTAAAAATTGTGCATGATAAATATAATATAACATCAGGTCACATTGAAACAGTCCACTCATACACCAATGATCAAAATCTAATTGATAATTATCATAGTGGAGACAGAAGGGGAAGAAGTGCAGCTTTAAACATGGTTATAACGAGCACAGGTGCAGTTGCAGCTGTAGGTAAAGCAATACCAGAACTGAATGGTATTCTTACTGGTAATGCAATAAGAGTTCCGACTCCCAATGTTAGTCTTGCTGTAATTTCATTAATGTTAAGTGAAGAAATCACAAAAGAAGAAGTTAATGAGTTTTTGAAAAAAAATGCTTTTCATTCAAAATATAGAGAAATTGTGGGTTATGTAAATTCACCTGAGATAGTTTCAACAGATTTTTATTCAAGTCCTTTTGCGTCCATTATCGATTCCCAGGCAACTATAGCTTTAGGTAATCGTATAACTTTGTATTGCTGGTATGACAATGAATATGGTTATTCTAAGCAGGTTGTTAATCTTGCTAAGAAAATTGCTAATATTAAAATGCCAAGGTTGCCCTTACCAAAAGAGAATTAGTCCTAGAAACATACTTTTTTTAGTTTATAATTACCTCGTTTTAGAGGCATTAAAAAGCATAATACAAGGGATTTGTGTACATTATAAAAAAAGGTCTAGATTTACCGATTTCAGGTGTTCCATCACTTGAATTAGAGGACTCATCTAAAATATCTTCTGTTGCAATTCTTGGCTCTGACTATGTAGGTTTAAAACCTACTATGTTAGTTAAAGTTGGTGATTGCGTTCAATCAGGTCAAAAAGTTCTTGAAGATAAGAAAAATCCAGGAGTCTTTTTAACAGCCCCAGCATCAGGAACTATAAGTTCTATAAATAGAGGTGACAAGAGACGCTTTATCTCAATTGAGATAGATACAGACACAGAAAATAGCCCAAAAACATTTAAAAATGCTTCAGGCAAAGCAGAAATCATCAATTTACTTCAAGAATCTGGTCTTTGGAGCGCATTGCGTACAAGACCTTTTAACAGAACACCTAAAATAAATACTTTACCTGATGCTATTTTTATAAATGCATGTGATACCAATCCTTTATCTACAGACCCTTTTAATATAATTCAAGAAGATCAAGACCTTTTTAATTTAGGTCTTTTAACTTTAGCTGAGGCATTCAATCTTCCTATTCATTGTTGCTTTCAAAACTCGGATTTTAGCACTGCTATTGATAGCGTAAAATATCATCAATTTTCTGGACCGCACCCATCTGGTCTGACGTCCACACACATACATAATATCTACCCTGTAGGCAAAGATAGACTAGTTTGGGCCTTAGGTTTCCAAGAATGCATTTCACTTGGATACTTAATTAAAAATAAAGAAATTCGAACTTCTAAAATTATAGCTTTAAGTGGCGAGGGTGTAAGTGAACCAAAGCTTATTAGAACTAACTATGGAGCAAACATTTCCTCTCTCACTGCCGGAAAAGTTGATGATACATCTAGAGTGATTTCAGGCTCAGTCATTTATGGGCATTCAGCTGACTCTGCTATGAATTATTTAGGAGCATTTCATAATCAAGTTTCAGTCATCCCTGATCAATATGATGAACCTTTTATGAGTTGGCTAATGCCTGGCTCAAAAATTCATTCAAAATTAAATGTTTTTATTTCATCTTTTATCAAGCCTGAAAAATTTAATTTCAATACCGCTATGAATGGAAGTGATAGAGCTATTGTTCCTATAAGTTCTTATGAAGAAGTCATGCCAATGGATATTCTGGTAATACAACTCTTAAAGGCCTTAGCTACTTATGATTTAGAGATGTTAATTGACTTGGGGGTGCTTGAGTTATGTGAAGAGGATATGGCCTTGTGTAGCTATGTGTGTCCTAGCAAGTATGACTATTCAAGTCTATTATCTGAAAATCTTGAAATGATATATAACGAACTATAATGAAATTTTTAAGAACAACCATCGATAACCTTAAACCAAACTTTCTTGAAGGTGGTAAATACAATAAATGGTTTCCTCTATTTGATGCTTTAGAGAATTTATTTTTTACAACAAGTGGTAAAACCATGAATCCAATTCATGTTAGAGATGGATTAGATATTCAAAAATTAATGGTTACAGTTTGGCTTGCGGCTTTTCCAGCTATGTTTTTTGGTATGTATAACCTTGGTAATCAATCATTAGATTATTTAAATCAGATTGATACTCTCAATACTGGAGATTGGCATCATTACTTCGTTTCAATAGTTGGTTATGACCATAACAGTTTCTTTAATAAAATTTGGTTTGGTGCTGTTTACTTCATTCCGATATATTTAGTTGTATTTGTAGTCGCCATAGCTTGGGAGGCACTTTTTGCTAGTATAAGAAAACATGAGATTAATGAAGGGGCTTTCGTTACAACAATTTTATTTGCTTTGACTTGTCCTCCTGATATACCTTTATGGCAAGCAGCAATGGGGATAACTTTTGGTATTGTTATAGGTAAAGAAATCTTTGGAGGTACTGGTAAAAATTTCTTAAATCCAGCCCTTACAGGTAGAGCATTTATTTATTTTGCTTATCCAACTCAGTTATCTGGAGATAAGGTATGGATTGCTGGTATAAGTGATAACCTGGTAATGCCTGCTGGTTATAGTGGAGCTACTCCTTTAGGCGTTGCTGCTGAGCAGGGTATACCTGGCCTTACTTCTTCATTTACATGGTTTGATGCTTTTGCAGGTCATATTCCTGGCTCAGTGGGTGAAACATCAGTAATAGCAATATCTATTGGCTTATTTATCTTATTAGTTACTAAAGTTGCCTCCTATAGAATTGTCTTAGGTACCCTTGCTGGCATGATAGTTATGAGCTCTATGTTAAATATTATTGGTTCAGATACCAATCCAATGTTTGAAGTGCCATGGTATTGGCATCTTGTTATTGGAAGTTTTGCATTTGGTCTCGTATTCATGGCTACTGAACCAGTCTCTGGATCTGGAACGAATTTAGGGAGATGGATATATGGTGGACTTATTGGTGTTATGGTTGTACTTATAAGGGTTGTTAATCCAGCCTTTCCAGAAGGGATGATGTTAGCAATTTTATTTGCTAATCTTATAGCTCCAGTTATAGATCATATGGTGGTTACCTCAAACATAAAAAAACGAAAAAGAGTCCTAACAAATGAATGAATCTGTAATAAAAACTCTAACGGTGTCATTTGTTATATGCCTTGTATGCTCTCTTGTGGTGTCATTTGCAGCTGTAGGCTTAAGAGATATTCAAATTGAAAATAAGCTAAATGATCAAAGGATTAAAATCCTTCAGGCTGGCAAGATATACAATCCTGAAATGGATGTTAAGACTCAATTCGACGGACTCGAAGTTAAATTTATTAACTTTAAAACTGGAAAATTAACTTCTGAATTTAATAATCTATCTTTAGATACCTATGATCAAATACTAGCAACAAAAGACACAGATCTTTCCTCTAAAGTTCCACAAGATAAAGACATAGCTATTATTAAAAATAGAGAAAATATAGGTAAGGTTTATATAATAAGAGATTCTCTTGGTGAAATTTCTAAACTTATTCTTCCTATACGTGGTTTTGGTCTCTGGGGAACTATGTATGGTTATATTTCTTTAGAAAATGATTTTAATACTGTTGCTGGAATTGAATTCTATCAGCATAAAGAAACACCGGGACTTGGTGCAGAAGTAGATAACCCTAAATGGAAAGCCTTATGGCCAGGTAAGCAAATTTATCAAAATAATGAGGTTGTTTTAAAAGTAATTAAAGGCAAGGCTGAATCAGATGACAGTATGTATGCTTATAAGGTTGATGGGCTCTCTGGTGCTACTCTTACAAGTCGAGGTGTTTCCAATATGATTGAATACTGGTTTAGTGAATCAGGCTATTCTACTATGTTAAAGGAGCTAGACTATGAGTCTTAAAAGATATCAAGAAGTCATCATCCGTCCTTTAATTGATGAGAATCCAATTGCATTACAAATTTTAGGCATATGCTCAGCTTTAGCTGTGACTAATAGTCTTACAGTTACATTAGTTATGTGTGTTGCTTTAACCACAGTTGTATCATTTTCTAATTTATTTATTTCGATAATAAGAAATCACATACCTTCAAGTATTAGAATTATTGTTCAAATGACAATTATTGCCTCCTTGGTTATTGTTGTTGATCAAATACTCCAAGCATATGACTATGAGACCAGCAAGAAACTATCTGTTTTCGTAGGTCTTATAATTACAAACTGCATAGTTATGGGAAGGGCTGAAGCCTTTGCTATGAAAGAGAAACCATTATTAAGTTTCTTTGATGGGTTAGGTAATGGTTTAGGCTATAGCCTTATTCTTATTGCAGTAGCTATAATTAGAGAGCTATTTGGTTCAGGAACGTTAATGGGTTATGAGATATTACCCTTAGTTTCCAATGGCGGCTGGTATGTAGGTAATAATTTACTTCTATTACCACCAAGCTCATTTATTATTATTGGTCTATTTATATGGGCTATTCGTTCCATTAGGCCTGAACAGGTTGAAGAGGCAGACTTTAAACTTGCGAAGCATTCAACAGCACCTGATTTAAGTAAGAGAGAGTTAAATGTTTGAACATTATTTAAGTCTTTTTGTAACCACTGTATTTATTGAAAATATTGCTTTATCTGTTTTCTTAGGCATGTGTACCTTTATCGCAATATCAAAAAAAATTGATGCTGCTTTTGGTCTTGGTATTGCTGTTATTGTTGTTTGTCTCATCACAGTTCCACTCAACAATTTTCTTTATAACTTTGTAATTCGTGATGGTGCCCTAGAGTGGCTTGGCTCATCATTTGCAGATGTTAACTTGGAATTTGTTGGCTTAATAAGCTACATAGGAGTTATTGCTGCAGTTGTTCAAATACTAGAAATGTTTTTAGATAGATACGTTCCAGCTTTATATAACGCCCTTGGTGTGTTTTTGCCTTTAATAACAGTTAACTGTGCAATATTAGGAGCTTCTCTATTTATGGTAGAAAAAGATTTAATGTTTGTTGAAAGTATAGTTTATGGGTTTGGTGCAGGATTTGGTTGGGCTCTAGCAATTGTTATATTGGCGGGCATCCGTGAGAAATTAAAATACTCCGATATACCAGAAGGTCTTCAGGGTCTTGGAGCAACTTTTATTATTGTTGGTTTAATGAGTTTTGGATTTATGTCATTTGGAGGTATTTCTCTTTAAGAAGAGTTTATTAATATGAATATATTAGATTTAGTATTAGGTGTATTTGGATTTACAGGAATTGTATTAGTTTTAGTTCTAATTATTCTTGCGGCCAGATCTCAACTTGTAAGTACAGGGTTAGTTTCTATTGAAATCAATGGAGATTCTGCTAACCCTATAACAGTAACGTCAGGCTCGAAGTTATTACAGACTCTTGCTGAAAATAAAATATTTTTATCATCAGCTTGTGGCGGTGGTGGTACTTGTAGTCAATGTAAGTGTCAGATTTTAGAAGGCGGTGGATCTATCTTGCCAACAGAAGAATCTCATTTTAATTCGCGTGAAAAAAATGACGGCTGGAGACTTTCATGCCAAGTTGCTGTAAAAAATAATTTAAAGATTAATGTTCCTGAGGAAATATTTGGTGTAAAGGAGTGGGAATGTGAAGTCGTATCTAATGATAATGTTGCTACTTTTATTAAAGAATTAATTCTTAAGCTTCCTGATGGTCAATCCGTAGATTTTAAAGCTGGTGGTTATGTTCAATTAGAAGCGCCTGAATATGAAATAGATTATAAAGATTTTGATATTGGCGAAGAATATCATGAGGACTGGGATAAATTTAAGATATGGGAAAATAAGGCTATCAATAATGAGCCCGTAATAAGAGCCTACTCAATGGCTAATTATCCTGAAGAAAAAGGCATCATTAAATTTAATATTAGAATCGCATCACCTCCACCAGGTTCTGATTTTCCTCCTGGCGTTATGTCATCTTGGACATTTAATTTAAAGCCTGGAGATAAGGTAAAGGTCTTTGGCCCCTTTGGAGAGTTTTTTGCTAAAGATACATCAAACGAAATGGTGTTTGTTGGTGGCGGTGCAGGGATGGCACCAATGCGATCACATATCTTTGATCAGCTATTAAGAATTCATTCTGATAGAAAAATTACTTTTTGGTATGGAGCTAGAAGTTTAAAAGAAATGTTCTATGTCGATGAGTTTAATAAACTTGCTGAAGAAAATGATAATTTTACTTGGCATGTTGCTTTATCTGATCCTCAGCCCGAGGATGACTGGGATGGAAAGACGGGCTTTATTCATAACGTCTTATATGAAAATTATCTTAAAGAGCACCAAGCACCAGAGGATTGTGAGTATTATATGTGTGGTCCACCTATGATGAATAAGGCATGTATTGATTTGTTGGTAAGCCTTGGTGTTGAGCCTGAAAATATTGCTTTGGATGATTTTGGTGGCTAAATACTTTTGCTAAGTAGACAATTAATCTCTAAATTTTTTGCCCTTCTTGTTGGTCTTGGCTGTATTTATATTGCCTATGAATATAACTCTAAATCTAATTCTCTTTTAAAGGGATCAATTTATGGAACAACTTGGAACATAAATTCATCTGATTATATTTCTGATTACCATGTAGCTAATATTAAGAATATTTTAAATTCCATTGATCAGCTAGCATCTAATTACAAAGAAGATTCGGAGATTTCCCTAATCAATAAAAGACCTCTAAATGAGTCTTTGAGTATCTCTAAAGAGTTATATGAACTTATCAATACTGCTAAATCAATAACAGATCTATCTAATGGCTCTTATGATATTACTTTAGGGAAAGTATCAGCAAGTAATGGTTTTTCTCCAAATTTTGGCAAAAAACTATTAATCCAAGATAACAATTCAAATAAAAAATACGATATAAATCAGACAACATTGATTAAATACCAAGACTTCTGGTTTGATATGTCATCAATAGCAAAGGGATACGCAGTCCAAAAGCTTCATGAGTACTTATTAAGTAATGATTTAAAAAATCATCTTATAGATATTGGTGGAGAGATAATCATCCATGGTAATAATAAATCAATAGCTTGGGTGGTTGGTATTCAGGATCCAACTAATAAAAAAGATAAACCTATTATTACTATATCTAATAAAGACTCAAGCTTTCTAGCTATAGCAACCTCTGGAGAGTATCGTAATTATAGATATGCTGATGGTGAAACAATTACCCATACGCTTGATCCAAGTACCAATAAATCTATTAATAATAACCTTCAGTCCATAACAGTTGCGTCTCAAATTTCAGCAACATTAGCTGATGCTTATGCAACTGCTATTAATGTTATGGGTTATGAAAAAGGCCTAGAATTTGTGAATAAGAACAATATTGCTGCACTTTTTATAATAAGCGAAGAGGGTGAGCTTCAACTAATTAAATCCCAGAAATGGTATGATTTGAGCTTATGATCGAAATTATTCTTGGAATTATCGTCGTCTCTAGCTCATTTGCACTATTAGCAATTGGTGTTATTGCAAACAACAAACCTATCGCTGGCTCGTGTGGAGGTATTGCTAATTTGGAAGATGGTGCGCCATGCCAGATTTGCGGACGCACCACTGATGGGTGTGAATCTTGAGTATTTAGAACTGATTCATAGTATTGTCTTCACCAGAAGCTTTTAAAGCCGCCTCTCCTGCAAAATACTCTTTATGATCGTCTCCCATATCAGATCCAGCCATATTTTGATGTTTCACACAGGCAATACCTTGACGAATCTCTTTTCTTTGAACACCAGCAACGTAACCAAGCATACCTTCTTCACCAAAGTAATCTTTAGCCAGATTGTCAGTAGATAAAGCTGCGGTATGGTAAGTAGGTAATGTTATCAGGTGATGGAAAATTCCAGCTTCTTTAGCTGCATCAGCTTGGAAGGTTTTAATCTTATTATCAGCCTCTCTGGAAAGATCAGTATCGTCGTATGATTCATCCATAAGCTCATCTCTTTGGTAGCTTGCTAAATCTTTTCCATCAGCTTCCCATGCGTCAAATACTTGCTGGCGAAAATTAAGAGTCCAATTAAATGAGGGACTATTGTTGTAGACTAATTTTGCATTAGGGACAACTTTTTTAATTTCATCCATCATTGCTCCAATCTGCTCAATGTGTGGTTTTTCAGTTTCGATCCAAATAAGATCAGCACCATTTTGTAAGCTAGTTATAGAATCAAGAATACATCTCGCTTCACCAGTTCCATCTTTAAATCTATATAGATTACTTGGCAATCTTTTTGGTCTAACCAGTTTTCCATCTTGATTAATTAAAACATCACCATGATTCATATCTTCAGGTGAAACTTCCTCAACATCTAAGAATGAATTATATTGATCCCCCAAATCACCTTTTTCACGTGTTACAGCGATTTGCTTAGTGAGCCCAGCCCCCAATGAATCTGTTCTAGCTACAATAACCCCATCATCAATACCTAGTTCTAAGAATGCATATCTAACAGCATTAATCTTCGCTAAGAAATCAGAGTGAGGAACAGTAACTTTTCCATCCTGATGGCCGCATTGTTTTTCATCGGAAACTTGATTTTCAATTTGTATACAACAAGCACCAGCTTCAATCATTTGTTTAGCCATAAGATAGGTAGCTTCAGCATTACCAAATCCTGCATCAATGTCTGCAATTATTGGAACTACATGTGTTTCAAAGTTATCGATTTTATCTTGAATATCTTTTTTAGCATCCCCATTAGCAGAGTCTAGCTGTCTAAAAAGCCCACCTAGTTCTCTGGCATCTGCCTGCCTTAAAAACGTATAGAGTTCTGCAATAAGACTAGCTACGGATGTTTTTTCGTGCATGGACTGATCTGGGAGTGGTCCGAAGTCAGATCTTAAAGCGGCAATCATCCATCCAGACAGGTAGAGATACTTTTTATCATTGCTGCCAAAATGTTTCTTAATAGAGATCATTTTTTGCTGACCTATAAAACCATGCCAACAACCAAGAGATTGGGTATAAGCTGATGTGTCAGCATCATACGCATCCATATCAGTTCTCATTATTGCAGATGTATATTTAGCAACATCTAAACCTGTTTTAAAACGGTTTTGCAATCGCATCCTAGCAACATAATTAGGGTCAATAGCTGCCCATGAATCATTATTCATAGAAGATACATCATTTGCTTTATTTACTTCATCATTAAGGTTAGACATTGTAGTTAACTCCAAGTTGTCAATATGTAGTGCAGTACACTTGAATTGATAAAAAAAGTCAATAAATAAGTAATTTACGGTTACAAAAAGGATTTCAAGAGACTTATTTTGTAGTTTTACTACAAAAAAAAGAGTTTTTTACAATTTAGATAAAGATTTAGCAAGTCCAATATATAAAGCTGGAGTTAATATAAGTAATTTATCTTTAGATTCTGACGTTATATCGAGATTTTTAATAAACTTAATGTAATCATTTTTCTGAATAGAGGATCCACGAGAAAGTTCTTTTAATTGCTCGTAAGCATCAGGAATACCCTCATACCTCATTACCGTTTGTACAGCTTCAGTTAATACTTCCCAGTTCTGATCAAGTTCAGATAATAATTTTTCTTTATTTGGAGATAATTTACCAAGGCCTTTATTAAGACTTGATATAGCAAGAGCTGAATAACCAAAACCAAGACCTACATTTCTTAATACTGTTGAATCAGATAAATCTCTTTGCATTCTAGATTTCTGAAGTTTGTTTGCAAAAAATTCAAGCAAACTGTTGGCTATACCAAGATTACCTTCAGAATTTTCAAAATCAATTGGATTAACTTTATGAGGCATAGTGGAAGAACCAACCTCGTCTTTTAAAAGCTTTAGTTTGAATAAGTCATTGGTTATATACATCCAAATATCTTGATTTAAATCAATTAAAATATTGTTAATCCTAGACATGTTATGACAGGTTTCAGCTATCCAGTCATGAGGCTCAATCTGCGTTGTAAGAAGGTTTTGCTCTATCCCACATTGTTTTATAAAATTCCCACAAAATTTAGGCCAATCAATTGATGCATCAACAATATTAAATGTATGAAAGTTTCCAGTTGCACCAGACCACTTAGCCATTGGTTTAATAGCCTTGATTTGATTGATCTGTCTATTAATGCGACTATAAAAAACTTTAAATTCTTTGCCTAAGGTAGAAGGGGATGCTGGTTGACCATGAGTTCTAGCCAGCAATGGAATGGATGACCATTGTTTAGATTTTTTAGATAATACTGACTGTAATGACTTTAGATTATTTAGATGCTCATTTATGCCAGCTTTTAATATCACTGCATAACTAAGCGAGTTTAGATCCTCGCTAGTAAGACCAAAATGTATTAAGTGAATATATTTAGCTAAGATTTTATCAGTTAAGAAATAATCTCGAATATAGTACTCGACCGCTTTAACATCATGGTTAGTTTTTGATTCAATCTTTTTTACAGCTACAACAGATTTATCATCGAAATTTTTCTTAAATTTAAGAATTTTATTAACAGAAGTTTCAGAGAGTGTTGGAAAGTTACTAGGTAATTTTTTACATAAAAATAAGAGCCAGTCAATTTCTAGATCAAATCTTACTTTTATTAAATTAGCTTCTGAAAAAATAGTTCGTGTATCTTCAATTTTTGAAGCATAACGACTATCAAGAGGAGAAATATTATCATGCGACTTTTTCATATGTAATTTTACCATTTATTAACTTATTTAAAAGTCTTAGCTATAACGCCACCACCTAAACATATATCTTTACTATAAAGAACAGCTGATTGGCCTGGCGCTATAGCTCTTATGCTTTCTGCAAATTTAATTAAATAGCCATCATTTTCGATAGTTACTTGGCAATCTATGGGTGTATGTTGGTGCCTAATTTGAACAGAGCAATCAAGTGGAAACCTGTAATCTATTTCATTTATAAAATTAATATTCTCAAGCCATAATCCAGAGTTCATTAATAATTGATTATTAACACCCTGACAAACACTGATCTCATTATTAAGAATATCTTTTTTATAGACATACCAGGGCAGCTCATCCCGACCTTTAACCCCACCAATATGTAAACCTTGCCTTTGTCCTTCTGTATAAAGTATTGAGCCTTGATGCTCACCTATAACATTACCAGTTTCATCTTTAATGGGGCCTTTTTTAAATGTTATAAATTTATTTAAAAAATCTTTTAAGTTTCTTTCTCCTATAAAACAAATTCCAACAGAATCTTTCTTGCCTGCAATTGATAAATTATTTTTAATAGCTATCTCTCTGACTTCTGGTTTAGTTAAGTTAGCTAAAGGAAAAATACATTTTTTAAATTCTTCTTCTTTAACTTCATGCAAAAAATAAGTTTGATCTTTGTCTCTATCCTTTGCTCGAATTAGGTGGGTATGATTATTCACTTCTCGCAAATTTGCATAATGGCCAGTAGCGATCAAGTCAGCGCCTATTTTTAGTGCGTAATCAAGGAATGATTTAAATTTGATCTCTCTATTGCATAATATATCTGGATTAGGTGTCCTACCTTTCTTATGTTCACTTAAAAATTCTTTAAAAACCTTGTCCCAATATTCATCCGCAAAATTTGCTCTATGCAAAGGTATATCAAGAAGGTCGCATACAGCTGAAGCATCCTTAAAATCAATTTCCGATGTACATTCCTCATCGGCTTCATTTTGCCAATTTTGCATGAATAGGCCTTTAACATTGTAACCTTGCTCTTTGAGTAACAAGGCTGAAACTGAAGAATCAACTCCTCCTGACATTCCGACTATAATAGTTTTACTTTTGCTCATATTTTTAACTCTTAGGGTAAAAAAATTAATTCATTTAGAGTATAATCATCACCCGAATTTGTATTATAAAGCTTAATTAAAACAAGGAACTATAAATGCCATACAAAAATATTAAAATACCAGAAAGCGGTTCTAAGATATCTATAGAGAATGGAATTTTAACTGTGCCAGATAATCCAATTATTCCGTTTATAGAGGGGGATGGTATAGGTGTCGATATAACTCCTGCAATGATAGCTGTCGTTAATAGCGCTGTTGAAAGAGCATATGAAGGTACTAAAAAGATTGAATGGATGGAGGTTTTTTGCGGTGAGAAAGCTACAAATGTATACGAAAAAGATACCTGGTTACCAGATGAAACTATTGAAGCCTTGAAAGAATATGTAGTAAGTATAAAAGGCCCTTTAACGACTCCCATTGGTGGCGGTATTAGGTCATTAAATGTCTCATTAAGACAAATATTAGATTTATATGTTTGCTTGAGACCCATTAGGTACTTTAAAGGAGTTCCAAGCCCAGTCAAAAATCCAGCTGATGTTGATATGGTTATTTTTAGAGAAAACTCAGAAGATATATATGCTGGTATTGAGTTTAAATCACAAAGTGACGAAGCTAAGCAGCTTATAAAGATTCTACAAGACACCTTTGGAACAACTCAAATACGTTTTCCAGATACTGCCGGTCTTGGTGTTAAGCCAATATCTGAAGAAGGAACAAAGAGACTGGTTAAACAAGCTTTTGATTACGCAATATTAAATGACAGATCCTCAGTTACTCTTGTTCATAAAGGCAACATAATGAAATACACCGAAGGTGCATTTATGGAGTGGGGTTATGAATTAGCCAAAACTGATTACGAAGGGTCTGAGCTTGACGGTGGTCCCTGGCAAGCAATTAAAAATCCTAATAATGGTAAATCTATTATTATTAAAGATGTTATTTGTGACGCATTCCTTCAGCAAATACTTACTAGACCAAAAGAGTATGACGTTATAGCAACCATGAATCTAAATGGTGATTATATTTCAGATGCTTTAGCGGCATGTGTTGGAGGTATCGGCATAGCTCCTGGTGCAAATATTGGTGATGATTGTGCTGTATTTGAAGCTACACATGGAACAGCTCCTAAATATGCAGGTCAAGATAAAGTTAACCCAGGTTCATTAATACTTTCTGCTGAAATGATGTTAAGACATCTTGGTTGGACTGAGGCTGCAGATTTAATCATTAAATCGATGGAAGCAACTATAGGCGATAAAATGGTTACTTACGACTTTGAAAGATTAATGGATGATGCTAATCTAAAATCTTGCTCAGAATTTGCTAATGAAATGATTACAAGGATGTGATTAAACTCAACCTGCCAGAGGATAGCGAATTAGATCGCTCAAGCGGAACAGTTGTTCTTGAGGATGAGCCTCAAGTTAAAGAGCCGCCAATGTACCAAGTGCTGCTCTTAAATGATGACTATACGCCAATGGAATTTGTAGTCTATGTGCTTCAATATATATTTAATCATGATCATGAAAAATCAACACAAATTATGATGGCTGTTCATTCAAGAGGTAAGGGTGTTTGTGGTATATTTCCTAAAGAGATAGCAGAAATGAAATCTCATGAAATTATTACAATGGCTCAAGCTCATGAACATCCATTGATAAGTGAAATAGAGCCTTTAACTGATTAAATATATGTTTAGTAAAGAATTAGAACAATCCATCGCTAGCCTTTTTGACCAGGCGCAAGATAAAAATATTCAATATATAACAATTGAACATTTACTTTTAATGATCTTAAATGACTTTGAAGTAGCAGATGCCCTTGAAAACTTAAATGTTAGTCGAGATCATTTAAGAACGGGTGTAGAAGAGTATCTTTCTGATACCACCATTTTAAAAGCTGATGAGTCAAAACCAGTTCAACCAACTTTAGGTTTTCAAAGAGTTTTACAAAGAGCAGTTTTTCACATTCAATCGTCAGGAAAGGGTGTAGTTAAACCAATAAATATCCTTGTTGCTATATTCTCTGAAAAAGAAAGTCATGCTGTATTCCTTCTCTCAAAAATAGGTGTATCTAGATTAGATATAGTCTCCTACATATCTCATGGTTCAAGCTCAACCAATAAGGAAGCAAAATCTTTAAATGAAACTGAAGAAGAGATTGCTGTTGAAGAAACACCAAAGCCAGATACTAATGAATACCTTATTAATTTAAATAATCTTGCTATAGATAATAAAATAGAAACATTGATTGGGCGTGAGCATGAGATTGCTCGAATGATTCAAATCCTTGCAAGAAGAACAAAAAATAATCCACTTTTAGTGGGTGAGTCAGGTGTAGGAAAAACTGCAATTGCAGAGGGTGTGGCATTACAAATTGTTTTAAAACAAGTTCCTGAAATTTTACATGAATCTATTGTCTACTCCCTGGACATTGGAGCACTTATAGCTGGTACTAAATATCGTGGTGATTTTGAAAAACGATTAAAAGGCGTATTAAATTTCTTAGAAAATGAAGAACGCTCTATTTTATTTATAGATGAAATACATACTATTATTGGAGCAGGCTCTGCCTCAGGTGGATCTTTGGACGTTTCAAACTTACTAAAGCCAGCTTTAGCTAAAGGCTCTATTAGATGTATTGGTTCAACTACATTTCAGGAATATAGAGGCATATTTAATCAAAACCAAGCGCTCTCAAGAAGATTTCAAAAAATTGATGTTATAGAGCCATCCTATGATGAGTGTGTAGATATATTAAAGGGAATTAAATCTAGTTATGAGGATTATCATAATGTTAAATATTCAGATGAGTCTATCCTATCCGCTGTCGAACTTTCCTCTAAGTATATTAATGATAAATTCTTACCAGATAAGGCGATAGATGTTATTGATGAAACTGGCGCTTCTTTAAATATATTAAGAAAAAATAATAAAAAAATAACCGTAAAACAATCAGATATTGAAGAAACTATTTCTAAAATTACCAAAATTCCAGAACAATCAATATCAACTACTGATAAAAAGAATCTTAAGAATATTGAAGAAGATTTGAAAAGGGTAATCTTTGGTCAAGATCCAGCTGTGGAGACTCTTAGCAATGCTATTAAACTTTCCAGAGTAGGTCTCAGAGATGACAATAAGACGATTGGATCATTCCTATTTACTGGACCTACAGGTGTTGGTAAGACTGAAATATCTAAACAATTAGCCAATGTGCTTGGTGTTGAGTTAGTCAGATTTGATATGTCTGAATACATGGAAAGGCATACAGTTTCAAGACTAATTGGAGCACCTCCTGGTTATGTCGGCTTTGATCAAGGTGGTTTATTGACTGAGGCTGTTGTTAAGCAGCCATATTCAGTTGTCTTGCTTGATGAAATAGAAAAAGCACATCCAGATATCTTCAATATCCTGCTTCAAGTTATGGATGCAGGAGTTTTAACTGATAATAATGGTAGAAAAGCTGATTTTAGAAATGTGATACTTATTATGACTACTAACATTGGTGCTGAAATGCTTTCAAAGCGTAATATTGGTTTTAATGATCAATCCAACGAATCTGATGCCATGAATAGTTTAAATAAATTATTCTCACCGGAGTTTAGAAATAGGCTTGATGAAGTAATACAGTTTGATTATTTGGACAGAAAAATTATTCTTTCTGTTGTTGATAAGTTTCTTATTCGACTTCAAGCTCAACTTGATAAAAGAAATGTTGAGTTAGAGATATCTAAATCAGTCACAGAATGGATAGCTGAGAAAGGTTACGACAAAGATATGGGTGCTAGACCCATGGAAAGATTTATAGCTTCTAATATCAAAAAACCACTTGTTGATAAATTATTGTTTGGAGACTTAAAAGCCGGCGGCTTAATTAAGATTGATATGGTAAATGGAGCTTTAAAATTTACTGAAAAAAAATCTAAAGTTAAGGCTTAGTCTATCTGCCTCTAAAAGTTATTCTGCCCTTGGTAAGATCGTATGGAGACATTTCAACTTTAACCTTATCACCAGTTAATATTCGAATATAATGCTTGCGCATTTTCCCTGAAATATGAGCCTCGATAACGTGATCGTTATCCAGTTTTACCTTAAACGTTGTGTTTGGAAGTGTTTCAATAACTTCACCTTCGAATTCTAAATTATCTTCTTTAGCCATGGTCAGTATTCTACATTAAATCCCATTAATGCAGTAAATTTTAATAATTTTTTAGTTTTAAGAAAAGACTCATTTTTTTGATACAATTTAGAAATGAAAAATAAATTCTATTTGCTCCTATGTTTAATTTTTATTTCTGGATGTGGTGGCGGGGGTGGTGCAGCAGCATTTGCATTACTTTTAGCAGACCTAGGATCAACAAGCACGAATGAAGATACTGCATACAATTCAAACCTTTCAGCTTCAACAAATTATAATTCAGATATTACTTATAGCATTTCCTCTCCACCAGCTAATGGTCAGGCTGCAGTTTCAAGTTCAGGAGCTATTAGTTATATGCCAAATCAGGATTACAACGGTCAGGATACTTTTGTAATAAGAGTTTCGGCTACTCGAATAGATTCTGGGGGCCAAAGTAGTGGAACTCCGATAACTAAAACTCAATCGGTCACTATGACTATCAATCCGATTAATGACGCACCAGTTTTAACTTTACTAGATGACTTCAGTGGTTATGGTGATACAAGTATCATATTTGATGATTTATTAAATATGAATATAAGTGTTTCTGATGTTGATAATGATAATTCTGAGTTGCAGTTTTATGGCTCTATGCCAACTGAAAACATTAGTGGTGTTTATGGTGACGGGACTACCTCATCTTATGTCACATTAGATTTTAGTGGATTAAATACGGCTGGTTTATTAACTATGTCATTGTGTGTTTCCGATGGTTCTATTGAAACCTGTGCCAGTGATCAAATTCAAGCTTACTATGTAGCAAATAAAGAAGTTAAAAATGTTGAATATGATTGTGATACTGACGGTTTAAACTGCTCGGAGTCCGATCAACACTTATATTATTTAGTTGGTAGTCCAAATTCTTCTGCTAAAACAAACTATATATTCATCGGTGATCAATTAACTGGAACCGCTGATAGAGATGAGTTTAGATTAAGATTAGCTGAATCGGTTAACTTACTTGTTGCCAGTGATGCTGCTGATGTGGTTAATGGTTATTTTAATATTATTGTTTTAGAAGAAGTTGCACTTACAGGTGTTTCAGTATTTGATATCGCGATTGGCTGTTATTCAGACTGGGATCCAAATATTTATTGTATCGGGGAAGTTGATAGAAATTTAATTACAAATATTATGCCTTCATGGACTGTAGCCTCCTTCTTAACAACGATTTCAGGCAGGGGAGTTGCTCAGGGATCAGTTAATATTCAAGGCCTATCAAGTAGAACTAGAGAAGTTGTAATGCATGAGTTAGGTCATTCACATGGTTTTATGGGTGACGAGTATGATTCTGGTGGAGAAAGAACATTCCCAGATTATTATGCAGACTTTCCTATGAATACAACTACTGTTAAAGATCCTGAATTAGCAAAGTGGAGTCATCATATTGACGACTTTAATAATGTTCCTGGTGTTAACTACGATGTTTGTTATAACTACGCTGATGGCTCTATTTATTATCGTGACGAGCTTACTTATGAGGAATGTGAGTGTTACATGAATCAATATCCTGATTCTGAAGAGTATCCAGGTACGAATGAAGATGATAGCTGTAAAACTAAAATAGGGCTCTTAGAGGGAACTTATTATGGTGAAATTGAAACTTATAGGCCTAGATGGATAAGTGTCATGTGGTGTTGTTTCTTAGAGTATGGAAAAGTAAATATTGAAGGCTTTGCTGTTGGCTCAATTATGAATCAAGGTTTTTCAAATCATAAAATTAACTCAGAGGAAGATCCATCCTATGTTCTCAACAATCCATCCGGTTTAGGAGAGACTATAACTTTTGAGATTGATGCAGTTTATGATGAAACCAAGTTAAAGCTTACATGGTTAGTTGATGGGCAGGAGCAGACAGAGTTAGAAAATAATCTTACGGCAACTTTTAATAGACCAAGTGACAATAGGGCAGTCTCATACTCCTGGGTAGTCGAAGATTTAACTGGTGCTCTAATAGCTCCTAATGATCCAAATAACCCTCTTGATTTTTATGAGTCATATTGGGAAAGAGCATATTATTATCAAAGTGATCCAGCTTTAACTCCACTAGCATCTCTCAATCCATATGTTGGCTCATGGAGTTGGTACAAGGATGGGGGATATTCGAAAGATGATACGGTTGATTCAAGTAATGAAGATCAATTTTTATATGGAGAACTCTGCTGTTCTATGGGCGCATCATACAAAATAAATTGGTTCAATTATCAGAATTCATCAACAAGTCAATTAAATGATGATTCTAATAGTAAATCTCAAACAGTAATAAGAAGAACACCAACTACTGATAAAATATCAAAGATATTTAGTCTAAATTTAAGCTCTAATAATATAGAGATCAAAGAAATTAATAATGATTATCCTTTAAAAAGAGATATTAAAAGACCATTTATTAATAAATCTGATATCTATGCGTTAAACTTTTTAAATGCTGATAAAGAGCTTATTTATCAAATTGGGATAAATGATCCTTTTAAAGCTGGAGCTCAACATATTGGATATGAGGATTACAAGGAGTATCAATTTGATGTACCTATTAATAACTTTAAAGTAGTAGTTCCTCAAGAGGTTGAAGCTAGCTATATAGAACTTGTAAGAAGAACTCACAATAATGAACTTATTATTATGGATATTTCTAATATATAAATAAACTTATACTATGGTATTTTCTAATTAGTTTATATTTTTGAGGTAGTACTTATTAACGATTAGTCGGTCAGGCAAGGAAAGAAACTTTCAACCTGATTCTTCATAAAGTATCTGCTCTTAGGAAAGTATTCACCCATCACTTCTTTTGTATCAGATTGATTCTCAACACTTTGAATGGAATTAGAAAAGTCATCTCTTGCAAGCATATGCCTAAATTGAATAATTGATACATCCTCATCAAAGACACCATCTCCATCATCAGCCATAGGTAACCAAGCATAGCCACATTCTTTTGTGGCATTTCTTGGCCTGTCTTCCAATCTACTAACAAAGATTATGAAATATCCATTTTTATCTAAAGGAATCTCTTCATCAAATAAACAATCATTCACCCTTGTATTGCCAAAACTTTGATTAGAACAAACAGACCAATATCTAAGTTCACTTTCTTTATATATACCATTAGAGTTATATGTTTTGGGTGTAAGAGGGGCCTTGGCTTTAAGAAGAAGTACCTTTCCATATTTCCTATTAATAATTGTTCTTAGATAGTGGTTATCTAAGTTAGGAAAAAAACCACCAGTACTTCTAGGAGCTTCATTATTAAACTCTCCTGTGTATATCCCAATCAGACTCTGTCTATCCATTTGTATATACCACTCAGGTGGATTTTTTGCAGGCCAAGTCTTAGGCTTATCAGGCTGGGATGCTAGCTCTCTATACTTCATTGGAGGAATTCCAGCTGCATCAAGAGTAATAGCTAAGTTTTGTGATGCATTTAAAATCCTACAAGCATCACTTCCTTTGTATGTTTTTCCATCACGAACTACCTTTAGTTCAGGCAAATTAACGCCTCCAAGGGGTCCAGTTTCATTATCTGGCAAATACACTCTGTATATGATTAATTGCTGATTTGGGCCATAAAAAGGTGCATTAAGAGTGTTATTTGATGATATGTTAGATATTTTTCCTGTTTCTCTATCTGTAACAGGTAAATTATTTAAAACTTGTATTTTATAAGCTCTATTTGTATCAAGACGATTATTTGTATTTTTAAATGGATTTATTGAGTTTATCTCAGGCTTAATTAAATAATCAGCAAGTGATTCTAAAGGTCTGCCACGACCATCGTAACTAATGATTGACATATATCTAGCTAAGGGAAAATTGCCATCTAAATAAAGCTCAACATCATCAGGCATTGTGAATGTTGCTGCCCAATAAAATACATTAGCATCTGGATAAGCAAGATTTATATAAGGATCTGCGCTATGTGGACCTCTGGACCAGAAACAATCTTTTGGACCAGGAACACCAATGTCAGAACTAAAAACTGGAATTGAGAATAAGAGTACTAAAAAGATGTGCATATATTTCATATAATTATATTAATTAACTAGCAAATTATTACACAAACATTAAAACGTTACATCTTATCAATTAAGTACAATAGTAAACATGAATTATTTAACATAATATATATTATGCGAAGTTATACATTGTATCCTAGCAATCTGTCGGCTAATGCCCTTTTAAAGATTTAGGTTTAATTAATCATAATGGCAAGAACAATCTATTGTTTTACATACCTGATGGTTTTTAAAATGAGAATATACAACAAGGCTTGATCCTACTAGTGTTAAGAATTTCTCAAAAAATTCACTTGGATAATAAGTAGTTACAGTTACTGCCGAAACTAAGATTAATAACCCCACTACTCCGATTATTAGTAATAAAGACTTAAGATGATGTCTATAGCCTGAAATTAACGCATATAAGCTTACAGGTACTCCTATAATCAGTAACGATTTATGTATAGCTTCATTATCAATAGAAAATGATAAAAAACCTGATGATAGGATGATAAAGGAAGGAACAAATAGACAATGAATTACACACAATATCGATAAAGATGATGCAAGCTTATCTGAATATAACTGAAGTTTTAAAGTGTTTTGGTTAAAATTTAGCAAAGGATTTACTCAAGTTTTATAAAATTATACGGAGCTCATAACAGAGCTCCGTATAAACATACTTTCTAGTCTAAGGTCTAAAAGGTTAGATTAAATTTAATACCAACATTTCTTCCAGGTAATGGAACTGGACCTTTAACAAATGATGAATGATTTCTAGCTACATCATCAAGCAAATTATTAGCAAATAAAGTGACTTTCATTCTACTTTTATCATTAACACTAAATGTTTTTGTTACCCTGGTGTCAAGCATGCGATAGGAATCAGTAGCTGTCTCACCTTCTGCAAAATCATTCTGTCTTTCAACACTTTTCAGATTAATTTTAAAAACAGTATCATTTTGTTTATAAGATAAAGTATATACATTCCTTGCTGGATTAATTCTCGGAACATTATGACCGTCAGCAAACTCAGCATTAACTTGATCTCTTCCAAATGAGTAAGTTAAATCTCCAGATGCAAGATTTACAGTCCTTCCAAATTCTAGTTCATAACCAATAAATTCTGCATTTTCTTGAACATAAAAGGAATGAATTAAATCTGCATGATCATCATGGTCATCTCCGTGATCATCTCCATGGTCATCATCTCCATGGTCTTCATCATGATCTTCATCTCCATGTTCATCATCTTCATCCATTAAGGTAATGTAGTTATCAACTTTGTTTATATAAAAACTTGCATAACCATAGAAGTCTCCATTGTCATAATCAAAAGTTACGTCAAAATTATTTGATGTTTCACTTTTTAAATTAGGGTTGCCAACTTCAAGTCTTCCAGTAGCTAAATGAGGTCCATTCATAAAGAGCTCAATAACTGAAGGTAGTCTCTCAACACTTGCAAAACCAAAATCTACATCTAAGCTATCACCTAAGCTTTTGCCTAAAGTTACAGCAAAACTGTTAGTTGTATCATCAATATTGTAATAGTCCATATCTCCATGATCTTCATCCGTTACGCTTCCTGATCTATCAATTTGATCCATTCTTAAACCAAAATCGACGTTATACATTCCTATATCTTTACTGATGAAATATCCAAGTGTGAATTCTTCACTGGTAGCAGGATTCATAAAAGCCTCTTCACCAATAATTGAAGAATCTTCATCAAGAACATTAAATACGATTTTTTGAGTGATATTGTCGTTAGATAGATCAAAAATTGCTCCGTATTCAGTAGACGCACTCATGAAGCTTGTAGGTTCATGTTCTTCATGCTCTTCTTCTTCATGCTCTTCTTCATCATGCTCTTCTTCGGCATGAGCCTCAGTTAAGATGTAATCTGAATCACGAAATGTGAAATCAACTGAATTCACTAAATCGCCACTCATGTTTAATGAACCTTTTACAGTAAAGCTATCAGAGTCTGTAGTTGAAAAAATTCTTTCTTCTTCATGCTCTTCTCCACCCTCTTCTTCTTCATGTTCTTCTCCATGAAATGGAATACCGTAAACGCTTTCAAGGCCATCAATTGAAAATCCTAAGTAGCCCCAGTCTCCAGCTTTTGAAATGCCGAATTTTGTTGCTTCTGTTTGATAATCAGAGTTGTTAACAAATCCTAGATTATCATCTTCATGCTCTTCCTCTTCGCCTTCATGCTCTTCTTCTTCATGAAGGATAGCTCCATCTGGAACATCAAAATTACCTAATTCAATTTTTGAATAACCAAAATTTACGTTAAAGCCGCCAACATTATCTTTGAAATTAAAGTTTTGAGCAGTACCATCATTAACAGATTGCTTTTCATAACCTGCAGAAAACTCTGATCCTGCAAAATCCATTTCTGCAATACAGTCATCAACTACATTGATAATTCCACCAATTGAACCATTTGCATAAAGCAAAGATGATGGACCTTTTACAATCTCAATTTGTTGAACGTTATTTAAGTCAAGGTCATTTAAATGATCTACACCAAGACTTGATACGTCGCGATTTACCATGCCATTTTTAAGGATTCTAACCCTTGGACCAGACATGCCTCTAATAATTGGCTGGCCAACAGCAGAACCATAATCTGCTATAGATACTCCCAGGTAACTGTCAATTGCCTCACCCAAACTAGTTGATGCACCATCAGTTATATCTTCGCCATCTATTACGTATAAAGGATTATTGATTTCACTTGATTCAAGTAATGAGGATGTAACTACAACCTCTTCCATTCCATCAGCGATTATATTATTTATTAGTAGAGCACTGATAATCAAAAGTGCCAAATGATAGTTTTTCATGAAAACCTCCCATCAAAAAAATTAAAATTTAAAAATTGTAAAAAATTAAATCTTTGGAGGTGCTCTTGAGTTATAGCTCTTAGGAGCTTGGGAAAAAAATTGTTGTTTTATCTGTTCTTTAAGAACTATTACGAACGAAACATGTAATAAACTAACTCTTGATATTGAAGTGTCATATAACTCATTTTCACAAAATTGACATTCAACCTCAGCAATATCATGAGAAGAAACTTCATGATATAAAGGGTCTAAGGATGCAGAGATTGCAAAAAGCACTCCCGCTAAAACGAATAGATATTTATTATTAGATAAATTCACAAAAACCATATTGCATTTAAATATTTAAAATATCAAGAAGAATCTAAAGTTTTTAAATTTATCTATGAATTATTATACCTTTATATAGTTTCCATAAAGGGGCTTTGTGTCCCCTTTTTTATTCTCCTATTTATCTCTTCTTTAATAAGCCACATACGATCTTGGCCCCAAACATAATAAGGATTACTCCCATCTTCATCTGTAATTTTAAAACTAGGCACACCCCAGCAATTACCTTCATACATTTCTTTCAAGTTATTATCTAGGTCTTGTTTCCAAGCATCTGATTTAAAGCTCTTTTTAATATCATTCCAGTCTAAATCGAGTTTAATAACTACACTTTGTAAATAGTCATCACTACCAATATTTATTCCATCTTGAAAAGATGCATTAAGTAATTCCTGGATATATTCAAAACCCTTCCCTGCTTTATCTATAGCTGGAAATAATGAATACGCTTTACGAGCAGGAAAGCCAATTGGTGAATATATAGATTTAATTTCATGTTTTTGTTTTCTTCCTTCACGAGCTGCATCTGAAATGATGTATTTTCCTTTATTGCTTGGAATTGTCATGCCACGCATCAACATTGGGAGAACTGGCTTTGTTATAAGGTTTATAGAAGATTCTTGACCTAATTCCTTAACCCGCTGGGTGCTTACATGCGTGTAAGGACTATTTAAGGATGGGTAATAAGTTAGATTAACTTTTTTACTAGAATTAAATTGATCAGGTGATTTTAATTTTAATGCACAAATAGACCCATCATCTAAGCTTCTTTTTAAACCTAATTCAGTCAATCTTTCTTCTAAATAATTTATCCTATCAAGACCCCAATATAATTCTTTTTCGTAATAAAAAGCAGATCCAAAATAGTAGCCTTTCTCATCTCTTATTTGATTGCCTGATAGTGTCATTTTAGAAACCTCATCCTGTGATGAAGGAAATGCTGAACACAGGGCATCGATAGCATCTTCATTACCAGACCATAGGGCAAAGCTTACTTTTATAGCAATTTCACTAAATTTATTCTGATTAACAGCAGTTAAAATTGAATTAGCTTTATAAATCAACTCTTTTGATGGGTAAGACTTTCCTGGAAAAGCAATATCATAAAAAGGCGCTATACGCTTAACATCCTCAAGGCAGTAATTGCTATAAAGAGAAGCTTCATGAACTGCTTTAGGATTCTCCTTACCCACTAGTATCACTTTGAATGAAATATCATAAGAAGCTTTAAGCTCTTCAATACATTGAATAGTTAGGTGTGAATATGGATCATCGACTTTGTGAAAATATAATACTTCATGTAATCTATTTTCTTCTTGTCTGCTTATTTCTGCATCTACTCTCACTGACTTAAAGAGCTCATAACTAGAATATTTATTCATAAATAGATTTCTGACTCTTGCAGTAATCGTTCTTTGAGACATAAAATTTCTAAAAGTTTTTAACATAATTATCTTATTTACAGAGAGTCTTATAACGCCTCTTTTTTTATCAAAAAATAATACTTAATCTTTTTATAAAGATGATTTAGTATATGTTATGAGTAAATTAAAGATAGCTTCTTAAATATCTCTTCTAGCTTCGCTTAATTATTTCTACTTAAGTTTTATTCAGAACCTACATAGGTTTTTTAGACCTTATGTTAGAATCTAAAAAATAATTAGTTAAAACAACTCATGTTATACAAATCTATATTAGAAACAATTGGTAACACTCCTAGCGTTAAAATTAACAACTTAGCTCCCGATGGAGTTGAGATGTATGTTAAACCTGAATTTTTTAATCCTGGTAGCTCTGTAAAGGATAGATTGGCATTAAATATCATAAATGATGGAGAGGCATCAGGTTTACTCAAACCTGGTCAAACTATAGTAGAGGCTACAAGTGGAAATACTGGCATTGGTCTAGCGATGGTTTGTGCTTCTAAGAATTACCCTCTTGTAATAACTATGCCGGAAAGCGCCTCAATTGAAAGAAGAAAAATGATGAGATTTCTTGGCGCTAAAGTTATTTTAACTCCCGCATCTGAGGCTGGATCCGGTGCCTATAATAAAGCTAAAGAACTAGCTTATAAAAATGATTGGTTTTATGCGAGACAATTTGAGACCACTGCAAATGCGAATATACATGAATCCACAACTGGAAAAGAAATCGTTGATGATTTTAAAGATATTGGCTTAGATTACTGGGTTTCAGGTTATGGAACAGGCGGCACTTTTACTGGCGTTTCAAGAGCATTAAGGCAATCGATGCCAAGCACACAGTTAATCATGGCTGAACCTGATACAGCTCCATTGATTGCTAATGGTGTAGCCCAAGAAAGAAATGATGATGGAACATTTGCATCCTCTCATCCAGATTGGAATCCCCACCCCATTCAGGGTTGGACAACTGACTTTATTCCATTAGTTCTTCAAGAATCTATTGATGAAAGCTTTATAGATGAAGTAGTTCCTGTTTCAGGCGCCGATGGCATTTACTGGTCGCAAAAACTTGCGGCAGATGAAGGTATTTTAACTGGTATTTCCGGCGGAGCAACATTTGCAGTAGCTATGGATGTCGCTAAAAGAGCTAAGCCAGGGTCAATAATTTTATGTATGCTTGCAGATACAGCTGAAAGATATTTATCAAGCCTCTTGTTTGAGAATATTTCAGCAGAAATGAGTGATGAAGAATTAACTATATTGAATTCAATCTCTAGTTAGCCTATTAAAATATAATTTGTTTACCGTCTTTCATTACAAATTTTACATTTCTTATATTTTTTATATCAGATACAGGATTGCCTTTGATAGCTATCAGATCAGCTGTCTTACCTACTTCAATCGATCCTAGATCCTTATTTATCTTTAAAAGCTTTGCTGTATTAATAGTTGCTGACTTTATAGCCTTCATTGGGCTCATGCCGTATTTAACCATAAAGATAAACTCATCAGCGTTTGTTCCATGTGGCTGTACTCCTGCATCTGTTCCAAAGGCAATCATTACTCCTCTTTGGTGAGCTTTTTTAAAGGTAGCACCAATCTGCGGGCCTACACTCGCTGCCTTTGGTCTAACAATTTCTGGAAAATAATTATCAATTTTAGATTTAGCTGCAACAAATTCACCAGCTGAAATTGTAGGCACATAATAAGTATTATTTTTTATCATTAGATCCATAACTTCCTCAGTCATAAAGGTTCCATGTTCAACAGAATCAACGCCTGCAATAACTGCCCTCTTCATACCTTTAGAACCATGCGCATGAACAGCTACCCACATTCCATAGTCTTTTGCAGCTGCTACAACTGCATCAACCTCTTCGAGTGTAAATTGCGGGTTATCTTGTGATTTAGCTAAACTCAATACACCACCAGTTACAGTTAACTTTATTCCATCAGCACCATCTTTATATCTTTGTCTTACAGCAGCATATGCATCATAAGGACCGTTAATAACTCCATCTTCGGCTGTTGGATACTCGTAAGAATCTGAATTTAAACCATTTGTTGGATCAGCATGACCCCCAGTTGTTGCAATACTTTTTCCTGAGGTAAAAATTCTTGGACCAATTAGTTGATTTGAATTAATAGCATCTCTAAGTGAGATAGCAACCATACCACTATCGCCAAGCTGTCTAACTGTTGTGAAGCCAGCTTTTAGCGTCTTATAAGCATGCTGAGTAGCTAATATAGCCTCAGTCTCCCTTTCAACTTTTATTGGACGTTTAGCTTTAGATTGATATTCACCACCAAAATGAACATGCATATCCATTAATCCTGGTAGTAATGTGTAACCCCTAAAATCAATTAGCTCATCATTTTTATCTATATCAATGAAGCCTTTTTTTATAGCGGTGATTTTATTGTTATCAATGATTATCGACGTATTGTTAACCTGAACTTCATTTATAACATCAACATACACAGATGAATAAATAACCGTAGATGAGTATAATGGGAAAATTAATAGAGCTGATAGATATTTTAAATATTTCATATCAAAATTCTACATTAATTTTAGATATTCATCTAATTCTTTGACTCAACATAGAAAACAATATCGTAACCTTTCTTTTCAAGGCAAGTCTCAAGACCTTTATATGAACCTAATTCTGATAATGCATCCGCAGATGCATAAAGGGTCCAAGTGGCTATAGCTATCATAGAGTATGGTAGAACTAGTAACGTAGTAACTACTCCTCCAGTGGTAGCTAAATCCGCAGCAACAATAAGCCCACCCAAGCCATAAGCACCACCAACTCTCTTTAGCAATCTTTTTGTTGGTGAGTTTTTATTTTCTAACTTTGTTTGGCAAAGCAGCACATCAGATTCAATTAAACTAATATTGGGATTATCATCAACTACGATATACGCAGGTGTTTCTTTAATATTGTAAGTATTTACCTCACCAGGTATTTCTTTAAAGGTATTTGAAGCGCAGGAGCTAGAAAGGATAACTAATACGAAGGTAATTAGTGAATTATTCATGAAGAATTATAAAACTGGTAAAAGGAGCACTTGGTGCTCCTTTTAAATTTCAGTAAAGATTATTTAGCAGAATAAATAACCTGACATAGCTCTATCGTCTCAGTAACAATCTCATCAACATATTCTTGTGCTTCTGCCCATATAGAAGCATATGAAGCTCCGGCATAAAATCCATCAAGAGCTTTTCCAGCTTCTTTTCCTGTATTAAAGATAGCTCTAAAATGAAACATACCTGTTTCATGAACGCCGCCACCTACTGGTGCATAGACTCCAAGTCTTACATCATGTCCTGCTGCTTGAAGCGCTGCTTCTAATGTAATCATTTTATCTGTAAATGCAGTCTCATTATTAAGCTTAATTCTCCATAAACGCTCAAAAGTATTTTGAGGAAGAATTGGGTTATCTTTTAGAGGTTTAAATACTGATGTGTATTTCACTCGTCTTAGACGTTTGTATGCAGGATCAGGATTAAATGGGTCGTAAGCCTCAACCATTGCTAATGCGCCTTCTAAATTAGAAAAAGCACTCCATACAAACATTTCACCAGGATAATTGTTTCCTGCTCTGGTAACACAAACACCTGCATCACTTGCTCCTAGAGCTTCAAATGTCTCTGTATTATTTTTCATATAATCAATGTACTTGTTTACATCTTTAGCTTGTACCATCAAGGTTGAAAATGCTCCCTCTGGGACTGCCATCAAATTGACTGAAAAGCCAAATGTGAAGAAAACAGCCAATGTCAATTTCATTTTATTCATCTATTACTCCTTTAAATATTAAGTCTTAATAATACACTTAATATTGATATAAAGGGATTCAAAGTATTAAGAATTAATTTAAAAAAATCTATCATTATTCAGAAAACTAGTTTAAATTTAATCTTCATTTAATATTTTTGTTTAACTAATTGGGGATAGTTTATATAGAAATGTCAGATTCAAGATTCTTTGATGACCGCTTAACTTATTTATCATTTGTAACTACCTCTAATGAAAAAAATGTTGTTGCTAAAGAAATTTCGAGTGTAATTAAGTCCATCTCAAAAGAAAAAGCAGCTCTAAGAATATTTGATGCCGGGATAGGTGATGGCTCCTTGCTAATGAACGTCATTAAAAATTGTCATAAAGAATTTCCATATATTCCATTTTTTGTAATGGCAAAAGAAATAAGCATTGAGGATGTTAGACTTTCTCTCGAAAAGTTATCAGACAGATTTATTGAACACCCTAATATGGTTTTTACTATTACTAATTTATATTTCAGTGAAGCTGCTTCTTTACAATCAAATAATCCTAAAAAACAAAAGAAAATGAAGTGGAACTCTTTAGCTTTAGAGGGAAATAGTTCATATGAGTTTAATAACCAGTTAACAAATATTGAGGATCTTTTAAAGGACTCATGGACTATTGATGAAGACCCTGTAACTCATAGAGCTAGTTATAAAAATCCATCAGTTTTAACTATTTATAGAAAAGATCATGAGAACTTAGTAGATAGGTATATTCCAAATCAAGGTGATGACAAAAAAGTTTTTGATCTTATTCTTGCCTCACAACCTTATAGATCTAGAACTTCAGAAAAGAAAAAAGTAGATTTTGTTATTAAACCTATGATCGACATACTTAATAAAAATGGAAAACTTGTTATAGTTCATTCATGCGGCAATGACTCGGTATCTAAAGTTATTAAGCAGCTATGGCCACAAGAAAACCCCTACCCAACACCTGCAAAAGCTATTATTAAATATCTTAAAAAGATATTACCGGCTAGAAAATTAGATGATTTAGTTTTCCATAAACCTGTTAAATTTGGATATAAACTTAAACCCATCCCTGATGATAATAACTCTATCGCAACATCATTATTTTCAGCTGCTTGGAATAATATTGTTTACGTAGGACAGATGAACTCAGATCAAGTTACTCAAGCACAAGAAGAAGGAAAATATGTCGAAGTTATTGAAAAACTTTTAGCTGAGAATAATAATACTGTTCAGTTTAATAATGAGATGTTTGTCATTGAAAAAAATAGAATTTTTAAACCTTAAAATGTTTTTATCTAAAAATAATTCCCTTTTATTTCTTTTAATCCTAATAGCGAGTTGCACTATGAGTGAAGATAACAAATTAATACCACCTTCTCCTGAAAAGATTCCATATGTAATGGAAGCACATGGTGATACTAGAATAGATAATTACTATTGGTTAAGAGACGATACAAGGTCTGATCCTAAAGTCTTAGATTACTTGAAGCTAGAGAATGAATATGCAGACAAATGGTTTAAAGAAAGAACTGATTATAAAACTCAGATTCTAGATGAGCTTATTAGTAGAGTTGTTTCAAGTGAGACCTCTTTTAAAGTTAAAAAAGGTGATTATTTATATTTCGATGAAATTACAAGCGCAGATCAGTTGCCAAAGTATTATCGATCTAAGGATGGAGTAAAAGAGTTAATAATAAATCCTAATGAGAAGCTTAGCACTCAAGAATATTATTCTATTAATTCAATAGTGCCATCATCAGATAATTCACTCATAGCTTTTAATGATGACGATAATGGTAGACGAGAATTTACGATAAAAATTTTAAATTCAGATTATGAGTTGCTTGATGATGAAATTAGTAAGACTAGTTATGGAATATTTTGGTCAAGTGATAATAGATTTATTATTTATCTTAAAAAAGATCCTATTACCTTAATCGCAAATCAGGTCTATGTTCATGAGGTTGGTACGACTCAGGATGAAGATATTCTTATATACAAAGAAGATGATCCGGAATTTAATATAAATTTAGGTCAATCTAGAACAGATAAGTATATTTATATCGATACAGCAAAGACAAACTCGAATGAAATTAGATTAATTGATTCAGCAAACCCAAAAGCTGAACCAAAGATAGCTATTGATCGAGGTGAGGATCATTTATATACACTTGAACACGCCAATGATGGTAGTTTTTATGTCAGATCTAATTTAAATGCACCAAATTACAAAATTTATAAAGCAGTTAATATAGATAGTTTAAATGAGTCTCTTGATGAAATCGCTGCTCACAATCCTGATGTTTTTATTTCAGATCATATAATTTTTGATGACTATCTAATTTTAGAAATAAGAGAGAATGGCTTGCCTGGTATTCAAAAAATTAAATTATCAGACAAAACATCTACAACCTTAGCTTTTAACGACGAGTCCTATTATGTCTCTCTTAGTTATAATTATGATTCTAGAGATTCAGATTTCTATTACAGCTATTCAAGCCCTACTCAACCAGTAACAATTTATTCTCAAGATTTAGAGAATGCTGAAACTAAAAATCTATGGCAAAAAGAGATTACTAATTTTAATCCAGAAAAATATACTACATCCAGACAATTCATTACAGCAAGAGACGGAGTGTCAGTTCCTGTAACAATTACTCATTTAAAAGACATAAATCTTGAATCAGCTCCCATTCTTTTTTATGGCTATGGCTCTTATGGATATACAACTGAGTCTTATTTTAGAAGTTCAATCATTCCATTATTAGAAAGAAATTTTATCCATGTGCTAGTTAATATCAGAGGTGGTGGTGAGATGGGAAAATATTGGTATGAACAAGGCAGAATGCTCAACAAGCTAAACACTTTTTATGATTTTAATGATGCTGTTAAAAGTATATTAAATATGGGTATTGGAAATAAGGATAAAGTTTTTGCACAAGGTGGTAGCGCTGGCGGCCTTCTAATGGGCGCCATTATCAATTTTGAACCTGAGCTATACACTGGCATATTAAATGGTGTTCCTTTTGTAGACGTCCTTACAACCATGTCTGATGCAAGCATACCCTTAACAACTTTTGAATGGGATGAGTGGGGAAATCCAGAAAATAAGGATGAGTATATGTATATGAAGCAATATTCACCATATGACAATATTGCACCTTTAAATTATCCAGCTGTTTTAGTCACATCTAGTCTTTTTGATTCTCAGGTTCAATATTATGAACCTGCAAAGTACACTCCTAAGTTAAGAGAATACTCAACTTCAGGTAATCCAGTTCTTATGAAAATGAATTTAATAGGTGGTCATGGTGGTAAAAGTGGCAGATTGAACCAAATGGAAGAGACAGCTGAGGAATATGGATTTTTACTAAATCTTCTTCAGGAATAAATTAATTACTTTTAAAGTCCCTTGCTTTAAAAAATTGATTTTTAGGCTGCCAAAGCTCTATAGAATATCCTTTCTTAGAGACATCATCTGAATAGCCTATAAAATAGATTGGTCTCCCCTTAGTATCCTTCTTAGTATCTCCATATAACCATGATTTCTTTTTAGTCATATATTAATTTAAATCTACTGAATATTTTTTAAGAACTTCTATATCTATTATTGTGGCTGCTTTTTTATGAGTCCGTTTTAAATAAACCTTTGGTGCAAAACCATGCTCATAAGCCTCCTTCCATCTTTCTGCACATAGACACCAAGAATCACCCTCTTTTAAGCCAGGAAAATTAAATTCTGGCCTTGGAGTAGATAAATCATTGCCTCTTGCTTTAGAAAAGCTTAGAAATTCAGTTGTTATTAAGGAGCAGACAATATGTAGACCCATATCTAATTTACCTGTACGACAAAAACCATCTCTAAAAAAACCAGTTATTGGATTAGAGCAACATTCTTCAATTGGCTCATCAAATATATTTGTTTGATTCATAACGATTATTTAAATTAGAGATAACATCTGCATAATATATGCTAACTTATAAACATAAGTATAGAATATTTCTAATGATTACTGACATTTCGATAATAAAAGAACTCTTACCTAAGCTTGAATTAAAAAATACTTTTAATACAACCCCTGAGTATTTAAATTACATCAGCAACTCTATAGATAAGGTCATAGTTCAAGCAGAGGATTTACTGTTAACAGGTCACTCTAATTTGAGCTCAATATATAAAATTAAAACCATATTTGATAGCAAGCCCCTTGATTTAAATGACATAAAAGAAATAGAACGACAGGCTAATAATATTAGAGTTTTTACTCAAAACTAATGGCTGCAAATAAAAATATTAGGGACTTATTTAGTGATGGTTGGAATAAGTTATTCGGTAAAGATGAGGAAAAGAGTAAATTAAGAACACAAAGTCTATATAGAGCTCAAAAAGGTATATTAAACGTTGGGACACCTCACGACTGGGAAGATTATAAAAAATATAAAGCTGAAGAAGACAAAGATAAAACGTAAGTTATATTAATTTGTTTCTAGTGTTTTTATTAAGCTAGAAGTATCTTGATTGCCTCCACCCTTCTCGCTAAGAACAATATATTCATCAAGAATACTCCGGACAGTTTCCAAAGACACGCCATTATTATTAGCTTGATTAATAGCAATTTTTAAATCTTTAATCATTAGATCTACTCCAAATCCAAAATCAAATTCTCCTTTAACCATAGTATGAAATCTATTATCTAGTTGCCAAGATTGAGCAGCTCCTGATGATATTGCATTAAAGACTTTAATTAGATCTAATCCTTCTTGGGCTTTAGCAAAATTAATTGCTTCCGATAAAGACTTTATAACTCCAGTTATACAGATTTGGTTAATCATTTTTGTTAATTGACCTGAACCAGAGAGGCCTATATATTCAATTACCTTCGAATAATGAGTGATTATTGGTATTATTTGTTGCAAATTAGGGTCATCACCACCAACCATAATAGATAACTGACCATTTATAGCTCCAAGCTCTCCACCTGAAACAGGTGAGTCGTAAAATGAGATACTCTTTGACTTGTATAGACTATAAATCTCCCTAACAAGCTCTACTGATGTTGTAGAGTGGTCAATAATAAAACCACCAGGATTAATCTTATTTACTAAATCATCATCAGTTAAAATATTTAATATAGATTTATCATCTTTTAGACAGGTAATAACTATATCTATTTCATTAGGTAGGTCTGCAAGAGTCTCGCTGTGTGGTTTGTTAAATTTAGTGGTCCATAGCTGAGATTTTTTAACAGATCGATTGAATACCGTAACATCGCAACCAGCGGTAGCTAAATGACCTGCCATCGGATAACCCATTCTACCAAGACCTATAAAAACTATTTTCATAATGATTTATTTTTAGTAATTTTATACTTTTTATCTATATATAACTATTATTTTTATGTTATGGTGTGACAGCACACTAATACATTAAAACAATGAAAAATATAAATTTGAATAAAGCTATTCTTACATTACAAAAAGAACAAGAAGTAAAAGATTTTTTAACAGACCTCTGCACACCTTCTGAGATAAAAGCCCTGAATGAGAGATGGAATGTTGCACAACTATTGTATAAAGAGCAGCTCCCATATAGAGATATAGCTGAAAAGCTTAAAACAAGCACCACAACTGTAACTAGGGTTGCTAGATTCCTAACTAATGAGCCTTACCAAGGGTATAAAAGAATTCTAAAAAGGGTTTATAGTGAAAAGTAGATTAACTATAGCAATACAGGGCAAGGGCCGACTATCCAAAGAAAGTGTTAATCTTTTAAACAAATCTGGTATTTCATTTTCTGTAAATAATGGGAATCTTTTAGCTAAGGCTAAAAATTTTCCAATTGATATTTTATTTGTACGTGATGATGATATTCCATCGCTTGTAAACAATGGTATAGCTGATATAGGTATTGTTGGTGACAATGTCTTGATTGAGAAAATAATAGAATTAAAAAATTCCAACATTAAAAAAGTTCTTGATCTCGGTTTTTCTAGATGCAAATTATCATTTGCTGCCCCTGCTGTTAAGAATATTAGTTCATTAAAAAATAAGATAATTGCAACATCCTATCCAAACATTGTTAGAAAATACTTAATAGAAAATAATATTACTGCAAAGGTGGTTAATTTTAATGGTTCGGTCGAGCTGACGCCTTATATAGGTATAGCCGATTGTATATGTGACCTAGTTTCTTCCGGCGCAACCTTGGAAGCAAATAATCTTGTTGAGTTTAAGGAGTTATTAAAATCTCAGGCAGTTTTAATTATAAATAATGATATAAATAATAAAAAAATGTTATATGTTGAAAAGTTAATCAAAAGAATTCAAGGAGTGGTTAATGCAAATGAAAGTAAGTATGTAATGCTAAATGCAGACTCTTCTGACGTTAAGGCCATATGTAAGCTTCTTCCTGGATCTGAATCACCAACATTAATACCATTAGAAGACACCAATAAAGTTGCAATACACGCCTTATGTCAGGAACCAGTTTTTTGGGAAACTATGGAAAAACTTAAAGCGAAAGGTGCTTCATCAATACTTGTAATGCCTGTAGAAAAAATTCTTAACTAATTTAAAAAAAATGTTAAATAATATTGGGATAACTCAAAAAGAAAATAGTGATTTATTGATGTTTAGAGACTTGGTTATCACGAATGGAGATCAAGGCATAAATGAAATTAATAGGAATCTTGGTTTGCCTGAGCTTAAAAAGTTTAAAGTATCTAGTTTAGATATTAAAAAATCTGAATTACAGGTAGATGATGATCTAAAGTCTGCAATCTTAATCTCAAGGGCCAATATAAGTAAAATACATCAAGATCAAAGATTGAGATTAGATTCAAAACAAATAGAAACAACAAAAGGTATAACAGTATGGAGTGAATTTAGGCCTATAGAAAAAGTTGGCTTATACATACCTGGTGGTACAGCTCCATTATTCTCAGCATTATTAATGCAAGCCATACCTGCATTGATAGCCGGATGTAAGGATATAGTTATATGCACTCCACCTAATGAGGCGGGAAAAGTTGATCCTACCTTGTTATGGATTGCTAAACTTCTCAAAATTACAAATATATATAAAGTTGGGGGTTCGCAAGCAATATTTGCTATGACTTACGGAACAAAATCCATCCCAAAAGTTGATAAATTATTTGGTCCTGGAAATAAATTTGTAACAAGAGCTAAACAGCTAGTATCAGATGTTGTGGCAATAGATATGCCTGCTGGACCTAGTGAGGTATTTGTTGCATCAAACAATATAAATAATTCTGAATTAATTGCAGCAGATTTACTTTCCCAGCTAGAGCATGGAAAAGATTCAAAAGCTGTACTGTGCTCATCAAGTAATGAATTAATTGATTTTGTTAAGAAAGATATAGCTCATCAAGTTAATTCATTAAGTAGATTAAGCATACTTAAGGAAAGTATAAAAAATATTTCATATATATATGCAAAGGATACAGACAAAATGATTAGCGTTATAAATGAATCAGCGCCTGAGCATTTGATATTGATGGATGATAGTTATGTAAATATGATTCCTTATATAAATAATGCAGGATCTATATTTTGTGGAGCTTTATGCCCTGAATCTTTTGGTGATTATGCATCTGGTTCAAATCACACCCTTCCCACCTCTGGTTACGCAAAGATATATTCAGGATTAGGTGTAAAAGATTTTGGAAAAATTATCTCATTTCAAACAGCTACGGTTGAAGGATATAAGAACCTGTCTCCAGTTGTAGAATTAATGGCAGCAGCTGAACATTTAGATGCACATATCAATGCCGTAACCATTCGTAGAAATTTAGTAACACACACAGATGAATATGCACCTCGCACTAGCTTTATTAGCAGAAAATCAAATGAAACAAATATATTGATCAATCTTAATGTTGATGGATCTGGTACTAATGTAATAAATACTGGTATTGATTATTTTGATCATATGCTTGAACAATTTTCCAAACACGGACAATTTGATTTAAATATTGAGTGTATCGGTGATCTTGCTATAGATGAACACCACTCAATTGAAGATATTGCTATTGCTTTAGGCAGTGCTTTTAAAAAAGCTATTGGTGATAGAGCTAATATAGAAAGGTATAGCTCTAATGAACTTCTTGTTATGGATGAAACAGAGTCAATTGTATCAATAGATATGTGCACGAGAGCATTTTTAAAATTTAAAACCTCTCCATTAAGAGAATATGTTGGAGATATGCCAACAGAGATGTTCGAGCACTTCTTTGTATCTTTTATTAATACATTAGGTTTTACATGCCATATTAAAACAGAAGGACAAAATTCTCATCATATTATTGAGTGTACATTCAAGGCTTTTGCTAGAGCTTTTTCAAAAGCTTTAGAAGTTACTAATAAGGATAATACAACTAAGGGATTCTTATGAAGATAGGCATATTAGATTGTGGTGGCGCAAATCTTAATTCTATTTACTACTCACTTATGAGGCTTGGAGTTGACTCGTTAATTTCAACAGATAAAAATGAATTAGATCTAATGGATGGAATAATTATTCCTGGTGTTGGCTCTGCTGGTAATGTAATGAAAAATTTAAAGGATAAAAATCTAATTAGTTACATTAAAAATACAAAAAAACAGGTACTGGGGATTTGTATTGGTATGCAAATATTATATGAATATTCTGAAGAGGATAATACAAATTGCTTGGGAATTATTAAGGGTAAAATTAAAAAATTCAAACCATCGCAAGCCTTACCAGTACCTCAAATGGGATGGAATAATGTAATTGATCAGAATAACAAAGCTACTGATCACTATTATTTTGCTAATAGCTATTACGCACCTGTGTCTGAATATACTGTTGCTACCTCATCATATATTAATGATTTTACGTCGATTTTAAAAAAAGATAATTTCTTAGGTTGTCAGTTTCATCCAGAAAAATCATCTTATACAGGTGCTAAGTTTTTAGAATATTTCATGAGCACAATATGCAAATAATACCAGCAATAGATTTACTAGATTCTAAATGCGTACGTTTAGTTAAAGGAGATTTTGATCAAGTAACTATCTATAATAATAATCCTTTAGATCAAATCAAATTGTTTGAAGATCATGGTATAAAAAAAGTACATATTGTTGATCTAGATGCCGCTAAATCTGGTTTAAGCACCTCTAATACAAAGTTAATCAAAAATATTGCATCTTCAACTAATATAGAAATTCAAGTTGGCGGCGGCATAAGATCAATTGATAAAGCTAATGAATTCTATGATATTGGAGTTTCCAAGATAATTATTGGAACGGCTGGAATTGAATCGGCAGAATTTTTAACTAATTTACTGACTAAATTCAACTCTGAGTTTGTAATAGCTGGACTTGATTTTAATGTAAAAAATAAAATTCCCTATTTAGCTATAAATGGGTGGACTAAATCAACATCTATAAATCTATATACTTTTCTAGAAAGTTTGCCTGAAATAAAAAATATATTAGCTACAGATATAAGTGTTGATGGAACTATGGAAGGTCCTAATATTTTTATATATAAGGAAATTTTAGACAGATTTCCTGATATAAATTTAATTGGTTCAGGTGGTGTTAGTTGTATCAAGGATATAAATAACCTAAAACAAATAGGCTTAAATGAGTGCGTTGTAGGCAAGGCTTACTATGAAGGTAAAATTAAAATGCATGAAATGATTTATGTTAACTAAAAGAATTATTCCCTGCCTTGACGTTAAAGATGGTGTTGTAGTTAAAGGCATTCAATTTAAAAATCATATTAATTTAGGCTCTATAGTTCAAATGGCAAAAAGATATGACCGAGAAGGTGCTGATGAGTTAGTCTTTTACGATATTTCTGCAAGCGCTAAAGGTGAAGTTGTATCAGAAGATTGGGTAAATAAGATTGCTAAAGAGATAAGCATTCCTTTTTGTGTTGCTGGTGGTATCAAGACTCTTAATGAAGCAAAAAAAATTCTAAATGCTGGTGCAGACAAAATATCTATAAACTCCCCCGCTCTAGAAAATCCATCACTTATAAGCCAATTAGCAAATGAGTTTGGAAGCCAGTGTGTCGTTGTTGGTATAGATAGTAAATTAGTTAATGGTGAATATATTGTTTGTGGGAAAACAGGTGATATCAATACCCTCTATAAATCAAAATATAAAACTAAAGATTGGGTAAAAATTGTAGAAGATCAAGGTGCTGGAGAAATTGTATTGAATTGCATGGATCAAGACGGAGTAAGAAATGGTTATGATATTTTACAATTATCTTTAATAAGTGACTTAGTCAATATACCTCTAATAGCATCAGGTGGAGCAGGATCTGTTGAGAGCTTTAAAGAGTTATTTTCTCATACTAATATACATGGAGCATTAGCAGCTTCAGTTTTTCATAAAAAAGAAATATTTATACCTGATTTAAAAGAATATCTATTTATAAATAAAATTAATATAAGGAAACATAATGGATACACCTGATTGGAAAAAAATGAATAATTTGATCCCTGCAATTATTCAAGACAAATCAACGAGGGAAGTTTTGATGCTTGGTTACATGACAACAGAAGCTTTAGATGTAACTATTAGTTCCAAGAAAGTAACCTTTTACAGTAGATCCAAAGATCGACTATGGACAAAAGGTGAAGTATCTGGAAATACACTTATTTACAAAGACCATTACCTAGATTGCGATAATGATGCATTAATTATTATGGTTGAGGCTTTGGGCCCCACTTGTCATGAGGGTGAAATATCTTGTTTTAAAACAGAATTAGGTAATAGCTTGTTTGTATTGAATCAACTCGAAGATATTATTCTTAATAGATTTAATTCAAATAAAACAGATTCCTATATTAAAAGCCTTCAAACAAAAGGGATAAAGGAGATTGCAAAAAAAGTAACAGAAGAAGCTGGAGAAACATCTATTGCTGCTGTAACAAATGATGGAAGAGTAATATCTGAATCAGCAGATTTAATCTTTCACTTAATAGTTTTGCTTAAGTTTATGGACTTGTCCATTAATGACGTTACCAATGAATTAAAAGCAAGAATGGATTAATTGGATAGCTTTTCGTACTTAATCCAATCTATTAATAATCTCTTCTTATCATCACATAAATTTGGATTACAGCAATTACACATCTCAGATGGAGATGGCGAACCAACAAAGTTACCTCCAACTGCCATATTGATTATTAAATAAAATTTTTCATTAAATGGATAAGTAACACCATCAGTAAAATCGGATTTACTAATTTCGAAGATAGTATTCTTATTATCTAAGATAAATTTCATTGATGATTCAGTCCACTCAAATCTAATCTCATGAAAAGCTTCGTTAAAGTTATTTTCTTGCGATTCATAGAAGGTAGCTCCTTGGTATACATGACCACCATTATGGTAATGAATCGTAGAGAGGACCTCTTGTGGATTTTGACCACGATACTCCATCAAATCTATTTCCCCACTAAATGGCCAACCACCATAAATTGACTCACTTGGCATCATCCATATAGCAGGCCATAAACCTTGTCCGATAGGATTTTTAAATCTGACCGTAAGACGACCATTACTTTTAAAATCAACTTTTTGATAAGAATTAATCTTTGCTGAAGTATAAGAATACTGACCATACTCATCTTGAGCATTCTCAACTAAAGCTGTAATTTTTAAACAACCCTCTTCTATATATAAATTATTAGCACTACTGCTATAGTATTGTTGCTCGCTATTACCCCAACCGCCAATACCTTGAGCTTGACCATTACCAATGATAGATGTCCAATTATCTAAATTTAATTCACTGTCATTAAAATTATCAGACCAAATAATCTCGTAACCGGTGGTAGCTGCAACAGATGTTGAGCTATCACAATTTTCTTTAATAAAAATATCTACAGTCAATGAACTTGAAGCCGTATATTCTCCATCAGTGACATTGATTGTAAAAAAGAAATCAGATTTTGTTGAGTAACTCGGGGCTGTGATGAAAGTGATAACACCTGAAGCAGTAATATTAAAATAATCTTTATCTATTCCTGATAATGAAAATGTTAAAGAATCACCATCGTCATCTTGAGCTGAAGCTGTTATTAAATCAGTTTGATTTTCAACAACAGAAATTTCGGTTGGTAAGTCAACGAAATAAGGAGCACTATTAGGGGCTGGAGCAGGACCACTATAACTACTTCCACCCCCTCCTCCGCAAGAAATTAAGACAACTAATAAAAAGAAAGTTAAGCAATTACGCAGTTGATCATTGAGCATAGTGATAATTTATTTTTTTATAACATATGAGTCAGACATAGATTTCATTTCTTTCCTTAAGATTATTAAGGCTATTATGTTTGGTATGGTCACCAAGGGTCCTATTATATAAGCTAAATTCCACACTACTTCAGTATCAATTATTGCCGCCATAAAGAAACAGGCTACATAAACAAGCCTATACCAAAAAACACTCTTTTCACCAAACACATAAGCTGCTGACCTATCCCCGTAATAAGACCAAGCTATCGCTGTAGAGAAAGCAAATAAAAGCAAACCAAGAGCAACTATATAACCACCATAAACCCCAAGAACACCAGATTTAAATGCTACAGCAGTTAATTCAGCTGAATGAACTAGTGATTTTCCAGATAAACTTAGCCCATTAGTGCTTATGACCCCATCATCAATATTTATAGAACCTTCGTACCTATCTGTTGATTCACCAATAGGGTTATTGGTATAAATAACAACATCCTCAGCTATAGATTTCTTATGAATAATGGTAACGGCTTGATCAGCTGAATCAGTAATTACTCCATTACTTACCATAACAGTTCCAGTAAATGACTCTACTTCAGATTCAAGATTATTAATAAAATACCTTAATTGGTTAACATCCTCTGGTTTATCTTCAGAGTAGGCTCCAGAGATAAATGTTGTCGATGTTTTATCAAAATTATTTTGATGCTTTTCAGACCAAGCTCCACTAGACAAGATAACTAAAGCTGTAATAGTACAAACCACTAAAGTATCAATAAATGGCTCGAGTATAGAAACAATGCCTTCTTCAATAGGATCTTCTGTTTTAGAGGATGCGTGAGCAATAGGAGATGAACCCTGACCAGCCTCATTTGAAAAAGCTCCCCTAGCTACACCTTTTTGCATAGCTAATGCAAAACTAGCTCCAAGAAATCCACCTACAGCAGATGAGCCTGTAAATACCTGAGAAAATATTTGTGAAAATGATGGAATTATATTCTCATAGTTATCGATAATTACAACCAGCGAACCAGCTATATATATAAAGCCCATTATCGGCACAAGCTTGCTAGCAATTGTTGCGATTCGTTTAATTCCACCAACAATAACCATTAAGAGGAGCACTGAGAGCACTGAGCCTGTAATAATTGGTTTAATTGAAAACTCTGAACTTAATACTTCAGCTATATTATTAATTTGTGGCATATTACCTGTACCAATAGCTGTAATCATCATTAGAACTGCAAATACAATAGCAAGCCACTTCATGTTCATCCCATGCTCAATATAATAAAAAGGACCACCAGAAATTGATCCATCCGGTAAAGTCGTTCTATATTTATGTGCAAGAGAGACTTCAGCAAATTTTGTTGTCATGCCTACAATAGCTGTTATCCACATCCAAAAAATAGCTGCAGGACCGCCAATCCATATAGCAAGACCTACACCACCTATGTTCCCAGTTCCAACCGTTCCAGATAAAGCAGTTGATAAAGCCTGAAATGGTGTTGTCTCGCCCTTTGTTGTATCTTTTATGTATTTACCAGTAAGTATTCTCCAGCCATGCATAAAAAATTTGAACTGAGGAAAGCCAAGATAGACTGTTAAAAATATACCCGTTCCAATAAGCATCATCGGAAACCAAGGAGCCCCACCAATGTAACCATCAAGATTAATTAAAAATTTATTAAATTCAACCATAATTTATGTCCTATTTTGGTGCCAAGCTTCGAGATCTGTATAACCACCTATTGAATCTCCATCCACTATAATTTGAGGAAAGGTTCTAGCAGTTGGAAATATCTTAAAAAAACTATCACGATCAAAATCCTCATCAAGTTGTTTATAGACATACTCTAAACTATTTCGTTCACACAAAAATTTAGCTTTATCGCAGAATGGGCAATTATGTTTTCCGTATATTTCTATCATGTTAGAATCCTTGTAATTAGAAACTAATTATAATCATAAAATGTCACTATTTAACTTAAAAAACAAATCAATTTTAATAACAGGATCTTCAAGAGGTATAGGAAAAGCTATTGCTAAGCATTGTGCCCTTCATGGAGCTAACGTGATTATATCTAGTCGTAAAGCAGATGTGTGCCAAGCAACTACTGATGAGATAAATGAACTTGTTGGTGAGGAGCTTGCTCACTCTATTCCGGCCAGTATTAGTGAGCCTGAGCAACTAGAGCAATTGGTTTTAAAAACCAGAGAAAAACTAGGAAAAATTGATGTCTTAATTTGTAACGCTGCAACTAACCCATTTATGGGATCTATGCTTGATATGCCTTCTGATAAGTTTGATAAAGTTATGCAAAATAACATTAAATCAAATCAACTTTTATGTAATTTAGTAATACCAGAGATGGTTGAACGAAATGATGGTTCTATTATTATCATTTCTAGCATAGGCGGTTTAAAGGGTTCAAGTCTCCTAGGTGCCTATAATATAAGCAAGGCTGCTGATATTATGATGGTAAAAAATATTGCTGCTGAATTTGGTAAAAATAATATTAGAGCAAATTCTATTGCTCCTGGATTAATAAAGACTGATTTTGCAAAAGCTTTATGGGAAAACCCAGATATTTTAAAATCAGTTCTGGGGAATACTCCAATGCAAAGAATTGGTGAGCCTGATGAGATTGCAGGTGTTGCAGTTATGCTTTCATCGAAGGCTGGGGAGTATATAAATGGACAAACTATCGTAATAGATGGTGGAACGACTATTGTTTAATTAAAGAATCTAATTTAAATATAAAATATTTAAATGAATGATTTTCGTTGATACTTGATACTTTAATCATCATATTTCTTAAACCATTTAACTCATCCAAAGCGTTCGATAGATTTGAGGTTGATATATTCAAATCATTTAAAGATTTAAATTTACCAGAGTAAGGCGTATTCGAGAGTTTTGCTTTTAAGAGGGTCTTAAAGAAATCTATCAGTAGATTAACTTTTTCAATTGAGCTCATATCCATATCAAGAAGATATTTAACAGTTTGATTAATAGATAGATCTTTATTACAGAATTTTAATATATTATTAGAAAAATCTATAAAGTCATTATTTTTACCCTCTTCAATGTATTTCAGAATTTCAATTGGCGCAAGGTAGGTTGGGTAATCGTAATAATTAAAATCCTCAATACCTTGAGATCTTACCCAATCTGTTAACTCTATCTGATCTAGATCTTTTATAGTTAATTTACTGCATCTGCTGTATATAGTCTGATTTAAAGCTCTCCTTTTGCTGGATGTCAGTAAAATATACGTATTAGTAGTAGGCTCTTCTAGAGTCTTTAGAATTGCGTTCTGTGAAGCAATATTCATATTTTCACAATTAGTTAAGACGATAACTTTGGATGATGAGACTGATGAGGACAGTATTGAGAAATTAATCATTTCTCTTATTTCATCAACAAGAATTTTAGAATCATCTTCGTTTATAAAAAAATCTGGATGAGTGGATTGATCAAAAAGATTACAAGAATGGCAGCTATCGCAGGAAGATGTTGAAGATTCAGAGCACAGAAGCGTTTTTGCTATCTTGCTAGCAAGAATAGATTTACCCAAGCCCTTACTTCCTTCAATCAATGAAGAATGAGGAAGCGTTAAAAGATTAGTATTTAAAAAAGCTTTATTTAACCAAGGAAAATTCTCAAGGCTGCTCATCTGATGTTATTAAAATAACTAAGGATTTGATCTGATATTGAGGAAATATCATTAGATGCATCTATAACCTTAATTCTTGAGGTGTTTTTTGATGCTTGCTGTAAATAACCATTTCTAACTCTAGTAAAAAAATCTATTCCAGCTGATTCTATTCTATCCATTTTGTCTTCTGATTTTCTGTTAAAGCCTTCTAGTGGATCTAAATCAAGCAGGAAGGTTAAATCAGGTATGGGGCAATTAATATTGTTAATGAGGGAGTCTATAAAATCTAAACTAAGACCCCTGCCGTAACCCTGATAAGCAATTGAAGCATCATAGAACCTATCGCAGAGTATAAAGTCCGTTTGAGGATTTAATAAAGATGTTTTTACCAACTCTGCTCGTGAAGCAAACATCAAAAGTAACTCAGCTTCTGAAGAAATATTAAAATCAGTATTTAATAATAAATTTCTAACTTCTTCACCAAAGGCTGTAGAGCCAGGTTCTCGAATAATACTTGAAGTTTTGCCTTGTTGAATAATATGATCATTCAACATCTGTATTTGTGTTGATTTACCAACACCTTCAATGCCTTCAAATGTAATTAATTTCATCATTTTAGTTGGTAAAGTTTAACAGCCTCTAAGTGCTCTTTGTAAGTTTTTGAAAAATAATGAGACCCTTTTTTATTAGCAACAAAATATAGGTAGTCCCCAGATTCGGATAATATAGCTGCCTCAATCGAGGTCTTACTTGAAACTGATATAGGCGAAGGCGGCAAAGATTTTATAGTATAGGTATTATATAAATTATTTTTATCTTTAAGGTTAGATCTCGTTATATCACCATTAAAATTAGGCATAAGGCCATAAATAATAGTTGGGTCAGCTTGAAGTTTCATACCAACTTCTAATCTTTTTAGAAAAACAGAAGCGATTTGTTTTTTTTCAGAATCATTACCAGCTTCTTTTTCAATTATTGAAGCAAGAATTAAAGAATCTTTGATGCTTGATATCGGATTAGTGTTCGATTTCTTTAACCAGACCGACTCTACAAACTTAATTAAATTATCTGAACTCAATTTAAGTAAAGTCGAGGCTTTCATGTCTTTTTTATAAAAATAAGTGTCAGGTAAGACCATCCCTTCGCTAAATCCATAAAGGTTATTTGTACAAGTAAGATTTATGCAGTCATTAATAAGATAGGATTCATCGATCATTTTAGTAATATCAAATTTATTCATACCTGGAATAATCAACAATTCATGAGTTATGGTATCGCCAACTAATAACTGGTTATGAGCACTGATGATCGACTTGTCTTGCACTTCGTACTCACCTGATTGGTAGGCTCCATTATTTAAGAATAGAAATAATTTTATATATAGAAGTTCGAGCGAATTAAGATTTGATTTAACCTGCTTCAGGATTTGTAAATTCGATGAACCTTTTTCAATATTAATTATTTGAGATGCTGGATTCAATTGAATGTTTAGAAAACTATTGTAAGGGCCTATAAAACCAAATGTGACAATAAAAGTTAGTAGGAGTAGTTGAAATAATCTTAATTTCAATTAAGTATATTTTTTAAAAATTAAAGTAGAATTTGTTCCGCCAAAGCCAAAGGAGTTATTCATAGCTATTTTTATATTAGCTTCTTTAGCTACGTTAGCAGTAAAGTCCAAATCACATCGAGGATCCTGATTATCAAGATTAATAGTTGGTGGAATAATCCCCTTGTTAATAGCCAATATACTAAAAATAGACTCTATTGCTCCAGCTGCTCCAAGAGTATGACCTGTCATTGATTTGGTAGAGCTTACTGACGGCACATTATTTTTAAAAACACTTTTCATAGCCGTGGCTTCCGCTAGATCACCAAGAGGAGTTGAAGTTCCATGAGCATTTATATAATCAACCTCGTCTCTAGAAATACCAGCATCATCTATTGCATTAGTCATTGATAAGGCGGCTCCCTCTCCATTTTCTGGTGGTGCAGTCATGTGAAATGCATCTGAACTCATTCCAAAACCAATCACCTCACCATGTATAGTGGCCTTTCTTTTGATAGCATGATCAAGTTCCTCTAAAATTAAAGCACCTGCTCCATCAGATAAAACAAAACCATCACGATCTATATCCCAAGGCCTACTTGCTGTTTGAGGATTCTTTGATGTGGATAAAGCTCTTGCAGCTATAAAACCAGATATAGCCAATGGCGTGCTTGCCATTTCACTTCCCCCAGCAACCATGACATCGGATTCACCATAAGCGATAGATCGTGCAGCTAGTCCAATAGAGTGACTTCCAGAAGAACAAGCTGTAACTGTACTCATATTTGAACCCCTTAAACCAAATTTTATTGATATAAAGCCAGATGTCATATTTATAATTGAGCCAGGTACGAAGAATGGTGATACTTTTCTGTATCCTTTTTCTAGAAAAAGTTTGTGATTATTTTCAATTGTTTCAATTCCACCTATACCAGAACCAAAATTAACACCTACTCTATTTAGATCAGTAGCTGAATCTAAAAAGCCAGAGTCATTGATAGCCTGAGATGCAGCAATAACTCCATATTGAATAAATGTGTCTAATCGTCTTGAGTCTTTTGGATCAAGATAACTTGAGAAATCTAAATCTTTAACTCTTCCACCAATAGTAACTGGGGAATTTTCAATTTTATTATCAAAAGTTGTAATCCCAGAAATCCCATTAGTACAAGCATCCCATGAGGAATTAACGTCGTTACCTATTGGTGAAACTAACCCTAGACCAGTGACTACAACTCTTCTTTGTAGCTTCATGGAAATAAGTTAAGAATTTGCGTTTATATAACTTACAGCTTCGTTAACTGTTGAAATCTTTTCAGCGTCTTCATCAGCAATCTCAAGATCAAAATCTTCTTCTAAAGCCATTACAAGCTCTACCGTATCTAAAGAATCTGCACCTAAGTCATCAACAAAAGATGAATCTGATTGAATTTCTTCAACATCTTTGCCTAACTGATCACTAACAATTTTTTTTACTCTCTCTTCAATACTCATTTGTTACTCCTATAAACTTTGTTTTATTTTACAACTTAATCTGTAAAGATGCATACATTAATACATAAACAAGCCGCCATCAACAGAAATTGTTTGCCCTGTTATATAGCTTGCTTTCTCACTAGCTAAATATAATACCAATTCAGAAATATCATTTGTATCGCCTAGTTTTTGTAAAGGTATGTTTTTAATGATTTCAGCTTTTGCCTCTTCTGAAAGATAAGCAGTCATATCTGTATCTATAAAACCTGGAGCAATTGAATTAACTGTTATATTTCTGCTTCCAACCTCTTTAGCTAAAGACTTGGTAAAACCATTTAATGCTGCTTTAGCAGAAGAGTAATTAACCTGACCGGGATTACCCATCAATCCAGAGACCGAAGAGATATTTATAACTCTTCCAGATTTAGATTTAACAAGATGCTTAATAAAAGCCTTGGTGATATTAAAGACTCCATTAAGATTTGTATCAATAACATTGTCCCAGTTTTCATCTGACATTCTTAGAAATAACTGATCAGCTGTAATGCCAGCGTTATTAATAACAATACTAGGCATAAGGTCTAACTCCTTTAAGACAGATGGGAGATTTTTTACCTCATCTCTAGAGGTAATATCAAGCTGCATAGCAATCATTTTAGAATCTTGATTTACTGGACTAAATTCAAAAACACCTCTTGCAGTTCCTACAACATCATAGCCATTAACATTAAGAGCATTGGCTATAGATAGCCCTATACCTCTTGAGGCTCCAGTAATAAAAGCTACTTTGTTCATAAAAGCTCCTCTAATCTTGAATTAAAATTTTCTGCTGATGTGTTTAGAATATCAGACAAGCCATTAGATCTACCAATTCCTTGAAGAACTTTACCGGGGCCACACTCAATAACTATTGAGTTAGTTGTTTTAACTTTTTTCATAATATCCATCCATTTAACTGAACCTGTTAGTTGATTAATTAAATTCTCTTTAATCATCTCTTCGCTATCTGAAACTTCACCAGAAAAGTTTTGGAGTATATTTGTATTAGGCATACATATAGATATTTTATTTAAATAGTTATTAAATTCCTCTGCTGGCTTTTGCATTAACATGCAATGAGATGCAGCACTTACATTTAACAATATAGCTCTTTTAGCACCAGCTTCCTTAGCTAAATTACATACGTTTGTTACTGCATCTACTGTTCCTGCTATAACTATTTGTATGGGTGAATTTAAGTTAGCGCATGAAACAGTTGAATTATTAAGATTTTGCTCATTTGTACATAAACCCTCAAGAATTGATTTTTCTAAACCCATAATTGCTGCCATAGAACCCTTCGATGCAGACTCCATTAAAATACCTCTTCTTCTTACTAATTCTAGGGTTTCAAAAAAATCAATCGAATTTGAAGCCACAAGTGCTGAATATTCACCAAGAGAGTGACCAGACATTAGTATTGGATTTAGGTTAGTAGTATTTTTAAAATTTAAAAAATGCAAATATGAAATGAGCAATATTGCAGGTTGAGTAAAAGATGATTGGTTTAGAAGATTATTGGGATCTTCATTTATTAACTCAATAAAGTTAATACTTAATAAATCAGAAGATTTAGTAACTATGTCTTTATAGTTTAGTAATAGGTCGGGAGTCAGCATCCCTATATGTTGAGAACCCTGCCCTGGAAATATTAAACTAATTTCCTTAGGCATAAATTACTCCTCGATTTTGTCTTCGTCTTCCTTAATAGGTTTTCTGAGATCTTTAACTAATCTTCCTTTGTAAAAGCCATCAGCTGTCATCTGATGACGAACATGTCTTTCACCTGTAACTTGATCAGTTGATAGAGTAGATGCAGTAAGAGAGTCATGAGAACGTCTCATACCTCTTCTGGATCTAGTAACCTTACTTTTTTGAACTGCCATCTTATACCCTTAAAAAAAACGTATCCTAACAAACTACAATCAATTTGTGTAGTTATATATTAATTTAAATAATCAATTAATTCAGCAAAAGAATCTTCAAAAGGAGCTTCAACTTTTATTAAGTTGTTCTCTTCATCTTTAAATTCTATTAATTTTGCATGCAAAGCCATTGATTTAATTCCTGATAATGCAATAAATTTATTAAAATCAGAATCTCCATACTTAATATCATTAGCAACGTTATGGTTTAAAGATTCTGCCTGAACTCTGATTTGATGAGTTCTACCTGAATAAATATCAATTTCTACTAGTGTTGATTTTTTCAGTTTTTTTATAGGTCTAAATAAAGAACTGGCATATTTGCCCTCTTCGCTATCAATGTTTACTTTATGATCTGTGGAGGATTTTATTGTATTAATATTATTATCTATAAATAGATCTTTTTTGAAGCTGCCCTTAAGGATTGCTATATAGGTTTTTTTTAGATCTTTATCCCTAAGCGCAAGATTTTTATTAAAAAATCTAAGTGCAGTTTTGTTTTTAGCAAAAACTAGACATCCAGAAGTCTCTTTATCCAACCTATGGCATAAGTCTATAGTTTCACTATAAAAGGACCTTAATATGTCTATAGCTCCAATAGTATTGCCTGAACCGCTATGAACTGGTGTTCCTGTTGGTTTGTTTAAGACTATGTAGTTTAGATCTTCAAATAAAACTCGCTGTTTAAATCTATCTTGTAATTTGTTTGAAATTGGCCTTTTGGGCTGATTTTCGTTATTTAAATAAGGTGGGATTCTTATAATATCTCCCTCTTTTACCTTATAAAGGGGCTTCGTACGACCTGAGTTAACTCTTACTTCGCCTTTTCTAATCATGCTGTAAACTTTAGACCTAGGTAATTCTTTGTACGTAGACATAAGAAGGTTGTCTAAACGTCTTTTAGCATTATCTTTATCTACAGTTAAATTTTTGACACTCATAGGCGAAGTCTATAGGATAGGGTTATTAAAGACGAACTTTAAAACTATTATATTAGTTTAAGTAATAATTAAAAAGAAAGACTAAGTAAAAACAGATCTTGCCTAAGCCCATTAAATGGGTGGATTTAATAAGCAGCATAGTAAGACTTATTAAAAGATATCTTCAGCATACTGACGCTGGTCTTTCCCATACAAGGGAAAAAAATGAAAAGAATATTAATAAACTCATCCTACGGGAATGAATTACGCGTGGCTTTAGTTGATGGAGCTAAGTTATATGATCTTGATACCGAGCTAAGCGACAAAACGCTTCTTAAAGGAAGTATATTTAAAGCAACTGTATCTAGAGTTGAATCAAGTTTAGATGCTGCATTTGTTAACTTTGGCTCTGAAAGGCATGGTTTTTTACCATTAAAAGATTTATCAAGTGAATTCTATGAAAAGAATAAAGAAGGAAAACGCGTTTGTATCCTTAAGGAGCAACAGGAAATAATCGTTCAGGTAACTAAAGAAGAACGTGGAACCAAAGGAGCAGCTCTAACAACTCAGATAGCTTTAGCTGGTCGTTTTCTGGTTTTAATACCAAACTCAGACAGAGCTGGTGGAATTTCTCGAAGAATTAGTGGTGAAGAGAGAGATGAAATTAAAGAAGCGCTAAAAAGCTTATCTATTCCTGAAGGAATGGGAGCAATTGTAAGAACTGCTGGACTAGGAAGAAGTTCTGAAGAATTAAGTTTAGATTTAGCTTACTTACTAGCATTGTGGGGTCAAATTGATCAAACAACATCCGAGGCTCCGAGTCCAAGTTTAATCTATAGAGATGATAAGTTAATTGTGAGAGTTGTAAAAGATTACTTTAGAGATGATATTGAAGAAATACTTATTGATGATCAAGCGACTTACGACGAAGCAAAACAGTTTATAAATGCAGTAATTCCAGATCATGCTGATAAAGTTAAATATTATGATGAAGAGATTCCTTTGTTTAATAGATATCAAATTGAATCCCAGATAGAACTAGCATTTCAAAGAGAAATATCACTTCCTTCAGGTGGATCCATAGTAATTGATCCAACAGAAGCAATGACTGCGGTTGATGTTAACTCAGCTAGATCAACCAAAGGAAAGGACATTGAAGATACCGCTTTTCAAACTAATCTTGAAGCAGCTAAAGAGGTTGCTAGACAGCTTCGCTTAAGAGATGTTGGTGGTCTTATTGTTATTGATTTTATAGATATGAGTGAAACATCTAATCAAGAGAAGGTAGAAAATGCATTTAGAAAAGCAGTATATGGAGATAGAGCAAGAGTTCAGATATCTGGAATATCAAAATTTGGATTATTAGAGATATCTAGACAAAGATTAAGGCCTTCATTGAATGAAACTTATGATATTGAACATGTTCTAGTTAGAGGACCAAGATCTTTAGGGCAATCAATATTGAGAATAATATCTGAAGATTCTATTAAAGAAAATACTGCGGAAATTCACGCATTTGTTCCTTCAGATGTTGCTAGTTATTTGTTAAATGAAAAAAGAAATGAATTAATGAGAATTGAGAACGCTTCTAATACAAAAATTTGGGTTATCGCAGATCCATATAAACCCAGACCTCAATATAAAGTTTTAAGAATTAAAGCATCAGATGTTACGCCTATGGATTCATATAATATGACTCCAGATAGCCCTACCCCGACTATGGATTGGAGAGATGATAAAAACCAGTCTAAAGTTATGAAACCTTTGGTCAATGCAATAACGCCTCCAAAAATGCCAAAAAAAGCCGGACCAGGTTTAATGCAGACTATAAAAAAAGCTATAGGGATGAATACAAAAGAAGAAGTTAAGAAAAAACCAGCTACACGTAAACCACAAAATAGAAATAACCAACAACGCAAAAGGCCGCAAAATAGAAATCAGCCTGTAAAAAAACCGGTTAACAGCAATAACCCGCAGCAAAATAAGCAACAGCAAAATAAGCCACAGCAAAATAAGCCGCAGCAAAATAAGAATCCTAATAATGCTCAAGCCAATAAAGCTGATCCAAAAGAGAATAAGCCAATGCAGAAAAAGGTTGAATCTACTCCAAATGTATCAAAGGCTGATAACAAGAAAGTTATTCAAAAAGATCAAGCAATAAAATCTGAATCTAAAAAAGTTACACCTAAGACTCAGGACGAGATGCCGAAACAAAAACCAGTTAACGATACTAAAAAATCAGAGGCTGTAGAAACTAAAGTCAAACCCAAAGCAAGTGGTTTGAAGCCTATAGAATCGAAACCTAAGAAGAAAGCTGCAGTTCCAACTAGAGCTGCAAATGATCCTCGATATAAGAGTTAATTAGCTTTCCAGCTATTGAAGTTGGCGGTGGTATATTTGGCAAATTATTGATGTCAAACCAATCCGCCTCTTCAATCTCCTCACCATCAGGCTCGGGATTTCCAGTTAAGCATTCACAATAATAACCAAGCATTAGTTGGCTTGGGAAAGGCCAGGATTGACTAGCAAAATATCTGATATTAGAGACTTCAATATTTACCTCTTCCTTAACTTCTCTAACTAAAGCTTCTTCAGCTGTTTCGCCGGCTTCAATAAATCCTGCTAATGCACTAAACATTCCTTCTGGAAAAAGCTTATTTCTAGCTAGAAGAATTTTATTACCATTTGTGACAAGAGTTATTATGCAAGGTGAAATTGTTGGGTAAGTATAAGTATTGATACAAGAGCAATATAAGGCCTCTTCTTTAGACTCAAATATATTTTTATTTCCACAATAAGAACAGTATCTGTTTGACACAAGCCAATGTAGAAGTTGTTTAGCTCTACTTACAAGCTGAAATTCATCAGATGATAACTGAGGAAGCATAAAACGAAGGTCGATTTGATCTAGATCTAAATTAGAAATATTTTTAGTGCCTATGTCTTTTAATTGAATCGCGTATATACACTTACCGTCTTTAATACCAATACCAATTCTGTATTTTTCATAGTTACTGTCTAAATATAATGATTTTGGATCAAATAAATAAGATTTAGTAAGATTATCGTATAAAATTGCATCACCATTAAAAAGAATGAAAGAGTTCTCCTTCAAGTTATCGAATTCTATAAATCTTTTTAAGAGCATATAATAATAAGTGGAGTTAATTTAGATGAATATGTTTAAGATTTTATCAAAGATGTTTCTGGGTAGTTCACCAATTTGGTACAAGTCTACCATATTAATTTTTTTAGCATTAAACCCGATAATCCTACTATCATTAAATAGCTTAGGTATGAATGGATCATTTATAGTTGGCTGGTTATTTTTATTAGAATTCATTTTTACATTAGCATTAGCTCTAAAATGCTACCCTCTTCAGCCTGGTGGATTATTAGCAATACAAGCTATTGCTTTAGGTCTTACAACAACTGAATCTGTTTTTAATGAGATAAGTAATAATCTTGAAGTCATACTGTTATTAATATTTATGGTTGCGGGTATTTTCTTTATGAAAAATCTAATGCTTATGATTTTTACAAAGTTATTAATTAAGGTTAAATCTAAAATAACTCTGTCATTCTTTTTTCTTTTTTCTGCTGCTTTTTTATCAGCATTTCTTGATGCCTTAACAGTTACAGCTGTTCTTATTAGTGTAGCTATTGGTTTTTATAGAATATTTCATACAGTAAGATCCAACAAAGCATTTACTGATAAAGATCATGACTTTCATTCAGATGAAAATCTACCTATAGAAGCTCAAGCTGAGTTAAATGAATTTAAGGGTTTTTTAAGAGATCTAATAATGCATGGAGCAGTTGGTACAGCCCTAGGTGGTGTTTGCACTATAGTCGGTGAACCTCAAAATCTTTTAATAGCAGGAGTGGTTGGTTGGAATTTTATAGAATTTTTTATAGCCATGGCACCGGTAACAATGCCAGTATTATTTGCAGGTATTCTAACCTGCCTAGTTATTGAAAGGTTTAAGCTTGCTGGCTTTGGTCATCAATTGCCTGAAAATATTAGAGTCATTTTTAATGACTATGATTTGTATGAAACTTCCCAACAAACAGATACACAAAAAGCTGAGCTTTACATTGAATTTATAGTTTTATTATTTTTGATTTTTGCATTAGCTTTGCACCTTGCAGCGGTTGGAGTTATCGGTTTAGCTGTAATTATTCTTTTAACATCATTTAAAGGGATAACTGATGAGCATAAACTTGGACCAGCTTTTCATGAGGCTTTACCTTTTACAGCTCTGCTTGGAGTATTCTTTGCCATAGTAAGCGTTATTCATGATCAGCATTTATTTACGCCTGTTATGTATTATGTCTTAGAGCAAGATCCAGCTATACAGCCTTCAGTTTTCTTTATGGCTAATGGTATCTTGTCAGCGATAAGCGATAATGTATTTGTTGCTACCATATACATAAATGAAATAAATCAGGCATATTTAGCAAATACTATTAACCGCGAACAATTTGAAGCATTAGCAGTTGCCGTTAATACAGGAACTAATATACCTAGTATCGCCACACCTAATGGCCAGGCAGCTTTCTTATTTCTCTTAACATCATCTTTAGCGCCTCTGATTAAACTGTCTTATATTAAAATGGTTAAGATGGCTTTACCTTATACAATCGTTCTTACAATAGTTGGTCTATACTCAATCACCTACTTTATATAAAGATGGACTCTCATAAGATTTGTGTAGCTCCAATGATGCAATATACAGATATGCATGATAGATTTTTATTAAGGTTAATTTCTAAAAATATATTTCTTTATACTGAAATGATTTCTACTGGTTCAATTATCTTTGGTAATTGCCTTAATCAATTTGATTTTAATAACGAAGAACACCCAGTTGGAGTTCAGCTTGGTGGTTCCAATCCAAAGCACTTAGCTGAGTGTGCCAAGGTTGCTGAAAAATATGGATATGATGAAATCAATTTAAATGTAGGATGTCCATCTGAAAGAGTTCAGAAAGGTAGATTTGGCGCTTGCTTGATGCTTGAACCTGAACTTGTTGCTGAGTGCGTATCAGAAATGTCTAAAAGTGTTGATTTGCCAGTAACAGTGAAATGTAGGCTTGGTATTGATGATAGGGAAGATTATGAATTTTTAAGTAATTTTGTTGAGATAGTAAAGTCTGCTGGGGTTTCAACATTTATTGTGCATGCAAGAAATGGACTACTAAAAGGATTAAGTCCTCGACAGAATAGAAATATACCTCCTCTTAAGTATGATTATGTCTATAGACTTAAACAGGAAAATAAAGATTTAAATATCATTATTAATGGAGGCATAAAAGACTTAACAGAATCTAAAAATCATTTAGAGAAAGTTGATGGGGTAATGATAGGAAGAGCTTCATACGATAATCCCTTTATGTTAGCTGATGTTGATGAACTCATTTTCAACGAAACTACAAATAGAAAAAATAAAGTTGAGATTCTTAACGAGTATTTAGATTATGTAACGGTAATGCATTCAAAGGGTCATGATTTATCAAGAATGCTTAAACATCTATTTGGTCTTTCTAAAGGTGATACGCAGGCAAAAGCATTCAGAAGAAAAGTACACGAAACAATACTCGATGGGGATATAGTCAATTCAAGAAATGAACTTATTGCTCTAATTTAATCCTCTAGCAAGAAATCATCTAAATCTTCTAAAAAGTCATCTTCATCACTGAGCCCATCAGAAATCTCATAATCTCTGGATTGAATATAGGCATCCTTAACAAAGGTATATCTATCTCCTGTAATTAAGGCTTCAAAATCTAAATATCTTTCTCTTGTTTCTAAAGCATCTAGAGCAGTTAATGCTAACTTTACATCGGTATCAGTCATAGCAAATGTACCGGATAAAAATGATGATATTGGTCGGCTCATTAAATCTCTAACGTTGCTCGGGCCAATAATAGGCAGCATGATGTAAGGGCCACTAGGAACACCCCATACTCCAAGTGTTTGTCCAAAATCCTCGTCATGAATTTCCAATCCCATTTTGCTAGCAACATCGAAAAAACCAAATAAACCAATAGTAGAATTTATGGTAAACCTTCCAAAGTCCTGAAAAGCTAACTTTGGCTTTCCTTGTAATGCTTGATTAATAAATGTATCAATTTCAGCAAGATTTTTAAAAAATCTAGTAACCCTATTTTGAATAAATGGAGGTGTTATATCGCCATAAATCTGAGCTGCTGGTTTAGCAAGCGTATTATCTAAAGCTTCATTTACCGCAAAGGTTATTTGATTAATATCTTCAAAAGGATCATTAATCTCTTCAGTTAACGTATGGGTGCTAAAGGTCAGTAAAGATAAGGATATAAGTAAAAATTTATTCATTAATAAGTTTTTCTAAAAATATTTTTAAATCAGCAGTTAAATTTAATGATTTATTTAATGACATATTATAAATGTTTTCATCAAAAGGTATTGATGTTATTTCTGGTATATCGGGTCCAAAATTTATCTCAGGGGTATTTTTAATAGGTAGTGTTGTATTTTTTATGTACCCAAGAATAGGTATATCTAATTTATTGAATGTACTAATTGATTTAAAAGTGTCACCTATAGCTAATACATTTGGAGTAGATACGAGAATAACACCATCTAGAGGTATTTCAGAACAAACTGTTAAATAAGCATCACCAGTACCAGGAGGCATATCTATAAAAAGTATATCAAGATGGCCCCAATCAGTTGTTGTCATTAGCTGCTTTATAGCCCCACTAAGCATGGGTCCTCTCCATATAGCTGCTTTATCATCATCTATGATTGAACCCATGGAAGCTATCTCAATTCCATAAGATGTTAAGGGTTTAAAACACTTTTTAGAATTTTTAGAAATTATTTCAGGTTTACTATTTTCAATTTCAAATAAAATATGTTGATTAGGACCATACACATCTGCATCTAAAATCCCTACTTTATAGTCTTTAGATAGAGATAATGCAGCTAAAGCTGTAATGGATGATTTACCGACACCGCCTTTAGCAGAAGCTATGGCTATAATTTTTTTAATATTCATTCAATATTGTTTAATTGAATTGAATTATAATATATATAAGCAAATCATTAACTAGATATAACATTAACAAGCAAAGAAAGATAATAGTTACCCATGCATTACCTTATGCAAATGCACCTTTGCATCTAGGGCATATATTAGAATCAGTTCAAACTGATATATGGGTTAGATTTCAAAATCAGGTAGGTAATGAGTGTTTATTCTTTTGTGCTGATGACACGCATGGCACACCTGTAATGCTTAAGGCTAAAGAGTTAGGAATTGCTCCTGAAGATCTAGTTAAAGAGGTTAGAGCTAATCATATGGCTACATATAAAGCTTATGATATAAATTTCACGAATTATTACACAACCCATTCAGATGAAAATAAAAATTTCTCTGAAATGATTTATAAATCAGCTCTTGATAAAGACCTTATTATTAAAAAAACAGTTAATCAGTATTATGATGTCGAAGAAGGCATGTTCTTATCAGATAGATTTATTTATGGCACATGCCCTAAATGCACCTCAGATAATCAATACGGAGATGGTTGCGAAGATTGTGGAGCGACCTACGAACCAAGAGATTTAATTAACCCAGTTTCATCAATATCTAAAACTACCCCAATTCTTAAAGATAGTGAGCATATCTTTTTCGATCTTCCAAAAAAAGAAAAAATGCTTAAAGCTTTTATGGAAAAGGTAAATATTCAATCTTCAATAAAAAATAAATTAAATGAGTGGATGGAGGATTTAAGACCTTGGGATATTTCAAGAGACGCACCCTACTTCGGATTTCAGATACCGGGCGAACAAAATAAATACTTTTACGTATGGCTTGATGCTCCAATTGGTTATATAGCTTCTATAGATAATTGGGCTACTCAAAACAGCGATTCAATTAACAATTACTGGTCAGAAGACTCTGAATATGAAATTGTTCATTTTATTGGTAAGGATATAGCTTATTTTCATGGATTGTTTTGGCCAGCAATTCTGGATAGTGCTAATTTTAAATTACCTGACTCTATTTTTGTTCATGGATTTTTAACGGTTAATGGTGAGAAAATGTCAAAGTCTAAAGGGACTGGTATAAAAACAGACTCTTTTGCTAAGCATTGTGATCCTGAAATGCTCAGATATTACTTTGCAGCAAAATTAAATGATAAAGTCGAAGATATTGATCTAAATCTAGAAGATTTTACTCAACGTATAAATTCAGATCTTGTTGGTAAATATCTAAACATCTTAAGTCGATCCTCAACCTTTATTCAAAAAAATGATGGCGACTTGGCTAATTCAATAGATATAAGCTTAATCAGTGAGATAATTAAAAATGCTGACCAGATAAAAGAATTTTTTGAGGTGCGTCAATACTCTAAAGCAATAAGATTAATAATGGATATGGCAGATTTAACTAATAAGTATATCAATGATAAAACGCCTTGGAAGTTGGACAATGATGATGCTGTTTACGTAGCAACAACAGCTATTAATGCATTTAGACTGATATCAATATTTCTTCACCCCGTTGCACCAAAATTAATATCTAAAGGTTTTGCTTCACTTGGAGTAGATATACAGAATTATAATAATCTTGAAGATCATCTTGTAAGTACAAAATTAGCAAAATATCTTCCATTATTAACAAGAATGGACCCTATGACACTTGAACTATTTAATGAAGAGGAAAATAATATGACAAATGATGAAAATTTAAATGATATGAATACAATTGATATCAATCAATTCTCTGATGTTGAACTAAGGGTTGCTAAAGTTATCAATGCTGAGGATATAGAGGAAGCCGATAAGTTGATTAAACTAACCCTAAGTGTTGGTGATCTAGGTGAGAAAACTGTATTTGCTGGAATTAAAAGCGCTTATAAAAAAGAAGACTTGTTAAATAAACTTGTAATTCTTGTTTACAATCTCGCTCCAAGAAAAATGAAATTTGGAGTTTCTGAAGGCATGGTTCTGGCATCTTCTAATGAAGATGGAGGAATATATTTAATTTCACCGGATGATGGTGCGAAGGAAGGGCAAAGAGTTAAATGAAGGAAGTTGATATAGTTGTAATTGGTGCTGGACCAGTCGGTCTTTTCACCGTCTTTGAAGCAGGACTACTTGGTCTAAATTGTGTACTGATTGATAATCTAGATAAGCCAGGCGGACAATGCGCTGAGCTATATCCAGAAAAACCAATATATGACATACCAGGTGTTCCCTTCCAGACTGCTCAACAGCATGTTAATGCTTTGCTTGAGCAAATTAAACCATTTGATTATGAATTATTACTTAATCAAAGAGTTAATGAGATAAAAGTTATTAATTCTGAGAATGATATTAATACATGGGAGGTTACTACTTCTGATAATAATGTCTTTAATACAAAAAATGTATTTGTAGCTGCTGGAGCTGGCTCTTTTGAAGCCAGAAGACCTCCCAATATTGATAATCCAGATCAATTTCTTGGGTCAGGAGTTTCATATGCTGTTAGATCTAAAGATCTATATAAGAATAAAGATTTAATTATTTTTGGTGGTGGTGATTCAGCTTTAGATTGGAGTGTGGAGCTAGCTGGTATTGCTAAATCTATAAGCTTGGTTCACAGGCGTGATGAGTTTAGGGGAGCACCTCATACTGAAAAGCTTATGAGGGATCTTGTTGCTGATAATAAATTAAAACTTTTGACGCCTTACGTTATTGACTCGATTATCGGTGATGATAGTGTTAGCGGCGTTAACTTAAAAAACTTTGATACAAATGAAATCAAAACATTTAATGCTGATGAGCTTTTGTTTTTATTTGGATTAAATAAAAAACTTGGGCCGATATTAGAATGGAATATTGACCTTGATGGTAAAAAAATAGATGTAGACACCTCTACATATTCAACTAATCTTGATGGTGTTTTTGCAGTTGGAGATATTAATAATTATGTGGGTAAGCTAGATTTAATACTTTGCGGATTTCACGAAACCACCATAGCCGTTCAAGAAGCTTATAGACGAATAAACCCCGGTAAAAGAGTTCCATTTGCTTACACAACCTCAAATACTAAACTTCAGGCTAAGCTTGGAGTTAATTCCTAAAGATCGTGGAGCTTATAAAGCTGATACATGATGAATTGCCTCAAATTCAATGTGGAAGATGTGATACGCCTGGTTGTTACCAGTATGCTGAACAGATAGCTAATGGTGGTATTCATGATAGATGTGTACCAGGTGGAACGAAAACACTAAATAACTTAAATAAAATTTTAGCTAAAAATATCACTTCAGTTGATATGAACTATGGCCCATCTATTCCACTTCAGATTGCTATAATAGACGAATCTGAATGTATTGGATGCAAAAAATGCATTACAGCCTGCCCTGTCGATGCAATTGCTGGCTCCGTTAATCTTATGCATAATATTATTGATGAGCTCTGTACAGGATGCGAGCTTTGCATAGAGCCATGTCCTGTTGATTGCATAGACTTGGTTGAAACTTTTAATAAGGATAGCCGCGTTGTTTCACAAGTAAATTACGACGCCACAAGCAGTCTTCGTATGAATGAATCTAAGCAAAAAAGAATGGATACAGCTAATCATATTAATAAAGAAATAGGCGGTGTGATTAATACTAAATTGGAAAATAGAAATTCAGATACAAGCGAAAACCTAAAAAGTCTTCAATTAAAAATCCTTAACGACCAATTAGATAATTTTCATAATTTAAATGAAGATGAAAAAAATACATTTATTAGAAATCTAAATACCGAGGACTAATTGATGATTAAGGATAGATTTCGTAAATATCTCCCAGTTGTTGTTGATCTAGAGACGGGAGGATTTAATCCTAAAAATAATGCCATTCTAGAAATTGCTGCAACACTTATTCATAAAAATAGTGAGACTAATAAATTAGAAGTAGGTAAAACCCATAGATATCATATAGAGCCTTACGAAGGACTACTCGTTGAGCAAGAGTCCTTAGATTTCACAAAGATTAATCTTAATCACCCTCTAAGAAATGCCGTATCTGAAAAAGAAGCTTTAGATGATCTTTTTAAAATTATTAATACAGTTAGAACTGAAAATGGCTGCTCAAGAGCAATATTAATAGGTCATAATGCTCATTTTGATCATGCGTTTCTTACAGAATCTATCTCAAGAAATAACAATAAAAAATCTCCATTTCACCCCTTTTCAGTTTTAGACACCGTTACTCTTGGCGCTCTTCATACCAAGCAGACTGTTTTAGCCAGAATTTGTGATGTATTGGATATAGATTATGACTCTAAATTAGCGCATTCTGCTGCCTATGATTCAGATGTCACTGCTCAAGTCTTTTGTAAAATTATTAATGAATTTGATCACTAGCTTTTTATAAATGATTCTCATAAGCATAATGATTATCATTAATTAAATACCTTAAATCAGTACTTTACAAATTAATACTAATAAAATATATTAGTAACTTGAGTTTAATAATTAATAAAAAAAAGGAGTAATTATGGAGATGAAATCACTAGATTCAGGGGAAGTATGCAATATTCTTAATGAAATAATGGAATATGAATTAGCTGGAGTTGTTAGATACACTCACTCAGCGCTAATGGTAAGTGGTCCATACAGAATACCCATAGTTACATTTCTTAAAGATCAGGCTACCGAATCATTACTACACGCTCAACAAGCTGGCGAATTAATTGCTGGATTAGACGGTCATCCTAGTCAAAAAATTGCTAAAATTGAAGAAACAAATAGACATTCAATTAAAGATATTCTCGAGGAAGGACTTGGTCATGAACTTCACGCTTTAAGTTTATACAAAAGATTGCTTATAAGTGTTGAAGACGCATCTGTATATTTAGAAGAATATGCTAGAAGCATGATTGGTGAAGAAGAGCAACACTCTTTAGAGCTCAAGGCGATGTTAAAAGATTTTGGCTAATCTACTCTGAAGTAGCCTTTATCATTTTAGATAACTCACCAGATTCGTGTAGTTCAGTAACAATATCAGCTCCCCCTATCAACTCACCGGCAACAAAAACCTGCGGAAATGTAGGCCAGTCAGAAATGGAAGGTAATGTTGAGCGTATTTCGGTGTTAGCAAGAACATCAACATAAGAAAATTCAGCCTCACAATCAATTAAAGCTTGAACTGTTTTAGCTGAAAAACCACAACGAGGCTCATAGGGAGTTCCTTTCATATAAATAAGGATATTATTTTTAGCTATTTGCTCTTTAAGTTTTTCTTCAGTACTCATGATTAACCCTTAGTAATGTGTATATATCTCTTTATAGTATCTCTAAAGCCATAATTCAAGGCATCAACTATTATTGCATGACCAATTGATACCTCATCAATAAGATTTAATGCTCTTAAAGCTGGCAAGTTCTCTAAATTCAAGTCATGACCTGCATTAATTCGCAAACCTAATATTTTTGCGTGTAATAAAATATTTTTATAACTTTCAATAAGTTCAAGTGTATTGGTATTATTATTCTTATAACTCTTAGAATAGTCTTCTGTATAAAGCTCTATAGTGTCTGCAGTTAATGAAAAAGCATAATCAACAGACTCTATTGTTGGGTCTATAAATAAACTTACACGATCAGCATAGGATTTTAAAAGAGTAATAGTTTCTCTTAATTCATTGTCGTGCTCACCGGATGACCAACCATGATCTGATGTTATTTGGCTTAGTGTATCTGGAACTAATGTTGCTTGAGTGGGTTTGCATATCTTGATTAATTCATTAAACCCAAGATAGTCCCCAGTTTGTTGTTCAAATGGATTTCCTTCAATGTTAAATTCAGCCCCTAGATCTTGTACTATTTTACTTAATTCGATAACGTCATTTGAAGTTGCATGTCTATGATCAGGCCTAGGATGAAGCGTTATACCCTCTGCACCCTCCTCTAGAGCCTGTACAGCAAATTCTTTAAGGTTTGGGTAATCAGAGCCGCGTGAGTTTCTAAGTAAAGCTATCTTGTTTAAATTAACGCTTAAAAGCATGAAATGGTATCCTAGTTACCAGAATGATCGTCAGAGTAGTCAGATACTAAATTTATAAAACTTTTAACACCTGCATCTAAAGCTGAATCATGAACAATAAAGTAAGGGGTATGATTACCAGGAGCTGATTCAACACCTTTACCATTAACACCTAACCAAAAATATAATCCAGGTACTTCGTTTGCGAAGAAAGCAAAATCCTCGGCGCCCGTTGAGGCTAATATATCTGAACTAAACATTCCTCCTGTTGCCTCAATTAAAGATTGAGAATAATTTTTTACTAAATCAGGATCGTTTACCGTAACTGGGTAAGATCCATATATTGCAAAATCAACAGTCGCTTCTACGTTATGAGCTTCAGCAATATTTGTAGCAATTGTTCTCATCTCTTTGTGAATTAAACTTAGCACTTCATTGTCAAAAGTTCTTATAGTTCCTTCCAGCATTGCTGTCTCAGGAATAATATTATTTCGTGATCCTGCTTTAACAATTCCTACCGATATCACTGCTGGATTTTCTCGTATATCTATTCTTCTGCTTAGAATAGTTTGTAAACTAGTGCCTATATCAAAAGCTGCCATAATTGGATCATTAGAAGCCCAGGGTGTTGAGCCATGTGACTGAGTTCCTTTAATATTAATTCTAAAAGCTTCTGCTGAAGCCATTGCAGGGCCTGACTTAACAGCAACAGCACCATGATATGAGTTAGTTACATGCATACCAAAGATAACATCAGGCTTTTCTTCAAAAATACCCTCTTTAAGCATTAACTCAGCGCCCCCCTCTTCGCCTTCTGGAGGGCCCTCTTCAGCAGGTTGAAATATTAATAAAATATCACCATGAAGCTTATCAGTATTCCTTGAAAGAAAATCTGCAACTCCAAGCATGACCGCTATATGCGCATCATGTCCACAGGCATGCATAACACCAACTTCATTTCCTTGATAGGTAGTTTTTTCGGTAGAGGCGTATGGAAGATTAGTCATTTCTGTAACTGGTAATCCATCTATATCAGCTCGCAGCGCTATGAGAGGACCGGGATGCTCACCTCTAATATATGCAGTTAAACCTGTATAGGCAATTTCAGTTTGCACTTCTAAACCTAGATCTGTAAGAATTTGCTCTATGCGTTTGGAGGTTCGGAATTCTCTATTACCAAGCTCAGGATATTGGTGAAAATAATGCCTCCATTTAATGACTTTTGACATTAATCCGTCAATATCTTGGTTTAAAGATTCTTTCAATGGGCTGGGATTTATTAAAATAGTATTATTTAAAAGAGATTCCTCGTTAACACTCATCAACTGTGCAGAAACAGGAAATAAAAATAATAATAATAATAATTGCAGTAATTTAGATTTATACATAGTTTCTTTAATTTAAAAGAAAATAGGATTAATTTCCATACAAATCATCTTTTTTTAAAATGCCTAGAGCTTTGGCATTGGTTGTAACTTTTGTATTGTCTTTATAACCATTTATTAAAACAATGGGTTTTCTTTGATCACCTTGACCCATTAGAATAGAGGCTGCTGCTGCAAGCTCATCACCTGCAGCTATCTCAGTTGTGACCAAGGTATTTCCATACATATCACTCGAACCTTTTTTATCTAACAGACAATTAATACCCGAGCTGCCGATTGCAAAGCCAGTTATTCCGTATCTATATGCCCGCGTCATTGAATCGCTAATAATAATATGTACCTGTATTCCAAGTAATATAGATAGCTCATTGCCTATATCTTCTGCACTTTGATTAGGATCTTCTGGAAGCAATAAGACCTGATTAGTTGATTGATCTATATTAGATCTATCGATGCCAGCGTTGATATTTATAAATCCAAGTTTATGCTCGACAATTAAAACATTATTATTTGAGCTAATAACAGAGTTAGATTCCCTGAGAACTAATTCAATAAAATTAGCTGATTTATCTAACTTTTTTGATAGTTCAATTGCTTGATTAGATGGGGTAACGGTATCTAGATTGATATATCTATTCTCTGATTTAGAAACAATTTTTTGAGCAATGACAAAAATAGTTCCTTCTAAAACTTTAGTATTAGTTTCAGTTATAGATTTAAATATTATTTCAGCTAGATTATCACCTGGGTTTATATCAGGGAGGTTATCTAAGGATTGAAGTGTTAATGAATTCATAGAAAATATTATTTTAAATATTTATATCTTTTAATAGTTAGCGCAGCTAAAGCGTAACAAGTTATTGGAATAAATATATATAAGAGCCATAAGAACGTTAAGCTTTCAGGAGTATTATCTGCTCCTAATGATGGTTCAAATGATGAAAATAGACCAAGAACAACATATGGAATTGCGGCTGATAGAGCTGAACCAAATTTTAAAAAGCTAGTAAGAAATGAATACATTGATCCAGAATTATCAATGTTATTGTGTTCTTTGTCTTGCTTAGCTAAGTCAGCAACCATAGCGATTATTAATGGTGTAACACCTGCATAACCAGCTCCAATCATAAATAATGAGATACAACTTCCAAGAAGAATAAATTCACGATTATCAAAGAAATAAAACTCCCATCCTAAGTATGCAAGAAATGAGACTATAAATAGATAGATGCAACAATAATATGCAGCTCTATGCTTATTAAACCTTAAAGCTAAACGTCTCCAAAATTCTATTCCTACTATTGCTGATGCGAAAAATAAAAGAATCATCCTTGCGCTGTATTCTGGAAGACCTAAAACATAATCAATTGTAAATAAGGCTAAAGCTCCTGAAGAGCCCTGGGCAACTACAACCAAGACACCTGTAGCTATTAGTATTTTTAAATTGCTATTAAAAAGGAAACTTTTAAATACAGAAAATGGATGTGCTACATCAACATAAGAATCCCTTGAATCTGGTACCTTGATTAATGCAGTGATAACAATAATAGGTAGTAAAACTATTACAAATATTCCTATTGCTAGAATTTTAGTTTCAATTGGAGAGCCGTAATAAATCTCAACAAAAGCAGGTATTGCAAGAACAAATAAACTAAAGAATACATTTACGGCTTCTCTTAAAGTTAATAAATTGGTTTTATCATCGTAGGATGGTGCTAAAAAAGTACTCCAAGAGAGCTGAGAAATCGAACTTAATGTAAAACCTGTATAAAGTAAAAATAAACTCAGAAATAAATACCAGCCAGATGGATTTGGATTAACGGGTAGATATAACAATACTGTAGATATCATTAATACCGGCAGTGATAAGGCTATCCAATGTTTATGCTTACCCCATCTTGAAGGGTATCTATCAATCAAGGTTCCCATTATGGGATCTGTAAAAATGTCTAGGACTCGTCCAAATACAAAGATAAGTCCAACAGTAGTAAGACCTAATCCTAGATTGTTTGCAAAATAAGGCAATATATATACAACTATTGGCATTGCTGCTGCAGCGCCACTAAAATTTAATAATGCATAAAATATCTTTGACGATGTCTTAATCATGGCGTAACGATAACATAACTTTAATATATTGATGTCTAATGTATAATCAAAAAATGAATAGCTTTGATGTAAAAATATTAGACGTTTTAGTTTGTCCAAAGACAAAAAAACCTCTCACATACAATAAAGAAACCCAGGAACTGATTAACGAAGATAATTCTTTAGCCTATCCTATAAAAGATGGCATACCTGTGATGTTGATAGACGAAGCTAGATCTATTTTATAGCAGCTAAAAACTTTAACTATTTCATATTTGCGCCCGTAGCTCAGCTGGATAGAGTACTTGGCTACGAACCAAGGGGTCGGGAGTTCGAATCTCTCCGGGCGCGCCATTTAAGACTTTGAGTTTATAATGATTATTAATTTAATAAAGGATATTGAATGGAATTTTTAACCAAAACTGATGAACAATCAGTAAAAGAATATATAAACGAACTTATATCGGACTGTCTTCAGTTACATATCTTTGCAAAGGCGGAAACATTACAAGCTCTAGATGAAAAAAATCAAGCTGGTGTTATGAGTTTTTATTTGGAATATGGTGACGAGCCACAATATCAATTACTTAGGATGCTTGGTTTTTACAATGAGATTAATCCTCAAGCTCAAAAAGATATGCTTGTTAAAATATATGGACTTGTCGATGTGGCGAAGATATACGTTAATAAAATTAAAGCACAATCTCCAGAAGATAGAAGGATAAGAGGCTCTGCAGAATATCTTTATTTAGATGGATCTTCACCGAAAGAAATTGTAAGTGAGATGATTGAGACTGGGGTATTGGATGAATATGATGATCAGAAAAAACTTCTTTTTAATATGCATCTAAGTAGAATTAATTCATATGTTCAGAATTTTCCAAGTTTTAAAATCATTGAAGAAATGAAGCAGCAAGACGATTGGGATACATTAGACCTTGGTGCAATCGAAGAGCTAGAGAAAAAAGATAAACAATTAAGATCTATTTTGGTAATGCGAGAGGACTTGCATTAATCTTGCCCAAAACATACTGGCTGACATGTGCAATCCTAAATTTTAGATAATTCAAGATTACGTTTTTCAGCTGCTATCCAATCCTTTGGCAGTTTACGAGCAACAACTAGAAAGCTAATAATTGATGGAACAAACATGCAAAAAGTTAACGACATTGCATAACGCATCGACTCAATGTCGTTATAATTTTCTTTAAAGACATCAATCATCCATCCTGCAAAAGTTGGGCCTCCACCTAGTGCAATCATATTTAAAACAAAGAAAAATAGTGCAGTAGACATAGCTCGCATATTAATAGGAGCAAGAGTTTGAGCAATTGCAAAACTTGGTCCTAGGTATATTCCAACGAAAAGTAAAAATAATGTAGAGAGGAGAAGATTGAGTTCTATTGTTGGCACCCAAAAACTACCAACACCTATTGGTAAACATAAAGCAATGGCAATTGCTGGCACCCAGCCGTATGCACGAATATCTTTGCTGCCCCATTTATCAGCAAGCCTTGCTCCAAAAAAGGCGCCTCCAGCGTAAGCTGTTCCATTAATTATTCCCAAAATAATTATAAGATGTTGGAAATCAAAACTAGGATCTAAGGCTATTAAATATTTAGTATGGAAAGTTGAAAGAGCATAGGATGCAAAAGAGCCAAAAGCTATCCCAAAACACATAGCCCACCAGGCAGGTATTTTAAGTAGAGTTTTTAATGACTCCATAAATGGTGGCTTCACCATTTCTGCTTGCTCACCCAATTCCATGGCTCCACGAATAGGTTCACGAAGTACTAACTTAACTATAACTGCAAGCCCTACTCCAGTGACACCAAGAAATATAAATATTTTTCTCCAATCAACAAACGTATCTTCACCTTGTGATGGCCCTATAATCCATGCTGTAACAAAGTAAGCTGCCATAATTCCGAAGGGAATACCCATTGAATAGACGCCCAGTGCTCCCGCTCGCTCTTCTTTGGGATACATATCAGAAATAATAGAATGTGATGGTGGGCTTCCACCAGCCTCACCAATTCCCACTCCCATTCGAGCAAGACCTATTTGCATGAAATTTCCTGCCAACCCAGTCAAAGCAGTAAAGCCGCTCCAGGTAGCAAGTGCAATAGATATAATATTTACCCTGCTATAACGATCAGCTAACCAAGCAATAGGTATGGCAACGATAGTATAAAAGGTAGCAAATAAGAGTCCGCTCAGAAGACCTAATTGTGTATTTGATAAACCAAGATCAGCTTGAATGAATGGTGCCAAAATACCTAAAATTTGACGATCAACAAAATTAAATCCATAGACTACTGTGAGAAGTATTAATGCAAATGTACGATAGCCCTTACTTGGCATTTTTTGATCATTCATGATGTTTAATTTCCCTATTATTGAGCAAAAAGTGTATCACCTCTTGCAACTAAATATGAGAGGTCAGCAATAAAAAACTGATATTTAAGGTTCGTCTTTAGGTTTTAAGAAATCATTGGTTTAAATGCATGTCAACCTTAATGGATTAACACGCAAAGCTAGTGGCTCAGGAGAGTAAGCACTAAAACCTAAAATCTGCTGACTTTCTCACCTCTCCCCAGTTTTGTAGTAATCTTTGTAGCCTTTATACATATCCATTAGTCCTTAACAGATAAGCAATAATAAAAGCTATTAAAAAAGCAACGACCACTAACTTGTTTTGGTGTTTCATCATATAAGCAAGCATTCAGACCTCCGTGTTAAAAAATTAGCATAGCACATGCTCAACTCCAGGTTTTTCTATAAGCCATCAAGATTTTGGTTTATAATTTGGAATAAAAAAATTAAAGATACCTCGCAATGACCGCTGTTAAGTATATAAATAATAGACTAAGTATTGATAAAGTAAGTTTTCAAGAAATTGAAAAAGCTTTTTCAACTCCTTGCTATATATATTCTGAAGTTACCATATTAAATAATCTAAATGATTATAGTAGCAATCTTTCAAGTTCCGACTTGGTTTGTTATTCAGTTAAATCTTCTAATAATTTAGCAATTTTAAAACTAATAGCATCAAATGGTTATGGTTTTGATGTAGTTTCAAAAGGAGAGCTTCAGAAAGCTTTGTATGCCAAAGCTGATCCTAAAAAAATTGTATTCTCAGGAGTCGGTAAAACAGAGGAAGATTTATCATTCGCAATTAAAAATAAGATAAAAAGTATCAATGTTGAAAGTTATTCAGAGCTTAAGCTTATTAACAAGCTATCAAAAAAGTTTGATGAAGAAGTAAATATTGCTCTTCGTTTAAATCCAGAGGTTTCATCTAAAACACATCCATTCCTTGATACTGGCTCAAAAGATACTAAGTTTGGGCTTTCTGAGGATGAGCTAAGTTGCTGTATGAAATTATTAGAAAATGGAGATAACATTAATCTTAAAGGCTTGGCATTCCATATAGGGTCAGATATACGAGACTTTTCATCGTATGAAAAAGCTATAAAAGTGATGCTTAAAAAATTTAATACTATTAGTAAAATATATCCACTTGAGTTTCTTGATGTTGGGGGTGGATTAGCAATAAAGTATTTTGATGAAGACCAAACAATTAAAATTAAAACTTTTGTTGAAAAAGTTAAACAATCTATTCCAGATAATATTAATTTAGTATTTGAACCTGGTAAATCAATCATTGGAAATGCCGGATTTCTTTTAACTAAGATCACTTATAAAAAAAATAAAGATAACCCTATACTAATAGTTGATGCAGGAATGAATGATCATATAAGAGTCCCTTTATATGGAGCTAAACATAAAATACTACCAGCTCATAAAACTAATAAAACTCAAAAAAAAATCTCGGTAGTTGGTCCTATATGTGAATCAGCTGATTATTTTGATAAAAACTTTAAGTATGATTTGGATGAAGGTGATCTTCTTGTTATTTGTTCTTCAGGAGCATATGGATTTTCAATGAGCTCTAATTATAATGCGCGCCTAAAAGCGCCGGAAGTTTTGGTTAAAAATGGTAAAGCTAAATTAATACGAGCAAGGGAAACCTTTGAAGATCTAATATATAAAGAGTTAGATCTTTAATTCCCTATTATTGAATAAAGCTATATCACCACTTGGTACAAAATATAATGGGTCAGTAAAATTTAAGATCTTAATTTTTTTAGCTTATACTTTTGTCTATGAGTAAAAACCTTGATACCAAAACAATGTTAATTATTATCCTAATATTTTTTATTTTAGGAATGATTTATTCTCAGTCGGATTTGGTTGCATGGCAGCACTTGATTCAGAGAAGTACCTATTTGAGTTAATGAGCTGATGGATAAGTATAAAGAATATTATGTTTCAATAATTCTTGGAATAGTGATGATAATTTTGATTAGTTATATTTTAGTTAATAGTAATTCTGATAGAAAAATGCAAAAGTGTCATCAAATTGAAGATCCACAATTACAGGTAAACTGTATAGCAAAAGTTTTCCAAGAACATCCAGAACGTTAATCTTCTTTTTAATTATCTGAGCTCGGTCTAGAAGAAACCTCTTCGTACCACCTTCGCAAGCTTTTTAATTCATCATCCGGCTTTAAATCTACCATTCTTGATGCAAAATCAACAGCAGATAATAAAGTTATATCAGCGATCGTATATCTATCCCCAGCCACAAATTTTGAAAAAGAAAACTCCCTATCTAATCGCTTATAAAAGGAATTTACATTTTTATCACTTGCTAATTTAGCAGCAGGTATTTGTTCAAAAATACCCATACTACCAACGATAGGTCCATTGACCCATGATGTTCCTATCTGGGTCCAGAGTTCTAATTCGATGTGCCTGTTTCTACTTTCTATAAAAGCAAGCTCAAAGGGATCATTGCCAAAAAGATTAGGTTCTGGCTCTAGACTTTCCAAATAACGACAAATTGCTACAGATTCGGATATGCATCTTCCATCATCTAATTCAAGGACAGGGATCTTTCCGCTGGGGTTCTTTTTAAGGAACTCCTCTGACTTGTGTTCTCTTTTAGACATATCGCAATTAACTAGCTCAAGATCAATTCCTTTTTCTGCTGCAAAAATTTTGACGCGCCTTGGGTTGGGCGCACTCGGAAAGTCATATAATTTCATTTTTTAGCTCCTTAGCTCAGATTAGGGTTTTGGGGATCTTGGTTTTTACTCATAGACAAAAGTATAAGCTAAAAAAATTAGGTTCTTAAATCTTGATGACTTATAAAAAAGCCTTGTGATGAACTAACAAGTACAAAATCTATTAAAGCCGTCGCGATAAGGGAGAGGATGTACTTATTAGAAATGGTAGTTTAAATGCAAAAGTTGCTGGTGTAAAAGAATGGGTTTTTTTATTTAGTAAATTCCTTGAGCATTACAAATTAAAATATGTTGTTGTTCATTTACTTTTTATCTTTCTCTTGTTTTTCCCATAGTTCTTTTTGGTTCAGCCTATCTTTTAATTATTAGGCGGCTTTAAGTGATTTAAAAACCATTTCTGAGCTGAAGCTAATGCTAACTCATATCCGTTACCTTGGTACATGTCATAATGAGTTCCAGGTATAGGAATATATTCTGTTGTGACCTTGCCTTCTAAAAAATTATAAAATTTCTCTCCATTGAGGCTTCGATCAAAGAGCTCTTCATCTTTAGCATCAATAATTAGTGTAGGGATTTTTATTAAATGCCAGTATGAAGCAGGATCATATTTTTTAATTGCAATTAAGTCTGGATATCCTACTAAACCAGGGATGGATGATTCTGGTCCAGGATAAGAAGAAATTTCACCTTTTGCTCTTTGAGCTTCCCAGATAGGAACTAAAGAATCAGGTATCATCTTAAAATTAGCTTTATTATTTACCGTCCCCATTTGCGAAATTAGTGCTTTCACTCTTTTATCTTGAGCAGATATAACTAAAGCAATACTACCGCCAAAACTTGTACCCCATACCCCAATATTATTAGGCTGGACATTTGATTCTCCAACCAAACGCGAGAGCGCAGCACGAGCATCAAGAATCATTTTATCTGGATTTATGATTGATCTTATTTGCTTTCCAGCAACTAGTATTTCTTCATCTTCAGCACTTAATGGAATTAATTTATTTGAAAGAAAGAATCCCTCACTATCGCCCCATCCACGGAAATCAAATGTCATTACTACAAAACCAGATGCTGCAAATTGTGGTGCAAAAGATTTATTAAGATTGGCCCTATTCCCACCCCACCCAGTTATTAATAATATTCCTGGAAGCGTATCTTCTAGATTTAAATTAATTGGTTTGAAAACATCACCTTGCAGCCTAGATCCATCACTCCAAAAACTAATAGTTTCTTGCTTTACTTGAATTTCATCAGCAAGAATTAATAGCGGTATCATCGTGAAGCAGAGAAAGATATTTAGAAGATTTTTCATGGATCAATAATGCCATAGAGATTTGTATTAATAAAATAGATTCTTTACCATGGGGTATGAGAATAAGAGATTTCATCTTGGCATTTATAGTGGGTATAGTCTCTTTCTCTTTAGCCTATTGGATAACAACACTCTTCTTATAAATCTGAAAATAAGAATTTATTTACCTAGAATTTCTAACTCTTCTGCTTTAGCTAGCCAGGTTTTTTCAATATCTTCAATTTGATCTGTTAGCTCTATTTGATTCTTTAATAAATTTTGTAAATCATCTCTACCATCAATATTGTATAACTCTGGATCAGCTAGCTCTTCATTAACTTCTTTTAATTTCCTATTTAAACGCTCATTACGCTTATCTAATTTAGATATTTCTGATTTTAAAAGTCTAATATTTTGAGAATTATCTTTTTCTACTAATTTTTCAACTTTAGCCTCTTTATCAACCTTCTTGGCTTTTGGATTATTAATATTAAGTATGTAATCCTTATAGTCATCTAGATTACCGTCAAATATCTCTACCCTTCCCTTATCTACTAAGTAAAAAGTATCAACTGAACTACTTAAAAGATGTCTGTCATGAGATATGAGTAAAATTGCACCTTTAAACGATTGAAGTGCCATCGTTAGGGCGTGACGCATTTCCATATCCAAATGATTGGTAGGTTCATCCATTAATAAAATATTAGGTTTTTTAAATGCAATGATTGCAAATGCTAATCTGGCCTTCTCGCCACCTGAAAATAGCTTAATTGGATCTTTTACCTTATCGCCTTTAAAGTTAAATCCACCTAAATAGGTTCTAATTTCCTTTTCACTTATATTTCCATCAATTTTTTGAATATGTTGAAATGCAGATATTGATAAGTCCAAGTCATCAACTTGATGCTGAGAAAAATAACCAACTGTAAAATTTACTCCCCTCTCACGCTCACCAGATAATATAGGAATGCTGCCTACTAAACTTTTAATAAATGTGGATTTACCAGCGCCGTTAGGTCCCAGTAGACCAATTCGATCGCCTGGGCATATCGTTATATCGATATCTTTTAAAATAACCTCGTCGTAACCAAGAGAGGCCTCGTTAAGTCTTACTAAGGGGTTAGATATTTTATCCGTCTCTGGAATCGTAAATTTAAAAGGAGAGTCTATGTGAGCTGGAGCTATTAGCTCCATTTTCTCCAATGCCTTAACTCTACTTTGAGCTTGTTTTGCTTTTGTGGCTTTTGCTTTAAATCTTCTAACAAAACTCTGCATGTGCTCAATTTCTTTTTGCTGTTTGATGTAGTTACTTTGTATTTCTGACATTCTTTCAGCTCTAATTAATTCAAATTGAGAATAATTACCCCTGTATAGCTCAATAGATTGTCTGTATAGATGTGCTACTGAGCCAACGCAATCATCTAAAAATTCTCTGTCATGTGAGATTAATAGCAAAGCCCCTTTGTAATTGTTAATCCAGCTAGCAAGCCAAAGTATGGCATCTAAATCAAGATGATTTGTAGGCTCATCTAAAAGCATTAAGTCTGATGGTTGCATTAAAGTTTTGGCTAAATTTAATCTTACCCTCCAGCCACCTGAAAAATCTTTTAATGATTTTCCGAAATCCTCTGAAGCAAAACCTAAACCAACCATAAGCTGCTCAGCTTTAGATTTAGCAGAATAACCATCTAATGCAGTATAGGTTTCATATAAATCACCCAATAAATCAAATTTTTCATTCTTCTCAGCATCATCAATTTGATTTTTAATTTCAATAAGCTTTGCATCTCCAGATAGCACATATTCAAGAGCAATCTCATCATTTGATGGTACCTCTTGAGCTAAATAAGAAATTCTAAGTCCTTCAGGATAGGAAATGGTGCTTTGATCAACGTCGATTTCTTTTCTAATGATCTTAAAGAGGCTTGTCTTCCCAGTTCCATTGGCACCAATTAAACCAACTTTATGTTTGTGATGGATAGTTAGTGAGACATCATCAAATAGGGTTTTACCACCTAATACGAGCTCTAAATTATTAAATGAAAGCATGATATAAAAATATAGTTAAAAGATATCGATTAAAAAGTTATCTACGTCTTCTGGAATTAAATCTTTTCTTAAAGCCTCTTTGGTTATTAACTTTCTTTTTAGCGACTTCATGATTGGTAACTGGTATTGAATGATCCGGCTCAAAACCATCTATTATTTTTCTATCTAAAGTCTGCTCAAGAAGTCTTTCAATATCCTGTAATAAATTAAATTCATCTGCACTTACTAAAGATATAGCTTTACCAAATTTTCCAGCTCTGCCAGTTCGGCCAATTCTATGAACATAATCTTTTGCTACAGTAGGAACATCAAAATTTATTACTTGCTGCATATTTGGTATATCAATACCTCTGGCGGCAACATCTGTTGCAACTAAAATACGAATTCTGTTATTTTTAAAAGAGTCTAAGGCCTTCATTCTATTATTTTGAGTCTTATTGCCGTGAATCGCAGCAGCCTTTATATCAACTTTAAGTAGTTGTTTGGTTAAACGATCTGCGCCATGCTTAGTTCTAGTAAAAACAAGAGCCTGTTTCCAATTTTCTGTTTCTATCAGTTCAATTAAAAGCTCGGCTTTTCTAGATTTATCAACTGGATGGACATAATGATCTACATTAGCTGCAGTCTCATTGTCACTCGTAACGGATATTTCGGTAGGGTTATCAACCAACTCATTTGCTAGCTTCCTAAATGAATTAGAAAAAGTAGCTGTAAACATAAGGTTTTGTCTTTTTTCTGGCAATAAACTAATAATTTTTTTAATATCGTGGATAAAGCCCATATCAAGCATCTGATCAGCTTCATCTAATACTAAGATTTCCACTTTATTAAAATTAACTGATTTTTGATTATATAAATCAAGCAAACGACCTGGAGTGGCTACAAGTATATCAACACCTTTTTTGAGTTTAAGTTGCTGATTATGAATTCTAGCGCCTCCATATATAGCAGTTGATCTTAGATCTAGATTACTTCCATACGTAAGTACATTTTCCCTTACCTGAGCAGCTAACTCTCTAGTTGGGGTAATAATAAGCGCTCTTACATGATGACCTTTGTGATCATTTTTTGGATGAGAGAGGATATTTAATATAGGCAAAGTAAAGCTAGCAGTTTTACCAGTACCGGTTTGTGCTGAAGCCATAACGTCTTTACCCTCAAGGATTGCAGGAATAGACTTTTCTTGAATGGGTGTTGGGTCTTTGTAGCCTTTGTGTGATAAAGCCTTGAGAATAGGCTCAGATAGCCCTAGATTTTTAAATGACATAAATGTGCAAAAAGTGTTATGTGCAGGTTATAGAGATACCTAAATAAGTCAATGTTTATTGATTAATAACTAATGAATCACTAGCTACAATTATATTACCACTAAAGCTTTCCTTAACGTCTTTTAAAATAGAAAGGTCATTAGAACCCCAATATAAAATATGAGAAAGTACTAACGTATCTATATTTAATTCATTAGCAATTAATCCAATCTCTTTTGAAGATGTATGGTGTGCTTGATGATAAATTTTCCAATCATCTGTTTTAGTTAAAAAGCCTTCACTTGAATAAACTTCATGAACAAGTATTTGGGCACCTTGAGCAAATTTATTTAAATTTGTACTTGGAGCTGTATCTCCAGAAAAAACTATTTTTTTATCTTTAGTTTTAAAAACAAAACCATATGAATTATTAAGGCCACCATGATTATTGACAAAAGCTTCAACACGAACATTTTTATCCATATAAATTAAGCCTTCTTCGATTTCATGTGCATTAATTTTAAAGCCCTCTGGATTAGAGGGTTGAGATCCATTAATTCTATAATCTATATCTAATTTATAAGCTGCTAATAAATGTTTGGACATATCTTTTAGTCCTTGGGGTCCATATAACTCAAGAGGCTCCTCTCTTCCCATAATCCAAGGCGTAAGAACTAAATCAGCTAGACCTCCCGAATGATCAGAATGAATATGTGTTAAAAATGCTATTTTAAGATTTTTAGCATTCAGTTGATTGAATTTACCACCATATTGAGAGCTTAAAACAGATGCGCTTCTTACAACTCCATATCCAAAATCTACTAAATATACATCTTCATCAACAATAACCGCATAAGCTGAACCGGATCTTTGTGGGTCTGGGTTTGGAGTACCCGAACCAAGAACAATTAAATGTGTCTCAGCCTCAACAAGAATAGTAAAAAGGATTAGTAATAAGTAAAATATTTTCATTATTCAGATCTTTGTTTATCTCTTATAGATCTAAATTCATTATCCTCATACCAGTTAGGCCATTCATTGGAGTTAGCTAGTTCAAATGAGACATTAAATATTGTATCTACTGTTTGCTCTATACCACTCATCTCCCAATCATTGGTATATTCATCAGAGGGCTGATGATAATCGTTAAGGGTATAGTCGTATGAGAGCTCAAAAGCAGCTCCTCTTCCACCATCAACTAAATCAGCACCGTTATTAGAATAAAGCATTGGTACTCCTTTTTTAGCAAAACTAATATGATCAGATCTGTAAAAAAACCCTTTTTCAGGAGAAGGGTCTGGGTTTATATATCTATTATTTTTAATGAGCTCAGTTTCGAGCAAGTCCTCAAGTTCAGATGCCCCATAACCCACTACAACCATATCATTTGATTTGCCTGATGGAAAAATTGCATCAAAATTAAATCCAGCTACGATATCTTTTAAAGGAATTGGAGAATTGTTAGCGAAGTATTCAGATCCAAGTAGTCCAGATTCTTCAAGAGTAACTGATAAAAATAATATAGATCTATCTGTATCTAGACTTGAGAATCTTCTAGATAGTTCTAATAAAGCAGCGACACCAGTTGCATTGTCGACAGCTCCATTATAAATATTATCATTACCGCTAAGATCAGCCTCATCTTTACCAATATGATCCCAGTGAGCGGTAAACAGAATATACTCATCTGGTCTGGTAATGCCTTTTTTTACGGCAGCTATATTATGAGATTTAAAATAATTAACACTATTATAAATATCAGAATTTAGCTTTAATCCTCGTAAATTAAAGGGTTTAAAGGTTTTGGTTAGAGCTATTTCTTGTAAAGATTCTAGATTAAAACCAGTGTATTGTAATAATCGATTTAATGTATCTTTGTGAATCCAGCTCTCTAGTTGAAGGGGAAGAGGTTCACTTGCATTTCTTTGAAGTGATAATTGAGATCCAGACCATGAAGATTCAACAACGGACCATGGATAAGAGGCCGGCTCTTCATCATGAATAATGATTGCTGCTGCAGCACCTTGTCTTGCTGCTTCTTCATATTTATATGTCCATCTTCCATAGTAAGTCATTGATCTGCCATTAAATAATCTCGGACTTCCTGTAGCAAAACCAGGATCATTTATAAGTATAACTACTGTTTTACCTTCAACATCTATCCCATCGTAATCATTCCAATTGTGTTCTGGGGCAACAATTCCATAACCAACAAATACAAGCTCACTTGATCTAATTTTTTCATAATCTGAGGTTCTTTTTGTCCAAAAAACAACATCTTCTCCAGGCATAAGTTTTTCATCTACATTTCTAAAAGCAATAGAAAAAAATGAATCTGGTTTTTGTTTTATATTAACAGCTGGAACTTCTAAAAAATAACTCTTATTATTTATTGGCTTTAAATTATTGTCTTTGAAAGCCTTTGAGATAAAGTTTTTAGTAAGCTTGCCACCCTCTGTTCCAGGAGCCCGTCCGCCAAACTCATCTGATGCCAATATAGCTATTGAATCTTCTAGTGTTAATGCTTGCATGACTTCTTTTTTGGGTGAACATGAAATTATTAAAACTAATAAAAAACTTATGCCTATTGTACTTTTCATTATTGATCTCTCTTTGGTTAAATCTAAGTTAATTCTACTTTGCATTCTATATAATTATAAGATTAAATAGGCAAACGAAATAATCATTTTAATAATTTTTTTAATTAGAATTTAAAAACTCTATAAATTATTAATAAGGAGCAACTATGTATCTATCAAAACTAAGAAATATTTTCTTTCTATTAATCACTTTTTCTATTGGAACTACTTTTGCCTACGGACAAGCTGAATTAGATGTACCTGATATTGAGTATGAAACTTTTACACTTAGTAATGGATTAACAGTTGTGGTTCATGAGGATAGAAAAGTTCCAATGGTGGCTATAAATGTTTGGTATCACGTAGGTTCAAAAAATGAAAAGGTCGGTAAAACAGGTTTTGCTCATTTATTTGAACACTTAATGTTTAATGGAACTGAAAATTACAATGCTGAGTACTTTGAACCTTTTGAAAAAATTGGTGCGACTGATCAAAATGGAACTACAAACAGTGATAGAACAAATTATTTTCAAAACGTTCCAACTAATGCTCTTGATTTAGCTTTATGGATGGAATCTGAAAGAATGGGTCATATTCTTAATGTTATTGATGAAGATAAATTAAATGAACAAAGAGGCGTTGTTCAAAATGAAAAAAGGCAAGGAGAAAATGCTCCATACGGAAAAGCTTTTAATTCTATAAATGAAGGCGCATTTCCTAAAGGGCATCCCTACTCATGGTCGGTTATTGGTTCAATGGATGATTTAAATGCTGCAACTCTTGATGATGTTAAGGAGTGGTTTGAAACCTATTATGGGCCTACTAACGCAGTAATAGCGCTAGCAGGTGATATTGATCTAGAAACTGCTAAAAGAAAAATTGAAGAATACTTTGGAGATATTCAAGGTGGACCTCCTTTAACAAAACCAAAAAAATGGATTGCTAAAAGAACTGAGCAAACCAGAGAGGTTATGCAAGACAATGTACCTCAAACAAGAATCTATAAAGTATGGAATGTCGCTGAGGATGGTACGGATGAAGCTATAGCGTTAGAGTTAGCATCATCAACGCTTACTGGAAGTAAAAATAGCCCAATGTATCAAGAGCTTGTATATAAAAGCGGCTTAGCAACGAGCGTTTCCTCTTTCTACTATGGTAGAGAGATAGCTGGTTTATTTATAATCACAGCAACTGTCGCACCAGGTCAAGATGCTAAAGAGGTCGAAAATGTAATGGATGCCACGTTAGTAAAATATTTACAAAAAGGGCCAAATCTTAAGCTACTTAAAAATGTAAAGACATCAACAATTTCTAGCTATACATTTGGCCTTCAAAGAATAGGTGGTTTTGGTGGTAAGTCTGATATTTTGGCCACTTATCAAACTTTATATGGTGATCCTGGTGCTTTTAGAGATCAGCTAAGAACTTATTTAGACACTCCAGCTAAAGTTATAAAAGAAGCTTCAAATAAATGGTTAAGCTCAGGGGACTATGTTCTTACTATTGTTCCAGCTGCCAAAACATCTGTTGTTAAATCTACTGTTGATAGAAGTAAAGGTATCCCCTACCCAACTGAAAAATTATCTTACTCTTTCCCAGAAATACAAAGTACCATTTTAAATAATGGTTCAAAGCTAGTTCTGGCAGAAAGAAATAGTTCACCTTTAGTTGAATTAGAGATTATTTTTAATAAAGGATATGCAGTTGAGACTAATGACAAGCTCGGCCTTGTTAATTTTACTATGAGTATGGTTGATGAAGGAACTAAAAATTTCTCCTCTCTAGAATATGCTGAAGAGCAAGAAAGTTTAGGTTCTGGTATTGGATTTGGGTCATCAATTGATACAACCTACGCATCTATGTCATCTTTAAAAGTAAACTTAGAAGCAACATTAGATCTGCTTAAAGAAGGCTTACTTAATCCAACTTTTCCTCAAGTTGAACTTGATAAAGTTAAAAAACGTTGGCTAGCTAGAATTGATCAAGAGCTTAACAGCCCAGCATCAATGGCTAATAGAGAGATAAGAACCCTGGTATATGGTTCTAGTCATCCATACGCAAAAGCTTCTAGCTCTGGTATCAAATCAACAGTTGAGACTTTTACAAGAGATGATCTTGTTGAAATGTATTCAAAATTAACAAATCCAAGTAATGCCACTTTTATTGTTACTGGAGATATTAGCTTAAATGAAGCTGCTCAATTGTTAAATGATAAGTTTTCAAGTTGGACTTCTGATAACAGCTCTTCTGTAGAAGTAGACCTATTTACTGTTGAGGATCAGACATCACCACGAGTATTTTTAATAGATAAACCTGGTGCAATTCAGTCATATATCCTTGCTGCTCAATTATTACCACCAACTAATTCAGATGATGACATCTTGATTGATTATATGAATTATGCCATCGCTGGAAGTTTCACTTCACGATTGAATATGAATCTAAGAGAAGATAAAAGTTGGTCTTATGGTGTCAGAACATCAACTGGTTATTCACAAGGTCAGAGACTTATGAGAATGACTGCTCCTGTTCAAACAGATAAAACTGCACCTGCGGTTTTAGAAATTTTACGTGAATATGACGAGTACATTAATACTACTCCTGTAAACGCCGAAGAGTTATCTAAAATAAAACAAGCTAGAACACTGCGTTTGCCTGGTCAGTATGAAACATTAAGTGCCTTACTTGGTGGAATTGAAGATATCGTCAAATATGACAGAGATTTTGATTATTTAGATACTATTGCTGATCAAAGAAATTCTATCAAACTTGAGGATGTGCAATCAGCATCAACGAAGTATTTAAATACTAATAAGTGGACTTGGGTTATTGTTGGTGATCTTAAAGAAATTGAAGCACCAATAAGAGAACTTAATATTGGTAGTGTAGAAATTATTAACAATTAATTTTCATGTCATACCCACCTATTAGCGAAACTGCTCTTAATACTATAATTAAGAGCAATGCTTATGAGCCCTATTACCCTTATAAGAGCCCTATTGATTTGTATGACATACATCAGTTTACTAATGGTCAACCTTTTAGTGCCTATGATGAACTAAGAGAAAATAGTCCTATTTACTTTCAAAAGCCACCTGAATGGGATGTAGAGCCTGGTGCCTGGATGCTCACCTCTTATAAAGATATTATGGAGGTTTCATCAAACCCAGCAATCTTCTCCTCACAGGCATCAACAGGTAACTTGATGACATTAGGAAATCCTGAGACCAGACATCCTAAGTTATGGCAGACCTCTATAGATCATATGCTTAATCTTGATGGGTCTTTTCATCTCGATTTGAGAAGAGAACACATGCCTTTTTTCAAGCCAGGATATGTAGATGAGTTACATAAAAAAGTAGAAATTAAAGTTGAAGTATTACTAGATGCTATAGCTAAAGTCGGTAAATCGAATCTTGTTAAAGATTTATCACAACAGATCCCTATTTTTACACTATCTGAAGTTCTAGGAATACCAGAAGAAGATAGACATAAATTATCAACCTGGATGGAGTTTTTAGAATTAGCTCAATATTTTGCTGCAGAGGGTATGAAGAAGACACAAGGTAAAACTGAAGAAATGGAAGTTGATACCTCAATGATTGAGTTATTTGAAAATATGATTGGAGAAATGTTTGAATATGGTAAACATATTCTTCAAGAAAAAAGATTAAATCCCAAGAATGATCTTTTATCAGCTATAGCTAATGCTGAGCTAGGTGGAGCTAAATTAAGTCAAGAGTATCTAGATGGCTCATGGTTACTAATAATCTTTGCAGGCAATGACACGACTAGAAATTCTATTAGTGGAGCCATTAAACTTTTAACCGAATTTCCTGAACAAAAAAAGAAGTTGTTGAATAATTTAGATCTTCTTCCAAACTTTGCTCAAGAAACTATTCGAATGGTCTCTCCAGTTATACATATGCGAAGAACAACTACCTGTGAGACTACTTTAGGTAATCAGAAGTTAGGAAAAGGTGAAAAAATAATTATGTGGTATGGAGCAGCTAATAGAGATCCATCCATTTTTTCTAATCCTAATCTATTTGATATAGAGCGTGAAAATGCTGCAAAGCATTTAGCATTTGGAATGGGAAGACATACATGTATTGGTAAGCCTGTAGCTTTAATGCAATTAAAAGAAGTCTATAAACAAATTCTTACTAGATTTCCTGATATGCAGATGGATGGAGATTGGAAGGTTGCGCCAAATAACTTTGTACATGCAATTCAAGAAATGCCAGTTAGTTTTACTCCAGAGAAATAATCGCACCAGGCTTGGGTATTACAAATAAATTTTTTAGATTAAGTCTATTCAACTCTTCTTGTATTTGAATTGGTGGATCTAAAACCGGTTCATCGGTTAACGTAAAGGTCCCCCAGTGCATGCCTATCGCAAGACTCGTCTTTAAATCGATAGCAGCTTGAACTGACTCTTGTGGATTAAGATGGCTGTCTTTCATAATAGATCTGGGTTCATAAGCTCCAATGGGAATAAATGCCACGTCAGGTGAACCAAGTTCGTTGTTTATAGTAATAAAATCATAGGTGTAGCCCGTATCACCTAAATGAATTAACTTTAATGTATCGTTTTCAAACCACCAACCACCCCATAGCATTTTATTTTTATCGAATGGTGTTCTTGATGACCAGTGATGAACAGGTACAAAAGTTATTAGCGAGTCTTTAATTGTTATGGTGTCCCACCAGTTCATTTCGACAACATTCTTTATGCCTGAAGATTTAAGCAACTTACCAAGACTCATTGGAACTAAAAATAATGTATCACTATTGATCTCATATAATTTAATTAATGAAGGTAAGTCAAGATGGTCATAATGAGCATGACTAACAGTAACAACATCAATAGGTGGTAAGTTCTTAATATCAATAGCTGGAGGTATTAAACGCTTTGGTCCAATAAAAGAAAATGGAGATGCTCTTTCAGAAAAGATAGGATCTGTGAGTATATTAATATTATTATTATTTATTAAAAAACTAGCATGGCCTATCCAGACTGCATAGGCATTAGTGGGTAGATTATTGGCATCATTAAATTCACTACTTACTTCAATAGCTATTTTTTCAGGATTTTTGCCATTAAATTGCCATTTTAGAAAATCTTTAAAAGTACTATCATCGCCATGTATATTATGATTATTTTTATAAAGCTCTTCAGTTAATGCATTATTAACAAAAAGAAAGAGGGCCAATAGAATTAAAGGTCTGAAGTTTATTTTTAAAGGATTAAACAGAATGAAGTTTTTGTTCAGAAATTGAATTTTTAATATCTGTAATATTATTATATTTATCAAAATACACTAATGTAGGCTTATGAAGAGCAACCTCTTTAGAGTCTAAAGATGCATAACTGCAAATAATTAGAACATCATTCATAGACACCTTATGAGCCGCAGCGCCATTAACAGATATGGTTCTAGAATTCTTTTCAGCTAATATTAGATAAGTTGAGAATCTCTCTCCGTTTGTAACATTATATATATCTACTTTTTCGTATTCACTCATGCCAGAAGCTTCTAAAAAATTAGAATCCACAGCACATGAACCCTCATAATCTAGCTCGACTTGAGTAACATTTACACGGTGCAATTTAGCTTTTAAGAATGTTTGTTTCATAGTAAAAAAGAATTATGAATTAATTGATGATTAAACTCAAACTTTGATCAAAACTTACTGATTATAATATTATCAATAAGTCTTATATCACCAAGATATGCAGCTATAGCAACAATGATAGTAATAGTGGAGTCATTTATCTGACCTAAGCTTAATGCATCAACTGCTTCTAGATAATCAATTTTAAAGCCTAATTCTTGAAGGTTCTTGGTAGCTTTATCTTTCAATAAATTTAAATTGTTTAAAGTGTAATTTGTCTTTATTGAATTAAGTTCTATATAGATATTAGCAGCGAGTTTTACTTGGTCGTCATTCAATAAATTATTACGTGATGACAATGCTAAACCCGATTTATTTCTTTCGGTTGAGCAGCCTATGATCATTAGATTTGGGTAATATAAGGCTGCATAATTTTTGATGAGAAGATATTGCTGATAATCCTTTAATCCAAAATAAGCTATTTTAGGATCTATTATTTCAAATAATCTATTTACAATAGTTAGGACACCATCAAAATGGCCAGGTCTAGATTTACCACATAATGTATTAGATAAATCTTGTGCTTTAATTGGTTCAAGATTAATCAAGATTGCGTTATCTGGTATAAACACAAGATCACAGCCAGCTAACTCCAAAATCTCAAGATCTACTTCTAATGATTTAGGGTAATTATTTAAGTCTTCAGGATCATTGAACTGTAAAGGGTTTATGAAAATAGATACAACAACAAAATTTGATTTAGATTTGGCATTTTTAACTAAAGCTAAATGACCATCATGTAAATTCCCCATAGTCGCAATAAATGCTATATCACTATGCTTTGAAAAACTATATTCAGTTGACCTAACTACTATCAAGGCTAAAAGAAGGTATGTTCTTCGGCAGGGAAAATTCCAGATTTAACTGAAATGTCATAAAGCTGTATTGCTTCTTTAATCGAACCAGCCTCACTCATAAAATCTTTAACAAATTTTGGAGGTTTCTCTAAGCATGAAATACCAAGTAAATCATGAACAACCATGATCTGACCATCAGTTTTAGCTCCAGCACCAATTCCAATAACAGGGATGTTTAATTGTGATGTTATAGATTCAGCTAGCGCATCAGGAACGCACTCGAGAAGCAGCATTGCAGCTCCAGCAGACTCCAAAGCCTTAGCCTCCGCAATCATTAAATCATGCTTATCGGTGTCTCTACCTTGGACAAAATATCCACCAATTCTATTTATAGCTTGAGGAGTTAAGCCTATGTGAGCGCAAACAGGTATTCCTCGTTCAGCTAAAGTATTAGCCATTTTACATATCCACTCACCACCTTCAATTTTTATTGAGTGGGCACCACTTTGCATTAATTTTGTTGCATTCTCAAAGCCAAGATCGTCTGTGGAATAACTCATAAATGGCATATCAGCCATTATATGAGAGCTTTTATTACCTTTCACAACACACTCAAGATGGTAAATTAATTGATCCATGGTTACTGGCAAGGTGCTGTCGTGACCTTGCACAACCATACCCAAGCTATCTCCAACTAGTATTACATCAATACCTGCATCACTAATAACTGATGCCATGGTCGATTCATAAGCCGTTAAACATGTAAACTTCTTTGATTCACTTTTTAGTTTATTTAAGCTGGCTATTGTTGTTAAAGATTTATTATTTTGAGATGACATAATTTAAGTTTTAATTAAAAGTTCAATAGATTTTATAATTTGTTTAGCAATTTTAAGTTTTGAAGTCTTAGAGAGTTTTATTACATCATCATTGGTAATAAGATGAACCTCATTATCATTCGAATCAAAGCCTATTTCTTTATTCAAAACATCATTACAAATAATCATATCTAAATTCTTTTTTAAAAGTTTAATTTTTGCATTTTCAATGACATTATCTGTTTCTGCACTAAATCCTATGACTAGTTTATCCGTCATATGATCAGAAGCATATTGTAAAATATCTGGATTTTTGATTAGTTTTAAAGATATTTCCTCATCATCCGTTTTCTTAATTTTTAATTTTTCAAAAATAACAGGCTTATAGTCAGCAACTGCTGCACAGCCAATAAAAATATCAATTTGATCAGTTAAAGCTTTTACCTCTGCAAGCATTTCATCAGCAGTATTTATATTAATTAATTTAATCCCATTAAAAGGAATAATATTTACTGGTCCACTAACTAAACTAACATCAGCGCCTGCAAGATATGCTGCTTCGGCAAGAGCATAGCCCATTTTTCCAGAGCTCTTGTTTGTTAGATATCTAACTGGATCGATAGCTTCCTTGGTAGGACCTGCTGTAATGAGAATTTTTTTTCCATTTAATAAAGAAGAAGTAAATGATTCAGCTATTTTTGAAGCAATAAAATCAGGTTCTGACATTCTACCTTCACCTATATCACCACATGCCTGCTCACCACTATCAGGACCAATAAATAAAACATCTTTTGATTTAAGTGTCGCTAGGTTCATTTGAGTAACTTTATCTTCCCACATTTTTACATTCATAGCAGGTGCTATAAAAAGCTGCGCATCAGAGGCAAGAATAACCGCACTCATCAAGTCATTAGCCCTTCCTTGTGCCAATCTAGACATGGATTCAGCAGTACATGGTGCAATTAAAATAACATCTGCCCATTTAGCTAACTCTATATGACCCATACCAAGCTCAGCCTCCTCATCAAGAAGTGAGTAATGCACTTGGTTTCCTGAAACAGCTTGAAGCGTTAAAGGTGTTACAAATTCTTGAGCAGACTTCGTCATGATAATTCTTACTTCAGCTAAATTCTTTTTAAATAAGCGTGTAAGTTCAGCGGTTTTATATGCAGCTATTCCGCCTGTAACACAAAGTAGAATTTTTTTATTTGAAAGCCTAATCATATTTATTGCTAAAAATAGCTTATAGATATGCAATCATAGACTTTTTAAGATGAATATCAATTTCTATGAGGGCTTTAAGGCTTTGCAATAAATATTTTTGTTCTTAAGGGGTTATTTTTCAGTCTATATATTAAAAAACTAAAATTAAAATACTATTTTTATAAATGACTTCCGTGGATTGAAATTAAGAAATAATTCCCACAAACCTAGTTATGATCCAGTAAAAACCCATACCGCCAAGTGCATAAGATCCTATTAATGCAGATTGATTATAAAAATTATATTTGTGAGCTAGCCATATAAAAAATCCAAAGAAGGGAATAAGGGCAAGCTGCCCTGCCTCAATACCTAAATTAAAGAATAGTAATGATAAAAGCATCTGATCATTAGCTATACCTATATCACTTAGTGCGCTTGCAAATCCAAGGCCGTGTAAAAGCCCGAAGCAAAAGGCCATTATCCATGGTGTTTTTTTAAGTTTATATGAATCATTAATCTCTAATGCTAAGTAAACAATAGTTAATGCTATCAAAACCTCAACTGTAGCTTGAGGCAATGAAATAATATCAAAAACGGATAATCCTAAAGTAATGCTATGCGCAATAGTAAAAGCGGTAATTGTTTTAATGACGTTAAGTAAACCTGTAACTAAAAATAACAACCCTAAAATAAATAATATGTGATCAATACCGCTAAAGAGGTGATCAATTCCTAGCGTAAAATAAGTAGTCGGATAATTTTGAGCCTGTATAGGTATAAGTATTATTGATGATTTTAAATTCATTAATCCCTCAAAAATATCATCATTTAAAAAATTAATTGTAATTAAAGCATCAGTTAAAACACTCAGATTTATAACTTCAATAGAATGACCTTTTAAAGATGAATCACAGTTAAGTATAATTTTTTCAATTAAGTACTTTCCTTGGGGATACGGCGATTGAGCTTCAACAGAACAGTGTTCAGGAAATATAATTTCTGCTCTTTGGCCTATATTTTTTAATGGATACATCCATTTTGCATCATAGCTATGTTCAGCAGTAGTATTTGCATCTATGACTAAGTGAGCTGGATTAAACTCGTGAGATTCTATATCAATGACAAAAAATAAGAATAAATAAACAAAGAGTTTAGTCATTAAAATTCTAAATCAGGATTAATAATAATTTTATATTCAGATTTTATTTGATCAATATAAGTCGTTACTGCAGATTCTTTTTGGGCAGCCAACAAATCAACCTCAACTTGATTAAGCACTTCGGTAATTAAAGGAAAATATCCCGGCTTTGAATCTTTTAAAAGAACTATATGATGACCAAACGAACTTTTAAAGGGACCTGACCATTGATCTAGAGAAATCTCGTTAAAATTAGAACTAAAAAATTTTCCAAAATTTCTTGATATTTCATCTTTAGTTTTATCAATAAAGTTTTTACCTAGAAAAAATGGGTCCGACTTGATCTTACTGCTTGAGCTTAAGATTAATTTAATTGCTGCATTTGATCTGGCTTTAGAATTATTTTCAGCTGAAAAGTAATAATGCGTAAAACTAAAAGTTGGCTGAATATAGTAGTTATTCTTATTAAGTTCATAAAAATTTATAAGAGCTTCATTGCTTGGTTTATCAGTGAGCGTTTCTTGTTTTAAAAAAGTGATCTTTTGAGCTAATCTTCTTTTAATTATTCTATCCTCTTTATCTAAACCTAGTAACAAAGCCTCTCTGTATAGAATCTCTTCTTCTATTAAATTATTAATAATTCTAGCTATTTCATCTTCAGTTGGATTTCTACCAACTTGGGATTTCCATGCGCTTATAAGACTTGTAATCTCTTGATCAGAGATGTAAATATTTTTAGCATTATCATCAGGATTTAACCCAATATCAATAAGATATACTAGTAACCCAATGCTAAAGAATATAAATATTTTGGCTTTCAATTTTGATAAAAAATTAAGTAAAAATTGACTTAACTATCTCCAATTGCTATTGATCCACCAAGAGGAATTACTGTAATGTCAGATGCAGCTGGTACATACCAAATAGGAGATGACCATGCTCTCTCTTGAATAGTTTCATGAAGATCTTCTCTGGGCTTAAAGCCAGCCTTGATTGCATCCCATGTAGACCATCTGCACGTTGGATTCTCTAAAACTCTCACATAGTAAAAGGACTTAGCGCTTGAATCAAAATCAGGATCATTCCAAACTGTTTTTAATTCCGATGCTCCTGCGTCTTGACTAATAGAGCAATCATTAATATTGACTCTAGCGCCATTATCAGGACATCTATTGGAAATTGGATCAACGCTCATACCATCAGAGCATGCAACATCATAGACTTCCTCATGAGGTGTGCCGCTATTCATATCAATCCATCCTTTTATAATTTGAATTCTTTGCAACGCAGCTCCGTTCTTATCTCTTTGTGCCCAAACAAGGAAGTCAGGAGCTTTATTGCCCTCATTCATTAAGTCTGATCCCATAGTGACACCTTTAGCATAAGCTTCACTTACCAATGAGTCAGCATTTAGATCAATTGAAGATAAGTCATAACCTGCAAAGAAACGAACCGCTATTCTAGATCCGGTTGTTGCAAAGGTCTCTTTTCGTTTGAAAGCTTTAAAAATTGAATCACGAGTATTTTCCTCAGCCCAGGCTCCTGCTAATCCTGAGGCTCCCCACTGTGTAAAACCAGTATTGGCATAACTGCCCTGATCTAATTCAACTGTGCTTACAGGCTGGTTAAATGCGCTCATGTATTCTTCTAATAATTTACCCTGCGCTTGATTAAGTGGAACACTTCCTCGATTTGAAGGTCTGCCATCTAGCAGACCAACTTTAGACCAATAATTTGATTCATCAAATGATCCGGCTCCTGTATGTGTATCAGTTGAACCAATTAAGCCAAATTTATATGGATTTCCTTGTTTAGTAAAATCTAAAGTTAAACCATCTTGATACGCTTGTCTTACGTATGAACCAGAAGGCTTGCTGTATGTTGGAGGTCGACTACCTACTCTTTTGTCCATAATCTCAAAATCTGCCCATTCGTCATCTGGTGATAACAATGGATGAGTATCTGACGTTCCTTTAACCTGAGTAATTTCAACGATTGGCTCATTTCTCATTCTTTTTTCAGCATATGCTCTATTTATAGCATTACCTTTAAATGTTTCCATTTCAAACATCTGACCATTTGAACCATTACTATTATGAGGCATTGAGATTGTATCTATACCTTTATCTCTTAATCCATCCTGCCAGGTCCATAAATCCTCTGGATTTAAAGAATCAATTCTTGTCCAAGGTCTTATTGAGGCTATTGATGAATTAAAAATAACATTTCTATGAAGATTACCGCCTTCTGTATCTGTGGAGGTTGTAAATTCATAACCTATAAAGGCTGTAAAGTGACCAGGATCATTGTGCTCATTAGCTGATCTAGCAATATCTGACCAAGCTGATTTATGAATATCATAATCAAATGAATTTAATGCTCTTTGGGTATTTTTAGTAAACCATGCCTTTAAGGTATCTGGATGCCACCATGGATTTGGTTGAATTATTGCATTAGCTAAAACTGAACTAAATATATTAGATCTTTCAGCAGCTGATTCAACATTAAGATTTTCAGGCCTATTAAGATTGTTAAATGGTTTAGCAAAATCTTCTTGTGAGATATCTGTAGAAGTATCGGCATAGGCTTGGATCATTCCCATATAAAAACCATGGTCAGTTACAGAATAAAAATCTAAGGGTTCGCGTAGTTTCATCTCATAACCTAAAGGATGAGAGATTCCTTGGCCTTTAGCATAATTATAGGCATCATCAGGTGAAGCAGTTACACCAAATACATATGCATCAAAAGAATATTTCGTATGGACATGAACGTCACCAAAATAAGCATTTCTCTCTGGATTGACTGCAGGCATAGCTTTGCTTGATGCCGGCTTATCAACTGAGTAATCAACTAACTGTAATGCAGAATCTGATTGAGTTTTCTTAAATAAATTTAATATAGGTCGTGAGTCATAGACATCAACAAATATTAAACCTAAAACTATAATAAAAATTAAAGGTGTTCCAATTAAAATTTTTCTTATATATGTATTTTTTTTCATCATATTTCCTATAATTTATTAAATTCTATCATCTCAAGATAAATTGTCATAGAGTATGTCAATTTATTTTATATTGCCCAGTCAGACTTAATTAAATCTGAAGCTTTTTCACCAATCATAATCGTTGGTGCATTGGTATTTCCACCAACTAGAGTTGGCATAATTGATGCATCAACAACTCTTAAATTTGAGATTTTATGAACCTTAAGTTCATTATTAACAACACTCATTTCATCACTTCCCATCTTGCAAGTACCAACTGGATGATAAACAGTATCAGCTTCTTCTCGTATTGCTTGTTCTATATCAGCATCATCATTAATATCAATAGGCCTAGAGGCATCTTCTTGTATATATTTTTTAAAGGGTTCTGCATTAAGAACTTTCATCATAATCTTATAACCATCAATCATATCTCTCATATCGTCTGGATGACTTAAAAATTTAGGATCTATAAGAGGATCAGCAAAAGGATCAGCAGATTCGAGTGTAACCTCACCTCTCGATTTAGGCCTTAATAAGCATGAATGGCAACTCAAACCAGTCCCCCACACAGGAGTTCTTCCATGATCGACCACCATAGCAGGAGCATAATGAAATTGAATATTTGGAGCTTCTAATTCATCATTAGTTTTAATAAAGGCCCCCGCCTCTGCAACAGTTGAAGTAAATACTCCAGTTCTCATTATTAAGTATTTTATAATTTCTAAAGGATATTTAAAAAAGATTGTCTTTAAATTAAATCCTATTAAATTCATTGAGTTATATTTATGAACTGTAAGATAATCAATGTGATCCTGCAGATTCTTTCCTACTCCAGGAAGATCAACTAAATGATCAATGCCGTGTCTAGTAATTTCATTAGCTGGGCCAACACCAGATCGTAATAATATTTGAGGAGATCCGAAAGCTCCTGAGGAAAGAATAACTTCTTTAGTAGCATGAAAAATAAAGGTATTATTGTCTTTATCTATACATTCAACGCCTTTAGCTGAATTGTCTTCAATAAGAATTTTGTTTACATGAGTATCTGTTAGTACAGTTAAATTTTCTCTTTTAAGTGCAGGTACAAGATAAGCTTTAGCCGCGCTACATCTTTTTCCGTTAATTTGTGTAGTTTGGTAGTAACCAAACCCCTCTTGATCCTCTCCATTAAAATCATCATTGTAGTTATATAAAGCTGAACCAGCTTCAACAAAAGATTCACATGATTCAGGTTGATGTCTAATTTTAGTAACATTTAAAGGACCATTTTGACCATGGTATTCATTATCATGCTCTTCGTTGTGTTCCGCCTTGATAAAGTAAGGTAGAACCTCATCATATGACCAGCCTTCATTACCAATTTCAGACCAATGATCATAATCCCAACGATGCCCTCTTACATAAAGCATTGCGTTAATAGAGCTTGAACCACCAAGAGTTTTACCTCTAGGCTGATAACCTTTTCTGTGATCAAGAGTCTCATTAGCCATCTTATGAACACCGCCAGCTGAATCAACAGCTACTGAAGCAGGCTCAGTGACAGTCACTTTCTCAAATTCTTTTTGAGGAACTGTATCGTATGCCCAGCTATATTTACTTTTATCACCAAGAAATGCAAAACCAAGCGGTACATGTAATCTAGGATCACTATCTTTTGATCCAGCTTCAATTAAACACACTGAAACATCTGGATTAGCGCTTAGCCTATTTGCTAAAACACAGCCAGCAGATCCAGCACCTAAAATTATAAAATCAAATTTATCCATATATCCCCCAATAATATGTAACCCAATTATTTTAATCTAGATATGATGATAAGTTATATAATTTGTTAAATAAATAGTTTGATATTTTTGCGCCTGTAGCTCAGTTGGATAGAGTACTTGGCTTCGAACCAAGGGGTCGGGAGTTCGAATCTTCCCGGGCGCGCCAGCTATTTAGGATTATAAAAACGTAGCGCTGAATCTTTCAATCTCCAAATCCTGACATAAAAAATATCTAAAATATAATTTTGATAATTTCTCCAAGGAGCTTTTTTACCTTGTTGAGGTAGTCTATCTAAAGCTCTCTGAACATAGCCAGAGGAGAAATCTATATAGTTATCCTCAGCTTCTGCACTAGGATCTTCTTGAGCCATACAGGCAGATACACCCTCTTTATCCATCTGATTAATAAGTCTACATACGTATTCTGCTGTAAGATCAGCTCGCAGAGTCCAAGACGCGTTTACATAACCAAAAGAGAAGGCTAAATTTGGAACCCCGCCTAACATCATTCCTTTATAGGCTAAATGATTATGAGGTTCTACTTTTCTGCCATCAATATTAATAGCTATATCACCCAATACATTCAATTCAATGCCTGTAGCTGTTATGACTATGTCAGCATGTAATTTCTTTCCAGATTTTAATAAGATTCCATCTTCTATAAATCTGTCAATATGATCTGTTTCAACGCTAGAGGTTCCATTTTTAATAGATTTAAAAAGATCACCATCTGGCACCAAGCACATTCTTTGATCCCATGGCTTATAGCTAGGAGTGAAATGCTTTTCTACGTCGTAATCTTCACCCAATTCTTCCTGAACCATCTCAACAATTCTGGTCTTTACTAAATCAGGATATGATCTAGCAAAATAAAACATAAAATATGTTGATAAAATGTTTTTCCACCGCGTAATAAAATAAGCTAACTTAAGAGGTAAAACTTTTTTTAGCTTTAAATTAAAAGCATCCTCTTCTGGTCTGGAGACAACAAAGCTAGGCGACCTTTGAAGCATATAAACATGCTTAGCTTTTTTAGCTAGAGCTGGAACCAAGGTAACAGCAGTAGCGCCACTTCCAATAACAATAATATTTTTATTTGTGTAATCTAGTGATTCATCCCAAAACTGAGGATGCATAATCTTTCCATTAAAAGCCTCTTGATTATCGAACTTAGGTTGGTGAGGTTTTTCATAACTGTAGTAGCCGCCACACATAAATAAAAAATTACATGTAATCTTGTTTATAGACTCGTTATTTTCAAGAACCTCTAATTCCCATTTTGATTCAGCAGTAATCCAGTCTGCTGATATAACCTTTCGATTAAATAAGATCTTTTCTCTAATATTAAATTCATCAGTGGTCTCATTAAGATAATTTAAGATAGCTGATCCGTCTGCAATGGACTTATCATTAATCCAAGGTTTAAACCTAAAGCCTAAAGTATGCATATCAGAATCAGATCTGATTCCTGGATATTTAAATAAATCCCAAGTACCACCGAGCTCATCCCTTCCCTCAATGATTGAAAAGGATTTTTCTTTACAGCTTTTTTGTAAATTATAGGCAGCACCAATACCAGAAATTCCAGCACCGACAATAATTACATCTTTATGCATTATATTTATAGTTAGAGTATGTATTTATTAAATTCATTATTGTTAATATTATATCTTTTGTCATATTATATATGTAGGTATTATGAATAATGACACATAGGATGTCACTAGTTTTTAAGGAGATAAGCGATGCATTTTTTACCACTGGTTTTAGTATTTTTATTAGTTAGCTGTTCAGATGAAGAGAAAATATTAACAAATGAGTTAGTTATAAATCAAGGCATTATTCAGGGCTATGAAAATAATGATACAAATTATTATCTTGGAGTTCCTTATGCTCAGGCGCCCGTCAATGACTTGAGATGGAAACCACCTTTAAAACATAAAGGCTGGGATAAAAAACTCCTTGCATTGGATGTTTCTAAATCATGTATGCAACCAACGGGATTTGGCCTTGACCCTTTTATAGGTCTCTGGTTAGAAGGCTCTGGAATGAGCTGGTTTCGAAAAAATCTAATATATTTTGGTGCTGGTCTTGTTCCCTTTGTTAGCGACACAACGGAGACTCAATCTGAAGATTGTCTTTTTTTAAATATTATTACTCCAAAAAAAATGAAAGGAAAACTACCTGTAATGTTCTGGATTCATGGTGGTGCATATAGATATGGTAATGGATCAGGGGCTTATATTGGTGATGATTTGGTATCTAAGGATGTAATTTTAGTAACGATTAACTACAGACTTGGATCTCTAGGTTATTTTGCTCATCCCTCTCTTTCTAAAGAGTCACCTTTTAATTCATCTGGTAACTATGGAACATTAGATCAGATAGAAGCTCTTAAGTGGGTAGAAGAGAATATTAAAGATTTTGGTGGAGATCCAAATAATGTAACCATTTTTGGTGAGTCTGCAGGTGGGCACGCTGTAAGACAATTAATGTCATCGCCTCTTTCAGAGGGTTTATTTCATAAAGCTATAGCTCAAAGTAGTTACAACATTGGCAATACACTTAAATTAAAAGAAGCTTCAGGTATTATTCAGTCAGCTGAGAGCTCAGGTAAAGATTTTGTAAGAGTATTGGGTTTAAAAGAGGATGATGATTTATTAATGAATCTAAGAAGTCTTCAAGCTTCAGACCTTCAACAAGTTGGAGAAGGCCTAGTAGTTGCTGAAGATATTTCTGGTTCTACGGACATGGTTATATCTGCTGCCTGGATGCCAAATGTAGATGGATGGGTATTTGAAGACTCAGCATTAAATACCGCTAGATTAGGTAAAACTCATGATGTTCCTTTTTTAATAGGATTTAATGGGTTTGAAGGCTCCAGTTTGCTTCCTATGTTTTATACAAAAGATCAGCATGCAAATGACAAGGATTGGATTAAATCCATATGGGAGCTATCAGTTCCAAATGATCCTTATTCAATTCCAGAAGGTTATACACAATGGGCTGAAAGCATAAAAATAGATTCTTATTTAGCATCTCAAAAATTATGGGGTGATATCCAATTTGGAAGCTCTACTTATTACTCAGCACTAAAACATAGCAAGGTTAACCCAGATACTTATTTTTACTACTTTAATAAAGCTCCAGCATCAAAAAAACAGATTATAGGAGCAAGTCATGGGATCGATGTTATGTATTTATTTAACTCCTTTATACCAGGATGGCCTAAAAATGAAATAGACGATCAGATTGGCGAACAAATGCGAACTGATTGGACTAATTTTGCCAAGACAGGAAATCTTCTTTCAAAGGGATGGATGAGGTTCTCATCAGATAATCAAATTCAGAAAAATTATGATGAAAATATAACCTACTCAAAACTAGTAGAGGCTGAGTTATTTGAATCTATTTATGAATATTTAGATGCGACTGATAACTAAGAGTCTAAGTTGCCGCCATTAGAAACCCACTCAGATAGACCGCCCAAGTTATAAACATTTTCAAAACCTAGGTCTTGCAATGTTTTAGCGGCTAAGGCTGATCTCACTCCCGCTGCACAATAAACTAATATAGTTGAGTCTTTCTGAATACCCATAGGATTATTTTGAGCTTCTGGATTTAACTGAAATTCTATAAGCCCTCTTGGAATATGCAAGGCATCACTAACCTTGCCTGATTGGGCAATTTCTGACTCTTCTCTAACATCAATAATAAAAGCACCTTTAAGTATTAACTCATTAGCTTCATCAAAATTTAAACGCTTAACTGAATCGTTTGCGCTATTTAAAAGATCTGTAATTGTGCTCATAAAAAACTCCTCGTTTAAATATAGACTGTAAAAAAATGAATATCAACTAAGTAGATGGCTTGCTTGTATTGGCAACAAATATTCCAGTTAAAACCATAAGACAACCAATAACTACAATATATGTAACTTGTTCATTTAAAAAAATATTACCCCAAATAATTCCAAACACTGGAAGAAAGTAAGCAACAGTTGAGGTTCTTACTGCTCCTATTTTTTCAATTAATCTTATATAACCAATAAATGCCAGACCTGTGCCAACGCCGCCGAGCCAAAGTAAACTCAAAATAGCTTCTCTAGAGGGCATTTCTGCTGGAAAAGACAAAATTGTGTAAGGAAGAAAGATTAATCCACCAACAATAAGTGACCAACCTATTAAAACTAACTTATTAACCTCGGTAGCAAACTTTTGAATAAATACATTAGCTGTTCCGTAACAGGATGCAGCTAATAAGCATGCCATGCTGGCTAGCAAGGTTGTTTGAGCGTTAAATGGATTAACTAGAATTATAATTCCAAGAAAACCAAGCATTAAACCAAATACCTGCTTTTTACTAACCGGCTCACTAATCCAGAAATAAGCAACAACCATGGTAAATAACGCTGCAGAGGAATTTAGTATAGCTAACATATTCGAGTTAGAAGTCAGAGAGGCGAAGGAAAAAAGCGTAAAAGGGATACTTGTGTTAAATAAACTAAGAAATAAAATCTTACTTTTATTGCCACGTATTTGTTTTAAATATTTAGGCATTAATAGAAAAGGTAGAAATAATGAACCAGCTAGCAAAAGCCTTAAACCAACTAAAGTTATAGGGCCAAATTCAGGCGTTGCTATTTTTATAAACATAAAAGAGCTTCCCCAGATAGCACCGAGTAAAACTAATAAAAACCAATATCTTATTTGCATATTTTAAAATAAAAAAAACCCCCAAAAATTAATTTGAGGGTTTTATAAAAAACTCTGTTCGTTATAAATTATAACTTATAACTTACAGTCAAAAACTTATGATTTGCCTTTTGTCAAAAAGCGAACCCTCCATTTCCTGATTTAATATTAATACTAATAGGACCACCTCCTTCGTAGGGTAAGAATAAAGGTATTTATAAATCCCCATGTCAATCTATAAATACGACACCCATAAAAATTATATATAGAGAATTAAAAAAATACTATAGAAAAAATGTGAAAGATCTTACTTATTTAAGGCTTCACTAACCCCTGGGTGAGTAACCTCACCATTTTGAGTATTAAGTCCATTTCTTAAATGGATATTCTGACTTAAAGCTGCATCAATGCCCTGGTTAGCTAATTCAAGAATGTAAGGAAGAGTGACCTTATTTAGAGCCTGAGTAGCTGTTAAAGGAACTGCTCCCGGCATATTAGTTACGCAGTAATGAAGAACTTCATCAACTAAAAAAGTAGGATTATCGTGAGTGGTTGGCCTACTTGATTCGAAGCAGCCACCTTGATCAATTGAAATATCTACCATTACTGTTCCTGGCTTCATATTTTTTAGCATTTCTAAGGTAACTATCTTAGGAGCTTCTTTGCCAACAACATAAACTGCCCCTATAACTAAATCTGAAACTGAGATAGCATCTTTAATATTTTCCGGTGAAGATAAGATATATTCCATATTCTCATTACCAAATTGTAATTTAAGCTCATCAAGTTTATTTTGAGAAAGATCAATAACTTTTACGAAAGCATTATTTTCAGTAGCCTTCGTGATAGCTTCAGTTCCTGCAACACCTCCGCCAATTACTGTTACAACTCTTGGAGATATATCCCCAAATGAGCCTATTAAGACTCCTTTTCCTGAATTGTGCTTAAGTAAATGATATGAGCCAACAACTATACTTATCTGTCCAGCTATGGCGCTCATAGGAGCTAATAAAGGCATAGATCCATCAGCAGAAGTTACTGTTTCGTATGCAATAGCTCTAACACCTGTAGAGATTAATTTTTTTGCTTTCTCTGGATCACCAGCAAGATGAAGATAAGTAAATAGAGTTAAATCATTACGTAAATATTGATATTCAGATTCAATGGGTTCTTTAACTTTTATTATAAGTTCAGCTTCCGAGTATATTTGGGCAGCTGACTGAAGAATAGTAGCTCCAGCTTTAATATATAAATCATTTGTATAACCAATGCTCAATCCAGCTTCCGCTTGAACAAAAACAGTATGCCCATGACTAACAATAACTTGAACTGAATCAGGGGTAAGGCCTACCCTGAATTCATTGTTTTTAACTTCTGATGGAACGCCTATGATCATTTTTGTAATGTACCATAATCAGGCTTTAATATAAGTGAAAAAAAATTATATTAGTATTCTAAAAAGTTATACATCATTATTGTATTTAAAATCATTTAAAAAACTTATAAAGCTTTTATTGATGAGTGATAAAGGATTTGATTTTGAGTAGACAATCTCAAGACTAAACTCAAGATCAGGTTTTAAGTCTAGTATTTTTATATTTGGATGAAACGAGCTCTCAGCAGAAATTCTATCAGTAATGGTGATACCCATTCCTTTGGAAACAAGAGCTAATGCAACCTGATATGTTTCAGTATTAAAGGTTGGATCTAAGTTAATAGAATTCGTTAAAAGATATTCCTCTAATTTGCTACCAAGTGGGCCTCTTGGTCCGACCTTGTCTGTTATTTTTATAAATGGTTGAGACTTAATATCATCAATATTCAGAGATGATTTATTAGGAAAGAATGACTGAGGTGCTATCACAACAAATTTACCTTTAATAATGGGCTTATTAATAAGATCACTGTGCGGGACTGGATCATAGACTATACCTAAATCAACTTTTAACTCTAAGACTTGTTTTATAATTTCATCGTAATGCAGCGTTACAGTTTCAAAAGTTGCCTTGGAATTTAAAGTACTAAATTTAGAAATAGCTTCTGGTAGATAATCTATACCTAAAGCATGAGTAGCTGCTATGTTTAGATCTCCTTGAGGTTTTTTAATAAGATTTGAGGAAACCTTTTTAAAATTTGATAAATTATTATGTATCTTTTCGACGTAAGGAAATAATATTTTAGCTTCTTGAGTTGGAATCATTTTCTTATTCAATCGATCAAATAGTTTAATTCCAAGATCGGATTCAGATTGACTTAAGATTTTGCTAATAGAGGGCTGGGTAACATTTAAATCTTGAGCTGCCTTAGTTACAGATCCATGAATGAAGACAGAGTAGAAAACTTCTATATGGCGATATCTCATAGAGATAAGATATCTTAATTAGTGAATGATGTATAACAAAAAGATATAAATATTAAAGAATTTTAATCTCTGCTTTTGTGAGAGACAGCTCAAAAATATCAAACATTTCATCTATTTGATTCTTTGTAATTATAAGTGGCGGGCACATTGCAATAACATCTCCTATAGCTCTAACTATTAAACCTTCATCTTGGCATATTTTTGCTACAACTCTTCCAGCTGAACCCATGGGAGTGAATCCCTCTTTGGATGATTTATTACTTACAAGCTCAATACCACATATAAGACCAATGCCTCTTGCCTCACCAACACTTTCAAACGAATTTAATTTATTGACTCTAGATTGAAAATGATCAGATACAGATGCCACATGATCGAATATTTTATCTCTTTTATAAATCTCTAAGGTCTTTAGAGCTACAGCGCATGATACTGGATGACCAGAATAAGTATAACCATGACCAAATATTCCTATATCACCACTTGCGTCTTTGATTGGGTCATAAAGCTCATCAGGAACTATTACTGCACTAATGGGAATATAACCTGATGATAATGCCTTGGCGATAGTGATTGATGATGGTTTCATATCAAAAGTTTCAGCACCCCAAACATTACCAGTTCTTCCGAATGCACAGACAACTTCATCATCAATTAATGGAATTGAATACTTGGTTAATACTTTTTGAATACTAGGAAAATAGTTTGTAGGTGGAATAATTACACCGCCAGCTCCCATTAAAGGCTCAGCAATCATTGCAGCTATAGTCTCAGGACCTTCCTTGCAAATAAGATCATCTAAATTTTGAGTTAATCTTTGTACATACTGCTCTTCATTTTCGTTTTCTAAAGCTCCTCTATAAAAATGCGGAGTGTCGATATGAAAAAACCCGTCAGCAGGAAGGTCAAATAACTTATGTTGAGCAGGCAAACCTGTCATGCTTGCGCTAGCAACTGTCACACCGTGATAACCTTTTATTCTAGAGATAATTTTTTTCTTTGAAGTATTACCTAAGGCGTTATTGTAATAAGTGTAGAGTTTAAGCTGAGTATCATTAGCATCAGATCCTGAATTTCCAAAAAAAACTTTACCTTTATCATAAGGCGACATCTCAATTAACTTTTCAGATAATAAAATTGCTGGTTCATGGCTTTTAGATGTAAAGAGAGATGCATAACCAAGTTTAGTCATTTGTTCTGATGCGGCTTCAGCTAATTCTTTTACCCCATATCCCAAGGATGTGCACCAAAGGCCTGCTAGACCCTCAAGATACCTTTTTCCTTGTTTATCATAAACATAAATACCCTCTCCTCTATCAAGAATGAGAACATCTTCAGAAGTGTGTGATTTTAAATTAGTTATAGGATGGAATAGATTGGTCTTATCTATTTGCTCTAAATTTTTTAGTTGATCATTATTCATTATTTTTCCTTATTAAAATCTATTAGATCACCCAAACTATCAAGATAGTCTTTGTCTTGAGGTATATCCATTAATTCGTTAAAACGATTATCCCTATAACTCTTTAAATTTTGACCTAAATTCATAAACCCTTTAATTCGAGAATTATGTGATACATCAAAATCAACATCAATAGTAAATAAATCTTCTCTGTCAGATGACTGATGTAAGATATTTCCTTCTGAGTCTGCAGCAATAGAGAGCCCGCAACCCTGATCACCACAGCTATTAACATCAATATAATAAGCTTGTTGCTGAGCGGCAGTAGTTCTTACCATTAATGTTTCCATTTCTCTGTCTTTGGTAGGAGTTAGTGTTGGATTAATAATTAACTCAGCACCAGCAAGAGCTAAAGCTCTGCTCGTTTCTGGAAACCAGAGATCGTAGCAAATATGAAGACCTATAATGCCCTTTCCAGGTATTTCAAAGACACAAATACTAGTTCCACTATCTACATTTATTTCATATGGAAGCCATGGATATAATTTTCTTGCTTTTGTAACAAGGTCGCCATTAGAATTAAAAACTGGGGCTGTATTAAAAATACTATCGCCATCATTCTCATAAAAGGTTCCTGGAATAAGCCAAATATTAAATTTTTTAGCTAAATCTGAAAAAGTATTTATATATCTATCCAAGCTATGTTCTGAATTTTTAGCTCCAGGTCCGCCTACAGCTAATTCACTTAAAACAAGTAACTCAACGTCTTTATGTTTATTGCAAAAGCTTTCAATAGAATTAATAACATAATTAAGGTTATTAGTTTTGTTTAAGCTTAGTTGCATAGCTCCAACTGTTAAAATACTCATCTAGCCTTTCTCTTTGTTGTAACTGACATATACAGAAAAAACCAGAGCAGCAAGAAGTGCTATGGTTGCTAAATTAAGAATAAAATCAAAACCATTAGTCATAATAAAGAGAGATCCAGCAAGAGGTCCTGATGCTAGGCCCATTTTAGATACAAAACCAGCTAATGCAGCCATTTGTCCATGAATATCAAAGGTTGCACATAAGCCTAGTAAGTAGGGGATAGTAAAGGCCCAAGCTATACCAGTTAAAGTATTAGCAATAAAATAAATAGATACATTATCTGAATAATGCAATAAATAAGTAAAAATTGAAGCAATAGATATACCAATTAAAAGTGGTATTGTTCTGCCAAACTTGGTTCCTATAATATAGACAAGAACTCCACCAAGAATTGAAATAATATTTGCGACTGTAAGAATATTACTTATTTCATTGTTTGCTAATCCGATATCTTTACCAAGCTCAAAGGCATAATCTGCGACACCCATATTTGCAGCTTGAAATAAAAATAAACCACAAAGAACAAGAAACAACATCATACTCATTGGAATCTTAAAGAAACTAGAAGGTTTAGTATCTTCCTGAGAAGGAGATTCAACATTTGGTACAAGTGGCAAAATTAAAAGAGTCATTAATGTAAAACTAATTAAGGCACCAAAAGCAGCTCCATATCCAAAGACCTCAACAAGTCTCGGGACTACCCATATACCTAGGCTACCGAAGCTATACTGAACGACTAAAAGCATTCCAAAAATTTTGTCTGGGTTATATGTTCTTGCAATGATTGAAAGACCTATACCAACCGAAAGGCCGCCAATAGTGCCGTGTATGAATCTAAGAATAATTAAAGTTTGTGGATTTGTAAATTGTGTAGATATTGCATCAAAGGCTATTAAACCAATAAATAAAATTCTCACCACCTTTCGCCATTCAACTTTTTTAACAATAAAAGTGGCAATAAGAGCTCCAAATGCAGCCCCATATTTATTAGCACTCACAATATAACCAGCAACATCCCTCTCTACTCCCAAACCATCAACAAAAGCTGATAAAAATGCGCCTCCAAGATTTACATAAAATAAGCCAGCTGTAGCGACGATGCTATAAAGAATTGCTGCTATAGCACTTGATTGACTAAAGGTTGATGATAAGTTTGATGTGTTCATGAGTTATATTAACAAAAAGGTTTGATAGAGTTAGATGAAAATACTGCGGACTCCCAAGCGTAAGCATATCCATCACTAAAATAATAATAAGTCATTCCATTGGGAAAAAAAGCAAAAGTTATTCCTCCAAAGCCAGACATAAAGGGTATCCATATATCTTCTTTACAATTAAAAAGTGATTTATCAAACTTTCTAGACCAAAAACCATTATTGTAATAAATATTAGCTTCAGGAATAGCTAGCAAAGAATTCTTATCATTTGGATTTAGAGCTTCATGCAAAAAGGATAAATTAGAAGATGTGTCAGCCATAATTTTTTGCATAATATTTGAAATTTGATGAAGATCGTCTCTAATGAAAAACATTCCCCACCCTGTATAGGGTTGTTTGTTGATATCATTAGTTTTTAAGGTTGATTGTGAGGCTTGGCTAAAATTACTCTTTATCAAAAATGGTATCAATATATCTTCAAAATAATCATCATAAATAGTATTAGATTCTAAAAAGCTATTCATAGCTGAACCTAAAATATAAGTATCAGAGGTGTGGTAAACAAATTTTCTGCCTGGTTTAGTTTTTCTAGGAAAAGCCTTACATGCTTTATTTAACTTATCTTTATGGGTTTGTAGTTTAAAAATAAATTGAACTGATGCTACTCCGCTTTCATCTCTGTCATGAATAGCATTTATATATTGACCCGTTGCCATATCAGAAACATTATTTAATGAGACTCCTTTCCACTTCCTTTGATTACATTCAGGAACGAGATCATTGATAAATAAATTATTAATAGGACCAAATTGATTTTCTATGAGGGACATACTTAAAGATCCAGCTATAGATTTAGCAAGTGAATAGGATGGTAATAGTATTTGATCACAAAAAGGAAATTCACCTAATCTAGTATCACAGTTACTAACATAGTGATCATTTCCATCAATAACTCCAAATATTGATATATCCACAGGATCAACATAATTAGTATTTAAAAAAGAGTTTAAATTTAATTCAAATTCAGAATATAAATTCTCGATAGGTTTAATATTATAAAGATTCTCTTTAGCACTATAAGAAGTAATGTTTTGATTATTTTTAATATCAGATGCAATAAATTGTGCTGGCAAAAGACCAATATAATCAAATTTATAATAGGCACATGTTTCACTAGCTAGTTCAAATAGAATGTTAGAAATCTTATTAAGATTTGATATAGAAAAAACTCCTATGCCGGAATGTGTGCAATTAGCTGTCTTATGAATAAGATTAAAGGGTAAAACTAGTAAGGTATCTGAGCTTATATTATCTGCCCGGCTTGAACCAATTCCAAATTGGATATTCCAAAAAGGATGATCAGTTTCAAGAATTTTTGAATTAGATGGATAAACTCTACCTCCATGTGAAGCAAATTCTAATGAGAATGTAGGGAAATCTTCATGACTTTTTTTGTAGAGTTTTCTGTCATCCACCAAGACCTTGTAACCTTTACCAATTGCATTTTTTTTTATGCTTAGAGTTCCATTAATTGGCCTTCCATCGTCTAAACCATCAATAGCTAATTGGTTTATTTGACTGTAATTGAATGCATTTAAGAGCTTTTCATTGCCCCATAAAATATCCACTAGCTCTTGCGAAGCTAGTGGAAGACATATAAAGATCAATAAAAGCTTTTTCAAAAGCTTTTATTTAGAAAGTTCTATTTAGAGAAATTCCAACTGTTCTGGGTAAGGCAAAAAATTCTCTATTATTGCTACCGTAGAATCCTTGAGATGGAGATGGCCCAAACGCAGGGTTTAAGAATGCTCCTGTCACGCCTCTCTCATTACCTATATTTTTTACGAAGATGGATAAATAAGTATTATCTTGAAAAAATGTAGAGGACATATTAATGATTCTAAAACCATCAAATTTAGCGTCATATTGTGAATTCTCTCCAATATAATTTCTAGTATCAGATTGCGAATAATAATCCATGCGCTGAGCCACACCTATACCTGATTTGAAGTAATGTGTATAAGCTAATCCAATATTAATCATATGCTCAGGACTACCAGGTAATTTAGCTCCCTTGCTTGCGTATAGAACTGGTATTGAAGCAGGTGTATATAAATCTTCAGTTAGATTTGTATCATTGAAAGCATAGCCTATATTCCAATCTAGTGAACCGACTACACCTTGCAATTCAATATCCATACCTTTAGTTTCAGCTTCTTGGCCATTGATAACAGCATAGTAGCCATAAATTGGTGTGGATGTATTTAATTGAGGATTATCCCAGGTAATATTATAAAGACTCATATTGTAATAAGTATCACCAATGAATCCTTTAACGCCTATCTCAAGGTTAGTTACAGTATCTGATTGAAATGGCACCCAGCCTGCTTCCTCAACAAACGTACCTTCTGTTGGAACTGCATTAACTCCACCTCTTCTAAAGCCTTCGGACATCGTTGCAAAATAAGTTACATTATCTGCAGGCTTGTAAGAAAGATTGGCCTTTAACAATGTGTCTGAGTCGCTATTGGATGATGAGTCTGTAGCAGGGCCTATATTGTATAGCTTGAAGGCCATATTCATACTAGCATCAGCGTTAGAAGTGAAGTCTCTGAAACCCAGAGTTAGGTCATACTCATCCGCTAGATGAAATGTAAATTCACCATAAAACGCTTCATGATCTATTGATTCAGAAACATTATAGTCAAAATCTTGTTCATTTGGATCTATCACGTAATCAACACCCCAGTAATAGCCCTTCCATGCATTTACACCCTTTATATAAGTTTGTTGTGATCTAGACATTTCCTCTGTCTGATTAAAATAACCAAGGATGTAATCGAACGTATCTGAGACTTCTGAAACTAATTTAATCTCAAGGGTATCAGCTGCATCTGTATATTGCCTATGAGCTGGTGAGTATGGTCGTGCTGGCGTTGTCCAAATACCACCTGCTGTTTGATTATAGTATCCAGCTAAAGCAGATGTATAAACTTCTGCTCCAGCAAAGTATCCAGTGTTATCTGTAATACTTGAACCAGATTTTTCATATGTTGAATATGAAACTATTAGGTCATAATTATCAGCATCATAAGTTAATTCAGATGCATAGACTTCAACCTCTCTTTCAGAAGGTTCTAGCATTAAAGCGCCATTTTCAAATTTGCCATATTTACCAGTTGAATAACAATTTGGATCTTGCAAAGTAGTACAGTTCTCATTCAAAATATATTTAGTTCCAGTAGAAGATTGTCTTCTTCCACCAACTTCATCTTCTTGAGTTGTGGCTGTAAACATTAGCTCAATATTCTCATTTATATCAAATAAAAATTTATGTCTTAAGAAATTAATACCTACAGTATCTGCATCTTGTACTGTTTTTATTGACGGAGGTGAGGTTATAAAATCTGGAAAACCTGTACCTTCTTTAGGAGTTGGAACTCCATAAGAGGGATCAACTGGTCCGAACCAAGAATCAAAACCTGGAATATCGGATACTCTAAACACATTAACGTAATCGGTTATTCCTGGGTAATCCGCATATGAATATGCAACTCTATAGGCCATCTTGTCTGATATAGGAACATTTAAAACCAGATCAATAGCGGTTCCTAATGAGTTTGAACCTGTTACATCAGAAGTAGTTACGTTAATAGTTCCAGCCATTTCACCAATAATAGGATCATTGGTTATATATCTAATAGTGCCACCTAATGCACCTGAGCCATATAAAGTTCCTTGAGGGCCCCTTAGAACTTCTACTCTCTTTAAATCTTTTAAGAGAAAATTTGCAAAAACAGGAGTTTTATCAACATAGGTAGAAACTGATGCAACTGAGCTTACTGGATAATCCTGAAGCGCAGATGAATCTACATTTAAACCTCTGATTCTGGCGCTATTGGTTGTTCCAGCATTTCTATAACCTCTATCAATGGTACTGATCCCTGCAAAATTTCTTAAGAGTTCAGTAGCATCCTGAATTCCTCTTTCTTGAATATCAGATCCCGATATTGTTGATATATTGTAAGGAACATCAAGTAATGATGATTCACGGGATGTTGCTGTAACGACAATCTCCTCAACATCTGTAACGCCGTTATTAATAGTTTGAGTATCCTCTTGAGCTAATATAATTAAGGGTGAAAAAGTGAAAATTGTTAATAATAAAAATCTGGATGAAATATGCATAAAACCTCCCCGTTTGTTTGCATTTAAGTAATTTAAAAATACCTTAATACTCTAATAATATAAATTGAATTTTATCTATTATATTATAACAATAAGTTATGTTTATAAGGATAAACATAAATTAAAACTATACTTTAGAGTTAAGTCTGATTAATAATAGTAAGTATGAAAATATCTAATACTTACATCAATGGAGTCTTTTGTGATGAAGAGACGGGTAAAAATTTTGAACTTATAAACCCAGCAACTGAATCCAATTATGCTTCTTTAATTTGTTCAAATGAAGAGCAGGTTAACAATGCTATTAGTATAGCGCTTAGTAATGAAGATGTTGCTGCAGGTCTAAAGGTTGTTGAAAGAATAGAAATATTAAATCAAATATTAAATGGTCTTAATGATAGAAGTTTAGAATTAGCTAATGCAATAACTTTAGAGATGGGAGCTCCTATCAAGTTAACCACTAGTGCGCATATTCAGATGGGAGCGGATCATCTGCAAAATACTATAAAGACTTTACAGGATTATTCTTTTGAAGAAGATTTGGATGAATATCAACTAGTTAAAGTACCAATTGGCTTAGTGGCTTTAATAACACCATGGAACTGGCCATTAAACCAAACTTTAACAAAAATATCTTCAGCTATAGCTGCTGGTTGTCCAATTGTAATGAAGCCAAGTGAGTATTCGGCGCTTAGTAGTAGAATCCTTATTGAAATAATCGATAAAAGCTCTCTACCGAAGGGATGCTTTAACTGTGTAAACGGGATTGGATCTGAAATTGGTCCATTAATATCATCTCATCCTGATATAAAAATGATTTCATTTACGGGATCAACTCTTGCAGGAGTAAATATACAAGAGTTAGCAGCCACCTCTGTTAAAAGGGTTTCTCTTGAACTTGGTGGCAAGTCAGCTCATATTATCTGCTCCGGAGTTGATCTTGAAATAGCAATTCCTAATGCTATAGACCAATGCTTTATTAACTCTGGCCAATCATGTTCAGCGCCGACCAGATTGTTAATTTCAAAAGAAGATATAAACGAAGTAAGAAGGATATCGAGTGAGTATGCTACCTCAATTATTACAGGCAATCCGAAAAATGAATCTACAAATCTAGGTCCTGTTATAAACTTCAAACAATACGAATCTATTCAAAAATATATAAAATCTGGTATTGAGGATGGTTATGAAATTATTACTGGTGGTCTAGGTAAGCCTGATAACTGTATTAATGGATATTATATTAAACCCACAATATTTTTAAATGTAGATAACAGTTCTCTTATAGCTCAAGAGGAAATATTTGGACCTGTGCTGTCGATAATAAGTTATTTAGATATAGATGATGCTGTCAAAATAGCGAACGACTCAATATATGGTTTATCTAGTTATATAACCTGCTTAGATGATGGTGAGGGAAAAATAATTGCCAAAAGACTTAAAGCTGGTCAAACAATAGTAAATAAAAAAGGTAGAGGTTCTGCCCCTGCTCCGTTTGGTGGCTTTAAAAAATCTGGAAATGGCCGAGAGCATGGCCAATTCGGATTAGAGGAGTATCTGGAGGTAAAGGCAGTAATTTAAAACATTGCTAACTGACGATACTCATGAGTTTCTTTGGGCTCAGTATTTTCAATATCATTTTTAATTGTTTCAACTATCTGACCAAAGTTTTGAAGATAAGAATCTAATTTATTAGAATCTCCACCGAAGAATTTGAATGCTATTGTTTTAAAAGCAGCATCTTTATCCAGCGCTCCGTTCCATTGTTCTATTATTGGATCAGCTTTATTTATGTGTATTACGTTATTCATAAAACATAATATACTGTATAAATATACAGTAGTCAATGATTAAGCAAAATTTGAATCAATAAGCACTGCTATAAAAAGAGCTGGTTCATCGCCAGATGCAGACCAGGCATGGTTTGTACCTCTTTGGACAACAACATCACCAGCAACTAAATTAACCTCTTCTTTGTCTAAAATGAGTGTAGCTGCTCCTTTAATAAGAATAATGTAATCAATTGTTTGCGTTATATGCATTCCAGGATGTTTAGTGGTATTCACCCTTTCGTGTTCTGCACCAATAGCTTTAAAGCCAGCTGCAAACATTAGCTCAAGATCTTCAGCAGATACTGATAAATCCTGAGGTGCAATACTAAAATAACGTATTTTAGTACCCTCCCTAGGCGGAGATAGAATTACTGGTCCTAGTGATCTGTCAGTCGTATCTTTATTATCTATACTAGATCCGTCTGTATTCCATAATTCAAGAAAGATATTATTTCCATTGATGATATCAGGCTCGATTATAGAATTAATCTTAATTTCAGACTCACCATTACTATTAACACCTGTAACAATTCTTCTTGGTTTAATCATACCCATTACTCCTAAATTTTAAATATCTCTTTGTTATCTTTAAATGCCTTAAATTCAATAGCATTTCCGCTAGGGTCTTTTAAAAACATTACTGCCTGTTCGCCTGCCTTGCCTTGAAATCTTGTAGAGGGTTCTATAATAAAATCTATATTTTTATTTATCAATGAATTACTTAATTCTTGAAATTCGTGCCACTTAAGAATTATTCCAAAATGCGGAACCGGAATATCCTCTCCGTCTACATAATTACTATTAATGCATTGAGTTTGCTGAACTTGGTGACACACAAGCTGATGTCCGTAAAAATTAAAATCTGACCAGAGATCACTAGATCTTCCTTTAGAACATCCCAGGGTATTTTCATAAAAATTAATTGCTTTAGTTAAGTCAGAAACTGGAATAGCTAAATGAAATGGATTCATATAATTATTAAGATAGATTTTTATAATCTATTAACAATATCTTTATAAATTGAAATTACTAAAACAGATACTGCAAAAACTACTAGCGTGCCTAATATGTCACCTACTACATATCTAAAAATAGTCCACAAGGGAATATCAACCATCTCGAATATTTGTTTAAGAGCATTACCAAAAACACCATTTATAAAAGCAGAAAGAATAGTAATTAAACCTATGTGCCTGTAATTAGTTCTATTAAGTAATACCTCGCCTTTAGAGTAATTAAAAGAGAAACCGAATAACTTAAGAGCTAGTAACGATAAATAAACTGTAAAAGCTTTAAATACTATTAAGCCTAGACTTGATAAGGATGAAACATCAGGTATTGATGTGAAAAATTCTAAACCAATAAAGTCAGCAAGTATGATTGCTGGAATAGCATAGAGGCCAAAAATACATGTACATATTACTCTTGCAGCATGTGGTAAAAAAACCAAGCTGCCATCATATTGGCTTCCAGGTAGCCCAATCGAGCTAGCCCAGACAAACCAAAGAGTCATATAAGCAAGAAATGTGAAAGAGAAGGTCTGTAAGAAATACTTCATAGGGTATTTAGTTATAGAATGATTTATATAGTTTTATAAAATAACTTCAATGTTAAATTCTCTTCTATCATTATCTGATTGCTGAAGAGCAATAAGTTTCATAGCTTCAAGGAACTTAAGAGATTTAAAAACAGTTGATCTAGATAAATTTGAGTACTCAATAACATTTGAAATATTACAATCCTTGGAATCATTTTTTTTCAAGAGAACCGAATAAAGAATCTTCTTTTGGCTACTTGTGAGTGAGACAATCCTGATGTCCTGCTCTAAGTTTGAAACAAGAGAGACAGCTTCTGAGAGTTGCTTTCTGAATAGTGACATAAGTTTTTCCGTTTAAAGTGTGTATATATCCTAAGTAGCAATATTGATGCCAATAAATATAACTAATATATATATATTATAAAGTATAGTCTCTTTTTAAAAAAAACATACATAATAAATGGCGGAGAGGATAGGATTCGAACCTACGGTAGGTTGCCCTACACTTCCTTTCCAAGGAAGCACCTTAAACCACTCAGACACCTCTCCATTTAAAGATATGCATTATATGACAAATATAAAAAAAATATTAAAGATAAAAGACTTTAATCTTTTCACTCATTTTTAAAAAAAGGTAATCTATAGGAAGCAGGTCTTTTTCTGATCTATTTTTAGTTAAAAGATTAAATTTATTTTCACCTTTTATTAACAGAATAATTTGTTGAGATTTATTTATTTCATTTAAGCTCAGAGTTACCCTTGGGACATCTGGAAATCCATCATTTATATTAATTAATGCTGAATTATCATTAAGTGCTGAGGAGAGATTGGACATGTTAGGAAATATTGAAGCAAAGTGGCCATCTTCTCCAACGCCAAGAATAGATAAATCATATGCATCAATTAAACTTAGTTTAGTTTCAACATCTTCATCCAGCAAACTGATAAAAGAATTATTGAAGCTTTGATTGTTGATAATAGACTTAATAGCTCCCTCTGTGCTCATAGGATTTGATAATTTAACATTTCTTTCATCTGATAAAACAATTTGATAATCAGGCCAGTTTATTGGTTCGATTGATAAAAGCTTATAAAAATCTGTAGGGGTGGATCCGCCTGAAAAAATAATATTAGATACTCTATTATTTTTGGTGCCCTTGAAGAGTTTCAATAAAGTAGAATTTAACTCTTCGTTAGAATTAAATTTATAGATATTTTTATTGTCCAAATTCACGATGATTAGAGAAGACAGAGGAAGATGATGACGAGCGAAGAGGATTGATATCAATTCCACCTCTTCTCATAAAACGACCATATACAGAAAGTTTAGATACATGAAACTCATTCTTTGTAGCTGAAAATATTTTATCAATACATAACTCATGAAATTCACCAATCTCCCTAAATGAAGAAAGATATTCAACCATCCACTGAATATTGATCTTTGGTTCTGATGAGATATAGATAACAGCCCAATCAGGTTGATTTGTTACTGGGCATAAAGACCTAAAAGCATCAAATTTATATAGTGTATTTGATTTAGTAAAAGCTGTTTTAGCATCAATTAATGAATGTGCATTAGGCGCTTCTGAAAACGTCTTTTTAAAATTCACTTTGACAGAGGCGCCACATAACTTAGACAAGTCCAATTGGAGTATGTTAAGAATATCTTTCTTGCTAACATAAGATTGGTTATAAAAAGAATTTAAATATAATTTCATTGATTTAGATTCTACAGTTTTAGATGAATTCATTGGAATAACTATTTCAAGAACATTTAGACGAGGCTTAAGATCTATATCAAGATAAGAGAATTCATATGCATTCCATATATCAATGCCATGCTTAGCTAAGATTAGATTATTATATTTTGAAGTTTCAACACCTCTATCTATTGGGTCTAGAATAGAAAATTGATCTTTAGATAAAATCTTATTTGATTGTTTTCCTAGATACTTTCTGCTCACTGCCTAATACCAATACCTTTATTTAATAGATAGAGACAAAAACCTGTAAGAAGCCCTATAAATCCAAAAATCATACCAAGTGCAAAAGGAATTGAAACATCACTAATTCCAAGCATTCCTTCTCTAAAAGAGCTCACAACATAAAGCATTGGATTAACCATAGAGATATTTCTCCACATTTCAGGAAGCATATTGATTGAATAAAATACTCCTCCTAAATATATCAAAGGGGTAAGAATAAAGGTTGGAACTATTGATATAGCATCAAAACTATCTGCAAAAACTGCATTAACAAAACCCATTAATGAGAAAAGTATAGAAGTTAACACTAGTACAAGTATAGTTAGAGCTGGATTTGCTACTTCAAATGAAGGGTAAAAAAATAAACTAACACAAAAAACTATAACGCCTATTAGAGTACCACGAGCAACGCCGCCTGAAATAAATCCTAATAAAATTGCCCAATTAGGCATAGGTGAAACTAGAAGTTCCTCAATTGATCTTTGAAACTTAACGGAGTAAAAAGAAGAAGTTACATTTGAATATGAATTCGTAATAACAGATAGCATGATTAATCCAGGAATCATGAACTGAATATAATCAAACCCATCCATGGTACCTATACGAGGGCCTATTAATGTCCCAAATATTAAAAAATAAAGTGACATGGTTACAGCTGGAGGCACTAATGTTTGAATCCAAATCCTTAAAAATCTTCTTACCTCTTTTGTAGACAAGGTAATTAATGAATTTAAAATCTCTCTTCTTCTTGAAATCATTACTTTTTCACCATTTCTATAAAGAGTTCTTCAAGTCTATTTGATTCGTTTCTCATTGAGTTAACCTGTATAGAATGATCACTTAATAATTTAAAAAGATTATTAATATTATTATCTTTGGATACAGCAGCAACTAAAGTGGTTGGATCATCTAGCCTCAAAGGAAAACCTTCGATATGTGGAGCCTCTGTTATTGGTTTATCTAAATCTAAAACGAAACCTTGAACATCTAATCTGCTGAGTAGATCTTTCATACTGGTGTTTTCTACAATTTCACCATGATCGATGATTGCAATATTTTTACAAAGCTGTTCAGCCTCTTCAAGATAATGTGTTGTTAAAATAATTGTTGTACCTTTAGCATTAATTTCTTTTAAGAATTCCCACATCTCTCTTCTTAACTCAATATCTACTCCAGCTGTTGGTTCATCTAAAATTAAAAGTTTTGGTTCATGAATAAGAGCCTTAGCTATCATTAAACGCCTTTTATAACCTCCAGAAAGAGTTCTTGCTTGGTCTTTACGTTTATCCCAAAGACCTAAACGTTTCATAACTGATTCAGCTTTAACTAGAGCTTCCTTTGCAGGTATTCCATAATAACCAGCTTGGGTAACTACTATATCTAGGACTTTTTCGAAACCACCAAAATTAATCTCTTGAGCAACAACGCCCAGCATGCGTTTAGCTTCAGGGAAATCTTGATCAATATCTATATCAAATATTTTAACTGAGCCGGATGTTTTATTTACTAATGATCCAATAATACCGATAGTTGAAGATTTTCCAGCTCCATTTGGACCTAGAAGAGCAAAAAAATCTCCTTTAGAAACTTTGAGATCTATACCTTTTAAGGCTATGACATTATTACTATAGACTTTTTGTAGATTCGATATTTCTAAGGCGTAACTCATGGTCGACTATTTTAAACTTTATCTTCATCAGTTCCAACTACAAATATACTTAATAATATCCCCATCAGTAAACCAACCCAGGCACTAAAGAATGTTATGAAAACTGCAATCAACAAAGCAGAGGCCATTTCAGAATTTGTTTTTGGAATAGCCATAGCAACATAAGCACAAGCAAAACCAGTCAATATTAGTGTGAGTGTTAATGCCATCTGCATCAATGGTTTCATTAATGTTATAAAAGGTAGGGTTACATACAAGAAGGGTATTCCCATTAAATAATAAGAACCTAAGCCATCGAAGATGGAGGGCATTTCTTTAGGACCTTTTTTCCAACGCTCAGCTATAACAACATGCACTCCTGTCCATAATGCCCCTTGAGTTGGGAAAAATGGATTTATAAGTAATCCTAAGAAATTTCTTACAGCAATAGATAGATGAGATCTGTCTAAATTGACATCTAAAGGCTCATCAGGTCTTTGAGTTTGAGCATCATTTAAAACCTCAGTACCTGTAATTAAATCACCAAATAACAATGTGTAACCTATTATTACTAAAGGTATTGCTTCTAGATACATATCAATAGATGGAAAGCCTATAGCTAATGGTGAGGTTCTGTTAAAAAGAGAAACAACATCAGGAATTCTAAAACCCCATTCAATATTAAAAGTTACTTCATTTAATATAAATGCAACAAATGCTGCTAAAACAAACCCAGGCAAAAGACCCAAGGATCCAACTATTTTAAAAAACTTATTATTTGCTGCTAACTTCTTAAAAGGCACTGAGAAAGTGGTGATGACGCATAAAGATATAGCAACAACCATTGATATAGGTTGAATCATAAGCTTATCAATATCTGTAACAAAGACCTGATAAAAAGCTGCTAATGCAGCACCTAAAATAATACCTGCTTTAAGGCCATTGGGTATAATTTCAATAAGCCTTTTACCCCACCCTGTAATACCCATGATAAATAAGAGCAAGGTGAATTCAATACACATTGCTGCCATGAATTGGAAAACTTCTGGATTATAAACACCATTAAATTGCCCTTTTGCTGCAAAGGCAGCTATAACTATAGGCACTGCAGGCGTTACCCACCCTGGAGCCATTGGCTCACCAAAAAATATAGGTCCAGCACCAATTAGAGTTCCTGCAATAAAACTTAAAGCAACTCCTTCTTCAAATGTAAGGCCAAGACCTATTGCGATAGGAACAGCCGCAAATGCTGTTGCGCCAGAAATAACCATTCCTTGAAAGAACTCCCCAGCTCTTAATCTAAGATGAATAAACGGAATTCTAAGCGTAAAGGGTCCCCATTTAATGCCTTTACTCGTTGTTGTATTACTTAAAGTTTCATTGATCATAGTTTTTCCCTATATATAAAAATGTCTTTAAAAAATTATAACCCCTAGAGCAAACTCTAGGTCAATACTAATTTTTACTAAATCTATCTGAAGAAGATATTGTTGTTATATTCATTTTGATAGACTAGACATCCCCTCCTCTAAACCTTTCAATGTTAAGGAATACATTCGATCGTCAAATAGGTCTTTTAAAATAGTAACTGACGAAGTGTAATCCCAGTGATCTTCAGGCACTGGATTTAACCAGGCCATATTTTCGAAATGTTTTGAAAGTTTTTTAATCCACAAAGCGCCCGGATCCTCATTCCAATGCTCAATACTTCCACCTGGATTAGTAATCTCATAAGGAGCCATGGTTGCATCACCAACGACTATAACTTTATAGTCAGATGTATATTTGTTGATAATATCTTGAACCAACATTCTCTCCTGACTTCTTCTTCTATTATCTTTCCAGACTGACTCATATATACAATTATGAAAGTAATAATATTCAAGATGCTTAAACTCTGTTTTGATTGCTGAGAAAAGCTCTTCACAAAGCTTAACGTATGGATCCATAGATCCACCCACATCAAATAGAATAATAACTTTTACATTATTAGCTCTTTCAGGAATCATATTAATATCTAAAAAACCTGCATTTTTTGCAGTTGCCTTGATAGTTCCATCCATATCAAGCTCTAGCTCATTACCTTGACGTGCAAATTTTCTTAAACGTCGTAAGGCCATTTTAATATTTCTTGTACCAATAGTAATTGAGTCATCTAGATTGCTGTATTGGCGCTCTTCCCAGACCTTAACTGCTTTCTTTTGACCACCCGTGCCTCCAACCCTTATACCTTCTGGGTTTTGTCCTCCATGACCAAAAGGTGAAGTACCATTTGTTCCAACCCATTTCGAACCACCTTCATGTCTTTCTTTTTGCTCTTCTAAACGTTTTTTAAACTCTTCCAATAACTTCTCAAGACCACCTAAGGATTCTATTTTTTTTAACTCTTCAGGATCTAGTTCTTTTTCAAAAGCTTTTCTTAACCAATCATCAGGAATAAGTGCTTGGAAGATATCTTCAAGTTTTTCAATTCCTTTAAAGTAGATATCAAAAGCTTTATCAAATTTATCGTAGTGTTTTTCATCTTTAACTAAGATTGCGCGAGAAAGGTAATAGAAATCATCCAAGTTGGCATAAGCAACTCTTTTTTCCAAGGCCCCTAATAAATCCAATAGCTCTCTTAAGGAGCAAGGGACACCGGAGGATTTAACCGTTAGAAAGAGATTAATTAACATAAATTATTATTTATTAGCTGACTCTCTCCTAGACATGAATGCTAATCGCTCTAATAAATGAACATCTTGTTCATTTTTTAATAAGGCTCCATAAAGTGGTGGTATGGCTTTTGATGAATCTGCATTTTTTAAGATTTCGTCTGGCATGTCATCAGATAATAATAATTTTAACCAATCAATTAATTCAGATGTAGAGGGTTTCTTTTTTAAACCAGGAATTTTTCTTAAATCAAAGAAAATTTCTAAGGCGTCATTTACTAACTTTTTCTTAATCTTAGGATAATGAACATTAACAATTTTGTTCATAGTCACTCTGTCTGGAAAACTTATGTAATGAAAAAAGCATCTTCTTAAAAAAGCATCTGGTAATTCTTTTTCATTATTAGAAGTCATAATAATAATAGGTCTATGCTTTGCTTTAATGGTTTCTCCTGTTTCGTAGCAAAAGAACTCCATACGATCTATTTCTTGGAGCAAATCATTTGGAAACTCAATATCAGCTTTATCAATCTCATCAATAAGGAGAACTACCTGCTTATCTGAAGTGAATGCTTCCCATAACTTTCCTTTCCTGATGTAGTTTGCAATATCTTTAACTCTCTCATCACCTAGTTGTGAATCTCTTAATCTTGTAACTGCATCGTATTCATATAAGCCCTGAGTAGCCTTTGTAGTTGATTTGATATGCCATTCAATTAACTCAAGCCCTAGCGCTTCGGCAACCTCTATAGCTAAAAGAGTCTTACCTGTCCCAGGTTCTCCCTTAATTAATAATGGTCTTTCTAGAGCAACAGATGCATTTACTGCCATACTTAAGTCGTCTGTAGCTATATAATTTTTAGTTCCTTTAAATTGCATAATCAATCCTTTGGTTAATTTATATTGAAATTTTTTCTTCTGATTTTAGTATTCTAGTTAGTTGTCTGCTCGAAGCAACTAAATTACCCTCTAGATCCCAAATATTACAATCTTGTTCAAAGTATCCATTATTAATATCTTTTGCTAAAAAATCTAAAACTAGGACTTCTGTTTTGGGCATCTGTCGAATATGAGTAGTTAAAGTTAAAGTTGGAACCCATCCCAGTGGACCATATTTATTACTAACTACAGGAGGAAGAATATCTGAAAAAAAAGAAATTGCGTATTGATCTGGTATTCCGCCAGGAAGAGATATGTATGCTGAGCATCTAGCTTCAGCATCTTCATTTGAAATTTCACGATCCCACCAAGCATGATCTGGATGAACAAAACACTCAACCTGTTTAACAAACGCAGGAGTAAACCCAGCTTTAACATTATCATAATCAAGATTCTTAAAATCTTTCTTATCAATAGTTTTAAAAATTAGAGGGATTGGTGTGGCTAAACCGTTATAACCTTTCATGTGCTCAAAATCAGAACATGTACCTGTATAAATACATTTAACTAAATTATCTTGCATGATAGTAACTCGTCCAGTTGAACTACCTCTACTGACTCTTATTACATCTACATGTATATCTATTTCTCTAGGCTCAGTTCTATCAAGATACTGGATAGATGAGCTAATTGCGCATGAGTGAGGTAAAGACGAAATGAGGGCTTTATGCATTATTGCCATCAAATAACCACCGTGAGGAGTGTTGCCTACAAAAAATTTCTCACTGGGTATTATTTTGTATAATGAATCTGAAACCTTATTTATCTCAATCGCGTCTTGAAACTGTTTAAATTTATCCATAATGTTAATTTTTGTTAGATAATTGTAATTCATAAGACAATAAGAATCTTTATATAATGAACCAATTATTTGATATAGCCTGTAATTTCACTCACGAATCATTTAATGATGATTTAAATAAAGTTATTGATGATGGCTTGGCTAATGGAGTTAATAGGTTTCTGGTTGTTGCAGCTGAATTAGATGATGCGGAGAAGATAAATAAATTAATTCTTCAGCATGATGATTTTTTTTGCTTTACCACAGGAGTTCATCCTCATCATGCAAAAAGCTTTAATTCTGATTCTAGTGACAGAATGAGAGAATTAATTAAAAAGTATTCACCTAATGCACTTGGTGAAATGGGCTTAGATTTTTTTAGAAATCTTTCAAGTCATGACGAGCAGGTTTTTGCATTTGCAGAACAAATAAAATTAGCAATAGAATTTAACAAGCCTTTATTTCTTCATCAAAGAGACGCACATGAATCGTTTATTAAAGTATTAAATACTTATAAGGCTGATATTGATAAAGCTGTAGTTCATTGTTTTACTGGAACTCAATTAGAGCTTGATGACTACATAGAGTGTGATTTTTATATTGGATTAACGGGCTGGATATGTGATGAAAGAAGAAATAAAGATCTAAGAGCTTCTATTAAGAATATACCTCTAAATAGACTTATGCTCGAAACAGACTCTCCATACCTAATTCCTAGAAACTTAAAACCAAAACCGAAGAGTAATAGGAACGAACCTAAAAATCTTATGCATATCGCTAGTGAAATTGCAGGTTTAAGAAGTGAAAGCATTGAAGAAATTTGCAATGCAACTTATCAAAATAGTTTAGATTTTTTCAACCAAGTTTAGATATATCTAAATCATATAAATTAGATACTTCGTCATTGCTAGAACCTGATGCGGCAATAATAGATTTATTTTCAACTTTAGAAACTGAAAATCTAGGAGCTGGAGCTGGTTCAGCAAAACCGTTTACATCCATAAATGTATTTCTAGATTTGTGATGAGGGTGTAATGGTGTTTCTGTAAGACTTAAAACTGGAGAAACGCATGCTTCTGAAGCATCAAATACTGCAGTCCATTCATCTCTAGTTTTTAACTTAATAACTTCACTCATTTTTAATTTTAATTCTGGCCATATAGCTCTATTCATCTGATCAGAAAACTGTTTATCATGAATATCTAGTTTTTCTAAGAGTTCTTTATAAAATTGGGGCTCAATTGCCCCTATTGCTATATGCTTCTTGTCACTGCACTCGTATGTATCATAAAAGTGAGCAGCGCCATCTAAAAGATTTGATTCTTTTCCCTCATTCCAAAATCCCATCTGCTTGAATGAGTAAAACATACTCATAAGCATTGAACTTCCATCAATCATTGCAGCATCTACAACTTGACCTTCACCAGTTCTTTGAGCATGAAGAAAAGCTGAAAGCATACCAACTGCAAGCAACATACCTCCTCCACCGAAGTCACCTACCAGATTAAGAGGGGGTTGTGGATTCTCACCCTTTCTACCCATAGAATCTAATACGCCGGAAAGAGCTATATAGTTAATGTCATGTCCAGATTGCAATGACATAGGGCCCTCTTGACCCCAGCCAGTCATTCGACCATATACTAATGATTGATTTAAGTCCTTACATACATCAGGACCTAAACCTAAACGCTCCATTACTCCAGGTCTAAAACCTTCAAAAATACCATCCATTTGTGCTATTAATTTTTTTACTTCTTTAATCGATTCTGGATTTTTTAAATCAACGGTTATAGACTTTTTATTTCTATTATGAATGTCTGCCTTGTTGTGGTTTCCGTGAGTTGAAGACTTATCAAGTCTAATAACTTCAGCACCTAAGTCAGCTAATAGCATTCCACAAAATGGTCCTGGACCAATTCCAGAAAATTCTAATATTTTCAAACCTTTCAATGGACCCATAAAAAACCTAACTAAAAACCTTAAACCTAACTAATAATAATGGAAGCAGCGTTAAGGAGCTAATAAAAGCTAATAATAGAGCTATTGCTGTAAAAATACCAAATAATGCAGTAGGAGCGAAATTAGATAATGCGAGAATAGAGAAACCGATGGCTATAGTAAAAGCAGTATAAAAAATAGCTCTGCCAACACTTAGGTGTGATGCTTTCATACTCATCTCTGGACTAATCCCCTCTTCTACTGAGGCTCTATAACGATATAAATAATGGATAGTATTATCTACAGCCATTCCAACGCTTATCGATGCCACTGTAATAGTCATAATATCAAGAGGGATCTTTAAAATTCCAAGCAATCCCAAAACGCTTGAGGCAACAAATATATTTGGTAAAACTCCTATAAGCATTATTTTAAAAGATCTAAATAAGACTAAAAGCATGAGAGCAATAACTGCAAAGACTAGTGCTAATGATCCAATTTGAGATGTGAAAAGCGATTGCAACATATTATTGTAAAGAACTGCTAAACCCGTTATTTCGAATTGATCTTCAGATAAATTAAATTTATTAACAAGATCATTTTCTATCTTTTCAAGGAGTTCTTTTCTATTAAGAGACTTTGCTGACTCAATAACTCTTGTAGAAATTCTAACCTTAGAGTCATCCTTGTTAATATATGAATATAATAAAGTCTCGCGAATATCTTCAGGTAAGACAGAGCGAAGTAATGCTAGTTCTAGATCATTTAGGTTCTCACCATCATTAATTTGTCTTGCTAACTTCATGCCGCTAGCAACACTCAAGACTTTACCTATTTCAGGCATAGCATCTAAATGATCATGAATTGCTTCTAATTTATTTAAACTATATATATTCCACCAGTAACCAGAAGCTTCACTGTCATCATCTTCGAATAGATCATCTGAAAATAAGTCATCTTCATCATTAAAAATTACATTACTAGGTTTAATTAAAGGTTCGCTAATGATGATATCCAGAGTAGCAGTGCCCCCAAGATCCTCATCTAAAAGTAGCATTCCTTGATATATTTCAGTCGATTCATCAAAGTAATCTATAAATCTATTTTCAACTAAGAGTTTTGATATCCCAAAAAAGAAAACTATAAATAAGATTATATAAGTAGCAGATAAAGAGCTTTTATTAAGATTCGTGAAAGTAACTATTTTATTCAAAACCACTTTGATATTAATAAAATCCTTAGTCTTTCCAGTATTTACTAATGCAAATGCTGCAGGCAAGAAGCTAAATGTAAATATAAGAGCAAAAGCCATACCTACCGCCATCATTTTTCCGAACTCTATAACCGGCTTTAAGTCCCCAAATGTTAAGGATAAAAAGGCTATTGCTGTTGTTAATGCAGCAAACAGACAAGGCATAAAAATACTATTAAATGCTTTATGTAAGGATGCTTTTTTATCAGAAGTCTCGATATCGGTATACCTCACCATGACATGAACGGTTAGAGAGATAGTAAGTATCAAAAGTAAAGCAACAAAGTTAGATGAAACGACGCTAATTTTCCAGTCCATTAAACCAAGAACGCCAGCTGTAAAAATTGTAGTTATAAATGCATTAACCAGGGGAAGAATTACAAACCAAAAATTACCAAAAAATAAATAGAGCATTAATGCAAAAATCAATGCAACTCCAGCTCCAAATACAGCTAGATCAGACTTGATAAATGACATCATATCAACTGCTATCATTGAAGGGCCGCCAAGAAATAAATCAGCATTGCCTCTATAGGATTGCAAGATAGTTCTTATATCAGCTACAAGAAGAGTTTGGTTCTCTGTTTCTAAATCATTTAAAAGGGAAATTTCTTTATTTAATAAGTCGATATATTTATTATCTCTATCCAGAGCATCAAGCGCTTTGTATCGCTCAGTAATCAAATTATTTTTTTTAGTATTTTCATCTATAACAATCTGAAGTGCGGTAGTTTTACCATCAATACTTAATATTAATTCCTTATATATGGGGTTATTTAAAAACTCCTCTTTAGCTAAAGATAGATTGATATTTGGAGATTCTAGGTCTTTTAAATTATCAGCTACATCGGTTAATGCTACTTTTGGTTGAAAAAATATAGGTGCATCTAAAAGTGAGAATACATTATTAACACCTCTCAGATCACCTAACTCGTCTTCAAGAGATTTTAATGCAGCTAAGGATTGAGATGAAAACAATTCATTGAAAGGCGTATAAGTAACTATTAAGAAATCTGAACCACCAAATTCATTACTAGATTCTCTATAAATTTTAAAAGCAGTATCATTTTCTAATACCAATGCCTCGGAGGATGCGTCTAGTTTAAAGTTTGAGAGTCCAAGAGAGCTAATAATTAATGTGATAAAAACAAGAAGGAGCACCCTTTTTGGTTTATTGATTATCAAATTAATATAGTTGCTAATAATATTCATAGGCTGTTAATTAACGCAATCTGGGCTATCAATGGCCTTTGGATTAGATTCATACTCTTTTAAGTCATATAGATGCATAGAAAGCGCATGGATTAACTCCATAACACCAGATAATGCCTTGTAAACCAATTGATGACGCTTTACTAGCGACAATTCAGAAAATGCATCTGAAACAATAAGTAATTTAAAGTGGCTTTCAGATCCCACTGGAACATTGTGCATATTACTCTCATTAGTGACTTCAAGGTGCAAAGGGTTAAATGAACTATCTAAAATTTTTATAATTTCTGATTCAACTATATTTGATGACATAGAATTATTATAAGTTGAAGTAAGTATGATTGATTGGATTTATCATAGATTTCTAGCTATCAAGAGATCTTGCATTATTAAGTTCTTCAATCATTGCTATAACCTTCTCCCATAGCATCCAGTTCTCATTATCTAGCATTGAAGCATACTCAGCTGCTTTCATCATAGCAATGGTGCCAGCATCATCACCATACTGAGAAATCAAATCTATAGATAATTTTCTAATCATTATTTAATATTTCTTATTAATCTGGATTACAAATGGCAAGATAAATTGTTTTATACTTATCAAAGCAAAGCTTTATTATAAAAATCATTTTAAGCTATTGGATACACTTTTTAAAAATTATATGAAAATTTGGTGGTACAAAGATAACAAAACCGGTCACATAAAGCAGGTTTCTGTTGTTATTAATGAGTTAAAGAAAGAATTTGATATAACCATAAAAGAGGTAAGCTGCAAGAAATCTTTTTTTAAAGATATATTAAATCTTTTTATTGCATATTTTTTTAAGAGCAATAATGAGAACCCAGATATCTTGATAGGAGCAGGCCATAGCGTTTATCTGAAAATCCTGGCTGATAAAGTTAAATATGGCACCAGTAAGACTAGGTCGATAGCTATTCTTAAACCAAGTTTTGCAAGAAATTCGTTTGATCTAATATGTGCTCCAGAACATGATTATGACAAAGTAACAGAGAATAATACTTATACATTTAAGGGCTCTTTGGCTAAAGTTATAGATATAGTCCCAGATAGTGATGTTGGTCTTATTGCTATTGGTGGTAGTAATAATCATTATGAATTTTCGAATGAAGAAATATATAAGCAAATTCAATTTATAATTAACCTACATAAAAAAAATAAATGGTACATCTATAATTCCAGAAGGACTCCAGAAGTGTTAACCAATAAATTACATGCATTAGCTAGTAATTCTGTTGATTTTATAGATACAGATAATAAGTCCTCGCCAAATTTAAGTGACACTATGGGTAAGGCTAGTATCAAAATCGTCACGCCTGATAGTGTAAATCTAGTTTTTGAATCTCTTTCTTCGCAAGGGTCAACATACCTATTACACCTAAATCCAATAAAAGAAAATAAAATCACTAGACTTATGTCTAATTTAGTTGAATCCAGAGATCTTGGTTACATGAAAAGCTTGGTTCTAGCTGGAGGTCTCCAGACCTACTCGTTAAAAAATCCTATTGATCAACATCAAACATATGCAGAAGTAGAAAAAGTTGCATACCAAATATCTCAATTAATTAAATCATGAAGATATGTCATTACCTTTCTAGTGCTAGCTTTGCTGGCATTGAACAGCATGTTGCTGAGCTAGCAGCAACCCAAGCAAATGATCATGAGGTAACTATTCTTTGTAATACTGAGATTGCGTCTAACTATAAAAATTTTAATGTTATAAATATCAAAAATGCTAATAGAAGATCTTTGATTGGAGCTTATAAAATCTTCAAAGTGCTTCAATTAAATAAATTTGATATTGTTCATGCGCATGGATCTAAGCCAGCTTTTGTCCTTAGTGTAGTGAGGTATTTTATGAACTTTAATTTTGTTGCAACAGTGCATGGAATAAAAAGTAATGTGCAGAACTTCAATAATGCTGATTATGTAATAGGCGGGAGTCAAAGGGCTCTTGAGGGAATAACTAAACCTAGCTCAGTTATTTATAACTGGTATCAATCATCATCACATGAAAAACAAAGTTCTACTCATGCTATTGCTGTTGGAAGACTTGAAAAAGTTAAAGGTTTTGATTTATTGATTAAATCCTGGTCTAGCATTAACACCCCTCTTCTTATAGTGGGTTCGGGAAAAGAAAAGGAGTCTTTGAATCAGCTAATTAATAAGTTAGAGCTGACTCAATTAATAACAATTATTGACTGGGTAGATCAAGAAGAATTAAATAAGCTCTACTCCAAATCAAGCTTACTAATTATATCCTCAAGAAGCGAAGGCGGTCCCAGGGTGGCACTTGAAGCTTTAGCAAATAATCTGCCAGTTTTATCTACAGATGTTGGTCATATGAATATTATTTTGCCAAAAGAGCTTTTAGCAGAACCAGATAACCTTGAGTCACTTAAGTTACTGCTTGAAACTTACGTTAAAAATATAGATCAGCTAAATCAATCAGCTATCTTTGAATTTGTTAGAGATGAGTTTTCAATAGAAAAGCAGACTAGTAAGGTAATGAAAGTTTATGAGGACTGCTTTAATAGCGATCTGTAAACCTCCAAAGTGCTATCAATCATCCTTTCAGAAGTAAATACATTTGCTTTGGGTTTCATTTCCTCTTGAGATAATAATTCAATTGTTTTGTTTTTAAGGGCTTTCTTATCACCAAGCTCAACAAGGCCTTGAGGGAATAACTCATTAAGAATTTCCATAGTGCCACCATGATTCCAGCCCATAATCTTAGTGCCTACACTTGCTGCCTCAATCGTTGTTCTTCCAAATGGTTCTGGTGTTTTTGATAAGTTGTAGACTATATCTGATAATTTATAAACATTAACAATATCTGATCTTGATCCGCAAAAAGTAATCTTTGACCCAAGATTTAAATTAGCAACTTTGGATTGAAGTTTATTGAAATATTTTTGCTTGCTCTTTGAAACTGGCCCTACAACTATTCCATGAATACCCTCATCATTGATAAGGTTAATTAAATCAATAAAATCATCAACACCTTTCCATTTTGTTATTCGAGCAGGAAGCATTAATATTTTTTTATTTAAAGTTTGTGGGAATTCCTCAAACCATAAATCTTTCCATGATTGACTTAATGGCTCTTGATTGAATTCAACCAAATCACAACCTCTAGGTATAACAGTTATATCATTATCGGAAACTTTATAGGTGGTCTTTATGTAGTCTTCAACTGTTTTAGAGATACTAATAACATGATCTACTCTTGCCATAACTTTGCTATAAATTGGAAAGCTGTAAAGGCCATGGAAAGTTGAGACATGTATAGGTTTGTTTGATTTAAATCTTTTTAGAGCATGATATGTAACCCATGCAGGCATTCTTGAACGCACATGAACAATATCAGGATTTATATCTGCAATAACTTTATATAAATCTTCAGCTAATTTAAGTGTTTTTAGTCGTTTTATATGAATAGGCATACCAATATGCTTACCACCTGAGGCTATCAGAGAGGACTCTAGCTCGCCTCCATTGGAAATTACGTAAGACTCATGCCCTTTTTGAACTAAGGCCTTAGAAAGATCGCAAACACCACGTTCAACACCACCAATATTTAACTCTGGCAGTATCTGTAGGATTTTCATTTTATTCGTATCTTAAGGACAATGCTGGATCAAGCTTGGCTGCTCTTCTTGCTGGCCAAATTCCAAAAAATAAGCCAACTGCTGCAGAAAAAGTTATAGATCCTATGATCGCCCATGGCGGAATATAAAAAGTCCAGTCTTGGGCTAATGCAAATAAATAGAACATCCCAGACCCTAAGATGACGCCAACAATACCACCAAGCAAGCAAAGTAACATTGCCTCAACAATAAATTGCATCATGATAGCTTTATGAGTTGCGCCTAATGCTTTTCTTAATCCTATTTCTCTTGTTCGCTCTGTGACTGAAACAAGCATAATATTCATCACTCCAATACCGCCAACGAGCAAGCTAATTCCAGCTATGCCTGTTATTAAAATTGTAAAGATGGCCGTAGCTTCTTTTTGTAGGTCTGAGTATTGACTCCAATCATTAATTCTAAAGTCATTATCAACACCAGGACCAATATCGTGCTGTCTTCTTAAAACCTGCTCAATAGCTACCATTGCTTCTTCTATATTTTGCTTATTAGAAATACTTACTCCGATAGAATTTACAGTTTTTCTACCATAAAGCCTATCGCTTGCGGTCAGTAATGGAATGTAAATATTGTCGTCAGGAGATCTCCAGCCGCTTGAACCCTCGCTTTCTAGTATTCCTATTACTTTGTAAGGAACTCCTCCAATGAGCAAGTCCTTATTAAGCATTTGGCTTTTAGATGTTTTTAATTCTTGAGGAATTTTTGAGCCTATGACAGCAACTCTTTTTCTAGCCAGATTCTCGTTATCACTAAAATTTCTACCTGAGGTAATCTTGTAACCTTGTATATCAAAATAATTGGTCCAATGGCCGCTAATCCCGGCACTCATATTGTTACTGCCAAATTTGATCTGTCGACTGCCTTCAATGCTGGGTGAAATCTTCCAATCTATTTTTTTATCATTTTGAAGAGACTCGGCATCTTTGATAGTCAGCGGATTACTTCCGTAAGTTACTCCACTTCTTTTTCGTTGACTTGCATATACTGATAAGACTCTACCACCTAAATCATCGATTTCATCATTTAGAGCACTCTGCGCCCCTTCTCCAATTGCAATCATGGCAATAACTGAAGCTGTACCAATAATGATAGCTAGGGAAGTTAGAAACGATCTCGTAGCATTGGCTCTAATTGCACTAATTGCTGAATAAAGAGACTCAAGAAATAACATCATTAATTACCAAATGTTGATGAGACTCTCTTTCTAAATTTTTCCTGATAGTCAACGAGGCTTTGGCTTGGTAAAACAAATACTTTATCTCCATTTACAAGTCCAGTTATAACCTCAACATTACTTAAATCTGATTTTCCTATCTGAACCCATGCAAGTTCTGGACCTGTATTTGATTCTTTGATTACTATAAATTTATTAAAGCTCTCACCTTTAACTTTATTCTTAAGAAAATCAGCAACCTTTTGTTCAGGTATTTCTAGCATTGCAGCAGCTGATTTAATATCTTTTCTTGTTCTCAGTGATCCTGTAGGAATACTAATGGAAACACTCTCATCCAGAATTTGAATGATGACATCTGTATTCATGCCTAAAAGCAATAGATTATCTTTATTATCTATATCTATAAGAATAGGGAATGTTGTTACATTTTGCTCAACTTTAGCTAATGGTTCTATTTTTGAAACTTTTCCAAAAAATTGTCTATCTCTATAGGCAGAGACTTTAATAGAAACTTCTTGACCTACCCTAACTTTACCAACGTCTATTTCATCAACTAAAGCTCTAACTCTAACGCTACCTAGGTCTGCCATTTGCATAAGGACAGTTCCCCCACCCACAGCAACGCTTGGTGATGATATGACTTGTCCTACCTCAACATTTCTCTTGATTACAGTTCCTTCTGTTGGTGATCTGACAATGGTGTCATCTAATGATATGTTTGCATTCTCAAGATTTACTTCTGTTCTTATAACTGAAGATTTAGCCGAAGCATAGGTTTCTTGAATATCTTCAAAAGCTTTATCGGAAATACTGCCTTCATCATGCAGCGCCTCACCTCTTATAAGTTGTGATTGAGCATTGCCTAATCTAACTTTTGATAGCTCTAAGTCAGCTTGAGCTTGAGCTAATATATTATTTGGTGTTCTTTGATCAATTCTAGCCAGTACATCACCCTTTTTAATATAATCACCAACCTCAGCTCCTAAAAATAAGACTTCTCCGGAAGCTTTAGACTTAATTTCAATTGTTGATATAGCTTCTATCTCACCAGATGCCTCTATAGAAAGCTCAAGACTTTTATTGGTAGCTTCTTCTTTTGAATAATATTTAAATTCATCCTCGCTGGATTCCTCAGAACCGCCACAAGAAACCAAAAAGATTGACGCTAATAATACTGTGTAAACATTTTTCATATTAATCCTATACTAATTTATCTGTTTCAATTAAACCATCTTTGATGGTTATAACTCTCTCGGCTTGGATTGCAACATGCTCCTCGTGAGTAATAATTATAATGGTCTGTCCATCCTGGTGAAGCTTCTTAAAAAGATTCATTACATCCTTACCAGTTTGAGAATCAAGATTACCTGTAGGCTCATCTGCAAATAGTATACTTGGAGAATTAACTAGGGCTCGAGCTATAGCAACTCTTTGCTGTTGGCCACCGGATAGCTCAGATGGACTATGGTCCATCCTATCTTCTAACCCTACATCCTTTAAAGCTTGAGTGGCTCTCTCTATAGCTCTATTTTTCTTTTCACCAGCATACTTTAAGGGCAGCATTACATTATCAAGAGCTGAACTTCTTGCAAGAAGATGAAATGACTGAAAAACAAATCCTATTTCTTTATTACGAATTCTAGCTAAATCATCATCCAATAAAGTACTAACCTCTTGATTGTTTAATAGATATTTACCACTAGTTGGGGTATCAAGACAGCCTATAATGTTCATTAATGTTGTTTTACCAGAACCGGAAGGCCCCATAATGGCTATGAATTCTCCAGCCTGAACCTCTAGATCAATACCTTTTAAAGCTTCCACGGATTGTGATCCCATTTCAAAAGATCTTTTTAATTCAATTGTTTTGATAATACTCATAATTTTTTAGACATTTTACACTATGTAAAGTTCACTTTACATATTTATGAAATTATAGAAATTTATTTTAAGAAGAAAGTGCTTCTAGCTTGCTGTATTTTGAAGATAGTCTATATATTGAAGCCATGGTTCAACCATGCTCTCTTGACCAAGTTCACTCGATATAGATAGATATTTAACAGCATTATTAAAGTCTTCTAATTCAATAAAAGAGATGCCTATAAAATATTCTATTTTTCCTTTCTCTTTGTCCCAACCTTTATCTTGAGCTAACTTAAATGAATCAATCGCTTTATCCCATCGGCTTAAATTTAACTCAATCTGTCCAAGCCTATAAGATAATTCCGGATCATCAGAAAGCTTTGTAGCTTCTTGAAGTGTATTTGCTGCCTTTATATTCTCTCTTGAAGCTAAGTAAGCATTAGACATAGTTTCTAAATTTTTAGCATTAGTTTTTATCTTCTTACGCTTAAAGCCAGCTTGAAGAACCTTAACTGCATCATTAGGTACTGCTTTATACATATAAAAATTAGCTAATAATAGGTAATCTTTTTCTGTTTTAAGTAGGTCTTGAGTATAGCCAAACTCTAGTGAAGATAAGGACTCTATTTCGAACTTAAGCTGGTTATACATAGCTCCCATTTGTTCAAGATATTTTTTTTCTTTTGGAGCGTGACGAACTAGATCCTGAGAAGTTTCTAAAGCTAATAAAAATTCATCAAGCCTATAATGTAAGGCAAACTTTAATTCGTACCATGGCTTTATAAAAACATATGATTGCTCTGTAGCAATGCTTATATATTTAATAGCAGGCCTGTAGTCTTCCAATTGAGCATAACAAATTCCAATTAACGCTATCCCTTTTGGAGTAAGATCAAAACGTCTCTTCTTGCCAACCTTGTACCAATCTAAAAGATATTCTAAAGCCTCTTCATATTTTCCTAAACTTGCACTTATTTGTGCAACAACATATTTAACATTATGAGCATCTCTATCTTCTAACGCTTTTTTTCTTAGGCTCCACTGAAGATGCTTTAAACCTTCAGGAACTCTATCTTGAGAAACTAAGAAAAATCCATATCTCTTTAAAATTACAGCGTGATCAAAAGATCTAGATGACCATGAGTTATCTAATAAATCTAAGTAATCAGCATCAACTTCAGCATATCTGCCTTGTTCAAGCTTATCGTCAATACCTAAAAAGTCGTAATAAACCCAACCTGAAATTGTAGTTTCATTATTACTAGGTGCTGTATGGACAATTCCTAATGAAAATAGTAATGATAATAAGAGTAAATGCTTCATATTTGAAAATCTATCCTGGTGATACCTCTTTGTTTAATAGCAACCCCGCCCTCAACTCTTGGTTTGAATTTCCATTTTAGTACAGCTTGGACTGCTGACCTATTGAAAACTGTACTTGGTCTGGATTCTTTCACAATAGCAGATAAAACACTACCTGACTCATCTACCAGCAACTCAACTAATACATACCCCTCAGTACCTTTTAATAAAGCATTTCTTGGATATCTTGGCGCAATTCTTACTAAAGGTATCAAACCTCCATCACCTAGATACTGGCCTCCGCCAACAAAAGCTCCATTTGTATCAATAGGCATCTTTATATCGGGAAACTGTATATCTAATTTAGGAGTTGGTAATGCTTGAACATCAGGTGTCTCTAATTCTGGTGGTGGTGGTCTTTTTGGTGGTGGCGGTTTATCTGGAAGCCTTCTATCTCTTTGATTTAGATTATCATCTTTTTTTAGTCTAATAAAATCTACGATTTGCTTGTCTTTTAAAGCGCCTATATCTAGATCGCCAGGAAGTATAAGCAAGTACATGAAAAAGAATAGAAAAAAGGCAGAACTAATCCCACCTGCTACATAAACTGAGTTTTTTTTAATCTTTATCTGCTGCAATAGATACATTCATAACACCTGCTAGCCTAACTTGATCCATAGTTTCTACAAGCAATCCTGTCTTAGAATTTTCATCAGCTTGAATAATAACTGAACCTTCTGGGTTTTCCGCTTTCATTCTTTCGACATTAGCTCTCACAGCTCTAATATCAATCATTCTTTTATCTATCCAAATTTCATTATTCTCAGTAATAGCTATTAATATATTACCCTTTTTATCTGAGACGGCTGTTGATGCATTTGGTCTATTGACCTCTACACCAGTCTCTTTAATGAAAGTTGTAGTAACAATGAAAAAGATAAGCATTATAAAAACAATATCAAGCATGGGCGTGATATCGATATTTGAATCTTCAGGTATTCTTTTTTTTCTTCTAATCATTTTTCAAATACTTCAGTTTTGTGGGTAACTTTATCATTAATAAATCTTTCTAGAAAAGTAATAGCAAATAAACCTGTAATTGATATAACTAAACCAGTCATTGTAGGCAGTGTGGCCTTAGAAATGCCACCAGCCATTAGTCTTGGGTTACCAGTCCCGGTAAATGCCATAACATCAAAAACCTCTATCATCCCTGTAACAGTTCCCAATAATCCTAGTAAAGGACAAAGAGCAACAAGGCCTTTAATTTGATTTAAATTTTTATTCTTCTGTAAGTTGATATCAGCTAACGACATATCTTTAATCTTATTATTTAGCCACCTGTCATTACCTAGTAATTTTTTATATGTGTCGTGTGTATCTTTAATCAAATTATCAAGACTAAATTTATAGAAATACAATCTCTCAGTTATAAGCATCCACATATAGGAGGCTACAAAAAATAAAACAAGTAATACTACTCCACCCTGATTAATAAAATCATTAACTAGACTAAAAGGTAAGAGTAAGTAGTAAAGCATTAATTATTTTGAAGCTATTTTACCTATAGCCTCTTCCTCAATTAATTGAATAATCTCACGACTTCTAGTGTCGAGTTGATTATGAACAAATAATAGTGGAACTGCTGCTATCAAACCAAGCATAGTAGTAACAAGAGCTGTAGAAATACCTTCAGCCATAAGCTTTGGATCTCCGGTACCAAATAAAGTAATAGCTTGGAAAGTACCAATCATTCCAATAACTGTTCCAAGAAGACCTAAAAGCGGAGCAACAGCTGCTAGAAGCTTGATGGTGCTTATGCTTTTTTCATACATAGGTCCTGTACTTGATAAAATAGCTTCGATTTTGGTTTCTAGCTGATCTTGATCTAGGTTAGCTTTTTGCTTTAAAACATCATCTATATCTTTTAAAGGTGAGCCTTCAGCATATTTACCTGATTCTAATTCTTCAGTAAGAGACTTTTGACTATTAAATAAGAAAACACCTCTAAGTCCGCCTAAAGCAAGACCGCTAGCAAGTATTAGTAAGATAATATAACCAACAAACCCACCCTGATTAACTCTCTCAATAACACTAGGATTTTGAAGAATTAAATTAAGCAAAGAACCTCTAGTAGGATCAATAGAAAATTCTACATAGTCACCATTTTCAAAATTTGTAAGTTTCTTTAATGAAGATCTAGTCCCATCTGGATTTTTAGATAAGAACTCTAATGACTGCTCTTCAGAAATGAATCTAAGATAGTTTGAGTCTGCAATAGCATTAAACTGACCAACTCTGATAACATCCTGTAAAGATGAGTCACCACTTGTATCAAGAACTTCTGATGAAAATTTAGAAACTTTTCCTGAAGCATTCATTTCATTCAATAATTCATACCAAAGTTGCTCTAATTCAAAGACTTTTGGAAGCTCCTTACGTTCAGCTAAGTTGCCTAAAAATTCAATTCTAGATGGAAATTCTAAGTTAGTTAATGATTGACTATAGGTACTTTTAGCGTCTCCACTCAACTGACGGACAACACCAAATAATTCACCAAGAGTACCAATCTTAAGATTAAGTTGTTCCTCTAGATCAGATAAATTTGAGTCATTATCTTCAAATTGTTTTGTTAGTTTCTTTTCACGATTACTTTGAACTTTTAATAACCATTTAGCATCGGCGAGAAGTTTTTCTTGTTTTTGCTTACTTTTATTAAAATCCGCTAATCTCTTACTGTCTTCTACTGATCTTAACGTGGAGCTATCTTTAACTAACTCTAATAGTTGCTCAATATCAGTAACAACGACTGGCGCAGACATAGAGACTTCTTGAGCATTAAGCTGGAAGCTGGTAACCAATATAATTGGTAGAATTAAGGAATTAATTATTTTTTTCATAAACTGTGACCGGAATTTTAATTAATGACGGAGGTGACTGCTTCAATGCAATTTTCAAACCTTCTTCAGTTGATCTTTTAAGAGCGCTAGAGGATTTTTCCCAACTATTGGTAGCTTTATTCCAGAATGCTGCCTTATCTCCATTAGTAGTAATAAACATCAAGGCAACTCTTCCTATTCTTAAGAAGTCTGCATTGAACTCTTTACCTTCAAAATTAACTGAGCCTCTATATGCTTCAATAGTTCTTCCAAAATCATTTTCAATTTGATAAGCCTCAGCAACTTTTCTGAATTTCTCAGAGGTAGAAACGTCACCTCTATCCATTGCTTCTTTTATGCTTTGAAGTCTTGTCATTCTTTCTTCAAGTAGAAATGGTATATCTAATGATATAAATTGCTCCAAAGAAGCAGTCATTTTAAGCATCAAAGGAATAATGTTTATATTAGTGTTATCTAATTCATCGATTTGAGAAATAATAGAAGCTATTTCTTCATTTTGAGAATCAATAATTTTCTGCAATTGATTATTGTAGAGTTTAAGATTTTCATACTCTTTGTAAGTATCTTTATAATCAAACTCTAGGACCTTAGTCTGCTTATCAACATTATTGATCGTTTCTTGATTGGTAGCTGAGGATTTTAAAGACTTAGTACTAGTTCCAATAGATTCATTTAATTCATCGATTCTTTGAGTCTCTTGGGCGCTTGCACTTACTAAAAAAAACACTGCCACCGGTAATAGGTATTTGTTCATTTTCATAATTTGCATATTATATATATATTAGATATATTTTTGTATTTATTTTTGATAAAAAAAAGGCAGCTAAGCTGCCTTTTTTAAAATTCCAGAACTTAGAAGCTCATTTGGAAAATAGCATTAACTGATGGTCCAGTAATAGGATACAAGTTAGCATTTACATGGAATGGATAGTAAGAACTACCACCATATGCTGCATCTCTATCTGGGAAAGCATCAAAGATGTTATTTCCAACGATAGCAACATACATATCATCACTAATTTCATAACCAACAGTTAAGTTAGTTGTGAAATATGGGCTACCTTTTGTGTCTTCAACATAGTTAACATGTCCAATTCTGCTTACAGAAATTGAAGCTGACCAGTCTTGTAACGACCAATTAGCACCAACTACTTGTCTTGATCTTACAACGTAAGATGAATTCATGTAGCTTCGTCTAGATTCACCAGGAAGAGTTGCAGATTTAAGATCAATTTGATTTGAACCTCTAGCAGAGAATCCAAAATCACCAGCTTTATCTGTAATTAATGAATATGACATTGCCCAGTCAAATCCTTGATACTCTTGCGATGCAATGTTTAGAGGAGTGTTAAATAACTGCTCAATACCAGGAATAGCAAGTGGATCATTAGGCTCTACACCTGTTGGTCTACCGCCACGAACGATGCTGTCATAAACTTGCTGACAATATCCAGAACTATACTCAGGAGCATTAGCAATTGGAGATCCAGCTTGCTGAGCTCTACAATAAGCTTCGTCGATTCTAATTTGGCCTAAGCTACTATTTGAAACGATATCTTTAAGAACAACTTTATAAGCATCTACTGTTACTGTAAATCTATCAGCAGGTTCCCAAACGAAACCGAATGAATAAGAGTCTCCAGATTCATCTTTAAGATTTTTGTTACCAGTTGTAATAGCTTCAATATTGATCTTGTTGTATTCGCCACAAGTATCAAGATCGCCATTAACTAACCAGCACTGGTAGTAATCGATACCACTTGTGTAGCCTTGAACTTCTTCTAAGAAAGCTCTTTGCATATCAGGAGCTCTGAATGACTCAGACCATGAACCTCTTAACATAAAGTTATCAGCCGGTCTCCACTCAAAGTTACCACCAAGTGTTGTTCTGTCTACGTTTACAGCTTTATCGTCGTACTTATCGTTACGAGCAGATATTGAAACTGCAAATTCAGTAGTGATTGGGAATCTTAATTCTCCACCAAAAGCATATCTATCTCTGCTTCCGCCACCATCTGTATAACCTGAACCCCATAATTTTCCTGCAACATTAAGTGCTGAAGGTATAACTGTATATCCATGATCTTGGTACTCAGCAACAGCAGCAAAACCAATTGGTCCACCAGCTAACATACCAAATTCACCAACTAGTGTTGCAGTATAGAAGTCTGAATATGATTCAGCATGCTCATCATTAGTAGCCATGTAGTTTGAATAATCAAAATCAGCTCCATCATAGAACCATTCTGCATTTAAACATGTAGGCTGACCCCAGTTGTAAGCGTAATAGTAACCATTATATGGGTCAGTAGCGTCACCAGGACTTCCACTCCAGTAACCATCAGCATAAAGATCAAAAGCATCCATAACACAAGGATTACCTAAAGCGTCATTTTGACCAATATTAAAATATAGCGCTTCCATCTCTTCACTTAACCATAACTGGCCAGTTGAATCTGACTCATAGTCATTAATAGTTGCAGAAACATCATATTCCCAACCATTTGATAAAGTTCCTCTCAGACCTAAATCAACAGTATTTGATTGCTCTTCAAAAGCATTGTCCCATGTTGGCGGGTTAAACATTTTAATACCATACCAATCCATCATATACAAAGTTCCACCAGTTCTTGGATTCGGTAGACCAGTTCCTTGAGGACCGTAGTTAGAGTAACCCATTGACCATGGAGTTCCTCCATCAGGGTAATAGAAACTATTAAAGTAAGTTCCAGTTGTTTCAGTATTAAACTGCATTGCTTTAGCGTAAAGCTCCATAGTTTCAGAAATTGTGTATGAACCAGCAAAGAATACTGATGCATTATCTCTTTCATTCCAAATTGTTTGAGGTGGATTTTCTTCTCTTATACAAGCTTTTCCAACTCTAGTTGTTTCATAGTACTGGTCATAAGTAGTTTCAATAACACCATCGATGTTAGTTGTACCCTGACAAGTCCATCCCATTAGATTTCCATCAGCTCCTGCCATATCACTTGGACCCCAGAATTGATAACCAGTAGCATAAATATTTGCACCATACATTCTTGCTGCGTACCAAGGAACGTTATTATCTGAACCTTTGCCATCATCATAGTCATCATAATCATCTCTGTCTTTAGTAGTAAGAGGATCTAAATGAGTAAATTCAGCAGCAAGAGTCCATGAGAACTTATCTGAAACTCCACCTGTTGTGAACTCAATTCCATACTCTTTACCAAATCCATCTCTTGATTGAAGATATTCACCAGCAGTTACTCTTACAGTGCTCTTCTCAACGCCTTCAACAAGAACAACATTAATAACACCAGCAATAGCATCTGAACCATAAACGGAAGAAGCTCCAGCTGTTAATACTTCAATTCTTTCAACTGCAGCTAGGGGAATAGAAGCCCAGTTAAATGAAGCAGAGTTACCATTATAAGGAAACGGGTAATCAGCCATTCGTTTACCATTAACAAGAACCAATGTTCTACCTGGACCGAAGTCTCTTAGGTCAATAACTTGGTTAGCAGGTGTAAAACCAGCCTGGAAATTTTCACCAGCAGTTTCACCAATATTCTGAGTTAAGTTAGACACAGCATCAAAAACTGTTCCGTAACCAGCTTGGTCGATGTCAGTTCTAGTGATAACTGTTACAGGAGTAGCTCCTTCGATATCGATTCTTTTAATTCTAGAACCGGTAACAGTAACACGACCTACGTCGGTTACATCTTCATCAGAATCATCAGACTCTGTTTCAGTTGTAGCAACCTCTTCAACCTCATCGACTGGTTCATCAGCGATAACGTTAAATGGTGCAAAAGTAAAAGCTATTAAAAATAGCAGAGATAGTTGTAGTCTATTCATATGTTTCCCCATATAAAAAAAATTAATAGCGAGAATCAACGTGATTCAAGCATGTTCCAACCATTATTCATGCTATTTTTGATTTTTGCAAGCTTGAGTGTCCATATACTTATATCTATTCTTTGGATGTTAAATCTTATATATTAGTTGCTAATTTTAAATTATTAACTAATATGTAAAGGAAACTTTACATATATAAAAAAGGTCTAAAATGAAATCATATCAAATAATTAGCTTCTTAATCTTATTAAGTATCAATTTTACCAACCCTATCAACGCTGAACCAATACCTTTAGAAAAGTTATTATGCGGTGGTAGCGCATCAGGTGGAACACTATCTCCATCTGGAAGATATTACGCAGCCATGGTTCCATCAACAACACCTTCATGTTCCATAGATGAACCTGAGGATAATGAAATGATTAATGTCCTTATTGTTATTGATCTAGAGGATGGAATGAAAGCCCAAAGAATATCTGGGACAAGCATGAATGCCAGAGTGAGTTCTTTTAGCTGGCTTAATGATAAAACTCTTTACATAACAAGAGCCTTTGATCGTCAAGCGGGTACAT
>CAJJAC010000002.1 GCA_905181955.1 SAR86 cluster bacterium SAR86B
AGAACTGTAACTGTTACTGATACAACAGCTCCTGTTGTTACTGTTACTAGTGGAACTGATACTGTAGAACTTGGTGCTACCTGGACTGATGCTGGAGCAACAGCTACTGATCTTTCAGGAACTGTTACTGTTGTAACTACCGGAACAGTAGATACTGATACAGTTGGAACTTATACCGTTACTTATACATCTACTGATGCTTCTAGTAATGCTGGAACAGCAACAAGAACTGTAACTGTTACTGATACAACAGCTCCTGTATATACATCATCTGCAAGTTTTAGTGCTGATGAAAATCAAACTGCTATTGGTACAGTTACTGCTACAGATATTTCAGCAATAACATTTACAATATCTGGTTCAGAATTAGCAATAACATCTGGTGGAGTACTTACCTTTGTAACAGCTCCTGATTTTGAAAGTAAATCGACATATACAGCTACTGTTACTGCAACTGATGCAAGCTCTAATAAAGCCACACAAGTCATTACAGTTACTGTAAATGATGTAGGTGGGTCTGATGATGATGTTGGAACTGGAACTGGCACAGGAACTGGAACTGGAACTGGAACTGGAACTGGAACTGGCACAGGAACAGGAACAGGAACAGGAACTGGCACAGGAACAAGTACTTAATATTATTGAATGTCTTTTACAAAAAGTGATATTGCTAAAAATATTGCAATAAAGACATCAATATCAAACGAATCAGCTAAACAGCTACTTGATAAATTCATTCAAGTAGTTGTTTCTGCTTCTAGTAAAAGCCAAGTTAAAATTAGTGGATTTGGAACTTTTATTAGAAAAAAAACACCATCTAGAATTGGAAGAAATCCTAAAACTGGTGAAGAGTTTGAAATCTTAGAAAGAACTAAATTAAATCTTGTTTTATCAAACAAGATAAAAGAAAAAATAAATTAATTCTCATTATTAGTGGTGATGGCCCGATTCAAACCAAAGACCACTTCACCCTCAGCTAAGTGCGTTATCAAAATGTACTACATCTCGTATATTATGTATATTGATCTGTTGAATGCTTTAGTTAAGACCTTTATAAAAAGAATTTAGATATAATTAGGCCTATGGAAAATATTAATATAAAATCTTCAGCTGGATCATTTTCAGGAATATGCAGCAATAATATTAATACATTTTATGGTATACCATATGCACAATCTTGTGGGAGTGGAAACAGGTGGAAAAGATCAAGAGAAATAGAAGGTAATGTTAACCACAAAAAATCTATTAAAGGCCATAGCGCATATCAAACATCTATTAACAAATCCTTTATGTATGATCCCAGTCTTCCGGAACCTAGCGAAGACTGTTTAAACTTAAATATTGCATCCCCTCAATCAGCTTCTAATTTGCCTGTAATGATATGGATTCATGGTGGAGCTTATTTAACAGGATCCGCCAATGGAGCTCTTTATAAGATGGAGTCATTAGTTTCTAAAGGAGTAGTATTAGTAACAATTAATTATAGATTAGGCCCATTAGGATTTTTAAAGCTTGATGAAGTTACTAACGGATTAATACCATCTACTGGTAATGAAGGAATTTTAGATCAAAGGTTAGCGATAAAATGGGTAAAAGAAAATATAGAAGCATTCGGAGGTAATCCTGAAAATATAACTCTTTTTGGTGAATCTGCAGGCTCATGGAGTTGCGCTCTTCAAGTTGGTATGGGTATTGATGGAGATTTCCAAAAGATTATTTGTCAAAGTGGAGGAGGTGATGCAGCTAGATCAATTAACTCAGCAAATCAATGGGGCGAACTATTTATATCAAAATGTCATGACAATAATGTCTTCATAAAAGATCTCGTGAATACCTCGCCAAACCAGCTAATTGAGATTGCAAAGCTCATGAAACATAGTGAGCTTGGTGATGGCTCTTCATGGGTCATGCCTGAGGTAGGTTTTGCCCCGGTAATTGATAATGTTATTTTAAAAGAGGATTATATTAAAAATTTTGATAAAGAAAAATTTGGTTTAATCTCAGGTGTAAATCTTGATGAATACCGATTATGGAGCGCATTCCATCCTTTTTATAAAAATCTTACAAAAGAAAATCTAAAAAAAAGGTTATCAAAAATATTTAAGCATTCAATTGAAGAAATTATTGAAATTTATTCAGACTATTCTGAAGATAATAACTACGGTCACTTATTATCAGCCGTTATGACAGATCTTACTTTCGGAAGTCCTGTAGATGATATATTATCTAGAAATAAAGATTCTTATGGATATATTTTCACTCCACAAAGCCCACTTCTAAATGGAGAACTTGGAGCTTTTCATGCTTCTGAACTACCTTATGTATTTGGAGTGCAAAATAGTGAGACATATAAGCAATGGACTCCAAATTATCGAGATAGCACTTCTGGTTTGATGCAAGATGCATGGACAAATTTTGCAAAAAATGGAGACCCATCAGCAAATAATTTTACATGGAAACCCTTCAAAAATGATAAAAATTACGCTTTAATAGGCTCATCAATTAATAATGTACAATCTCCCTTCAATGAAAGGTACAAACTTATAAATCATGCAAAAAATTTCTAAATACATTCTCATAATTCTTTTAACTACTAATAATCTTTTATTAATTGGCGAAGAAATAATTAAGACTTCTTCGGGAATTATTAGCGGTTTTGAAAAAGATAAAGTTATGAATTGGAATGACATACCATATGCAAAGCCTCCAGTGGGAGATCTGCGGTGGAAAGCACCTCAATTAATTTTTAAAAGTAATGAAAAGATAATAAGTAAAGAGGGAAATTTTTGCGTACAGGAACCTTATAAGAGAGGCGGAGCTCCTGGAGATGAAGAGGTTAGTGGAACAGAAGATTGTCTATATCTTAATATACAAGCTCCACTTTCAAGCACAGAGTCCAAATTACCTGTTATGTTTTGGATCCATGGAGGAGGCAATACCTCAGGCTTAAAAGATAGCTATAATTTTTCAAAATTAGTCCAAAAAGAAAAAGTAATTGTTATCTCCATTAATTACAGATTAGGTGCTTTTGGTTGGTTTACTCACCCGTCTATTCAGAGCTTACAATCAGGCCTTGATAAATCGTCAAACTTTGGAACTCTAGATATTATTGCAGCATTGAAATGGACCCAGGAAAATATAGCTAAATTTGGAGGAGATCCCAATAATGTAACAATTTTTGGAGAATCTGCTGGCGGTCATAATGTTCTAAGTTTATTGGTATCAAAAGAAGCGAAAGGTCTATTTCATAAAGCTATTTCTCAATCAGGCTACACAACAACTTATTCAATTGAGGAAGCTTATAAACCTAAAAAGGATTCAAATACCTCAAATGCATCTAGCGCAAAGATTTTTTCTAGCCTGCTTCAGTCAATTAGATACTCTAAGTCAGAAGATTTAATTGATATAACAGAGCAAAGAAAAATCTTAAAAGAAATAGATCCATATACATTATTTTTACTATATAAAGAGGATGGCGTAGGTTCTCTTCCTTTGATTACAGAAGATGGCATTACAATGCCCTATGAAGGCATGAAGGCCGCCCTAGGCAATCCAGAACATCTTAATATAGTTCCAACAATTGCTGGATCAAATAGAGATGAAGTGAAATTGTGGCTAGCATCAGCAAAATATTTTGTTAAATTAGAGAAAAGCTTTTTAGGAAATATATTAGGAATACCAAAACCAGTTTTAAGAGATAAAAAATCTTATCGGGCCTTTAATTATTTCAGAGGAACAGCTTGGCAGCTAAGAGGAGTTACTCAACCCTTATCATCAATGTATCAAGCAGGAAATAAGGATATTTTTGCCTATAGATTTGATTGGGATGATCATAGAAGATACTTGTTTGCTGACTTTGCAGAGTTGATTGGAGCCTTTCATGCGTCAGAAATTCCATTAGTATCAGGAAATGACGATTTGGTTGGTGATTTTGACTTTATTTTATATCCAGCAGGTCCTTCAAAAAGGTTTACTGAAAAAAATATGATGAACTTTTGGGCTAATTTTGCAAAAAATGGTATACCTGGAAAATCTACCAATAATAAAGAGTGGACTCCTTTTATTAATGAAAACAATAAAAAATCAATTATGATTTTAGATAAAAGAAGCGACCTAGGCATGCAAAGTTTCAATAAAGACTTAAATAGTTTAATTACAGAGCTTGAATTAAGTTCCGTAATTAATTTTAGAGAACAATGCGCTTTGTTATTTCAAGTTACCACTTTTGTTGGAGAGGACGTTTTTGATGATTATCAAGAAAGACTTAATGGAAAGTGTACAAGAGATTTAGCTAAAGAATTTCTAGAAGAGAATAGCGGAGTATTAGAGCTTTAGCTTGAGCGAACTTCTTCCTTAAGCTTTAAAACTAAAGAAGATTTAATTCTAATTAGATCAGCAACTCTTCTAATTAACCTTTCTTCATTAACTTCTAATACATTATCTGCATAAGCTGTTTCCCAAAGCAACTTAATTAAAGCAAGCTTTTGTTCTTTATTAAAATTACTATTGATATCTTCAACAAAGTCGTGGAAAGAAACACTATTTTGAGTATGCTCTTCTATAACTTGAAAAAGTTCGTCACTAGATTGAGATAATTTAAGTGAAATATTTTTAAGACCTGCCTTAATTCTAGCTAGCTCATCATCATCAATATTACCGTCTGCAATTGCTACCTCGTAGGCTAAAGCATATGCAATCAGCTCAACATCAAAAGAAATATCATCATTAATATTTTTATTTGAAGTTTCTTTTTTAAAAAAATTAAACATATTTAGTCCTGACCTCAAGGGTTCTATATTTAAAATGGAATATTAGATAATACATAAGTGCAAATAAACCAAATCCATAAAAAGATGTACTTTCACTAAAATTATTTTCTAAGAAAAGAGCAAATAACCCCATAATAGTTGAGAAGCTTAATATAATAAATAATGACATCTCAGGAGAAAAATTTTGCATAAGTTTATGGTGAATATGATCTCTGCCTGGTGCTGCCCAGCTTAAGCCTTTTAATGTCCTGGAAATTATTAAGCCAATACAATCTAAGAGTGGTATTGCTATAAACCATACTATTGTCATAGGATTAATTGGATAAGACTCCATTTGCGAACAGTGAATAGCTATCCAAGCTACCAAAAAACCAATAAAATTCGACCCATGATCGCCTAAGAATACTGCTCTTTTCTTACCCATTACTCGAAGATTAAAGACTAAAAATCCTGCCATAGAGCCTATAAGCAGAACCAACATTGAATCAAATATAAATCCTGAAGCTACTCCAGTAAAAAGCATCATAACTAGAGCGGATCCAGCACATAGCCCATTAATTCCATCTATCATATTAAAAGCATTCATTACCCCAACAACACAAAATATGGTTATAGGTATCCCATAAACTCCTAAATAGATTTCTCCAAATCCAAATAAATCACCAAGGTTTTCAAGATAAATACCAGTTGAATGGATTACAAAATAAGCAGCTGCAATTTGTGCAATTAATCTATAGGCTGGTTTTATACCCTTAGCATCATCAATCAAAAAAACAATAATTATAAAAAATGAAGCAACAAATAGCATTATAGAAAATAGAGGAATAAAGTCATTGAGATCATTAATATCAATATATATTTTGCCTGAAATCAATAAGCTAAAAAAGATAGCTATTCCGCCTGTTAAAGGAGTAGGTCTTTTATGGAATTTTCTGCTTTTATCCGGTAAATCCACCAGCACATTATAATTTCTAGCAATATTTCTTATAATGTAATTAATCCCCAAAGAAGCAAAGCCACTAAGAATAAGATAATCTACAAGTATGTTAATATTCACTTAATTATTAATTCCTAATTTTACAATTTAATATGATACAAGCTATACATAATACATTTATTAAACCAATATCACATAAAATAACGCATAAAAGTGTATCAATGTTATACATACTTTTAGCTTTTCCTGGCTTATTGTTAGGTGAAAACTCTAATTTAAAACTCTTATCTGTTCCTGAAAACTTTAAAATAGAAATTTTTGCTGAAGATATATCTAGCCCAAGACAAATGGCAGAAGGCACGGAATATATTTTTACAGCATCTGGCTCCCAGGGCCAGATATATGCTTTATTAGATTTAAATAATGACTACGTTATTGATACAAATAGAATAATTGCTAAAGATCTTTTTGATTCTAGGGGTGTTACCTATAAAGATGGTGATTTATATTTTGCAGAAGTTAACAAAGTCTGGGTCATTAGAAATATCGAAGATTGGTTGAATTCTAATAAAGAAGGAATGCCAGAGAAGGAGCTAGTTACAGATAATTTACCGTCAAATCCATGGCATGGTTGGAAATGGATTAAATTTGGTCCTGACAATAAGCTATATGTGCCTGTAGGAGCCCCATGCAATGCATGTCTTGAGGAACTAGAAGAAGATTCAAGATTTGCATCAATCATGCGTCTTAATGATGGAAATTGGGAGCATGTTGCAAGAGGCGTTAGAAACAGTATTGGTTTTGATTGGCATCCTGTTACACAAGAACTTTATTTTGCCGACAATGGTAGAGATTGGTTGGGTGATGATTCTCCCTCATGTGAATTAAATGTAGTAAAAGAAGATGATAGTTTTTATGGATTTCCTTTTATGCATGCAACTGATGTTGTTGATCCAAAATATGGAGATGCAAATAAAGAGTTTATCCCGCCAGTATTAGAACTAGGAGCGCATGTAGCCCCTACAGGCGTAGCATTTTACGCACATGATCATTTTCCAGATGAGTATCAAAATACTCTCTTTATAACTTTACATGGTTCCTGGAATAGAATGTCTCACCCCTCTGGTTATACCGTTGTTGCTGTTTCCACAGACAAGCAAGGTAACGTTACTGGATACAAAGATTTTATTACAGGATTTCTTCAAGGTAAAAAAGCCTGGGGCAGACCTTCAGCTCCATTTATGTTGTCAGATGGTTCACTTTTAGTTTCTGATGATAAATATGATGTAATTTATCGAGTTACATATAACCCAGAATCCTAGCATGCCTTTAAGAGTTGGCATTGCTGGATATGGAATAGTTGGTAAGACCAGGCATAAAGTTTTAGCTCAGCATGAAGCATTTGATGTTGTTGCTGTCTCTGATATAAGTTTTAAAGAAAATCCTGCTGACCTAGATAACATTAATACCTATTATGATTATAAGGACCTTATTAATACAGAAGATTTAGATGTTTTGTTTGTAAGTGTTCCAAATAAACTAGCTTCAGAAGCCACGCTTAAAGGTTTAAAGAAGGGCTTACATGTCTTTTGTGAAAAGCCGCCAGCAAGAAGCCTAGAAGAACTTTATCCAATTAGAGATTTTCTACAAGAAAATACAGATCTAAAATTAATGTATGGCTTTAATCACAGATTCCATGCATCAATTATAGATGCTATAAGTATTATCAGAGATGGCTCTTTAGGTAAGGTTGTAAACCTTAGAGGGGTTTATGGTAAGTCTAGTATGATTAGCTTTAATCAGACTGACTGGAGAACAAAGCGTTCTGAATCTGGAGGTGGAATACTGCTAGACCAAGGTATTCATATGCTGGATTTAATGAGATATTTTGCTGGAGATTTCACAAGCGTTCATTCATTTATAAGTAATTCTTTTTGGAATTTTGATGTTGAGGATAATGCTTATGTGATGATGAAATCAGATAATGGAATAGTTGCTCAGCTCATGTCATCTGCTACTCAATGGCAGCATACTTTTAATCTAAATGTTACCTTGGAAAGAGGCTCTCTTATTCTAGGAGGTCTTAGAACGAGTTCAAAAAGCTATGGAGAAGAAACTCTAACAATTATTTCATCTGATCCTGCAGAGCTTAATACAGAACCTCAAGTTGAAGAGAGAAGTTATGATGAAGATATATCTTGGGATGAGGAGATTAAGTGTTTCGCTAATGTGTTATTAAACTCTGATAAAATAGAAAACGGTTCTATTGATGAAGCTTTAAAAATCATGGAACTTATCGAAAAAATTTATAAAGCTGATCCGGAATGGAGAGCAAAATATTACAATGAATCTTAATAACGAGCTTAATTTAGCAAAAATAGCTGCCAAACAAGCTGGAGATTTTTTAATTAGTGAAAAAGATAATATTTCGGCAACCATATATTCCAAAGATAAAGATATAAAGCTTCAAGCCGATATTCACACTGAAGCATTAATTAAGTCCATACTCGAAAAAGATTCAAGTTTTCCAATATTAGGCGAAGAGTCTGGAGCTTCAGTAAAAGAATTAGGTAAAACTTACTGGGTTGTTGACCCTTTGGATGGAACTGCTAATTTTGCTAGAAATATTCCTATTAGCTGTGTTTCGATTGCTCTTATTAGCAACAACCTGCCTGTTTTAGGAGTAATTTATGATTTTAATCATGATGATATGTATTCTGGATCAAAAAATCATAAAGCTGAATTAAATGATCTAGAGATTACAGTCTCCCAAGTTCAAGAAAAAAGTTTAGCTACGATAGTTACTGGACTGCCTGCAAAAACAGATTTTTCTGATGCAGCAATGCAAAAAATGATCCATGATTTTCAGTCATGGAAAAAAGTAAGAATGATTGGTTCTGCAGCAATGGCATCAGTTTATGTAGCTTCAGGCAAAGCGGACTTGTATAAAGAGTTTGGTATTTATTTGTGGGATATCGCAGCTGGAGCAGCGATTGTAGAGGCAGCTGGCGGTAAAGTTTCTTTATTAAATCAAAATGATGCATACCAAGTTGATGCATTTTTTTCAAATGAATATTTAGAAAATGAACACTCTTGATAAAGTAGCTATAACCTCTAGATCCTTTTCAGCTAATAAATATTTGGTTGATGAATTAAGAACTAGGTATACAAATGTTACTTTAAACAATTCTGGCAAAACTCTTGTTGGTAATGAACTGCTAGAATTTCTAGATGGGCAAAATAAAGTTATTGTAGGTTTAGAAAGTTTTGATAAAAATTTAATAGATCAACTACCTGAATTAAAAGTTATTAGTAAGTTTGGAGTAGGGCTCAATAATATTGATCTAGAATCAATGAAAGAGAAGGCTATTTCCCTTGGTTTTCAACCTGGAACTAACAAACAATCTGTTGCTGAGCTAGCTTTAATGCATATGCTTATAGCCCTTAGAAGAGCGCCATCAAGCAAAGAAGATATTTCTAATAATATTTGGAGTCAAAGTAAAGGTCATGAACTTTTTGGTAAATCTATAGGGATTATAGGGTTTGGTAATATTGGTCAAAGGCTTGCTGAGTTACTTGAGCCATTTAAATGCAAAATTATTTTTTATGATGGCATTGAATTCTCTAAAGAAAACTTAATTGCTAAATTCCCATCAAGATCTGAGGATTTTATAAATAGTCTGCAGCAAAGCTCTTTAAATGAAGTGCTTAAAGAGGCAGATATAGTTTCTGTTCATATTCCATTATTAAAAGAGACGCAAAATTTAATAAGCTCTGATGAATTAGCTTGCCTTAAAAAGGATGCCAGGATTATCAATACCTCGAGAGGCGGAATTGTTGACGAAAAAGCTCTAGAAGAATTTTTAAATAAAAATCAGAATGCTTTTGCTGCCTTTGATGTATTTGAAAAAGAGCCAGCTTTTAATCACCCTTTATTAAAGTTAAATAATTTTTATGCGACATCTCATCTGGGTAGTATGACTATTGAAGGCGTTATCTCAATGGGTCTTGCTGCAATTAATGGACTGGATGAAAATAGAATACCTCTATAAACTTATACTATGAGCAATACTGATATATCTTTAGGAACTTGGCTTAGTCTTTATAGTGAGGCTATTGCTGAAGTTCTTGTGAACGCAGGCTATGAGTGGGTTACTGTTGATCTTGAGCATAGCGCAATCACCATTGATCAAGCTGAAAAGCTTATAAGAGTAATAGATTTAGCTGGCGCAAAGCCTTATGTGAGAGTTTCAAGTAATGACGAGGTTCAAATTAAAAGGGTTTTAGATGCTGGTGCAAAAGGTATTATTGTACCTATGGTTGAGTCTAAAGAGGATGTTTTAGCTGCTATAAATGCCACAAACTATCCTCCTAAAGGAACAAGAGGCATGGGGCTTGCAAGAGCTCAAGGTTATGGCGAGGCTAAAGCAAAAAATAATTACATTCAAAATATCTCAAATAAGATTGAGCTATATATTCAAATTGAATCAAAAGAAGCTTTAAACCATCTTGATGAAATGTTTTCGCAAGATATTAATGGTTATATGATTGGGCCTTATGATCTATCATCATCTATGGGCATAGCTGGTGATTTTACAAATGTAGATTTTATTAATGCAGAAGAGTCTATATTAGAGACAGCAAAAAAATATGATATTAAAAGAGGCTACCATATAGTAGAGCCTGATTTAGAGCAGCTTGAGTTGCGAAAATCTCAGGGGTATAACTTTATTGCCTTTAGTGTAGATTTTAGAATGTTAGATGTAATGGCGAGAACACCATTTAGTAATGACTAGAATTCTTGCAGTAGTTCCTGCAAGAATGAGCTCCTCAAGATTTCCAGGCAAACCCTTAGAGACAATTAACGGCATACCAATGATAGCTCATTGTTATTTTCGAGCCTTAAAAGCAAAAGAAGTTACCAAAGTAGTTCTTGCAACACCCGATGCTGAAATTATGCAATTTGGTAAAGATTTTGGTATAGAAACAGTTTTAACTTCTGATAAACATGAAAGGGCTACTGAGCGAGCTGAAGAGGCTCTTCAGATATACAAGAAACAGGGTGAAGAATATGATTATGTTCTTTTACTTCAAGGAGATGAGCCGCAAATTGATCCTGAAGAGATAGATAATCTTGCCTTAGCGCTTAAAAATAGCTCAAATTGTGTTGTAAATATTATCCATCCCATAGAAGGAGAGGATATGACCAATTCGAGTGTTGTTAAGTCTATTTTAGACTCTCATGGCAACATTTTATTTTTTAGCAGAGCGCATATACCCAATAAATCAAATTCAGGATATAGGCAGCTTGGCATGATCGGCTTTACTGCAAAAATTTTAGAAAAATATTGTGAGTTAGAGCCTACAACTTTAGAAATTACTGAATCTATAGATATGATGCGATTTTTAGAAAATGATATTGAAATAAGCTCACTAATGACTCATAAATCGATTATTGGCGTTGATCATCCAGAAGATATTAAAAAAGTTGAATTACTTATGGCTAATGATGCATTAGTTGAAGAATATTCGAACCTTTTTATAAAAAAATAATATGAAAGCATTAATTCTGAGTGATGGTATTCCCGGACACTTTAATCAATCCAGAGGAGTTGCCTTACTTTTGGGAGAAGATATTCTTCTTAACGAAGAGGTAAAAAATCTTGAAGTAAAAATTAGATTACTCAGGTCACCCATTAAGCTACTTGCAAGATATTTATGTAACAACCTTACTAAATTTAAAGCTAAAATCATTATAAATTTATTTAAATCAATAGATTCCTCTAATGCAAAGCTTATTATTGCAGCAGGCGGAAATACAGCAGCTTATTCTGCAGCCTTATCGCTAATAACTGCAGTTCCAAATATTCAATTAGGTTCTCCAAGAGGCATTCATTCTAATAATTTTGATGTACATTTAACAATTGAAAGATACTTTGATACTCCTAATAATCTGGTATTAGATATAACTCCAAACCTCTATTCACCAGAGATATGTAAAAATGCTTCAAATAATAATGCATCTAATAATTCAGCTCTTTTACTTATTGGCGGCAAGGGAATTGGTTACTCTTACAAAGCAAGTGAATGGAACCAATTAGTTCAAAATATTAGTAACTTTACTAACTCAATGCATTCAAAAATTACAATTGTCACTTCCAGAAGAACAGATCCCTCTATAGAAGCTTTATTAAGAGACAGTTTAAGTGATTGTTATACAAAGGATTCCATTTGGTTTCATCATGGTGGCGCCAATGCTAACTTAGCTGAATTATTTGGAAATGCTGCTAAAATTTTTGTTACAGAAGATAGCGCAATGATGATCTCTGAATCAATTAGTAGCGGTAAAAAGGTAACAACTCTTTTTCCTGCATCTATAGATACACCTGATCGCTATAGTAAGCATATTCAAAAGTACCGAGATTTAAAGCTTATTGATAGTCAAAGTATTAAAGCCGAACTAAGTCTTGAAGAGGGCATCAATAATATTGATCAAATTAATTTAATTAGAGAAGATTTAAAAAGAAGTATCTTTACAAGGATTGAGCTATGAAAGGACTGGTGTGGTTCAGAAATGATATAAGAATGGATGATAACCCCTCTCTGAAAAGAGCATTTGAAGAGTGCGACTCAGTAATAACTATCTACGCATGGTCTCCTGAGCAACTCAAAACACATAATGAAGCAAATATTAAACAAGATTTTTTAATACAAAATCTTAAATCTTTAGGTGTAAATTTAAATGCAGTAAATGTGCCGCTACTGATTATTGAGAGTAAAAGTTTTTATAATGTAAAAAATGAAATTGCTAAACTTATAAAAGAACACTCTATAGATAAGATTTATTGGAATAAAGAATTTGGATTAGACGAGATTAATAGAGATAAGCATGTTCATGATGCTATAAAAGCAGGCGGATCTGAGATCGAGATATTTAATGATCAAATTATTTATGAGCCTGGTTTTTTAAGAACAGGGCAAGATAATCCATTTTCTGTTTTTACACCATTTAAAAGAAGATGGGTTGAAAATTTTGATATGAAATTTTTAGATATTGATTTTGATTATCCAATTAAAGACAAACTTAATTTTGATTCAAATGTAGAAAACTTTAATTTTGGTTTGAGTGCTACTCATGGTGTTGATATGAGTCTTTGGCCAGTAGGTGAGATTAGCGCTTTGGATAGAGTGAATGATTTTCTTGATAATAGAGCTATAGACTATTCTAAGAATCGAAATGATCCTATCTTAGATGGAACTAGCAGAATTTCACCATATCTTGCATGTGGCATTATTTCTTCAAAAAGATGTATTTTAGAGGGGCTCAAAAAAAATAATTTTGAATTAAGTTCTGGAAATATTGGGATTACTAAATGGATTGATGAGATTGTTTGGAGAGAATTTTATAGAAATATTATGTATTCTTTTCCAAAAGTGAGTAAAGGTAAGCCATTTCAGGATTATACAAAAAATATCGAATGGATCTCTGATGAAAAGAATCTTAATGCCTGGAAAACTGGTAATACAGGCTTCCCATTAATTGATGCAGCTATGAGACAGTTGCTACATGAGGGATGGATGCACAATAGACTGAGAATGGTCGTAGCAATGTTTTTTACTAAAAATATGCTGCATGATTGGCGAATTGGCGAGGCCTATTTTATGCAAAATCTTATAGATGGTGATTTTGCATCTAATAATGGAGGTTGGCAGTGGAGCAGTTCAACTGGGACTGATGCAGCGCCTTACTTTAGGATTTTTAATCCCATAACTCAATCTAAAAACTTTGATAAAGAAGGTTTATTTATTAAAAAATATGTACCTGAACTTCTAGATCTAGATAAGTCTGTTATCCATGACCCACCTCTTGAACATAGAAAATACTGTAATTATCCTTTGCAAATATTAGACCTTAAGGAGTCAAGAGTAAGAGCAATTGAAGTCTTCAATAAAGCTAAGACTATATAGGTTTTTAAAGCTTATAGTTTAGTTATTTCTTCTTATGTATACTTCATAAATAAAAGATTATCTATAGGGGGAAAAATTATGAAAGAGTTTCTTACAGATCTTGAGATTGCAAGCGCAGCTTCAAAAAACGATATAAATGATATAGCTAATTCAATTGGAATTCCAAGTGACAGCTTGATTTTATATGGCAATGATAAAGCTAAAGTTAAGTATGATTTTATAGATAGTTGCAAAGACAAAAAGGATGGAAAGCTAATTCTTGTTACAGCAATATCTCCTACTCCAGCTGGAGAGGGTAAAACAACAACTAGCGTGGGTCTGGTTGATGGTTTATGTCATCTAGATAAGAAAGCTATGATTTGCCTCAGAGAGCCAAGTCTTGGACCTTGCTTTGGAATGAAGGGAGGGGCTGCTGGAGGTGGTTATGCTCAAGTTATTCCTATGACTGATATTAATCTTCACTTTACTGGAGATTTCCATGCAATTGGGGCTGCACATAATCTAGTTTCAGCAATCATTGACAATCATATTCATTGGGAAAATTCTTTAAATATAGATCCAAGAAGGATTACTTGGAAAAGAGTCGTAGATATGAATGATAGAGCACTAAGAGATATTACTTGTGGTTTAGGCGGTCCAGGAAATGGTATTCCTAGGCAAAGTGGTTTTGATATAACGGTTGCTTCAGAAATAATGGCTGTTTTCTGTCTAGCTTCAGATTTAGAAGACTTTGAAAAGAGAGTTAGTAATATCACTATTGGATATTCTAGAGACTTGGAGCCGGTAACAATTAAGCAGTTAAATGTTCATGGAGCAGTAACAGCATTACTTAGAGATGCTTTTCAACCAAATCTTGTTCAAACGCTAGAGAATAATCCTGCTTTTATGCATGGAGGACCATTTGCAAATATTGCACATGGATGCAATTCAGTTGTTGCAACTAAAACAGCTTTAAAATTAGCTGATTATGTAGTCACAGAGGCAGGCTTTGGTGCAGATTTAGGAGCAGAGAAATTTTTTGACATTAAGTGTAGAAAAGCAGGCCTTACTCCAGATGCGGTAGTCCTTGTTGCAACTACTAAAGCACTAAAAATGCATGGTGGTATCGCAAAAGATAATTTAAAAGCTGAAAACATTGAAGCCATAACTGAAGGCTGCAAAAACTTAGAAAAACATATTAAGAATATTAGTCAATTTGGGGTTCCGGTAGTAGTGGGAATTAATGAATATGTAACTGATACCAAAGAAGAGCATCAGGCTATTATTGATTTTTGTAAGCAGTTAAATGTTGAATGTAAAATTTCATCACACTGGTCTGATGGCGGTAAAGGTGCGGCTGAATTAGCTCAATATGTGGCTGACATGGTCGATTCAAAAGATTCAGATTTCAATACTTTGTATGAAGATGACATGCCTTTGTTAGAAAAAACAAAATATATTGCTCAGAATATATATGGTGCAAACAATATTATTGCTGATAAAAAAGTTAGGCAGCAGTTTGCTGATCTTGATAAAAATGGATACGGACACTATCCCATTTGTATGGCAAAAACTCAATATAGTTTTTCAACAGATCCCTCGCTTATGGGCGCCCCCACTGGACATGATATTCCTATAAGAGAGATTCGCTTATGCTCTGGTGCAGAATTTATTGTAGTTATTTGTGGCGCAATTATGACTATGCCCGGTCTTCCAAGAAAACCTGCTTCTGAAAATATAGGTGTAGATAAAGATAAGAATATAGAAGGCTTATTCTAATTTTTTGTTACTTTTACTTTATTGCTGAATAGCAAATGAACTATAATTTACAACGAAAATAATTTGATAACTTGGAGTTTTACTGATGAAAGATAAATTAGATTTTTATATTAATGGTGCTTGGGTTCAATCCTCATCCAATGAGAAGATTGAAGTCATTAATCCTGCTAATGAAGAAGTTATTGGTCATGTAGCAGCAGGAACAAAAGAAGATATAGATTCTGCTGTAAATGCAGCCTCGAATGCTTTTGAAACATTTTCTCATAGCTCTAAAGAAGAGCGTATAGATCTATTAAAAAAGGTTATCGCAGAATACGAAAACAGAATGCAAGATTTTGTAGACACTATCTCTGAAGAAATGGGCGCCCCTTTGTGGCTTTCAGGTGCAGCTCAGGCCACTACGGGCCTTAGGAATTTTCAAGACACTTTAGAAGCTCTAGAAGCTTATGAATTTGAAAAAACTGAAGGTACATACATACTTAGAAAAGAGCCAATTGGCGTAATTGGAATGATTACACCTTGGAACTGGCCTATGAATCAAATCACCACTAAAGTTTCAGCAGCATTAGCTAGTGGATGCACCATGGTGCTCAAGCCAAGTGAAATTTCTCCTTATTGCGCAATGTTGCTTGCAGAAGTTTTCGATGCAGCAGGTGTTCCAGCAGGAATTTTTAATCTTGTGAATGGATATGGGCCTACAGTTGGAGCAGCTTTGTCTGAGCATTCAAAAGTAGACATGATGTCATTTACAGGCTCTACAAGAGCAGGAATAGCAGTTGCACAAGCATCTGCGGTTACAGTAAAAAGAGTCCAACAAGAGCTTGGAGGTAAATCTTCAAATATTATTCTTGACGATGTAGCTGATTTAGAAAAATCAGTTAAAGGTGGAGCAGGACATTGCTTCTTAAACTCTGGACAGTCATGTAATGCACCTACAAAGATGCTAGTTTCATCAACTAACTATGATAAAGCTGTTGAAATTGCCGCTGCAACCGCAAACGGTACGACGGTTGGAGATCCTCAGGGTGAATTTAGAATGGGACCAATAGCAAACAAGGCTCAATATGAAAAAGTTGTAAGATTAATAGAGATTGGTATTAAAGAGGGTGCAACTCTTGTAGCAGGAGGGCCTGAAAAGCCAGAAGGTTGTGATAAAGGTTACTTCGTGAAACCTACTGTATTTGCAAATGTCACCAATGATATGACTATAGCAACAGAAGAAATATTTGGTCCAGTTTTATGTATCCTTAAATATGAAACAGAAGAGGAAGCAATTAAAATTGCTAATGATACAGAGTACGGTTTAGCTGGATACATTCAAGGTGAGCTAGGTCATGCGCAAGAAGTTGCCAAAAAGATTAGAGCTGGTCAGATTACTATTAATGGCGGAGCAAGAGGAAGTGCGGCACCATTTGGTGGCTATAAAGCCTCAGGTAACGGAAGAGAACACGGATCTCATGGTATCGATGAATGCTTAGAAACTAAAGCTGTAATTATTCCTGTGAGTTAATCTAATAATTCAGGCTCTTTTTTAACAATCATATCAAATGCTGGTTGGTAGCTTGCCCAAGCTGCCATATCATTTGCAATAAATTCTCTAGTTTTTATAGCTGTATCATGCGGAATTAATATTGGTTCACCTGCAGCTTCAGCCATCAGTTGAGCTTGGCAACATCTTTCCATAGACATATAAAACCATAAAGCAATATCTACAGAAGGTCCTGTAGAAAGGATGCCATGATTTTGTAAAATAATTACCTTGTTATCACCTAAAGTTTTAGCAATTTCATCACCTTCATTAACTTCCTCAACCACACCAGAGAAGTCTTTATACATAGCTTGAGTTTCATAAAATGCACATGCATCTTGAGAAATTGGATCCAGTGGTTTTCCTAAGGTAGAAAATGTTCTTCCATAAATTGAATGAGAGTGAGCTGCTGCGTTTACATCAGGTCTAGCAGCATGCAATCTTGAGTGAATAGCAAAAGCTGCTACATTTACAGGCTTATCACCTTGAACAACTTTTCCATCATGATTAACTAATATTAGATCTGAAACAGATATCTGGGAGAAATGAACGCCAAGAGGGTTAACCCAAAAATGGTCATTAAATTCAGGATCTCTGAGAGTGATATGGCCAGCAACACCTTCATTAAAACCAAAATGTGCAAACAGCCTGAATCCAGCAGCTAATTTTTCTAATTGGTTCCTTCGAAGCTCTGCAACATTTGCAAATTCAGTCATTTCCAGACCTTTACCTTTGACAGGAAGTCTTCCATTTGTGATATCAATTTTTATAGGTGTAACATTTGACATTGTATATCCCCCTTAGAACTAATGAATGTTAAAATAGGATACCAAATAAAGACATTATTATGAAATATAGAATTGAAAAAGATAGTCTAGGAGAAGTAAAGGTACCTCAAAACGCCTTATGGGGACCTCAAACACAAAGAGCTTTAGATAATTTTACAATTAGTGGAATTAAATTTGCATTCCCTTTTGGAAGATCTTTTATAGAGGCTCTTGGTATTATTAAATACTCTGCTGCTGTAACTAATCAGAAATTAAAATTATTAAGTGCTAAAAAAGCTGCTCCAATAAAAGCTGCCTCCAAAGAGGTTGCAAAAGGTCTATATGATGAATCATTTCCATTGGATGTGTTTCAAACAGGATCTGGAACTAGTACTAATATGAATGCTAATGAAGTTATTGCCAATGTAGCTTCGAAAGCTTCAAAATTATCAATTGATGCTAATGATGATGTAAATATGAGTCAAAGCTCTAATGATGTTATTCCTACAGCAATATGCATAAGCGCGTTAATAGATATGGAAAGGTCATTACTTCCAAATCTAGATATCTTAATCAAAGCCATTGATGTAAAGATGATCAGTCTAAAGGGAAAGGTTAAAACAGGCAGAACTCATCTTATGGATGCTATGCCTATTGAGTTTTCTCAAGAGTTATCTGGATGGAAGGCTCAATTAGAGTCTTGTAAAACAAGTCTTATTAATTCAACCAATAGAATGAATGAACTACCTCAGGGTGGAACAGCAATTGGAACAGGAATTAATTGCCACAAAGATTTTTCTAAAAATTTCTGCACTGAGGTAAACAAGGTAGCTAAACTTAATACCAAACCTGCCAAAAATTTCTTTCAAGGCTTAAGTTCTGTAGATAATGCAATAGAACTATCTTCAGCATTAAAAAATCTAAGTATTGTATTAATGAAAATTTCTAATGATTTGAGATGGATGAATAGCGGCCCATTAACAGGTCTTGGTGAGATTGAACTAGAAGCGCTGCAGCCAGGAAGTAGCATTATGCCAGGCAAAGTTAATCCTGTTATTCCTGAGGCTGTTGCTATGGCTTGCGCAGATGTTATTGGAAATGATGTGAGTATTTCTATTGCTGGGCAAAGTGGTAATTTTCAATTAAACGTAATGCTACCAATGGTTGCCTACAATCTTCTTAAAAGTATCAATCTGCTTGGAAATGCTATGCCTCTCCTTGCAAATAAGGCCATCAAGACATTCAAAGTTAATTCAAAAAATATAGATGAATCTTTGTCTAAAAACCCAATATTAGTAACAGCGTTAAACAGAATTATTGGTTACAGCAATGCTGCTGCAATTGCTAAAAAAGCTTACAAAGAAAATAAACCTATTATTGATATTGCACATGAGGAAACAGGGATGAGCAAATCTGAATTAAAAAAATTACTTAATCCTGCAAAACTGACCAAAGGTGGAATCGGTGGCTGAGCTATTAAATCAATCTTGTGAAGCCTGCAAAATTGGTGCTCCTACCTTATCTAACGAAGAGATAAATAATCTTATGTCTGAGATTACAGACTGGAATCTTATTACTGAGCCGATTAATCAGTTAAAAAAAGTTTTTAATTTTAATGATTATCAAAGCGGAGTTACTTTTTTAAATAGTGTAGCAAACATGGCTGATGCTGAAGATCATCATCCAGAAATAACTCTTGAATGGGGTAAAGTCACGATATTGTGGTGGTCTCATAAGATTCAAGGACTGCATAAAAATGATTTTATTTGTGCTTCAAAAACAGATAGCCTTTATTTAGAAAATTGAAAAAAATTACCCTTATATACTCTGGTGGATCTGATTCCTACACATTGCTGCATCATGCATTAAGTCAAGGTATGTCAGTTGATTGCATTACTTTTAGTTATGGTCAAAAGCATATAAAAGAAATTAACTTTGCTAAGGATAATTGTAGAGAGTTAGGCTTAGAACATACTCTGATTGATATTGGCGATCCGTTAAGTATTTTTGGATCATCATCCTTGGTAGATAAAGATAATAAGATACCGCACGGGAGTTACAAAGAGGAGTCTATGAAGTCCACTATTGTTCCTAATAGAAATATGATCTTTATGTCATATGCTATTGCCTACTCTATTGCTCATAATATTGACGAAGTTTGGTATGGAGCTCATGCAGGTGATCATTTTATTTATCCAGATTGTAGACCTGAGTTTTTACAATCCATGGATCTTGCAGCTGGATTATGTGATCCAGCAAAAGTTTCTGTTAAAGCTCCCTTTATTAACCTTAACAAAGGAGAAATTTTTCAAATTGGAATGGATCTAAAGGTTGATTATGCAAAAACATGGACATGTTACGAAGGACAAGATGAGGCTTGTGGGAAATGCGGCTCATGTGTTGAGAGGCTTGAAGCGTTTGCTCAAAATGAAGCCTCTGACCCCCTAACTTATTCATAATGTATTCGGTTAAAGAGATTTATAAAACTATTCAGGGAGAGGGAGCTCAAAGCGGCAGAACTGCTGTTTTTGTTAGATTTACAGGCTGTAATCTTTGGTCAGGTAAAGAAAAACACAGAGCTAATGCTATATGTAATTTTTGTGACACTGATTTTGTTGGAACTGATGGTGAGAATGGAGGCAAGTATTCTGCTGAAGAATTATTAGAAGTCATTAAAACTATCTGGGATTCAAAAGTAGATGGCTATATTGTTTTTACTGGCGGCGAGCCTATGCTTCAATTAGATAAAGATTTAATAGAAATATGTAGAGCTTCAAACTTTGAAACAGCAATTGAAACTAATGGAACTATTGAAATAGATTTTGCTATAGATTGGATCTGTGTTTCTCCTAAATCAGGCTCAGTATTAAAAGTTTTTAAAGGTAATGAATTAAAAGTTGTCTTTCCTCAAGAAGAGTTAAAGCTAGATCAATTACAAAATCTTATTTTTGACCATTATTTTTTACAACCTATGGACTCTGAGAAAAGTGAGCAAAATACGCTAGACACTATCAATTATTGTAAGAGTAACCCTAAGTGGAAACTAAGCCTGCAACAACATAAATTGCTCGGAATTCCTTAGATGACTTTTTTTTCTCTATGATCTTGAGTTATAATCTCGCATGGACAAAGTAAAACTAAAAGCTTTAACATTTGACGATGTACTTCTTTTGCCGAGATACAGCGATTTTATGCCTAGTGAATCTTCATTAGAGACCAAATTAACTAGAAATATAACTTTAAAGATACCTTTATTATCTGCTGCTATGGATACAGTGACTGAGTCACGTATGGCAATAGCTCTAGCAGAGGTAGGTGGTATTGGAATTATTCATAAGAATTCTTCTATAAAAGATCAATGTTCTCAAGTAAAAGCTGTAAAAAAACATGAAAGTGGAGTTGTTAGAGATCCCTCAACTATAAGATCTACTAAAACAATTGGTGAATTAAGGCAATTAACTGAAGAGTTAAAAATTTCCGGCATGCCGGTTGTTGATGATGGCGAGCTTAAAGGGATTGTTACTGGTAGAGATTTTAAATATGCCGATAATATGGATTCCCTAGTATCCTCAATCATGACTCCAAAAGAAAAGCTTATTACCGTAACAGAAGGCACATCTCAAGATGAAGTAAAAAAATTAATGTATGAGAACAGAATTGAAAAAATTCTTGTTATAGATACATCTGGCCAACTTACAGGCCTAGTTACTATGAAAGATATAGAGAAATCAGCAGAACATCCAAATGCAACTAAAAACTCTCAAGGTCAGCTTATGGTTGGCGCTGCGCTTGGAACAGGGACTGATACGCTAGAGAGAGCTAAAGCTTTAGTTGAAGCAGGTGTTGATATATTTGTTGTGGACAGCGCTCATGGTCATACAAAAAATGTAATGGACACTATTAAAAAAATTAAGCAAGAGTATAAAAATATTGATGTTATAGGTGGCAATGTTGCAACTCCCGAAGGCGCTTTAGCTCTCAAAGAAGCTGGAGCAGATGCAGTTAAAGTTGGAATGGGTCCTGGTTCTATTTGTACTACAAGAATTATTGCAGGTATTGGAGTTCCGCAAATAACAGCCATTATGACTATTAAAGAGGCGCTTAATGGCAGTGATGTAGCTATTATTGCTGATGGTGGTATTCGTTATTCTGGTGATGTTTCCAAAGCTATAGCTGCTGGAGCCGATACAGTTATGTTGGGTAGTCTTTTTGCAGGAACAGAAGAAGCCCCAGGCGAAGTTGAATTATTTCAAGGTAGAAGCTTTAAAACCTATAGAGGCATGGGATCTCTTGGTGCTATGTCTGAAAGACAAGATACTAATAGATACTTTCAAGAAGATGTTGATAGTGAAAAATTAGTACCCGAAGGCATTGAAGGTAGAGTGCCTTATAAAGGCTGGGTTGAGAATGTTATAAACCAGCTAACTGGCGGAGTTCGTCAATGCATGGGTTATGTAGGTTGTAAGACAATCAAGCTTATGCAAAATGAGAGCCAATTTGTAGAAATTACTAATGCAGGTATGGCTGAAAGCCATGTACATGATGTAATGATTACAAAAGAAGCACCTAATTATCAGAGAAGTTAACACTTAAACTACTTTTACTATGGATGCTAAAGCAAAAATTTCATTAGCAAATAAAACAATAGATACCATTCTAGTTTTAGACTTTGGCTCACAATATACTCAACTTATAGCAAGAAGAATAAGAGAGAGCGATGTTTATTCTGAAATTCTTCCTTGGGACATTGATGAAGCAAAAATAAGAGCCTTAAATCCTAAAGGTATTATTCTTTCTGGTGGCCCTGAATCTGTCACTCAAAGTCATACCCCGAGAATACCGCAAATAGCTTTTGATCTAAATATTCCCTTACTAGGAATATGTTACGGCATGCAAACCTTAGCAGAGCAAATGGGTGGTCAGGTTATTTCTTCTGAACACAAAGAGTTTGGACATGCTGAAATTTCCATCAAAACCGATTCCATTTTATTTTCAGATTTAGATACAACATTAAATGTTTGGATGAGTCACGGAGATCAGGTTCAAGATATTCCAGATGATTTTACTTTAGTAGCATCGACAGCATCAGCGCCTATAGCTGCTATGCAACATAACTCTAAGCCTATCTTTGCCCTGCAATTTCATCCTGAAGTTACCCATACAGAGTCTGGAAAAGTTATTTTAGAAAACTTTATTTTTAAAGTTTGCAATGCTCGCAATGATTGGAAGATGGATGACCTTATTAGCCAAAGAATTGAAGAGATAAAAGAAAAAGTTGGAGATAATAAAGTCCTATTAGGTTTATCTGGTGGCGTGGATTCATCAGTTACTGCAGCTTTATTACATCAAGCTATTGGTAAGAAGCTGGTATGTGTCTTTGTTGATAATGGTTTATTAAGAAAAGGTGAGGCAGTTGAAGTCATGCAAACCTTCAAAGAAAATATGAACCTTAATGTTATTAAGTCTGACAGCGAAGAAGCTTTTTTACGCCACTTAAAAGGCGTTGAAGATCCTGAACAAAAGCGCAAGATTATTGGAAGAACCTTTATTGATGTCTTTGATGCTGAGGCTATAAAAATTAAAGACGTACATTTTTTAGCTCAAGGAACTATCTATCCTGATGTCATTGAATCATCTGGATCTGAATCTAAAGAAGCTAGAGTTATTAAGTCTCATCACAATGTTGGTGGACTGCCAGAGGAAATGAAAATGGATCTAGTAGAACCTCTTAGAGATCTTTTTAAAGATGAGGTTAGAAAAATGGGAGTTGAATTAGGATTAGCTCCTGAAATGCTTTATCGCCATCCTTTTCCTGGTCCTGGTTTAGGTGTCAGAATTCTTGGTGAAGTAACCAAAGAGAAAACAGCAGTTCTTCAAGAAGCAGACTACATTTTTATTCAAGAGCTTATTAAAGCCGATTTATATGACAAGGTTAGTCAAGCTTTTGCTGTCTACCTTCCCGTTAAATCTGTCGGTGTAGTAGGTGATGAAAGACGTTACGCTGAAGTCATTGCATTAAGAGCAGTGGAAACCGTTGATTTCATGACAGCTAGATGGGCTCATCTTCCATATGATTTTTTAGAACATGTTTCAAACAGGATTGTTAATGAGATAGAGGATGTGAGTAGGGTGGTTTACGATATTTCCAGCAAACCTCCAGCCACTATTGAGTGGGAATAGTTGCAAATAGCACAAACCCTTTGTCTATAAGGCTCTGTAAATCTGCGACTATTGATCGGTAATAAAATGAATCTTATGAGCACTCGATTAATTGGTTTAGATATTGCTCGATACTTTGCTTTTATAGGTATGGTTATTGTTAATTTTGATATTGCTATGTCACATGGAGTTCAAAGCAATGAGGGGGTCATTAGTGATCTCATAGGACTACTACAAGGGCGTGCTTCTGCTACATTTGTAGTTCTTGCGGGTATTGGATTAGGCCTTTCTAGTTTGAAACGAATGAGTCAGTCAATCAAGATTACTATAAAGAGATCAATATTCCTGCTTGTTCTGGGTCTTTTGAATATGCTTATTTTCGTGGGAGATATTTTGCATTACTATGCCTTCTACTTCTTCTTTGGTGTTTTGTTACTCCCATTAAGTAATCGAATGTTGATTGGGGTTATTTTGTTCCTCAATGTGGTTTTTGTTGCTATGTTGTTTTCTTTTAACTATGAAGCAGGCTGGAATTTTGAAGAACTTACCTATTCTGGATTCTGGACAATTGACGGATTCATCCGCAATCTTTTTTTTAATGGATTCCATCCAATTTTACCGTGGTTAGGATTTTTCTTGTTTGGCATTCTTTTGAGTCGCGTTTCATTAAGAGAAAGACAAGTCCAGGTTAAGATGATTGCATGGGGGTTGACTGCCATTCTATTTGCAGAAGTTATGAGTTTTATACTCTCAAGCTATTTAATCCCTATTGATTCGGAACTTCAGTTTTTGGTTATGACTGATTCGATGCCACCAATGCCACTTTATGTTTTAGCGGCTACTGGCGCAGCTTCTCTTGTTATTGGTCTTTGTCTAATGGCATCCGAGAGATTTAAAGATAGTAACGTTTATCATTTAATCTCTCCTGCTGGGACTCAAACACTTACTTTATACATCCTTCATATCGTTGTCGGTTTAGGGTTTGTTGATGCTCTTGGACTGACTGGCAGCCAAACTTCATCACAAGCGTTCTTTGCTGCACTAATATTTTGTATTTTAGGAACTATATATGCATTTTTTTGGTCGCGATGGTTTAGTCGAGGAATATTTGAATCACTAATGCGAAAATTAACTGGTTAATATATTTGTTCTGTAGAACAAATGGGTCTCATTTTTATTTAGTCTTCATACCAAAATGATAGTTATCCTTTCGGTTTATAGGTTCAAAGTGGGAAAAACCTTGTTTACTTCCTGACAAACCTTGTCACAAAATGGGTTAAAATGAGGGATATGAGATTGAAAACAAAGAAATGTAGTGACAAACTTATGACAAACTCTTTTTTGCACCTCTGTATCCCTTTGTTTATAGGGGTTCGAAATCGGGCAACTATTGAGTGGGAATGAAACGATGCAAATTTTATTACCAATACATATCCTAGCTGGAACCATTGCTCTGCTTTGTGCTGCTATGGCAGTTTCATCTGAGAAAGGCAAAAAACTCCATGTGCTTTCAGGTAGAACATATTTCTGGTGCATGGTTGCTATCTTCTTAACAGCTATTCCAATGTCGATTATCACCAGCAACATCTTTTTATTTTTAATAGCGTTCTTTTCTTTCTATTTGGCTTTTGCAGGCATCCGCTTTGCTAGAAACAGAAAAGGTATAGCTACTACTTCGGATTGGATTGCTGTGGGCTTGATGCTTTTATCCGGAGTGGGGATGTGGATACTGGCTGCAATTTACTTCATGAATAACAACTCTCAATACATACCTCTTTTAGTTTTTGGGTTTTTGGCTATTGTTTTGGGTTACGGTGATTTTAAGAGTCATAAGAACAAAACAGCCATCGGAAAAGAAAGAATAGGAAGACACTTGGGCAATATGATGGGTGGAACCATTGCAGTGATTACCGCTGTTTTAGTTGTGAATGTTAATATTGAGCCTGTGTGGATATGGTGGGTTCTTCCAACCGCATTGATAACCCCCGTTATTATTTGGTGGAAAATTAAAGTCATGAAATAAAGTTACACACTGTGTAACAAGAGACTAGAAGGTAAGAGTTACACGAAAGTTACACACTTTTATTTTCGTGCTTGTAGCCCTTTATCAATAAGGGTTTGTAAATCTGCAACGATTGAGTGGGAATGAGCGTGTTCCTCGCAAACCCCCATTCTTAAAGGGTTTAGTACTCTAA
>CAJJAC010000003.1 GCA_905181955.1 SAR86 cluster bacterium SAR86B
ACTATTGCCACCTGGTCTTCCGGCTCCACTGCCGCCCGGTTTTGAAAAACTATTTCTAGATTTACTATCTGAGCTTCGGTTATTTCCTGAAAAGGCTGGTTTTCTGCCCCTTGGCTTTCTTGATCTAGAATCACCACCGCCGCCTGAAGGCTTTTCGGTTGGTTTAAAAGTTTCATGACTGGTTTGATCAATTTTAATTTTTAGCAGACTTTCAATGCCTCGTAAAAACTTATGCTCATCAACGCTCATGAGAGAGATAGCAGTTCCTTCTTGTCCAGCTCGACCTGTTCTACCAATTCTATGAATGTAATCATTCGGATAAGTAGGCATATCAAAATTTACTACAAAAGGTAGGTTGCTAATATCAATTCCTCTAGCAGCAACATCTGTGGCAACCAAGATTCGTACAGCCTTTTCTTTAAATTCTCTTAGTGCTTTAGTTCTTGCTCCCTGGGTCTTGTCTCCATGAATAGTACCTGCCTGAATTCCTGCTGCATTGAGATGTGCAGCAATTTTTTCACACCCATGCTTGGTTCTTGAAAAAACCAATGCTTGGCTCCACTGCTCGTCTTTAATCATATGAGCTAGTAAATCGTTCTTTTTATTCTTATCAATATGATAAACCACCTGCTTGATCTTGCTGACAGTAGTATTTGGCGATTGAGCACTAATTTCTACCAACTCATCACCCAGCGACTGAGCTAGCTTTTTAATTTGTGGAGAGAAGGTCGCTGAAAAGAGTAAATTTTGTCTAACAGACGGGGTCATACCAATAATCTTTTTGATGTCATCAATGAAACCCATGTCCAACATATGATCGGCTTCATCTAATACAAGTATTTTTACTTGGTCTAACTTGACTGCTCTCTGATTAATTAAATCCAATAATCGTCCTGGAGTTGCAACCAAAACATCTAACCCTTTTTTAAGCTTGGCTTTTTGTGGGAATATTTTTGCCCCACCAAAGACAGCGGTGGAGGTGATAGAGGTGAATTTGCCATAACTATTAACACTTTCTCTTACCTGGGCTGCAAGTTCTCGAGTTGGAGTCAACACAAGAGCATGAATATTTTTACTGTAAGGCTTTGCTTGTTCGTGCAGCATTTCAATCATTGGAAGAACAAAGCTTCCTGTTTTACCTGTGCCTGTTTGTGCAGCAGCCATGAGATTCTTGCCAGCAAGAATAATTGGGATTGCTTGTTGTTGAATTTCAGAAGGTTCTGTGTGCTGAAGCTCTTCTAGAGATTTTAGTATTGGTTCGGATAAGCCGAGTTCTTTGAATGACATTTTTAATTAAATAGGGTTTGAGAAAGTTCAGATGAATGCAGGTTATAGACTTAGATGCCTGCGGTCAATAAATAGTTAGGATTGTTGTTGTAGAATACTTAAATGTATACATATTTAATGCTTTTTGGCGCAATTACTTTTGAAGTGATTGGCGCTCAGATATTGGTCTATCTCTTAATGACGACACCACTTTATTACATCATAATCAACAAGATAGACACAAAGCCTTTAACCACAACATAGTATTAATTTTTACAATTTAATGAAAAACCTTTTAAGCCTGTTACTACTAATGCCTTTTATAGCATTCTCAGAAGAGAACTTAAATCCAAGTGAAATTTCATATGGAAACCATGAAAAGCAAAAAATTGATTTTTACGAAGGGTCGTCAGATAAAGTTTTAATATGGATTCATGGGGGCGGCTGGCTTTTTGGGGATAAGCGTTCAGAAAGATGGATTAAGAGGTTTCACAATCATTTTACGGATCATGAAAATCTAAATGTTTACATGATAGGTTACAGAATTGGTGAAGATACAGCTCCAAATGGAGTAAATGATGTTATATGTGCGTATAAAAAAATTGTTGACGATGCAACTTTAAAAAATCTCTCTATCAATGACATTATTGTATCTGGTGCAAGTGCAGGAGGGCATCTTGCTTTAATGGTAGGATTTTCTAATAAATATAATCTTGAACATTCTTGCAATACACCAACAAGGCCTAAAGCAGTCATAAACCTTTTTGGCATAACTGAAATTGAAAAAACCTCAAAGTTTCTTGATGAAAATAAATTCTTTTCTTTTTCAAATTACGTTAAAACATGGCTACCCTCAGACTTAGATCCTGAGGAGGCATCAAAAAATTTATCACCCATTAACTTAATAAGCTTAAATTCACCAAAAGTATTAACTATTCATGGAGCCAAGGACTCCTGGGTGCCATATGATCAAGCTATTCTTTTAGACAAGAAGCTGAAAGACAATCATCAATTGCTGACGATTGAAAATGGTGGCCACTATGGTTTTTCAGATGACGAAGATCAAATTATTCGACTGAAGATTTCTGAATTTTTACGAGATACATATAATGATTAGTTCATTAGATCATTTAATCATCGCTGTAAAAGATTTAGATAAAGCAGAACAGGATTACTCAAAAATATTTGGTATGCCCTCAGCTTGGCGAGGCGAACATAAAGAATTGGGCACCATTAATTCAATATTCAATTTTCAAAATACCTACTTCGAACTCTTGGCTGCTAATGGAGATGGCCTTGGTGCTGCATTAGTAAACAACGCCCTTGAAGCAAATGGTGAAGGCTTGACCGGAATAGTTCTTGGAACAGATAACATTAAAGAGGCTTCTACTTCTATAAAAGTAGAAGGCTTTAGCATTGGGGATGTGTCTGAGGGAGAAGGAAACAACCTAAATGATCAAAAGATTAGAAAATGGAAAAACCTCTTTTTACCTCCAGAACTAACTAGAGGATTATTTTCATTTATTATTCAACATACTGATGGAGATCTACCCTTGATAGACCATAAGCCTTCGTCTATAAGTAAGTTAGATCACGTGGTGATACATACTAATGATGCAGATGGATTTATTAGGGTTTACCAAGATATTTTTAAAATAAGATTAGCTTTAGATAAAACCATAGAGCATTGGAAAAAAAGAATGCTTTTTTTCAGGCTTAATAAAACCACCATAGAAGTTATAGAAAGCAAGGATGACCAGCCAGCAAATGATCAATTATGGGGACTAGCCTGGGAAGTTAAGAATATTGAAGATGCTTATCAGAGGCTTATTAGTGAAGGTGTGGATGTTACCCCTGTGCAGAAGGGAATAAAAGATAATACGCTTGTAGCAACCATTAAATCGCATACTCATAACGTACCTACTTTATTAATTGAGCATATCAAATGAACAAAGTATTTTATAAAATTCTTACTCCGGAGGAATGGGAAAGAGCCTCTCAAAGCGGTATTATAGAAACAGACTTAGATACAAAAGATGGTTTTATTCACCTATCAACGGCTCAACAGCTGGCAGCAACACTAGCCTTTTATTTCTCCGATCAGGATAAAGTAATTTTGCTGCAGCCAGACTATGAAGTTGTAAAAGATAAACTGAAATATGAAACTACAAAACCAGAAGATAGACGACAGAGCGCATTTCCTCACCTGTATGGCAAACTAAAAGTCAGCCAGATTACACAAATATGGCATCTGGAAAGAGGAGCATTTATATTGCCTGAAGATATTTTATTGCGGGTAGAAAGTTATGAAACAACTTAAAAGGATTTATATCCTCTCGACATTTCTTGTATTAAGCGGGTGTATTTCAAATACAGCAATAGAGAGCCCAAGCCAGGATAATTATTTTCACATAATCAACACCCCTATTTATGTATTAAAAGCTGAGAATGTAAATCAATTAAGCTTTGATGAAGATTTATCCAAATGCATATTATCCTCAAAAGACAAGGCTAATCTGACTAATAAGCTTGGGACAGGAGTCGGAGCAACTATTGTGGCCAACGGTTTATATGTAATAGCAACTGCAGGCGGTGGGTTCTTTGGTCCACTAGCAGTATTGGGGGGCTCTATGGTTGTCCTCGCAGGGGGAGGTGCAATTTGGGCCACTCAAGCAACTGGCAAATATAGGGAATATTCAAATATAGAAATATGTCTAGAAAACCAGGGCTATGATGTTGTTTTTTATGGCAACGCTTAAACCAAATGACAATTGCATTAAATAAAAAACTAACTATTGTCTTAGTGTTATTTTTAACAGCTTGTGGTGAGCTGAAGCAAAATCAATACTTTGCACCAGTCGAACAACCCTTTCAAGATTTCTCCATTACTCTTAATCAAGATCTTGTATCTACCCAGTCCGATATATCTGCATTAGTTAGCCAGGATTTTATGATTCTTAATCAGGCTAAAGAAAACAAAAATATTATTGCTCAAATCAATCTCACCGAAGCTTCCTTGTATATAAATTGTGGAATGATGAATAATGAAATATATGTTGATTATATTGATAGGATTTTTGAATCCTCTTTAAAGGCCAAACTGCTTATAGAATTTGAAGAAATTAATGAGAGCACTACTAATATTCAACTAGACATTTCATATACTTTTATTTCCCTTGAAAGCGGAACAACTTGGGAATTAACTACTAACCAGCCAGCCTCTATATGGGTTGCTACTCCTGCTGAGGGAGCCGTACCCCAAAGAGAATGTTTATCTAGGCACACTCTAGAAGAAAGTTTAATGAATACAATAAGCGGCCTATAATTAAAGAAGGAGTTACATAATGATGAACGAAATCATGCAGTACGAAAAAAAGTTTGCTAGCGTAGCTGGGAAGCAAATAGCTTATGTGGAGGACGGCTCTGGAGATCCTATAGTTCTGCTTCATGGGAACCCTACCTCATCTTTTTTATGGCGCAATATTATCCCTGAGCTAACTGATTTAGGTAGAGTTATTGTTCCGGATCTTATAGGACAAGGAGACTCTGATAAATTACCAGCCAGCGAGGGGCCAGAAAGATATTCCCTTGAGGTTGCTTATAATTATGTTGAAGGCTTGCTTAAGACCATTGGAGCAGATAAAAAAGTCACCCTTGTTATCCATGATTGGGGCAGCGGCATCGGTTTTTTATGGGCTATGCGCCATTCTGCAGATGTTAAAGGCGTTGCTTACATGGAAGCAATCGTCAAACCAATGAGCTGGGATGACTGGCATGAAGGTGCTGTTGGAATTTTTAAAGGTTTTCGTTCTGATAAAGGAGAAGACTTAATTCTTAATAGAAACATGTTTATAGAAGCAGTTCTACCCTCATCAATCATACGCAAGCTTACCGATGCAGAAATGAATGCTTATAGAGCACCCCATTTAAAAAGTGATGACCGCCAACCTTTATTAAATTGGCCACGCCAGATTCCTATTGAAGGCGAGCCTGAAGACGTGGTGGCCTTAGTAAATGCATACGGAGCATTTATGGCAAGCAGCCAGATGCCCAAACTATTCATCAATGCAGAACCAGGCTCAATCTTGACCGGACGACAGCGTGAATTTTGCAGAACATGGCCAAATCAACAAGAGGTAACTGTTCAAGGGCTTCACTTTATTCAAGAGGACTCACCTGTTGAAATAGGTCAAGCTATAGCAAAATGGTATAAGATATTTAATTAAATGATTAAGGACTATCCAATGTCAGACATACCAGTTTATATGATTGCTAATCTAGAGACCCATGAAGATCTGAGTGAGTATAGAAAATATGAGAAAGGATTTTTTCCAATTTTAAAAAAACATGGCGGCTCTTTCATTACTTTTGACGACAATCCAAGACATTTAGAAGGTTCTGAGCCTAGATCAGGCCGAATGATTATTTTTCAATTTCCTTCAGAAGCTGCAGCAGATGCATGGTTTAATGATCCAGAATATCAAGCCCTATCAGAATATCGCAGAGCAGGTGCTGACACTAAGTCGATAACCATGGTTCATGGAATGCCGCCACGAAAATAATATCTAAGAATGAGTAAGCCCATCAAGTTTTTATTATGGTCCGCTTCCAGCAAATCTGGCCAGCAGGCTCAAGCTTTAGGCAAAAAAACATCTAAACTTATAGAAAATAGAATCAATTCAGATGGTGGTATCGGAGGTAAGTCTGTAAAAATATACTTTGAAGATATTCCTCATATAAAGGCTGGAGCTGATCAAGAGGCCCAAGAGCATTATGAGGGTTTATTGCAAAAGAATGATTTCACTTTTGCAACATCTCCTGGAGCTTTTGCTTCAATAGGCGAAACAAAAACTAACAACATAAAGAAAGTTTCTTCAAAAACTACGCTCTTATTTAACACCACCGCACTTTCAAAAAATATAGACTTTAAAAGTCTTAATCTTTTTGATCTAAGGTCAAATGCCTTTTCTGATCCCAGTAAGGGATATGTTGAAAAAATGAATGATCTAAGGAAATTAGTTAATAAAGAGAAAGTATTTCATATTTCCAATATGGGCCCATCAAGCGCTCTATATAAACGCAAAGATGAGCTTATGGAGCATAATATATTTTTATTTACTACACACGGCAAAGCTCTTAATGAGGATAATGAGATACTAAAAAAAGATATTAAAGATTTTCTAGCTAACTCTACTCCATCAGATTTGATTAATTTAGGAGCGATGCCTTTTTCTTTAAAACCAAGCCTTTTTAATATTCTAAAAAACTTTGACAAGGATAGATTTATTACCTTAACAACAGATTCATCTAAATTAGATTATACAAATATCTCAAATACTATCCTTGCCAAAGATGCTGCTAATTATGATATATACCTTTCAATGGAAGCTTTTCTTGAAGATGTTGAAGAAGATTGTTCCGATAACATCAGAGCACAATTTAATAATAATTTTAGTCAATTTGAAATTCCTTCAATGATTAAATATGTATCAGATAAAAATGATCTTAAATATAAAGATCCTGAGAGTTTTATATCCGAGGTAATAGAATGCTTAAATAAAGTTAATGGATCAAAAGATATTTTTTTGGGCACTTCAAAAGACTTTGCTTTTAATGAAAATCAGAATATTTTAAAAACATCTGCACTTGTTAGGCTTTCACAGCCAATTAATAAATCTTCAGAGAGTCCTATTAAAACTCTTTATAAAAATCAATTATCCATAGTTGATAGCATCCAAAAAATTTCAGGAGTCATTTCTTTTAATATTGATGTCCTACGTATTACAAATATCTCCATCGAGGAAGGCACCTTTGGAGCTGAGTTATATCTTGACATTATTGCGCCATCAGAGAATCCGATAATAACAATACAATTTAATAATCTTAGTTCTATTAATCCAAAATATGAAGTAAAAGAACTAGAGGCACATAAGAATATTAATTCATACTCATCTAGATATTTAATAACTGCCAATTTTGATTTTAAAGCCATGGGTAGCAATTATCCGTTTGATCATCAATTTTTATATATAAGCCTATCCTCAACAGATAATGGACTGATCATTCAACCTGTACCTCAACAATATCTTGATAGAGAATTTAATATAGATGGCTGGAGTCTTGTAAATGCCAAGTGTGGGGTGAATAGGAAGAAATCTTGGGTAGCTTTATCAGAAGATCTTGCGCGCATACCCAAAATTAATGAAGAAGTTAGAATAGGCTGGGAATTACAAAGAGCAAGTTCAATGACTTTACTAAAAATAGGAATACCTCTATCTTTCTTATTTGTACTTGTCTATTACACCTTGTATCTACCAACTTCAGAATCTAGTACAGCACTTGGTTATCTAACTACAGCTTTCTTATCGAGCATAGCGCTATACTTCTCCACAGAAAGACCTCAACCCCTATCAATGACAACTATTGATGTAGTGTTTGCATTCTTTTATTTAATATCAGGAGTATCTTTACTCATGATTATATTCTCTGAATTTAATCCAGATTTATATGAATTTTTTATCTATCCATTAAGAGTTCTTTTACCGATATCAATCATAGGACTGATGCTCTTTATTAAGGCTCGTCTAAAATCATCAAAATATAAACCTTCAATAACAAAATAAGGACACAAAAAATGCCCTGCATTGTTTGCAAAAGCGAATTGGTAAGCTCCTTTATCACAAAAGACAGAAAAACTTACTGGCAATGCTCACATTGTTCAGTGAAATTTTTAGACCAAGCTTTTTTTATAGATGAAGATGCTGAGAAGGGAAGATATTTAGAGCATCACAATGAAATAGGCGATCCAGCCTATCTTAAATTTTTATCCAAACTATCAGAACCTTTGATGGCAAAATTAAAATCTGATGACAGAGGTCTTGATTTTGGTTGTGGTCACGGGCCTGCATTAGCAGAGATGCTCAAAGCAAAAGGGTACGACATGGATCTCTATGACCCATTCTTTTATCCCAACAAAGAGATCTTTTCTAAAAAATATAACTTTATAACCTGCACAGAAACAGCAGAGCATTTTTTTAATCCAAATAAAGAATTTAAAACCTTTGATGCACTTTTACTACCAGATGCGTGGCTTGGCGTAATGACTACTTTTTTAACTGAAGATAAGCTTTTTGAAAATTGGTATTACAGAAGGGATCCAACCCATGTTGTTTTTTATTCACAAAAGACTTTTGAGGTAATTGCAGAACAGAATAATTGGCAGCTAGAAATACCAGCAAAGGATATAGCTTTATTTTGTAAGAATTGAGACACATAATAGACATACAAAAAATAGGAGAGATAAATGTTTAGTCACGTAATGCTTGGAGCGAATGATATTGAAGAATCTAGAATATTTTATGATAAAACTATGCCAGCACTTGGTGCCCAGGCAGGCAAGCTATCAATGAATCACGATGGTCATACCAGATATGTGTATTTTGTTAATAGGGGTAATAGCTTTTTAATTTCACAGCCCATTAATGGCGAGGTAGCCACGCATGGAAATGGGAGCACTATAGGTTTTAATGCATCTAGTACAGAAATGATTGATGCATGGCATGCAGCAGGAATTGCAGCAGGCTCTAAAACGCCTGAATTGTGTGACTCCCCTGGAATCAGAGAGGGCGGCGGTGTTCAGCTATACCTAGCCTATTTGGTTGATCCATCTGGCAATAAAATATGCGCTATGTATAGAATTCCTCAATGATTTCTCAAATATTTAAAAAATTAACCAAGAATAATGCAGTATTTTTAACTCTTGTTTTCACTTGCTTGGTATTTATACCTAAAGCTTCAGCTGAAGAATCAAATCTAACTCTAAATATTTTAAATTTAGATAAACCAGGAGTTCTGCGTTTAACCATATGCAAAAATGCAGCAGGATTTGAGAGTTCAGTTGAAAACGAGTCTGAAGAAGAGTCATGCTTTAATGATGCAGGGGAAATAGACCTAAATTTATCAGGCATAGATGGAATGTTGCCGCATGGTGAATATGCTATAGCAGTCTTTGTTGATTTAAATGGGAATGGAAAAATGGATAAAAACTTTCTTGGAATCCCAAAAGAACAATATGGATTTTCTAATAATGTTATGGGAAGAATGGCAGCTCCATCTTTTGAACAGGCTAAATTTGAAGTGAAGGGGCCTACTACTCAAAACATAATACTCAAAACAGGAATTCCTAAATAAGATTAAAACTTAATACTAGAAGTGCTCTGGTATTTTTCCCATAAAGTCTTTGTAGTATTTTTTGAGATATTCAATATCTCTTTGATTGTCTCCCGTTGGGTAGAAGAGTTCTCTAAAGCTAATTTCTTTAGAAGGATAATCTATAGCAACTAAAAGGATTGGACACTCCATTGATTGCGCTATTCTTAGAAATCCAGATTTCCATTTTTCAGCTTTTTTTCTAGTACCTTCTGGAGAAAGGCCTATAAGAATACCCCCCTCACGATTAGCAATATCTAGAACATCGTTAATAATATTTTTAGAATCATTACGGTTGACAGGAATACCACCTAAACTTTTTAGTAAACGAGTAACACCTTTTTTAAATATAGAGTGTTTGCCAAGCCAATAAATTTTTATCTTAAGGCTAAGCACCATTGCCATGCCATAAACAAAATCCCAGTTAGAAGTATGGGGCGCAAGAATAACTAAAAGCTTCTTCATGTCAGGTATTTGTCCAGTGACTTTCCAGCCTGTAACTGAAAGTAGGCCAGTGCCTACATAAGATAACAATCTATTTCTTTGCGCCAAAAAGCGCTCAGGAATATTGACCAATAATTTAGATTTTCTATAGCTCAATTAAGCTCCTTAACTATATTGAATAAACCTATTTTAACGTGATTAAAAAAAAATGATATCTTCAGGACTAATTAACTATTTTGACTATAATTTATATCTAGTACGAAATTATTAAAAGCTGACATAGCTATTCTTTTAGCTGAAGAGGTCAAGCTCTTTGGGTTCCTTAGATTGGGGATGGATTACAAAAGAACATTGCGAGCATGTAATATTCTTGGCGCTAAAGAATTATTTATCACTGGCTCAAATCCTGAAAAAACCACAGGCTTTATTAGTAAGTTCCTTTTAATAAAACCCTTAGAACAAGAAAAAATTCAATCACAAATAAACCTACATTATCATGCGGGCGAATTTGTTAATTTAGATTAGCCTAATAAATGAATTCCCAAATCTACCATTAAATAAATATTGGTAAATAGGCCTATTACCCAAAAGATACTTCTAAGACTTGGATTTTTATCAGTTGCTACTCTGTAATAAATTACCATATGAATAATTCTAACTACAGCATAAATCCAGACCACGACTGATAATTTATGTGGGCTGTAGCCAGCCATCATCGCAAGAATAGCCATGCCAAAAAGTGGGATGATATTTTCTAGCGAATTCCAAAATGTTCTATGAGCTCTAAAGAAAAAAGAAGCTTGGCCTAAAGCGGGATCTATAACTCCAACTTTATAACCTTTTTCGCTTCTATGAGCCCTTACAAGAACCATGGCTTGAATAATAATTATGCTCAGCGTTAACCATAAACCTAATAAGACCGGTTGATATACTTCAAACATTTTGAACTCCTTTAAACTATTTTATTTTTCTTTATCCATACCATCTGTGCAAAAACACCAATTATATATGCAGCCAGAAATGCTACATAAAATCCTAGTATCAATGGGTCTTCAAAGCTTTTAGCAATTGGATCGTTAACAGGAAGACGCCTTAATCCATCTGTAATTGCTGGAATCATATGAAATAGGAAAAGAGCAGAATAGCTTATTGCTTGAAAGTAGGGACACAGCCAACCAAAAATTAATCTCTTTTCCATCATCATGCCCCCAGCTACGGCTACTAAGGCTACTACTGCAAGCATATGGGCGACACCAAAACTACCTTGCTTATATATCATCAGAGCGGATACAGAGGTTATGACTGTTGTTAGTAAAAAAATTTTTGCAGAGTTATTCTTAGATTCAAGAATTTTATATTTAATTATTGAGTAGGCGCCACTTAACAAAGCAGCTATTCCCATAATTGTATGGAACCATCCAAAGGGTGACATTTCTGGCATAAGAGTCTCCTATTGTTTCTTATTTTTAATAATTATATTGCTTAGAGCTAAGTCTAAGTCAATATTAACTAACTATTTTCGAGTTCAGAAAATAAAGCATCCATTATTTCATTAACAGTTTTATATAAATTTTTAACTTCATGCATCTGATTACATACAAAACCAAAACCTAATTGATTTTCAACATCACCAAAGGCAACAGCCCCACCAACACCGGCATGGCCAAACATTGCACCCTTGAATGTCGGAGCAAAGTTTCCAACTGGCATAGAGTTTTTCCCTAATTCATAACCCAGACCAAATGTAATATTAGAACCAAATAAAACTGAATCTGGCCCAGAAGAAAGTGGTGTTGTCGCATAAGCTAACGTCTCAGGTTTCATTATAATTTGACCATCTCTTTGACAACCATTGCTTAGAATTCCAAAAAGCTTTGCAAGACTATGAGCAGTTCCATGACCATTAGCTGAAGGGACTTGAGCCATGCGCCAATCAGCAGAATTATGATAACCCTCAGCATCCTCGTCTCTTGGTTCAAATGCTACTTTAAAATCACCACCTTTGACCGCCTCTTTCATATTCCAAAATCGTTTAGGTAAAATAAAATTTGGTACATACTTTATATAATCAATAGGATTTCCTTTCCCGCTATCAGGAAGCATGATCATGTCTGCACACCTGTCAAAGTCAGTTTCACTAAGACCAATCTGAAAATCAATTCCTAAAGGTTCCGCAATCTCTTCTTTAAAATATTGCCCAACATGCCTTCCATCAACTCTGCGAACAATTTCTCCTACAAGCCAGCCGAAAGTAAGCGCATGGTAGCCTTGTGATGTTCCTGGTTCTTTAAAAGGTTTTTGTGATGCAAGCGCCTTGGTAAATGCTTCCCAATTTTGCCATGAACCAGAAGGCATTCCTTCTTGGAAACCAAACATTGCAGATCTATGACATAACAAATCACTTACTTTAGTATTTTCTTTTCCGTTGCAGCCATATTCAGGCCAGTAAAATGAGACCTTGTTATTAACATCAAGCTTGCCTTCATCAATAAGCTTAGCGATACAAGTTGCAGCAATGCCTTTGGTTACTGAAAATACATTTACAATAGTATCTTCTTCCCAGGGCTTAGTTCTTTTAATATCTTTATGACCACCAAACATGTTTAAGACTGTCTTGCCTTTATATTCAATCGCAAGAGAAGCGCCTAGCTCATATTCCGATTCAATAGCCTTGGTAAACACATTTCCTATTTTTGTAAATGCTGGATCGCAATAGCCAGAAACTTTAGACATCTTATATTCCCCTCGTGTGGCATTGAATATGCCATTTCATATATTATAATATGAATATCTTTATTTATTGTTATGATAAATAGAATTTTAAGAGGAACATAAATGGCAACTTATTCATGTAATCAATGCGGAATGTCGGTTAATGCATCATGTGGAGCCTGCGACGCTCCCTTAGTAAATGGAATGTTAGATTTAGATGACGGAACTTCAGTTCAGATATCTGAGTGCCCTAATGAGCACGGAAAAATTAAATCTCCATTATGCTGTGGTCAAGATATGACCTGCTCTGTTAGCTAGCAGATTAATCTAGCTAGATGAAAATCCTCAGAACTCCTGATTCCCAGTTCAATGATCTCAAGGACTATCCTTACAAAGCTGTTTATACAAATATTACAACCCAAGACGGAACAGAATTAAGAATTCATCATATTGATGAGGGTCCAAGAGATGGTCCTATTTTATTAGCAATGCATGGACAGCCAGTTTGGAGCTATCTTTATGCCAAAATGATTCCCTTTTTAACAGCAGCCGGCATCAGAGTTATTGCACCTGATCTGCCAGGCTATGGTAAATCAGACAAACCAGCAGCAAGAGAAGATTATAGTTATCAAAATCAAGTTGACTGGATGGTCGAGTGGCTCGAGAAAAATGATTTTAGGAATTTAACTTTTTTTGGGCAAGATTGGGGCGGCTTAATAGGCCTAAGGTTAGTTGCAGCTCGGCCTGAACATTTTATAAAAGTTTCTATCGGTAATACGGGTCTTCCTTATAACCCAGATGTTCCACAAGACGTTATAGATAAAGTTGGAGCATTTAGAAATAATAAAAAAATTAAACTCACTCCATTATCCATGGGAAAAGAGATAAGCAAAATGGATAATAGAGAAGATCATCCAGCTTTAAAGTTTATGTATTGGCAAAAGTTTTGCTGGGAGACAGCCAATTTACCGACAGGTTTTATTTCCTCAATGATGATTGAAAAACTACCTCCTTACAAAAAGGCTATTAATTATTTATTTTATAAGCTTGGAATAACAAATTCGTCACCTTTTTATACAGAGCTATCAAAAGCCTTTGATGCACCATTTCCTGATGCCTCATTTAAGATGGGAACAAGAGCAATGCCTAGCCATGTTCCAATTATTCCTGATGCTTCTTTGGAAGCGCAGAAAAAAGCACGGGCATTTTTTAAAGATTACGATAAACCTTTCTTGAGCATTTTTGCTGGAAATGATCCAGTAACCAATGGATTAGAAAACGATGTTCTAAAAATGGCTCCAAATGCAATAAGCGCAGATCATATTGGGGGCGGTCACTTTTATCAGTGGACTAAGCCCAAAGAACTTTCACAAACATTGATTAATTTTATTAAGGAATAGCATGATAGATTTATACACTTCACCAACTCCCAATGGATACAAAGTATCTTGCGCCTTGGAAGCCATGAAATTAGATTATAAGGCTCATTTAATTAACCTAGGTGAGGGAGATCAAAAGAAACCAGAATTTTTAGCCATTAGTGCAAATGGAAGAATCCCAGCTATTGTGGATAGAGATAATGAGGATCTCGCAATCTTTGAGTCGGGAGCTATTATGATTTATCTTGCTGAGAAATCAGGAATGCTTATACCTTCAGATAGCAAAGGCAGGGCTAAAGTTATTCAATGGTTAATGTTTCAAATGGGAGGAATCGGCCCAATGATGGGGCAAGCCAATGTTTTCTTTAGATACTTTCCTGAGAAGATTCAGCCCGCAATTGATCGTTATCAAAATGAAGGCAGAAGATTGTTCGAAGTACTAGATACTCAGTTAGCAAAAAGTGAATGGTTAGCAGACGATTACTCGATTGCAGATATAGCAAATTGGTGTTGGACAAGAACCCATAAGTGGTCAGGGATATCAGTTGATGGCTTAGATAATTTAGCAAGATGGAATGATGCAATGTACAAGCAGCCAGGCATGCTAGAGGGAATCAAAGTCCCGGTTTCAATAGATAATATTTTAGATGATGACAAGAAGATGAAAGAGTTTGCAGATAGAGCTCGAAAGAATCTTCAAACCTAGGAGTACACCATGTTGAAAGTTCATTTCGTTGCAAATACTAGAGCTGGACGAATAGTTTGGCTATTAGAAGAATTAGGGCTTGAGTATGAAGTTAATATCATGCCTTTTACAAAAGAAGGATTAAAGTCAGAGGAGCATAGATCAAGACATGCCCTTGGAAGAGTTCCAGTTTTAGAAGACGGAGATGTTTCTATCTTTGAATCAGGAGCTATTATTGAATACGTTCTAGCAAGGCATAAAAATGGCGGTTTAAAACCAGATGTAAATGCCCCAGAATTCCCTGAGTATCTGCAGTGGTATCACTATTGTGAAGGCATGGTGATGCCACCTATGAATCAAATAGTAGTACAAACTATTTTATTACCTCCTGATCGCAGAGATGAGAATGTCTTGATACAAGCACAAAAATTATTATCAAAATCTTTAGCTCCAGTTAATGAAGTTCTTGCTGGAAAAGATTATTTAATTGGAGATTTTTCTGCAGCTGATGTAATGCTAGGCCATTCATGCTTTATGGCTAATATGATGGGGTGTGTTAGTGAAGAAATGGAAAATATAAAAGCATATGTTGCAAAAATTCAAGCAAGACCTGCTTTTATAAAAGCTATAGAAATGAAATAAGAATTAGAGGAAGTAGTTATGGAAGTAAAAAATGCACTAATACCAAATGAAGAGCAGATGGCAGGATTCTTAGAGGGAGATACAGAAACCCCAATAAAAATGGTCAATCTATTGAAATTTAAGGATAAAGCAGAATATGCAGATGGAAGAGAAACAGCTCTTTCAGGCAAAGAAGCGTATGAAATCTATGTAGCTGAAATTCAAGGGCATCTTGAAAAGGTTGGTGGTAAATCTAGTTTTTTTGGCGAGGTTCAAAGGCTTATGCTAGGTGAAGTAGAGGAGCTATGGGATTGGGTAGCCATAGCAGAATATCCAAGCAAGAAAGCTATGTTAGAAATGATTATGAATTCTGAATATCAAAAGAGCGAAGAGCATAGAAGTGCCGGACTTGCTGGACAATTAAATATTGAAACTAAGTGATTAATTTTAAAAATTTGCTACCTATTGCAGAAGTGGGTAAATACACGAATGATATTACTCCAAGTGCTGAATATGCTCCCTATGTAATTATATTTATGGTTGCTATGTTTTTCATGTCCTTGTTAGAAAAGAAGTAATCTTCCAATGTCTGAATTTATTCTTCAACCCTTTTCATCTGATGTTAATGATCAGGATCTAAAAAGTATCTATGATCTTAACCAAGCTAATGTGCCCGAAGTTGGCTCATTAGAAGATATATCAGTATTATCTGAACTTATAGGAATGAGCAGTTTTAACCTTGCTATTAAATTGAATAACGAATTGGTTGGATATATTATTTGTTTTAAAGAAGGCGCTAAATATCAATCTTTAAATTATAAGTTTTTTAAAGAAAGTATTGATGAGTTTTTATATGTAGATCGAGTTGCCATCAAAGACGGCTTTAGAGACCAAGGTTTAGGAACTATGATTTATGATTCTGTTTTCGTTGAGGCACACGAGCTTAATGTACCTGTTTTATGTGAGGTTAATACCAGACCCGCAAATGATCCATCACTAAAGTTTCATACAAAAATGGGGTTTAAGGAATGCGGGACTAATAATTTTTCATACAATAGTGTTGTTTATTTAAGGAGAGAGAATAATGGAACCTAATTTTCAAGCATTACAGGTAATAGCAGAAGTAGCACTGGGTATCGTTGGATTTTCTGCAATACTTATCGGCCTAAGCAGAACTTCCGATGGCTTTAGCGCTCCTGATAACTTTAGAATTCAGTTATTAACCTATTCTGCATTCTCTGCAATGTTTTGCGCTTTACTTCCTTTTGCAATTTATGCAGATTCAAACCCAGAACTATCCTGGTCAATTGTCAGCTGGGTTATTTGCATAGTATCCGTCATGGGTTTATTGATTTTTCCAAGACGCATGCTTGGTCTTAGAAACGAGGGATATGAAAAACTTTTCCCTATTCATATATTTCTCTTTCAGACCGCTATATTGTCTGCAATCTTTATGATCTCTGGCTTGATGATTCTTGGATACATAAAGGCTAAAGCTAATTTTTATGTAATCTGTCTTATGTTATTTTTGGTTCAAAGCTCGTTTGCTTTTATAAGGACTATGTTTGTAAGAATAAAGTAGTTGTATTTTTAGAGCTGCTTAATTTCCTCATCAACATCGTAATCCCAAATTCCTCTTAATCGAATTGAAATAATGGGGGTATATTTAAGAATTAGGTTCCTTAAGAAAACTAGCACAGAGTTCTCTATATGATTTAGCTTCCCTTGCATCATTGATGTCGCATGTATTTTATTATTTCTCTTAAGACGAATCTTTTGATACAGAATTTGAGTATTTTTATAGTCACTACTTGATCTCCCTGCTAAGGCAGCAAAAGTATAAGCATCTTCAATTGCCATGCAGCCCCCTTGTCCCAAGAAGGGCACCATGGGATGGGCAGCATCTCCAAGCAGTGTAATATTTTTTGTGCACATTGATTTTAATGGCGGCCTCACATAGATATCCCATTTATATATGTCAGCAGTAGAATCAAGGATTGAAAAAACATTTTCATCATAATTCTTAAAATCTTCTAAAAGATCTGCTTTTGAGCCCTTCATTTTCCAAGAGTCACCTGCACTTTCTTTTGTTTTTATAACACCAACAAAACTGGTGCGGCCCTCATCATCAATTGGGTAGCTAACAATATGAGAGCCTGGACCAAAATAAAATTGAACCTGTTTTGAACTCGAAAGACCAATACCGCGCCAAGCACTATAGCCACTATAAACTGGCTCACCGGAAGAAGAAAAATATTGCTGCCTGATAGAAGACCTAATCCCGTCGCAAGCAAGAATATGTTTTACAACATAACTATGACCATTATTAAATGATATTTCGCAGGTATCTTGATTTAAATTTACATATTCATGCTCAAATATTACTTCCCCACCAAGTTCAATATATTTGTTATAGATAACTTGAATTAGCTTTTGCCTACTCGAGGTAACTACCTCCGTATGAATATCTCGAAGCTTTTTATTTAAGTGATTAAAAACAGCACTTTTGGGAATAAAAGAGCTTTTTATCAATTCATCTTTTATATCAAGCTTTTTTAAAAGCCTAAGAGCATTTGGAGAAATTGATATACCTGCACCATATTCACTAATCTCATGAGCTCTTTCAAAAACTACAGTTTCTATACCCTGAAGACGCAAGGCGCAGCCAGCAGTAAGCCCAGCAATACCGCCACCAATAATGCCAATATGAGATGAATAGTCTGTCATTAAATCATTATCATCCCTATAGAATTTTTTTTCAAAAATTAACTTTTTTTAGCAATAAAAAAATAATTTAAAAATGTATTTACATTTATAAAAATCAGCAGATAATGATTTTCTTTTTTTAGGAGACATGGTGGATTCTTTAACCATTTTACAGATTGGAAGTGTATTTTTTGGAACAGTTTTAGCTGCACCACTTATGATCTCTAAAAAAGTAAATAAGAGAATATAAAGGACATACGGAGATGAGAATTAATCTTAAGGTTATCACCCATGCACTTGGTTCCTTTGGCGAGCAAGATGGGTATGATAAGAGACGTGAACATGATATCGCAAGGGTGCGAATATTTATCGTAGGGACTAACCTCTTATGTGGTTGGTTGATAATATTGAATATAATAGTGGGATGGATATTATGAGAAGTGCGATGACTACAGGAAGCTTTTTAGCTATTGTTGTTCAGGTCTACGCAGGACTCTACGTGTTTGTTTTCGCTAATTTATATTGGTTACTAAATTCTTGTATTGCTTTAAGAAAAGCATTTAAGGCAAAGAATCTTAGTTAGGTTTTTTCCGCATTCTTATAGATAGAGGCGTTACTTCAACTAACTCATCTTCTTCAATAAATTCTAAAGCTTGTTCTAAAGTATGAACAATATGAGGCACCAGAATTAGATTTTCATCTGTACCAGCCGCTCTAATATTAGTTAGCTGTTTTGCTTTAGTTGGGTTTACTGGAAGATCATTGCTTCTTGAATGAAGACCAACAATTTGTCCTATATAAATATCAAGCGCATGCCCAACAAAAAGCCTACCTCTGTTTTGTAATGTAAATAAAGAATAAGCTAAGGTTTTGCCAGCCATCATTGAATACATGACACCATTATTTCTCTTCGCCAACTCACCTGCTTTTACAGGACCATAATGATCAAAAACACTGGTCATAATTCCAGTTCCACTCGTAATAGTTAGGAAATGCGATCTAAAACCAATAATTCCTCTTGAAGGTGCGATAAATTCTAATTTAACTCTTCCTTTTCCGTCAGGCTCTAATGTCTTTAACTCAGCTTTTCTTGGACCAAATTCTTCCATGATTGCACCTTGATGTTGTTCCTCAACATCAATAACTATCATTTCATAAGGCTCATGAATTTCTCCATCAACTTCCTTTTGAATGACTTGAGGTTTTGCTATAGCTAATTCAAAACCCTCTCTTCGCATAGTTTCTATAAGAACAGAAAGGTGAAGTTCACCCCTGCCAGATACAATAAATTTATCAGGACTATTTCCCGGTTCTACTCTAAGTGCGACATTAGAAATAAGCTCTTTCTCAAGTCTTTCTTTGATATTTCTTGAAGTTACAAATTTACCCTCAAGTCCTGCAAAAGGAGAGTCATTTACTTGAAATGTCATGCGAACAGTTGGTTCATCTACAGAAAGTGCGGGCAATGCCTTAACATCTTCTGGATGACATATAGTGTCTGAGATATTTAATTTATCTATACCTGTAATACAAACGATTGAGCCGGCTTGAGCTGCTGAAACTTCAACTCTGTCTAAGCCTTCATATCCCATCACTTGAAGAACCTTTGCTTTTCTTGTTTTACCTTCTCTATCTACAACTACAACTTGATCATTTGGTTTAACCACACCTCTTTTTATCCTTCCAATTCCAATTACACCAACATAGCTATTACTATCTAGTGCACTTATTTGAAGCTGAAGAGGACCATCAATATTAACTTCAGGTGCAGAAACTTTTTCTAAAATCATTTTTAGTAACGGAGTCATGTCTGTTGTCATTTGATCTGGCTCTAATCCAGATATGCCTTCTAAAGCTGATGCGTATATAACAGGAAAGTCTAATTGTTCATCTGTAGCACCAAGACGATCAAATAAATCAAATACTTGGTCTAAAACCCAGTGAGGCCTTGCATCATCTCTATCAACTTTATTAATAACTACTATTGGCTTCAGGCCTTTTTCAAATGCTTTTTGAGTAACAAATCTAGTTTGTGGCATTGGGCCATCTACTGCATCAACTAACAGCAGAACCGAATCAACCATTGAAAGAGCTCTTTCTACCTCTCCACCAAAATCAGCATGGCCGGGAGTATCTACAATATTAATTAAATGGTCATTCCAAAGAATAGATGTATTTTTTGCGGTAATGGTAATACCTCTTTCCTTTTCTTGATCATTAGAATCCATGATTCTTTCTGAATCCATATTTTTTCTATCAAGAGTTCCTGATTGTTGGAGTAGCTTATCTACAAGCGTAGTTTTCCCGTGATCGACGTGAGCGATAATAGCTATATTTCTTAACTTCTCTATAGACATAATTGGGGTGTTACCAAGAAAAGAAACGATTATACGAGAATCTAGCAAAAGTGCTATTAATCATCGTACTTTATATTAAAAAGGTTTGACTTAGAGTAAACTCTAACTAGTATAATTTTGTGCAATTAAGCGGAGTAAATATGTATATATATGATAAAAAAACAGTTCTAGTAACTGGCGCATCAACAGGCATAGGCTATGCCTTAGCCAAAGAGCTTGCCAAAAAAGGCAGCAAACTTATTTTGACAGCAACAGCTAGATCAGAAGACAAACTCCATATGTTGGCAAATGATCTAAAATCCTCAGGAAGTGAAGCCCATGTTTTTATAAAAGATTTATCCATAATTGGAGCTGCAGAAGAGCTTTTTAATGAAATAAAATCTACTGGACTGGATATAGATCTTTTAATAAACAATGCTGGTTATGGAAGATGGGGAGAACTTACAAGTATTGGTAGAGATGATTATGCAAGCATGATCCAATTAAATATTGTTGCTTTAACCGATCTTTGTCATTTGTGTATCCCAGATATGATTTCTAAAGGCGGAGGAGGAATCATTAATGTGGGCTCAATGGCCTCTTTATCACCAATCCCATATGCAGGCATTTACTCATCATCTAAAGCATATGTATTAATGTTCTCAGAGGCGATTCGATATGAATATCAATCCATGGGCATTCAGGTCATGGCTCTCCTACCAGGAGGAACTGAATCAGAATTTGCTAGAGTTGCAACTGAAAAATCTGAAAAATTAACTCGTAGAAATGAAAAACGGACTGGATCAACTATTGGCATGCAAACTTCAAAAGAAGTTGCTATTGAAGGCTTGGCGGCATTTAAAAAAAATAAGCAGTTTATTCTTTGTGGCAGAAATAATAGATTGTTATTCAACCTAACAAAATTTATGACTAGAAAAAGTGTCTTAAACTTTACTGGAAATATGTTCAAGAAAATTGCTGGTTAACATTAAATTACAGGAGTTTAAAAATGGAAAAGGTTTTAGTAACGGGTGGTTCGGGTTTTATAGGATTGCATTGCATTCAACAATTATTAGATCAGGGTTATGACGTCAGATGCACCGCGAGATCAGAGTCTAAAAAGCAAGAGATTGTAGATTCAATGACAAAGAACTCATCAAATGCAGATAACCTTGAAGTGGTTATGGCGGACTTATTAAAGGATGAGGGTTGGAATGAAGCCGTATCCGGATGTGATTATGTTTTACATGTAGCATCGCCTTTTATCTTAGAAGTTCCTAGTGATGAAAACGTTTTAATCAAACCTGCAGTGGAGGGAACCTTAAGAGTTCTCAATGCGTGTAAAAATAATAAGGTTAAAAAAGTTGTTCTTACATCTTCAGTCGCAGCAGTAGCATATGGCCATAAAGAGGAGAAAGTTTATGATGAAAATGACTGGTCAGATACTGGCCCAGGCATAACTCCTTACGCAAAAAGTAAAACTCTTGCTGAAAAGGCTGCATGGGATTTTGTAAATGAGTTATCTGCTGAAGATAAGTTTGAACTTACCGTCATTAATCCAGTTGCAGTAACAGGGCCAATGCTAACTAGTGATATTGGAACTTCTAATGAGCTTTTGGTAAAGCTAGCTGGAGGTTCTATGCCAGCATGTCCTAGAACACATATGGGATTTATTGATGTTAGAGATGTAGCTAAGGCGCATATATTTTCTATGAAATCTGAAAAAACGAATGGCGAAAGAATTATAGTCAGTGAGAAGGAAATGTTTTTTGTTGAAATGAGCAGAGCTCTTAATAATGCTGGTTTTAAGAAAGCGCCTAAGAGAGAAATGCCTAATTTCATGGTAAAAGTAATGGCGCTTTTCATCAAAGAATTAAGTGGTGTTGTAGGCAACCTTGGCAAAAAGGTTACAACTGATAAGTCTAAAGCTAAGAATTTATTTGATTGGGAGTATGTTTCTGCTGAAGACTCAGCAATAGAGGCTACAAAACAGTTAGTGTCCATGGGGCTAGTGAAATAAATATGTACAACATTTCAGAAATCTCAAAAGAGACAGGATTAACCAAACATACCCTACGTTATTATGAAAAGATTGAATTGCTTGCCATAAAGAAAGATGAAAAGGGGCACAGAATATATAAGCAAACTGATATAGGAGCACTAACCTTTATCAAGTGCTTAACAAAAACAGGTATGCCTTTAGATCAAATTAAAGAGATGAGTACACTTGCCTTAATCAATCCAGAAGAAAATGCTGAGCGCATTCTTAGCATGCTGCAAGCTCATAAAGATAAAATACTCTTAGATATTAAAGCGAGTAAAGAAAGTCTAAAAATGATAGAAGCAAAGATAGAAGTCGCTTTAAAACTATAAACAACAAAAGAGAACCTCTATTTAAATATATGCAATCTATTAAAGCAGTTTTTTGGGATTTTGGCGGCGTTATAACTACGAGTCCTTTTGACTCTTTTAATCTTTACGAAGAAAAAAATAATCTTGAAAAAGATTTTATAAGAAGGGTTAATTCTACTAATCCAGATACCAATGCCTGGGCTAAGCTTGAGCGAAATGAAATCGATCTAAGAGAATTTGATGATTTATTTTTAACTGAAAGCACTAATCTTGGAAATCCAATTCCTGGTATAGATGTCATTAGCTTGCTTCAAGGTCAGCTTAGACCTGAAATGATACAAGCCCTTCAATTGATCAAAGGCAATTTAATTCAAGCATGCCTTACTAATAATATTGTGTCTCCTGAAACCCAATTAAGTGATCAAAATGTCTCTATTGCAGGTAAGAATGAAGAAGTCATGGCCTTATTTGATTTTGTTATTGCATCCAGTGAACAAAATGTTCGAAAACCTGATCCCGCTTTTTATCATTTAGCTCTAGACAGAGCTGGAATAAATCCTGAAGAGGCTGTTTTTCTTGATGATCTGGGTATTAATCTTAAGCCAGCAAAAGCATTAGGCATGCATACTATTAAAGTAACTAATCCTCAAGACGCCTTAAAAGAACTTAATGCTCTTCTATCCATAGATATACTCTAAGGTTTATACTTATATAAATTCTGGCATATCCAATGTTATAAAAACGCCAGGTTATATAAGGAAGAAAAATGCAGTTAAATATTAAATATGCTTTAGCAATATTTTTATTATGTGGTTTTAATATAAATCTAATCTCTAGCGAGATTAATCCTCAATATAGCGCAACAATAACAAGAGATATATTTGGTGTTCCCCATGTTCATGGTGCCACAGATGCAGATGCAGCTTTTGGGCTAGCCTATGCACAGGCCGATGACGATATAACCAACATTCTTACCACAATAGATTTAGCAAGGGCCGGCTCTGGTTTAAAAAATGGTCGTGACGGAGCTGTAACAGACTATTTAATTAAAGCTCTAGGCATTAGAGAGTTGGTAGAAGAAAGATACGAAGAAGATTTATCACAGGAAGTTCAAGCAGTATTAAAAGGCTTTGTTGCAGGATTAAATTATTGGATGTCTTTAAACCTTGATCGAAATATTAAAGACTATTATCCAGTTAACGAGATTGATTTAGTTTCAAGTTTTGCAATTCAAGGTTTGTTTTTTTCAGGAATAGATGGAGCCATTAAAGATTTAATGGATACTCCCAAAGAGGTAAGTGCAGCAGAGCTAGATAAAGGTGGCGAGTCATTACAAGTTGCAAGCTTGGTAGCAGGCTCAAATGCTTTTGCTTTGAATTCAAATAAAACAACTGATGGAAAAACTAGACTTATTATTAATTCCCATCAACCTTTAGATGGTCCAGTTGCTTGGTATGAAGCTCATATTTCAAGTGATGAAGGCTGGAACATGATGGGAGGATTATTTCCTGGAGCTCCTTTTGTTTTTGTTGGTTTTAATCAAAATTTAGGTTGGGGCATGACGGTAAATGGACCAGATTTAACAGATGCATTTAAGCTTAAGATTAATCCAGATAATGAAAATCAATATTTACTAGATGGTAAATGGGAAGACTTTAATATTAAAAATATTAAGTTGCCGGTTAAAATCTTTGGACCAATTAGATGGACTTTTAATAGAGAAGCTAAATTTTCAAAACATGGCTTAGTTCTCGAAACTGATTCGGGTTCTTATTCTCTCAAGTTCGCCGGCATGAAAGAAATTCGTCAAGCTGATCAGTGGTTTGCTATGAACAAAGCTCGAAATAAAGAAGAATGGTTAGAGGCAATGAAAATGCGTGCTATTACTTCCTTTAACGCAGTTTATGCTGATAAAGAAGATAACATCATGCTTCTGCATAACACGGCTGGGCCCATAAGAAATGAAGCTTATGATTGGGCGCTTCCTGTTGATGGAACCAATTCAGAACTTATCTGGGATGAAATAACTCCTTTTAATGAAATACCTTTATTAGTTAATCCAAAATCTGGATGGATTGTAAGCGCAAACCAAGATCCATTTAGAGCATCTGCAATTGCAGATAACTTAAAACGTAGCGATTATTCTCCTACCCTTGGAATAGAAACTAAAATGACAAATCGAGCATATAGAGTCATTGAAATTTTTGATAATGATAAAAAGTTTGATGAAAAAGATCTTCTAGATGCAAAATTTGATAATGAGTATTCTAAAGAATCGAGATCTGTAAAGTATTTAAAAAATATTCTTGAAAAAGAATATGAAGATGAAGAACTTAAACAGGCACAAAGCGTTTTAAATGCTTGGGATCTTAAAACAGATAACAACAATAGATCAGCTGCTCTTGGAGTTTGTGTACTTCAAGAAGAATGGATTTCATTTATGAGCAGAATAGTTGCTCCAAATGCTGATGAAATGTTTAAGAACTGTATTGATATGATTAAAGGATCATTTGATAGAGTTGATCCGCTTTGGTCAGAAGTAAACTTTCTAGTTCGAGGTGATCTAGCACTTCCTATTCAAGGTGGGCCAGATACTCTTAGAGCTGTCTATGGCAGACCACAAGATGATGGAACCCTAAAAGCAGTTGCTGGTGATGGCTTAGTAGTAGCTTTAGCTTGGGATTCTTTAGGCAATCAAGAAAGTCAAAGTATTCATCAATATGGCAGTGCTACCCAAGACGCATCATCAAAGCATTACGGTGATCAAGTGCAATTATTTGTAGATGAAAAAATGAAGCCAACATTTTTTGATAAGGTAGAACTGAAAAAAAATACTGAAAGTGTAATTACAGTTCCATTTAAGAAATAAATTTTTAGGAGACAATATGATATCTGCAAACCAAAAACCTACAGGCTCAAATTTTGGAGCTAAATCTGAACCAAGTGAAGTATTAGAAGGTATTGAGCTTCATGGAAAAAATGTAATTGTCACTGGAGGCTATTCAGGTATTGGTCTTGAAACTACAAGAGCTTTAAAAGATTGTGGAGCTAGAGTAATCGTTCCAGCAAGAAGAAAAGATGTGGCTGAGGCAGCCTTAGATGGAATTATTGCATCTAACGATATTATCGAAATGGATCTAGCAGACACAAACTCAGTTCAGCAGTTTGTAGATGATTTTATTGAATTAGATATTTCCTTAGATCTACTGATAAATAATGCTGGAGTTATGGCTTGTCCAGAAGGCCGCATTGGAGATGGCTGGGAACGTCAATTTGGCGTTAATCAAATAGGCCATTTCGTATTAACTAAAGGTTTAATGGAAGTAATGGAAAAGAGTGAAGGATCTAGATTTGTAAGCCTTTCATCATCTGCTCATTCACTGACTTCTATCTTATGGGATGATATTCATTTCAACGAAACGCCATACGACAAATGGGTTGCCTATGGGCAATCTAAAACAGCCTCGTCTCTTATCGCAATTGAGTTTGATAGGCTAATGAAAGATAAGGGAGTAAGAGGTTTTAGTGTCCATCCTGGTGGGATTATGACCCCACTTCAAAGACATCTTGAAAATGAAGAGATGGTAGCCATGGGCTGGATCAAGGAAGATGGCTCGCCTTCAGATATGGCTGCATCATTCTTTAAATCAACAACTCAAGGAGCAACCACTTCATTATGGTGCGCAACAAATACTGCATTAGATAACATTGGGGGAGTTTTTTGCGAGAATTGTGATGTCTCCGTATTAAAAAATGAGGTAGACGACTCCATGAAAAGGTTTGTAGGTGTTGCTGATTGGGCTATTGATTCAGAAGAAGCAACAAGACTGTGGGAAACAACAGAGCATATGCTTAGTAGCTAAATAAAAAATGAGTTTTTTTCAAAATATAATATCTTCGATCATGAGTGGCACTCTAAAGAATAATTTATTTGGTGGAGAAGACTTTGGAGTTTTACATAAGGATATTAATAAAGCGCTTGAATCTGTAATGACCTCTAGTGGAGAAGTCTCATCTTTAGTCTACGCCGAGCATCTTTTAACATTAATTGAACAACTTAATAATAATGATCTTGTTAGTTTTTTAAAAAAACTCTCAGAAAATTATGATATTGACCCCTTAGCCTTATCAAAGGTATCAAAAGAATACTCAGCAAATAAAACACAAGCAAATTTAGAGAACATTTCTAAAGCATCTGAACCTCAATGGGTAGAGCTATTCAGGAGACTTAATACCACACCAAATGGTACGGTTAGATTAGTTAGATTAAGAGAAAATATTAGAAGTCTTGTTAAAAACAATCCAGACATAGCATTTTTTAATTCAAGCTTACTAAGTCTCTTTAAAAGTTGGTTTAATCCATCATTTCTTGTTTTAGAGAAAATAGACTGGTCAACTCCTGCAAATATACTTGAAAAAATCATCGAATATGAAGCTGTTCACGAGATTAATTCCTGGGATGACTTAAGAGCAAGATTGGCTCCTGAGGATAGAAGATGTTTTGCTTTTTTCCACCCCTTAATCCCTGACGAACCCCTTATATTTGTTGAAGTTGCTTTATGCAACAAGATGCCTGAATCAATTAACGAGATAATCAAGATCGACAGAGAAATAACCGAATATAAAGATATTAATACTGCAGTATTTTATTCTATTTCTAACTGCCAAGATGGCCTTGCAGGCATTTCATTTGGTAACTTTCTTATAAAAAAAGTAGCTCATAAACTCAAACAAGAATTAGACGATCTAAATAAATTTGTTACCCTGTCCCCAGTTCCTGGTTTTGTAAAATGGCTAGAAAAAAAGTCATTACAAGATAACCTCGATGACGATAGCTTAATGACCCAAGCAATATTATATTTAACAGAATCTGAAAGAGAAGATAACACACCCAATGATCCGGTAGCTAAGTTCCATTTAGGCAATGGCGCAATATTAGAAAAAATTAATCTAAATGCAGATCTTTCCACTAAAGGGGTAGCTCAATCAAAAGGCATGATGGTAAATTATTTATACAATCTTGAATTGCTAGAAAAGAATCATGAATTATTTTTTAAAACAAAAAATGTTCAGCAGTCTGATGGCATAAAATCCTTAAAGAAAAAATTACAAATTCATTAATAATATTGGGTTAGAATGTCGCTGCTAACACAATAAAAAAACTAATTATGTCATTACCAAAAATTCTTCAAGACAATTTATCGGTTCCTGTAATAGGCTCCCCATTATTTTTAGTATCGGGTCCTGAGCTTGTAATTGCCCAGTGTAAAGCTGGTATTGTTGGATCTTTTCCAGCTCTTAATGCTAGACCGCAAAGTGTTTTAGCTGATTGGATTATTAGAATTAAAACTGAGCTTGCTGAATATCAGGCTGCAAATCCAGAAAAAAAAGTTGCACCTTTTGCTGTAAATCAAATATGCCATGCTTCAAATGATCGTCTTATGGATGATATGCAAACTTGTGTGGAGCATGAAGTTCCAATCATTATTACCTCATTAAGACCACCAGCTGAACTTGTTGAGGCTGCCCATAGCTATGGCGGATTAGTTTTTCATGATGTTATTAGTGTTAGGCACGCAAAAAAAGCAGCTGAGCAAGGTGTTGACGGTTTAATACTAGTTTGTGCAGGAGCGGGCGGGCATGCTGGCGCTTTATCACCATTTGCTTTAGTTAGAGAAGTGAAAGAATGGTTTGATGGAACTATTATCCTTTCAGGATCAATAGGAGATGGATATTCTGTTGCTTCATCCTTAGCTTTGGGAGCTGACCTTGCGTATATGGGTACTAGATTTATTGCCACTGCAGAAGCCAATGCTGATGCTGAATACAAGAAGATGCTTGAAGAAAGTGCAGCGGATGATATTGTTTATTCCTCTCTCTTTACTGGCGTGCATGGAAACTATCTTAAACCCTCTATAGATAAAGCAGGCCTAGATTCCAATAATCTCCCAGAAGCTGACAAAACTAGCATGAATTTTGGTTCTGGTGGAAATACTGATGCAAAAGCCTGGAAAGATATATGGGGCTCAGGTCAGGGTATAGGCGGGATAGTAGATTCACCTCCTGTGCAAGAACTTGTAGATAGAATTAAATCAGAATATGAAGAAGCTGGCCGAGAATTTATAAGGAAGTCTTCATAAAGGATGTTAATTTATAGATGAGTTCTTTTAAAAAATTTCTTCATCTTTTTCCAATATTATTTTTAATTTCATGCGGCGGTGGAGGTGGAAGCACCTCGATTCCAGATCCAGTAACCCCTAACGAATATCCATCACATCCTTTAGTTTGGGATGTAGTTACTCCTGAAAGCGTTGGCATGAACACCTCTAAACTTGATCAAGCATTCGATTATGCATTTCAGGATGGGGCCTATACTCAAGCAGCTATTGTAATTAAAGATGGTAAATTAGTTTATGAGCGATATAGAGGTATTTTAGCTGGTGAAAAAAATACATTAAGAAATATAACCGGTATAGATTTATCTCGTTTAGAGGCTTTATTTGGTAACAAGAATGCAAATAGTTACGTTACCTCCTGGTCTTCTTCAAAATCATTTGTAAGTTTTTTAATTGGCATTGCTGAAGAAGATGAGCTTATTTCATCAATTAATGATTCCGCATCTATTTTTATTCAAGAATGGGCAAATGATGACAGGTCATCGATTACTATAAAAAATTTATTAGACATGAGATCAGGACTAGATCCAATGTGTTTTGATGATGATTTGGGCAGCTTAGACACATGTAAAAATACTTCCGATTCATCCTCAGGCGGAGATTTAGTTTTTTCAGATGATCAATTAACTAAATGCATTGATAGAGACTTTTCAGAAAGTGGTGTTATTCAGCCCTGGTATTCAGATACAGAGATCTATAATCGTGGCGATTTTAAATATTCAAATTGTGATACCCAGGTGCTAGGAGAAATTCTTTTTAGAGCAACGGGTCAGGATCTGCAAACTTATGCTGACTATCAGCTATTTTCAAAAATAGGCATAGACGCTATTTGGTGGAAAGATTTTGTTGATGCCGGTCAATCAAATGGCAATTACTTGGCATACTGTTGCCTTGATTCTACTGCACGAGATTATGCAAAATTTGGACATATGCTTTTACTTGGTGGAGTCTGGGAAGGCAGCAATATAAGTTATAGCTCTTATGTAGATTCCATTGCAAGCCTCAATTATTACGGACTTCAATTTTGGAATTTGTGCTCAAGTCCGCTAGATGAAAATAATAATTGTCTAAATGATGATTGGATTACTTCAACTATTGGGTATGATGGCCAATATATAATGATTGATTTTAATAGAAATATTGTTGTAGTTAGATCAAGTCTGTATGAACCGGTCTTAAATATTTCTAATGAAAGAAAAATGAAATTAGTTTCAAATGACCTTGCTCTTTCAAATTGGGTGTCAACAACACCAAGAGGAGTAGGCGCATATATCTCAACTTCTTTTTCACCAAATCAATTTTTTTATATGATAACCGAGGCTATAGAATAAGTATGAGCAATTTAATATTAACAATAATAGTAATCGCAGCTTTAAGCGCAGTAGTAGTTTTACTAAATATGTCTAAAAAAGATAGGGCTGGCTCCAAAGGCATTACTAATGAGTACACTTCTAAAGAAGGCATTACCAGAACAGCAAAAAAAGAAAGAGAAGATCATATAGTATAAATTTAAAAAATTTTATTCAAAACCAGAATCAAAACTGACTTTAAAATTCATATCATCATTTATTCTATTGATGCGCATTGTTAAGAAAGCCATAGGCCTATTACCTTTTACCCTATTACAATGACCGCATAACAGCTGATAGTTCTCTATACAGTCTGGACCATTCTTATCTCTCGGAATTATGTGATCAATTTCAAAGTTTTTAATTCCAAAATCTTCATTACACCCCTTGCATTTACCCTTTTGCTCTTTAAAAAGTGTTTCTTTCACATTTTTTGATTTCTTTTCTGTTTTTATATCTGTTCTCTTTGGATATTGCGATGTGTGCCCAAAATTATTAAGGAGCCCCCCATCTTCTTGAAGTCTTTCAATTAAAAACCTCGGCGATTTTTCACTAATATCAATACCTAAACTTGTTCTATTTAATTGTTGTGCAGCGACACATGTAGTTGCACCTCCACAAAAAGGATCAAGAACTACATCTCCTTCATTTGAACTAGCTTTTATAATTCTGTGCATTAGAGCTAAAGGCTTTTGGGTTGGGTATCCAAGATCTTCATTGCCTTTAACATATGCAATATCATTCCATATTGCCTGAAGAGGGACACCTTTTGCTTCATCAAGATATAATTTTCTATTAGCAAGACCTTTGCTACTATAGTAGATCCCCTTAGCATCATGCAGTTGTTGCATTTTATGCTTTGGAAGTCTCCATAGATGATATCTTCCATTCCACTCATACTCATAACCACCTCCAGCTAGACTCTTTGCGTCTAAAGGACCTGGTCTAAAAAGCCTTCCGTCAGTATCTTTATATCTATAACTTTTCTTTATATATGCATCTTCGTAGGGTCCATATTGCTTATTCCATGTATATTTTTTTGACATTACATACCATAAAATCCTGTCATTGTTATTACCTAATCCCTTAGAATCATTTTTTGGATTAGATCGCTTCCAAATAATTTCACTTTTAAAATTATTTTTACCAAACATCCTGTCACAAATAATTTTTAAATAGTGAGACGCAGTTGGATCACAGTGGAGATAAAATGAGCCTGTTGGTTTTAAAATTCTTTTCATTACAACAATACGTTGAGCCATATAGGTAAGGTATGCTTTCATACCATCTCCATGAATAATCCCAACAGTTTGAATAAATTGAACCATAAATGGGTACTCTTCTATTAACTGGTCTAGATATTCCGTATCAACATCTTTCCATGTCCACATATCATTAAATGAAATTCCAGCAGCCTTACTTCCAACAGGAGCCTCATACATTCTTTTAGAATTAAAAGGAGGATCAAGATAGATTAGGTCAATACTGTCTGAATTAATTCCATTCATTACATACAGGCAATCGCCGGTATAAAGCATATTTTTATGTGCATTTTTAGTCATTTTTAGTCATTTTTTATTTCCCATTGATAGAAATATAGGTATATTTACAACATATGTCAAAAACAATAAACCTATGAATAAGTATGCTTTCTAAATCAAAATTTATATTAGGTCAGCAATGTCATAAATCTTTGTGGCTTAGCACTAAAGGTTTTGAGCCTACAAACCCAATGGATGAATCTTCAAAGGACAGGCTCAGAGCAGGCGATCAAGTTGGGGATGTTGCTAAAGAACTATTTCCACATGGCCGAGAAATAGAATATCTTGGCAGTGATTTTCAAAAAATGTGTGATCTTACATCAAATGCAATAGATGCAGGCGAGACAACTCTTTATGAGGCTTCTTTTATAGAAAAAGGAGTTTTTATAAGAGTAGATATTATGAATAAGACCTCCAAAGGTTGGGATATTTATGAGATAAAATCTTCAACAAGGCTTATCTCATATCATAAAGAAGATGCTAGCTTGCAATGGCACATATTACAATCTGTAAAAGGCTTAAAATTGAATGATGCCTTTGTAGTTACTTTAAATAATTCATACTTAAGAGATGGAGATATCAATCCTGCTAAGCTTTTTACAAAGCACCTGTTAACAGATTACGTAGAAAGTAATCTGCATGAAATAGAAAAGCAGCTTGAAGATATTAAATTAGTGTCTATAAGCAACAATGAGCCAGAGGTTAGCATAGGAGCTCAATGCAAAAAACCTCATTCTTGTGATTATCTTGATAGATGCTGGCCAAAAAGCACTAAAGAAAATAATTCAGTTTTTAATTTATATAAACTTAATCTTGATAAGAAATTAGATTTTTATAATCAAGGTATTACTTCTTTTGAGCAAATAAAACCTGATACAAAATTAAGCTTAACTCAACAAAATCAAATAAAAGCAAATGAAATTAAAAAACCAATTATTAATAAATCAAAGATACAGACTTTCATAGATTCTGTTGAGTATCCTATTAGCTATTTTGATTTTGAGACATTTACAGATGCTGTTCCCCTCTTTGATGGCCAGAGGCCTCATATGCAGATGCCCTTTCAATACTCTCTTCATATTCAAAAGGATGCTAAAAGTAATATAGATTCTGACAAAGAACATTTTGAATTTATTGCTAGCATTAAAGAAGATCCAAGAAGAGCCATTGCTGAGAGCATGCTTCAAAACATACCAAAAAGTGGCTCTATAATGGCTTACAACCAATCTTTTGAAAAAAATTGTATTAAATCATTGGCAGACCATTGTCCTGATATTTCTGAAGATTTATTGGCTTTAAATGATAGGTTTATAGACCTAATAGATCCTTTCAGATCTGGTGGATATTACCATCATGAGTTTAAGGGCAGCTTTTCTATTAAGAAAGTTTTACCAGCTGTATGCCCTAATGATAAAAAGTTAGATTATAAAAATCTTGATATAAACAATGGGTTAATGGCTTCAAGTGCATATAAAAAAATGCGTGGCTTATCTGAAGATCAAAGAATTTCTATGCGAAAAAAACTCTTTGCTTATTGTTGGCTTGATACCTATGCCATGTATGCAATCTACATAAAGCTTTTAGAGATTGTTAAAACATGAACAAAGAAGATAGAAGAATCAAAGAGATCATGTTCAATGCTTTTCTAAAAGTTCAACAGATGGATGTTCCTTATTCAGTAAAAAATAAAATGCTTGGAGCTATCTTTGGAATGACGCCAAGCCCTTGGAGGGTTGTGGGCATTACAGAAAAAGCAATATATCGGTTCAAAGAAAATAATTTTAAATACAAGTCAGGAATGGGGATTAATAGAAGTCATAAATTTCCAAGACATAAAAGAAATAGATTCTTATTAGAAAATAAAAATTGGACTGTCGACAAATGGTGGAATTATTTTTACTCTAGAGATAAATGCATTCTTGCAACTTCAACTGAGAATATGAATAAAGAGCCTATTATTTCTAAATTCCCTGTTCCTCGTCAGATGTTCCAAAGCTCTGGATTTTCTTTTAAAGTAAAAGAAATAGAAACCTTATTCTTAGAAGAAATGTATAAAAAGCTCTGATCGGCAGATCGTACCAATGTCTTTTCTTATTAAGGCCAGTTTATTACAAACTCATTGCTCCCAACGCTTACAGACCTAGTCCCGTCATTAACTGTAAAGGATGAAGTGCTATTCATAGCGCTTTCTTTTGAGTATTTTATGACCCATGTTGAGCCAAAACCTTTTTGTTTCATTCCCCTAACAACATAGCCTGATGGAGGTGAGATAATAGGCCTGTTATATATATTTTGGTAGGTTTTTGTTGCAATACCAATGCCTAGTAATTTTTTAAATAAACCCATATAACAGACTCTAATTTATTATTATTTTAATTTATTAACAATATCTTCAGTTTGCGCATCAAGATTATTTTGAATACTTTCAACTAATAGGGATGCTACAAATGACACTTCAGCAAGAGGCTCAATAGCGTTTGAGGTGTGAGCAACAGACTCTGATAGTTTACTTAAGCCGTCAGACATATATGCTAATTTTTTCTCTATATCCTTTTCACGTTTCGCATAATCAAATTGTCTTTTAGCATCATTTGATTTGCTGCTAGCTCTATTTGATTCTGAAATAGCTTTATTTTTATAGCGACCTGCAGCTACCGCTCTAATTGCCCATCTTAACATTTTATATATTTCCTCTATTTACTTAGCAAAAAACCACCATACTAATGCAGTAGATGGACCAGTTGCAGATGTGCCTATTTGTTTAGCTGCATCTGAAATTTTTATAAGAGTTCTTCCGCCAGAAGAGCTACCATCTCTTATATTTTTTCCATCCTTAACATTACATAGCACTTTGCCGCCAGATGAACTCCCATCTCTTATTTGATCTCGGCTTTTAATGTTTCCAAGAACCTTGCCGCCAGATGAACTCCCATCTCTTAACTGATCAGCACTCTTCATATTTGCGACTACCTTTGAACCGTTTTTTACATTTGTTCCATCAAATTTAATACCCATACCTCTCCTAATAAATTAAAACTATGTATAAAAGATATTATGTTTTATATATAAACGCAAATTATCAACTAATAATGAGGAGGCTTTTCGTAATCTACTGGAGGGAATTTAGATTTATCTGTCTCTTTCTTAAATCTTTCATGCTTTGAAGTTACATCAGCACAGTCATCAGCTGCTGATGGAAGAGATTTATTTTTTTTCTTATTTTTCTTTTCTTTCATTAAATTTAACCTCTACTAATCATCTCTTTCAAGATTATCCATAAGCTCTTCTAAAGAATTTAGATTAACAGTTATTAATGAAGTTTCGCTATAGTCCAGAGGGTTATCCATATCCTCTATAAGATAGAACATTCCAAAAAATATATATGAAAGAATAAGAGAAGCTACAAGGCCTGTTAGACCTGGAACTACACATACAACTACTATAGTAAATACTATAGTTACTTCTTGTAGAAATTTCTCATAATATGGGTTCACTTCACTTAGAGATGTATTTAAAACAAATGCAACGTCTCTAGAAAAACTAACTAAGTTTGGATTAATGCCATCATCGCCTATATTTCTATATAGATCATTCGTCTTTTTTCTCATCTCTGAGACAGATTCTGGTGTTGGATTTTTAAGAAGTCTATAGAAGCCTTCCATCCATTTCGTTAGATGTTTTCTAGAATCTTTATTTGTAAACCAAAAAACTTTAATACCTGCAACAATTCTTGTTATAGCATCTTCTAACTGATTGAGCCTTCCATTTACTACTGATAGCTTAGTTCCTAGCAACATAGCAAGAGAAAAACTAACAAGTCCTAATATTAGACTTATATTATCGAACTCTGGCATCCATCCAAAAGATTCAATTATTAATATAAGAACTTTTGTAGAAATAATACCAGCACTAATGACAGCTACAACTCCAGTAAAGCCAGATAATATACCGCCCCCTCTCGTTGCTGTAACAATTTTTCCAACTCTAAATAGTCTTAAAACTCTTAACCATGCAGAATTACCCCCAAAACCCATAAGCATCGCTACCCATTCAGGGACAACTGATACGATGTCAATAAAACCATTCAAGCTAAATATATAAGATATTTTCTTTTCTGCAGAATATATGCGCATCAATAGGTCTACAGAAAAAAATATGATTATGAACATATCAAAGCTCAAGAATATATTTTTATATTGCCCATAGAAACTATTACTAACCAATTCAATATAAAGCAGAATAGGAGTTGCGAATATTAAGAAAACGCTTAGGGATAAGTATAAATATGAGAACTTTTTATAAAAGCTATCTAGGCTGCTAGGGTCATTCAGTACGGAAGATATCAACTTTTTCATAAATCACCTTTTTTTCTTACTTCACTTCGATCAACTTCGAATTTTTCACCATACCTAGCTTCTAGTTTCTTTTGATTTTCGCTTATAACTTCATAAGGATCTAATCCAAGAGAAGCGCAAGCAGTAGTCCAATACCACATGATGTCACCTAGCTCTCGCTTCATATGAAAAATATTGTCCTCTGAGGCCGGCTTACCTTGTAAAAACATTTTTTTAACAATTTCAACAAACTCTCCAGTTTCACTTCCAAGACCAAGAGCTGCAGTTAATAATCTAGGAGTCTTAATTGGAGAATCTGCTTCAATTTCATCAAGACGCTCCTTCAATGCATCTAGGTCCAGACTAGGGTCGCTGGTAACTTTAGTTACAAAATCGGTATAGGTTTTAAAAAAATCTCTTGTTTCTTCACTCATCAAATGTCTCCTTCGAAAGTTTTAAGCAGGTTGTATTAAATTCACTAATAGTTTCTTTAATTATAGTCTCTACAGATTTTACACTATCAATAAGACCAACTGATTGCCCAGATAATGCAGGCGCTGCTTCCATATCTCCACCAAAATATAAATCTTTAATATTCATTAAAGCTGTCATTTCCATAACTCCATCTTCATGAATTTTACTTGTCATTTCTGACTTTAAAGCTCTGATACAGGGCTTTGATTTTTTATTTAGAATCCATGTTCCAGATTCATCTGAATCAACAATTTTATTTTTAAAGTTGTCATGAACTGGGCTTTCTTTGCTTGAAACAAACCTTGTTCCCATTTGTATTCCTTCAGCACCCGCAGCAAAGACTGCTGCCATACCAACACCGTCAACAATTCCGCCAGCGGCAATAATAGGTATATCAGATTGCTTTCTTATCGCTTGAATAAGCACTAGTAGGCCGATTTCTTCTGCTCCTTTAAATCCGCCGCCTTCAGTCCCCTCAACTACTAAGCCATCGACGCCAGCTGCAATAGCTTTCATAGCTCCAGCTACATTTGGAACAGCATGATAAACAGTAATGCCTGCATCTTTTAAGACACCTATATATTTTGAAGGATCTCCAGCTGAAGTTGTTACAAACTTAACACCATGCTCGACAATAAACTTAACCATGCTGTCATCTTTTAAAAATAACAAAGGAAGATTTACACCAAATGGCTTATCTGTAAGATCAGCCATTTTTTGGATTTCTGCTTTACAGTTTTCAACTTCACCTGATGAGGTTTCTATAACTCCAAAACCCCCTGCATTAGAAACAGCAGAAGCAAGTTGGCTTCTAGCTATCCATCCCATTGGCGCTTGAACGATTGGATATTTACAACCTAAATGTTCTAAAACTCTGTTCATTTAATTTTCCTTTAAAATTAAGAATCTATTTTTAATGATCTCTGGCTATTAGCAATATTATATAAATGATCTTGGGCCTCAGGTCTTAATTGAGCAACACCCATAGTTAAAACATCGATAACAGCGGTATATGCAAGTCTAGATGTCAAAGGCATGGTCAGCCTATCGTTACTGCCAACATCAATTGTTAAAGAAAGATCACAGATATCAGCTAATGGTGTATTCCCGGGCATTATGCCTATAACTTTAGCTCCTGACTCTCTAACAGTTTTCACACTATCTACCAGAGCAGATGTTGTCCCAGATTGTGAAATGGCAACGACTACATCATCTTTACTCAAAGAGTTAGCAGACATAAATTGAATATGAGGATCTGAGATACAAGAAGTAGGAATCTTTAGCCTAAAGAATTTATGTTGAGCATCCATTGCAACTGGAGCTGAGCCGCCAAATGCATAAAATTCAACTCGACGGGCTTTTGCTAATGCTTGAATAGCTTGCTCTAAAATCTTTTGATCAATTTGAGATCTTACATTTAAAATTTCACTAACAGCAGTGTCAAAAACTTTTTCACATAAATCATGGATTGAATCATCTGGGTAGATTTCATAAATTTGGAAATAATCATCTGCTGCTAATTGCTGTGATAAATTGATTTTCATTTCTTGATATCCAGAAAAACCCATAGCTTTGCAAAACCTAATAAGCGTTGGCTCGCTGATGCCCATAAGCGAAGAGGCCTCAGCAGTTTTAAGACTGATAACAGATTTTGGATCCTTTAAAATATATTCAGCAACAATTTTCTCTGATTTTCTTAATTCAGGAAGAGTATTTTTAATCTTGCGTAATAATTTTGTTGGCATAAGGTTAGAATATCCTTCCTAAGCAAAAAAATGAATCCCTAAATGGATGTATCTTACATATTAGACAATTTGAATGATGAGCAGCGTAAAGCTGTTACATCAGAAAAGCAGCATCTTATGGTGCTTGCTGGCGCTGGCTCTGGTAAAACAAGGGTTCTTGTTCATAAAGTTGCATGGGAAGTTGAAGCATTACAAAAAAATCCTGCAGCCATTATGGCAGTTACTTTTACGAATAAAGCTGCAGCTGAGATGCGTTCTAGAATTGAAGAATTACTACAATCTCCTGCTATGGATTTATGGTGCGGAACCTTTCATGGCTTATCTCACAGAATGCTTAAACGTTTTCATAAAGAAGCCGGCCTCACAAGTGGATTTACAATTCTAGACTCAGATGATCAATTAAGAATTATCAAAAGAATTGCTAAGGAATCTAACTTAGATGAAGCATCCTGGCCATCGCGTCAAAGCCAATGGCAGATTAACTCTTGGAAAGATGACGGCCTTAGATGCTCTGAAGTTGAAGATCATGGAGACTTTTTTAAAGAGACAATTAAAAAAATATACAAAGAATACGAAGAGATTTGTAAGCAGGATAATTTATTAGATTTTGGCGAGCTCTTACTTAAGTCTTATGAAGTGATTAAAAATAATGAATCGGTGAGATCTTATTTTCATACAAGGTTTAAGACCGTTCTAATTGACGAGTTTCAAGATACTAACTCTATTCAATATAAATGGTTATTAGAAATAGCTTCATCAAGCGCATCTATCACTGCTGTGGGTGATGATGATCAATCTATCTATGGATGGAGAGGGGCTAAAGTAGAAAATGTAGCTTCTTTCACTAAGACTTTTAAAAATTCTGAAACGATAAGACTTGAGCAAAACTACCGCTCTACTAGCATCATACTTTCAGCCGCTAATGCACTTATAGAAAATAATACTGACAGGCTGGGTAAGAATCTTTGGACTGAACAACTTGAAGGTGAAAATATTATTTTATATCAAGCCTATAACGAGCAAGATGAGGCGCGCTTTGTTGCTGATATTTTAAGAGAGTGGATGAATAAGGGTGAGTTGTATGAGGATGCAGCTGTCTTATATAGATCTAATGCTCAATCTCGCGCCCTTGAGGAGGCTTTACTAAGATCATCAATTCCATACAGAATATATGGCGGTCAAAGGTTCTATGAGAGATTAGAAATTAAAAATGCTATCAGCTATTTAAAAATTATCTTTAATCACTCTGACAATCCTTCCTTTGAAAGGTCTATATCCAATCCCACTAGAGGAGTTGGCGAGAAAACTTTAAGTAAGATTAGAAGTGCTGCTAAAAAATATAATATTTCTTATATAAAAGCTTCTGCTAAATTAATTGATGAAGGGGTGATCTCAGGCAAAGGCGGCAATGGGCTTAGATCTTATCTAGAATTAATAGCTGCCTGCAAAGAACTAGCTGAAAGCAATTCATTGTCTGAATTAATGGAATACATTATTCAAACATCAGGGCTCTATGCTTATCACGGGAAAGAGCCTGGTGAGAAGGGAAAAACAAGAACTGAAAACTTAGAAGAATTAATTACAGCTACCAAAAACTTTGAACAAAGCATTAGTGATGAAAAGAAAAATATAGAAATTGCAGAAGATTATCTCGATATGATCTCGCTTGATTCTGGAGATAGGCAAGCGAGTGAACATGATGATGCAGCCCAGCTCATGACCCTTCACTCCGCTAAAGGTTTAGAGTTTAAATTGGTATTAATGACAGGTTTAGAGGAAAGCTTATTTCCTCATGGTCGCTCAATGGATAGTATCTCGCAGTTAGAAGAAGAGAGAAGGTTATGTTATGTAGGTATTACTAGAGCTATGCAAAAACTTTATATTACTTATGCTGAGTCAAGAAGACTCCATGGATCAGATACCTTTAATCCGCCATCTAGGTTCATTCGGGAGATTCCAAAAGAATTAATGGATGAAATTAGACCTCGCGCTCAAACTACAACTGCATATACACGCAGAGAATATCCTGCTGCTAAAGAAGCTAAGTATAAAGTTGAAGATGAGATAGGATTTGCATTAGGCCAAAAAGTCTTGCACCCATCTTTTGGAGAAGGCATAGTTCTTAATTATGAGGGAACAGGTGATGCCGCAAGAGTACAGATTAATTTTGAAAAATCTGGAACCAAGTGGCTGGTCTTATCTTTTGCTAAACTCGAGAAAATATAATGAAACATAAGAATTTATTTATTCTAGGACTTATCTTAATAACGTCATGTTCGAATGACGTAGCTGAAAAAATGAGTGATGAAGCTAAAGCTACTCAAACCTATAACTGGCGACTAGTAACAGCATGGCCAAAAAACTATCCTGGTCTTGGAATGGCTCCAGAGAAGATTGCACAACTTGTAGAAGAAATGAGTAATGGTCAGATGAAAATCACAGTTTATGGTGCTGGTGAACAAGTTCCAGCTTTTGGAGTTTTTGAAGCTGTTTCAAGTGGCTCTCATCAAATGGGTCATAGCGGGAGTTATTTTTGGAAAGGAAAAGCTCCAGCAGCACAGTTTTTTTCAGGCGTACCTTTTGGATTCACTTCTGATGAAATAAATGCTTGGGTATATAAAGGTGGCGGACTTGAGATATGGAGAGAAATATACGAGCCTTTTAATATTCATCCTATGCCTGCGGGCAATACTGGAACCCAAATGTTTGGCTGGTTTAACAAAGAGATTAATTCATTAGAAGATATAAAAGGTCTAAAAATGCGCATACCAGGAGTGGGAGGCGAAGTTTTTAAAAGAGCTGGCGGTATTCCTGTAACTTTACCAGCTGGTGAACTTTTTACAGCCCTACAAACAGGGGTAATTGATGCAACTGAATGGGTTGGACCTTATAACGATCTGACTTTTGGATTTCAACAGGCTGCTAAGTATTACTACTATCCAGGTTGGCATGAACCAGGCTCAATGCTAGAGCTTTTAATTAACAAGGAAGCTTGGGAATCTTTACCAAAGCATCTGCAAGTTATTATTGAGACAGCTGCCAAGGCAGTCAATCAAGATACTTTAGCTGAATATACAGCAAGAAATAATAGAGCTTTAAGAGAATTAATAGATGTTCATGGCGTTGAATTAAGAAAACTGCCTAATGATGTCATTGCTGAATTTAAAGTCATTGCGAATGAAATTATGGAAGAGAATGCAGCCAAAGATCCTACTGTTAACAAAGTCTATCAGTCTTACAAAAATTTTCATGAAGAGGTTTCTGCATATCATGCAATCTCAGAAAATGCTTTTATTGAGGCTAGAAATAATTAGTGAAAAATGATTTAACCTTTAAATCACTTGGGCTTACCAATTACCAAGATTCATATGATGCTATGAAGGCTCATATAACAAACTCTACTTTTGAAAATCAAATATGGCTCCTAGAGCATCCGCCAGTATTTACTCTTGGAACAGCAGCAAGTAAAGAACATATTCTTGATGCTAAAAATATCCCAGTTATTCAAACCGATAGAGGTGGCGAAGTTACATACCATGGACCTGGCCAGCTAGTTATTTACTTCTTACTTGATATAAAAACTTTAAAGTGGGGGCCTAAAGCTTTGGTAAAGAATTTAGAAGACTTTATTCAAGAACTACTAAAGCAATATGGTATCGAAACTAATATAATAAGCGGCGCTCCTGGAGTTTATGTTCAGGATGAAAAAATTGCTTCAATTGGTTTAAGAATATCAAGAGGCAAAACTTATCATGGTATTAGTTTGAATGTTGATATGGACACAGAGCCATTTAAACAAATTAATCCATGTGGATATGAGGGTTTAAAGGTAACGCAAATAAAAGATTTTATTGATACTATAGATATTAAAGAGGTTGAAGCCTTAGCAATAAAAATATTAGGCAACCAATTGTAATTATGGAAATTATTCCAACAGTAAAGATTGTAAATAGAGATGGCATTAGGGCTGTGAAGAATGGCCAGAAAGCTAATAAATATTCACATATCCCAAATACACGAAAGCCAGATTGGATTCGTGTTAAAGCCACGTTTGATCCTCGCTACAATCAAGTTAAACAACAAGTAACTGAAAAACGTCTTAATACTGTTTGTGAAGAAGCTATGTGTCCAAATATTTCAGAGTGTTGGTCTAATGGCACGGCTACCTTTATGTTGCTTGGATCTGTTTGTACAAGAGCATGTAAATTTTGCTCAGTAGACACTGGTAACCCTAATGGCTGGATAGATGATGATGAGCCCCAAAATACAGCAAATGCTGTAAATATGATGGGTTTGAAGTATGTTGTACTAACTTCAGTGAACAGAGATGACTTAGAGGATGGTGGCGCTGATCATTACGCAAGAACAGTTCAGGCTATTAAGGCTAAAAACCCAAATACTGCGGTAGAGGCGCTTACACCAGACTTTAAAGGTATTTATTCTTCTATTGAAACGATTGTAAATTCTGGACTTGAGGTTTTCGCTCAAAATATAGAAACCGTTGAAAGATTAACTCATCCAGTCAGAGATATCAGAGCAGGCTATCAACAAACATTAGATGTTTTAGCTGAATCAAAGAAAATTAATCCAAGCGTTTTAACCAAAACTAGCTTGATTTTGGGTCTAGGTGAAACTGATGAAGAGATAGAGCAAACTATGGATGATCTTATAAGACATGAAGTAGATATTCTTACACTCGGACAATACCTAAGACCAACACTAAATCATTTGCCGGTTGAAAAATGGGTGAGCCCAGAAGAATTTGATCGTTATAGACAGATAGGTTTAAGAAAAGGCTTCCTTGAAGTTGTTTCTGGTCCTATGGTTAGATCTAGTTATAGGGCGGAAAGAGTCTTAGAAAAGAACAATGCTGGGCTTGGACTAGCGATATAAATTTTTTATTAAAAATAAAATGACTGAAAGTAATCTTAAAGATTTTATCTCAGGCTACTCTATTGAAGTAGTACCAAATTCTGCTGCTAAGGTTGAAAGTTTCGCAGATGTACTTCCAAAAAATACTAGAGTCTATATTGCTCACTTGTCAGAAAAAGAAGATATCAAAACCATGGTAGCTACAGCTAAAAGAATAAGTGACGAGGGATTTTCTGTGATGCCGCATATTCCAGCACGGATTATTAAAAATAAAGCTACCTTAGAAAACTGGATTTCTATGTATAGAAATGAAGCTAATGTTACAGAAGCTCTTTTAATTGGAGGGGGGTCCTCTCAACCGCTAGGAGATTTTGATTCATCAATCCAATTAATTGAATCAGGTTTATTTGATGCAGCTGGTTTTAAAAGATTACATATAGCAGGGCACCCAGAAGGCAGTAAAGATATAGATCCTAATGGTGGAAATGCTAATGTTTCCAGCGCTCTTTCATGGAAACAAGAATTTTCTAAACGCACTGATGCTGAAATGGCTATAGCTACTCAATTTTGTTTTGACGCAACTACAGTTACTCAATGGGCGGAAAGCCTTAAACAAGATGGTATAGATATTCCAATTCATATTGGCATCGCTGGTCCAGCTAAACTTCAAACTCTTTTAAGGTTTTCTATTCAATGTGGCATAGGGCCATCAATGAAAGTTCTTACAAAAAGAGCTAAGGATTTTACAAAACTTTTATTGCCATATAAGCCTACTGAGATATTAGAAGGTTTAGCAGAATATAAATTAAACAATCCAGAGCTAAATATTGAACAAGTACACTTCTTCCCAATTGGTGGCATTAAACAGACTACTGACTGGGTAAAAGAAGTTAGTTAACTACTGAGCTAATAGCTCTAGCTCTTAAAACATCTCCAGGCTATAAAAGCTTTAAACCAAGTTTTCTCTTATTTAAAGTAGTAACTCTTTTATATGTTTTAAATAAATTCATATTAATGTTATCGTCTTTGTAGATATATTTTTTAATAGGTAAATTATGAACTTTCTAGAGGCGGTTAAGAGTTATTTTGTAAGATGGAATGATTTTAAAGGTAGAAGTTCCAGATCAGAATATTGGTGGGCAATTTTATTTACCAACATAGTAAACATAGTTTTAAATGTTCTTTTACCAAATCTTGAGCCGGGTGATTCAACTGGTTTATTCTTACTTGCTTTATTAAAACTCGGAATACTTTTATTTATGCTATTTGCCGTATTATCTTTAATTGCTAGAAGACTTCATGATGTTAATAAATCAGGCTGGTGGTATTTATTGATTTTTACAATCATAGGAAGTATTCCTATATTGTATTGGTTTGTTCAGAAAGGGGATGAAGCAGACAATAGATTTGGACCTGATCCTTTGGCTGAACCCCAAAACGATTAAGAGTTTTTAATAAGCTATATAAGCAGCAACATTCCAGAAGTTAAATTCTGTTTCTGTTGTGATCTGAGCATCTGGAATAAAGATGCTTAGTTCATGCCTACCTTTTTCTAATTTACCCAAACTAATTTTCTTTGGTGAGACTTGACTGCCTGGGCACCAACCAGATCTTGAGTAGTCAGATGATGCAATTCGTTCCTCTATTTCTACACCTTTCCATTCAGCAGTCTCAGTCCATACCCCTGAACTTGGATTAAATCTTCTAAAGGCAGCGCAGTCATCTCTCCATGGAATGAATTCAGCAACAATCTGATTATTCAGACTAACAACATTTGTTTTTTTAACAAACTCATCGCCTGTTCCATGGCCTCCATGGCCAGTGGTTAGATAGTAAAGAAATACTTCATCAGCATCTGCTTCTAACTCAAAACTAGTTACTAATGGCTCTATACCAAACTGGTCATACCCATTTTGACCTGCTGAAAAGGGAGTTGTATTGACTAGTGAAACAATATTTTGGCCTTGTGATTGATTGGTCTGAGCAGGCTCAGTAAATTCTATAGCTACATCAATATCCCAGCCTTTGTCAGACCAAGTATCTATGAAAACGCCAACCAAAATCTCACCTTTCAAAATTGGTAATAAATGCGTTATATCCTCACTCCAAGAAATATCATCTTCCCATTTAGCAATATAAACAGGCTTAAGTTTTTCACAGCATTCCTCAGTATTAAAGTAACCAACTCCAAATGGAGTAATAAACCTTAGAAGCTCCAAGGGCGGATAATAATTATTATCTTCAAGTAAGAATTTTTGTATACCTGGATATGAATCCATTGGTTCTTTATTAGGAAAACTATTGTTTGCTAAATTTAAAACAGAATAATCTGACGAAGTTGGGATAATAAAAAATGATCCTGATTTATCCCACGGGTCTCCAGTTGAAACCAATGTAATGTTTGCATTAGCATGGCGATAATTATTATTTGTGGGCAGTTGAATTGTTTTTAAGATCAAGCGTCCAGAGCCAAGAGCAATTGTTTGATCATTCTGCTCTTCAGAGGAAGGTTGAAAACGAATGCTTTGTTTTTCAAAAACATCAAATGCAATCTTATTATCCAGACTCTCATTTGAGCATGATGCAATAATCAAAAATACAATTAAAAATTTTAGATTCTTCATAAAACAATACTCGGAAAGATTAATACTAGTATGAGTATTAATAATTGAATCAAGATAAATGGTATTACACCTTTGTATATTTCAGAAGTTTTAATACTAGCATCAGCAACACCTCTTAAATAAAACAACGAGAATCCAAATGGAGGAGTTAAAAAGGATGTTTGAAGATTAATAGCTAAAAGCACTGCAAGCCACACCGGATCAAAGCCCATCATTAAAAGCGGCGGGGCTACCAAGGGAACAATAACATAACAAATTTCAATAAAATCTAATATAAACCCAAGCAAGAAGACTATCAGCAATACAAATATTAAGGCTGCATAAGGTCCACCTGGGATAGCGCTAAAAATAAGCTCAATAAGATCATCGCCGCCCACACCTCTAAAGATTAAAGAGAATATAGAGGCGCCTATTAATATAGTAAATATCATTGTGGTAACAATTGCAGTTTTCTCACTGGTTTCTTTCAAGAATCCCAATGTTAGTTTTCCATTAACCAATGCAATAATCATGGCGCCCATGGCACCAATCGCTGCCGCTTCTGTAGGAGTGGCAATGCCTCCAATAATAGAACCCAACACTAAGACAATAAGCATTAGTGGCAGAGCAAGGGTTTTCAATATTTCAGCACTTGGTGGTGATGTTGCATCAGGTGAGAAATAAATATTTGGATTTTTTGAATTTTGATAAATGGTATACACTAAATATGAAGTACAAATAAGAATTCCAGGAACAATTGCTCCAATAAAAAGATCGCCAACCGTAACTGTTTTTTGAGAGAAGATACCCATATTATTTTGAGCTCTTTGATAAGCATTAGACATAACATCACCTAGTAACACGAGAGCAATTGATGGTGGGATGATTTGCCCCAAGGTCCCAGTAGCTGCAACAAGACCTGTAGAAAAATCTTTTTTATAACCTTGTTGAATTAAAACTGGCAGCGACATTAAACCCATAGTCACAACAGTTGCACCTACTATTCCAGTGCTAGCTGCCAAAAGGGCACCGACAACAATAATTGAAATACTTAGACCACCGCGAATATTCTTAAAAGCCAATGCCATATTTTCGAGCATTCTTCCGGCAATACCAGATCTTTCAAGGATAGTCCCCATAAATATAAACAAAGGCACAGCAAGCAAGGTAACATTATTCATAATCCCAAATATTCTTAAGGGAATGCTCTTAAATATATTGGGATCAAATATTCCAGCAGGTATACATAGCAAAGAAAAGAGAATTGATACCCCTGCAAGCGTTAACGCAACTGGATAACCCAGCAACAATGCACCGCACACTAATACTAATAATAATAGCGGGATTATTTCCATAGGATCCTAGAAGCTTTATATAAAAAAGCTCCAATCAGCGTTAAGGGGAATAAAAATATAAAAGATTTTTGAATATACACATAAGCCAAACCACCTGGCTCAGTTGATGTTTCTTTAATACTCCAAGACATATAGATAAGATCAATTGAGTAGACAAAAATTACCACACATACAGGTAATAAAAATATGATGCCGCAAACCAAGTTAACCATATCTTTGTATTTTGATTTAGCTTCGCGATAAAAGATGTCTACGCGAACATGTTCATCTTGATTAAAAACATATCCAGCACAACCCAAAAAGATAAGTGAGTGAAAATACATGACCAATTCCTGAAGATCAGTTCTTCCTATTCCAAAGAAATAACGACTTACAATAACTACGACCATTAGCAAAGTCATGACGGGAATTAGGTAAGAAATATTCTTCCCTATTAAATTTATGCATTTTTCTACAACTTTCATTAGAAGTCTCTTAAAGATTTCGTTAGAATTATCACTATGATTATAGTTCTTTCCCCTGCGAAAACATTAGATTACTCTGTTCCAACTTCTGAGAATCATACCGCGCCTCAGTTTTTAAGCCAATCCAGTAAACTTATTAAGACTCTAAAAGTAAAAGAGCCAAAGGATATAGCATCCTTAATGGGCCTGAGTGATAAGTTGGCGACTCTTAACTTTGATAGATATCAATCATGGACTGCTAGTAAAACTGAGTCTGCTGAATCCAAAGCATCTTTATTTGTTTTTAAAGGAGATGTATATCAAGGACTAAAAGCAGATGAGCTTTCAAAGAGGGATATTAAATTTGCACAAAAGCACTTAAGAATATTATCAGGCCTTTATGGAATTCTCAGACCATTAGATGTCATCAAGCCATACCGTCTGGAAATGGGAACTAAATTACAAACTGATTCAGCTTCAAACCTTTACGAGTTTTGGGGCAACAAGATTCAAGCAAATATTACCGCTGAACTTAAATCACAAAAATCTAATTTATTAGTTAATTTAGCCTCAAAAGAATATTTTTCTGTTCTAGGAAAAATGCCAGAGGATATCAATGTAGTTTCGCCAGTATTTAAAGATTATAAAAATGGCCAGTACAAGATTATTAGTTTTTACGCTAAAAAAGTAAGAGGGACTATGACTAATTGGCTAATTAGAAATAAGATTAAAGATGCAAAAGATATTAATAAATTTGCTGAAGAGGGTTATTATTTTTCTAAGGAGCTATCAACTCTAACTGAGCCTGTCTTTTTAAGGGACTAAACCATCCTTTTCCCAAAAGCTTTTTTGCTCTTCCAAATCATCATATTTGCCTGTTTCTTTATTCATATAAGACGTCATTGCAGCCTCCATATCTCTTCCACTTAAAAGGCTTGAATTCCATGCCGCATGATAATCTAAAGAATCTCGAACACTGTGATCTCTTGCATAATTAATCTGTTTCTTGATTACTCTTGTGACTAACGGAGACTTACTTGCGATAGTTTTAGCAATTTTCTCCGCCTCAACCATAAGCTCTTCATAAGACTCAAATACATCATTTACTAATCCGAGCGTTTTAGCTTCAACAGCATCAAATTTTCTACCGGTATAGGCTAGCTCTCTAACTGCAGCAATAGGTATTAGGGTTGGTAATCTTTGAAGTGTTCCTACATCAGCAGCAATTCCTATATCAACTTCTGCTATTTTAAAGAAAGCATCAGCAGAGCAATATCTCATGTCACAAGCAGCAACCATATCAATACCACCACCAACACAAGCACCTTGAATAGCAGCAATTGTTGGCATTCTACATTCCTCAAGTGCTGTAAAAGCATCTTGAAGCTCTAAAACTTCATGATAAAAAGTTTCTCTCATTCTGGCAGGATCCTTTTTCTTATCTGAACTTCCTGCTGAAAAGTTAGCAAGATCCATTCCAGAGCTAAAATGCTTTCCTTCACCAGTCAGTAAAATTACCCTTGCTTGGGCACCTTTATCTATTTCTTTAATAATTTCAGGTAATTCTTTCCAAAACAGTCGTGTCATTGAATTGAATTTATCTGGTCTGTTCATTTTAAGATGAGCAATACCATCCTTAATATTTAGTTCAAAGCATGTAGCATTATCCATTTTCAGCAATCTCCAGAGACTTCTTAACAGCCTCACGCATTTCATCTACGAGTTCGAAAGTTTTATGATGAGGTAAAACAACCTTTCGATCCATGCTGAGCTTAACTAAGCCATTTTGGATTTTTTTTAAGTTTTCTATTAATTCAATGTTCATTGATTTATTTAAGTTAAAATATACTAAACAATTATAATCTCAGTAGCATATGAAATCATTAAAACTCAATCATTTTTCTATTTTTACTTTATCTATTTGCTCGGTTTTATTGCTAATAATAGCTTCCTGCTCCAATAGTGACCAAGACAACAATGAAGAAGAGCTAATAAAGATTGGTAATAAACAGTCAGAAGAAATTAATATTATTAATTTTGAATCTAATAAACCAAGAAATGTAATATTAATGATCGGAGATGGGATGGGCCCAAATCAAATCTCTCTTGCAAGAATTGCAATAGGTGGTCCAGATTACAGACTTGCAGTAGACATGATGCCGCATACAGGCATAGTACTTACCCATTCATTTGGAAATATATATACAGATTCTGCTTCCTCAGCAACAGCCTATTCAACTGGAACAAAAACTATAAATGGTTACCTGTCTCTTGATAGCAATAAAGAACCACTTTCTATTTTGACTGAAGAATTATATGAAAATGGCTACATTAATGGTCTCGTTGCAACATCAGCCATTACTCATGCAACGCCAGCAGCCTTTTATGCTCATGTAGACGATAGAGATAAAGAGATTGAGATTGCTCAACAGCTTATTCAAGCCAGCTCTATAAGCATTGCTTTGGGTGGCGGTAAAGAATATTTTGAAAATATTGAAACCACAGAAGCTGTAGAAATTTTTTACTCTACGGATGAAGTTCGAAATTCTAATAATCAGAGTAACGCAAGAATAATAGGTCTCTTTGATGAAGATGGAATTATGCGAGCAGAAAATAAGCCAACTCAAAAAGAAATGACAACAATGGCACTAACGCATTTATCTAATAAAGCAGCTTCATGTAATGGCTTCTTTTTAATGTCAGAGGGAAGTCAAATTGATTGGGGCGGGCATCTAAATAATTCTTCATATGTGTTGGCTGAATTCATGGATTTTGAATCCACACTCACTGACATGATGCAGTTTGTGAATGAGGATAAGAATACACTTCTTATAGTGACGGCTGACCATGAAACAGGCGGCCTTCAATTATTAGGTCAGCAAGATGATAGCCTTATAATTAAATTCACAACAAATCAACATTCAGCACTTCCGGTGAATGTCTATGCTTATGGCCCAGGAGCAGATTCCTTTTCGGGTCTAATGGATAATACTGAAATTTTTCAAAAGATAGTAGAAGCTCTAGACTATAAAAATATTCAGAAATCTAATTGCAAATAGTTTCTAAAATTGTTTTCGAGAAATATATCAATATTAAGTGTATTATTTATACTTAATATTTAAATAACTAGATGAAAATAAATCAGAAATTTCTTAAAAGTATACTTGAGCCTTTAAAACAAACCTCTGCATCAGCCTCAAAGGCAATAATGGAAGTTTATAACTCTGAGTCTTACGATACAGAAATTAAAGCAGACGGATCTCCTGTAACGGAAGCAGATAATAGAGCAAACGATATTATTATCAGATCACTTAAAGAAATTACCCCAGACATTCCTATCATTTCTGAAGAAACTTTTCATTCCGAAGATCAAAATCCTAAAGGCCCATATTGGCTAGTTGACCCGCTTGATGGGACTAAAGGGTTTATTAATAAAGATGGAAATTTTACAGTTAATATTGCATTGATTGATAATGCTATGCCTATATTTGGCATTATTGAAGCCCCAGCAACTGGAAAAATTTGGTCAGGATCATTTTTTCAAAGACCTGTTAGACGCTTTAGATTTGGTGCTCTTTTTTTCTTTATAGGCCCTTTAGCTTTATTTGTATCAAATATCTTTGGTCCAATTAGCTTCTTAATATTTTTGATACTATTTTTATTTACCCCCTGGTTTATTCAGCATAAGAGTTACGGACCTCATTCAGTTACAAAAGAAATGATTGATGGAAAGCTTTTATATAAAGATGGCCCATTAAGATTGGTCATGAGCAAGAATCATCAAACTGAGATTGATAGAAAATTTTTAGATTTCCTTACCAGTAAAGATATTGCATATACTCTTGTAGAAAAAGGCAGCTCTCTTAAATTATGCGCCCTTGCTGACAATGAGGCTGATATATACCCAAGATTTGGGCCTACATCTGAGTGGGATATAGCTGCTGGACATGCAATTCTTATAAAAAATGGGGGAAGAGTCTGTCAAATGACTTCGGGTGAGCATCTTGCTTATACAAAAGAAGAATCTATCCTAAATCCTGCCTTCGTAGGCTTCAGAAATACCTACCTAAAAGATAGATATTTAGGACTTATAAGCGAATTTTATAAAAAATTGGTATAATTACTATAAATATATTAATAATTAATATATTTAATTATAAAAATTTTATATAAATGGCAACAGAGTTACAACCAATTCAGCTAACCACGCCAGGCAAGGACATTGAGTCTTACCTAGCATGTGTGCATTCGATACCTATTCTGACAAAAGAACAGGAGCAAGAGCTTGCCTTAAAATTATATGAAGCTGATGATTTAGATGCTGCTAGACAGCTTGTTATTCACCACCTTCGTTTTGTTGTTCACATTGCTCGCTCTTACCAAGGCTATGGATTGCCACTAGCAGACATTATTCAAGAAGGTAATGTTGGACTTATGAAAGCTGTTGATAAGTTTGATCCTCACAGGGGTGTAAAAGTAGTTTCTTTTGCAGTTCATTGGATCAAAGCAGAAATACACGAGTACATTTTAAAGAACTGGAGACTGGTTAAAATAGCTACAACCAAAGCTCAACGTAAATTGTTCTTTAATTTAAGAAGCAAGAAAAAAAGTCTTGAATGGCTTACAAAAGAAGAAGCAGAAAAAATTGCAAAAGATCTTAATGTTGAGATTAAAGATGTTTTACATATGGAGAACCGACTATCGTCAAATGACACATCTTTTGATGCACCAAGTGGCGCGGATTCTGAGGATGAAATGATGTCACCTTCTCAATATTTAGAGGATAAAAGATCTGATCCAGCAACTCTTGCTGAAAATAGCCAAATACAAGAACTTAATCTATCTGGATTAAGTAAAGCAATCAAAATACTTGATGATAGAAGTAAGGATATTATTCAAAGAAGATTCTTGTCTGAAGACAAGGTCACACTTCATGACCTTGCAGCTGAATACAGCATTTCTGCAGAACGAGTTAGGCAGATTGAAAATGGAGCATTAAAGAAATTAAAGGCATTTATGTCTGACGCTGCTTAATTAAATCAGCTTCACTAAAATTTAATGCGTTACAAATTCTTACCTTCCTTTGTTAAAAGAAGAGGAAGAATCACTCAAAGCCAAGAAGACAATCTAAAACTACTTCCTAATTTCTTAATTGAAAGTTATGAAGACATTTGTAGAGAAAAAACTAATTTTTCGAAGCTTATTCTTGAAATAGGTTTCGGAAATGGTGAAAACATAATTTCACTTGCTCAAGATAATCCAGATACTTTATTTATAGGCTCAGAAGTATATTTAGCTGGAATAGGTTACTTGATAGGTGAAATACAAGATCTAGGTCTTGTAAATATCAGAATCAATACTGGTGACATAAGGTTATTAATAGAGCAAGTTGAAGAACCAGTCTTTGATGATGTATTAATTATCTGCCCAGATCCTTGGCCAAAAGCGCGGCATCACAAAAGAAGACTCATAAAAGCAGATTTCTTAGAATTAGTTCATCCAATTATTAAAGACAAAGGTGAATTATTTATTTCAACTGATTGGGAAAATTATGCTGAATCAATCGAAGAAGCTATAACATCTTCTTCAGGCTATGGGCTGCTTACTAAATCCTCTTATCAAGATTCTAGCCTTACAAAATTCCAAAAGAGAGCAGTTGAGGAGGGTAGAGATATTTACGTCTTCCCACTTAAGAAATTAATTAAATAAATTTATAGTATCGTTCAAAAATTTATACCCAATTTGAGTAGCTCTAAAACCATCAGCTTCTAGTAGCTCATCTTCAATACCCTTCAATCTTTTTTGTAAAAAAGAATCAGGGATATATATATTACTTTTCTCTATTTCTTCAAAAGAAACGCCACCTTTAATACGCAAAAGGTTCATTGCTAAATCTAAGTCATAGGAATCTGAATCAATAAATGTATCCAGTGTCTTTGCAGGATTTTTAATATAAGAATTTAAGGTTTTTAACTTAATCATTCTTTTAATGCTATTTTTTGTAGTGATCTTGCTATGAGCACCTGGACCTAATCCTAAGTAATCCCCATACATCCAATAATTCATATTATGCCTACTCTTTTTTGCATCTTTAGACCACGAAGAAACCTCATATTGATAAATGCCATTGGTATTTAATATTTCTTTTGCCTCATCTTCCATAGATTCAATTAATACATCGCTAGGCAGATGTAATTCTTTTTTATAAAAGATCGTATTTGGCTCAATAGTTAGTTGGTACATAGACAAATGGTCAATTTCATAACTACAAAATACCTCGATATCTTTCTGTAAAGATTCTAGGCTTTGCCCCATAACTCCATAAATTAGATCTATAGTTGTATCAATAGTCTCCACTCCAGATGCAATTTCAATTGCCTTAATAGAGTCATTTTTATTGTGATTTCTTTCAAGACTCGACAAGGTATTAGCATCAAAACTCTGGATACCAATAGAAACTCTATTTATTCCTATGCTTACTAAATTGTTTATATAGTCTTCTTTAACCTCTTTAGGATTGAGCTCAAAACTTACTTCGCAACCTTCCTCAAGGAGTTTCTTCTCATTGAGCCTATTGATAATTTTCTCTATTATTTTTACTGATATTAAAGAAGGGGTACCGCCACCAAAATACAGAGACTTAAATTTTCTATTGCCAATATATTCATGAGAATCATCTAAATCTTTTAATATTGCTAATAGTAATAACTCTTCATCACCATCTTTTTTATCAGTCTCAATATTAAAATCACAATAGGGACACCTCTTTTCACACCAGGGAAAATGGATGTATAAAGAAATAGGAACGTTACTTGGTTCTAAGGCTTTCAAGTTTTTCTAAAAACAGCTCTGCAGCAATAGCTCTATGACTAATTTTATTCTTTTCATCAGGGTCCATGTTTGCCATAGATATATCATATCCAGCTGGGTAGAAGAGCTTATCGTATCCAAAACCTCCGTCACCTGAACTCTCTATAGAAATTTCACCATGAATCTCACCACTTGCGAAGATTGGCATAGGGTCCTCTACTGAGTGAACGCCAACTAGAATACAAACATAGTATGCCGGCAGCGATCGTAAATTAAGTTTATTGAGCTCTTCTATTATTTTGTTTCTATTATCTAAATCACTAGCATCTTCACCCGCATATCTAGCAGAATGAATTCCTGGTTTAAAATTAAGACCAGGTACTACAATTCCTGAATCATCTGCAATAGTAAACATCCCAGACTCAGAAGCACCATGCCTAGCTTTTATAAGTGCATTTTCTAAAAAAGTTAGACCATCCTCAATAGGCTCTTCTATATTTAGCTCGCTTTGAGATTTAATTTCAAAGTTATTAAAAATTTTTCTAAATTCTTTTAACTTTCCTTTATTAGATGTTGCTAAAAGTACTTGGTTATTTTCTAGCAAGTAAATACACCCCTTCAGATGAAAGAAGATTGGGTGCAATTGCAGCAATCTTGCTTTGCTTTCTTTCTTTATTTAAGTGAATACTATCTTCAATAATAAAACCCTCAGCATCACAGAGGTCTTCAAAATCTTTTATGGTACATAAATGTATGTTTTCTGTTCCATACCAACTAGATGGCAGACTAGGGGTGACAGGCATTCTTCCCAGCATAAGCGCAAGTCTGCATCTCCAATATCCTAAATTAGGAATAGTAACAATACATTTATTTGATAGATTAAGAATCTTACCAAGCGCAATATTGGGTTCTTTAAGGCACTGAATAGAACTAGCCATAATTGCAACATCAAAATTGCAATCAGAGAACTCATCGATTCCATCATCTATATTCTTTTCTATTACAGAAATATTTTTATCTAAACACAAAGCAATTCCGATTGGATCAATCTCAATCCCATAACCCACGGTTTGTTTTTGATCTCTAAGCTCTTTGAGCAAAGAGCCATCACCACAACCAAAATCAATAATATTACTAGATGGCTGAATCCAATTCTTTACAATGTCTGTTATAGGATTATTCATCTAGCTACCTAAAAAGGCCTCAAGATTTTTTTTGTATCTTTCATTAGTAAATAAAAAACTGTCATGTCCTTGTTGTCCATCTAATTCCAGATATGAAGAATTTATACCAGACTGCATAGCAGCTATCTGCATCTCTTTGCCTCTTTCAGGGGGGAATAACCAGTCAGACTTAAAGCCAATAATAAGAAGCTTCGCAGTGACATTTTTAAGAGCTTCCTGTAACTCATTATTAAAGTCCTTAGCTGGATCAAAACCATCCATGGCTCTTGTCATCAGAATATATGTATTCGCATCGAAAGCTTCGGAAAATTTATTCCCTTTATATTGAAGATAATTTTCAACTTCATAATCAACTAATTCATCTACTCTGGATTCAATATCTTGAATCTTTCTTCCAAATCTTTTATTCATATTGTCTTCAGAAAGGTATGTTATGTGAGCCAGCATTCTTGCTGTCTTAAGACCGTCTTTTGGGAAAGTATCATTCTTTAAATAATCTCCACCATAAAAATTTGTATCATGTCTTATAGATTCTCGACCTACCTCATTTAATGCTATATTTTGCGAGCTAGCTTTTGCAGCTGCAGCTATAACAGCAGCCCTTTTAACTTTTCCAGGAAAAGTTATTGTCCATTGAAGAGCTTGCATACCCCCAAGACTCCCTCCAAGGACACATGCCCAAGAGCTAATGCCTAACTTACTAAGGAGCATCTCTTGTGAATTTACCCAATCAAGAACAGTAATATTGGGAAAGTTTTTCCCATAGACTTCATTATTTTCAGGACAAATGCTTATTGGCCCAGTTGAACCAAAGCAGCCGCCTAAATTATTAGGTGAAACGACAAAAAATTTATTTGTGTCTATTGCTTTATCTGGACCTATTAACTCATCCCACCAACCTGATTTTGCATCATTATCTAATTTGCCTGCTGCATGATGGCTTCCTGAAAATGCATGACACACAAGTATTGCATTTGATTTATCAGAATTTAATTCACCGTATGTATCGACCATAAGATCAAAGGTCGAAAGGACTTCACCAGACTCAAGCTTAATTCCTGAATTAAAGTTATGTAACTCCCTATGAGATTTCATATTAATAATCTAACAATTTGAGCCAAAAGAAGGTCCACCTGATTAAGCGCTATTAAAACGAGTAAAGGTGAAAAATCTAGACCACCCATATCAGGCAAGTAATTTCTTATAGGTGATAATATTTTATTAGATATTTCATCAATAAGCTGAGGCAATGGATGAGGGTTTCCTGGTGAAACCCAGCTTAATATAACTCCACCAATGACAGCAAATAGAAGCATCTGACTAATACTACTTAATACATTAAATGCTGAATAAATTATGACATCAAAAATCTCATAAGTTGATCCAGTAATAATATAAAAACTTATAAATTTAAATAAAAGGGCCGCAAAAAATATTCCAAAGATTCCGCCAGCAATGCTAGTAAAGATCATACTGAGTGGATTCAAAAGATTAACAAAACTTTTTACAACAGGATTAAAGTAATTGACCTTTAAAACCCTGAATACTAATAAAATAACAAAGGCGTAACTTAATGAGCCTATTAACAATGCAATAATATTTATAAGGTTAGTATTCATTACTTATCTCTTTTGATCTTTTAATAGCGCTAATTATGCCTTTTTCAAATAATTGAAGCACATTATTTTTTTTTAAAGAATTTATTCCAGCTTCAGTTGTACCTTTTTTGGATGCAATCATATTAATCGCCTCATCTAAACCCACGCCATCATCTATAGAAGATGATATGCCATCTAGAAAATTACTAATAATCTTATTGGCAAATTTTTTATCACCATCACAGAGTTTAAGAACACGTTTTTCATATACTTTTAGCAGATAGAAGAAATATGCAGGCCCGCTGCCTATAAGGCCTGTAAAGTTATCAAGTTCAGACTCCTTTTTAAGGATAATACTAGCCCCGACTTGGCTAAATAGTTTTTTTGATCTGCTAATTAGTTTTTTTGAATTAGTTTTTCCATAAATTGCTGTAATACCTTTTCCATAAGCAGATGCAGTAATAGGCATAGCTCTGACAACTTGAGCTTTATCAAAACACTTTGCAATTTTTTTTAATTTTATGCCTGCAACCACACTAATAATATTTGGAGCATTTGTTATATCTGAAATTTCTTTACAGGCCTGAAGGGCGTCTTTTGGCTTTACAGCAAGAATAATAGATTCAATTTTATTATTTAAGAGGTTTTTATCTATAGGTTTGATTCCTATCTTTGATAGTATTTTTTTATTGGATGCATTCCTATCTATATACAAAATATCTTTTTTCGAAACACCGTTTTTAATTAAGCCCTTAATAATTGACTGACTTATATTTCCCGCCCCAAAGAATACTGTAGTTCCCATTATCTTTTACCAAAAATAGATTCACCAATTCTAATCATATTAGAGCCACATTGAATTGCAGACTCAAAGTCAGAAGTAGTTCCCATTGATAATATATTTGCATCTGGGTAAGCTGATTTTAAATTAGCGTGCAGAGCAAAACATTTCCTCATCACTTTCTCATTTTCTACAATATCGCTAGATATTTTAGGAAGAACCATCATTCCTCTTAATTTTAAATTGCTCTGCGTATTAATAAGAGAAGAGAATCTTAATAGATTATCTGGGCTGACTCCAGATTTAGATTTCTCATTATCAATGTTTACCTGCACACAAACGTTCATTATTTTATCTACCTCGCTGCAGTAAGTATTGAGCTTAGAAATTATTTTTTCACGATCGATTGAATGAACCCAATCAGCATGAGCAGCAACTAACTTAACTTTATTTGATTGAATAGGCCCAATAAAATGCCAAGTGATATCAAGGCTTGTTAACTCGTCTGATTTTTGCGCAAGCTCTTGGGCAAAATTCTCACCGAAATTCTTAAAACCATGTTGATAAACTTTTTTTATAATTGAAATATCTTTTTTCTTAGAAACTGCAATTGTTAACACATCGGCAGGTTTGATATCAGCATTAAAGCATGCCGCTAAGAAACGCTCTTGAAAGAGCTCTAGATTATTATTTATTGAATCGTGCATTTTGTTTTAATAAGAGGTGATAGACCAATTCTTATAACTACTTCTCTTGCATTGTTTATATCTGATTTATTCATGAAGGGGCCTAGCATTACACCAAACAATATCTTATCTAGCTTATCTATCTCCATAATATAAGGCTTTAAATCCATACTTCTCAGTTTATATAACATTTCTGATGCAAACTCCTCTTTCCCATAAGCCTCAACCTGGAGCAAATAAACACAATCTGATTTATTTAAAACTTCTTCTATTTCTACCAATATAGTTTCACCCTTAAGTCTTTCAGGAAACGTAATGGAAACCGAATTTTCTGATACGGGACTTGGTTTAAAGATTTCAAGGTTACTATCAAATAAATAAAAAGAAGCAAAAATTGTTAGTAACGAGATGGCAAAAAGAGAAAGTATTATGCTTTTTGCAAATACAGGCTTGGCTCTATTCTTTGATCTAAAAATAGTTTTACTTTTTTTTGGCTTCTTTCTGCTTGAAGAGACTCTTTGAGCAAAATCTTTCATAACTACATTTTCTCTAAGGCTTCTATACCTAAAAGATTTAAGCCATTTGATATAACCAGTTTTACCAGACCTAGACTTTGTAAGATAGACTCTTGATTTTCTTTAGATTCCTTGAGAATAGGATTATTGTTGTAGTAGCTATGCAGCAGATGAGCTATATCCCTAAGATAGAAGACAATTAGGTGAGGTTGAAGAGTTTCACCAGATCTCTTAACAACTCCTGGAAATTTTGACGCTTCATGAATTAATTTATCACAGGCCAGATATGAACCATCTTTAATGGTATCTAAATTTTCAGGAAGTTCTTTGTTAGATTCTAGATATTTATTCTGAAGAGAAGCGATTCTTGCATGAGCATATTGAATATAAAAAATTAGGTTTTCTTTATTCTGAGATTTTGCTAATTCAATATCAAAGTCCAGATGCTGATCAGCCTGTTTTGATAAATAATAAAATCTCGCTGCATCGACACCTATTTCTTTTATAAGATCTTTTAGTGTATAAAAACTCCCACTTCTTGTAGACATTTTTACTTTCTCTTTTCCTTGATAAAGATTAGCAAATTGAACTAGTTGTACATGGAGTTTATTTTTTGAAAAACCCAAACCTTCAAGAGAGGCCTCTATTCTCTTAATGTAGCCATGATGATCTGAACCCCATACGTTTATTAGCCTATCAAAACCCCTGTCTACTTTATCTTTATGATAAGCAAGATCTGCTGCAAAATAAGTTGGTCTGCCGTCATCTCTTATAAGTACTCTATTTTTATCGTCTCCAGCTTTTTCAGTATTGAGCCAGATTGCACCTTTCTCTTCATAAGCCAGACCACTTGTTTTTAATTGATCAATAGCCTGTGAAATTTTAGATCCTGAATCTTGAAGTGATCCAAGACTAGATTCGTAATACCAATTATCAAAGTCTACTTTAAAAGCCTTTAAATCTTCTTCTATACTTTTTAATACTGTATCTAGCGATACTTTTTTTATTTGCTCCCACAAACTTATATCTTCTTCTTTAAAGATTTTTATAAGAGCATCAATCTGCTCTTCTGCATCCTCAGGTAATCCAGAAGTGATATTTTTAACTTTACTGCTATCAATCTTTGCATTTGGATCAATTTGATTAGCAATATCAATAATATATTTACCCTTATAACCACTTTCTGGAAATGAGTTTTCATCAAAACAATTATGCAATCGTAGCCAAACACTCGCAGCTAGAATATCAATCTGTCTCCCAGCATCATTAATGTAGTACTCTTTTGAAACAGAGTAGCCATTAGCCTGAAGAATCTTTCCAATAGCATCTCCAAAGGCAGCACCTCGTCCATGGCCAACATGAAGAGGGCCAGTTGGGTTCGCTGATACAAATTCTATTTGGATGCTTTTTTTATACCCATGATCAGAATGACCAAACTTATTATTTAACTTTGATGATTCATTAACCACGGCAGCGAAATAAGATCTATTTAAAAAAATATTTAAAAACCCTGGGCCTGCGACCTCAACATCTGCTACCTCTTTAAGCTCAACTAAATATTTTTTTATTTTTTCAGCTATTTCTCTTGGATTAACTCCCAGCAAATTACCAGAAACAAGACCAATATTTGTAGTGATATGTCCTTTACTCAGATCGTCTGTAATTTCTGTCTTATATTTATCTTTAATGAGTTGAATATCATCTTTATCAAAGCCGCTATCGTGATCTAAAAAGCTTTTTATGTGCTCATTAAAAAGGTTAATCATAATTAAACTCTACTGACATAGCTTTCTGTGCGTGTATCTACTTTTATAGTTTCACCTTCATTAACAAATAATGGAACTTGAATACTTACACCCGTCTCAAGTTCAGCTATTTTAGTTGCACCTGATACTGTATCACCCCTAACACCGGGCTCAGAAGCCGTAATAGCCAGGTTAACGAATACAGGAGCTTCAATAATAATCGGTTGATCATCCCATAAGACTATTTCACATCTCTCTTGGCCAACAAGCCATTTTTTAGCATCTCCAATAAGCTTAGACCCCACCTCTAACTGTTCAAAATTATCTGGATCCATGAAATTCCACGTCTCCCCATCAGAATATAGAAAATCCATTTCCCTATGGCTCACGTCAGCAGTTTCTGCACTCTCCCCAGATTTAAATGTTTTATCAATAACATTTCCTGTTAAAAGATTTCTATACTTTACGCGCATAACGGCTTGACCCTTACCGGGTTTATGGAACTCATGATCAATAATAGAACATGGAGCGCCATCTAATAAAAGTTTAGTTCCGTTTTTAAACTGGTTTGTTGAAATTTTCATAATATACTATAGGTCTATTTTAAAGGGGTGATTATCAAATGAACAAATTATTTAGCTTACTTATAACAATATTTATTTTAGTGTCTTGTTCCTCAAACGATTCTGAAATTAAAACTATATCTGATGTAGAGTCTTTTCTAGAGAAGGTAGAGCAAGAGAATAAAACTCTTGGACCAGTTGCTTCTTCTGCATCATGGATAAGTTCTAATTTTATAACTTACGATTCGCAAAAGATAGCTGCAGATTTTGGTAAACGCTATTCTCTGATTTCAGTAGAAAGAGCAAACGAAGCTGCGACCTTTGATGACCTAGACCTGCCTGATGAAATGAGAAGAAAACTAAATTTAATAAAAGGTGGTTTTGTTATGCCAGCACCTCTAGACGATGCTTTAGCTGGAGAAATAGCTAATATAGAATCTGAACTTGGTGCCATGTATGGATTAGGCAGTCATTGCTTTGATGAAAATGATTGTTATGACCTTGAAGCTTTTGAGCAAATTATAGACTCATCAAGAAACCCAGAAGAGCTATTAAAAGCATGGACGGGCTGGAGAGAAATAGGCAAGCCTATGAAGGATAAGTATATGCGCATGGTTGAAATAGGTGACCTTGGTGCTAGAGACCTAGGCTATGACGGCTTAACTGATTTATGGTTTAGTAAATATGATATGCCTGCTGAAGAGTTCCTTGAAGAGACAGATAGAGTCTGGGAAGAAGTAAAACCTCTATATGATGCACTTCAATGTCACGTCCGAGAAAAGTTAAATGAACATTATGGGGATGATATTGTTCCTGCCGAAGGAATGCTTCCTGCTCATGTTCTGGGAAATATGTGGGGCCAATCATGGGCTAACGTATATGATCTAGTTTTTGAAGAAGATCCGAATGCAGTTTCTATTAATTTAACTTCACTTATCGAAGAAAAAGATTTGACGGAGCGTGAGATGGTTGTGATAGCTGAAGATTTCTTCCTATCTTTAGGATTTGATCCATTACCAGAAACCTTCTGGGAAAGATCTTTATTTACTAAACCTCAAGATAGAAATGTAGTGTGTCATGCATCAGCATGGAACCTAGACCCAGATAATAACGACTTAAGAATAAAGATGTGTATACAAAAGAATGAGGAAGATTTTGTAACTATTCATCATGAGTTAGGTCATATTTTTTATTATCAAGCTTATAACGATCTTCCTGGAGTATTTAGAGGAGGAGCAAATGACGGCTTTCATGAAGCTGTTGGAGATTTATTAGCTTTATCGATTACTCCAGATTATTTAAACCAGATTGGTTTTGTTACTAAGGCTGAGGCAGAAGCAGCGGAGCAGGACCCAATTGCATTATTAATGAAGCAAGCTTTAGATGGCGTTGTCTCAATTCCATGGACTTTAATGTTAGATAAATGGAGATCAGGTATTTTTACTGGTGAAATAACAAAAGAAAACTTAAATTCTAGTTGGTGGGAATTAAGAGAAAAGTATCAAGGCATTACATCTCCAATGGAAAGAGGTGAAGAGTATTTTGATCCAGGTGCTAAATATCATATTCCTGGTAATACTCCATACACGCGATACTATCTTGCAAAAATTATGCAATACCAGTTCCATGAATCATTATGTAACGACATAGGTTTTGAAGGGCCTCTGCATGAGTGTTCAATTTATAATAATCCTGAGGCTGGAGTAAAAATAAGAAATATGCTGGCAATGGGTCAAAGCAAGCCTTGGCAGGATGCTTTTGAAGCTTTAACTGGAGAAAGAGCTTTAAGCGGAACTTCAATTTTAAATTATTATAAACCTCTTCAAGAATGGCTAGAAAAAGAAAATGAAAGCCGTTCATGTGGTTGGGAGTAGATTATGCAATCAATAATGTATTTAACTTTTGCAGCCCTTGGTTTTGTAATTCCTTTTGGAATTAGCTTAGCTATTGGCAATGAGCTAGTCCAAAATATAGTTTTACTTGTTTATATAATTCAGTGGGTTGCCTTTATACCTGCTTATATGTTTCAAACAGAAAAATTTTATGATTTAACTGGCAGCATTACTTATACGAGCGTATTTGCTTACTGTATATACTTAGCTACATCAGGCGATATTAACTGGGGCTCATTAATAATTTCAATTCTAGTAATTTTATGGGCAGGACGTTTAGGAACTTTCTTATTTACAAGAATAGCTAAAGACGGAGAAGATAAGCGGTTTAGAACCATTAAGCCTGACATGGCACAATTCTTTATGACATGGACACTTCAGGGAATGTGGGTTTCACTTTGTTCTTTATGTGCCATTACAGCTATAGCAAGCGATACAGGTATTATTGTTAATGGTATTTTTTATATAGGCATAATAATGTTCATTGGAGGATTTGCTATAGAAATAGTTGCAGATCAACAGAAGTCTGCATTTAGAGCCATACCAGAAAATAGAAATAAATTTATTACTAGTGGTTTATGGAGTAAATCAAGACACCCTAATTACTTCGGTGAAATAATGCTATGGACTGGAGTTGCTGTTATGTCTTTTTCTTCATTATCAGGCATAGAGTATCTAACATTAATATCACCAATATTTACTTATTTATTATTAGTAAAAATTAGTGGAGTTAGAATGTTAGAGGGAAGAGGTCAGAAAACATGGGGCCAAGATGAAGAATATATTGCATATATGAAAAACACACCCATGGTGATGTTAAAATTTTGGTAGACTTGTGCATAAATTGAGAACGGTCTCACAAAATAAATTTGTGAATTTTTGCATTAACTTGGTAGAATGACAGAACTTTTTTAGTAGTTAAAAAAAACAATTAATTACAAAGTAATAGGGAGCAACTTAATATGTTGAAATTACGAGCCATAATAATGTCTCTTGCTTTAATCATTCCATTTGTAGCGAGCGCTACTGATATGGAAGCAGTGTTAGAAGTAGGCAGAGATAATTCAAACCAATCAGCTGTATCGCAAGATAAAATCGACAGCACAGAAAAGCAAACAGACAAAATTGTAAACGAGTGGAAGGTTGTCTCTAAGCAAGTCGAAGGCCTAAAGGTTTATAACCAACAAAAAAGAATCCAAATTCAAGCTCAGCTTGATTTGATGGATAAATTAGATGATCAGCTAACCCAAGTAGTTGTCATGCAAAGACAAATACCACCTTTAGCCCAAAGAATGCTTGAAGGTCTAGAAAAGTTTGTTGAGCTTGATGTACCTTTCCATATTGAAGAAAGAAGACAAAGACTTGATTTAGTAAGAAGTTCTTTATCAAATCCAAAAGTGACAGCTTCAGAGCAAGTAAGACAAATTTTAGAAGCCTATAATATTGAGGGTGAGTACGGAAGAAAGATTGATGCTTTTGAATCTTCTATTATTATTGATGGCCAAGAAATAGTAGCTAATGTTTTAGTTATTGGAAGAATTGGAATGTTCTATCAAACCAAAGATGAGAGAACTAGCGGTATATGGGATAACGATGCTAACGACTGGATAGAACTAGAAAGTGGTTTTAGAACAGCTATTAGAGATGGTATTAGAATGGCTAAAAAATTAGCTCCAACAGATATGTTGATGCTGCCAGTAATCGTTAAGGAGCAAATCTAATGAAATTTTTAAATTTATTTTATTTCGTATTAATTGTTACGTTTTCTGCTCCATCTTTTGCACAAGATGCTGATGATGCAAGCGTTGATCAAGAACCAACCACTGTCGAAGCACTTTTAGCACTTGTTAAAGAAGGTAAAGTTAAAGAACAAGCAGAAAATAACAAAAGAGAAGCAACCTTCTTAGCAAGCAAGAATAAGCAAGCTAGTATTTTAGCTGCTGAAAAAAGAGAACTTGCTAGGCAAGAAAAAATTGCAGACAAATTAGAGGCTGAATATAAATCAAACCAAGAAATTCTTAGAGTTAAAGAAGATGCTTACAAGAAAGAGCTTGGTTCATTGGTCGAATTATTTGGTCACATACAAAGTTCAGCTGGAGAAGCCTCATCAATGTTTGCTGGTTCACTTACTTCTGCTCAATTTGGACTTGAAAGAGTTTCATTTTTAAATGGCCTTACCGGCAAAATGTCAGAAACAACTGAGCTACCTACTATTAAAGAAATAGAGCGTTTATGGTACGAACTTCAAAATGAAATGATTGCTGGTGGAAATGTAGTTAAATTCAATACTACTGTTATTGATGTTGATGGCGAAACTTCTGAATGTGAAGTTACCAGAGTAGGTTTATTTAATGCTGTTTGTGATGGTAAATATCTTGAATTTGCATCATCTAAAGGGCAGTATGCCTTTCTTCCAAGACAACCAGCTGGAAGATATACAAAGAGTGCTAAGAATTTAGGAAATGCTGAAGGTGGCGAACAGGTTAAGTTTGGAGTTGATCCAACTGGACCTACAGGTGGAAGCTTATTAGCAAACCTTATACAAACTCCTTCTATGGCAGAAAGAGCAAAGCAAGGTAAAGAAGTTGGAGCAGCAATTATTGTTGTAGGTATTATTGGTATTGCAATAGCTTTCTGGAAACTTTACAGCTTATATATGGTTAGTGTAGCTGTTACTAGGCAGACTAAATCCAAAACTGCATCATCAGATAATCCTTTAGGAAGGGTTCTTAAAGTAGGAGAAGCTAACTTTAAGAAAGATATAGATACATTAGAACTTCGTTTAGCTGAAGCAATCATGGCGGAAAGGCCTTCGATTGAGAGAGGCATAAGTGTTGTAAGAATAATCTCGGTTGTAGCTCCGTTAGCCGGTCTACTTGGAACTGTTACAGGCATGATTGTGACATTCCAACAGATTACACTTTACGGTACTGGAGATCCTAAGCTAATGGCTGGTGGTATTTCACAAGCATTAGTTACAACAGTTCTAGGCCTATTAGTTGCTATCCCAACAACTCTTCTTCATTCATTTACTGCATCGTCAGCTAAAGGAATTATTTGTATTTTAGAAGAACAGAGTACTGGTATATTGGCTGAGCATTCTGAAACTAGCTAGTTTTATATATGTACGAATTAAGTGAAGCATTTGTCTCAGTAAGAGACTTCATGGAGCAGGGTGGCGACGTTCTGTGGGGCATTGCTTTACTAGTATTATTTATGTGGACCATGATCTTTGAAAGGGCCTTCTACTATGCTCAAGGATACAATGAGTATATTGCTGGATTAGTTCAGCAATGGGAATCAAGAGAAGATAAGACTTCTTGGTACGCTCTTCAAATTCGTGCCAAGTACATGTCTCAAGCAAAAGTAGAAATTAATAGGAATCTATCACTGATACAAACTTGTGTTGCTATAGCTCCTTTATTTGGTTTACTAGGAACAGTTACAGGAATGATAGAGGTCTTCCAGGTTATGGCCTTTAATGGTGGTGGTGATGCTAGATCAATGGCAGGAGGTGTTTCAAAAGCAACACTTCCAACTATGGCAGGAATGGTCGTTGCTTTATCAGGTGTATTTGCAACAATATATTTAAATGGTGCTAGTCTTAAAAGAGAGCAAATGTTAAATAAAGTTATTAAAAGATATTAAAAGATATTAGGAGAGAATTGTGAGAAGAGGATCAATTACAAGCGCAGTAAAAGAAGAAGAAAGTGAAATCAATATGACGCCGATGCTTGATGTTGTATTTATCATGCTTATTTTCTTTATTGTTACCGCAAACTTTATTAAAGAGCCTGGTTTAGAAATCAATAGACCTGATTCAAACACAGCAGAAACCCAAGAAAATGCTGCAATATTAATTGCTGTTGGACCAACTGGTGAAATATGGATGGATGGCAGAAGAATTGATGTCAGACAGGTAAAAGCTAATGTTGTGAAAATGCTTGCCGATAATCCTCAGGGTTCTGTTGTAATTCAAGCTGATGAAAAAGCAGTAGCAGATACAATAATCAAGGTTATGGATGGAGCTAGAGAAGCTGGAGTCTCTGCAATTTCACTAGCATCAGAACCTAAATAATTATTAAATATGGCGACAGAAATAGCTAATAAATCAGCAAATTCTTCAGAGTCAGTATTAGCTTTCCTGGCTAAAAATAAGTATATTTCAGGTGGCGTTTTAGCCTCATTAGTTTCACTAGTTTTATTCTTCGTTATGGTTCTATTAATCTCTCTTGGAGATAGTGGCATAAAAGATGATAATTCAGTCAAACTTGTAGATATTGTTATGCCCGAAAGAGACATAGATACTCTTTTACAAGAAGTAGATAAACCAGATGAACCAGAAGAGCAGCCAGATGATATTGCTCAGCCAGAACTTGAACTTCAGCCACTTACAGGCGTTGATGTTGCTATCGCAAAACCCAAAGCAGTTGTAAAAGTGGGTGGGTCATTCTTTAAAGACGGTGCTTATATGCCTTTATTTGCTGTTCAGCCTCAATATCCCAGAAGAGCTCAAGAAAGAGGCACAGAAGGCTACTCAATTATTAGTTTTACTATTACTGAACAAGGAACTGCAGAGGGAGCAATTGTTGTAGAAGGCAAATGTGGAGATATAAATGATCCAGAGGTTGTCATGAGAGATTGTTCAATCTTCAATAATTCTTCGGTAAGAGCAGCAGCTAAATTAAAATATAAACCAAAAATTGTTGATGGTAATCCAGTAAAAGTAGACAATGTTTTATATAGATTTAGATATGAAATGGAGGAAGAAGATTAGTATGAGAAAATTAAACCTTGCTAGGCTCTTCACCGCATTTTTAGTCGCTTGTATATTTATGCCGGTTGATTCATTTGCACAATCAAATGCATCAAACAAATCTAAAAAACAAACTACTTATAAAAAAGCTAGAGTGCTGCAGAATTCTACTGCTAAAAAGATTACAAAAGTTACCGAAGCTTTAGAAAGAGTAAAAATTGTACAAATAAAAGATACTAATAAAGAATCAGAGACTTTTGGTCAGATGATTCCTACAGAAGAACCAGATCCTGATATGCCAACAGTCATCAAGATTCTTACAGATATGAGATCCAAGGCTTCTGAAATGAAAAGCTATGATAGATCAATTATGTGGAATTATTGGGGATACGTTTATTACACACAAGAAAATTACCCAGAAGCTTTAAAAGCTTATACGAAAGTTATTAATGAAGAAGAGGTAACTCTTCCATTAAGAAATGGGACACTTTTTACTTTAGCATCATTGCATATGTATGAAGAAAATTGGTCTAAAGGAATTGAATTACTGCTTATGTGGATGGATGAAGTAGAAACAGTTACTGCTCAGTCCTGGTCATTCCTTGCAAGCGCATATTATCAAATTGAAGACTATACAAAATCTCTTGATGCATCTATTACCGCTATAGATATGGCAGAACTAGAAGGTTACACACCTAAAGAAAATTGGTATGTAATCATGGCTGCTTGCTATGAGGAGCTAAAGAATAAGATTGGTGAGAAAGAAACTTTATTAAAGCAATTAGATATATATGAAATCTTAGTCAATCTATATCCAAAAAAACGGTACTTTCTTCAGCTAGGCCAGACTTACGGAACACTGGAAAGAGAAAAAGACTATATGACTGCTTTAAATGCAGCCTATCAAAGTGACTATTTAGATAAAGAGGGTGAATATTTAACTCTTGCTCAATTACTTCTTATGAATGGAAATCCATACTGGGCCGCAAGTGTGATTGTAAGTGGCCAAGAAAAAGAAGTTCTTGTCACGAATGAAAAAACAAAAGAAGAAGAATTAAAGCCAGTAGTCAAAGATACTGAGAAGAATCTTAAGCTTCTTGCAGATTCCTGGAGAATGGCACAAGAAATTGATAAAGCCATACCTGTCTTAGAAAAGGCTGCCAAGATATCTAAAGATGGAGAAACTTATGTTCTTCTTGGCAATCTGTATTTATCAGAAGATAAACTAAAGCAGGCTGTTGATGCTATAAAAAAAGGCATTAAAAAAGGTAAGCTAAAAAAAATATCTCAAGCCCATTTAACTTTAGGACAAGCCCACTTTGAATTACAAAATTTTGATGAAGCTAAAAAACAATTCAGAATGGCAGCTAGAGATAAAGATAAGAAGATTAAGAAAACTGCAAATAACTGGATTAAATATACTGAAAGTGAAGAAAGTAGAATTAAGTATATGCAGCAAAGAAGAGACTATATTAAGCAATCATAATTTTCTGTAGGTCTCTACAGCAAAATCATATTGGTTATCTTCATTTTTTAAGAAGCTCTCTGAAGAATCCAATTCCCAACTATTAAAATCTATCTCTGGGTAATAAACATCCCCATCTATTGAGCAATCTACTCTAGTTAAAACAAGTTTATTAAATGTATCTATTGAATCTCTAAACAAGTAGCCGCCGCCTATAATAGCCACTTCATTATCAACATCTTGCTTAATATTATGCATCTTTGCTGATTCTATAGCGTCATCCAGATTAGCAAAAACTGATACACCTTCAACATCTTTAAGTGTTGACGATATTACATAATTAACTCTATTAGGCAAAGGTCTTCCAATAGACTCATATGTTTTTCTTCCCATAACTATGATTTTTTTAGTTGTATACTTTTTAAAATGCGCCAAATCATCCTTTAAGTTCCAGGGCAATTCATTATTAACTCCAATAACTCGATTATTAGACATTGCCACAACATGCGAAATAATTAAATCCATTTTAAATAGCCATTTGCGCTTTGATGGCCGGATGATGTTCATAATTCTCTAAAATAAAATCATCCACACTTAGCGCTGCTATTTCATCAATTGAAGAAATATCTGGTAACTTTAACGAAGGTAACTTTTTTGGCTCCCTTAATAATTGCTCCTTAACCTGGTCAATACTATTTTTATAAATATGCGCATCACCAAAAGAATGAACAAATCTTCCAGGCTTTAAACCGCAAATCTTAGCAAAGATTGAAACTAACAAAGCATAACTTGCAATATTAAAAGGTACTCCAAGAAACATATCAGCACTTCTTTGATACATATGACAACTTAAAGAGCCATCTTTGGTTACATAATATTGTGACATAACGTGACAAGGAGGCAGGGCCATATTCTCAAGCTCAGCTACATTCCATGCACTCAAAATATGCCTTCTTCCAAATGGATTATTTTTAATCCCATCAAGCAATATTTTAATTTGATCCAGATCTCCCCAGTTTCGCCACTGCACTCCATAAACAGGTCCTAATTTTTTTTCAAGCGGATTATTTGTATAACCTAGATCTCTACCTTGATTATCTGCATTATCTGTCCAGATAGTAGAATATTTATCTAAGTCCGTTAGAACCGCTCTATCTTGACCAAATCTTATTTCTGCAAGCCTTCTTTCATCATCCGAACCCTCTAAAAACCAGAGTAATTCAGAAACAACACCCTTCCAAGCAAGCGACTTTGTTGTTACAGCAGGGAAGCCTTTTTTAAGATCAAACTCTAGCTGATGCCCAAAAGAAGATAGAGTTCCTGTATTGGTTCTATCCTCTCTCTCTTCTCCAGATTCTAAAATATAAGAAAGTAAATCTAAATAAGCTTTCATGCTTTCCGTAAAAAATAAGTTAGTAGTGCAAATCCTGCAAAGATCATTGGCATGCAAAGCAATTGACCCATGCTTAACCATTCTAATGCAACAAAGCCTATATGTGCATCGGGCTGTCTAAAAAATTCAATAAAAAATCGCGTTGAGCCATACAAGATAAGAAATGAAGCTGAAACTATGCCTCTTCTGGAGGTTCTAGTATTAATAATAGCTAAAATAATAAATAGAACTATGCCTTCAAAAAAACTCTCATATAATTGTGATGGATGTCTAGGAAGACCGAAAGGATCAGTAGGAAAGATAAAACCCCACTCACCTGAAGTTGCTCTTCCGTAGAGCTCTCCATTTAAGAAATTTCCTATTCTTACTAAGCCCAAACCAATTGGCATAGCTAAAGTTATAGAGTCAGTTAGCCTAAAGAAATCAATTTTGAATCTTTTAGAAAAGATAACTGTACTAACAATTACTCCAGCCAGACCACCATGAAAACTTAAACCACCTTGCCATATATAAAAAAGAGATAGGGGGTCGTTTATAAGTTGATCAGTTCCATAAAAAAACATGTAACCAATTCTGCCTCCTATCATGGCTCCAAAAATCAGACCATAAAGGAAGACCAGATCATTTACCTGATCAATAGATAGTCCTAACTCTTTAGTGATGGGGTGTGTTTTTAGAAATAAATATATACAGTATGCAGAAAGCACCCAAGTGACTGCATAGTATTGAATATTTAAAGGACCCCATGAGATTAAACTGGGGTTATTAAAAAAATCTGATAGTTCAATAATCATATGGCTAGCATATACAAAGCACCAGCTATTAGGAATAAGGAAAATAGAATTTTTAGAACTAAATCACTAAGACTATGGGTAATAGCCACCCCAATTCTTGCAGAAAGAATACTTGTAGCTGATATACCAATAACCGCTGGCAGATATATGTAACCTAATGACATTGCAGGAGTATTTTCTAGACTCCAGCCTATGTATAAATATCCCAGAGATCCAAATAGAGCTATAGGAACCCCACAGGCTGCAGCAGTGCCTATGCAAAGCTTCATTTCATAACCAAAATACCTCAAATAAGGAACAGTAAAACTACCACCCCCTATGCCTATAAGTGAAGATGCCATTCCGATTCCAGATCCGGATAAAATAGATAAACTAAAATTATTCTCCTTTTTGGAATCTTTTATTTCAAAGCTAGAAATTAGCTGTATGGCAATAATTAATAAAAATACTCCCACTAAAGACCTTAGGCTGTTACCTGAAATATTGCTTGCAATAATAGCCCCTACGATAGCTCCTATGGCAATACCTGTTGAAAGAGGATAAAAGGCTTTCCAAACGACTCCCTGTCTTTGATTATGAGAATATGCTGAAGCTATTCCAGTAAAGAAAATACTCGCTAGAGAAGTTCCTATTGCAAGGTGAGTAATAATAATTTGATCAAAGCCTAGATAAATAAAAGTAGCTATCAGCGCGGGAACAATAATGACACCCCCGCCAATACCAAACATTCCTGCAAGAGTTCCAGCAAAAACTCCAACCAAAAGAAATATTAAGATCTCTAGACCCATTTAAGAAATTCTCTCTATATAAGGCATACAAAACTCTTTAAGGACAGAACGATAAACATCTTTCTTAAATTCTACAATCGCATGAAGAGGATGCCAGTATGAAGTCCATTTATAATCATCAAATTCAGGGTTAGCATCATTTGTAAAATCTATTGAAACCTCATTTAAGAGTTCAAACATAAACCATTTTTGTTTTTGACCTTTAAATTTATTTTTAAAAAAGTATTTTTGTATACTTTCTTCAGGCAGGTCATATTTGTACCAGCTTTCAGAAGTCGCTATCTTTTTGACATTAGAGCTTCGAATACCGACTTCTTCGTATAATTCTCTTAGAGCGGTTTCTTCTGCTTTTTCACCAAGGTCAATTCCTCCTTGAGGGAATTGCCAGTTATCAGAATCTTTTCTTTTGCAAAGTAATAATTTACCTTTATGATTAACTACTATAAGACCAACGTTCAATCTGTATCTTGGTTCTTTAATCATAAATAGGCTGAAGTATATGAGTGATAAATTAATAATATTTGATTTAGATAATACCATTCTTAATGGAGATTCTGATTATTCATGGATTAAATTTATGATTGATTCAGACCAAGTAGATCATGATGAATTTTCTAAAAAAAATGAGTATTTTTATGAACAATACTATCAAGGAAATTTAGATTATGAGGCTTGGGCAGAATTTGCTCTTTCAACATTTAAAGATAAAACTCCAGAACAGATGGAGCAATTATTAAGAAGTTTTCTAAATACTGTTATTGAGCCAATGATAAATATCTATGCATTAAGGCTGCTGCATGAACATTCTCACGACAATGATTTCATGCTCCTCGCCTCGGCAACTAATGCAATAATTGTTCAGCCGATTGCAGAAAGGCTAGGCTTTAAGCATATTGTCGCTACAGATGTTGAAATTATTGATGGTAAATACACTGGAAAAATGGAGGGAGAATCTGCTTTAGGCAAAGGAAAATTAAATAAAGTAAAAAAATGGATGGATAAAAATGGGTTCATTAATTTTGAAAATACTACTTTTTATTCAGATTCTATTAATGATTTGCCATTGCTTTTAGAAGTTTCAAATCCGATAGCAGTTAACCCGGATGAAGAGTTAAGAGCTGCATGCTGGGAAGCTGATTGGGAAATTATAGAATTACCAATTCACTAAAAGTCGTCCATAGAAGGACAACTACAAATCAAGTTTCTATCACCATAGGTATTGTCAACCCTTCCAACAGGGGGCCAAAATTTATTACTTTTTAATGTTGATATAGGATAAGCAGCTCTTGTTCTTGAATAAGAATGACCCCACTCATCTTTAGAAACCTCTTCAGCAGTATGAGGAGCATTCTTAAGCATGTTATCAACTACATCAAGACATCCAGACTCAATATCTGCAATTTCTTTTCTAATGCTGATCATCGCATCACAAAAACGGTCAATTTCTAATCTTGACTCACTCTCTGTGGGTTCAATCATAAGAGTTCCAGCAACTGGCCAAGACATAGTGGGAGCATGAAAGCCATAATCAATTAATCTTTTAGCTATATCCTCTACCTCTATTTGTGCAGAATCTTTAAATGGCCTTACATCCAAAATACATTCATGAGCAACAAGCCCACTTTCTCCTTTGTATAAGACCTCATAGTCATCTTTCAGTCTATGAGCAATATAGTTTGCATTTAATATTGCAATCTCTGTTGCTTTTCTTAAACCTTTTGAGCCCATCATCTTGATGTACATCCAACTGATAGGAAGAATGCTCGCACTACCCCAATCAGATCCTGAGACTGGACCAACATTATTATCAGGATTGTCATGAAAGCCTGGTACAAACTCTTTAAGCTTCTCTACAACACCAATTGGACCAACTCCAGGCCCTCCACCGCCATGAGGTATACAGAAAGTTTTATGAAGATTAAGATGAGAAACATCACCGCCAAATTGGCCTGGATAACAGATTCCAACCATAGCATTTAAATTAGCTCCATCTATATAAACCAACCCGCCTGTTTTATGAACAATTTCACAAACCTCAGTAACTGAAGATTCAAACACTCCATGAGTTGACGGATAAGTAATCATGATTGCAGATAATTTATCTTTATATAAGGCAGCTTTCTCTTTTAAATCACTAATAGAAATATTTCCCTCAGCATTACATTCAATTGGAATGATCTTCATTCCAACCATTTTTGCTGATGCTGGATTAGTTCCATGCGCTGACCTTGGGATTAGGCATATATCTCTGTCGTTATCACCATTTTTTTTGTGGTAGGCATTTATAGCTAAAAGACCAGCATACTCTCCTTGTGAGCCAGCATTAGGTTGTAATGAGATTGCTGAATAACCCGTTATGGCAATTAACATATTTTCAAGCTCATCAATTAATTGCATATAACCATTAATTTGATTTTTTGGGACTAAGGGATGAATAGAGGAGAATTCTGGCCAGCTTACAGGCATCATTTCTGATGCTGAATTAAGTTTCATTGTGCATGAGCCTAGGGGTATCATCGCTGTATCTAATGCAATATCTTTATTAAAAAGTCTTCTGATATATCGCATCAATTCTGTTTCAGTTTGATAATTATTAAAGACCTTATGAGTAAGGTAGGATGAAGTCCGGATAAGATCATCAGGAATAGAGGCTGGCAGATCTTTTAAATCAAAATTGTCTTCATCACAAAAAACACTAACTATATTTTTTAAATCCTCAAAAGAAACTGATTCGTCTATTGAAATCCCGATTGAGGATTTATCAATGTGTCTTAAATTAATCTTTTTAGCGATGGCTTTATCTAGATAAATTTTAGTTTTTTTGCCAGAATGAATTACAAGAGTATCAAAAAAATCTGAAGATTTTATTTTTAAATTATTTTTTTTAAGCATCAACATGAGTATTTTGGTGTAATCATGCACTCTTTGACCAATTGCTTTTAAGCCTTTAGGACCATGATATACAGCATAGAATCCAGCCATAATTGCTAATAATGCTTGAGCAGTGCATATATTACTTGTCGCCTTTTCTCTTCTTATATGCTGCTCTCTAGTTTGAAGTGCAAGTCTGTATGCTGTATTCCCATGGACATCTACAGAGGCTCCAACAATTCTTCCAGGTAAAGATCTTTTATATGATTCTTTTGTTGCCATAAAGGCTGCATGAGGACCACCAAATCCAACTGGAACTCCAAATCTTTGAGAAGATCCAATAACAATATCTGCATTAAATTCACCTGGGGGTTTAATTAAGGTTAGTGCAAGTAGATCTGTTGCAAAAATAGCTAAAGCATTCTTGCTATGAGCAGATTCAACTACATTAGACATATCTTTAAGCACGCCATCTGCTCCAGGATACTGAACCAGAACAGCAAAATAATCTTCATTATTCATATCTTCCGGGTTGCCAATTTTTATATCTATCCCAAGTGGCTCAGCTCTTGTTTTTAAGACATTTATAGTTTGAGGAAAGCATTGTTCATCTACTAAAAATAAGTTCGATTGAGATTTACTTAATCTTTTTGCAAGAGTCATAGCCTCAGCTGCAGCCGTTGGCTCATCTAGCAATGAGGCATTTGCTATATCCATACCAGTAAGATCACATACCATGGTTTGATAATTTATAAGGGCTTCAAGCCTTCCTTGCGCTATTTCCGGTTGATACGGAGTATAGGATGTATACCAGCCAGGATTTTCAAATATATTTCTTAGAATAGGGGCAGGAGTAATAGAGTTATAAAAACCCTGCCCAATATAAGTTTTATAAACTTTATTTTTTTTACTAACTATATCTAAGTATCTTAATGCTTCTTCCTCAGAGGCTTCATCATCAATATTTAAACTCTCATCGCTGAAAATATTTTTTGGAACTATAGATTGAATAAAGCCATCCATTGAAGCAAAGCCCATTTCTTTTAGCATCTCTATAGATACCTCTTTAGGTACGCCTATATGTCTTCTAGAAAAAGAATTTAGCTCTAAATATTTAGGATCTAAGATATCGTCTTTTTTAGTCATTATAAAAACCAATTAAAGCTTGTGGTGCTTTAGTACTACTCTTCGCAAACTTCACCATATTCTTCTGGTGAAAGTAATTCACCTAATTCATCCATATCATCAGGCTGCATTTTATAAAACCATCCATCAGAATATGGAGATTCATTAATAGTTTCTGGATTATCAAGCAGCAGCTCATTAACTTCTATCACTTCTCCGGATATTGGAGAATATACATCAGAGGCAGCCTTAACTGATTCAACAATAGCAACCTCATCTTCTGCACTCATTTGAACTCCTATATCAGGAAGCTCTACGAACACAATATCTCCCAATAGATCCTGAGCATGATCTGAGATACCCACTGTTACAGTCCCATCATCTTCAACTCTTACCCATTCATGCGATGGTCTGAACTTTAAGTCACCTGGAATTTCTTTCATATTACAATTTTACCTTTTCTCATAAATGGTGGCGATACTATTTCTACTTTAAATTCATTATTTCTTATTTGAACTTTTCCTTCACCATTATGGCCTTTATCTATCCTTGCAAATGCAATACTAAATCCAAAAGAAGGAGAAAAAGTACCACTTAATATCTCTCCGCCACCAGAATCATGTTCAATCATTTGATGTGATCTAAGAATTCCTTTATCTCTTAAGATAATTCCTTTTAATTCTTTACAAGCGGTTTGATCAATTTTTAACAGAGCAGATTTACCAATAAAGTTTCTATCTATATCCTTAAAATCCAATGTCCATGCAAGGTTTGATTCATAGGGGTGATTAGCTGAATCCATATCAGTGCCATATAGATTTAATCCAGCTTCTAGTCTAAGAGTATCTCTAGCCCCAAGTCCTATAGGCACTGCTCCTGCATCAATAAGGTTAGCCCATAGAGATTTTACGTTAGCATTATCAATTACTATCTCAAATCCTTCTTCGCCTGTGTACCCAGTTTTAGCTACCATCATTGAATTAACATTTGTGACGTCAAAATCATTCATCTCATCAAGACCATTCATATCAATACTCTTTAAAATATTGCCCGAATTGGGCCCCTGAACAGCAATAATTGAAAAATTATTCATAAATTCTATATTCACATCATAATTATCAGATTGCTTAGTAAACCAACCATGGTTCTGAGAGCAGGTAGCACAATTTGAGATTATTCTGTAATGATCTCCTAGATTATAGACAATCAAGTCATCTAAAATTCCTCCAGCTTCATTTAGTAGTGGACTATAAAGAGCTCTTCCAGGAGTGTTAATTTTTTGAACATCATTAGGTAAAAGATTTTTAAGGAATTTTTCTTGCTCAGGTCCACTTAAATCAAATACAGACATATGAGATACATCAAATATACCAACATTAGATCTAACAATTTTATGTTCATTAATTTGCGAGCCATAGTTTATTGGCATACTCCAGCCACCAAAATCTACCATCTTTGCACCAAGCTTGATGTGCATGTCATATAGCGTTGTTTTATTCATCACTGATCCAATCTTTTGTTTAAAAAATATACCAAGACAAAGCTCAGCATTACTAATAAAAGGCTTGGATTAGCAGCTAGCTCCCATTGGCCCTCACTAGTAAAGTTATAAATTTTTGATGAAAGAGTTTCAAAACCTACAGGTCTAAGAATTAAGGTAGCTGGCTGTTCTTTTACTACTTCAATAAATACCACTAAGAATGCTACCAATAGCGCAGGCTTTAATGACGGCAAGTAAAGAGAAATAAAAGCCTTCAATGGGTTAGAGGGAAGGGTCGCAAGAGCTTGTTTGCTAGATTCAGGAATATTATCCAGCGCAGAGACTAGATACTGAAAAGCTGGAGTCATAAATCTTATAGAAAGACATATAATTAAACCAAAAATACCCAAGGAAGTAATAGATACTCCAAATATTTCATTTACTACTATGAGAAGACCTACAGCAATAACAGATCCCGGCAATGCATAGCCTATTGTTGAAATAGTAATAATACTTTTCATTTTATTAGAGCCATTATAAGCAAGAGATAAAACCAATGCGGTAATTATAATAAGTAAGGCTGTTATAAATCCAAGAAATCCAGAGTTTATAAAAAGTGTAATATTTGAGCTAGATAAGAAAACTTCTTTTAAATCACTCCATATTATTAATTGAATAAGCGGAAGACCGAAGGCAACTAGAAATAATAAAGAGCATGCTGATGTACTGATAATACCTAGTGTTTTATTTAAAGAGATCTTATCAAAAGAGTCATTAGAAATAGATCCAACTTTTTTGGAGTCTGTTAATTTTCTGCTTAATAAAAGCAGAAGGACTACAAATGTAAATAAAATACCTGCTAATCGAGCTCCGCTGAAATAATCTTGATATCCAAACCATGCGTTATAGATTGCTACAGTAAAAGTTTCAATTCTAAGTGTTGAAACTCCTCCAAAATCTGCAAGGGTTTCCAGCATAGCTAGAATCATTCCAGCAATAATAGCGGGCTTCAGGGCTGGTAATAGAACTGTTTTTATAACAGTTAGATCTGATTTTCCTAGAGTTTTTGCTGCTTTAAATAACGGGACACCTAAATGCTTAATTTGAGCTTTCATTAAAAGAAAAATATAAGGATACAGAGCCAATGACATTATTAATGATGCCCCAAGAATATTCCTTACCGAGGGCATAATGATCCCAATTTCTCTTAACCATGTTGCTAAAGGACCAGAGTATTCAAGACCGCCAACAAAAATAAATGCATAAATATATGCAGGAAACGCAAGAGGTAAACTTAAGGACCAGCTAAAAAAATTATGGCCTGGAAATTTATAAAGGCTTGTTAAGATTGCAAAAGGTGCAGCAATAATAAAAGTAAAGAATCCAACCAAAATAGTTAAAGAAACAGTATTAATCAATAATTTTGATATAAGAGCTGATGTGAGAAAGGATTCAGATACATCTTGAAGGAATGCTAAACCCAAGAAGGCTATAAAAAAAACTATAGAGAAGCCAACCCATGGAATTGAAAGATATCTCCAAATTTTTAAATGCTCCATTTTATTCTTCTAAAATATTCTTATTAGGCTGCTTAAGATTTTTTTTATTCTTTGCACCTAACTTTTCAAGATCCTTCATTTGATTAAATAGATTGCCTTGACCTTCATATAATTTATTCTGCGCACCAAGAAAAGATTTCTCAACACCCTTCAAATGCCTGCCAATATCTTCTAAATCCTCAGTTAGTCCTGAGAATTTATCTATTAAATGACCTGCTCGCTCTGCAATCAAATCAGCATGCTTATTATGTTTATCTAGTCTCCATAAGTTTTCAGCTATTCTTAAAATAGCAATTAAATTTGTTGGAGTTACAAAAGCCATTCGATTGTCATTAGCATATTTCTGTAAATCCCAATCATTTGTAAGTGCCAAGGAAAGTGCTGATTCTATAGGTACAAACATAAGGACATAATCTGGTGAATTTATTTCTGGGAGAGCATGATAATCTTGCTCCTTTAGCGCCTTCATATTTTTCTTTAATGAGGTTATATGATCTTTTAAATATATCTCTTTTGTCTTGGGATCATCCTCTTTAATAAATTTCTCATAGGCAGTTAGTGAGACTTTTGAGTCGATAACAATATTTCTTTCACCAGGCAGATATATTACTGCATCTGGTATTTTTAGAGATCCATCTGACGCTCTATAGCCTTTCTGCAATTCATAGTTTAATCCTTTTTCTAATCCAGACTCTTCAAGTGTTCTTTCAAGTATTTGTTCACCCCATAAACCCTGAGCCTTTGAGTCTCCCCTGAGTGCCTTGGTAAGATTTTCAGTATTATCATTCATACTGTCTGTTGCTTTTAGAAGTTGATCTACTTGAAGCTTAAAGCTTTCTTTTGCAGCTGATTGCTCTTTTTGCTGCGTTTGGATTTGTTCTTTTAGATCCTTTATTTGTTCCTTAAAAGGCTCTAATGTCTGATTAAGATCTTTTAAATTCTTCTGAGATAAAGAATCAGTTTTTTCTTCAAGAATTTTATTAGCAATATTAATAAAGCTCAGCTCTATTAATTTCGCATTATTTTTTCTCATATTTACCAAGACAAATAAAATTATTGCCAAGCTAACTATAATTAAAAGTCCTAAAATTATATTTTCTTCAACCATTAGTTACATTATTCCATTAAAATATATCTCATACTATGCCTGAATCAATAGCTCAACAATTTAAATCTCTATTAGACGAAAAGTTATCTATAGATTTAACACGAGGCAAGCCCAGCCCATCTCAATTAGATTTATCAAATGAGCTCTTAAGTATAGCTGTAGAGCCATTAACAGAAGATGGAACAGATATAAGGAATTACGGAGAACCACTTGGTATTTATCAAGCACGAGAATTGGGGTCAGAATTACTAGATAGCCCAATTGAAAATACAATTGCCGCTGAGCAATCCAGCTTATTATTAAGTTACCAATTATTGCTTGCTAATCATCTTTTTGGTTTAAATGGAAAACCATGGAAAGATATAAAAAATCCTAAATTTATTTGCCCAACCCCTGGTTTTGACAGACATTTTAGGATGCTAGATGAGCTTGGTATTGAAATGTTACCAGTACCTTTAACGAGTGATGGATTAGATACTAATATCTTACAAACAACCTTAGCTGAGCATTCAGACATTGTTGGCCTTATTAGCGTTCCAAGACACTCAAATCCATCTGGCGACATCTATTCAGATGATAATATTCTTAAAATATTTGAGTTATGTTCTGAATATTCTAAAGATTTAGTTTTTTTATTTGACCATGCTTACCTAATTCATGATTTATCTAATGCCCCAAGTCAGACACCAATTTGGTTGTTAGCAGAGCAAGCTAAAGTTCTTAATCAGACAGCAATTCTTACATCCTTTTCTAAAGTTACTTTTGGAGGTGGCGGCTTGGCTTTTTTTGCAGGAGGCGAGGGCACATTTTCCTTACTTAAAAAAATTAGAGACTCAATGATTATTTGTCCTGACAAAGTTAATCAATCTCGACATGTAACATTCTTTAAAAACAAAGCAAATATAATTATACATATGCAAAAGCATGCAGCTATTATTGAACCAAAATTTGAATTAACTACCTCTATTCTAAAAACAATTCCTCATGAATGTGGAACTTTCTCAAGTCCAACTGGCGGTTATTTCATAACTTATAAAACAGTAAAACCCATAGCTGCAAAGATTATAGATATATGTAAAAGCGCTGGAGTCCTAATAACGCCTGCAGGCGCAACATTTCCTCATGGAATAGATCCTAATGATAGTGTTATTAGGCTTGCTCCAACTTTTGTTGAAGCAGATAAGCTACAAAAAGCAATTGAAGTATTTTCTGCAGCAGTGCAGATAGCTCACTTTGATATTGAAATTTAATTCCTTGCTCTAGAAGCAGGCACATGACTTCCACTTTCAAAATGAGAGAAAATACTTGAAACATTAGGATGGTTAGCTGGCTTATTAAGATTTTCTAATACAAGATTCTGTTCAGATACATAAGCTATATAAAAGATATCTTTATTTTCAGCAAAAACATGATAAAAAGGCTGCTCTTTTGCAGGTCGCATAGTCTCCGGTATGGCTTCATACCATTCATCAGTATTGTTAAATTCTGGGTCAAGGTCAAAAATAACACCTCGAAAATCAAGAAATTTATGCTTGATAACATCCCCAATTGAGAATTTTGCTTCTATTAATTCTTTCATAATTTATATAATATATTGATATAACTAAAAGAGAAATATTATGGATCAAGATATTATGATTGTCTCCTCAAATCACATCGATGGCAGGCCTATTAAAGAATACTTAGGAATAGTTGCAGGCAGCATTGTTAAATCTAGAAATGCTGGAAGTGATATATTTGCTTCACTTAAAAGTTTAGTGGGAGGAGAGTTAGTAGGATATTCAAGACTCCTGCAAAGAGCTAGAGATGATGCTTATGGCAGAATGATAGAAGACGCAAAATCAAAAGGTGCAAATGCTATCATTGCCTTCAGATTTCAAACTTCAACTATAACCAAGGGCGCTTCTGAAGTTGTAGCCTATGGCACAGCAGTAAAGATTTAATAAAAATTAAGGACAAATAAATGAACAAAACTGAAAAGACTGCTTTTAGAGAAGCAATAATAATTGTAATGATGGGTTGTATTATTAACTTCCCACTTCAAACATTCTTATTATGGTTAACTATTGATCAGTGGTCCTGGACTAACACGGTGACTATCTCACTCTTTACCCAAGCAATCCTTACTTTTGTTGCCCTCTTAAGGGTATATTCAATTCGTATGAGATTCCAAAGAGGTAAATTTTAAAAAATTTCTTATAAAGATCTCAAAGCATCAGTAATATTTTGTCTAGCTGCATTAAGTGCAGGTAAAAAACCTCCAATAAAACCAACTATTAATGCGAGAATAAGACCCTGCATTATAATTTCACCAGTTACTGCAAAATCAAATGATGTTTGACTAAATGTGCCCCCTGCAAGTGTTGAGACTGTGTATCCATTGAATACTACATAAGCTAAACCAGCGCCTAAGAGGCCTCCAGAAAGAGCTAGAACCATAGATTCCATCATTAAGGCTGCAAGTATAGAGCTTCCTCTAAATCCAACAGCCCGCAGTGTCCCAATTTCAACCAACCGAGTAGATACTGCGCTATACATAGAATTCAATGCAGCAAAGATCGAACCAATAGCCATAATAATAGCCACTAAATATCCAAAGCTATTAATAATTCCAGACACTCCTGATGCTTGATTCTTATAAAAATCTAGTTCATTTTCAACTTTTACTTCGAGCCTTGGGTCATTTTCTATAAAGATAGCAAATTCATCAAAACTTGATACTGACTCTAATCTTGCTATTGCGTTCGATGTAGATGCTCCGCGCTGAAAAGCAGACTGTGCTACCTTCACATCAGCCCAAACTTCAGATTCATGAACATCTCCATCAGTACTAAAAACTCCCACTACAGTCCATGCAGCATTTCTAAAAGTTACCTTATTACCTAGCTCAACTCCTTCATATTGATCATAAGCTCCTCTTCCAACAATAATTTCTGCTCTACCAGGCTCAAAGTTTCTTCCTTTAATAATCTTGGTTTCAGGTCTAACAGCAAAACTCATAGCATCCACGCCTCTTAATGGAAGGTTTGAAGTGTCATCTGCACCTTTCTTTTTAAGGTCTACAACCGTATAGACTTCAAATGCAATCATTGGTTCATTATTCAATTGTCTTAAACCGGGAGCATTAGCCATAACATTTGCTTCTTCTATTGAAATTACACTACTTAACTCAGAAGAGGACCCTGATCTTAAGATCATAGCTCTATCTGCTTCTCCAGTTCCCTCAACAGTTGATTGCAATCCACTGGCCATAGCTAATAAAGATACCATTACCGCAACCGAACCAGCTATTCCAATAATAACAACTAAGGAAGAACCAAAACGTTGTGTTATTGATAACAAATTCATATTTGTTACTGCCAATACTTGTCTAAACCACTTCATAATTAATCCTTTTTAAGAGCATCTACGACTTTCAATCTCATTGCGCCCAAAGCAGGCGGAAAACCACTAATAAATGCAGTAATAATAGCTATACCAAGTCCTGAGAGAATAACTGATACATCTAATGAAATCTCTCCTAGAGATACAGAAACCATTTCCGATAGAGCTGGCATCATTAGTGCTGTAATGCCTAGCCCTAATAATGCTCCAATAATACAAAGAACAAGTGATTCAATTAATACCAAGTTCATAACCGTCATATCAGAAAAGCCTATAGTTTTAAAGACAGCAAGTTCAGAGGTTCTTTCTCTAATAGACTGACTCATAGTGTTGCCTGTCACTAGTAATATTGTAAAAAACACAGCTGCAAGTATCGCATTCATTATAAAACCTATATCACCAATCTGGCTTGCAAACATCTGTTGATACGCCTTTTCTGTTGATGTCTTTGTTTCATCCATTGAGTTTGCAAACATTGCATCTATTTCTTTTGCAACTCTTGGGCCATCATTTTTGTCTGATAACTTAACTATAAAATTACCAACTACACCTCTTCTCATCTCCTCTCTAGCCTCATCAAAATATTTATAATTTAAAAATACCTGATCTTCATTGCCTGGATTTTCAGAATCTATAAAAGTACCAACTAAATCAAATTCCCATAAATTAGTTCCGTCATTTAAGAAATATATATCTCCAATAATTGGAATTCTATCTCCTATCTTCCATCCAAATCTGTCTATTATTTTTTGTCCTGCGATCATGCCCGTTCTCGTTGAAATAAAGGCTTCTTTATGCTGATCACTGATTTTAAATTCTTCATAGATATCTAAGAATTCTTTGGGAGGTACTGGCCATTTTGGAAAAAAATTAGCTCTATCTATGTAAGTTCCACCAAACCAATCTTGGTGAGCAACAATTTCAACACCCTCAATACCTTTAATTCTTTGTAAATAAGAAATAGGCATAGAATCAATAATAGAATATTTAGAAGCTACTACTAATCTGTCATCACCAGATAAATCTACATCCTCTGTAAAAATTACTGCAACTGATCTTAAAAGACCAAATAATAAGAAAGCTATTACAAGTGAAGAGATGGTTAAGCCTGTTCGCCATTTCTTTCTTTTTAAAGCAGCCAGAATAATTATCCAATATTTCATATTTATCCTTTCGCCAAAGCATCTACTACTTTTAATTTATAAGCTTGATAAGCAGGAAGAATTCCAGCAAGAGAGGCCATGAGAACTCCAATTAAAATACCTTTCATTACTTGATAGGTGTCAAAGACAATGATCCCCCCAGTAAGACCACCGCTTGCTTGGTCTATAAATGGAATTGTTATGAGTGTTAATATCAGGCCAAATAATGCTCCTAACAGAATAATAAAATTACTCTCTAGAAGTATCGAAATAAATATTTGCATATCCCTATAGCCTAGACTTTTAAGAATGGCTAAATCGCTTGTTCTCTCTCTTACTGATTGACTCATAGTGTTTGCAGTTACTAAAAGTAATGTAAAAAATACTGCAGAAATAATAGCTGTAATTATTAATTTAATATTTCCAATATCCGATAACATTTTTTGAGATAAAGTAATTTCGTTTCCAGTAAAGGTTGCATATGCTGAGTTCTTATAATTATCATCAATAATATTGCTTATTTCATCAGCTTTTGAAGGATCATCTAGATTAAACAGTATCATTGATACAGTACCTTTATTAGCAATTCTTGCCTCTTCTACATACTCATTTCGGACCATAAGACCAAGCTCATCTGCAGCAGGGCTTGTTGTATAAATTCCTTCTATTACAAATTCCCATACATTTGATCCATCATTCTTTTTTGAAAAAGTTGGTATTGAAATAAGATCACCAACCTTCCAGCCTTTTAAGTCTGCGGCAGTTTTACCTGCAAGGGCACCTCTTTTATTTGAAAAGAAAGCCTTCTTTGCCTCAGGTGAAGCTTCAAACCTATCCATAACCTTGAAGTAATCTTTACTTATAGCAAATATAGGAATATTTTCAGTAATGGAATTTATATCCATTGAAAGCATATCTAACCATGCAATATTTGTAACACCCTCTAAAGATTCTAAGTAATTGATATGTGATTGTGGCAATCTGCCAAACATCATGTCGTGTTTAGGCATAATAATCATTCGCTCTGCATTAATTTCACCAGCAGCTCCTGAAAATAATGGATCAGCTGAATGAAGCAAACCATAAAGAAAAAAGGCTATAACAACAGATAAGATTGTTAGAAGACTTCTCATCTTCTTTCTAACAACGCCTGCTTTAACTAGAACCCAGTACACGATTAAGTTGTTAACTTACCTTTATCTAAGTGAAGTGATCGCTTGGCAGAGTCTGCAGCAGCAGGGTCATGAGTAACCATTAATATAGTTTTTCCATGATCCTCATTTAAGCTCTTTAAAAGATTAAGAATATCTGTTGCAGTATTCCTATCTAAATCGCCCGTAGGCTCATCACACACCAAAATATCAGGATCTGAGACTAATGCCCTGGCAATGGCTACTCTTTGCTGCTGACCACCTGAAAGCTCGCTTGGCTTATGCCCAGATCTATCAGACAAACCAACGATACTTAAAGCAGTTTCAACATGTTTTTTTCTTTCAGAGCTAGATAAATTAGTTAAAAGGAGGGGGAGCTCTATATTCTTCTGAGCTGTCAAGACTGGAAGCAGATTGTAGAATTGGAATATAAAGCCAACATTACCTGCTCTCCAATTGCTCAATTGTTTTGAATTCATTTGGTCGATTCTTTCACCATTAATAGATACCGAGCCACTTGATGGCGTATCTAAACCTCCTATAAGGTTAAGAAGAGTCGATTTTCCAGATCCTGACGGCCCCATTAAAGCTAAAAAGTCTTGCTTAGGAATCTCTAAATTAAGATCATCCAAAACAATTAAAGTCTCCCCACCACGTTTATATTCTTTGGAAAGGTTTTTAACATCTACTAATATTTCTGACATATTACTTCCTATTTAATTAGAACTTCTTGACCATTCTCAAGATCATTGCTTGGATCTGTAACTACATTATCACCAGCTATAACTCCATTGATTAACCTACTGAAATTTGAGGATGAACTTCCAACACTAACTTTAGTTTTCGTTAGCAAACCATTTTTAATAACAAATACATAAGATAAATTACCTTCTTTTATAACAGAAGACGATGGGACCATTACTCCTTCAAGTTTTTTTGGAGCTTTATTCATTTGTTCCTTTAAAAATGAAACTTTTGCACCCATATCAGGTAGCACTCTTTCATCCTTTTCTAATAATCCTATCCTTACTTTAACAGTGGCTTTATTTCTATCAGCAGTAGGAATGATTGCTATAACTTCAGAGGCTATATCCCAATTTGGGTACGCATTAAGATTTGTTATAGCAGGTTGACCTGCTTGAACTCTATTGATGTATGACTCATTCACATCAACCTCAACTTCTAAAGAGCTCATATCAACGATAGTCCCTATACCTGTTCTAGTGAAGCCACCACCAGCAGAAACTGGAGAAATCATTTCGCCTGGCTGCGCAGCTTTATTTATTACAACACCAGAGAAAGGGGCACGTATCTGCATGTCTGCAACTATCTGCTTACTAATATCCAACCTTGCTTTTAATCCGTCTACCTGAGATTCAGCTGCATCTAATGATGCCTGGCTGGCAAGATTATCTTTTCTTAGCTCTAAAGTTCTATTAAAAATTCTTCGAGCTTCTTTTAATTGAGTTTTAGCAAAATTTAACTCTGCTTGGACCGTACTATCATCAAGTTGAGCCAATATCTGATTTTTTTCAACAAACATACCTTCTTCTATATAGACTTCTAATACTTTGCCAGTAATTTTAGATGAAACTGTCGCTTGCATTCTAGCTGTCACATATCCAGAAGCATCTAATACGCTAGCAGCAGCATTATCTGACTGATTAGCTGATTTAGCTGTATAAGTATTAACTTCTATAAGCTCATCTTCGGATAAGAAAACCAATTGGACAAAAGTAAGCGCAATAACTAGCGCAACAGTAGCTAATAAAAATTTTGTTACTAAAGAGCCTTCAGATTTATTGTTTTCTGATCGATCAATCTTTAAATCATTTAAAAGATCTTTTTTATCACTCATATCTAGTCTCCTTTATATAATTCTACACGAAGAGATATAAATGTAACCTTTAAAGATTATGATTTTTGCTTTTGTTTAAATTCCACTCAGGAGGGCCAAAAAAAGAATTAAATCGCTCATTTGAATTAGCTGAGTTTTTAAAGTCTTCAATCATTTTAATCCAATTCATAAATGTAATTTTTATAGGATTAAAAGTTTTAACATTTTCAGTTATTCCAAATGTAACTTTATTTTTCTCTTTAGCAAAAGTTCCAAAGACTCTGTCCCAGACAATAAACATATTTCCATAATTTTTATCAATGTACTCTGGGTTGGAGGCGTGATGAACTCTATGGGAGGAGGGTGTAACAAATACATATTCAAGAATCCCAAGAGTTCTGATGGATTGAGTATGGCCTGTAATGCCCCATAAGGTTGCTGCTGCTCCAGCCAAAGCGGTAATTAAAGGATCAAAGCCTATAAGAGGAAGTACTAAGAAAAAAGGAACTTTAGTTATAGGACCAAACCAAGCTTGACGAAGAGCTACAGTGAAATTCATTTCTTCACTAGAATGATGATTCATATGTACAGCCCACATGAATCTAACTCTATGAGAAAATCTGTGATACCAATAGAAAACAAAATCTATAACTAAGAATGTAAGGATCCACACAGTTGCTGATGAAAACATTTCATTAATAGTAAATATACGAAACTCATATAAATAAAAATAGAAAAATATAATTGAACCCTTAGTCCCTATATTTACAATAATATTGCCAGCTAAGAGCCCAAATCCAGCCATACTGTCATCAAGCTTATATAAAGAAAGATTATTAATTTTTGAATAAATAGTTTCAGCAATAATCATGCTAATAACAATAGGGATGCCGTAGGTATATAAGTTTATATCGGTCATATCTTCAGTATTTTAAAACTTTTAAAAAGGTTTTTTAATCTGATTTATTTTCTTGTTCGAGAATTCCCTTTTCTTTAAGTTTGTTTTCAAGCATGACAACTTTTGCAAGTGCTGCTATACCAAAAACAAAACCAATCACCGCAAATCCTTCCATAATCTAATCCTATATTATTTATGTGGCGTAACTAAAAACTTAGTTCCAGTGGCTTGCTTGCCATAACTTTGAATAGCTTCAGGTTGAAGCATTTCTTCAAATGAAACTTCTTGAGTATAATGACTAGCAAAAGTAGTATTAATTTCTTTAGCAACTCTTTCACGCATAGCCATAAATTTCTCCATACCTATTCTTCCAATCATAGGAGTTAGCAACCAACCACCAAGACCCCAACACATCCCATAAGCTCTATTTAAAACTGTAGGAGATGGATCTAAGCCGCCGTAGATATAAACCTGTTTATATGTGTCTGAACCATAGCGACTATATTCAACGGCAGTTTTGTTTGCTGCAATTTCCATTGCTGAAAGAATTTGACCTGCTAATTTACCTTCGTTACCGCCTCCAGTTGCATCAAAGCCAAGCGTTGCACCAGTTGCAACTAAAGCATCAACAAGACTTTCCATAAAATCTGGAGAGCTGGTGTTGCATACATACTCAGCACCAAGGCCTTTTAATAAATCTACATGCTCATCTTTACGAACAATATTAACTAATGGAACTGAATCATCTTTACATATCTTGACAAGCATTTGCCCAAGATTAGATGCCGCAGCTGTATGAACAAGAGCTGTATGATTTTCTAATTTCATAGTCTCCACAAAACCTAAAGCTGTTAATGGATTTACAAAAGAAGAAGCAGCTTCTCTTGAGGAAGTTCCATCCTCCATAACTAAGCAATTCATTGCTGGGACACATCTATACTCTGAGTACATTGCTCCGCCGGCAACACCTACTGTTTTACCAATTAAATGTTGAGCATTGACACCGGCTGCCTCAACAATACCACCACCTTCATTACCTGCCTGCATTGACTGATCTAGTCTAGGCGTCATAGCTTTCATAAGACCTTTATGAATATCCATAGTTGCAACCGTTTCATCTCCAGAGCCTGAAACCGTTAAAGTTGATGGATCTGATGCAAAACTTAATAAAAGAGCGAGGTCAGATGGATTGATTGGGGCAGCCTCAACCTTTATTAGCACCTCATCATCTTTTGGCGTTGGCTTATCTACAGTAGCTATAGAGAGATGTAATTTTCCCTCACTAGTAATTTCTGTTCTTATCTCTCTACAAGTTTCTTGTGTCATTATTGTTCCCTTATTTTGTTATATGTAAATATCTATAAGTAGTATAAACCTTAGAGTTTACTCTAAGGCAATACTAATTTTTTCCAAATTCATTTGTTGCCGATATCAGAGCATGTGTGATTTCTTTTTCAAAAGCTGTATGCCCTGAAGAGGGTGCTATTATCATCTCAGCTTCTGGCCATGCTTCAGATAACTCCCATGCAGTCTTCATTGGACAAACTACATCATATCTTCCCTGAACAATCACAGTTGGAATTGAACGAATCTTATCTATATTTTCTATTAATTGATTTTCAGTTTTAAACCACCCTTTATTAATAAAATAATGGTTTTCAATAAGAGCAAATGCTAATGCAAATTCAGGATCTGAAAACTCTTCTACTAATGAAGGCTTGTAACTTAAACTACTAGTTGCAGCTTCCCATCTTGACCATGCTATTGCAGCATTGAGCCTCTTTTGCTTATCATCACTTGTAAATATTTTATGATAAGCGCTCATCAAATTATCTCGCTTATCCTCATCAATAATTTCTAAAAAACCACTCCATGCTTCTGGAAAAATTCTACTTGCACCATCTTGATAGAACCAATGGAGCTCTTCTTTTCTTAATAGGAATATACCTCTTAGAACGATCTCACTTACAGATCCAGGATGCGCTTGAGCATATGCAAGAGAGAGAGTGCTTCCCCAGGAACCGCCAAATACTAACCACTTTTCAATACCTAATTTATTTCTTAGATTTTCTATATCAGAAACCAGATCCCATGTTGTATTATTTTCTAAACATCCGTGGGGCTTACTTCTTCCACAACCTCTTTGATCAAAAATAACTATTCTATAAATAGCAGGATTAAAAAAACGTCTTACATCTTCACTGCCACCACCGCCAGGACCGCCATGAAGAAAGACAGCCGGCTTACCTTTTGGATTTCCGCATTGTTCATAATAAATATTATGATTATCAATATCTAGAAAGCCAGAATCATATGGATGAATTTTAGGATATAAAGTTAATTGATTAGACATGCCCTATTATTATTTAAGTTATAAAAATGTTCTACAACATTTAAACAATTTCTCTTCACCCATTTTTTTCAACATGGGTTCGTAGTATTTCTTTCATAAATTCAAAGTTCCTCTCACCAATACTCCAAGACAATTTCTCCTCTATTTTTATTAAATGATCTGCGCCTTGTTTTCTCACTGCCTGACCTTTTTCAGTAATTACTATTAAACGATCTTTTTTATTATCATTGCTGCTAATTAAATCTAGATAACCTAATTCTTTAAGTCGATGAGTTTTTTTATGAACAGCCTGCCGAGAAATACCCAAGCTTCTTGCTAATTCTGAAATAGATTTTTCTTTTCCCCTAAGAGCATTGAATATTTTAACTTCCGCAGGAGAGCCTTGATATTCTGAATTCTTATTTAATTCAATCATTTCAGCTTCCATCCACTCAGATACCTCTAGTATTAGACGCAAGAAATTACCTTCAAGAAAGGTTTTATAGTTATTATTGTCAACCATATTGACAATATAGCATAAATTATCTATCTTATTAAGCTAAAGTAATTAAAGTACATGAAATATTTCAATACAACAGGATTTTTAAAGGATAGAATTTTGTTTCTTAGCATAGCAATTTGGTTAGCTGCAACATTATTTTATTTTGTTTTTGTTTTTATGGGCTTTGCTTTATCTCCAATTGCAGAAGATGGATTAACGAGCTTGCTAACTGTTTATATTCCCGTTGTTACATTAAGTGTCTTTTTACTCCTTTACCTAACTAGAAAACGTAAAGCGATTGCTTGGGATGAGCTTTATGCTGTCAATAAAAATACTGCAAAAAAAGAAGCATGCTTTGCTGTCTTTTATCTAGTTATTACACAGCTTATTTTAGGAGCTGGATTTAATATGGGCCTGCATTTTCCTGGAACAGATGTATATTATTCAGGAAGTCATTCACAAGCAGATATTTGGATTTGGGTAATTGCATATACTTTTATCTACACAATTCTTCCAATACTTTGGCTTCAGCAAAAAGGATTTTCTCTGAAAAAACTTTTTTCTTCCTTTAATTGGATCCGTGATATGTGGATTATTGTGGCATATTGGGCATTAGATTTTTTTGGTCCAATTTTTAGTGGATCTACTGATTTTATTGGCGGCATTAGCCCCACTCAGTATTTACAAGGAGTGCCTTGGGGCGTATTTATAAATACCCTGGGCGCCGGACTTCCGGTTGTAGTAATGATGCATATGATTTTTATCCCGCGCATTGCAGTTATAGTTAAAAATAAATTTACTGTAATCCTAATTGGAGGCCTTTTTTATTCACTATTTAGCATGTTCGATCAAGGTGTAGATTACAGCACGGTTGGAACTGGTTTAACTAGCTTTACTTATATTATTATGACTCAAACGCTTGTGGGTATGGGCAAAGCAACATTCACTGTTGTCACAGGCAACCCTTTTATTCATTTTATTTCGCTGCATGTTATCAGCGCTCGCATTCCTTTTGATACAAAAATGTATATTGAGATTTTTAATTTAAAATAAGTCTTTACATTTGTTATTAAATTTATTTAAATATAGTAATCGTGATTTGATCTGATTGCCGCGATAAAAAATAATGAGCTAAAACGGAAACTATTCCCAGGATTTAACTACACACTAAATGGAGTTTAACAAAAACTACTTTTAGTAGTTCTTTATTGCATTGCACATAAGTGAACAATAATCGAACTTTATTATGGAGATAGAATGAGATGAAAAGACAATTAATAGAAAGATTAAATGAAGGTCCTGTAATTTGCGCCGAAGGTTTTTTATTTGAGATAGAAAAAAGAGGTTATTTAGCAGCTGGGGAGTTTGTTCCCATGGTTTCTTTGGAACATCCAGAAGCATTGGAGAATCTACATAAAGATTTTCAACATGCCGGATCAGATGTTGTCGAGGCATTTACTTATAATGCACACCGAGAAAAAATGAGAGTTATTGGCAAAGAAGACCTTCTTGAGCCTTTAAATAGAGCTGCATTGAAAATTGCAAAAAAAGTTGCTGATAATCCTATTGGTGGAGGTGAGGCTAACTTGATGGCAGGAAATATTTCAAATTCAAATATATGGGAAGAGGGCAATAAAGATTCTCATGCTGAAGTCGAAAGAATGTTTAATGAAATGGTTGAATGGTCAGTAGATGAGGGCGCAGACATGTTAGTTGGTGAAACTTTCTATTATGCTGAAGAGGCATATATGGCTTTAGATATCATTCAAAAAGCTGGATTACCTTCAGTAATTACAATCGCCCCAATGGCAGAAAATGTTATGAGAGACGGTATTTCAATTATGGATACTATGAAAGAGTTAGAACAAAGAGGTGCTGATGTAGTCGGTATGAACTGTTTTAGGGGTCCTGATACTATGATGCCTTACTTAAGAGAAGCAAGAAAAGTACTTAAATGTCATATGGGTGCTTTACCACTTCCTTATAGAACTACTCCGGAGCATCCAACCTTCTTCAATCTTCCAGATGAGCACGGGTGTACATGTCCTGCACCGCATGGAAGAACCTTCCCAACTGCTCTTGATCCAATGTATATCAATAGATATGAAATGCATGCCTTTGGTAAAGAAGCTGCAGAATTAGGTATCAATTATTTAGGAGTGTGTTGTGGTGCGACACCTATGCACATTAGGGAAGTTGCTGAAGCTGCCGGCTTGATAGTTCCAGCAAGCAAATATAGAGAAAATATGTCAAATCATTTTATGTATGGAACTAACGAAAGAATTGCAAAACATATGCAAGATTATGGCGACGAAGCATAGATTTATTAAATGGTGGCCTGAGGTAGAATCGAACTACCGACACAAGGATTTTCAATCCTTTGCTCTACCGACTGAGCTATCAGGCCTTAAAGTGAGATTGGATTATAGAAAAGATTTAAGCCAATGTCATTAAGATTAGTAATTGAAATTAATTAAGCGCGAACCCTTTCATTACTGGGATCAAAGATAGACCCCTTACCAACTATCTGAACGGTCATAGGATACATACCATCACCATCTTCGTTAAAGTACTCCAATAATAGCGATTTCCCTGTTGTAGCAATATTTTTAGGTAGGTAGCCCATAACTACAAATTTTTTGATGGATGGGCAGTACGACATACTAGTACTATAAGATCTTCGACCTTTACTATCTATTGGCACTTCACCTGAAGCAGCATCAATGATTGGTGAGATACCGACCGGATAACGCGAACCAGTTCCTGATACATTTAAGTCATCCAGCGTCATGGTGCATAGAATTGCACTAGGCTCTTCTTCTCGATGAGCAAGATGCGCCGCTTTGCCATGAAAGTCAGCTTCTTTTACCAGGCGTCTTTCAATAGCTGATTCGCAAGCATTATATTCGCTCTCTAAATCTGCACCTTGAAGTCTAAAGCTTTTTTCAAGACGTCTACTGTTGGCGTAAGTTTCAATACCAACAGGCACAACCCCCACCTCAAGCAGAGAGTCATAAAGTGCCAGACCCTCTTCACTGTTATTATTCAAATAGATTTCCCAGCCGCTTTCGCCGACATAGGAAATACGTGCTGCCCAGACATCAATGGTTTTTCCACCAGATAAATTAAGGGTCAGATATTTTGCAGTTGCAAAGGGAAAATTCTCTATGCTAATTTCACTAGGATCAACTAAATGGCCCAAGGCATTTTTTGCTTGAGGCCCCCATAATCCTAAAGTTGCTATGTCGTGGGTGCGGATATTAATGTCTGCTTCTAGCCCCATATCATCTCGATAATTACGCAAGGTTACCCAATCCAGGTTGCCATCAGCACCACCAGTAACTACCCTATAACACTCTGCACCTATGCGCGAGATAGTCAGGTCTGCATGAACACCACCATCCTCATCTAGGAAGTTTGTATAAATCATTCTTCCTTCAGAAGTATTGCCACCAACCTTCGCCACAGAAAGATACTCGAGCATACTTTCTGCATCTGGACCTTCGATATCCATAATTGCAAAGTGCGATAGATTGATCATCCCAACTGATTCACTCATAGCTAAATGTTCTGCGTTAGCAAGTTCGTAAGGTACGTGGCGTCGATCCCATTCGTTTTCTCGGACCGGAACCTCTTGTAAATAATTGTCGAGTTTTTGTCGATTGCTCTCATAAGCAAGGGCACGTTCCCAGCCAGCAACTTCGTTATCAAAGTAGCCTCCAAGCTCTTTTTCTCTTTCATAAAATGGGCTTACGAATAGTTCTCTACTGCTAATATAAGGCTCTCTAGGGTGAACAGCAGGAGTATAGATGGTTTGCGCATTTTCAAAAGATCGTGTTTTAACAAAGTTTTTTTCTTTTTGCGCGGGATAAAATCTGGCAATATTAAAAGAGCGCATATCAACCTGAGTTTTGCCATTAATCATCGATTCGGCACAGAGCCTTGCACATCCAGGACCATCCTTAACCCACACTGCTTCGCATAACCAAAAGCCTCTAACTTCAGGACTTTCACCGATCAAAGAACTAGCGTCAGGAGTCACAGATAACAAGCCATTAAATGAACTTTTTTCATCCCAGCCTAACTCAGCAAGTATAGGCGTTGTTTCAAATGCTTTTTCTAAAGGTTCGGCAATTTGTTCAAGATCTAGGTATCTCATTGAGTCAGAAGTCATAGTCTTCGCAGGATTCCCAATGTCTTCAGGGTCAACCAATCGAGGCTCTTTGTCCTCGTAAAAACCCCATTCAAGCATGCCTCCATGAAGTCTTCCTGTATCTCTAACATAAGCTGAATTACCTTGATCACGAAGTAGTGGATACACGAGTAATTCTTTTGTTCCTTGTATTTCTGGAAGTGGGCCAAAAAATAATAAAGGGTGTTCCACTGGCATGAGCGGAATTGGAACGCCAGCCATTTTCCCTATTAAAGGTCCCCAGATTCCCGATGCAATTACAACTTTGTCAGTTTTAATTATTCCTTTATCCGTTTTGACTCCAGTAATACGACCATTCTCAATTTCAAAACCTGTAGCTGGTGTGTCAGTGTATGTAGTTAGAGCACCTTTCTCTTTCGCACTTTCTACAGCAAAGTTCACCACATCTTGTGAGCGGGGTGTTACTAGACCAGCATCCGGATCCCACATTGCACCGCGGATTGATTTTTCTTCTAATAAAGGAAATTTTTCTTTAGCTTCGGCTGCAGAAATTAATCTGACATTAGTGCCAAAGGCTTTGCCTGATGCAACCTTTCGCTTAAGCTCCTCCCAGCGCGCATCATCATCTTTCCGACAGATTTCAAGACCTCCCTTTTTTAAAAAGAAGCCATTGTCTTCATAAAACTTTCTACTAAAGTCGGTTGCCCAACAACCTAATTTGTCATGAGTTGTGTTGTAGACAAAGTCTGAAGCATGAGCAGTTGACGCTATATCTGAAGGAATTATGGTAGATTTTTCCAAGCCGACGATATTTTTTTGGCCAAGCTCTGTTAGCCAATATGCGAGCATCGATCCAACAATACCACCTACACCGACAATAACCACTTCGGCTTCAGTAGGGAATTTAGAGGTCTTTTTATCGGTCATAATATCTGTCTCACGGCTATTTTTAGTCTCTTAATCGATTAAACTCTAATTTTTATATTTTGTAAATCAAAATATTTAACACCCATAAGGCTAGGAAATAATTTTGAATTTGAGGATGAAATCCTGTGTTTACAGGCATATAAATGTTTATTGCAAAATTGCTAAAATAATCTTAAAAGAGCCTATAAAAGATGCGGTAAGTTCTTAGTCTAGAGCTTTAAAACCAGATGCTTTCTCATAATCTTCATTGTTAATAAATTTATACATTTGAACTAGCAACCATTCTCTGCTTTCAGGATTAGACATATCTAAACGTTTTTCATTGATCAATGTGGTTTGATGAGACTTCCATTCATCCCACGCTTTTTGAGAAATAGAACCCATTAACTCTTGCCCTCTAGCTCCAGGCATTGGCGGTATTTGAAGAGCTGGCAGATCTTCTTTAAATTTTTTACAGAATATTGTTTCACTCATAAGCTTAAAATAATTTTTTTAATTGGAGCAGGCATCCCAAAACTGTCAATATCAGATTTTCTTATCCAGCGATGCTCTATATTTGTTTTCACTTTAAAAATTTTATCATATCTTAATAAGCTAATACTTAGATTTAAATCTAAGTGGGTTAGTTTATGTTTTTTTTGAATATTTTTCTGAGTAGATGATTTGGATTTAACTATTTTATGAATTCTTGGATATTCAGAAGGTAGCCACAAACCATCCCAAAAAGTTTTTTCATTTCTTTTAAATAAAAGGAAATCATTTTTAGTATAGGCAAGAGTGAAATTAATATCTTTGACAGGTTTTATTTTAAGAACCTTAGCTGCTTTTAATGGCTCTTTAGTTTTAAATGCAGAACTACATATTTGATTCAATGGACAAAAATTACAACTAGGGTCTTTAGGCTTACAAATTGTTGCTCCTAAATCCATAATCCCCTGAGTGTATTCAAAGATATTATTTGCTGGAGTGACATCCCTTGAAACCTCCCAAAGTTGTTTATTTCTTTTGGAATTAGATTGCTCGTTAATACTTGAGTACCTTGATAAAACTCTTTTTACATTAGCGTCAAGAATTGGATAAGATTTTTTATAAGCAATTGACATGATTGCTCCTGCTGTTGACTCCCCAATACCAGGCAATAATTTAAGGTCTTCAAATTTTTGAGGAAATTTATTTTTAAATTCTGTCTTGATTATTTCTTTTGCCTTAAAGATATTTCTAGCTCTTCTATAAAATCCTAATCCTGACCATAAAGCTATAACCTCATCTTCAGTTGCGTCCATAAAAGAAGGTAATGTAGGAAATTCTTTAAGAAACCTTTCGTAATATGGAATAACTGTTTTAACTTGCGTTTGTTGCAACATAATCTCAGAAATCCAAACTCTATATGGAGAGATATTAGATCTCCATGGTAAATTTTTTCTTCCTTGAGATTTATACCAGTCAATAACAAGACTGCTGAGATTCATATTATCTTTTTGAAGATTAATCATTCATAGAGGTTTGCTTTTAAAGAAATAGAGCCATCTTCATTAAAAAGATAATGAATAGGGGCACCGGTAGGTATTTCTAATTTTACAATCTCTTTCTCTGATATCTCATCTAACTGCATTATTAAAGCTCTAAGAGAATTGCCATGAGCTGCAATAAGAATATTTTGACCATCAATTACTCTTGGCATAATTTTTTCATTAAAATAAGGTAGAACTCTTTCAGCAGTATTTTTTAAACTCTCTCCATCAGGAGGAGGTATGTCATAAGACCTTCTCCAGATATGAACTTGCTCTTCTCCCCACTTCTCCCTTGCATCATCTTTATTTAGTCCAGACAAGCTTCCATAATCTCTTTCATTTAATGCCTGATTTTTAATTATAGGTATACCTTCTTGGTTTATTTCACCAAGAATGAGATCCCCAGTTAATTGAGCTCTTTTTAAATCTGAAGTAAACATAGAATCAAAATCTATATTGGTATCTTTAATAAGTTGCCCAGCCTTTCTGGCTTCATCATAGCCAAGTGAGGTAAGTCCAGGATTCTTCCATCCTGTAAATAGATTTTTTTCATTCCATTCACTTTGGCCATGTCTGACTATGATTAAATTTCTTTTTAAGCTCATTTATTAACTCCTTTAAACACAAGTGACTTATTTTAAGAGATAATACGCATATGATCGAATTCAATTTATTTTTAATAGATTATTGGTATTTATCTTTTCCACTATTCTTAACTATTATCTTATGGTCTCGCCATGAAATGAATAGGGGAGGCAATAAAATATCATGCTCAGATTTAACTCAGTTAGTTAATAAAAATGCTGCCTCTGTTATTGATTTAAGAACTTCTGATGAATTTGATATCGGCCATATTCCTAATTCAGTAAATATGCCTCATGACGATTTTGATAACTACAGTCATCAAATTTCATCTGATTTAGAGAAGCCAATCATTTTGATTTGCTCAATGGGCAGACAGTCAGCATCCATTGGCGAGACTTTAATGAAAATGGAATATACAAATGTAAATATTTTGACTGGCGGTATCATGACATGGCAACAAGAAGGCTTGCCATTAGTTACTAAATAAAATATTTATAATCCCAATTCTTTTATTTTCTTACTTAGGGTGTTTCTTCCCCACCCTAGTAATATAGCTGCTTCATTTTTACGACCATTGGTTTTATCAAGAGCTGTTTGTATTAATATTTTATCAAGCTTAGGCCCAACAATATCTAGTAAATCAGAATCCTTGGTATCAGATAAGTCTTTTAACCATAATGCTAGACCTCTCTCCCAATCCAATGATGCTTCTGATTCTACAATTTCATGATCTTTTATTTCACTTGGTAAATCTTCAACTTTTATATTTTGAGTTGGAGACATTAATGTTAACCAATAACAAATATTTTCTAACTGTCGCACATTGCCTGGCCAATCATATTTTTCTAAATACTCTAACGCTTCCTTGCTAAGAACTCTTAACTCCTCTCCAAGAGAATCAGAGTGCATTTTTAAAAATGCTGTTGCGAGTAACTTAATATCATCGATCCTTTCTTTTAGTTTTGGGACTTCAATTCTTATAACATTTAATCTATAAAATAAGTCTTCTCTAAACCTTGAAAGGCTCACAAGGCTATGGAGATCTTGGTGTGTGGCAGCCAAAATTCTTACATCTACCTTTATGGGCTTATCTCCACCAACTCTATAAAATTCTTTATTAGACAAAACTCTAAGTAATCTTGTTTGGCACTCTAAAGGCATATCCCCAATCTCATCTAAGAATAATGTTCCACCGTTAGCTTGCTCAAATCTCCCTATTCTTCTATCTACAGCTCCAGTGAAAGCTCCTTTCTCATGCCCAAATAATTCAGATTCAACAAGTTCTTTTGGTATATCTGCCATATTTAATGCAACAAAAGGCATGTCATATCTAGGACTATTTTTATGCAATGATTTAGCAATAAGCTCTTTGCCAGTTCCTGACTGACCCTGAATAAGAACCGTAGCATTAGTATTAGCTAACTTACCTATAGCTCTAAATACCAACTGCATCGATGACGCTTTACCAATAATCTCAGAAGATGGTTTGACTTTAAGGCCTTTAGTTTTAGGTTTTCCTTCTAAGGCACGATTCATAATCTCTATCGCCTCATCTAGATCAAAAGGTTTTGGCATATATTCAAATGCTCCGCCTCCATATGAATCAATTGCAGCCTGCATGTCTGTAAAAGCAGTCATTATAATCACTGGTATGTGATCAAAATTATCATTAATATGTTTCAGCAAGTCATATCCATGAGTTCCTGGCATTTTTATATCAGTAATGATTAAGTCAGGTTGATCGGTTTTAAGCTGTTCTATTAAGCTATCAGCATTTGAGAAAATGCTCGTTAGAAAACCAGCGCTTTTCAAGCTTTCTTCTAACACCATTCTGATTGCTTCATCATCATCAGCTACCCAAATTTTATGCATTGACTACTCCTTTCAGTTGAACAGCAGACATAGGCAATAAAATTGAGAAAACAGTTTTCTCAGGCTTGCTAGAAAAAGAAATAGAACCCCCATGAATTCTAATAATATCTTGAGCTATTGATAACCCAAGTCCAGAGCCATCTTCCTTGGTTGACATCATTGGAAAGAAAACTTGCTCTTGGATTTCATTAGGTATTCCTGGTCCATTATCAGTAATATCAATCTGACATACTGTAGAAAAAACTTTGCCATTAATAGGTTGGCTATAAGATATTCGTGAAGATAGAGTTATAGAAGATCCTTCTTTTTCAACATCAACAGCCTGCATGGCATTTTTTACAATATTCAGAATGGCATGAATAAATAGATTTTCATCCCCTTCAATATCAGGGATACTTGGGTCATAATCTCTTATTAAATTAAAGTTTTTATCTTGTTCTGCCAAAGCTAGAGAATGAACTCTTTCCAATGCAGAATGAATATTAAAAGGCTCTAGATTGGGTTTCTTGGGTGGAGTTAATATTTTACTTACAAGAGAATTTAAGCGATCTGTTTCATCAATAATTATTTTTAAGAATTTAGTTGAAAATGCATCCTTCCATTTTGAGCTAAGTAATTGAGCGCTGCCCTTTATTCCAGATAAAGGATTTTTAACTTCATGAGCTAGAGTTCTAGCTAAATTAGCAGCAATTTTCTGAGAAGAAACCATTTTAGATGAATCAATAATTTTATTTAGATTATCAACACTCATAACTTCCAGAATTATGCATTCATATGTTGGTGAGAAAGATACGGTAAGGTCCACCTCTCGAGAAGATTTATTATTAGATATAAGCTCAAAATCTCTTTTGGTAATAGACTTACGATCTTTTAACGCCATGCCAATAATTCTTTTAACTTCACGCTCTGTATCGAGAGAAAGAAAATTTGAATAAGAAGAAGGATCTTTCGAATCTTTAGTCCAACCATTAGCAAGCGCAGAATCATTAATCCACAAAAGATTAAGAGATGAATCTAAAATAATAATCTCAGTAGTTAAGTGATTTAGTAATGATGTATCTAATTTTTCTATATTGGCCATTAGATAAGATCAGCTCCTTTTTCAAGGAGCTGATTTAATTGAGGATTTATTTTGTTAATGTTCCTACAATATGAGACACAATCTTGTATGGATCTGCATTAGACGCAGGTCTTCTATCTTCTAGATATCCATTCCAGTTATGCTCTACCGTATAAACGGGGATACGGATACTAGCCCCTCTATCACTTACTCCATAGGAAAACTCATCAATGCTTTGAGTTTCATGAAGACCAGTTAATCTCATGTCATTATCAGAACCATAGGCAGCTATTCCTTCTGCATGAACTTCACCAAGTTTGTCGCACATAGATGAAAACAAGGCTTCAGTTCCATTAGTTCTCATTTCTTCATTTGAGAAATTACAATGCATTCCTGATCCATTCCAATCACCAGTTTTTGGTTTTGGATGAATATTTACACAAACCCCAAATTCTTCAGCAATTTTATACAGCAAATATCTGCTCACCCATAGGTCATCTGCAGCTTTTATGCCATTTCCAAAACACTGATATTCCCATTGACCTAATGCAACCTCTGCATTTGTTCCAGTTAACTTAATACCTGCATCAAGGCACGCTTGAAGATGAATATCAGTAATTTCTCTACCTACAGCATTATTTGCGCCAACACCGCAATAGTAATCTCCCTGAGGGGCAGGCTCTCCGTCTTCCCATCCCAATATAGTTCCATTTTTATTGGTAAAGAAATACTCTTGCTCAAAACCAAACCACCATTCATCAGTTACGACTGCTTCTGCAGCTGCTCTTGAGTTTGAGGGATGAGTTGAATGATCTGCAGATTGAACCTGACACAATACCAAGCTATGCGGTAGTTCAGGGTTTTCATAAGTTTCAACTGGTATTAATAAACAATCGGAGTTTCCACCTTCAGCTTGTTGTGTTGATGAGCCATCAAAAGACCAATCTGGCGCGGTATCCGAAGCAGTTGCTTTAACTTTACTTCGCATTGAAGGTTCAGGTTTATAACCATCTAACCAAATATATTCATATGTTTTATATTCCGACATCATTTCTCCCAAAAAAAATTAATTAATAACCTTTAGTCATGCAATATTAATGCCAAATAAAAAAAGTTACAAGTCTTTATTATGTGCATTTTATGAGTATATTATGTGCATTTATTATTATTTGCACAGATGCTGTGCAGATATTACAAATCTAGGAATTTTGCAATAGTTTCTAATTTATCTGGAAAACAGGTATATGAGTGATCTCCACCAAACCTAATATCCATATAACCTGCCTTATAAAAGCTTACTGCGTTTATATAGTTTAAAACTTCATCGCCAGATTCATGCAGAAGTAAGTAGTTTTCAGGATTATGTAAATCTAATATTTCAATAGCCTTAAGAGCTTCAATATCTTTTTTTGTTAGCTCAAACTCGCTTCCATTAGCATAATTTTTATTTTGCCCAAGATATGCCTTTAAACCTTTTGATGGATTAATAGCAGGATTAATAATAGCTGCTTTTGTTTTGTCTAGTTCTGCGTAATAAGTTGCAAAAAAACCCCCAAGAGAACTACCTATAAATTTTCTGTCTTTTGAGTCTGTATTATTTACTAGTTTATCTAGCTGAGGAATTGCCTCACTGAACTTATCTAGTATGTTGGGGATTATTAATTGCGTATCTGGATAAGTAGTTTCTAAAAAATTTTTAAAAATTTGGGCTTTAGAAGATTCTGATGATGACATAAAGCCATGAAAGTAAAATACAGTTCTACTCATTTAAGATTTTTTCAATTATTGATTTGGGAGCCATACCCGAGATAAAAATACTTTCTAACCACTCAGTCAAAAATCTATTTTGTTGATTCTTTTCATCTTTAGACTGGATAGCAGATTTTTTATAAAAAAATGGTAATGGTTTTTCGCTTTGATAAGAAGATACTTCAGCCATTCTTGCATCTATAAAAACGTTAATCCTTAAGGTAAAAATACTTAATGGTGCAATTTTATTATTTTGTTTCGCTTCAATACTAAGTGTGTGTTTTGTTCTTTCTAGAACGAGAAAAGAAATATATTGTGATTCTGTATCACTGACAATAGCCTCAAATTCATACTTATCATGGATAAAATTTATTAAAAGATTTGATAATCTTATAAAATTAGCTTCGCATATAGCAATATGATGCGAGGTTTTTGGGAGCCTGTTTCTCATGATTTAATTCTATATTCTTTTTTGATAGGAGTATATTCTTCACAAGATTTCTTGTATTGCATAACACCTTCTCTTTCCTTTAAACAAAACCTAGATACAGCATCTCTTAAATCATCTCTTAAAAAATAATGAAAAGAAGACGACAGTTCAGGTTCAAAACCCCTTCTAATTTTATGTTCACCTTGAATACCTGGATCAAAGTAGTACAAATTATTTTTAATGCAGTACTCAACGCCTTGGTAGTAGCAAGCTTCAAAATGCAGACAGTCAATATTTTTTATACTTCCCCAATGTCTTCCAAAGAGAGTATCTTTATTTTTAAAACATAGTGAGCCACCAATCACTTCATTATTCTGTATTGCAAAGAATAAAATGGGCTGCACAGATAAAGACTCAGGGTTTATTAGCTTAAAAAAATCTTTTTCTAGATAAGGCTTTTGCCATCTATCCATGTAAGTCTGACAATAAAGTTTATAGAAAACCTCCCAATCATTTAAGGTTATATCTTTACTCTCTATAATCTTAAAGCTAATTTTTGAATCAAAAACTTTTTTTCTTTCCGCCTTTATTGTTTTTCTTTGCCTTGCTGTAAATATTCCTAAAAAATCTTCAAAATTCTTAAAGTTTCTATTTTTCCATACAAACCTACATCCAAATCTTTCAATAAAGTTATGATCTTTAAGAAAAGAAGAGGTCTTTTGATCTGGAAAAAGAATATGCCAACTTTCTATATCTTCAGCTGCCATATATTCTTTCACATCATTTACTAATTGAACTCTAGTGGCCTCATCATTACCTAGAATCCTCTCGCCTCTGCATGGGGTAAAAGGAATAGCACTTAAGAGTTTTGGATAATAATTTCTTCTAGCCTGCTCTAATGCATGTGACCATGAGTGATCAAATACAAATTCACCATTACTATTATATTTTTTGTACAAAGGAATAAACCCGGTAATTTTATTTTCTCTCTCTCTAGTGAAATGGAGAGGCTCCCATCCAGTATCTATACAAACAGATTTACTTTTTTCCAATGCATGTAAAAATTGATACTGCATGAATGGTGAGTCAATACTTGTACTCAGATCTAAAAATTGTTTCTCAGAAAATTCCTCAATAGAATTTCTTATAATAGTTGTCATTTAATAAGTAAAACCACTAAGAGTTAATTCGATTTGAAGAAGGATAAATAATGATAAACCAACATAGTTATTATTTTTAAAAGCTTCTAGAAACTTTTTATTTTCAGCTAATTTATTTTGATGCCAAAAGAAAAAAGAAATACATATTAATCCAATAAACCAGACAGGAGAAAAAGATCTCATTAGCCCAATTAAAACCAGGCAAACTAAAAATATAATTTTAAATACATTGATTAAAAATATAGTTTTATCTTTCCACCATAGTGGAGTTGAATTTATTCCAATTTTTATATCATCCTCAGCATCACTCATGGCGTAATAGCTGTCGTAAGAAACTATCCATGCAGCATTTCCAATATATAAAAGCGTTACAACGCTATTATCTAGTTGTCCCAGCATAGAAAAAACAATAGGAATGCATGCGCTGAAAGTGATGGCTAAAAAAAACTGAGGGCCTAATAAAAATCTCTTGGTAAGAGGGTATAAAACAATTAATAGTGATGTAAGAAATCCTATTATTATTGTCTGCATATTTGTTTGTAATAAAAGCAAGATCGATAATATTCCAAGAGTTATAAAAAGCACCCATGCTTCTTTAAGACTCAAATCCCCATTTGCTAAGGGCCTATCTTTAGTTCGCTCCACCATCTTGTCGAACTTATGATCAAAAATATCATTGATAACACAACCTGTAGATCTTACTAAAATGCAACCACAAACAATAATAAGCAATGGATAGGATGGCATTTCAATTAACCATCCACTCGAATCTTTTAGAAAAGCCTGGTATGCGAATGTGAATGATATCAATGAAGGATAAAGCAGTAAGTAGATACCTATAGGTTTATTTAGCCTTGTAATCGAAATGATAGATTTTATTTTATTCATTAAATTATTTTATTAAAAAAACTTCCATTACGGAGAAGGGTTGATTCTTAACGGTATATTTTATTTTCCTTCCCCAAAATATACTTTCTTCATCTTTAAAAGTTGCGAAGACGATATCCTCCTTAGAAAAAATATTTTTCTCAAATAAGATATCTCCAAGCGGCTTGTTACCAATCTTGCCTAATTCTTTCAAGCCTTTTTTTATAGTGGTATTAGGTATTATTGTTCTAGCAAAAACCATTGGAGTTTCATTCCCATATAAAATAACTTCTCTTACCCTAATTGCTTCATCACCAGTGTTAAGAAATAAGATTTCATCTTCTTTAACTTCTGATAATTCATCTTGAATTAATTCAAGCCTGAAGTCTTTTATGGATTTAATTCTTTTTGTTATAGGTCCTTGCTCTAGTAACCAAGATTCTATTTCAGCATTCTTTAATTCATGCTTAATTTCTGCATAAGTATTCCACGATGATATTTGTTCAAGCTTCATTAATTAATAGAGGTAAATCTGATATTATACGCGGAAGTTTTTTTATGTTTAGAGTAAGAGCTATAAATTTTTTAGAAGAGTAACTTATGGAATTTAAAAAGTGGGAATGTATCGTCTGTGGTTGGATTTATGATGAAGAATTAGGCTGGCCTGATGATGGGATTGATCCTGGAACAAAATGGGAAGATATTTCTGATGACTGGTTATGTCCTGAATGTGGAGTTGGTAAAGAAGATTTTGATATGATAGAAATATAATGCTTGAAACGCCAAAAAATTTGACCAGAAATATCCTCTTAGGGATGTTCTTTGGTTTTGCTTTAGGGTCTGTTGCTTATTATTTTGATTTCATTCCTAGCTCAATAGAAGATTTTATTCGAGTTTATATTTTTAATCTTGGAGGCTCAATTTTTATAAATCTTTTAAAAATGCTAATAGTGCCATTGGTTTTCTTTTCTTTAGTTTCAGGAATATCATCTTTAAGTAACCTTCAAAGTCTCGGTAATATTACATTTAAGACTATTAGTTTGTATCTAGGTACAACAGCAATTGCAGTTAGCTTATCTCTTTTTGTAGCTTCTATATTTAAACCTGGAGCAGGCTATTCATCGGATATAGCAGCCCCTGAAAAATTACCAGAAGGTCAAAGTGTATATTCCACTATTTTAGATATTTTTCCATCTAATATTATCGAAGCAATGGCCAACAATCAGATGCTTGCCATTGTTTTTTTTAGTATTTTGTTTGGACTAGCTTTAAATAAAACAAACCATCTAACAGGAAATCTTAGCGAATCATTTGAGAAGCTTAATACGGTATTTATGCAACTTGTCTTAATGATAATGTCATATGCCCCAATAGGTGTCTTTTGTTTAATTGGTAAATTTGTCATTACAGACGGACTAGATATTTTCCAAGAAGCATTTATGTATGTTGTCTTGCTTATTTCAGTTCTCTTATTTCATGCAATAGTTACCTATTCAATTTTTCTTAAAATTTTTACAAATTTAAGTCCTTTAGTATTCTTCAAAAAAATGAAAGAAACTGCTATTTTTGCTTTCTCAACATCATCAAGTGCTGCAACAATTCCTGTCACTTTAAAGACGGTTACTACTGATCTAGGGGTTAATAAAAATATTGCTTCTTTTGTAATACCTGTTGGAGCTACCATTAACATGGATGGAACAGCAATAATGCAAGGCATGGCAACAGTTTTCATTGCGCAAATGTCAGGTATAGATCTTTCTCTTTTCCAGTATATGCAGGTTGTTTTACTTGCAGTCATTGCTTCAGTTGGCGCTGCAGCTGTTCCTTCTGCTGGAACTATTACGCTTGTAATAATACTTCAACAGTTTGGCTTACCACTTGAAGCTATAGGCATCATTCTTGCTGTAGACAGAATATTAGACATGATTAGAACATCAGTAAATGTTACTGGCGATGCTACTGTTGCTTGCATAGTCGCGCACTCAGAAGGCCTTTTAGACAAAGAAGTGTTTGATAAATAGATTGTAAAAAATAGGTCTTTTTCTAGAATTTTTTGATAGAATGCACCTTTAAAAAAAAGAGGTTTTATATGAACATAGCACTATTTCCACCAATATTAGGCCTGATAGGCATGATCGCAGCATTTGTTGTTTACAAGCTGGTTATGCAATACCCTGATGGCGAAGATAAAGTTAAAAAAATTGGCGATCAGATTCATGCTGGAGCATTAGCTTTCATGAAGACTGAATATAAATACTTAACTGTTTTCATTGTTTTTCTAGTTGGTTTATCTCAGATTTTTCTGGGAACTGAAACTGCTATTGCAGTTGTAGTCGGCGCAGCATGCTCATCATTAGCGGGCTTTATTGGAATGTATGCAGCAACAAAAGCAAATGTTAGAACTGCAACAGCAGCTCAAAAAGACGGCGCAGCTGCAGCATTATCTGTTTCATTCTATGGTGGTTCTGTAATGGGCCTATGCGTTGCTTCATTAGGATTAATTGGCTTAGGTGGCTTATATTATTTTTATGCAGCCAATGGTGGATCAAATGTACATGCTTTAGAAGGCTTTGGAATGGGAGCCTCGGTAGTAGCTTTATTTTCAAGAGTTGGTGGAGGCATCTTCACAAAAAGTGCTGATGTTGGAGCTGATTTAGTTGGAAAAATTGAAGCAGGAATTCCGGAAGATGATCCAAGAAATCCAGGCGTTATAGCTGATAATGTTGGTGACAATGTTGGTGATGTTGCTGGAATGGGTTCAGACATTTTTGAATCATATTGTGGATCAATGATTGCTACTATTGCTATTGCATACACTATTGAATCTGCAGCTTCTGAAAATTTAATGATGCTGCCTTTAGCTCTTGCATCTATAGGTTTAATTGCATCTATCATTGGAATATTTATTGTCAAACTTAGATCAGCAAAAGAACCTGCTAGCGCATTAAGATCAGGAACTCTTATAGCCCCAGTGATTTTTGTAGTCATGGCTTACTTCTTAATTCAATCTATGGGTAATATCCCTATGGCTATTTTATGGTGTGTTATTTCAGGAGCTGTTGGTGGTGTACTGATTGGCCTAATCACTGAATATTATACTGGCGGTAACCCTGTGAAAAAGATTGCTGAATCTGGAGAAACAGGTGCAGCAACAGTAATGATTTCAGGTCTTGCGATTGGAATGCAGTCTGTAGTTATTCCAATTATCATTTTAGCTGTCATTATTTTAGTTTCTACTTCATTAGCAGGTGCGGCAATTGGCACAGGCGTTTATGGAGTTGGTATAGCAGCGGTAGGAATGCTTTCTACTGTTGGAATCACAATGGCAATCGATGCTTACGGACCTGTTGCTGACAATGCAGGTGGAATTGCAGAAATGTCTGGAATGGGTAAAGAGGTCAGAGATATTACTGATTCATTAGATGAACTGGGTAATACAACTGCTGCAATTGGAAAAGGATTTGCAATTGGAGCAGCAGCTTTAGCCGCTCTTGCAATTATTTCAGCATACTCTGCTCAAGTTACTCTTGAATACGGAGATGCTTTCTCTCTTTCTCTTACTGATCCTATGGTGCTTGTGGGAATGTTTATTGGAATATGTATCCCATTCTTAATATCTTCAATAACCATGACAGCAGTTGGCGATGCAGCTTTTGAAATGATTAATGAAATTAGAAGACAATTTAGAGAAATTCCTGGATTAATGGAAGGTACCGCAGATCCAGACTCTCAAAAATGTGTTGAAATTGCTACTGAAGCAGCGCTTAAAAAGATGATGCTACCAGGTATTATAGCTGTTGCTATGCCTGCAGTAGTTGGCTTTGGTCTAGGTGCAATAGCACTTGGAGGCATGTTAGCTGGAGGCTTATTAGGCTGCGTAGCTTTAGCTTTATTTATGGCTAATGCTGGTGGAGCATGGGATAACGCAAAAAAATATGTAGAAAAAGGTAATCTAGGTGGCAAAGGCTCAGATACTCACTCTGCAGTAGTGGTTGGAGATACTGTTGGAGATCCATTCAAGGACACTTCAGGACCTGCTATGAATATTTTAATTAATGTTATGGCTATGGTAAGTCTTGTTATATCTTCACTATTACCACTTAACGGATTCTTCTTTTAAGCGTCAGCAAAATCAATTGATCCAGAGAGCCATCTCTGGATCAATTTCTCAGAATTCTTTTTATCCTCTTTGTAGATCTTATCTGCAATCATTCTAGTCTCTTCTAAGTAATCACTATCTCTCATGAGATCTGTATATTTAAATGGGATAACACCTGTTTGCTGAGATCCCATAATTTCTCCAGGACCTCTTATCATTAAATCTTTTTCAGCTATATAAAATCCATCTGTAGACTCTTTAAGTATATCCATTCTTTGATGTGCGATTTCCCCAACAGATTCATTGTGGAGTAATATGCAATGACTTTGCTTACTACCCCGACCAATTCGTCCTCTTAACTGATGAAGTTGAGCTAACCCAAATCGTTCAGCATTTTCTATAATCATAATGTCAGCATCAGGAACATCCACACCAACCTCTATAACAGTTGTTGATACCATTATCTGAGTTTTACCATTTTTAAACTCGTTGATGGTATTAAGCTTTTCATCTGCTTTCATTTTTCCGTGTAAAAAACTACATGTAATAGAAGGAATTTGCTTAATGATTTGCTCATAAGTTTCTTCTACAGGATTAGCATTCATTAATTCTGATTCTTCTATGAGCGCACATACCCAGTAGACCTGGCTTCCTTTTAAACAAGCCTGCTCTATTCTACTAATAAGCTGTTCTTTCTTTTTCATACCTAATGAAGTTGTTTGTATAGGCAGTCTACCTGGAGGCAATTCATCTATAATTGAGATATCCATATTGGCATAAACACTCATAGCCATAGTTCTTGGAATAGGAGTAGCTGTTAAAGTAAGTTGATGAGGTATAAGGGCGGTTTCAATATTTTTTGATCGTAAGGATAATCTCTGATTAACACCAAATCTGTGTTGCTCATCAATAATAATAAGGCCTAACAATAGAAAGCTCACATCATCTTGAAATAAAGCATGAGTACCTATTACTAATCTAATAGATCCAGAGGAAAGCCCGTTTTTAATTTTTTCTTTCTCTTTCGCTTTAGTAGATCCAGTTAGTAGAGCTATAGATTCTTTATAGTCAGGAAAATAATTTTTCAAATTTATGTAATGCTGTTCAGCTAGTAGAGTTGTTGGCGCCATAAACGCAGCTTGCGCATTATTATCTATAGATTGAGCAGCAGAGATGGCAGCAACTATTGTTTTTCCAGATCCGACATCGCCCTGAACAAGTCTCATCATAGGTGCAGTCTTAGCTATATCAATACCAATCTCATCAACAACTCGCTTTTGAGCTCCAGTAAGCTCGTATGGAAAATTTCTCAATACACTCTTATACCAACCGCCTTGAGTTGAAAGCGCTGTCGCCTGAAGATGTTCTTGCCTATCTTTTAAAGACGCCATTCCCACTTGAAAAGCTATCATTTCTTCTTTTATTAATCTTTGTCTTGCTGGATGTTGTCCGCCTGGAGCAATATCATCAATCACGATTTTTTTGTCAGGAAAATGGATATTATCTAAAGCATCAATTAAAGACAATTTTGAAACCAAGCCATATTTCTTCAGATCAATTTCATCACTGCCATCATATGAGCTTATGGAGGCTTTAATAAATTTTCTTAATTGATTTTGGCTTAACCCTTTCGTTGTTCTATAGACAGCAGTCAAACATTGTTCTGTTGGCATATCAGAATCATCAATTATTTGATATTCAGGATGTATCATCTCTAAACCGTATGCTCCTAGTCGCAAGGCCCCATAAAATCTTATAATTTTTTTAGCTCTAAATTGCTTAGCTTGACCAGGGTTGAAATAAAAAAATCGTATTAGGATAGACCTACTTGAATCTGACGCTTTAATAATCATCATTTTTCTTGGTCTATACAGAACCTGGCAGCTAGCAATTTCACACTCTATAAATATTTCTTTACCTACCTCAGCATTGGCCAGTTGAACGACTTTAGTTCTATCTTGATAATTTACTGGCAAGTGAAAGCACAAGTCCCTGCTATTAAAAATACCGATACTATTCAGTTTATTTTTAATAGAAGGCCCAACTCCGGAAATATTTTCTAGATCAAAATTAGCCACAACTTGATATTACTTTTAATATAGACATTTGTTAAATTAAATTATGAAAAACAATATCTTAATTATAGGCTTTGGTGACCTAGCTGAAAGGCTAGAAGGTCATTTAATGCAAAAAGATTACACTATCTTTGGTTTGACCAGGTCTCCTGAGAAACATCAAGGTAGTAACTTAATTCAATGGGATTGGCTTTTGAAAGAAGAATTCAATCTTCCAGTCAGTATTTTTGATGCAGTTATCTTCTTCCCAAAACCTAATGAATATAATGAGCAGGGTTATCAAGCAGGCTTTATTGATTCACTGGAATTAATTGATCAGTCTTTAAAAAATATAGAATATAAATCTTTTATAGGCATCTCATCTACACGCGTCTATGGATCTAACCAGCTCGGCGATCTGTCAGAATCTATTTCACCAGAGCCCACAGACTTTCGCGGCTCAACTGTCTTAGAATATGAAAAATTAATTAAGTCTAAATTTGGTACCAAGTCATTAATACTAAGGTTAAGCGGGCTTTATGATAATAAAACTAGTTGGCTTAGTAGTTATGTAAAAAACTTTGATGGTAATAAAAGAACTTTACCCAATAGTGTCATGAATAGACTGCATAGAGATGAATGTACAAATATTATAAGTTTTGCGCTTGAGAATAATTTACATTTAAATAATGATTTAATAAATTGCTCAGAAGGGGCTATTAGTTATTCAGAATTATTTAAGGAAGTGATTCAAACAGATAATTTTAGCAATTATTTTAATTGTCCTGACCGAGCTGCCAGAGAAATCTCTAATTCAAAGTTAAAAGAGTTAGGTTTTAAATTTAAATAAGAAATTTTATAGCACTTCTTTATTAGAAAAAATACAATAGATTATGCCAAACAGTATGACAGGATATTCAATATCCAAGCACATAGACAATTCTTGTGAAGTAGCTTGCGAAATTAAGTCTGTAAATCATAGGTTTTTAGAGATATCTACAAAGCCAAACGATCTAAGTAATAAGCTTGATATATTTATTAGAAATACATTACAGAAGAAGCTAGATAGAGGCGCTGTTGATGTAAGATTTAAATTTAATCAAACATCCGTATATTCATACGCAGTAAATAAAAAATCATTAAAGAATTTAAGAACATTACTCAGTGATCTTTCTATTGGTGATCCAAAAAATATTTCATTATCAGATATTAAAAATTTTCCAGGAATTTTTGAAAGCAAGCAAGAAAACCAAATTCCAGAAGCTGTTTTTAAAAAAGTTTTTCTCAATGCCTTTCATGGCTTTATGAAAGATAGGAGTGTTGAGGGTGAAAAGATAAAGAAAGTTTTTGATAAAAAAATAAAAAAAATAGCTTTATCCCAAAAGAGGCTAGAAAAAGCTATCCCAGCTGTTAATAAAACTAGGATGTCATTATTAAATTCTAAAATAAATAAACTAAATGTTAATTTAGATCCTGAAAAGCTTAATCAAGAGGCTGCATTATTAATTCTAAAACATGATGTTGCTGAGGAGCTAGAGAGAATAATATTTCATATTGATTCAATGCAAAAGGAACTCTCTTCAAAACAATCAAAAGGGAAAAAGATTGATTTTATTTTACAAGAGCTTTTCAGAGAAACCAGCACCTTATCTGTGAAACTAGATAAACCATCCTTAAAAGAATTAGCCTTAAATATGAAATTAGCTGTTGAAGAAATGCGCGAGCAGGCTCAAAATCTTGAGTAGTATGAAAAAAGGAGAGTTATATATTATTTCTGCACCATCGGGAGCTGGAAAATCGTCTTTGATTCATGAAATCTTAAAAAGAGGTTCTGTATCAGGTTCCTCTATTGAGTTATCTGTATCGGCTACAACAAGACCTCCAAGACCTAATGATATTGAGGGGCAAGACTACTTTTTTATTTCTAAAGATAAATTTAATGATCTTGAAAAAGATGAAGCTTTTCTTGAAAGCGCCACTGTTCATGGAAATAAATACGGGACTTTAAAAGATTATATTGAGTCAAAATTAAACGCAGGTGTTAATTTAATTTTAGATATAGATGTTCAAGGCTTTGAGCAGATAAGACAAAAAGATATTTTAAATACTTCAATTTTTATAATTCCTCCAAGTATCCAGGAGCTTAAATCAAGATTATTAAAAAGAAATGAAGACACATCTGAAGTTATAGAGGCAAGACTTAAAAATGCTATTACAGAATTAAGTGGTGCTAATCATTACGACCATAAGATATTAAATGATAACTTTGATATGGCAGCTGATGAGTTATACAATTTAATACTGAGTAGGGGTGTGCAAAATACAGAAGCAAAACATATTTCAGAGATTTTAGAAGATTTATTATCTAATTAGGCATAAAAGCTTTAGAATACGCCCCCAGGAGAAAAATTATGGCGAGAATTACAGTAGAAGGTTGTCTTGAAAAGGTCCCAAGTAGATTTGAATTAATCTTACTTGCAGCTGGCCGCGCTAGACAGCTATCAACAACAAGCAGAGAACCAATGGTTGAGTGGGACAATGATAAAGCAACAATTGTGGCTCTAAGAGAAATTGAGTTAGGTTTAATAGATAGAGAAACTCTAAATAAGACTTTAGAAGAGGATGTCTTGTTGGATGAGTTTGCATTTCCTGAACAAAAGGACTCTGACATAGTTGGGTAATTGATAAAGGAGAGCTATTTTGAATGACAAGGTTCTCCCTAATAGTCTAATCGAAAAAAATTCCAAAGATCTTTTATTAAAATTTCCTAAAGACTTCTATTTAGAAGCAAAAACTTATCTTAATAAAGATGAGATTCGCTTAATAAGAAAAGCTTATACATTTGCTCATCATGCCCATCAAGGGCAGAAAAGAAATGATGGATCTGATTATATTTCACACCCAACGGCGGTAGCTAAAGTCTTACTTAAACTAGGAATGGATGCAGATTCAATATGCGCAGGCTTTATGCATGATGTTCTGGAAGATTGTGATGTGCAAAAGATTAATCTAGAAAAATTATTTAATAAAGATATAGCCAATATTGTTGATGGTGTAAGTAAGTTAGGAAAGATAGATCTTGAGAACAAGGCTGAAAGAAATGCCAATAATTTCCAAAAAATGGCTCTTGCTATGGCGAATGATGTCAGAGTTATAGTGGTTAAGCTTTGCGATAGGCTACATAACATGAGGACTATTTCGTATCTACCAAGATATAAACAGATTTATGTTTGTAAAGAAACATTGGAAATGTATGGACCCCTAGCATTAAGAATAGGCATGGAAGATGTAAGAGCTGAACTTGAAGATAGAGCATTTAAATGCCTGCATCCACTTAGAGCGCAAATGTTAAAGTCAGCAATCAAGAAAGCTAGTGGCGGCAGAAAAAAAATTATTTATAAAATCAGAAAAGAGCTCAAGGCGCATTTAAAAAATAATGGAATTCTGAGCACTGTTCAAGGCAGAGAGAAAAATCTATATAGCGTGTACAGAAAAATTAAAGTTAAGCAGAAACCCTTTTCAGAAATTTTGGATGTATATGCTTTCAGAGTTATTGTAAATTCAGCTGATGATTGTTATCGAACTCTTGGAGTAATTCATAACTGTTACAAACCCATAGAGCAAAGATTTAAAGATTACATAGCTATTCCTAAATCTAATGGATATCAGGGACTTCATACAGCACTTTTAGCTTTAGATGCTATTCCGGTCGAGGTTCAGGTACAGACTAAGAGCATGGAGGTTATAGCTGAAAAGGGGATTGCAGCTCACTGGGCTTATAAAACAGATGATGTTAAGTCTGGCAAAGAATTTAGAGCCAGAAGATGGATGTCTAGCATTGTTGATTTACACAAAAAGTCTTCAGATTCAGAAGAGTTTGTAGAATCAGTTAAAACAGACCTTTTTTCAGATGAGGTTTATGTTTTCACCCCACAGGGGAATATTATTAATCTCAAAACAGGTGCTACACCTATAGATTTTGCATATGAACTTCATACTGATCTTGGCAATACTGTGGTGGGATGTTTGGTTAATAGAAAAGAAGCACCCTTAAATATAGAGCTTGAAAATGGTTCTACTGTTGAAATTATTACCGATAAATCTATTCATGTTGACCCTGCATGGCTAAATTTTGTTGTTAGCAGTAAAGCAAGAACTGGTATTAGAAATCAGCTAAGGCATCAAAAAATTTCACAAGCAAGAAAAGCTGGAAAAGTAATGCTTGAATCTGAATTAAAAAGAGCTGGTCATAGCTTAGAAGACTACAGAGGTGGCAAGCTAAATTCAGTCTTGCAAATGCTAGGAGTTAAATCACTGAATCAATTACTTACCGATTTAGGTCTTGGTAAAAGAACAGGAAATCTTGTTGCTGAAAGATTCTATGAGGGCTTACAGATAAGAAAAGATGTGACTACAGATTTGTATCCAGTAACGCTTATCAATAATAAAATTGAAGGTGTTTCAGTAAGTTATGCTAAATGCTGCATGCCTATATCAGGGGATTCAATAATAGCTCATTCTGATACTGAGAGAGGAATTGTTATTCATCACGCAAGATGTCAACAAGTAGCACCTTTTAAACGGCAAGATTCAAGATATCTTGATGCTAATTGGGATGAGGGTAAAGACAATAAATCTTACGCAGCTCATCTGCAGATTATTGCTGAAAATAAAATTGGCACTTTAGCTGATGTTATTTCTACTTTTACGAAGCGCGGTGTAAATATTATTGCTGTTAATACAAAAGATTTAGATATTAAATTTACAAAATGTAATTTTGAAATAGATATTGAAAATGTAGAAGAGTTACGTAAAATCATGCAAAAAGTAAGATCAATGAAATTTATAGAGAGCTGTAAAAGAATTATTAATGATGCCAAGACGATAAATGAGAATTAGAGGCCAGCTATTCTATATAATGTTTTTAATATCAAGTTTTACATTTTCGTAAACTGAGACAACTATGAGCAAGAAAATTATATTTACTGAAGATGCACCAAAAGCTCTAGGACCATACTCTCAAGGAGTTGTTGCTGGAAATACATTGTATATTTCAGGGCAAATTCCTCTTAATCCAAAAACTGAAGCTTTGGTCAGCGGGACAATCTCAGAACAAGCTGAGCAGGTAATATCTAATCTTGAAAGCATATGCTCTGCAGCCAATACCTCGCTTGCAGACATTGTTAAATTAAATATCTATCTGACTGATCTATCAAATTTTGCTGAAGTTAATCAAGTTATGCAAAATAAATTCTCTGAACCATATCCAGCAAGAGCAACTGTTCAAGTGGTAGCTCTGCCTTTAAATGTTGATATAGAAATGGATGCAATTGTCTTATTAAATGAATAAAAACTTATTATCTTTAGCGGACTTATCTAGAAAAGAGATAGAGGATTTAATTGCCTTTGCTGAGAAATTTATTAATGAAGATGGGTCTTTTAAAAAAGAGTCATTATTTCCAGATAAAACAATTGCTAATATCTTTTGTGAGCCTAGTACGCGAACCAAATCTTCATTTGAAATAGCTGCAAAAAACTTGGGCTGTCATGTTCTAGATTTTGATACAGACTCTTCCTCACTTCAAAAAGGTGAATCTATTTATGACACAGTTGATGCTCTGTCTTTAATGGGAGTTGATCTTTGTGTACTAAGGCATTCTGAATCTATTATTCATGAACTAACTCAATATATTCCTGAAATGACTTTTATTAGTGGTGGAGAGGGCTCTATTTCTCATCCGACCCAAGGCTTGCTAGATTTAATGACTATTATTCAGCACAAAGAAACTATTGATAATCAAAATATAGTTATTGTTGGTGATTTAGACCATTCAAGAGTTACAGCTTCCTTTATTCAAGGAATAAGTAACTTTGACTTTAAGTCTTTAACTTTTTCAGGGCATCCAGAAATGTGTAAATCATTTCAAAATCATGCTCAAGGTAAATATGAGCCAGATCTAAATCTTGCTCTAGCAGGAGCAGATGTAATAGTGGCACTGCGAATTCAACATGAAAGACTAGAGGCTGAAGATATTATTGATATTGATCAGTATAAGTATGAATATCAAATTAATTCTGAGAGATTAGCAATGGCTCACGAAGAAGCTATTTTGATGCATCCAGGGCCTGTCAATCTTGATATTGAAATATCAACTATGGTTTATGAGTCTGAGCAAAGTGTGATCAGACAACAGATTGCCAATGGAGTTGCTATAAGAATGGCAGTTTTATCTCAGTATCTTAGCGGTTAAGAACCCTTTCTACAGTATCAACAATACTTACAGTATTTTGATCTAATTCAAGATTAATAAACTGCTTCTTTTCTAAAACTGCTAGATTAGTAACCTCTAGAGTTTCAGGTATTAGGTGAATATTAAAACTTGATTTATTAACCTTACCCACAGTTAAGCTGCAACCATTAATACCTATATAACCTTTTTCTAAAATATATTTACCCGCGCCTTTAGGAATACTTATTTTCATATCAATTGATGATTCTTTTATCTTCATATCAATAACCTTTGCTACTCCATGAATATGGCCTGACATAAGATGACCGCCAATTTCAGTAGAAGATGTTATGGATCTTTCAAGATTAACTTTTTGTCCTTTCACCAAATTACTTAAAGTACTTCTAGATAAAGTTTCTTCAATTACATCAAATTTAATATTATCTGAATTACTATTTTTTGCTGTTAAGCAGACTCCATCCACAGATACACTGGCACCTTTTTGGAGCTTTTTACTAAATTTTTTTGGAGCTTTAATTTCAATTGAGACAATATCAATTTTTTTCTTGATAGATTTTATAGAGCCTAACCCTGAAACGATTCCTGAAAACAATTTATGCTCCCCAGCTTTCTCTATAAGCTTTTAGATTAGGTAAATATTCTGAATAAACTGGATCTTTTTCAGAAAACTGAATTAAGGCATCAAGGTTAATTATAGAGATAACCTGCATTCCGTAAAGATCCTCAAGCTCAGCTCTTGCTGAAAGTGAGCCTTGGCCTTTTTCTTGCCTATCCAGACCAACGAGCATGATATTTGGATTTGCACCTAGTGATTTAATACTTTCTATAGACTCTTTAGCTGCTGTTCCTGCTGAAATGACATCATCAATAATAAGTACATTTCCCTTAGGATTTGAACCAATAATATTTCCACCTTCGCCATGATCTTTAGTCTCTTTTCTGTTAAACGAAAGGGGGTAATTTGTTCCATGTTTTGAAAGAATCATTGAAACAATAGATCCTATAAATATTCCTTTATATGCAGGACCATAAATACAATCAAATTGGATGTCAGCATCTTTTATAGCTTCTTCATAACAAGAAGCCAACTCATAAAGATTTGAGCCATTGAGCATCTTAGCTGCATTGAAAAAGTAGGGACTTTGTCTGCCAGATTTTAAAGTGAAATTACCAAATTCCAACGCCTTTGCTTCAAGAGCAAGACTGAGAAATTTTTGTTGGTATTCTTTCACCTATTTTAAGCAAGATTTTTGTATTTCAATAATATCATTAATAGCAACTTTTCCAATATCTAGCATAGTATTAAGCTCATCTTGAGAAAAGGGGGCTTCCTCTGCAGTTCCTTGAATTTCAATAACATCAAGATCTTCTGTCATTACAAGGTTTAAGTCTGTATCAGCATTACTATCTTCTTTGTAGTCTAAGTCTAATAAAACTTCTTGATTGATAATTCCAAGTGAAACAGCCGCAACATATGATTTTATTGCTCTATGATCATCATGATGTTTTTGCAGAGCTTTAAATAAAGCAACACAACCACCTGTAATAGAAGCAGTTCTAGTTCCACCATCTGCTTGCAATACATCACAGTCAATTGAGATTGTTTTACCTTGAATATGCTTAAGATTAACTGCTTGTCTTAAAGATCTACCTATAAGTCTTTGAATTTCCTGTGTTCTTCCACTTTGTTTGCCTCTTGCTGCTTCTCTATTCATTCTTTCATTGGTAGAGCGGGGTAACATACCGTATTCAGCAGTAATCCAACCCTCATTACTTCCTCGCATCCATCTTGGGACATTATTTTCAATAGTTGCCGTACAAAGTACATGAGTATTCCCAAACTTAACTAATGCTGAACCTTCAGCATGAATATTTACATCCGTTTCTATTGATATTTCTCTTGATTGATTAGCCGGTCTGTTATTACTTCTTTCCATATTATGGCCTCAGGGAGTTTATTTATATTTTTGAATATAAATTTTTGTGAAAATTAACTTAATTGATCTTTTACTATTTTACTAACTAGACCCATGTCAGCTGATCCTGCGAGTGAGCCTTTTAAGATACCCATGACTTTTCCAATATCTTGCATTGACTCTGCACCAGTTTCATTTATTGCAGCCTTAACTCTTTCAGTAACTTCTGATTCATCTAGTTGTGCAGGCTTATAAGTTGAAAGGATATCTAATTCAGTTTTTTCTATATCAGCTAAATCAGGTCGATTACCTTTGGTAAATTGCTCTATTGAATCATTTCTTTGCTTTACCATTTTATTAATAATTTGAAGAACCTGGGCATCATTTACTTCAACTCTATTATCAATGCCAAATCTCTGAATTTCAGAAAGTAACATTATTAATGTATCCCGAACAGGGACATTTCTATCAAGCCTTGATTGCTTGAGGTGTAATTTAATATCTGCGAGAAGCGCCAAGATTTATCGGTAAGATCTCTGTCTTGAAAATGAAAACTTTCTGTTAGTTTTATGAGCTCTTTTAACAGCTGCTGCCATTAAGCGTTTTCTCTTTGCTGTAGGCTTTTCATAAAACTCTCTTGCTCTTATTTCAGGTACAATGGCTGCTTTTTCACAGGCGCGCTTGAACTTTCTAAGACCAATGTCAAAATGTTCTGTTTCTTTTATTATAATAGAAGGCATAATTAGTCGCGTAGTTTAGGCTGTTATTAGGAAATTTGCAAAACTTTTTTTATGTTAACTTTAGGAATTGAAACCTCATGCGATGAAACGGCTGTAGCTGTCTACGATAGCGTGGATGGGATTGTTGGAGAATCAGTATTTAGTCAGATTGATATGCATGCCGAGTACGGTGGAGTTGTCCCAGAATTAGCCTCAAGAGACCATTGTTTAAAGATAATTTCTGTCTTAGAGGACGCGCTAGGCGAAAGAAATATTTCTGAAATCGATCAAATTGCATATACCTCAGGCCCAGGTTTACTTGGAGCTTTATTAGTTGGCGAGAGCTTTGCTCATGGCCTATCAGCTGGCCTTGGAATACCAACGATACCTGTCCATCATCTTGAAGCTCATCTTATGGCTCCTGCTTTAGATTTCGATGATATAGCATTTCCTTTTATTTCCTTGTTAGTCTCAGGCGGTCACTCATTAATTATTGATGTAAAAGGCCTTGGTGATTACACAATTCTAGGAGAATCTCAGGATGATGCTGTGGGAGAAGCCTTTGATAAAGTGGGTAAGCTTTTAAACCTTCCATACCCAGGAGGGCCTCACATAGAAAGAGTTGCTAAGGATGGAGATCCTAAGAAGTTTAATTATCCAAGACCCATGATGCATAGTGATAATTTAAATCTTAGTTTTAGTGGTTTAAAGACTGCAGTTTTATATTCGATTAGAGATCTTGAAAATCTTGATGATCATATTCCAGATATTGCAGCTTCTTTTCAAAGAGCAGCTATAGATGTCTTGGTCTCAAAAATTAAAAAATCACTCATTCAAACTAATAGAGATACGCTAATTCTTGCTGGCGGTGTTGCTGCAAATGGATTGTTGCGTGCAGAAATGAGTAAGCTAGAAGATGAATTTAATATCAAGGTAAGATATCCTGCAATGAAACATTGTACTGATAATGCAGCAATGATTGCTTACTTGGGTTCATTAAAGACGCCTGATGCATCTACCCAGGGCAATTCAAATGCAAGACCTAGATGGCCCTTAAACGAGGTATAAAAATGGAAGATATAATTTATATTAAAGATTTACGAATCGAAACAATCATTGGTATTTTTGATTGGGAGCGTAAAGTAAAACAAGAAGTTAGTATCGATATGGAATTCCCTTTTGATTGTAAAAAAGCTGCAGCCACAGATTCAATTGAAGATACTATCGACTATAAAGCTATCACTAAAGGAGTCATTAAGCTTGTTGAAGAATCATCTTTCCAACTCCAAGAAACACTTGCTGAGAGCATAGCTACGTTTATTAAAGATGAGTATGGAGTTAAGTCTATAAAGCTCAGAGTATCTAAGCCTGGTGCGCTTAGAGGCGCCAAGGACGTTGGTCTAATAATATACAGATGATGAAATACTACCTTTCCCTTGGAAGTAATATAAATGCAGAAGCCAACCTGATTCTTGCAATAGAAAAATTACAACAGATCTTGGATGCAATTGAATGCTCATCTATTCATCAAACGAAAGCAGAGGGATTTGAAGGCGACGATTTCTTAAATTTAGTTATGTCTGGGGAATGTGAATTATCCTTTGATGATTTGAATGAAAAGTTAAAAGAGATTGAAGACCAATCAGGTAGAAAAAGAGATGTCCCAAAGTTTAGCGCAAGGACTTTGGATATAGATATAGTTCTTCAAATAGAAGAAGACGAAATTTTATTTGAAAGTGATGAGATTGAGAAATATTCATTTGTCTCAGAACCTCTAAAAGAAATAATTTAAATTGAATCTTCTAAGATAGAGATATATGCTCTGCTGTGAAACACTTTTAAATAAATTCTGTAGATTTGGAAACCAAGAAATTCATAAGAGGCTTACATAGGTATTTAAGTATCTTTATAGCTATTCAACTTTTGCTTTGGACTGTATCGGGGATTTATTTTGCTTTCAATAAAATTGAATTAGTAAGGGGAGAGCAGTATCGCCTTGCAAGCCAAGCAGAATATAGAATATTTGATAGATTGGGTCAGCAGGTTATAGCTTCTATTAAAAATGGAGATGTTCTTTATAAGACATATCCAGAAGGTAAAATTCTAGAAGCTCTTTCGCCTCAGCAAGCCATTGTAATTGCTGAAACAAAAACAACACTTAAGCCTATAGAAGTTATTTTTATTACTGAAGAAATTTCTGGCTCTGAGTATAGAGGAAGAGATCTTCCAATTTACAAAGTACTAACCGAAACAGATGACAATACTAGTATTTATATAAATCCAATGAGTGGGGATATTTCAGCTATTCGATCCGATTCATGGCGGATGTGGGACCTTTTATGGGCACTTCATATTATGGATTATGATGAAAGAGATAATATAAATAATTTCTTATTAAGATTATTTTCTATACTTGCGCTTATCTCTTCTATTTCAGGTATTACGCTATTTTTTGTTAAAAAAAGATAGAAGAATTCTCTTTATTTAAAGTTGGCCTCAACAATACTCCAGGCCCCAGCAGATAGAGGAAAGACTTGCATGCCTCTGGCTTCTGCATGCTTATTTGAGGCAGTCCCGTCTCTAACTCTGCCTAAGATTCCCTGACAAATTGCTGCAACCTTAAAAATATTAAATACCATATAAAATTCCCAATTTGCAGATAAGTCTTTGCCTGTATTCTCTGAATACATATCACGGTATTCAACCTCAGATGGAATACCTAGCTCTTTAAGAAGTTTAAGGTCTTGCATTGCTGGCAAGGTTCTCCAAGTTAAACAATGGTAACTAAAGTCAGCAATAGGGTGACCAAGAGTTGATAACTCCCAATCTAGAACACCAATAACTTCATGGTTTTTATAAATCATATTATCGAGTCTAAAATCACCATGAACGATAGATGTCTCATCATCATTAGGAATATTTTCTGGTAACCACTCTATAAGCTTATTCATTTCAGGAATTGACTCTGTTTCTGAAGCTAGATATTGAGTTGTCCATCTGCTTACCTGTCTTGCTACATAGTTTCCAGGTTTCCCGTAAGTTTCTAAACCTGCAGCCTTATAATCTAATGAATGCAGGTTAGCTAATACCTTATTTTTTTGCTGATATATCTTTATTCTTTCTTCATTTGACGCTGCAGGTAGCATATGGTCCCAATAAACCTCACCCTCAAGAAAATCCATTACAAAAAAAGGTGTTCCAACCACATCAGAATCATCACATAGTCCATAAGTTTTAGGAACTGGTACATTAGTCTCTGCAAGCGCACTAATCACTCTATATTCTCTATCGACAGCATGAGCTGAGGGAAGAAGTTTTCCAGGAGGTTTTCTTCTTAGTACAAGTTTTCTATTTTCTGTTGTAATTTTATAAGTTGGATTACTTTGACCACCATTAAATTGCTCAACTTGTAATATTTTTCCACTAGATTGAATATTTGCATCCATCCACTGCTGCAATTTTTCTTGATCAAATTTTAAATTTTCAGATACTTCTTTGGTACCTGTGAATTCAGCTCCTGTAAATGCATCTTTTTCGGTCATGCTAAAGATCTTCCTCCATCAACGTTTATGGTTTGCCCAGTAATATATTTTGAATCAACTATAAATTTTACAGTATTTGCTATATCACTTTCATCTCCAATCCTATTTAAAGGAATTTTAGAAACAATCTTTGCCAGCTCTTCTTCGCTCCATGATTTTCCAGGCGGCTCCAATATTGCTCCGGGAGCAACTGCATTAACTCTAATATTTGGAGCTAATTCTTTTGCTAATACTTTTGTAATTGCTTTAAGACCGCCTTTAGCAGCTGAATAAATCGAGAAACCAGGCAGACCTTTATCAATATTAATATCTGTAATATTTATCACAGAACCTTTCGCTTCCTCTAACATGGGAGTTAATCCTTTGGTAATAAATAAGGGACCTTTTAAGTTACTTCCAATTAATTTATCCCAATCTTCATATGAAATATCAGGAAGAGGGGTAGAGTAAAAACTTGATGCATTATTAATTAAAGCATCTATTCGCCCATAAACCTCCTTGGATTCACTTACAAGCCTCTCAACATCTGCGTCAATATCTAAATCAGCCTGAATAATGCATGCACTTCCAGATCTCTTTGCATTAAATTCTGCAGCAAGCTCTGCGGCAGCTTTAAGTGAACTATTGAAATGTATAATTACATTCCAACCATCCTCGGCAAAGACCTTGGCAGTCTCTCTACCAATTCTATGTGCGGCGCCTGTGATAAGAACTACTTTATGCATAAGTTTTTTTTATAGCTTGTTTTATAAGATGCAATTTAACATTTCTAACCTCATCCTTGCCAGCTTCTTTTAAAGCGGTGAAGTCTTCTTCAAGCATATGCTTACCAAGCTTAGAAATGAAATCTTTATTTTTACTCAATCCCTCTAATTCAAGCAGGGCGTTTATTTCACTCATATTTCTATGAAAATTGATTCTTTCTATGCTCTTAATTAGATTGTCTTCAGGACACTCTTGTTGGCATTCAAGCAGAGCTTTGAGAAGCTGAACATGCATTTTAAAATTATTAGGAACAGGAAGGGACTCCCCAAGTTGAAAATTATTTTCTGATTCAAGTTCAGCCCACTTAATCTCTGCTGAGGTTCGGTTATTACATTCTGAGTTAGATAGCTTACCAAGCCAAGGTTCATGTAACTTAAAATCAAGAAGTAATGTAAAAAACTTAGATGCATTTGGAGACTGCAGAGATCTTTCTATCTCAATCCAAACTCTATCTTTTGAAAGTTTTTCTAATTCACCAGAAGCACTTATTTTTAATAACATCTTTTGCGTTAAGTCATCTATTTTAAAATCTTTTAGATGATTGTAGGTTTTAAAACGAGCGATTCTTATGGCCCTCAATGGGTCTTCTAAAAAAGCATCAGATACATGGCGAAATATTCCCGCTTTAATATCTTTTAGTCCATTAAATGGATCTATTAGTTTTCCATCTTGATCTTTTGCAATTGCATTCATTGTAAAATCTCTTCTAGAAAGATCCTCTTCTAAGGTAACGTCTTTACCAAAATAAAAAGTAAATCCCTTATAGCCATAACCACTTTTCTTTTCAGTCCTAGCTAACGCATATTCTTCTTTTGAAATAGGGTGTATAAATACAGGAAAATCTTTACCAATAGGCTTAAAGCCTTCTGCAATCATCTCTTCTGGAGAAGACTCAACGACTAGCCAATCTTTATCTTTAGGCTTTTCTCCCAAGAGCTCATCTCTTATAGAACCACCTACTTGGTATATTTTCATCATCCTTTTACAGCAAATATTTTTTTATCTTCTAATCTAATAGCAGTTAATTTTCCACCCCAAACACAACCAGTGTCCAAGCCTATTATATTCTTTATCTTAGTTTTTCCATTAAGCGCAGCCCAATGGCCAAAGATAATATATTCATCTGAACTTTTTAAAAGCTTTTTTGATTTAACAAACCAAGGCTCTAATTCTTTTTTAGGCCCAGTATCTTTAGTTTTTAAATTAATACCACCCTGCATATCCAAATAACGCATTCGGGTAAAACAATTAATTATTAATCTTAATCGTTTCGTGCCTTTTAAATTATCATTCCACTTGTTTGGTCTATCACCCCACATATTGTTAAGAACGAATGATGGATCATTTTGCAAACTCTTTGATAACTCTCTGCTTAATTTTTGTGCCTTAGTTAAGCTCCAAAAATATGGAATGCCTGCATGAGAAATCCAAAAAGTTTCATGAGTTTCCTTAATTTTAACTTTTAATAACATCGGCTTTTTTACGAGCCAATTAAAGTATTTAGACGCACTCTTGGATTTTAGAATGGGACTAAGAGTTTTAGCTTTCTTCTGATTATTATTAATTAAGCTAAGAAGATAAAGGTCATGATTTCCCAGCACTACTTTAATAGATTTCTTATTTTTAAGACAAAAATCTAATACTTCTAAAGATTGAGGACCTCTATTAACAAGATCTCCTGCAAAAATAAGAGTATCTTTTAAAGGATTGAATTCAATCTTTTTTGTAAGCTTTAAAAGCTCTTTAAAGCATCCCTGAACATCACCAATCACATAAGTAGACATAATTAAATTTTAGCAATCTCTCTGGTAATCTTTAAGTAAGACTCTAGAGTTAAATCCTCAGGCCTAAGTTGATTATTAATTTGAAGACTATCCCAGTCTAAATCTTTGCTTTTAAGATTATTTTTAATATTTTTACGTCGTGTCATAAATGAAAGATCAACAACTTCAAAGAAGTTTGTTATTTCATCATCATTTACCAAACTTTTTGTAAGGGGAGACATTCGAATAAAGCTTGAAGTGACTTTAGGTTTTATGTCAAAAGCTTCTGGCGGAACATCAAAAAGAATCTCGGTTTGGAAAAACGCTGAAAGCTTGATACCTAATTTACCCCAGTCTTTAGATCCAGGGCTTCCAGTAATTTTTTCAGCAACCTCTCTTTGAATTAAAAAATGCATGTCTTTAATTTGAGTAAAATAGTTAATGAGTTTAATTATAATTTGAGTAGATATATTGTAGGGGAGATTTCCTACAACTCTATGATCATTGGAATTAAGAAATGCAAAGTCACTTCTCAAAATATCACTTTGTATAAAATTATATTCCGCTGGGCCATGAAAAGATTTTTCTAAGTAGGCGATATTATCTCTATCGATATCAATCGCAGTTATGTGAACAGATTCTTTATTAAGTATCTTGGTTAACGCTCCCATGCCTGGGCCAATTTCTATAAATCTATCATCAGGTTGGGGATTTATAGATTCCTCCATTTCATACAATATTGCAGGATCTATTAGATAGTTTTGCCCAAATTTCCTTCTTTTATCTCTTTGACTCATTAGATCATCGATTTTGCAGTATTCAGAGCATTTTGTAGAGATGAGAAGCTAGCTTTGCCTGAACCAGCTATATCTAACGCAACTCCATGATCAACAGAAGTCCTTACAATAGGAACTCCTAGAGTAATATTAATACCTTCTCCAAAACTTAAAGCTTTAAGTACTGGAAGCGCCTGATCATGATACATAGCAAGATAAGCGTCGGTTTTTTTTAACATATTTTGAGTAAATGCAGTATCAGCTGAAATGGGATCACAGATATTAATTCCAACTTTTCTTAAATATTCCGCAGCTGGTTTTAATATTAAAGATTCTTCTGATCCTATAGTGCCACCTTCTCCTGCATGCGGGTTAAGTCCAAGCATAACCAATCTTGGAGCCTTAACTTTTAATTTTGATTTTAAATCTTCATTAAGAATAATTGCCTTAGCAATTACTTTCTTTTTTGTAATTGATTCAGCAACCTTTATTAAAGGTATGTGCGTTGTTACCAGAGCTACTCGCAATTGTTTTGCTGAAAGCAGCATTAGCACATCATTACTTTTAGTCATTGCTTGAATCCACTCTGTATGCCCAGAGAATTTAATTCCAGAATCTATAATATTTTTCTTACTAATAGGCCCAGTGACCAAGGCATTTTTTTTGCTAGCCTGGGCCTGCATAATCCCAAAATTTAAATTCTCAATAATATATGAGGCATTAGCAGGATTTAATTTTCCAGAAATGACACTTTTACATTTCGCTACTTCAATAATATGGAGAAGCCCTTTTTTATTTTTGATAGCACTTTTATCATCATCAATTGATGTGATCTTTATTTTTTTATTTAGTTGTTTTGCTCTATGCTCGAACAGTCTTTTATCACCCAAACAAATGATGGGTGTTTTAAAATTATCCCAATAATTCGATAGACATAATTGAATTATAAGATCGACACCTATTCCAGATGGCTCACCAGGGGAATAGAAGATCTTTTTCAATCTAGATTTTTTATTTCAACAAAAGCCTCTGCTCTGATAGATCTAAGAGTATTTTCTAGCTCTTCATCAAATTTTCTTGAGTAAAGTCCAGAATAGGCTCTATCTTCAATCAGCTCAGTAGTCTTATCAAAGTTTCTAGTGCCAAGGACTTCAAGAAAATGATAACCATAGTCAGTTTGAAAAACATCAGATATAACATTATTTTCAGAAGTAAGCATCACAGCTTCAAATTGCTTAACCATCACCCCGGCACCAAACCAATCAAGGTCACCACCGTTTAGAGCTGAACCTTCGTCCTCAGAAAACTCTTTGGCCAGCTTATCAAAATCCTCTCCTGCCATTATTCGGTTACGCACATCCTCAATTTCAATTAATGTTGTAGGCAAATCTCTTATCGCAGTCGGCATAAGAAGAATATGTCTCACATTCCATTGATCCTCATACTTAACAAAAGGACCCCTTTTTTCCTCAATCTTTAAAATATGAAAACCCGATCCAGTAGAAATAGGAGCACTTACTGTTCCAACAATTTCCTCCGCTAAGGCTAATCTAAATAGTTCTGGCATATCAGCAATTTTTCTCCATGGCATTAAGCCTCCAGAAGCTGCATTACCTGCAAGCGATACTTCTTTTGCAATTACCTCAAAACTTTCATCAGCATCTAATCTTTCTAATACCACTTGAGCCTTCTTTTCATTTTTTACTAATATTTGTCTAACTGACAACTCAGGTCTAAGTTGTGCAACTGAAGGATCAGTTTTCATAAAGCTTTCAAATTCTTGTTCAGTAATATTTATTTCATTACCGACTTTGCCCCTTTGAACTCTCTGAATAATCATGTCATTTCGAATTTTTTCTCTTACTGACTCATAAGATTGACCAGCCTCTTCAATAGTTAGTATAAATTCTTCAAGTGAAAGTTGATTATTGGCAGCGATAGTATCAAACGTCTGATTGAGTTCACCGTCACTTATTCTTATTCCAAACAAATCTCCAAGCTGCAGTTGAAGTTCTTCAATAATAAGTTTTTCTATAACCTGCTTTCGTATCTCATCCAAAGGAGGCATTGACATATTTTGTGCCTGTATATTCATCTTTACATCTAAAATACTTTTAGTAATTTGAGATTCCATGATTAAACCATCATCAACAATAACAGCGACTCTATCTAATATTTCTACTCTTGCTAGCACTATAGAAGGCAGCGCGATCAGTAATGAGAATATCGTTAGTTTTTTCATAAAAATTTCCTAGTAATTAAGTATTGAATTTTGAAGTAACTTGTCTATTTTATTTATCGATGAATTGAAGCCTTTCAGTTCAAATTCAAAGTTAATCCTACTTTTGTTTTCAATGTTTATCATATTGTCCCATGCATCATTTAGGTATGTATAGCTTGAATTATAAAGATCATTATATTTAGAAAGATTTTTATCACTTGTCATGACCCTAAAAGCTACACAACAGTTCTCATATTCTATTCCAAACATGCTCTCTACCTTAATATCATACTCATTATCTTGCTGTAATTTACTAATGATTTTAAAGCCATTTTTTAAATTAATTGAGGCAAATATTTCAGAGTAATTAAGAGTTTGCTTGAAATCACCAGCCATTCTTCTGTATCTTTTAGCAATTCCCAGGGTACCCATTGATGACTTTGTCATAAAATTCATACCGCCAATATGAACTTTATTTGTCTTTGCATCATAGCCACCATATATCTTGAATGAATTATTCATATTAGGCATCCACATTGAGGACATAATAAATTTATTCCTATTATTCATCATAGGAGGCATGGCAGTCAGATAAACTTTATTTTCAGAATGATTATATTTTTTGGCAATACCAAATTTAAATATATCTCGACTAGATTTTCTTATTTTATAAGTAAAACCAATACTATGAGAAGAGTCATCAGCAATTCTATCCATTCCTGAAAAGCGATCATTTGAAAAAACTTGATTGTTATAACCCATCATATTGCTATCAAATACAGGATTTCCAGCCTGATTCTTATATTGTGAAAAACCTAAGACCAATCTTGGTTGAATGATGGACATGCCATCAGTATTCTTTCTGATAAACATACTGCTAATATCAATTTTTAGATTAGGACTATTAATATTATTATTTTGCACTGAAGATTTCTGCAAGTTATAGCTTAAACTTTTAACACCCACAGACGTTTTAATTTTAATAAATTCTTTATTAAAGGTTTTAGATAAAGTTATATCTGAAAAAGTTCGCCTTCCTTCGAGTGGGTCTTCAATATTATTTAAATACTTACCTATCTTAGATGAGGCTCCGTAGAATTCATGCAAGTTGTCAGCTTTAAAAGTTGCGATATTTAATCTTTGCTTAATATTTATAGAATTAAATCTTTTATTAAAATTAAGATCAATCGAAGGTGATTTTTTATAACCATTTGAAAGAAGAGGGTTTAAAGACTGAAAACCTTGATGCTCAAGATCAATTGTTAAATTCTTAAAATGAGAACTTATAATAATATTTTGATTTAAATAATGATCGCGCTGCATCCCAATTGCAGTAATTTCGCCTGGGATATCTCTTAAAACCATAGCATCAGAAGCTTCACCCCAATTAATTACTATTTCACCCCAGTTAATTCCTGAGGCTTTATTAAGCATTAAAGAATCTTGAATCTTAAAAGCCCATCTTGAATCTTTAAGTTCAGGAAAATTATTCTGCATTTCCTTATCACTGTTAAAGTAGAAAGCATCAATATTATTTTTAGTATGCGCCTTAAAGTAGCGATAATTAATTTCAATACCAGAACCTCTCTCAGCAATATTTCTTACTCCAAGGGTAATATCAGAATGGGCAGACAGTATGGCAAAGTAAGGAATAGAAAAATCGACACCATCAGAAGAAGAAGAAATAGAGGGCTCCAAGAATCCAGATAATCTTTCGCTAGTTGTTGCAAATGGAAGATAGGGAGCTTTAATTACGCTAGCTCCACCAAGTTTTAAGGTAAGGTTTCTAGCATAACCCCTAGAAGTTTTATTATTTAACACCAAATCATCAGCTCCAATGAGCCAACCTATTTTAGGATCTGCGCAAGAGGTAATCTCTGCTTCTTTAATTGAAAGCTGATCACTTAAAGAGCCCTCTAAGGACTTAAAGCTAATATTTAAACCTTTTAAAGAAAGAAAAATACTACCATCTTCCATTTGAATCTGATCATTTGATCTATTAAAGAAGCCTTCATTACCTTTTAAGAGCACTTGTTCAAGAGACAGGGTTGTATTTTCTTTAAATTCTACTAATTCTTTAGAAGCTCCAATTAACGCATTAGAAGAATTTAGCAGACCGCCAGGAAAATCAATTTTTACATTGTTATTAAGACTAATAGCCTGATTATCATAAAATTTTAGTGAATCAGCCTCAACACTAATATTTTTATCTTTAACTATGATCCCTATATTTGGATTGTAAACAAGGCAAGATGAAGCGCTATATGTTTTATCTACAGTTATTAGCTCTGAATTATTATTCTCAGCACCAAGATTGAATGCTAACAATAATATTGCTGACACAGCAGCTAATTGCGTTTTTTTCATTTTGTTTATTTTATACCTGTTAGCTTAGAAAGCGTATTTTAAGGAAAGTTCTATTTTACCCTTTAAACTATTTTGAAATAAACTCTTCGAGATCAGTCAAACTATCTTTTCCAAAGAAGATTTCATCATCTGCAAAAAATGTAGGAATTCCAAAAGCACCTCTTTCAACGGCATCACTAGTATTTTGAATCAATTGATCTTTAGTTTCCTGACTCTGCATTTGTTCAACGAGGTTATTAATATCTATTTCAGTCTTGTCAGTCAGAAGCTTTACAAGAACATCTTGATCTGCAAGATTTAAACTTTCTTCCCACATTCCTTTAAATATCGTTTCTATATAAGCATCAAAGACATTTAAAGACATTGCAGCAATAGCAGCTCGTTGGAGCTGAAGAGTCATGACTGGAAAAAATGAGTTCATTGTAAAATCTTCAAGATTATATTTTTGTATAAATCTTTTAATTTCAATATGCTGATATTCCAGTTTATTTGTGATGCCATTAAAGGCCATCATAGGCGCCTGGTTATTAGTAATTTTAAAAATACCTCCCAATAAACATGGTACGTAGTTAAAAGCTACCCCAGTTCTTTTTTCAATTCCTGGGATTACTTTATGACACAAGTAAGCATTAGGGCTGGCAACATCAAATATAAAGTCTACTTTCATTTTTATTGATTAATTTGTTAAAGTTTAATATTACAAGATAAAATTTCATATGAAAAATAATTCAGACTACTCAGCCATCATAATCGGTGCAGGTGTTGCTACCGGAAGTGCGTTAACAAAAAAATTTGCTCAAGAAGGATATAAGGTATGCCCAGTTCGAAGAGAAAGAAGCATGTCTGAACTTGATATTTTAACTGATCAAATTAAGAGTGATGGAGGTTGGGCGCAAGGATTTGGTATTGATGCTAGAGATGAAGACTCTATTGTAAGTTTATTTAAAGAGGTTGAAGAAACTATTGCCCCAATTGATGTAGTCATTTTTAATCCAGGGGCTAATGTTTTCTTCCCCATAGAAGATACCACTGCTCGAGTTTACAGAAAGGTCTGGGAAATGGCAGCATTCGCTGGGTTCTTAACTGGAAGGGAGGCTGCAAAATATATGAAACCAAGAGGGCATGGCTCAATTTTGTTCACTGGCGCTACTGCATCTATTAGAGGCGGATCAGGGTTTTCGGCATTTGCTGGAGCTAAGTTTGCATTAAGAGCATTAACCCAAAGCATGGCAAGAGAGCTTGGCCCTGAGGGTATTCATGTAGCACATATGATTATTGATGGCGCAATTGATACACCATGGATAAAAGAAAATTTTCCAGACGCATATGCACTTAAAGAAAAAGACGGTATCCTAAGCCCTGAAAAGATTGCTGAAACCTATTGGAGTGTCCATTCTCAGCATAGAACAGCTTGGACCCAAGAGTTAGATATCAGACCCTATATGGAAAAATTTTAAAGGAAAAAAATTATGAGTTTAAAAGATAAAGTTATTTTTATTTCAGGTGGTAGTAGAGGCATTGGATTAGCTATGGCTAAAAGAGCTGCCATAGATGGAGCAAAAATTGTTGTTGCCGCTAAAACAGCAGAACCTCATCCAAAACTTCCTGGAACTATATTTACAGCTGCAGAAGAAATAATTGAAGCTGGTGGTGACGCTTTGCCAATGGTATGTGATATTCGCGATGAAGATAATGTTCGTGATGCTGTGAATAAAGCTGTTGAGCATTTTGGTGGTATTGATATTTGCATCAATAATGCCTCTGCTATTCAACTAACCAATACTCTTGATACAGCCATGAAGCGCTATGATCTTATGCATCAAATTAACGGCAGAGGAACCTATATGGTTAGTAAATATTGCTTACCGCATCTTTTAAAATCAGAGAATCCTCATATTTTAAATTTATCACCACCCCTGGATATGGATCCAAAATGGTTTGGTTCACATGTTGGCTACACGATGGCTAAGTACACTATGAGTATGTGTGTTCTAGGAATGGCTGAAGAATTTAAAGAGCAAGGTGTTGCAGTTAACGCACTTTGGCCTAGAACAGCAATAGCAACTGCTGCAGTTCAAAATCACCTGGGTGGAGACGAGATTATGAGATTATCCAGAAATGTAGATATTATGGCTGATGCTGCTTATACAATTTTAACAAAAGACTCTAAAAGCTTCACCGGTAATTTTTGTATCGACGACCTAGTTCTTCATGATGCGGGTGTTAGAGATTTTACTAAGTATGCAAATGTGCCTTATGCAGAATTGATGCCTGATTTCTTTGTTCCAGACAATACTCCATTACCAGATGAGGTAAAAAACAGCTAATTTGAAAGAATCAGAAATTATAGAGTTAGCAGCTCAATGCGGTTATGAATGTGAAAGAGCTATAGCTTTAAAATTAGAGGCTAGTGGTCGAGAATACTGGAGACTAATTTGTGACTCCAACAATCTAGTACTCTGCTTTTTAGATTCAGCTAATGGAAACCATCTTGAATTCTGTAACTTAGCAGATGCTTTATCTGCATATAATATAAATGTACCTAAAATCTTACTGCACAAGCCAGACCTTGGCATTACCATTCAAGAAGATCTTGGAGATGATGATCTATTAGAAATTGTTGATGAATCTAATAAAGAAGAATTAATATATAAAAGCTTAGAGCTGCTCGTACAAATCCAAGAAATACCAGACCTTAATATCAGTAGGCTTTCAGAAGACGCATTATCAGACCAGGTTAATCTTTTTAGTGAAGTATTTTGTAATGAATTTCTACAAATTGAGGCTGATCAATCTATTTTAGAATTATCTAATGCTGTGATAAAAAATCTTAGTGATCATCCTAAGCTTAATTGCCATTTTGATTTCGAGAGAAGGAATCTTATCGCCTCAGAAAATAATGTAATTAGTGTGATAGATTTTCAAGATCTCTGTATAGGCCCAATTGGAATAGATTTGGCAGGAATATTGCTAGATCACTATCTGATATTCGATGAGACTTTTGTAAAAGACTCTTTAGTATTTTATAAAACTAAATCTTCCGTGGATTTAAATACTGATGAGTTATTTGAGTGTTTTAGGTGGGGCGGTATTCAAAGAAATATGAGAATATTGGGCACTTTATCAAGACTATATATAAATAATAATAGGTCTTTTAGGTTAAATGATTTGCCTATGATTTTAGATAATTTAATAAGTATTATTCCTGATAATTGGGCTTGTAAAAATTATATGATTGATATAATTCAGCCTAAATTAACAAAAAAACTGGCATCAATATGAAAGCAATGGTTCTTGCAGCAGGCATCGGTAAAAGGCTACTGCCATTTACAAAAGATATGCCAAAACCTTTAATTGAGGTTGGAACAGAGACTTTACTTGATAGAAATATTAATAAAATATTAGATGCAGGCATCAGTGAAATTATTATCAATGTTTCCTATCTTGGAGATATGATTGAAAAACATTTAGCAGAGAATTATACAGATCAAGATATTACAGTTATAAAAGAACAATGCATCTTGGGTACAGGCGGCGGTATTTTAAATGCTATTGAGTATTTTGGAGACACACCCTTTCTTTTAATTAATGCTGATACCTATCATGAGATACCAATAGATATACTACCTACTGATGTTGAGTTTGCTCACCTAGTGGGCGTTCCTAATCCAGAGTATAATACTCTTGGAGATTTCTCTATAAAAAATAATAAAGTTATTATTTCTGAAGCCCAAAATGATCTGACATTTGCAGGAATATCAGTCATTAATCCAACTATTTTTAAAACAGCTCAATTACCAAAAGCACCTTTTGATATCTGGAATTATGTCCTTAAAGATTTTATTAACCTAAATAAAGTTACAGGCGAAAAAGCTGATGAATTATGGATAGATGTTGGGTCTCCTGAGCGTCTTTCTCTTGCCATTAGTGCTCATAAAGAAGAGAATTAGCCCATGAGTGACAAGAAATACATAATTGCACCTTCAATTCTTTCAGCAAACTTTGCAACACTTGGAGTTGAAGTTGAGGATGTTATGTCATCTGGAGCAGATTGGGTCCATTTTGATGTTATGGATAATCACTATGTTCCAAATTTAACCATAGGACCTATGGTATGCAAGTCTCTTCGAGACTACGGCATAAAGAATTTTATTGATGTTCATCTTATGATTGAACCTGTAGATGATTTGGCTGCAGCTTTTATTAAAGCTGGCGCTGATCTAGTTAGCTTTCATCCTGAAGCCACAAAGCATGTCCATAGATCTATTAATGCCATTAAAGATGCTGGCTGCAAGGTTGGACTAGCAATTAATCCAGGCACTTCTCTTAACGTACTTGAGGATGTAATTGAAGATTTAGATCTTGTATTACTTATGAGTGTAAATCCAGGATTTGGCGGTCAAAGTTTTATTAAGGGCACTTTAAATAAAATCGCTAAAGTTCGCAAAATGATTGATGCAACAGGAAAAGATATTAGATTAGAGGTTGATGGGGGTGTTAATTTAAGTACTATAGCTAAGGTAGCAGAGGCAGGTGCTGATACATTTGTTGCTGGTTCGGCAATTTTTGGCACTGATAATTATGAAGACACCATCACAAAACTCCGCGCACAAATTTCTTAAATTTTTTTTAATCAGTAGTCTCGTCCTACCTGCTGTTTCCTATTCACAAACCCAAACTATAAAATTAAGCTCAGTATTACCCAATATTGAGGTAGCAGATAATTTTTCTTCTAGAAGAAGAGGCTTAATGTTTAGGTCTTCACTTCAATCAAATACAGGCATGTTATTTATATGGGAAGATTACACAACAAGATGTATGTGGATGAAAAATACCAATATACCCCTTAGCATTGCTTTTATGTCTAAAGAAAAAGAAATTTTAGAAATTTATGATATGGTTCCCATGTCTGAAGCAAGCATATGTTCTAAAAATAAAGCTGCTTTCGCTTTAGAGGTAAATAAAGGCTGGTTTAAAGAGCATAATATTTCCAGCGGAAACATAATAGATTTTTAAAATGATTACTAAAGAAGAGTATATAAATTATGCTAATTCAGCTTATACAATTATCCCTATAACCAGGGAAATTATTAAAGATAACGATTCACCAATTTCTTTATATTTAAAGATTTCAGAACAACAAAACACCTTTTTACTTGAATCCATTGAAGGCGGCGACAAGTGGGCTCAATATTCAATTATTGGTTTTGGATGTAAAGATTCTATAAAAATTTCAGGTAATCAAGTTGATACAAATATTGATGGAGTTTCAGGCTCTTTTTATTCAGAAGATCCATTAAGCAGCATCCAGGAGATTACTTCCCAAGATACAGCGCCTGAATTGGATGGAATGCCTAGATTTTATGGTGGCTATGTTGGATTTTTTGCATATGAGAGTGCTCAGTATGCTGAAACTAAAATCGCTAATCTAGCTCCTAAGAATTCTAAATTTAAAGATCATATGCCAGAGATCTTTTTGATTAAGGCAGAGAAACTAATCATTTATGATAACTTTGCCAATACAACCAAGATTATATTTAATGCAAATCCAGAAAAATTTTCCTATGAGGAATCTCAGGCTGAGTTAGATAAAATTGAGAGCCTCATTAGTCATTCTGTAAAGATTCCTAATGATGATTTTAAAAAGCCCACAGGAAGTCTTGAATTTAAATCAAACTTCACCAAGCCAGAATATCTAGATGCAGTTAATGTTATTAAAAGTTATATTAAAGAGGGAGATGTTATGCAGGTAGTTCTTGCACAAGATTTTTGCTCAGATTTTCATGGCGATCCATTTGTTTTATATAGAGCGATTCGAAAACTTAACCCTTCCCCGTATATGTACTTCCTAGATTTTGAAGATTATCAGGTAGTCGGCTCATCTCCTGAAATCTTAATTCGATTAGAGGATGAAGAGTTAACCTTAAGACCGCTTGCGGGAACTAGAAAAAGAGGCAATACCCCTGAAGAAGATCTAATTAACGAAGAAGATTTATTAAATGATCCAAAGGAGATAGCTGAACACTTAATGCTCATTGATTTGGGAAGGAATGATATTGGCAAAGTTTCAAAAATTGGATCAGTGAAGGTCACTGACAAGATGATTATTGAAAAATATTCACACGTAATGCACATCGTCTCAAATGTTGTAGGTAGTATTGCTACAGATTTAAATTATATTGATGCTCTTAAAGCATCGCTGCCTGCTGGTACTTTATCTGGGGCTCCTAAAATAAGAGCAATGGAAATTATTCACGAGCTTGAGCCAAGCTCTAGAGGTATTTATGGTGGAGCCATTGGATATATTTCTTGGAATGGCAATATAGATACTGCTATAGCAATTAGAACAGCAGTTATTAAAGATAATATTATTCATGTTGGTGCAGGAGCCGGCATAGTGGCTGATTCAGTACCTGAAAATGAGTGGCTAGAATGTAAACAAAAATCCAAGGCATTTGTTGATGCTATGGAGATGATCTCATGATTTTGGTTATAGATAATTACGATTCCTTCACCTATAACCTAGTCCACTATATTGGGGAGCTTGGAGAAGAGGTTGTTGTAAAAAGAAATGATGAAGTAACGCTCCAAGACATAACTATTCTTAATCCAGACAAGATCGTAATTTCTCCAGGACCTTGTACTCCAAATGAAGCCGGCATCTCAATTGATTTAATAAAAGCTTCATCAGTTCCAATACTAGGAGTTTGTTTAGGGCATCAATCTATAGGAGCAGCATTTGGTGGCAAGATTATAAAAGCTCCAGAAATATTTCATGGGAAACTCTCAGAAATTACTCATAATAATAAAGATCTATTTAAAGATATCGATAATCCTTATTCAGTAGTTAGATATCACAGCTTAATTATTGAAAAAGACTCTTTACCAGATGAGTTAGAAATAACTTCGGTAATCAAAGATAATTCTGACATTATCATGGCAGTCCAGCACAAAGAGCGACCAATTTACGGAGTACAATTTCACCCTGAATCCATAGAAACAGATTTTGGTAAAAAACTTATTCAAAATTTCTTAATATTATGATTGAAAATATTCTTAAAAAATTAGAAGCCAAGAAGCACTTAAAATCTGAAGAGATGCAGTTTGCTGTCGAAAGCATAATGACCGGTGAGGTTGATGATAGCGATATCGAGAAATTCCTTTTAGCTTTAAATAAAAAGGGTATTAAAGAGGTGGAAATAACTGCTGCTGCTCAAGTTATGAAAGAAAAATCTTTAAGATTTAATTTAGGAGATGGAAGTCATATTGATACTTGTGGAACAGGTGGCACAGGGCTTCATACATTTAATTGTTCTACCGCATCATCGTTTGTTGCTGCAGCTGGTGGCGCTCAAATTACTAAACACGGCAATAAAGCTATCTCTAGCAAGTCCGGCAGTGCAGATTTTTTAACAGCTGCAGGTGCTGATATTGGCCATGATAGAGAAAAGCTTGAAAAAGTTTTTGCCAAGGTTGGATTTGTATTCTTATTTGCTCCTTTACATCATCAATCCATGAAATATGTCATGCCAGCACGACAACGTATAGGCCAAAAAACTATTTTTAACTTGTTAGGCCCCCACACCAATCCTTGTGGAGCTAAAAGACAAGTTCTAGGTGTTTATGATAAAAAACTACTTAAGACCTTTTCAGAAGTATCAAAAAATTTACGCATGGAGCATGTCTTAATTGTTCATGGAGATGACGGCCTGGATGAAATAACTATTACAGGCTCAACCACAATTTCTGAACTTAAGAATTATAAAATTAATCAGTACAAAATATCACCAAAAGATTTTGGGCTTTCAACTGCAGACCTTAGCGAGATATCAGCTCAAACGCCTGAAGAAAGTTTGCTTTTAGTCCGAGAGGCTTTTGCTGGAGAACAATCAGCAGTTCAAGATATGATTGCTCTAAATGCTGGAGCTGGCCTTTATGTTGCAAGAAAATCTGAGTCTATTGCAGATGGAGTAGAGCTAGCTTTTGATTTAATGAATAATGGTAAAGCAGCTGATAAGCTAGCAGCCTATGTAAGAGTATCAAATAGCTAATGACAATTTTAGATGACATTGTAAAAAATACTAAAGCCAAATTAATTGAAAAAAAGGCAGCAGTATCTTTAGATGATATTAAATTGCAGCTCAGCACATTAAATCTTCCAAAGGGTAAATTCAAGGCAAGCCTTGCTGGAAAAGCAGAGGCTATTATTGCAGAAATAAAAAAAGCTTCACCAAGTGCAGGGATTATTAGTGAGAACTTTGATCCAATCCAAAAAGCTCAAGAATATGAGACTTTTGGAGCTTCAGCCTTATCTATTCTTACAGAAGAAGACTTCTTTTTAGGCAGCAATCAGTACTTAAAAGACGTTAAAGCAATAACATCACTACCTATTTTAAGAAAAGATTTTATGGTTGATGAATATCAGATATATGAAGCTAAATTAATAGGAGCTGACTGTATTTTACTCATTGCCAGTGTTCTATCTGATACAGAAATTACTAATTTTGTAGATTTAGCTGAAATACTTGAATTAGATTATTTGATTGAAGTTCATGATCTAGAAGAGCTTCAAAGAGTTGGGCATTTTGAGAATGCATTAATAGGAGTTAACAACAGAAACCTCAAAACATTTGAAGTTGATATTAATAACTCCGTGAATTTAAAAAATTCTTTTTCGGGTGATAATATTTTTATTGCTGAATCTGGTATTAAAAATAAAGATGATATGAACTATCTAAAAGAAAAAGGCATGAGTGTCTTTTTAATTGGCGAAAGTCTTATGAAAGGAAATTTCTAAATATAAGCGCTTGTTGTTGTCATTACTTTTGCAGTAGCTGACATTATTTTTTTTGTTGGAATTTTAAGTTCTTCTCCACCATTATCAACAGCTTGCTGAGCATGAAGATCTTCGTCTTGACGCATCGTTTTTAATATCTCAATCGTTTCTTTATCTTTAGGTGATATTTTATCTAAGTGTTTATCTATGTGAGCTACTACTTGTTTCTCTGTTTCTTCCACAAAGCCTAAACTAACTTTTTCTCCAAAATTTCCAAATACTGCGCCTATAGCGAAAGATCCTGCATACCAAATTGGATTTAATATTGAACCTTTTCCATCAAGCTCATCTAAACGTTTTTTACACCAAACAAGATGATCTGTTTCCTCTTCACCAGCTTCGATGAGATGTTTTTTTATTTCTGGATCTCTGCATACTAATGCTTGGCCACGATATAAAGCTTGAGCTGCAACTTCCCCAGCTAAATTGACTCGCATCATTTGAATAGATAATTTTTTTTCTTTTTTTGTAAGCTCTTCAGAATTCTTTTCAGCAGGCTCAGGCGGATAAGGTCTATCAGTCCCATATTTTTTATTTGATAGAGTCTTTAGTGCAATATCAAATTCATTAACAATGTTATCTATAAAACTCATTGAATTCCTTTAAAACCAATATCTTTTCTGCAAAAAGCTCCTTCAAAAGAAACTGTATCCACTAAATTATAAGCTTTTTCTTGAGCTGCCTTTAAATCATCACCTAAAGCTGTGGCACAAAAAACTCTACCACCAGAAGTAAGTATTTTCTGATCATAAAGTTTAGTTCCAGCATGAAAGAGTTTCATATCTTCATCACTTGAAGGCTTAATAGTAACTTTATGATTCGATGCGTAGCTCTCTGGATAACCTGCGCTAGCTATAACAACTCCACATGCATGTTTGACAGTCCACTTTATTTCATATGAATCCAATTGATCATCAATAGCAGCAAGGCATAATTGAACGAGGCTAGATTTCAGTCTGAGTAAAATAGGTTGCGTTTCAGGATCCCCAAAGCGACAGTTAAACTCAAGAACTTTTAACTCACCCTTGCTAATCATGACCCCAGCATAAAGAAATCCTAAGTAGGGCGAGCCCTCTGCAATCAAACCATCCATAGTTGGTTTCATGACTTCATTAAGAATTTTTTGATGCATACGCTCATCAATAATGGGAGCAGGAGAGTATGCGCCCATACCTCCGGTATTTAATCCCACATCACCTTCGCCAACAGCCTTATGATCTTGGCTTGTAGCAAGTGAAACTATTTTATCTTTACTAACTACAGCAATAAAACTAGCTTCTTCACCTTCCAAGAAATCTTCTATAACAACTCTACTCCCAGCTTCACCAAAAGCCTGATCTTTAAAAATACTTTCTAATGCCTCAACAGCATCTTGGTTGGTATCGCAGATAATCACTCCTTTCCCAGCAGCAAGACCATCAGCTTTTACAACAGTAGGATAATCAATGTCCTCAATATATTGTCTTGCAGCAGAATAATTATCAAAAGAAGCATAGGCAGCTGTTGGAATTCCATATTTTACAAAGAAGTCTTTGGAAAAGGTTTTAGAACCCTCTAATTGAGCAGCAGCTTGAGAGGGACCAAAAGTTTTTATATTTTTACTTTGCAAATAATCAGTTAAGCCATTTACCAAAGGTTGCTCAGGCCCAATTATGACAAGACCTATAGTTTCTTTTATGCAAAAGTCTTCTATTGCTTGAAAATCATTTGCATTAATTGAGATATTACTTAATTTTTGCTCCAAGGCTGTGCCAGCATTTCCTGGACATACAAATACTTTGATAACCGACTCATCCTGTGCTGATTTCCATGCTAAAGCATGTTCTCTGCCGCCTGAGCCTATTACTAAAACTTGCATTAGTGCCTAAAGTGTCTAGTATTTGTGAATACCATTGCTATATCATTCTCGTCTGCAGCAGCAATAACTTCTTCATCTCTGATAGAGCCACCTGGCTGGATGATGGCTGCTATTCCGCTTGAAGCTGCTTTATCAATACCATCCCTAAATGGAAAAAATGCATCTGATGCCATTACGGCTCCTGTAACCTCTAAACCTTCTTCTTTTGCTTTAAGGTTAGCTATATCTGCGCTGATTACTCTACTCATCTGTCCAGCTCCTATTCCAATAGTTTGCTTATTTCTTACATAAACAATGGCATTGGATTTAACAAATTTAGCTACTCTCCATGCAAACATTAGGTCATTAATTTCATTATCACTAGGTTGTCTTTTAGTAACACATTTGAGATCTTCTTGAGGGACCATAAACGTATCATCACTTTGAATTAATATTCCACCAGATACTTTTTTAATAACTCCTGGATAAGGATCATCTTGAATTAGATCTACTCTAAGGACTCTTATATTTTTTTTCTTAGCAAAGATATCAAGAGCACCTTCCTCGTAATCAGGCGCAATGACCACTTCAACAAACTGCCTACTATCTATTTCGGTAGCTGTTTTAGTATCCAGAGTTTTATTTAAAGCAATAATTCCACCAAAAGCAGAAGTTGGATCTGTCTTAAAAGCTAAATCATAAGCATTAAAAATCGAATCAGCCTCAGCAACACCACAAGGATTAGCATGCTTAACAATCACACACGCCGGATCATTAAATTCTCGAACACATTCCCAGGCAGCATCTGCATCGACGATATTATTATAAGAAAGCTCTTTGCCTTGAATAATCTCAGCATTAGCAATATTTTTATGTTCTAAATTAGAAAAAGTTAAAAGGCTGGCAGCTTGATGAGGATTTTCTCCATAACGCAGAGAGCTTTCTTTACTAAAAGAATAGTCTGGTAAATGTGATTGAGTTTCACCAGCTAAATAATTTGAAATCGCAGCATTGTAATCTGCCATAAGTGTAAAAACTTTTAATGAGAGCTCTTTCCTAAAATCGTAAGAAATACCATCCTGACTCTCCCACTCATTAATAAGTCTAGAATAATCTGAGGGATCAGAAACAACAGCTACATCTTTAAAATTCTTAGCAGCTGAACGAATCATAGTAGGGCCACCAATATCAATTTTTTCAATAGCTTCATCAAAAGAGCATCCAGAGGCAATAGTTTCTTTAAATGGATATAAGTTAACAACCACTAAATCTATAGTTTCATAACCGCGTTCAGTTAGAACCTCCATATCTTGATCACGCCTTGCAAGAATGCCAGCATGAATCTTTGGATGAAGTGTTTTTACTCTTCCATCCATCATTTCCTCAAACCCAGTAAAATCTGATACTTCAATAACATTATCAGTTATTGCTTTAATAGCTTTATAAGTTCCTCCTGTAGAGAGAATCTTTACCTCTTGGGCAACAAGAAAATGAACTAGGGTATCTAAACCATTTTTATCAGATAAGCTTATTAATGCTGTTTTTGGTTTTATTGGCTTCATTTTAAAAGTCCATATTTTTTTAATTTTGTTCTAAGGGTTGCTCTATTAATACCAAGTATTTGAGAAGCTTTACTTTGATTTTGATTTACAAACTTCATAGTCGATATAAGCAATTGCGGCTCTACCTCATCTAATACAAGCTTATAAACATTGATGGGCATATTGGAACCAAGTTGCTGATAATAACGATTCATGGCTTTTCTAACCTCTTCTTTTAAAGGTTTTTTTGAATAGTCATCGAATGATGTAATTTTTTTTGCCAAGCTTAGTTTTTAAGAAACAGAATCCATAAGTTTACAGTTGATTAAAAAATGCTCAATAGCAAATTAGAGATTAATTAGAGTTTTTTTATCATTACCCAAAATAATTTGTTTAATTTGATTATCTTTTACCAACAATCTGGTGCATGAAGTGTAATCTGGATAAAAGTAAAGTAATTTACTATTCCGCAATACAGAAGCTGCAATAGCATTTATAACCATAAAGTGACTAAAAATTACAGCGTCACTATTTATAGAAGAAAGTGCATTCATAATATTATCTTGCCAGCTCTTAACTTCTTCTGGCAGAGTGTTTATATCTTGAGACATAACTTCTCTTAACCAATTTTGTTTTTTATCATTAGAAATTTTTTCAGAGGGGATTTCAGAGAATTCATTCTGGATTTTAAGATCTTTGTTGTAATACATTGCAAGCGGTTGGCCTGTTTCAACAGCTCTAAGTTTTGGACTTGAGATAAATTTAAAGTTTTCTAAATTTTCTTCTGAAAATGTTTCAATTAACTTTTCAGCTTGTTTTTTGCCATCATTACTTAAACCAGGGTCAATGTGCTCGCCCCAAGATGCACTTGCTTCTCCGTGTCTAATTAAAACTAAAGTGTGAATTGCCATTTATAGAATTTTAATAGTAATTATAATGGTATTGTGAAAACTCATAGAATGTATTTTAAGGATTTATCTAATATCAGCTCAGTATGTGAGCTGGATAATGCTCAGTCTGCCCATATAGCAACGGTTTTACGCCTAAAAGAGGGTGATGAAATTGAGTTATTTGATGGAGAAGGATTATCTTGTAAGGCTAACATTACTGTTAGTTCTAAAAGAAATGCTCAACTAGAACTCATACCGTCATCAAAAGAAACACAAAATTTAAGTAATCAGCTAGTTGGAGTCCTTCCATATATTAAGAAAGATAATATGTCTTTTATGGTTCAAAAATTAACAGAGCTTGGAGTTACGCGGATGATTTTCTTTAAGCCTGACAGATTAGATCAAAGTTTAGTAAAAAAAGACTTATCTAAATTAAAAGACAAACTTCAAGAGGTAGCGATAGGAGCATGCAAACAATCTGGAATAAATTTTTTACCAAAGCTAGAGCATTGCGATGACTTGACAGAGGTTTTTAATAAACCATCCATAGCAGCATCAAATAATTTCGCATGTTTTTTTGATCTAGAAGCTACCAATCATTTATCTTCAAATGACTTAGCTGATAAAGACGAATATATTTTTATTACCGGCCCAGAGTCTGGTTTTTCTGATGAAGAAAGGTTTACCATGTTAGAAAAGAATATCTCTGTTAAATCATTGGGAAAAAATATTCTTAGAGCAGAGACAGCGCCGATAATTAGCGCTACTCTAATCCAATCCTTTTTAGGAAATATTTGAGTTTCATGAGCAATAAAATTTTATTTATAACAGATCCGGTATCTACACTTAATGTTAGTAAAGACACATCATTATTTATGGTTGAACATGCTCAAAGATTAGGTATTTCATCCTTCCAATGCGAGACAAGTGATATTTCTTTTCAAAACGCCTCTGTAAAGGCATGCGCATATGCAATTGAGTTAAAAGATAAAGAAATTCTTTTACAAGAAGCTAGTGAGGATATTAATCTTAAGGACTTTAAATGTGTATTTATGCGTAAAGATCCCCCAGTTGATCAAGACTATATGAATACACTGCATTTACTTGATTTAGCAAGTTCAGAGGGTGCAAATATCATCAATGATCCAAGTGCAGTAAAGAAATTTAATGAGAAGATATTTGCTCTATATTTTGCTAAATATATTCCCAATACAATCATCACCTCAAAGGTATCTGAAATTAAATCTTTCGCACAAGATTTTAATGAAATAGTTATCAAGCCCTTAAATGGCATGGGCGGAGAATCAATTTATAAATTAAACGAGATAGGCTCTGAAGAAGAAGCCATTATTGAGGACTTAACAAATCAAGGTTCAACCTCAATTGTAGGACAAGAATTTCTTCCTGAAATTTATGATGGTGACTTTAGAATACTTATTATTAACGGAAAACCATTTCAAAAAACTTTAGCAAGAATCCCCCAGGGTGGAAGTTTTAAAGGCAATCTAGCAGCAGGCGGGAAAGGGGTTGCGCAAGATTTAAAGCCACATCAAGAAGCAGTAGCAACTGAAATAGGCGAAGTCTTAGTTAAAAATGGAATTCTATTTGCTGGTTTGGATATGATCGGCAGCAAGGTAACTGAGATTAATGTAACAAGCCCAACTTGCGCAAGAGAAATATTTGAACAGACTGGAGAGGATCCTATTAAGGAATTGTTTAGTAACTTATGAGTTATGCAATTCTTCATACTAAAAAAGTAACAAGACGTCTTGATATTGGCAAATCAACTTATATATCAATAGGCGTTCATCTCCTTTTAATATTTGGAATAACATTTGCAAATGTCTACGATCTTCCAACTTTTGAAGATTCACCTATTATAAATATTAGGCTAGCAAATTCCTCAGTTGAACAAGATGGCTTTTTAAGTATGAATGAAGAAAAGCTAGATACCTTTTCTCCAGAAACAGCAGATACAGCTGCTAAAAGAAAAGATATGCGAGCTGAAAGTTATAAAGTTAAAAGATTGGAAGCAAATTCAGACGTAAATTCCTCAGAAGCCTTTTATTTAAATGCTTGGCAAAGAAAAGTAGAAACTATAGGGGAGAGTGTTATTACTGCCTCTGATTATGCTGTATCTAATCAAACAGTCAGATTAATGGCCACGGTAGACTCATTTGGTAATTTATTAAAATCAGAGATTCTTATTTCCTCTGGTAGCAAGGAAACTGATAAGCTCGCATTGCAAATCTTAAAAGAGTCCGCACCCTTTAAACCTTTTAATGATGACATGCAAAAAGGCTATAAGATTCTAGAAATAGTTAGAGATTGGAACTTTGGTGGTTAGAAGAATATGCAAATACTAGCTTTCGATTTTGGTACCAAGAAAATTGGTATTGCTGTTGGCCAGACGATTACAAAAACCTCATCACCTCTAGCAATTATTTTTAATTATAGAAATAAAATAAATTGGCCTGAGATTGAAGAAATTCTTAACGAATGGAAGCCAGAATTAATTTTAGTTGGTAAGCCACTTAATATGGATGGAACAGAAAGTGATATTATGAAAACTGTAGAAAGTTTTGTGAAGAAATTAAAAAAAATATCAAAAATAAATTGTGAATATGTGGATGAACGACTTACAAGTTTTGAAGCAAGAGAAAAGGTAGCAGATATTGGCTCGACATTAGTAGACGCCCATGCAGCTAAAATTATATTAGATAACTGGTTCAATAAAAGTGTCGATACCCTCTAGTTTTATAGATCAAATTCTTGATCAAGCCGATATTGTCGACATTGTTGGTAGACGCATACAGCTTAATAAAAAAGGTCAAAATTTTTGGTGTTTATGTCCTTTTCACGATGACAAGAAGCCTTCTATGGCAGTCAATCAAGATAAACAATTTTTCTATTGTTTTGTTTGTAACGCTTCAGGTAACTCCATTCATTTTTTAAGACGTTATGAAAACCTTGATTTTGTAGATGCTATTGAAACTCTAGCCTCAAGTGTTGGCTTAGAAGTGCCTTATACCAAGCAAGTTGTCGAAGAAACAAAAGCTAAAGAAATCAATGAGGAAGCTAATACTATATATAAGAATTCTTTAAAATCATCTGATGGAGCTGAGGCTGTTACGTATCTAAAAAATAGAGGAATTTCTGGCGAAACTGCTGCGTTTTTTAATCTTGGTTTTGCAAAAGATGGCTGGACTAATTTATATGACAAGCTGTTACCTAAATATTCTAAACCTGATATTTTAGAATCAGGATTATTTAGCGCTAAGGAAGAAAAAGTTTTTGACTTCTTTAGAGCTAGGCTTATGTTTCCCATTAGAAATATTCGAGGCCAATGTGTGGCTTTTGGAGGCAGGATTCTTGGTGATGGCGAGCCTAAGTATTTAAATTCTCCAGAAACAAAAACCTATAGTAAATCAAATGAACTTTTTGGTTTATATGAAGCAAGAGAGCTTAATAAATCCCTTGATTCACTTATAGTTGTTGAAGGTTATATGGACGTAATAGCTTTACATCAAAATGGAGTTAAAAATGCTGTTGCCTCTCTTGGCACTGCTATAACAGCAAAGCATGTTTCCAAACTTATGCGCTATGCTAAAAATATATACGTTGCATTTGATGGTGATCTAGCTGGAAGAAAAGCAGCATGGAAAGCGGTTGAGAACGCGCTCCCTATTTTAAGAGAAGATGTAAAAATAGGCTTTATCTTTTTAGAAGAAGGACATGACCCAGATAGTTATATTAATGAAAAGGGTAAAGATGCTTTCAATAAACTTTTAGAAAATAATATTTCTTTCTCTAAATTCTTCTTATCAAAAATTAAAAAAGTTGATGATCTTGAAACGATTGAGGGAAGATCAAAGGCGGCTAAGTTTGCTATTCCTTTGATTAATAGCATTAATAATGAAACTTTAAAACAAGCTTATATTGAAGAGATTGCTTCAATCTGTAGACTAGATTTTGCAAGCTTAATCTCCTCTAATGCACAAAAACCAAGAAATGCACCTGCGCCAAGTGAGGCAGCAAAACCAGAAGAGAATAGTGGTTCATTGCTAGCAAGAAAAGCTATCGTAGGAATTTTTACAGCCTTAATTCAATACCCAAACTTAGCTAAGGATAGAGCATTTGAGTCAATTCATAATAATGAAAAGTTTTTATTCCTCTTAGAGGTTCAGAATAAGTATGTAGAAAATTCAGAAATTAATGCCTCTATTGTTTTTGAACAAATTCGGTCTGATCAAATTAAACGTTTATTTAGTGAAGCTTTAATGAGCGAAATAGAATTAACAGAAGAAAATGCATTGAGCATGTTAAAGGACTGTTTACATAGTTTTGTAAAAAATCAAAAAGATAGAGAGGAAATCTTAAAAGAAAAGTATAATGTTGATCACATTTCTTCAGCCGAGAGAAGGGAGCTTCAACAGTTCATTCTAAAGAAAGCTGAATTAAGTGACGAAGATAGGGTTTTATTAACAAATTTAAGCTCAAAAAGAGATTGAAAATT
>CAJJAC010000004.1 GCA_905181955.1 SAR86 cluster bacterium SAR86B
ATTTCAAAAAAAAGTTTTTTTACAAGCAAAAGCTTAGAGACTAAGCTCTATTCTTTTTTATTTTCCTTACTTTTCTATAAAGATTTTCTTTGTGTTCTAAAACAATCTTTTTAATTGATTTTCGCTTTTTGCTGGCCTGTTCTGAGTTTGCCAAACGTTCTGCTTTATTGATTCATCTCTCCCTAAACATTAAAAATTAATGCCTACCTAAATATAATAGCAAAAAATTCGATAAAGGTTCTACAATGAAAGCAATATATGATTGAAGTCCCGGTATCAACACCTCAAAAAGCTATTATTGTGCAAATAGAAGTTACTTCTTTACAAAAAGATCAGTCTGCTATTAATGCTTTTGCTGAATTCAAGGATTTATCAAGATCCTCAGGAGTTGAGATCTTAGGTGAAATATCAGGAAAACAAGATGCACCACTGGCCAGTCATTTTTTAAAAAAGGGCAAGATAGAGGAGATTAAGAGATCCGTTGAGGAGACCTGTGCTGAAATTGTTATTATTAATCATACCCTTTCTCCTTCACAAGAAAGAAATCTTGAAAATGAATTTAATGTCAGAGTTGTCGATAGAACTGGGCTTATTTTGGATATTTTTGCTTCAAGAGCTTCAAGTCATATAGGTAAACTTCAAGTTGAACTTGCTCAACTAACCCATCTATCAACTAGATTAATTAGAGCATGGACTCACTTAGAGAGACAAAAGGGTGGCATTGGACTTCGCGGCCCAGGTGAGACTCAGTTAGAGACCGATAAAAGGCTAATCAATAATAGAATTAAAACTATTAAAGCTAGATTAGATAAAAGTCATAAGCAAAAGAAAATAAATCAGTATTCACGAATGAAGAGTCGCAATAAGCTTGTAGCCCTAGTTGGATATACCAATGCTGGCAAGACAACATTATTTAATAGACTCACAGACAATAAGCAATATGCTGCAGATAAATTATTTGCAACTCTAGACTCAGTAACTAGAAAGAATATAGATCCAGAGCTAAGTTCTATATTATTTTCAGATACAGTTGGTTTTATTTCAGACCTGCCAACTCATTTAATAGAGTCTTTTAAAGGGACATTAGACGAGCTTAAGTCAGCTGATTTATTGCTTCATGTAGTAGATATTTCAGACCCTGATTACAGATTTAAAGTTTCCCAGGTTGATATCTTGTTAGATGAGCTTGGTATTTCTAAAATCCCTCAAATTCGCATCAATAATAAAAGTGATATCAAGAATTATGATGATTATGAATCAAGATCAGATATTGAATCAAGACAGGTATGGATTTCTGCAGAAAAAAATAAAGGATTAGATCAATTAAGAGAGTCCATAAGCAATACATTATTTGAAGGAATATATAGAGGCTGGATTTCTCTTGATGCAAAATTAGGAAATATTAGATCAAAACTTTATAGCATGGGCTGTATTCTTGAAGAAAAAATAAGTGATATCGGCACAATGTATATATTTATTAATATGGGAAATGATGAATTAAAAAGGTTTACTGACATGGAAGGCTTTAATCTAATAGATGAAGATGATCCATTTATACAATAAACAAATTGCCTACTTCTCATTTTTTAAATAAACTAATTATATGAATAGCTTAAATAAAACATTAGACGCAATAGCAAAACCTTTTCTTGGTATAACCCCTTGGTTATTAAGACTCTCTCTAGGAGTTAGTTTCTTTCTCCATGGGTACGGTAAATTGCCTTTGCCTCCACAAAATCTCGTTAAGTGGTTTGAGAGTGGAGGAATGCCAGCTCCTGATGTCGTAGCTTCAGCTGTTTCAATAGGTGAAATGTCAGCTGGACTAGGAATTATCTTAGGTGGCTTCTTCGCTAATAATCTAGGCAATCTAATTACCAGGCTTTCGGGCGGGGCAGTGGTTGTAATTATGATAGGTGCTTTTTATTTAGGACATCCTGAATGGTTTATAACTCCTAAATTATTTAAATCAGAACAAATTTTCTTATTTACCTTAGGTCTATATTTTGCAATAAGAGGAAACTCTAAAGCTTAAAAGGTCTTTTAGGTTATATATTCTCTTAATATATCTCTTAAATAAATACATATAAACACTTGTAAATCTAAATGATAATGATTATCATTCCCGAATAAAATCGAACATACATGGAATCTTGTTCATGAGCATTAATATAAAAGTCTTAAATTCGTTTGCTTTCTTGGCATTATTTAGCTTAAGTGCATATGCTGAAATGGAAATGAATATAGTTGAAACCGTTACTATAGTAGGGTCACAGGAAGATGTAGCAGGTTCTGCAACAGTTCTTTCTAATGAGGATCTAGCTAAAATGGTTGACACTGATATACACAAAATTTTATCAGCAGTACCTGGAGTTTATGTAAGAACCGAAGATGGATATGGTCTTAGACCAAATATATCTATTCGAGGAACTGCTCCTGATAGATCTGGAAAAATTACTTTAATGGAAGATGGGGTACTTACTGCTCCAGCTCCATATACATCTGCATCAGCATATTACTTCCCAACTACTGGAAGAATAAATGCTGTTGAAGTCCTTAAAGGGCCTGCAGCAATTACTCAAGGACCATCTACTATTGGTGGAGCTATTAATATGATTAGTACTCCAATTCCAGAAGCTAATGGCGGTTTTGTTACTCAAGAATTAGGAAGTGATGGACTTTCAAGAACACATGCTACTTATGGAGTTAATAATGGAACTCTTTCAGGCTTAGTAGAAATTCATGAAAATTCAGCTGATGGATTTGATTCTATTATGAATGTAGGTGGCGATACTGGTTTTAATAAATCTGATTTTCTTGCAAAATTAAGATATACATCAGGCGTTCATGAGCTTACTTTTAAAATGCTAGATATAGATGAAACGTCTAATCAAACTTATGTTGGTTTAACTCAATCAAGCTTTGAAAATAGCCCTAGAAAAAGATATGGCATGAGTGCTTATGACATTATGAATAATGATGGCGAGCAAACTTCTTTTGCTTATATTGGTAATTTTGAAGCATTTACTTTAACTGCAACTAAGTGGAGTAATGACTACCACAGAGATTGGTTTAAAGTTGATAAAGCTAATAGTACTAAAGCACATGGTGTGGAAGATGGTATTGATGAAGTTATCGCTGCTGCAAATGAAGGAGATGCTAATGCTCAAGCTATTCTTGATGGTAACTTAGCTGTAACTATTAAGCTAAAGCATAACAATAGATTCTATACAAATGAAGGCATGCAATTTAATCTTTCAAAAGAAATTGGTAACAATGCTGTAACTTTTGGTTATAGAGATATGGAAGATTCTGAAAGCAGACTTCAAAGTTATGAGTGCACTGATCAAGCAGAAGGTGGAAGCCTTTCTGCTTTAGTTTCATGCTCAACTGGCTTTACAGGAAGCAATAACAGACTAAGAACTACAACAGCAACATCATGGTTTATTCAAGATACTATTACTATGGGTGCTTTAGCAGTTACTGTTGGCTATAGATCTGAAGAATTTGATAAAGTTGAATTGAGATGGGATGACGGTGTTCCAACAAGAACTATGCTAAATTCAAGCTATCCTAAGAATTCCTCTGGTGACTATACAACTTCAGGATTTGGAGCTACATATGACATTAATGACAATCTAAAACTTGTTGCAGGTTTTCATCAAGGTATGTCACCTGTGTTTGGTGGAGATGCTGAGCAAGCTGACAATATGGAGCTTGGTTTTAGATACAACAAAGATGTAACAGCATTAGAAGTAATGTATTTTGCCAGTGATTACGCAAATTTAGTTGGAGAATGTAAAAATTCTAGCGGGGGAGACTGTGAAGCTGGTGATACTTTTAGTGGTGGAGAGGTTGATGTATCAGGTTTTGAAGTAACAGCTTCAACTGTTGTTGATGGTCCTGATAGTATTTCATATCCAATGGCATTAACTTATGCAAGAACTACATCTGAATTCCAATCAAGCTTTGATTCAGATTACTTTGGAACTGTTGCTTCGGGCGATGACATACCTTACCTTCCTGCATCTCAATTAGCAGCTGTTGTAGGTTTTGTTACAGATACTGGCTTAAGTGGAGACATGAGACTTGTTAAGTATGGAAGTGCTTGCTCAACTGCTCAGTGTGGCCAATTTGAAAATATAGAATCATATACATTCCTTGATCTAAGTCTTAGACAAAAATTAAGTGAAAGCATGACTTTATACACTGTTGTTGAAAATATAAATGACGACGTAGATATAGTATCGAGAGCACCAAAAAATGGAGCAAGATCGCAAAAACCTAAATCTATAAAAGTTGGTTTTACTTTCAACTTCTAGTCAATAATTTAAGAGAGAGCTATTTTTAATTAAGTAGCTCTCTTTTTTTATGCAACAAGGAAAAGATCTCTAACGAATTAATTATTTTATCGGTTACACAGGGTTACAAGTTAATCTTTAATAAAGTACAATTATCGACTCATTCATGGGGCTATAGCTCAGCTGGGAGAGCACCTGCTTTGCAAGCAGGGGGTCCGCGGTTCGATCCCGCGTAGCTCCACCACTCATCAAATCTGAAATTTTATAGAAAGATAAGTTTGTTATAATATACTTATGAATAAACCTAAAGATACAAAAATCCCAGTAATAGAAAAAGCCTACAAAAATTTAGATTTTTTGACCAGCAAGGATGCTCGCCCTCTAAGAATTTTATCTGAATACCTTTACCCAAAATTACAACTTGAAGAACAAAAGGTCAAAGATACCATAGTGATTTTTGGATCAGCAAGAGCGCCATCTCCTGAAGATCTAGGTGGAGAAGAAAGACTCAGTAAAAATACCAAATTAGCTGAGTATTATGATGCCACAAGAGAGCTCTCAAAAAAATTGACAGAATGGTCTCTTAATTTAGAAGGTCAGTATCAAAAATATATTGTTTGTTCAGGCGGAGGTCCAGGTATTATGATCGCAGCGAACAGAGGAGCAAGTGATGCTGGAGGCAAAAGTATGGCGCTTAGAATTTCTCTACCATTTGAAAATATTCCAAATCCATATGTGACACCAGAGTTAGATTTTGAATTCCATTATTTTTTTACAAGAAAATTTTGGTTTACCTATCCAGTAAAAGCCCTAGTAATTATGCCTGGTGGCTTTGGAACCATGGATGAATTTTTTGAAATTCTCACACTTATTCAGACTAAAAAAATTACAAAAAATCTACCCATAGTTCTATTTGGAAAAGAGTTCTGGAGCAAGTTAATTAATTTTGAAACCTTGGTTGAATTTGGAACAATAGACAGAAAAGACTTAGATCTATTTTTTGTTACCAGCAGTTTGGACGAAGCTTTTAATCACATTACGTCCAGACTCCATCCGGAATAATCAATACACGAACGAGCTACGGAGACAATTTTTTTGGTAGGTGTTAGGCTTTCTTCATCTTCTAACTTGAGCTAATTGCTTAGAGAAGGGGACTAATTGGCTCCAGTCTTGAAACAGCAGCCTCACCATTTTTTTAATGTACTAACCAACTGGTAAAAAATTAATAATATAGTTTTTACTCTAAAGATCAGAGTGTGTTTTATTATTTATTGATGCGAGTCTTGTAACTCAGCTTGATGGAGAAATATTATTGTACTTACCAATGTCGCTTAATATTCTCTTCTTCTTATATTTATTAAAATATTCAAATAGCAGATAAAACCAAAAACCATTTACTAAAGGCTCTACAAATGCATCAATAACTGCAAGATTTAAAGGCGCCCCTGTTAGCAATCTATTGCATGTCATAGCAATAAGAATGTGACCAATCGTATAGAAAAATGCTAATAAAAAACCAATCTGATTAACACTTATAAATGTTAGATTACTTGATTCAATTTTTTTAACCAATGTTTTCTTTAGATAAACTAAAAGAAAATAGAACCAAAATCCATTAATTATGGGTTCTATAAATGCATCTGCTACAGCCATATCAAGAGATGCGCCGGTAATAATTCTATTACATGCCATAGCAACAAGAATATGACCGATGGTATAAATTATAGATAGATAAAGATTCTCATATTTGAAAATTTTTATATCATCATATTGTAAGTAATTTATCATAAAACGAATGTAGCAATGGCTACGGATGATGTCAAGAGTATAATTTATTTAAAAGCTAATTTAAAAAAAAGGGGGAGGAAACCAGTGAAAGATAAAATTAAAGCACGTTCGGTTCCTTTTTCACGAACCCGTTCACGTCATGCCAGTGAGACCGCTGAAGATTATGTTGAAGCTGTTATGGAGTTGATTGAGGAGCAAGGTGAGTGCAGGGTACTCGATCTAGCTCGATATTTTAATGTTAGCCATGTTACCGTTTCTCGTATAGTTAAACGACTGCAGGATGAAAACCTTTTACATTCCAAGCCTTATAAACCAGTAGAACTTACAGCTAAGGGCTCTAAACTTGCAAAACAAGTTAAGGAGCGTCATGAAGTTGTTTTAGACTTTTTAATTAAGCTAGGCGTTGATAAGGCTAATGCTGAAATAGACAGTGAGGGTATTGAGCATCATGTAGGCTCAAAAACGCTTGCTGCGATGAAAAGATTTTTAAAATAATTTAAATACAACCCTACCAATAACTGCATCCAAGTCATGCGTCATATCATATAAGGGTGAATAATAAGATTTATTGTCACCTAATATTTTTAAAGAATCTCCTGATATAGACTGAACTCTTTTTACTACTTTTCCAAGATCATTAGTTTCTAAAACAATTACATCATCCACATTAATATTTTTTGTTTTTAAACAAACAACGTAATCATTTGGTTTATAGGCTGGAAGCATACTGACACCAACTACTTTAAAAAGTCTAAGCAGATTTAAGTACCGGCACAACCATTGCAAGATTAGGTGCGTAGGGTGAAATCTTCGTTTCAGTTTCAACTTCTTTAGTAGACCAAAACATTTCAGCAAAATCATTAATTTTTGCAAGCAAACTAAGACCATCCTCTCTATGCAAACCTTGCTTACATTTAGACCCATCCATCATGATTGAATGAACTAAATCATGCACACCAGGATATTTCTCTATTTGAGCAGCTTTAAAGTAATCACCCCAAATAATAGCAATTTCATTCTTGGCTATTATTGAATGTTCTTCTTTTTGCTGAACAAGCCTTGTAAATTTTGCTAAATTGTCTTTATCACAACAAGCCGAATCTGGCATTTCATTAATCAGGTCTATAAACCTAATAACACTTAATGCAGCGTATTGAGCTGCGCCTGGGTCATACACTCCACAAGGTATATCACAATGAGCACTTACCTTTTCTACATTAAACATATTACGTCTCCTTAGTTAAAATTGATTTCGATAAAAAATACACTGGAACTGCTAGCAAAATCGCTAAAACTCCAAGACCTAAAACAGAATTACCATGAATATGGATTCCCACTCCATGAGCGCTTAAGTTAAATGATGCGATTGTAAAAAATACTATAGATGTTAGTTTTTTCAAGATATTTTCCTATATTTTATATGTAAAATAATTATCATTTAGTTTATATTTATTAGCAATAAAGTTTTAATATAAATTATTAGAATAATGATTTTATTTTACTGTAAAATCATGTCTATATATTTTCATAAATAATTTTGAATAGGAGCGAAGTTCATATGAATAATGAAACAGAAGGAAAGTGCCCGGTAATGCATGGTAGCTTAACTAGCAACAGTTCTAGCGGCACATCAAATAAAGACTGGTGGCCTAATCAGTTAAATCTTAATATTCTTCATCAGCATGACGTTAAGTCAGATCCGATGGATGAAGGTTTCGATTATAGAGAAGAGTTCAAGAAGATTGATTACGAAGCTCTTAAAAAAGATCTCAATGATTTAATGACAGATTCACAAGACTGGTGGCCTGCAGATTACGGCCATTATGGACCTTTCTTTATTAGAATGACTTGGCACGCTGCAGGAACCTATAGAAGTACAGATGGAAGAGGTGGCGGTGGAACAGGCGCTCAACGTTTTGCTCCTCTTAATAGTTGGCCAGATAATGGAAATTTAGATAAAGCCAGAAGACTTCTATGGCCAATTAAACAGAAATATGGAAAACAAATTAGTTGGGCTGATCTTTTAATTTTAGCTGGCAATGTAGCTATTGAATCAATGGGTGGAGAAACCTTTGGTTTTAGTGGTGGCCGTCCAGATATCTGGGCTCCGGAAGAAGATATACATTGGGGTGCTGAAAAAGAATGGCTAGCAAATGAAAGATACAGTGGTGAAAGAGATTTAGCTAATCCTCTTGGAGCAGTTCAAATGGGATTAATTTATGTAAATCCTCAAGGTCCAGATGGAGATCCTGATCCTCTAGCTAGTGCAAAAGATGTTCGTGAAACCTTTGGTCGAATGGCCATGAATGATGAAGAAACAGTTGCTTTAGTAGCAGGTGGTCATACTTTTGGAAAAGGTCATGGCGCAGGTCCAGATAATAATGTTAGTACAGAACCAGAAGGCGCTCCAATGCAAGAGATGGGCCTTGGATGGATGAGCTCATATGCATCAGGTAAAGGAAGTGACACTATCACAAGTGGATTTGAGGGTGCTTGGACTGCTAATCCTATTAAGTGGGATAACGGATATTTTGATTTATTATTTGGTTATGAATGGGAAAAAGTTGAAACACCAGCAGGAGCGATTGTTTGGCACGCTATTGATGTAAAAGATGAAGATTTAGCTCCTGACGCTGAAGATTCATCAGTGAAAGTTCCCACAATGATGACTACTGCTGATATATCACTTCGTGAAGATCCTATCTATAAGAAAATTTCTAAACATTTTCATGAAAACCCTGAAGAGTTTGCAGATGCGTTTGCTAGAGCTTGGTTTAAGTTACTTCATAGAGATATGGGACCAAAAACAAGATATATGGGACCAGAAGTTCCTCAAGAAGAACTAATCTGGCAAGATCCTGTCCCTGAAGGTTCAACTAATTACGATGTTGATGCAGTTAAAGCGCAATTATTATCTAGTGAATTAACCATTCAAGAAATGGTAGAGACAGCATGGGCAAGCGCCTCAACCTATAGAGGTTCAGATATGAGAGGTGGAGCTAACGGCTCTCGAATAAGACTAGCTCCTCAAAAGGATTGGGAAATCAATAAACCAGAGTCACTTCAAAAAGTATTAGCTATTTACGAAGCTATTGCTGCTGAAACTGGATCATCTGTAGCTGACGTAATCGTATTAGCTGGTAATGTTGGAATTGAAAAAGCATCTGGAGCTAAAGTTCCATTTACAGCCGGAAGAGGGGACGCATCTCAAGAACAAACCGATGTAGAATCTTTTGCTGCACTTGAGCCATTCTCTGATGCATTTAGAAATTTCCATAAATCAGGAATTGATGTTGCTGCTGAAGAAATTATGTTAGATAAAGCGCAATTATTAGGTTTAACAGCACCCGAAATGACAGTTCTTGTTGGTGGAATGAGATCATTAGGAATTAGTTCAAGCGGACATGGTGTATTTACTAGTAATTCAAATGAACTATCCAATGATTATTTTAATACTTTATTAGATATGTCGGTTGAGTGGAAACCTAATGGAACTGGAAATTCATTTGAAGCATCAGATAGATCTTCTGGTGAGAAAATTAGAACTGCAACAAGAGCAGATCTTGTGTTTGGTTCTAATTCTCAACTTCGCGCTATTTGTGAAGTCTATGCAAGTAGTGATGCGAATGAAAAATTCACATCTGATTTTATTTCTGCATGGAATAAAGTAATGAGCAACGATCTTTTCTAGTATTTAGCTAAGTTAATTCAAAATTAAGCATCTTTTTTGAGATAAAAGGTTGTATTCCTAGATGAGAATGATTATCATTTACGAACTCGAAGGTTGTTGTTTTAAGGTGTTGAGTTTCCCTTATCTACATAGAACCTTAAAAGTGTGTTTTGATGATCTCCTATAAAAAATCAAAGCAAAGTTTCTCTAAAATTTAACCTTCGAGCTCTTTCTTAAATACTAACGCTATCTAACAATGTTCATTTCATTAATGAGCCTTGTATCTTCCTCAAAGACTTCTAATGTCCAAAGTAGATATCTAGAATCTACATGAATAGTTCTTGTTTCTGGTACAAATTTATAATCAGAAATAATAGTTTCCAACATTCCATCAAAAGCTAATCCAACAAACTCGCCCTTAGCATTAATTGTTGAAGAGCCAGAGTTTCCATTGGTTATATCTAAATTAGAAATATAATTAACTGGAACACTTCCAATTGGATCAAACTTGTAGCTGCCATAGTTTTTATCATTGATTAATTTTAGTTGCTTTACATCAACTTCAAATGGTGAAACTCCAGTATTTTTTTCAGCTATGCCTTCAAGTGTGGTGAAAGGTTTGTAGTAAATACCATCATTCAATTCAACCCCCATTACATTTCCAAAGGTAACTCTCAAGGTTCCATTAGCATCAGCATATATATCTTTACCCTGTGATTTATAAAATTTTCTAAGTGATTTTATAAAGACAGATTTATTTTTTTGCTGCAAACTAGATCTAGCTTTGTTTTTCATTTCACGTTCCATTCCCTCATCAAACATATCTCTTGCAAGCATAATAAATGGATCTGATGAACTATTTAGCTCTTCAAGTGATGCATCCAATAAAGCAATTCTTTTAGTCATATCTAATAGATCTGATGGATATGAATACATACCATCAACCTCGGCAATAGTAACGTTATATGGCTCATCTAATTTTAGTGCACTACTAAAAATTACTCGCCTATCTTTACTATCAACATCTCTATATCGATTTAATCTAAAAAGAAAGATACCTTTATCTACCTCTGCATCAAATCTGTATTCCATACCACGCATTCTATTAACTAACCTTTCGTAGTCTCTTTCTTGATAACCAGGTTCTCTTTCGTTATTAGGCTTAGTTTTTTCATAAGCATGTCTGTATAAACTTGCAGCGGTATTTAAAAGAGTTGATCCGCCATAATACACATTAGTTAAGTTTTCACTATTTATCTCATTAGTAATCTCTAGCAATGCATCAAGAGCATCTTGCTCAGCAGAACTGCCATTCATCTCTATAAAATCAAGGAATTTATTCCAATTCTGTCTTTCTTGTTTAAGTAATTTAAAATTCTTAGCTCCCTCTATTTGCCCACTTATTTTTTTATAATAATTTTCAAATCCACTAATACTGCCTCTGTACTTTAGCGCCTTCTCTTCATCATCCTTGGTTAGGTCTCTCATTAAATCAATTCCTGATTTCAAATACTCAACATAATTTTCAAATCCAAACTGGACATCAAATCTTATTTCTGGGTATGTTAAAAGCCTGTTAGTTCTTCCTGGGTAACCAGCTATCATTACAAAATCACCTTCTTTTACACCTTTTTTAGAGACCTTTAGAAAGTCCTCTGATTTGTATGGAACATTGTTCTCTGTATATTCTTTACTTTCATTCTCAGGGCTTACATAAGCTCTTAATAGAGCAAAGTCACCGGTATGCCTTGGATACATCCAGTTATCTACTTCACCACCATATTCACCAATTGATTGAGGTGGCGCATATACTAATCTCACATCTTTGATGATCATTTTTTTAATTAATTGATAGGTTTCACCAGAATAAAAGCTCCTCACCTCACACTGAAATTCTTCACTAGTTTCACAGCCCTTAATTAATTCTTTTCTATTGGATTGAATAATTTTATATCTATCATTTTCAGATTTAGCTTGGCTAGCTCCCTCCAAGACTGCTGCAGTTACATTAGTACTCTCTTTGGTGATATAAACTCTAGCACCTGGTGCAGATGGCGCTTCTTCATCTAAACTTCTTGCAAGAAATCCTGTTTTAAATAAATCTTCTTCCATTCTCTTAGCATTAAATTGTAGATAAGAGCCTTCAACACAATGGTAGTTTGTAGCTATAAGGCCTGAATCAGATATAAATGCAGCTGAACAACCGCCGAGACTAACCATAGCGCTTAAAGGATGTTCAAATAAGTCACTAAATTTCTTGATATTACCTTTAAATCCAGCTGCTCTAATATCTTTTTCAATATTTGGAAGCTGGGATGGCTCCCACATACCTTCATCTGCAAAAAGAGAATCGATTGGTGTTAATAATAAAATAAAAAGAAAGAATCTAGTCATGTCACCGCCTATAAAAAATAATTAGACTTTATTATATCCGTCTTTTATATAAATAATGCTTTCTAATCTAGTCTATAATCGCTGATTATGGATAGAGAACTTTGGAAAACAATAAAAGAAGAAATAGATCTTCGTATAGATGCCGAGCCTAGTCTTGGACCATTTTTACATTCTTTAATATCCTCACAAGCAGATTTATTAGCTGCTGTCGCCTCCATATTATCTTCAAAACTCCATTCAGACGCACTTTCAGCAACTGATATTAAAAAATTTATCTTAGAAGTCTACACAGATTGCGAACATATAGAGTCAGCTCTTGAGCAAGATTTAATATTTTTTAAAGCTAATGATCCAGCTTGCGACTACTTATCTACCCCCTTGCTTTTTTATAAAGGCTTTTTGGGATTAGCTACTCACAGGGCAGCAAATTGTCTTTGGAATAATGACAGGCACACAATGGCATTATTTTTTCAGAATAGAGCCTCAGAGGTCTTCGGAATAGATATACATCCAGCTGCCACTATTGCAGGCGGAGTCATGTTGGACCATGCTACCGGTATCGTTATTGGTCAAACCTGTAATATCGAAACAGAAGTATCTATATTTCAAGGAGTAACGCTTGGCGGAACGGGTAATGAATCTGGAAAAAGACACCCTGATGTCAAACAAGGTGCGACTATATATGCTTCAAGTACAGTTTTAGGAAATATTGAAATTGGAGAAGGCTCCACCATTGCTGCTGGAAGCTTGGTTTTAAAAAGTGTAAAACCCGGCCTTACTGTTGCTGGCATTCCTGCAAAAGACGTAACAAATTCTAATTAGTAGATTCTTTTAAAGTGTATCTTTGTATAGGTATTCCAATGCCTATATATAAAACATTGATAAATGCATGAATCATTATAATTTGTGATGCAATCAAGGTACTACTTACAGCGCTTCCTGAAAATATAAGTAGAATTAGGCCAGATGATACAAATAACTGAGTATTAAAACTATTTTCTTTATTCTGAAGAATTGAAGACGTCAAAATAACAGTTAATAAAAATATTAATCCAAAAATTCCAGTTTCTTGATAAGTCTGACTTCCGGCTGTGAGTATTACAGAAGCTGCTAATATTACAATTGAAAAAATCTGAAAGACCCCAAATACTTTTTGCTCTTTACTTAATGGCGGATTATATTTCTCACTAATCATTGCTGGATTTTGGTTTAGTTTATTGTCAATAACATCATCAGGGCGCCAGCTTGTTGATCCGTACCATATCTTAATTTTATCTCTAACTCTTTTTGTATGAATAGTATCTTGAACCATTTGATAAAAAACTTGGAAGTTTGCCCAAATTGGGTTCCAACTATTTAGAGGCTTTACAGTTCCATAAATAGGTTTTATATCCGATCTTTCTGAAATATAAGTTCCAAACATTCTGTCCCATATAATAAATACCCCGCCATAGTTAGCATCAATATATTCAGCATTTTTTGCATGGTGGACTCCATGATTCATAGGAGTTATAAATATTTTTTCTAAAATTCCAAGATGACCAATATGTTTTGTATGAACCCAAAATTGATACACAAGATTAACACCTGCAACAGTTACAAAAACCTCTCCTGGGACTCCAACCATTATCATTGGGATATAAAATATCCATTTCCAAAGCCAACCAGTACTAGTTTGTCTTAATGCGGTTGAGAGATTATATTCCTCACCATGATGATGAACACTATGAGTTGCCCATAAAACTTTAATCTCATGATGCATTCTATGCATCCAATAGTAAGAAAGATCATACAAAAGAAAGCCTACAATCCATGTGATAGGACTATCAAGTGGAAGTAATTTTAGATTTAAATAAGACCCAACATAAACAAATGCTGCGCCCTGTAATCCAATACCTAACATTGGAGGAAATCTACTAATAAGGCCTAATCCTAAGCTGGTAAAGGTATCACTAAGTTTATAATTATTTTTACCGACCTTTAATCCATAAAGATATTCAACTATTATCAATAGCAAGAAGACCGGCACAGCCAGAGTAATTATTATAGATTTATCAGTAATGATCATTTTAAATTTTCCTTAGAGATATTATAGATGAAAGTATGCCTATGTATCTATAGATGCTAAGACACCAATAGCATTTCCAAATCCTCTATCTTCATGATAAACACCCTCGATACCTGCTAAAGCTAACCGGTCATCAATACCTTTTTTAACTTCACTGAGCATACTAGTTCTTCCTAAAAAATAAGCTTTATTAGAGCCAATGAGTAGGGCATTTAGATAAGCAACAGTTCCTATTACCTCACCAACCATATTGCATAATGATGCAGATATATTTTCAATTGAATGATCAGATGCACTTCGTGCTTTTGCAAAATTAGCTGCTGTAATTTCAGCATTAAGTTTTCCAATCTCATTTACAGCCTCACCTATCATGATATCTAAAATCTTTCTATCTCCTTTTAACGCTAAACCATTAACTTCAGAGACATTTGAATTATTGATCATGAGATTTGATAGTCCCTCAAGCATACCACCACCGACAGATATACCACCTAGATGATTTGTTAAAGTATTTTGAATTTGAACACATGCTGTTCCAGTTCCTGAGCTAACCACAAGCGCTGATTCTTCTTTTATCTTGTACAAAGATCTTGCACCTTTACCAATTGCATCAATTTCATTAATTTTAGTAATAGGCACATTACAAATGCTATCAGGAAGATCTGCAGATTTACTACCTGTTACACCTATAGACTTAATTTGTTTAATATCAATATTTAATTTTTGTAATATCTTGAGCACATGATGTTCTGTGAGATTAAAATCTCCATTTTCACCATTAAAGGCAGAAGGGGCACTTAAATATTGAATAGAATTATCTTTTATTGCTAGATCTGTATTAGTAATACCAAAATCAAAAGCTACAATCATATTTCTAAAGATTATCTACTTTATTCAAAGAGATGCATCTGAAGCATCGTTAGGCCAGATTAATGGTATTTGTTGTTGAGGATTAAACACGCCGGGTCCTAATGCTGGGTAGGCCTTTGAGGCTTTACTAATATCATCTTCATTTAAAAACTCACTAGGAATTAGTTTAAAAACATCTAGTCCACGTATGATCTCTGTTCCATAAATGTAACCTTTATAAAAATATGCAGACCAGTAACCACCAGTAATTAACATATCCTTATTAATGGGACCTCTATCAAAATAAGCTATTTCTTGTGGATTAGAAGAATCAGTGAAATCCATGATTGAGATGCCACCTTGATACCAGGCTTGAACAAAAATATCACGACCAGGAACTGGAATAATAGATCCATTATGAGCAACACAGTTTTCTGTTTCTAGTTGTGGAGCAGGCATCTTATAGTGACTTCTAAATTCAAGTTTATTGTCGACAATGTCATAAATAGCATCTGCACCCCAAGTAAGAGGATCCCAAGCTCGACAACGAGCACGACCGCCGCCGCCCCATTCATCAGTGAATATTACTTTTGTTCCATCATTATTAAATGTTGCTGAATGCCAATAAGCAAAACCTTCATCAGTTACAACATCTAATCTTTTCGGATTATATGGATCAGTTATATCAAAAAGAATACCGTTACCAGAACATGCGCCAGCAGCTATATTTGCTGAAGGAAAGACCGTAATATCATGACATTGATCAGTTCTATTTGTATCCTGAGTTTCATCTCCATGGTCACCACCACGCCAAAGTCCACCAAGCGCTCCTGTTTCAAGGTCAGCAAATACCGCAGGGCTACTCACTATTCTCGATTTTGAAGGATCAGATACTGGAATTTCAATAACATCTATTCTAAAAAGAGCCGTTCTTTCATCACCAGGTATATTTCCTATACATTGCTCTAACTCTTCTTCATCTCTAACACTGCCAGTTCCTGAGTTATATATAATAATCTTTCCATCTGCAGTGGGACCAGATACAACAGAGTGCGTATGAGAACCACGGCAGGTTTGAACTGCACCAACTTGTTTTGGACGACTAAGATCTGAAATATCAAAAATTCTTATTCCTCTAAAACGTTCCGGACTTGCGTCTCTTCCAACACCTTCTCTCCCGCAATCAATTCGACCACGAGTCTGTTCTACAGACATAATAAGTAAATCTCCAACTATAGAGACATCACCTTGACCACCAGGGCATACTATTGAGGATAAAAGGTTTGGAATACCATCTTTATCAATCTTATACATATTAAAACCATGGTAGCTACCAGCTACAAGCAAATCATCTCTAAAGGCCATATCTGTATTGGAAAAACTTAACATCGGGGAACGAAGAGATCTTGAGGCTGCCTCTGTTGTAATTGCTTTATCTTCATCCTCATTTTTTGTTAAATCTTCTGAACCACGCTCCTCAGGATTATTTGGATCAAAAAATCCAACAGGTTTTCGTAGAGAAGTCACTAATTCCATATTCATTATTGCCTCATCTGCAAAAAATAAACCTGGTGACAAGCCTGATCTTGGATCATCTGAAAGACCAACTGCTATGGTATTCATTCTCTCTATTTCTACCCCTTGATCATTAACTAAGTCAGAAACAAATTCATTTAATATTGGATCATAAGCAGAACCTGAATATTTTTTTAGCTCTTTTACCATCTCTAAAGCGCCATCATGATGAGCAATCATTAGTTGAAGAAAGAGTCGATCAAAATCAGTACTTTTTGAATCTGCTAGATCCTCTAACTGCTTTGGAGTCGCCATACCAATCATATTAATATGCATATGATTTTTTTTAGACATATCAGCTGCATTTTCATTGCGCTCTGCAAGCCAGCTTTCCATAAAATTTATTTCATCATCTTGAGATACATCTATTCTTTTTGCTAGATCAACAATAGTTTTATTGTTTGTTCTCTTGTCTGCCATAGTAGACATTAAAATTGCTTGTTCATGATGGACAATCATGCCCTGCAGAAATCTGACGTCAGCCTTAATATAAGAAGTATCTGCAATATTTGAGGCAGCTTTAGGATCAAGATTTTTAGAAGATTCTCCTGGAGCACCTGGTTGTATTATTGTTGGATTAGAAGGGTTATCAGCTGCTAGCACTAGTTGGCTTGAGAGAATCGAAATAATAACGATCATATGAAAACTTTTATTAATTTTTTTAAACATTTTATGTATTATCCTTATCCTCTTCTTTAATTTCCTCTGCCTGACCCTCTATGATTGTTGGTTGACCTTGCGGTTGTTTCTGACGTCTTCCAAAACGATTAATTCTATCATCACGATTTGTTTGTTTTTTTGAAGCTTTAACTTTTCCTAAATTACTTATAAGAAACAAAGATCCCACAATAACTAAAACCCAGAAAAATGTATTCATATTATCTACTTCTTATCTTCATTAATAATCTAAGTATTTCAAGATACAACCAGACTAAAGTAACCATAAGAGAGAAAGCTCCATACCATTCCATAAATTTAGGGAGTCCCTTTTCAGCACCTTCTTCAATAAAATCAAAATCTAGTACTAAGTTAAGCGCAGCAATACCAACAACAAATACAGAAAAGCCTATTCCCATAAGTCCATTAGAATGAATAAATCCTATAGGAGAGCCAAACATAGACATAATAAAACTTACAAGATATAAAATAGCTATTCCAGCAGTCGCTGAGAAAATCATCAGTCTAAAATTTTCAGTTGGCTTAATAATCCCACTTTTATAACAGAACAATAAAGATGCCATAATACCAAAAGTTAACCCCAAAGCTTGAACAGCTATACCTGGATAGACGCTTTCAGCATACATTGTTACTCCACCTAAAAATACACCTTGCGATAAAGCGTAAAAGGGAGCTGTTGATGCAACCTTTTCAGGACTTCTAAAAATTGTCACCATACCCAAGATAAATCCTAATAGTGCACATGGAATCGTTAATAGTGGAACGTTCCAGCCTACAAAGGCACCACTAAAACAAAGAGCAAGTAAAATACCTGTTTTATTTACTGCTCCATCAAGAGTCATTCTTTCTGAAGCTGGAATAGAACCCGCAGCATGAGAAAAGTTTTTCCGAAAAGCAGGATTACCTGAACGACCAAATGTATTTATTGCTGAATGTTTTGACATAAAAAATCTCCTTAAGTCTCTATATTAAATATCTATGGGCTTTTAAACAAATTAAAAGGCTTTTTATAAGCTTTTAATCCAATTACCAACAAGCTCTACAGCCTCTTTGTGTTCAAGCGCTCTTCCAGATTCTGGCATCATAATACCTGGATCCAGTGATTGCATTCTGAAAAGCAGAATAGACTCATCTGGCTTGCCTGGCACTATAGAGTAACTTAGATCATTACTAGCTCTGCCAGTGGCAATAGGTTTCTTAAAGTAACCTAAATGTATTTCCCTATTTTCTTTAAAATCTAAATATAAACCAGTTGTATCAGCAGAACCACCATCAATATGGCAATGGCCACAATTAATATCTAAATAAGATCTAGCCCTGTCATCCAGTGAAGCTGATTTATCTTCCCAATCTGCCATAGTTTTAAATTGCATATCCTTTGATATCCAGCCTTGCTGGTGCCACTTCATTAATTGATTCATGGAGCCATCTTCGTAAGCAATGGATGTATTTAAATTTCTAGCTTTAGGACCAATAGGTTGAATGGTTTTATCAGACTGATGACATTCTTTGCATTGATTGATATTAGGAACTCTATACCTGACATCTTGAATATCACCGGTATTATTAACAAACTGAGTTGATATAGTTTTTCCCGCAATGCTTAAAAATGCATCATTTTGCTCTTCATTCCATACATAACTTACGTTTTTCCATTTATCCTGCTTTTTAATCAAAAGCCTCGTTTCTAACAGCTGAGGATCTAAGTTTGAAGTTTCATGCGCATTCAAATAGGCAAATGTTTTAATAAGAACTGTTCCATTAGGAAAATCAAAGACTTTATTAGGCCTATATTCAGCGAAACTCTCAGCAGGCATATATACAAACCTTAACTTGTCTGCATAATCTGAAAAAAGAGGGGTGATTAATTCGTAGGGTAGTACTCCTTCGGCAGGAGATTGAGAATTGAGTTCCTGAAAAAAACCATAGTCTGAAAGTTTAGAAGCAACTTTATTATTTTGAATAACAGCGTCATTTACAGCGGCAATAGCTGGTTGAAAACTAGAAAGATTAAAAAGAAGAGCTATAAATAGATATTTAGAGTGTTTCACTAAATTCTACTGGAGATAGAGGTATTATTTTTCCTGTAAATTTTTCATAGCTTCTTTCAACTGGATCAAAAAAAGGTAGCATATATTTAATGGGATTTATTGTTAGAAAAGAAGCATCACCATTATCACCTAATACAATCTTATCCTCATCAGGCTGACCAAATATTATTTGTCCAAGGGGAACAATGCCATCCCAGAATATATCAGGCATATCACCTTCAGATAATTCATAAAGAATTTTAGCAAGCTCTCCTGTCTCTAGGTCGGGATTATATCCAGTTTTACCAAATCGATTGCCATGAATTTGAATTGCTTTTGGATGTGGATAATAGTTTTTATCTTCTGTTTCGTAACCATAGGTAACAACAGCAATATTAATGGTTTCATTATCACCAATGTCGTTATCAAAGATTTCTACATGTGAATTAGCCTGAATAATGATTCCAGTTCCTCTTGGAACCTCTCCAACAATATTACCTTCAGGGGCGAAGTTATCAGTATTATTATTAATAGATTTATTTCTAAAGACTCTTATATGATGACCACCTTGTTGAGGTATATCAGGCAGGTCAAAAACTAAAATACCACCAGTATTATTCTCAGCATGATTATCAAAAACATCAGCATAATAGGAATTTTCAATTTCGATTCCTGCAACATTAAATTCTGCTCTAGAATTTTTAACAATAATATTTTCTGATTGACCAACATAAATCCCTGCATCAGATGCTCCTATAGCAACACAAGAATCTATAAGTACATTTTTAGATTCGACAGGATAGAGTCCATAAGCTCCATTATCTGAGCTAACTCCACCAGTCCATTCTGTTCTTACTCTTATAAAACTAATTCCATCGACACCTTTAACTTTTATAGCATCACCTTTGGCATCTTCTATTGCAAAGTCCTGTAAGACTACATTGTCAGAAGTTACTGATAATCCTTGAGCCCCAGATTTTTGATTTTTAAAAGATAAAATAGTTGTATCAATACCTTCACCTTCAAACCTAATATTGTCTACATCAATTGATAAACTATCTTCTAATTCATAGAATCCAGCAGTCAATCTAACAATATCACCAGGCTCAGCAAGAATTAAAGCTTCTTGAATAGCAGAGTAGGGATCATCGGAGGGACTAACAACTGTAATAGCTCCATAACAGTTAATACTGATAAAGAGACTAAAAAATAGTAACTTAGACTGCTGTAGGTATTTTATCGAAATCTTCAAGTGGCTTCTCAAGTTCAACCCAATCCACTTCAAAGTCATCAGGTGCATTTTCATATTCTAATAACCCTAAAGCTTCAAATTTAGGCCTTACTGAGTCTGTTAATAAGCCAATTCTAGAAAGATTTGGAATCACTCTTGAAAATAAGAAGTTTCTAAAAGTAGCATTTGCACTAGTGCTTAGGGAGAACTCTCTTGCTTCTTCTTCTGACATCTTTAAGTACTTCTGCATAGCTGTTGTATTAATAAGTCTTTCTCTTGAAATAACACATGCCTCATACGCAAACTCAGCTCTCTCTTCAATTTCTTCAGGAGTTAAAGTTTTAATAAAATCTTCTAAGTAATTAATACCAAAGGTTACGTGCCTAGCTTCATCTCTAACTACATAGTGAAGTAGTTGTTTTAATAAAGGATCTTTAGTTAACATTTTTAACATCTGGAAAGCAGCCAATGCTAGACCTTCAATGATAATTTGCATGCCTATAAATTTTAGATCCCATCTTTCATCAGTTAAGATTTTATCTAAAAGTGCTTTTAAATTTGGATTGATTGGATAATGAACTCCGATTTTTTCTTGGAGATATCTATTAAAGACTTCAACATGTCTAGCTTCATCAAATGTTTGAGATGCTGCATAAAGCTTAGCATTGTATGTTGGTGCACATGATACCAGCTGAGAAGCAACCAAGAGAGCGCCTTGCTCGCCATGTAAAAATTGGCTTAAAAGTTCAGCAGTGTCATGTCTATCAAACTCAATCTTCTCTTCTTCAGTAAGATTCACATAAGCTTCTAAAGTTTCATGAGGTAAATCCTCATCAGCTTCCACTAATTTTTCATCTGCAGGGTGAGTGTAGTCCCAATTTAAATCAAGGGAACCATTCCAGTTAAGCTCTTTTCCAAGCTCATAGAGCCTTTTAATCCTATTATCAGAGACCGTATAGTCCCAGTTATATGATCCTGTTAAAGGGGTTTTAAAAATTTCAGCTACATCTTCAACATCTTTTTGCTGGAGATCCATTTCTTCATCAAAATATAGTAAATCTTTAGGTGGTCCATCTGTGTGAGTTATTTTCATAATTTTCCCTTAATTATTCTTAAATCTGCAGGTATCTATACTACCTTGTACCATATTCTATAGGAATTTCTAATTTTTAAAAAGCTCAGTTAGCTCTTCAAGTAAAACTTCACCTAACTCTTCTGCTCTATTAATAGTGATGGCTCTTTTATAATATTTTGAAACATCGTGGCCAATTCCTATTGCCAAGAGTTCAATTTTATTATCTTCCTCAATTGAGTTAATAATAGTTCGTAAATGATCATCTAAAAATAGAGGATGATTAGTTGAAAGAGTAGAGTCGTCGACTGGAGCACCATCAGAAATAACAATAAGTATTTTTCTTTCTTCTGGTCTTTTTAATAACTTTTGAAAACTCCAAGATAAAGCTTCACCATCAATATTCTCTTTGAGTAAGCCCTCTCTTAGCATGACTCCAAAGTATCTCCTTGCTCTTCTCCATGAATTATCTGCATTCTTAAAAATAATATGCCTAATATCATTTAATCTTCCAGGATTTCCAGGACTTCCATTAGCTAACCAAAGTTTCTTAGATTCACCACCTTTCCAGTTTTTAGTAGTAAATCCTAATACTTCAGTTTTAATAGAGCACCTTTCAAGCGTACTCCCAATAATATCTGCACAGATAGCAGCTAGACTTATAGATCTACCTCGCATGGATCCGGAACTGTCTATTAAAAGACTCACAACAGTATTTTTAAAATCTTTTTCAGTTTCTTCTTTAAAACTAAGAGGAGCACCAGGTTCAGTTACAACTCTACTTAGTCTTGCAGTATCAAGCACACCTTCCTCTAGATTAAAATTCCAACTCGTATTTTGTTTAGATAAAAGAAGTCTTTGCAGTCTATTAGCTAATTTGCCTATAGTGGTTAGATGAGGTTTTATAAGATTATCTAATTGGTTTCTTAATCGTAAAGCCTCTTCTCTAGTAGAGAGATCTTTTGCTTCAATAATTTCATCAAATTTTGTAGTAAAAATTGAGTAGGGGATTTTAGTTTTCTCTGTTTCGATGTCCTTATAGCTTCCAGAAAGTTCAATTTCTTCCTCTATAGATTTAGCATCCATGTCTATAGATGCTTCTTGTAAAAGATCATCATTCACATCATCAACAGCATCCAAAGTCTCAGTAATATTCTCTGATTCAATCTCCATGCCTGATTCGGTTAGCTCTGCATTGTCTTGCTCCATAGATCCTGGAGATTCAACATCATCATCTTCCTCCATTGAATCATTAGAATGCTCTTTTAATAAATTGAGTTGACGTAATAGATTCAATGATTCTTTTTCAAAGGCAGACTGATCATCAAGATTTTTAATAAAATTATCATGAAGAGTTAAATTATCTTCTGGTAAAAATACAGTTTTAAAGTTAGTAACAATTTCTTTAGCCGCACCTGAGAATTTATAACCACTTACATGTTTAAGCCACAGGTTTACAGCAAAAGGTATTTGGTTTTGAATTTTTTCGTTTATTAATTCAGAACTCTTTTGCTCAATATGAGAAATAATATTTTGTTTAGCACCTTTATATTTTTTGCCGCCCAATATCTCAACTCTAGATAATTCCAGTTCTTTAAAGATTTCTCTAGCATCTTTTTTTAAAGGCAATACTTCTAAATCTTGATGATAAAGATTCCAAAATGCTTGAAAATCGGCCTCACCCCTCCATGCATTTATTTTTGCAGAAGAGCGCGGTGCTGATGTTAAAGATATTTCTCCTAGATTAGGAGATCTATTGGAAGTTGTATTTTTTGAAGCTAACTCTTTATTTTTTGAAATAGCTTTTGCAGAGGATATTGCTGCAATATGAAGGTTTTCTCTATCCTTTACCCAGGCCATATTTATTTTGTATGAGGGTTGTGACTTTCCTCAAGGTCTTCACCAAAACAGCGTTGAAAGTATTCAGCGATAATTGGCTTTTCGGTATCATCACATTTATTAAGAAAGGTAATAGAGAAAGATTTTTTAATATCTTGAAAAATTACCCAATTTTCCGCCCATGAGATAACGGTTCTTGGAGACATCAATGTTGAAATATCGCCATTAGCAAAACCTTCGCGAGTTAGTGTTGCTAATTGAATCATTTGAGTTAAAAGTTTTTTATTTTTTGCAGATTTAAAGCTTTTTAACTTAGAGCTCACAACATTAAATTCTTGCTTCTCAGATAAATAGTTCAGTGTAGTTAAGATATGCCATCTATCCATTTGACCCTGATTGATTTGTTGGGTTCCGTGATAGAGGCCAGTAACGTCGCCAAGCCCAACTGTATTAGTAGTAGCAAAAAGCCTAAAAGATGGATGTGGAGATAAAACTTTATTTTGATCAAGCAAAGTAAGCTTACCTTCAACTTCTAATATTCTTTGGATTACAAACATCACATCAGGTCTTCCAGCATCATATTCATCAAAAACTAAAGCTACTGGATTTTGGATAGACCAAGGAAGCAAGCCTTCCTTAAAATCAGTAATCTGCTTTCCATCCTGAAGCTTAATGACATCTTTGCCCAATAAATCAATTCTAGATATATGACTATCTAAATTAATTCTAAGACAGGGCCAATTTAGCCTAGCTGCAACTTGTTCTATATGCGTTGACTTTCCTGTTCCATGAAAACCTTGAATCATAACTCTACGGTTATGCTCAAATCCAGCAAGAATTGCTAATGTTGTTTCAGGATCAAATTTATATGATTTATCTATTTCAGGAACCCACTGAGTCCTTTCTTTATATGCAGAAACAGTAAGTTCTGATGGAAACCCAAACAGATCAGACACCTTGACTTTAATATCAGCTTTTTTAGGTAATTCTATTTTTTCGTCTATTATCATAATTTTTCTTTTTTGAAGATAAGTATCCTACCTTTTGAGAATGCAAAGTTCTAGTTTTTTGTTAATCATTGTAAGATTAGTATTATTATAAAACAGCTCATCGCAATATGAATAAGAAATCAGATAATTCACTCCCACTTTTAGAAGATAGATTAAGTCTATTCAAGCTTAATAAGATAGATAGAGATATTTTTACTTGGACTGGTCAAAGTGTTGGTTGGGCAAGAATTTTTGGTGGTCAGGTTATGGCTCAAACACTTATAGCAGCCTATGAAACGATAGAGAAAAAACATTTAGCTCATTCATTTCATGGATATTTTTTAAGACCAGGGCAGATGGATAAGCCAATAGTCTTTGATGTCGATAGAATTAGAGATGGAAGAAGCTTCTCAACTAGAAGAGTTCGAGCAATTCAAGATGGAGAAGCTATATTTAACTCATCAATATCTTTTCAAAAAAGAGAAAAAGGTCTAACTCATCAAATTGATATGCCTGATGTTCCAGGCCCAGAAGGTCTTTTAAATGAATGGGAGCATAGAAAAAAAATAAGTCATAAAATTGATAAAAAATACTTACCTATGTTTTTAAGAGAAAGAGAAATTGAGATGAGACCAGTTGAAGATCAAGATTTTTTAAATCCAAAGAAAGCTCCTCCTTATAAAAATACATGGATGAAGCCTGATGGAGCAATGCCAAAAGATGAAAAAATTCATCAAGCACTTCTTTTATATGCATCTGATATGGGCTTGTTAGGAACAGCTAATAATCCTCATGGATTAAATTTTATGTCTCCACTACTCCAAAGTGCTAGTTTGGATCATGCTACTTGGTTTCATAGTAAATTAGATTTTAGTGACTGGCTTTTGTATCACATAGATAGCCCTGTATCAGGTAATTCTAGAGGTTTTTCTAGAGGATCTATCTACAATAAAAAAGGTCAACTCGTTGCTTCTTGTGTCCAAGAGGGCCTTATGCGTTTATGGGATAAGCCTAAATCAAAAAAGTAGACTTATAACTCTCTAACGGTATCGGTTACAAACTTAATCTTATCTGGATTAATATCAGGCGTAATGCCATGCCCTAGGTTAAAGATATAACCAGGATAGTCTTTAAACTTATCCAGCATGATTTTAAGTTCGTTATAAATAATGGAATTTTCTTCCTTTAAAATTAAAGGATTAAGGTTGCCCTGTATAGCAGTATTACCTTTTAGAATATGAATTGAATCTTCAATAGATTCATCCCAATACAAACTAATACACTCAGGCTTGCAGGCGCTTAGTTGCTCAATCCCACCCTTTGGTTGACGAGCAAATATAATCACAGGAGTATCTTTAGTAACATCATCTTCTTTAAGTTGTTGAACAAGATCATTAATATAATTAAGTGAAAATACTTTATAGTCCTCTTTGCCTAAGAGGCCTGCCCAAGAATCAAAGATTTGGATTGCATCAATACCTGCCAATACTTGCTCTTTTAAATATTCAAAACAAGCATCTGTATATACCCCTAAAAGATGTTGAGTTTCCTTAGGATTCTCAGAAATAAAATTCCTTGTAAAGGCAAAATCTTTTGATGAGCCTCCTTCTATAGAATAGGCAGCAAGAGTCCAAGGACTTCCACAAAAACCTATTAAAGGAAGACTGGTTGGAAGGGCGCCCCTAATATTACTGACACACTTATAAACATAGGAAAGTTCTTGAGGGTCAAACGAAGGTAAATTAGCAATAGCTTCAATATTTCTTATGGGATTATTAAAAACAGGACCTTCTCCCTCTTTAAATTCAACACCTAGATTAAAAGCATCAGGGATGGTCAAGATATCTGAAAACAGTATGCTTGCGTCAAGATTAAATCTATCAATAGGTTGCAAAGCTAGCTCGCAACAGACATCTGGATTCTTGCACATATCCAGAAAATTTTTAAATTTTGATCTTACAGCTCTATATTCTGGTAGGTATCTTCCTGCTTGACGCATATACCAAATAGGAGGTACTGAATTGGTTTTTTTGTTTAAAGCTCTTAAAAATAAGGATTGATCTAACATTATGATACGTATTCTATGATGCTTTTAGCCGCTTCGCGACCTTCCCATATAGCAGTCACCACCAAGTCTGATCCTCTAACCATATCACCACCAGAAAATATCTTGTTATTAGAGGTTTGAAATTTATATTCTTGATCTTCTGCTGCTAATACAAGTCCATTATTTTGAGTATTGATATTGAAGTCTTTAAACCACTCAGAGGGACTAGCTCGAAAACCAAAAGCTATAATAACTGCATCAGCTTCTATAATAGTTTCAGATCCAGGAATAGGAATTGGAACTCTTCTTCCGTTTTGATCAGGCTCACCCAATTCTGTTCTTACTACTTTTATACCTTTAACATCCTTATTGCCCATAATTTCTATTGGCTGGATATTAAATTGAAATTCAACTCCCTCTTCTTTTGCATTAGTAACTTCTCTTTTAGAGCCTGGCATATTTTTTTCATCTCTTCTATATAAGCATTTAACTGATTTTGCTCCCTGTCTTACAGCCGTCCTATTACAATCCATTGCTGTGTCTCCACCCCCAAGTACAACGACATTTTTACCTTTTAGATTAATAAAATTCTCTTTATCTTTTTCTATTTTTAATAATCTATTAGTACTAGAAATTAAATAATCTAGAGCTTTAAATACATTGGGTAGCTTTTCACCCTTAAAGCCGCCTTCCAAAGATGTGTAGGTACCCATGCCTAAAAAAACAGCATCGTAATTTTCATAAAGCTCTTTAAACTGAATATCTTTACCTACCTCCTTGCCTAAAAAGAATTCAACACCCATGCCTTCTAAAATTTCCCTTCTTTTTTGCACAACCTTTTTCTCCAATTTGAACTCAGGTATTCCAAAAGTTAATAAACCACCAATCTCTTCATATTTATCATAGACATGACTTTTAACACCAGATCTTGTTAAAACATCTGCACAAGCAATGCCAGCTGGGCCTGCTCCAATAATAGCCACCCTTTTATCTGTCCAAGTTCTGTATGACATATCAGGCTTCCATCCCATCTCAAAAGCTTTATCAGTAATATATTTCTCAGTTGAGCCAATTGTTACTGCACCAAAACCATCATTAAGCGTGCATGCGCCTTCACACAATCTATCTTGCGGGCATACTCTTCCACACATCTCAGGCAAACTATTTGTCTGATGACATAATTCAGCAGCCTCAATGATATTGCCTTCATTAACAAGTTTTAGCCAGTCAGGTATATAGTTATGAACCGGACACTTCCACTCACAATAGGGGTTTCCACAATCTAAACATCTATGGGCTTGGTTAGAGGCTTCAGTTTGATTATATTCACCATATATCTCAACAAAACTAATTTTTCTCTCTTCTAGACTCTTTTTTTGTGGATCAAATCTTCCAACTTCAAGAAATTGAAAGTCATTAGCAAGTTCTTCATGTTCGATATATTTACTTCTAGCACCTAATTCTTCCGATGGAATCTTAGTATTAGGTATTTCAGTCTGATACAGACTATCCCTCCAAGCATAGAGTTCTATTTCTGCATCAGCACGAGAAATAATAGGCGCAAATGACTTTGTTAAATATTTTTTATTAAATCTAATTTTTCCATAAAAATATGGAGAACGCGGTTGCGTAAAGAGCATCAAACCTTTTTCTAGTTTGTATTGTTTGTTTTTTTGAGTCATTTAAGTATGACACAGTATGACACTTTTATGATATTATCAACAATTAACTCACACCATTAACATAAATGCCCGGACTATATAAAGATAATAGTTTTAAAGATAACTGCGGTTTTGGTTTAATTACTAATCGTAATGGCATTAGATCTCATTCTGTAATTACTAAATCTATTAATGCACTTAAAAGTATGAAGCATCGTGGTGGCATAGGTTCAGATGGGAAAACCGGAGATGGTTGCGGGCTTCTTTTTAATCTAGATCATGGTTTTTTTAGAGATTCAATTCTTAAAGAGCAAAACCTTGTATTGCCAAAATATTTTGCTGTAGCCCAACTATTTCTAGACTCTTCACTAAAAGAGCTTCCCCCCAAGTTAAATAATATTTTAAAAAAAGAAGGCTTAAGATTAGATACAACAAGACTTGTTCCTATTAATGTTGATATTTTAGGACCTATTGCTTTAGATTGCTTGCCAAAAATATACCAACTTTTTATATCGCCGATGCAAGATGATCTTTCAGAAGAATTATTTGAATCAGCTCTTTTGCAGGCAAGAAAATTTATTGAAGTTATATTTGATGATGATGAATTATTGTATGTATGCAGCATGTCTAGCCAAACAATTGTTTATAAAGGCTTAATGCTTCCAGATGCCATAGATTTATTTTATAAAGACTTACGTCAAAAGAACTTCGTAGCATCGATTTGTGTTTTTCATCAAAGATTTTCTACTAATACCAGCCCAAGATGGTACTTAGCTCAACCTTTTAGGTTATTAGCACATAATGGTGAAATTAATGCTATTAGAGGTAATAGAAACTGGGCAAAAGCACGAAAACCAAGATTTATTACTCCTCTAATACCAAAACTATCACAGTTTAAACATTTAATTAATGAATCTGGCTCTGATTCCTCTTCTTTAGATAATATGGTTGAGTTATTAGCAAAAGGTGGAATTAATATATTTAGAGCTATAAGAATGGTTCTTCCTCCTGCATGGCAGAATGGGCAAATTCTTGATGCAGAAATAAAATCATTTCATGAATATAACTCCATGCACATGGAAGCATGGGATGGCCCTGCAGGAATAGTAATGACTGATGGAAAGTGGGCTATCTGTGTTTTAGACAGAAATGGATTGAGACCTGCTAGATATCAAATAGATGAAGAAGGTTTAATTACCGTTGCTTCAGAGACTGGGGTTAATCCAACTGATGATTTATCTATCCTTACAAAAGGAAGAGTCAAGCCAGGTGGAATATTAGCTATTAATACTGAAACTGGTGAACTTCATGATGAAGAATATATAGACAATCATCTCAAAACTCAGAACCCTTACAGAAAGTGGTTAAAGAAACATGCTGTGTATATTGAATCTTCTTTAAATGATTTTGGTGGTCCTGGCTTAAAAAAAATATCACAAAAAGATTTTTTAACTGCATCAAAATTATTTCTTTTATTTAAAGAGGAGCGAAGCTCGGTTATAAAACCTTTGGCAGTTGATTCTCAAGAAGGCACTGGCTCAATGGGCGATGATACTGCCTTAGCAGTCATGTCAAAAATGCATAGACAGTTATATGACTTTTTCAGACAACAATTTGCTCAAGTAACCAATCCCCCAATTGACTCTTTAAGAGAAAAAAGTGTTATGTCTCTTGAAACATGTTTTGGGCCTGAATTAAATGTATATGAAGAAACAGCTGAGCATGCAAAAAGATTAATTACATCTTCGCCATTACTCTCACACAGAAAACTAGCTACGATATTAGAAAATAAATATTTTAAAGTTGCTGAATTTTCTTTATCTTTTGATAAATCAATAAGTCTCAAGAAAGCAATAAAATTACTGAAGACTGATGTTGTAAATGCTGTTAAGTCTGGCGCATCAATTATTCATCTAGATGAGCATCTTCCAAAGAAGGGGCAACTCCCTCTTAATGCTTTATTGGGCTTAGGGGCTGTTCACCAAGAGCTTGTTAGGCTTGGGTTAAGAGCAGATACAAATCTGATTGTTAGTTCAGCATCTGCTCGAGATACTCATCATATCGCATGCTTGATTGGTTTCGGAGCCACGGCAGTATTTCCATGGCTTGCTTATCAAAGTATCTTAGATTTAACTCATAAAAATGAGTTGAAGGGCGATGCAAACGAGAATTGCGCAAGATATAGAAAAGGAATTAATAAAGGATTGTTAAAAATAATTTCAAAAATGGGAATTTCTACTATATCTAGTTATAGAGGCTCACAACTTTTTGAAATAGTTGGCTTAAATACTCAAATTGTTGAAACTTGCTTTACTAATACCACTAGTAGAATTGAGGGAAAAAGTTTTAAAGATTTAGATAAATCACTTAGAAAGTTAGATGATTATGCCAGATCCAATCTATCAGATATGAATGTTGGTGGCTTATTAAAATACATTCATGGCGGCGAATACCATACATATAATCCTGAGATAGTTAAAAAACTACAAGAGGCAGTTTCTTCAAATTCAATTGATTTGTATCAAGAGTATTCCAGGCTTGTAGATACTAGACCACCAGCAATGCTTAGAGATTTATTGGAAGTAAAAAAAGAAAACCCAATTTCTATAAAAAGTGTAGAAGATCAAAAATCAATCTTAACAAGATTTGATTCAGCTGGAATGAGCCTGGGTGCTTTATCACCTGACGCTCATGAGACTCTAGCTCAAGCTATGAATTCCATAGGCGGTAGGTCAAATTCTGGAGAGGGCGGCGAAGCTGTCGAAAGATATGGCACAGATAAAATGTCTAAGATTAAACAAATAGCCTCAGGGAGATTTGGGGTGACACCTCATTATTTAGTAAATGCTGAAGTGCTACAAATTAAAATTGCACAAGGAGCTAAACCTGGAGAGGGTGGTCAATTGCCTGGTGGAAAAGTAAATAAATTAATTGCTAAATTGAGATATTCAACTCCAGGAGTTACTTTGATATCTCCCCCACCTCATCATGATATTTACTCAATTGAAGACTTGGCGCAACTCATTTATGATCTTAAACAAGTAAATCCAAAAGCCTTAGTTTCGGTAAAACTAGTATCAGAACCCGGAGTAGGGACTATCGCTGCAGGAGTAGCTAAAGCTTATGCAGATTTAATTACGATATCAGGACATGATGGAGGAACGGGGGCAAGCCCCTTATCTTCAATCAGATATGCCGGTTCACCATGGGAGCTTGGTTTAGCAGAAGCTCATCAAGCTCTCCGTGAAAGTGGCTTAAGAGGAAATATTAGACTCCAAACAGACGGCGGAATGAAAACTGGATTAGATGTAATTAAAGCTGCTGTTCTTGGAGCAGAATCATTTGGTTTTGGAACAGGCCCAATGATAGCTATGGGATGCAAATATTTAAGAATATGCCATCTTAATAACTGCGCAACAGGAGTTGCCACTCAAAGAAAAGACATTATTAATCATCATTTTATTGGTGAGAAAGAAAAAGTTGTAAATTATTTTAAATTTATAGCTGATGATGTACGAAAACATTTAAGTGAAATGGGGGTCTCTAAATTAGAGAATATTATTGGGCAAACAGAATACTTAAATGTAATTAAAGATATGGAATCTCAGTATAAAAAAGTAAATCTTGAAGATCTACTGTATCAAAATAAAACTATTAAAGAGCCTTATTATTGCCAAGTAAAACAAAATGATCCATGGGACAAAGGTACTCTTGCTAAGAAAATATTAAAAGATATAAAGCCATGTATAAAAGCAGGCAAGACAGAATCATTTGATTACAAAATAATGAATACAGATAGATCTATAGGAGCTTCGGCATCTGGATTTATAGCTAATACATTTGGTGAATCTGGATTAGAGAAACCAATAACTCTTAACTTTAAAGGTTCTGCAGGTCAAAGTTTTGGTTGTTGGAATGCAAGTGGTTTAAATATAGTTTTAGATGGAGATGCTAATGACTATGTTGGAAAGGGAATGAATGGTGGGAAAATAGTCATTAAAAATACAAGTCATTACGCACAAAGTAGTGAGACAACTTTAGTTGGTAATACTTGTTTATATGGTGCGACAGGTGGGGAAATATATGTTGCTGGCTCAGCTGGTGAAAGATTTGCAGTTAGAAATTCAGGAGCAAAAGCTACAATTGAGGGAGCTGGAGATCATTGTTGCGAATACATGACAGGAGGCCAGGTTACCGTTTTAGGCCCAGTAGGTAGAAATTTTGGTGCTGGTATGACGGGTGGCTTTGCGTATGTTTTAGATGAGGATAGAACCTTCTTTGATAAATGTAATAGAGGTCTAGTAAATATAGATAGAATTATTAATGAGGAAATGGAATCTCATAGAAAACATTTAAAAGAAATTATATTAAATCACTATCAAGAGACTAAAAGCTTAAGATCCAAAGAAATGTATGACGATTTCGATAAATATGAACAACTTTTTTGGCTAGTTTCACCAGTAGCGCTAAATGTTAAAGATTTATTAAAAGCTACTACAGCGAATGCTGCATAGTTTATTTTTTAAAGGCTTTTAATAAATTTAGATTGTTAAATTCATTTGTTTTAAAAGCATTACCTACTTTATTGAGTAATATTAAATTTAACTTACCCTTAGACACCTTCTTATCATTCATCAGGTAGGGTTTTAATTCAGCATAAGTATATTTTTTAAAATTTGGATTTAATCCCAATGAGGTAATTAAATGTTTAATTTCATCTAAATCTTTTTCATTAATATAATTTTCAAGATAAGAAATTTCAGAAGCAATTACCATCCCTAATACAACCGCTTCCCCATGCGAGATGCCTTTATAATTATTTTTAGCTTCAATTGCATGACCAAAAGTATGCCCAAAATTAAGTAGAGCTCTGACTCCATTTTCTTTCTCATCTTGTGTAACAATTTTTGCTTTAGTCTTAATTGATTCGTAGACAATCTCTTCAAGGATTTTGAGATCTCTAGAAAGAACTAACCCTGTATTAGATTTTAAAATTTTATGAAGTTTTTTATTTAAAATAAATGCATATTTTATAACTTCACCTAAACCAGATTTATATTCTTTGTCTGATAAAGTTTTTAGATAATCTAATGATATGAGTACTTTTTTAGGATTATAAAAAGCTCCTACTAGATTCTTTCCCTGTGCAATATTTATTGCCGTCTTGCCACCAACTGAAGAATCAACTTGTGATAAAAGTGTTGTAGGAATTTGAATAAAATCTATGCCTCGAAGATATGTAGAGGCAACAAAACCAGTAATGTCTCCAACCATTCCTCCTCCAAGAGCAATCAAACAGTCTGTTCTGTCAAACTTAAGAGATGCTAGGTTTTCAAGAATTAAATTGAAAGATTTTATTGATTTAGATTTCTCTCCAGCAGGAAGAATATAGACATGAACTGTTTTAGAGCTTGGAATAAGTTTCTTTATTTCAAGTAGATATTTCTTAGGAATACCATCATCAGAAACTATAAGTATTTTATTGTATGGTTTGATTGCTAGAGAGATATTTCTTTTAGATATGGGCTTATCTAAGATTTCAACCTCATAATTAGTAGGTTTTTTACCAACTAAAATAGATTTAGCCATAGTTCTTAACTAATTTAATAATCTCATTAGCAACTTCTTGACTACTTTTGTTTGAGGTTTCTACGATATAGTCAGCAACACTTTGATATAAACTTTCTCTCTTTTCATGAAGGTCGGTTAAGATTTTTCTTGGATCTCCATCTTTAAGAAGAGGTCTGTCTTTATCTTTAGAAGTCCTATCTAGCTGAACATCAATTGGCGTATCTAAATAAAAAACCGTTCCTCTTGCTGACAAAAGATCTCTATTTACATCAGATAAAATGATACCTCCACCAGTCGAAAGAACAATAGAATTCATTCCAGCTAAATCATTTAACACAGAACTTTCTCTTTTTCTAAAACCCTCTTCACCCTCAAGATCAAATATCCAATCAATAGTAACGCCTGTACCTTTTTCGATTTCATCATCTGTATCTAAAAAAGACAAAAATAATTCACTAGCAATAATTTTGCCAACTGTTGATTTTCCTGATCCCATAGGACCAACTATAAAAATATTCATATTATGGGAAGGATTTTAACATTGAACTCTATAAAATAGTCTTTTAGTGCAATAAAAGATATATTCATTAAATCTTAGATTAAAATATGCACAATCAATTTTTAAAGTTATGGCAAAAGTAATTAAGTTTTTATTCTGGTCTAGCATGGCTGTGACAAGCCTTGGAATATTAACAACATTAATCATTTTTCTTTATTTAAAACCTGATTTACCTGAGATCAGCTTAGTAAATCAATCCCAACTTCAAATACCCTTAAAGATTTATACCAATGATGGTGTTCTTATAGGAGAGTTTGGAGAAAAAAAACGAAGACCAATCAGTTTTGATGAAATACCAAATAATCTTAAAAATGCTTTTTTAGCTGCAGAAGATAATGGATTCTTTAAACATCAAGGCATCAGTTACACAGGAATTATTAGATCTTTTGTAAGATGCATTGGTCCAAATGGATGCTTTGGTGGTGGTGGAACTATCACTATGCAGGTTGTGAGAGGATATGTCTTAACAAGAGATCAAACAGTAATAAGAAAATTGAAAGAAATTTTTCTTGCCTATCAGCTTGAAAGCTCGGCCAATAAAACTGAAATTTTTGAACTTTATGTAAATAGTATCTTTTTAGGAAATAGATCCTATGGAATTGAATCCGCCGCTGATACTTATTTTGGTAAAACCTCTAAAGAGTTGACTCTTGCAGAAAGCGCCTTGATTGCTTCATTAGCGCAGCTTCCATCAAGAGTAAATCCTATAAGAGCTCCAGAAAGAACAAAATCAAGACGAAATTGGATTCTTGGAAGAATGCTAAAACTAAAGTATATAAGTCATGAGGATTATTTAGTGGCCGTATCTGAGCCTGTAAATATTTCAAAGAATATCAAGTCTTATGATCTAGATTCACGACACTTAGCTGAATTAATTCGACAAGAGGTCATAAATAGATATGGCTTAAGAGCCTATAGTGAGGGCTGGAAAGTCTATTCAACAATAGACTCAAAACTTCAGAGTAAAGCAATAGAAAGTATATCGGAAAGATTATCAGAATATGATAAAAGGCACGGATGGCGTTCAAAAAATAATTATTTAGAGATATTTTCTATAGAGGATTTAGATGCTTTATCAAATCTTAATTACTCTCCTCTTACAGAAGGACTCGAAGAAAGTTTTGATTTTTTAGATATAAAAGACACTCTAATTATTAGAGTAAGAAATACTTTTGATTCTAATATTTTTATGCATTCTCATCAAAGAGGGATAGTTATTGATGTAAATGAAGATAATTTTAAATACCTAAATGAAGATCTTAAAATTGTAATTCTTGAATGGAATGATGAAATTTATAAATGGGCGAGAAGGTATATATCTATTAATTCAAGAGGATCAGCACCGCAGAATTTTTATGATTTAATTAAACCAGGCGACTTCATTTATCTCAAAGCTACGCAAGATAGTATCTTTTTAGATCAAATTCCTTTGGCTGAGGCTGCACTTATTTCTATAAATCCAATCACAGGGAGTATTTCAAGTTATGTAGGAGGTTCATCTTTTAATGATGGTCTTTTTGACCGAGTTAGACTGTCGTTTCCTCAAACTGGCTCAAGCTTCAAACCATTTGTGTATGCATCTGCCTTTGCAAATAATTACAATCCATCATCTCTTATTAATGATGCACCAATAATATTTAATGATGAGAATCTTGAAAGTTTTTGGAGACCAGAAAATTATACTGGAAAGTTTTATGGACCAACTAGATTAAGAGAGGGGTTGGTTCAATCTCTCAATATTGTATCTATTAAGCTTTTAAGGGAGCTAGGTATTTCAAAAGCAAATAATTATATATCTAAGTTTGGCTTTGAAAGAGATAGGCTCCCAAATGATTTATCTTTAGCGCTTGGATCAGGAAATTTTTCACCAGCTGAAGTAGCAAGATCTTATGGCGTGATAGCCAATAATGGTTACTTGGTAGATTTACACTATGTATCAAAAATTCTAGATAGGAATGGAAATCAAGTTTTTTTGCATAAAAATCTTGATGAGAATAAAGCAACAGATATAACTTCCAATATGACAGCATTTCCTTGGTTGAATACTACAGAGCTAGAGGCTAAAAAGCCGTATAGTCTGCTCAAAGAGGTATCTAATTCTGAGAGGGTTGTAGACGAAAGAGTAACGCATATTGTTAAAGATATTTTAAGGGAACATACTCGAAGAGGGTCTACTGGTCGTAAAACTAGCATCTTAAAAAGATCAGATATTGCAGGAAAAACAGGAACAACCAATGATGCAAAAAGCACTTGGTTTTCAGGCTTTCATGATGATCTTGTTACAACTGTTTGGGTTGGTACTGATGATTTTACTTCTCTTGGTGATAATGAATATGGCTCAAGTATCGCTCTTCCAATTTGGGTCGATTATATGAGTTTGGCATTAGAGAATTTACCTGAATCAGAAGTTAAAATTCCAAGTGGTATATCTTATGTAAGGGTAAATAAATCAACTGGAGAAATTGCAAATTCTGGTGATATAAATACTTATTTTGAATTATTTCTCAACGAGAATATTCCTAATTAATCTTTAAAAGTTGCTAAGACTGCCAGTTTCCATATATTTTCAGAATAACTCGAAGGAGCTTCTTTGAATTTAGAGCGTATATACCTAGATACAGTTCCCTCTAACAAAGTAACTATTAATTGAGCAGATATACCTGGTTGAACAATAAGTTTATTAGGATCTTCAGCCAATATTTGTTTAATATTTAACTCCAATCTCTCAAAAAATTGATTTACTGCATCTGTTACGTTTTGCTCATCAGAACTGAGTGCTTCTCTGGATAAAATTCTTGCAAAACCTTTATTCTTTTCAAGAAATATAATAAAAAATAGAAATATATTTTTTATTTTCTCTTCAGAACTAAGATCAGTTTTTCTAATTTCAGAACATTTAGAAAAAATAGCATCATCACAAAACCTAAAGAGTTCAGAAAATATTGATCTTTTACTAGGAAAATGCCTGTATAAGGCCGCCTCAGTTACTCCTGATTTTTTAGCTAAAATAGCTGTAGTTACTTTTGATAAGTTTCTTTCTTCTAGAAGCCCAGCTAGTGATTGAAGTATTATTTGTTTTCTATCGCCTTTCAATTTTTAAATAGTAGTTTTAATTCATTCTAATGCATAGTTGGATCAATTTCAGGACATATTCTTTTAAATTCATTCATAAAATTTTCTTGTATTTCATTAAGATCAATTTCACTAGAACCTTCAAATCTTAATACTAGTTTAGGAGTTGTATTTGATGCTCTTAATAAACCCCATCCATTACTGAATTCAATTCTTAAACCATCAATTGTTATTTTCTTTCCATCCAAAGAGCACTCCTCTGCAAACTTTTTAACAATATCAAACTTACTATCATCACTCGCATAGATATTAAGTTCGGGTGTAGAAAATGATTTTGGTAATTCAGAAATCATTTCATCTATTGAGGAATTTGATCTATTAATTAAATCTATTATTCTTACTCCTGCATAGTGACCATCATCAAATCCATACCAATCATCATTAAAAAATATATGACCACTCATTTCTCCTGCAAGCAAAGCATTTGTTTCTCTAAGCTTATTTTTTATATGGAAATGTCCGGTGGGTGACATAATTGGCTCTCCACCATTTGTTTTAATAATTTCTGCAAGTAAGTTTGAGCACTTCACATCAAATATAATTTGACCGCCATTGTTTCTTGCTAATATATCTTTAGCAAAAAGCATCATAATTTTATCTGGAAAAACCACATTTCCTTTTTCGGTAACTAATCCAACTCTGTCGCCATCACCATCAAATGCAAGACCAAGATCAGCATTTTCAGATTTAACCGATTTAATCAGGTCCTGAAGGTTTGCAAGCTTTCCCGGATCTGGATGATGATTAGGAAAATTGCCGTCAATCTCAGGGAAGAGATTAATTACATTGCAGCCTAGTCTTTTAAATAATTCAGGAGCAACACATCCAGCAGCGCCATTGCCGCAATCAATTATAACTTTTAAATTTTCCGGTTTATCTAATGTTATTTTTTGTAAAACATCATTTATATAATCTTCAATGATATCTAATTTAATTATTTCTTCTTTGATTTCATTGAAATCAAGAACAGATTTGGTCAATGATAATATTTCAGTACCTGACACAGGTTTATTATTAATTACCATCTTAATCCCATTATCATCTTTGGGGTTATGACTACCAGTAATCATAATACCGCTCTTAGAATCACTGTTCTTAGCTGCATAATACAAAATAGGGCTTGTAACTAATCCAATATTTGTAACTGAAATACCTGATCTGGCTAAAGAGCTGCACATAGAATCCAATAACGTCTCTCCAGATAACCTCCCATCTCTTCCTACTGAAATTTGTGAAACGCCTTCTTCTTTGCATTTTAAAGCTATAGCTTGCGCAATAAGAGAAATTATATTTTCGTTAATTTCCGAAGGATAAGTACCTCTAATATCATATTCTCGAAATATAGATTCAATAACATTCATATTCTTCCTTTAGTATTTACTTCTAGTTTGTCATAATACTTTACCTAAATTAACTCGCAACAAATGTTTATAAATACTGAAACAAAATTTATATGGAAAAATGGATCTTTTCAGGCATGGGATGATTCAAATATTCATATTCTTACTCATACGTTTCATTATGGATTGGGAGTATTTGAGGGAGTTAGAGCCTACAGCACTTCTAAAGGGCCAGCAATATTTCGATTAAATGATCATACTGATAGACTATTTTCTGCAGCAGATAAGGTAAATATTGAAATACCATGCTCAAAAAATGAAATCAATGATGTCCAAAGAGCTATTTTCTCTAAAAATAATTTAGAAGAAGGCTATATAAGACCCATGATTTATTTAGGAAGTGAGTCAATGGGACTCAGAGCTACAGACTTATCAGTAAACACTGCTGTTGCTGCCTGGGAATGGCCGTCTTATATGAGCCCTGAATCTAAAGAGAGCGGCATTTCAATAATTAAATCCCCTTTTCCACAATATTCAAATCCTCTATATTCTGGTAATAAGATTATGGGAAGCTATATTAATTCTATAATGGCTCTTCAGGATGCTATAAAGAAGGGAGCAGATGAGGCGCTTTTAATGGATGAAAATGGTTTTATTTCAGAAGGTAGTGGAGAAAATATATTTATCATAAAAAATGATGAGATATATACACCCAAAATTGAACATTGTTTAAATGGAATAACCAGACAGTCTGTAATAACTATAGCTGAAGATTTTGGCATAAATGTTTTTGAAAAAGATCTTACTTACGAAGACCTAAGTGATGCGGACGAAGCGTTTTTTACCGGCACAGCTGTTGAAATAACTCCAGTAACAAAAATTGATTCAAAACCAATTGGAACTGGTGCAAGAGGCCCAATTACTAAAAAGCTCCAAGAAACATATAGCCTAATAGTAACTGGTCAAAGTGATCAATATAACTCCTGGCTTACATATACCGACTCCTAGAAATTTGAAATCTTTAAAGATACTTATCTTAAGCTACAGAAGTGCACCCTTTGGTGGTGGGCAGGGAATCTATGTAAAAGATTTATCAAAGTCTTTAATGGACTTAGGTCACGATGTAACTGTATTTTCAGGACCACCATATCCACAACTAGATAATAAAATAAAATTAATACAATCTCCTGGCTTAAATCTATTCGAAACCTTTGATTTTAAAGATAGATTTTTTAAATTCATAAATTATAAAAATAAAACAATTACTGATTTATATGAATTTCTATCTGTACTTTTTGGAGGATTTCCAGAAATGAGAACTTTTGGTGCAAGAGCTAAAAAATATATTTTAAAAAATCAATATGATTTAGTTATTGATAATCAATCAGTAAGTTATGGCATGGAATATATTCAAATTCTTACACCTTTGATTGAGGTTATTCATCACCCGATTACTATGGATCTGAAGCATGAATTAGAAACAAATACTAATCTTATATATAGTCTTTCAAGACGAAGATGGTATTCCTTTTTAAGAATGCAAAAAAAAGTAGCACCTTTGTTACAAAATATACTAACTCCTTCATATAGTTCAAAAAAAGATATTATTAATGATTTTCACGTTGAGCCTAAAAATATTTCTGTTATACATAATGCTATAGATTCTAATATATTTAGGCCTTATCCTGAGATAGAAAGGATACCTCATAGACTAATCACAACTGCTAGTGCAGATGTCCCTCTAAAAGGTTTAGATTTCACGCTTCACGCTATAGCTGCATTAGCTAAAGACTTTGACGATATTGAGTTATTAGTCATAGGGAGTTCAAGAGAAGGTGGACATACAGAAAGATTGATCAAAAAATTGAATCTCAATGAAAGAGTTACATTTAAAACTGGAATTACAAAAGATGAAATTGCCCAAGAATATGCTAGAAGCTCAGTCGCTATAGTTAGTTCTTTATATGAAGGCTTTGGATATCCTGTTGCTGAAGCTATGTCATGCTCTACGCCTTTAATTGCTACAGACGTAGCATCAATTCCAGAAATAACAGATGATTATGCAATATTAATTCCTCCAAAGAATTCTGTGGCTATAAATGATTCCATTAGAAAAATATTTCTTAAACCTAATCTGTATAATGAGATAGCAGATAGAGGCAGGCAGCATATAAAGACCAAATTTAATTGGCTTTTTATAGGCAAACAATATGAAGAATTAATGTATAAAGTCATAAAAAATCATAAAACAATTATTAAAGGCAATAATGCTAACTTTTGATTTCAACAAAATTAATATTCCAGATGGTGCAAAGGTTCTAGATCTTGGTTGTGGAGAAGGGCGACATATATTTGGAATAATGGACAAATATCCTAATGCTTATTGTGTGGGCTTAGATCTTCACACTGAATCTTTGAAAATTGCTCAAGAGGGTGCAGAATATTTTGAATCTATATCTAATGAAGGAGCAGGTTTTACTTTGGCTTCTGGTTATCAAATGCCTTTTGCTGACTCTTCATTTGATATGGTAGTTTGTTCTGAAGTGCTAGAACACTTAATTAATTACGAAGATGCTTTAAATGAAATTCAGAGGGTATTAAAACCAGATGGTTATTTCTTACCCAGCTTTCCTGCATATTGGCCTGAAAGAGTATGCTGGATGCTATCAGAAGATTATCACAACATGCCAGGCGGGCATGTAAGAATTTTTAAGAAGAAACAGGCAATTAATACAATTTCAAGTCACGGTTTTAATTATATTTCCTCTGAAAAATTTCATTCACTCCATGCCCCATATTGGTGGTTAAGATGCATGTTTTGGAAAACACAAGAAACAAATATATTAGTTAGAGCTTATAAAAAGGTTCTGGAAAAACAGATACTTAAAAAACCTTTGTATCTTGAGATACTTGATAAGATTCTTAATCCAATACTTGGAAAGAGTATTGCCATGTATTACCAAAAAAAATAATGTATATACCTACAAAGAAGACATTTGAAGGTCTTGAGTATAGTCACCTAGATTTTTATAAACCACTAGAAGGTTACATAAAATCGTGTCAGTCACTTTCAGGGGCAATTCCTTCCTTAAAATGCGGCAAGCTTGATCCATGGGATCATGTCGAATCCTTAATGGGTCTAACCACTTTAGGAAATTTAGAGGGTGCAAGGCTTGGATTTGATTGGTTGATCAGTAATCAAAATAAAGATGGAAGTTGGTATAGCGAGTTTGTTAATGACAAGGCAACTCAAACAAATAAACAGACTCATTTTTCATGCTATATGAGCACCGGATTACTTCATTATTACTTAATAACTAAAGACTTAGAATACGTTAAATCAATTTGGCCTCACGCTAGCAAGGGTATTAATTTTTGCTTAAACCTGCAAAATAATAAAGGAACAATCCCATGGTGTCTCAACAAGGAAGGCTTGCCTGGAGATGATTATTTAATTACTGGCTCATCCTCTACTTTAAAAAGTCTAGAATGCGCAATTGCCTTATTTAAAATTATTAAAGATACAGATAAATTGATGTTAGATAGTTGGGAAACTGCATATCTTAAATTAAGAAAAGCCATAAGGAATCCAGAAGGCTTATTTGATATCCAAATAGATAGAAAAAGGTTTTCTATGGATTGGTATTACCCAATAATTTCAGGAGCTTTTAACACAGATGAAAGCAAAGAAATCATAAATAAAACTCTTTCAGAATTTTACGTCAAAGGAATAGGAATTAAATGCGTTAAAGAAGAGCCATGGGTAACTGTTGCTGAAACTAGTGAATTTGTAATTGCTGCAGCAAAAGCAGAAGAGCTAAATTTAGCACAAGACATATTTTTAGAATCCTTAAATATCTCTGATAACAATAATATTCCTTTCATGGGATGGCAGTATGTTGAAAATATATTTTGGCCTGATGAAAAGCCATCATGGACTGCGGCTGCGGTAATATTAGCCGCAGATTCTCTTTATAAATTTACTGATGGATGTAATTTATTTATTGATTCACAGATTAAAAATCTTTAGTTAAGCATACTATCGTGTCTACTCTTTCATACAATTTATAGCCTTCACCTAGAGCTCTTTTATATATCTCATATGGGGCTTGTCCGCCAAGCTCAGGATCTTCAAAAATATCATGGATAACTAAAGCTCCTCCTTTTTTAATATAAGATTGCCAACTCTCATAATCTAAAGTTGCAGACTCTAATGAATGACTTCCATCTATAAAAACCATACCAAGATTTTTATTCCAGCCTTTTGCTGCTGCTGCTGATGAGCTAACTATAGGTATTACCGTATCCTCTAGATCAAATGCTCTTATATTTTTTATAAAGAGTGGGAAAGTATTTACTGCATTTAAGCTGTAGTCAAAAATCTCAGAGTCAAAATACTCTTCATTAAGCTGATGCTCTTCAGAGCCTTTATGATGATCAATAGTAAAAACCACTTGATCTTCTTTTTTAGAAGCCAAGCCTAGATAAATTGAAGACTTACCACAAAAACTACCTATTTCAAGCAAGGGACCAATTTGAGAGAATATTTTAGCCCAGGACATGAGAGCTTTACCTTCATGATCGGGCATAAAGCCTTTTATATCTTCGATTCCTTTAAGACCAATCATTTATAAAAATTATCCTTACCAAGTGTTGATTTGAATCTGCGATGTTGCCATAAATATTCATCAGGATGAAGCTTAATTTTGTTTTCTATAAAATCATTTATTGATTGTGAGAAATTTATTGGCGAGCTCATATCCCCAATAAAACTTTCTATTGAAAGAATCAAAGTATTGTTCTCAATATAGCTATTTAAAAAATATGTCTTACATTTGGCGCTTTCTACTATTTTATAGGGCGCAGTTATAGTTGCTGCATTGTTACCAAAGAATTTCATCACTTCTGATGAATTAATTCCATAGTCTTGATCAATTGCATAGAGCACAGTTTTACCTGTTTTTAACCATCTAATAAATTTAATAGGTTGGTTTTTATCAGCAGAGTCTTTTAGACCTTTTAATCTTCCAGAGGACTGAACCGAATCAAAATAATCAGAGTTATGAACTCTCTCTACCCCGTATACAGGTATATTCATTCCCAAGATCCTTGAATCTAATTCAAGATGAAGAGAATGCTTAAATATAAGCAAAACGCCATTACCGTCTTCTTGCTGCTTAACCAAGCCATCCAAGCCCTTAATATTATATTTAATTGATCTATTTATCCTTTTATTCGTCCAAAACCAGGCTATACCAGTGCTTATAATTGTTATGCCAGAATTGAATATATTTTTTCTATAAATCTTACTTCTTTGATCAGAATCTAATTCTGCAAAACAAAGGTCAATATTTTTTTTGCTATACAAATTGCGGTTTAGAGGGAGTATGTAAAAAATTAGACCAATGAAATAACCAAGAGGTTTGTGCATAAATCTTGGCAGACTAACTAGCATCTTCCAGAGATTAATTATTATTATTAATATTTTTTTCTTCATAGATAATTTCTTCCATGTATTATTACATGTATTAATTTATGAAACTTTTTTTATACAATCTAATATTAATCCTACTGACACCAATATTTGGTTTTAGGATATTTTATAAAAGCTTATATGATAAAGATTATAGGTCTAACCTCCTTCAAAGATTTGGCATTTCAAAGCAAACGTATAACTTTGCATCAGATAAAAAAATTATATGGTTTCATGCTGTAAGTCTTGGAGAAGTTATAGGTTCTCAAAATATAATTAAAAATTTAACAAATGAAGCTAATATCATCCTAACAGTAACTACTCCAACTGGATTAAGAAAAGCTAAAGAGTTATATAAAGATCATGATATTTACATCAGTTACGCTGCTTGGGATTTTTACTTATTTGTGTTGAATTTCATTAATAAAAATCAACCTGATTTAATTATAATTTTTGAAACTGAAGTTTGGCCTTCCATGATAAATATAGCTTTTAGTAAAGATATACCTGTGATTATGTCAAATGGAAGAATGTCAGAAGAATCATATAATTCGTACAAAAGATTTAGTTTTTTTTCTGAAGAAGCTTTTAGGAAATTAACACTTGTTCTAGCTCAATCATCTTCTCATGAATCAAGATTTAAAGATCTTGGAGTTAAAAGTCAGTCGTTAAAAGTATCTGGATCAGTCAAGTATGATTTAGAGCCATTAAAATCAGTAGAAAGTCCTCATATTCAAACATTTATTAATAATAAATTTATATTGGCTTCAAGTACTCATATTGGAGAGGATGAAATTATCTTAAAAGCTTTTATAGAAGTCTCTAGATATATGCCAACACTAAAATTAGTTATTGTTCCAAGACACCCTGATAGAGCTGAAGAGATAAGTAATATTGCTACTAAAAAAAATATATCAGCTTGCATAGAATCCAAAGATATAAATATAAATTCATCAATAATGATTATAGATTCTATTGGAAAAACATCTTTGCTATATGAAAATGCAGCAGCAGCTTTTGTTGGAGGTAGTTTAGTTAAGAAGGGTGGCCACAATATTATTGAACCAGCATTTTTAGAATGCCCAATTATTATTGGCCCATATATGTTTAATTTTGAATCTATTGCAGAAGAATTTCTAAAGACCGGATCATGCAGATCAGTATATGACTATAAAAGTTTAGCAAAAGAATTTATAAATATATTAGATGACAAGAAAAGCACTTTATCTATGACACAATCTGCGACCATGCTTATTTCAAAAAATAGCGGTGCATCTGCTCAACAGCTCTCTGCTATAATTCATGAACTTAATGGAGTGAATAAGTGAAGCTAGTATCAGCAATTATCAAACCATTTAAATTAGAAGAGGTAAGATCAGCATTGGATGCTATTGGGGTATCCGGAATGACTATTTCAGAAGTTAAAGGGTTTGGAAGACAAAAAGGCCATACAGAGCTTTATAGGGGAGCTGAGTATGTCATTGATTTTTTACCTAAAATTAAAATAGAGATAGCTGTCACTGATGAAATCTTAGAGAAGGTCATAGAAGCAATTACGGCTGCAGCATCTAGTGGAAAAATAGGCGATGGAAAGATTTTTATTAGCCCATTAGAGCAAGCCATAAGGATAAGAACAGGCGAAAAAGACGAAGACGCTATTTGAATTTTATAAAAAGAGTTACAAGATAAAAAATCTTAAAAAACCAGTAATATTTCTTTTAGGGCCAACAGCTTCTGGTAAGACTGAATTGGCGATAGATCTTTACTCAGAAATTCCTATTGAAATTATTAGTGTTGATTCGGTTATGGTTTATAAAGATTTCAATCTAGGCTCAGCCAAGCCAAACCAAATAACATTAAAGAATTATCCCCATCATCTCATAGATGTTATTTCAGCTGAAACTGTATACACAGCTTCAGATTTTACAAAAGATGCAATCAAACTTATACAAAAAGCTCATCATGATGGCAAAGTGCCCCTGCTTGTTGGTGGATCTATGATGTACTTTCAAAGACTGATAAAAGGTCTTGATATCTTGCCTGAAAGAGATGATCTATTTAGGGATGAAATGAAAGCAATAAAAGAATCTGAAGGCATTAATGCTCTATATCAAGAATTAAAATTAAAAGATTTAGATTATGCAGACACGATAGAAGAAAATGATTCGCAGCGCATTATAAGAGCTCTAGAGATTATACATCTGTCAAAGAAAAGCCTCACATCTCAATTGGGAAGAATTTCTAACAATCATTTTTTAAATGATAATCATGTTATGCAATTAGGTATTTTTCCAAAAAATAGAAAATTATTACATGAAAGAATTGAGCAGAGGCTAGAGAAGATTATTGGAGATGGTTTAGTAGAAGAAATAAAAAACATTATAAATACTTATGCAATAAAAGATGATCACCCTGCTTTAAGGGCAATAAATTATAAACAAGCCTTAAGTTTTATAAGTGGTGAATATGACCATGAAACTTTTTATCTAAAAGCTCTATATGCCACCAGACAGTTTGCTAAGAGACAGATTACATGGATGCGATCATGGGAGAACTTGGAATTATTTGACATAAACGAAGAGCAAAAAATATTAAAAAAGATAAAAAATACAAAAGAAATCAAAAGTTTTGTTTAATTATTAAATTTAATACCCAAATAGACTTTATAATATAAAAAACATACAGGAATTTAACAGTGAATTGGGATAATAAAAATAATAAAGATCCATGGGGCAATAATCAAAATGATGCTCCGGATTTCGATGAATTAATAAAGAAGTTTTCTGCAATATTTGGAGGAGGCAACAGCAATAAATCAAACGGCTCATCATCGGGTGATGGTTTTAAGATGCCTGTTAAAAGAATCTTTGGCTATGGGTTTTTTGCATTTGCAATTATTTATGGATCGCTTTCTGTTTATCAGCTTGATTCATCTGAGCAGGCGGTTATCTTAAGATTTGGGCAATACCATGAAACTGCTGAAGAGGGTCTTAATTTTATGCTTGCAGGTGTTGATGAAAGATATATAGAAAATGTAACACTTACTAGAAGATATTCTCAGTCTGCAAATATGCTTACAAAAGATGAAAATATTGTAGATGTAACGGTTTCAGCACAGTATAGAATTGCGAATCTTAAAGACTTTGTTCTAAATGTTAAGGATCCAGAGGCAAGCTTAAGACAAGCTACAGAAAGCGCTCTAAGACACGTTGTTGGCGATAATACCCTTGATCAAACGCTTACAGTTGAAAGAGAGAATATAGCAATACGAGTTGGAGAAAGATTGCAAAGTTACCTTAATATATACCAAACAGGATTAATCGTTCAGCAAATAAATATTGAAAAAACTGATCCGCCAGCTGCTGTTAAAGATGCATTTGATGATGTTGTTGCAGCTAGAGAGGATAAAGAAAAACTCCAAAACGTAGCTGAAAGATATGCTTTAACAATTGTTCCTGAAGCAAGAGGTCAAGCTCAAGCTACAATTCAAGAAGCAGAGGGTTACAAAAAAGAAGTGGTATCAAATGCAGAAGGTGAAGTTGCAAGATTCAATAAATTGCTTGAAGAATATAAAAAAGCTCCAGAAGTTACTAGGGCGCGTTTATTCATAGATACAAGGCAGTCAGTACTATCAAATTCAACAAAAATCATGATCGATGTAGAGGGTGGAAATAATCTTCTATACCTACCTTTGGATAAAATTATGGAACAAAATAAAAAGAGAGAGGAAGACTAATGAATAGATCCACAACCATGACAGTATTAGCAGCACTAATTTTAGGAATTATGCTTAACAGTGTTTTTGTTGTTAATGATAAGGAGCATGCCATCGTCTTTCAGTTCGGTGAAGCTATTAGACCAAATGTTGATAAAGGCTTAAACTTTAAAATTCCAATAATTCAAAATGTTAAGAAGTTTGACTCTAGACTTCAAACTTTAGATGAAGAGCCTGATAGAATTCTTACTGTCGAGAGTAAGTATCTATTAGTAGACTCTTTTGTAAAATATAAAATTACAGATGTTCTAAAATTCTATCAGGCAAATAATGGTAGTTTTAATAGCTTAAATAGCTTACTAGCTCAACGAACAGAGTTTGAATTAAAGAATCAGTTTGGTAAAAGAACTGTAACAGAGCTTGTTTCTGGTGAAAGGGATGAATTAATGGATACTATGCGATCAGGCCTTAACGATGTAGTTGCTGACTTAGGAATTGAAATTATTGACTTTAGAGTCAAGCGGATTGATCTTCCATCTAACCTAAGTAATTCTGTTTATGAAAGAATGAGAACTCAAAGAAATCGTTTAGCTGAAGAGTTAAGATCTCAAGGTAAAGAAATCTCTAGAGAAATAAGAGCTATAGCAGATAAAGATAAGGTTGTTATCTTAGCTGAGGCATATAAAACTGCTCAAGAGATTAAAGGTGATGGCGATGCTGAAGCTACAGGAATTTATGCAAATTCTTTTTCTCAAGATCCAGAATTTTATGAATTTACAAGAAGCATGAGGGCTTACACTGAGATCTTCCAAGATAAATCAGACGTTATGTTAATTGACACAGACTCAGATTTCTTTAAATATTTAAATCAATCTAAGACAAAATAAGGCCTAAATAATGTCACTAAATACTCTTGTGCTTGGCTTGCAGTGGGGTGATGAGGGCAAAGGCAAGATTGTTGACGCTTTAAGTAAAAAAATTCATGCAGTATGTAGATTTCAGGGTGGCCACAATGCTGGACATACTATTAAAGTAAATGGCCAACAAACAGTACTTCACTTATGCCCATCAGGGGCTCTTCATCCTCAGGTTCAATGCGTAATAGGCAATGGAGTAGTATTATCTTTAGAGGCATTAGATAAAGAGTTAAAGGGCTTAGAAGAGCTTGATGTTACTTTTAATAATAGGATGCATATCAGTAATGCTTGCTCATTAATTCTTCCAAGTCATATTGCTATTGATAAGGTTAGGGATAAGCAAGAATCTATAGGAACTACTGGAAGAGGAATAGGTCCTGCATACGAAGACAAAGTGGCAAGAAGGGCGGTCAGATTTGGAGATCTAGGAAATGAAGATCTTTTAAAAGAAAAAGTTACTACTTTAGTTAATTATCATAATAAAGTCCTTCAAAATTTATATGGTGCTGATACTTTTAATATCGATGATATTTTAGAAGAGTTAAATAGCTATAAATATTTATATGACAATTACGCTAGTGATGTTCAGGATATTGTTTATAAGTGGAATAAAGAAAAAAAATCAATTTTATTTGAAGGCGCCCAAGGCTCGCTATTGGATATCGATCATGGGACTTATCCATACGTTACCTCATCAAGCACTACTGCAGGCGGAGTTTCAACTGGTATTGGAGTTGGACCAAAATTCATTGATAAAATTGTAGGCATTTCAAAAGCTTATGCAACAAGGGTTGGAGAAGGACCTTTTTTAACTGAATTATTTGATGATAATGCAAAAATGCTTGCTGAAAGAGGTCATGAATTTGGTGCAACAACAGGAAGACCTAGAAGATGTGGATGGCTTGATCTAGTTTCACTAAAGAAAACAGTTTTTTTAAATTCTGTAACCGATCTATGTTTAACCAAGTTAGATGTTCTTGATGCTTTTGAAGCTATAGAAGTTTGCGTAGCTTATGATGAAAAAGGAGAACCAGTTTTTAAAACTTTTCCAGGCTGGATGTCAGAAACTGAAGGTATTAATAAGTTTGATGATTTACCAGATAATGCTAAAAGCTATATAAAATTCATTGAATCATTCGTTGAATGTTCTGCATCTATAATATCAACAGGGCCTTCAAGAGAGCAGACTATTTATCTTTCTTCATTTTAATAAACTTATCTAGATAGACATTTATAAATTTATACGAATCTGGGCTTGAAAATTTTCTTGAGAGCCTAATACATTCATCAATAACAACCTCTTTTGGAAGTTCTTTGTTATCAATTTCATAGATACCATAATAAAGGATTGCTCTATCAACCAACTCTACTTCAGAATTCTTTAATCCCAGATCATCTTGTAATATTGAAGCAAGAGATTCTTTGGTTTTATCTATATTTGTTAAAACTTTATTAAAATTTTCAAAGTCTACTTTTTTAGTTGCATGCTCATCTTCAAATTGTTGAAGGATATTATCCTTATCCTCATTATTAAAAAGTAATTGGAAGATAGCTTGAACTAGGTATTCTCTAGTCCTTACAGCAACTTTAAATTTAGCTAGATTTTTCATTAATTAAGTCCACCAAGGCTCTGGTATTATTTTGAGTATTCTTCTCTATTCTTTCTTCTAACTGACCCTGATTCTCTACACATATAATATTATTAATAATAGAAATTTCAGGAAAATCCATCGCCAAACTGCCAATAGATCTAAATGCCTCATTAGTTACCAATTCGTAATGTGAAGTGCCACCTCTAATTACAATGCCTAAAAATAAAACTCCAACATAGTCATTTGCTTGTTCTGGAACTTGTTTCTTCACTAATATTTTATTTTTAGCCAGCGCAGCTAACTCTATAGCTCCTGGAGCACACGAAAAATTAATAGAAAAATTTGATTCATTTAATATATGTGAGGCAGTATCAACCATCATATCAATATACTCTTTATACCAAGAGGTATGAACTATAAGAATTTTACTCATTTATAAAACCTGTAATTTCTATATTGAAGCCAGAAACAGCATTGTACTTAGTAGGCGTTCCAAGGACAGTAATTTCCTTCAATCCTAGTGCTCTTAATATTTGTGAGCCAACTCCAATTACTCGCCTATTTCTTTTTGGCTCCACCTCTTTATTATCAAGTATATTCAGCCAGTAACTTTTTGCATCTCTGTGGTTAATTAAAACAAAAATACCCGCATCTTCTTTTGCAATTCTTTCTATTGATTTTCGTATAGACCAATTTTTACCAAGTTCTTCAATTCCAAGGGTGTCCTGAAGAATACTTTGAGTTTGTACTCTAACAAGGGGCGATTTTGCTTTTGCTAAGTCACCCTTGCTCAATGAGAAATGATACTCATCATTAATCATATCTCTCCATACAATAAGATTAAATTCACCAAATTCATTTTCTATTTTTCTATCATGAACTACCTCAACAGTTGAGTCTGATGAAAGTCTATAATCAATAAGATTAGCTATGGTACCAACTTTTATCCCATGCTTTTTGCCAAATTCAATCAAGTCATCTCTCCTGGCCATAGTGCCATCTTCATTCATAATTTCGCAGATGACTCCAGCAGATTGCAGTCCAGCTAGTTTAGCAAGATCGCAAGCAGCTTCTGTATGCCCAGCTCTACTTAAAACTCCTCCATCCATAGCCTTTAAGGGGAATATATGGCCTGGCTGGACAATATCAGCTGGCTTTGAATTTTTATCTACAGCAGTTTTAATGGTGTGAGATCTATCTGCTGCAGATATACCGGTAGTTATACCTTCTGCAGCCTCAATTGAAACAGTAAATGCAGTTCTATTTGCAGCTCTATTCTTACGAGTCATCATTTGCAGATCATATTTATTACATAAATTAGCACTCATTGGTAAACAAATTAATCCTTTGCCATTAGAAGCCATAAAATTAATTATTTCTGGAGTCACAAGATCAGCTGCACATACTAAATCACCCTCATTCTCTCTTTCCTCATCATCAAGAATGATTACCATTTTTCCTTGCTTTATGTCTTCTATGATTTCAGCAATATTATCTTTTAACATTTTTTTTATATATATATTTTGTATCAGTCTTAATTTTATAAGAGGATTCTAGTTTAAAACCTAGATTTTCTATAGCATTATCTTTTTTAAACCAATCTACTCCATTTAAACCAAGTAAATCTTGGGATTGATAAATGATTAGCTCATCAATAAGATCATTTAATAAAAAAGCATTTACTAATTTTGGTCCTGCCTCAATAAGAATTGAGCAATATTCTAAGTCTTGAAAACTTGATATTATCTTTTTAAGATTTATTTCGGTTATAACTTGTACCTCAGCATCTCTAAAAAAATTATTCCCTGTTTCTTTTAGATCATGCTTATTTGAAAGTAATATTTTTTTTGGTTGGTTTACTTCAAAATTAACTCTTGCATTCATTCTCGGGTTATCGTCTCTAACTGTATTTCCTCCAGTCAGAATGGCGTCATACTTAGCTCTTACTCTTTGAACGTCCTGTCTTGATTCTTCACAAGTTATCCAGGTGCTCCTTCCATCTTTTTTATGAGATTTTCCATCAGCAGAACTAGCTATTTTTGCAGTTAAATAAGGTCTTTTATTTTTATGCTTGAAAAAAAAGAATTTATTTTGTCTTTCAACTAAATTCTTACAAAGGCCAACTTCAACATTAATACCATTTTCAATAAGTTTATCTATTCCTTTTCCAGCAACTATTGGATTAGGATCTTCACTACCAATAATAACTTTCTTAATACCTGAATCAATAATAGCTTTAGTGCATGGACCCGTCTTGCCAGAATGATTACATGGCTCTAGAGTGCAAATTAATATTAAATCAGCAAAAGACTCAAAACTTTTTCCAAATTGCTTATTTGCACCTTCAATAGCATTTATCTCGGCATGATTTTCTCCAAATCTTTCATGAGCTCCTTCAGAAATGATTATTTCATCTTTAAGAATTAAAGCGCCAACTACTGGATTTGGTTTTGCTGTATATTTATAAGTATCTGCAAGAGATATAGCTCTTAGCATATACTTCTCGAAATTCATTTTTTTTCAGTCTTTGCTTTCTTGGATTTCTTTTCAACAGAAGATGATTTACTCAATGAATTTATTTCCTCAGAAAAGTCTTTGATATCTTGAAAATCTCTATAGACAGATGCAAATCTAACATAAGCTACCTGATCTATGTCTTTAAGAATTTTCATCATAATTTCGCCTACTGCGTAAGATTTAATTTCTCTTACACCACTAGTTCTAATTTCATTCAAAACCTTTCCAAACGCAGTATCAATCTCTTCAGTTGATAAAGGTCTCTTTTCAAGAGCTCTCAACATCCCTCTTTTAAGCTTAGAGCCATTAAAAGGCTGCCTTTCACCATTATTTTTTATAACTCTTGGGAGCGCTAAATCAGCTGTTTCGAAAGTTGTAAATCTTGACTGGCAAACCTCACAAGATCTTCGTCTTTTTGTTTGAGAGCCATCAGCCACTAACCTTGAATCAACAACTTTGGTATCTTCGGCTTGGCAAAATGGACAATACATAATTAGATATTATATACGGGATAGTCTTTACACATCTCAATGACATTAGCTTTAATCTCATTAAGAATTTTTTCATTATCATTATTCAAGACAGCATCACAAACCCAGTTACTTATTATAGAAACTTCTTCTTCTTTAAATCCCCTGGTAGTAATAGCAGGAGTTCCAAGTCTAATTCCAGATGTTACAAAAGGAGATTGAGGATCATTTGGAACAGTATTCTTATTAACAGTAATATTCGCTTGGCCTAATGCTTTCTCTGAATCCTTGCCTGTAATTCCTTTACTTCTAAGATCCATCAAGATTATATGATTCTCTGTTTTACCAGACACTATATCTATGTCTCTTGATAAGATCGTTTCACACATAATTTTTGCATTATTTAAAACTTGTTGACTATATACCTTAAATTCAGGCTCCAATGCCTCTTTAAAACATAAAGCCTTGGCAGCTATGACATGCATCAATGGACCACCTTGAGAGCCAGGAAATACTGCTGAATTTAGCTTTTTCTCTAATTCAGGATTACTTTTTGCCATAATTATTCCTGATCTTGGACCTCTCAGCGTTTTATGGGTTGTTGATGTTACAACATCAGCAAAAGGAACTGGAGAGGGGTATAAGCCTGCTGCCACTAAGCCAGAAACATGCGCCATATCTGCAAGAAAATAAGCTCCAATCTCATCTGCAATTTCCCTAAAAATAGACCAGTCGATTATTCCAGAAAATGCAGAAAATCCAGCTATTATTAATTTAGGCTTATGCTCATGAGCTAAAGACCTGACTTGATCATAATCAATATCATGAGTTTCAGGATGAAGCCCATATTGAATACCTTCATAATTTCTTCCTGAAAAATTAACTTTAGCGCCATGGGTTAAGTGTCCACCATGACTTAAACTCATTCCTAAAATTTTATCATTTGGCTGAAGCATAGCTAGAAAAGCAGCCGCATTTGCTGAAGATCCTGAGTGAGGCTGAACATTTGCATAATCTGCACTGAAGAGTTCTTTAGCTCTGGATATTGCTAAATCTTCTGCTATATCAACATATTCACAACCACCATAATATCTTTTAGATGGATACCCTTCAGCATATTTGTTGGTAAGAATTGACCCTTGGGCCTCAAGAATTCTTTTACTTGCATAATTTTCTGATGCAATTAGTTCTATGTGCTCTTCTTGTCTTGACGCTTCATTATCTAGTGCATTCCATAGATCTGCATCATATTGTTCAATAGAATCATTATTCTTAAAAATAGAGTCTGCTCTAGATAACATTTTTTCTCCAAATAGAAATTTTGAACAGATATTTTAAATGAACTAAGGTCTCTTGTGGGCAAAAGGTTTGGTTCTTTTTGGAAAACATGCAACACATATTTTACATTTAATACCAAAACACTCTCTAGCCTGACAAAATTCTCTACCCCAAAAAATTATTTGTAGATGTAATTTATTCCAGTCATCTTTTAGAAATAATTTTTTCAGGTCATTCTCGGTATGAACTACATTTTTTCCCTTAGTTAGCCCCCATCTTTGAGCTAGTCTGTGGATATGAGTATCTACTGGAAAAGCAGGTATGCCAAAGCCTTGAGAGATAACTACAGAAGCAGTTTTATGACCTACACCTGGTAATTTTTCTAATTCATTTATATCTCTAGGAACTTGTCCAGAAAATTGTTTTACTAATATTTTTGAAAGTTCAAGAATAGCACTCGATTTTTTTGGACCAAGACCACATGGCTTTATGATTTCATAAATTTTTTGTTGTGATACTTTTGACATATCCTCAGGACATGATGCAACATCAAATAGAGCAGGAGTTACTTTATTTACTCTCTCATCAGTGCATTGAGCTGATAGCAAAACTGCAATGAGTAATGTATATACAGATTCATGGTCCAAAGGAACAGGGGTTTCAGGGTAGTGCTCGTTTAAGATATTTGAGACTAATTTTGCTCTATCAGCTTTTATCATAATCAAAATCTATCATATTGAATTAACCATGTAATACAATAGTTACTAAATGTTTTTAAATTCAAAAAAAATCCAGTTATATTTGCAGAGGTTGCAAGAAAGTTTTCTTGAAGAAAATGAAGAAAATAGAAAAATGTTGGATATCTATATAAGTTATATTGAAGATGAAGCATCAGAAGACGATATTGAATATGCGAATAATCAGCTTAAACAAAATTTTAAAAGTTTAGGTCTTGGAGTTTTGGTCGCTCTTCCGTTTAGCCCTATTACAATTCCATATATTCTTAAAAAAACAAAAGAGCTCAATATCGATATTATTCCTAATTGGTATAAAGCTTTAAGTCGCGATAAGGATAGTCTAAAATAGCACGGAAAATTTTATTATTGGAGATACCATGAAAAATGCAGTAATCGTAGATAGCGTAAGAACAGGACTAGCTAAATCACATAGGGGTGGTTTTAATATGACCAGACCTGATGACATGCTTGCACATATTATTAATTCTTTATTAGAGAGAAATCCTAATCTTCCTGCATCAGTTGTAGAAGATGTGATTATGGGTTGCGGAAGTCCAGAAGGAGCTCAAGGGCATAACTTAGGCAGAAATGCTGCAGTTTTATCAAATCTTCCTATTACAGTAGGTGGCACTACAGTGAATAGATATTGTTCATCAGGAATGCAAACTATTTCAATGGCAGCATCTCAAGTTATGGCTGGTTGTTATGACGCTGTTATTGCTGGCGGAGCAGAAACAATTTCTATGATGGGCGCACAAAACCTGGATAATTTTGTAAATCCAAGATTAGCTGAAGAATATCCTGGCATTTATCATCCAATGGGCATCACTGCTGAAACAGTAGCTAATAGATACAATGTTTCAAGAGAGGCACAAGATGAGTATGCTTTAGAAAGTCAAATAAGAACAGCTGCAGCTCAAGAAGCGGGTATTTTTGATGATGAAATAGTTCCTATGGATACTAAAATGATGTTAATGAACAAAGAAACTGGTGAAGCTAAAGAGGTGGATGTAACTGTAGGAAAAGATGAATGTAATAGACCTACAACTACTCTTGAAGGACTTTCTTCATTAAAGCCTGTTTTTGCAGAGAATGGCTCAGTAACAGCAGGAAATTCTTCTCAATTATCAGATGGCGCAGGAGTTTCATTAATAATGTCTGAAGAAAAAGCTCTTGAGTTAGGTTTAAAACCAGTTGCTTATTTTAGAGGATTCACAACAATGGGATGTGAGCCAGATGAGATGGGTATAGGCCCAGTTTTCTCAGTACCCAAGCTATTAAAGCAAAATGGATTATCTGTAAGTGACATTGACCTCTGGGAGCTAAATGAAGCTTTCGCAGTTCAAGTGGTTTATTGTAGAGATACTCTAGGTATCCCAATGGATAAATTAAATGTAAATGGCGGATCTATATCTATTGGTCATCCTTTTGGAATGACTGGTGCTAGATGCGTAGGTCACATTACTAGAGAACTTCAAAGATCTGATAAGCAATTCGGTGTCGTCACTATGTGTGTTGGTGGTGGTATGGGGGCTTCAGGGTTATTCGAAAGATACCCTAGCTAGTTCTTGTCTTCAGAATTTGAACTGATTGAATTATTTCAGCATATAGGCGCTGAATATTATAAAGAAAATGGCGTACTCATTGGCCCAGGCGATGATTGTGCCATTTTTGATTTAAGCACTCCAATTATCACATCTGTTGATTCATCAGTTGTAGATATTCATTTTCCATCTAATGCTTCTCCTCAAGATATTGGATATAGAGCTGTCGCTGTTGCATTAAGTGATATTGCTGCTATGGGTTGTAGACCGATAGCTTTTAGCCTTTCAGTATCCTCTCCTGTAACCGATGATGTTTGGTATAAAAAATTAGCTGAAGGTGTTGAAGATATAGCTAAGGAATTTGAAATATCCCTAATAGGAGGAGATTTAACTAAAGGGCCATTAAATTTAAATGCAATTGTTTATGGAACTCCATATTCAGGAAAAATATTGATGAGAAATACTGCTCAGCCAGGAGATTATATTTGTATAAGTAGCCCTACCGGAAGAGCAAGAAGGGGTTTAAATGATTGGAAGAATACCAATAATAACTCTGAGTATTTAACAGATTACTTAAGGCCTCTTGCTAAAATTGAACTAGGAAAAACAATAGTTAATTTTGCTTCAGCATGCATAGATACATCAGATGGTCTCTTGGCTGACCTTGGTAAAATACTTAAATTATCAGAATGTGGAGCACTAATATATCTAGATGATATCCCTATAACAACCGACATAGATGACATCAATTCCGGAGATGACTATGACTTATGTTTTACTGTTCCCAAAGATAAGTTTGATAATAATTATTTTAAGATTGGTGAAGTTACAAGTGACAGACAAATTAAGTTAATTTCTAATAAAGGTTATGATATTAATATTAAAGGATACGAACACTTCTAAATAATAATGAAAAATTTTCCAGATCTTAAAAATCCTATTCATTTTATTGCTACTTTGGCAGGCGTTGGTAAGTTACCTTTTGCACCAGGAACATGGGGCTCCTTATTTGCATGCATCTTATTTATTTTTCTATCTCATTACGTCACTAGTATTGAGATTCTCATAGCTGCAGTTATTATTTTTTCAATATGGATATGTGAAAAAGCTTCAGCTGAATTAATTGAGAAAGATCATAAATCTATAGTGATTGATGAGCTAGCAGGAATGTGGATTGCCTTATACCCCGCAATTTTTTATGAGACCCAGGATGAAAGGGTTACATTTGTTTTATTAGCTTTTTGTCTTTTTAGACTATTTGATATTCTAAAACCATTTCCAATATCATATATTGATAAAAATATGAAAGGTGGTCTTGGTATAGTATTGGATGATATTGTAGCTGGGATTATTGCAGCACTTATATCAGTTGGCGTAATGATTCTTCTATTTGCCTAGCAGTCAATCCAACCTCTTCAATCATCTCTTCTCTAGAGGCATGTTCGATGAATATATCAGGAATACCCAGTAATTTTGATTGAATAAGAATATTTTCTTCAGAGCAGAACTCTTGTACGCTGCTTCCAGCTCCTCCTGCAATAGAGCCATCTTCAAGAGAAACAAATAACTCAGCATTAGGTAAATATTTTCTTAAAATATCTTTATCTAGAGGTTTAACAAACCTCATATCGATTAAGGTTAAATCTAATTTCTTCGAAACTTCTATAGCCTCATGAAGCAAAGATCCAAAGTTTAAAAAAATTACTTTACTCGAACCTTCTCTAATCATATTTGCTTTACCTATCTCAAGAACTTCTAATCCAGGGTTCACTAGAACATTAGGCCCAGACCCTCGAGGATATCTTACTGATGCTGGGCCTTTATACTCATATGCTGAAGATAGCATCAATCTTGTCTCACACTCATTAGCTGGAGTCATTATAAGAATATTTGGAATACATCTTAGATAGGCTATATCATAATTTCCAGAATGAGTTGGACCATCTTCACCTACTAACCCAGCTCTATCTAGAGCAAAAGTCACATCAAGATTTTGTAAAGCTACATCATGAATTAATTGATCATAAGCTCTTTGTAGAAAAGTTGAATATATAGCGACTACAGGCTTTTTTCCTTCGCAAGCGAAGCCAGCAGCAAGAGTAACAGCATGTTGCTCAGCGATAGCTACATCATAATATCTATCAGGAAATTCTTTACTAAAATTAACCAAACCAGAACCTTCTCTCATAGCTGGAGTTATAGCTATTAATTTTTTATCAAGCCTCGCTTTATCAACAATCCAATCACTAAAAATATCTTGATATTTAGGTGTTTTGCTTTTATTGGAATCCTTGGGTTTTATTTTACTAATTGCATGAAAACCAATCCTGTCGTCTTCTGCAGCATTAAGTCCTGCACCTTTTTTAGTAATAATATGAAGAAATTGAGGGCCTTCAAACTCCTTTAGATTACCTATAACCTCTAAAAGTTCATCAATATTATGTCCATCAATTGGACCAATATAATTTAATCCAAGCTCTTCAAATATCATTCCAGGAGCAACCATTGCCTTCATTTGTGTTTCAACTTTTCTAGCAAGATGATGAGCCTGAGGAAGATTTTTAAGAAAACTAGATCCACTTTTTCTAATACCTTTGTAGAGTTTAGATGCCCAAATTCTTGAAAAATAGTTTGAGAGACCGCCAACATTTTCTGATATTGACATGTCATTATCATTAAGAATAAAGAGTAAATTTGGTTTTTCATGACCAGCATGACTCAGAGCTTCAAAAGCCATTCCAGCAGTCATTGCTCCATCACCAATTACCGCAACAGTATGTTTATTTTTTAAGGAATCTTTGTTAGCTAAAGCCATTCCTAGTGCTGCACCCAGAGAAGTGCTTGAATGACCAACCCCAAATGCATCATATTCACTTTCAGCCCTAGCAGGGAATGGAGATAAGCCATCTTTTTGTCTAACTTTATCTATATTTTTCTTTCTACCAGTAAGAATTTTATGAGGATACGCCTGATGGCCAACATCCCAAATTAGATTATCTTCGGGTGTATTAAAAAGATAATGCAAAACAACTGTAAGCTCTATAACGCCCAAACCACTTCCTAAATGACCTCCTGAAATACCTACTGAATATAATAAAAACTCTCGTAATTCATCAGCTAATTGCTTTAGTTCATGTGATGAAAAAGATCTTAGATCACTTGGAAGATTTACTTTATCTAATAGAGGTGTTGATGGTTTTGATTCGGGTATTTGATTATAAATTTTCAATTTATCTTTTCCTGTTCACCATATATCCACAAAGGGATTTAAGCGTTTTAACCTTATGATCAAGTCCGATATTTTCTAAAATATTTATTGATTCTGTGGCTAATTTATTTGCTATCAATGAAGATTGATTCAAGCCTATAACATTAACATAGGTTTGTTTATGATTTTTTAAATCAGATTTAGCAGATTTACCTAAGACTAAAGATTCACCAGTTTCATCCAAAATATCATCATAAATCTGGAAGGCTAAGCCAATCTTGCTTCCAAAATCAGAAAGCATTTCTTGCTTCTCTTGGCTTATAGATGTCTCTAATTGACCCATAAGAACAGATGCCTGAATCAATTTTCCAGTTTTTAGAGAATGAATTTTTTCTACCTGCTCTAGACTAATATTCGAAGCTAGTTTTTCAGATGCAATATCTAAATGCTGACCAAGCGCCATCCCAGAAGAGCCTGAAGCTTTTGCAAGAATATTTACTGCTTTAACTTTAGCAGAATCATTCATATCTTCATCAGATGTAATGAGTTCAAAAGCTAGATCATGCAGGGCATCTCCTGCAAGAATTGCGTTAGCTTCTCCAAATTTTATGTGATTAGATGCTTTCCCTCTGCGCATTTTATCGTCATCCATACTGGGTAAGTCATCATGAATTAATGAATAGGTATGAATTAGCTCAACAGCAGCAGCTAAAGTAATTAAACTTTCATCAGTTAAATTATCGTTCAGCATTCCTGATGCTATAACCAAACCAGGCCTAATAACTTTGCTATCACTAAGGACTGAATATCTCATAGCTTCTTCAATTAAAGATGAAGAGGGTATTACGGTTGATAGTTTATGATGTATAAGCTCTCGTGTTCGAGTTAAGAACTTAATAGGCACTTTATTTATCTTCTAAGTCAGCAGAACTTCCATTCTCAAGTAACTTTTTTACCTTCAATTCAGCATCACTAAGTTGTTTCTGACAGTCTTTTACTAACTTGATTCCTTCTTCAAAAGACTGGACTGAATCTTCTAAATTTATATCATTATTTTCAAGTTTTGAAACAATATCTTCTAATTTCTTTAAAGAAGACTCGAAATCTATTTGATCTTTTGGATTTGCCATAACCTATTGTAACTTAGTATTATTATAAATTTATCTAGACTTGGACTTTTTCAGGAAATCTTTCATAAAACTTTTCTCTAATTTTATACGGGAATGCTAGTGCCGCAGGAGTAAATATCAGAGTTAAAAAAGTACTAAAGCCTAGTCCAAATACAATTGATAACGCCAGATTTTGCCACCAATCTACTACTCGACTTCCAACCGTTAATTCTCTGCCTATAAGATCAAGACTTAAACCCATTGCTAGCGGTAGAAGTCCAAAAATAGTGGTCATAGAAGTTAACAAGATCGGCCTTAGCCTTTGTTGACAGGTTGCTCTTATCAACTCAAGTCTGTCAGTCTCTGGTGATTCAAATTTTAGCCTATTAAAAGTATCTATTAAGACAATATTATTATTGACAACAATGCCTGCGAGCGTAACTATTGAAATACCAGTCATAGTTGAACTAAACGGTCGATTGGATATTAATAAGCCTAGCAGGACTCCTACAAATGACATAAATACTGCTGATAATATTAGTAATGATTGATAAAAACTATTGAACTGGGTTAGAAGCAATATAAGCATTATAAATAGAGCAGTAACACCAGCAAGAATCATAAATTCGTTAACTTCCTCAGTTTCTTCCTGCATACCGGTAAACGACATAGTAATACCTTGCTTGCTAAAATTTTGTGCCTCAATCCATTTTTGCATTTCAGCAACTTTTTCTGCTACCGCAGACTCATCAATAGTTGCTGCAGAAATCTCCTGAACATATTCACCATTTCTTCTACTGACAGAAGATCTATTTTCTCTTGGCGAAAGAGTAATAAATGAGCTAACAGGAATTAAACCATCCTTAGTAGTTACATTTAAATTATTTATTCCTGTTATAGTTCTATCTTTTGCAGGAAATCTTACTCTTATTTCCACTTCATCCTTTGAATCATCAGGCCTAAATTCACCAACCTTAAAGCCTGAAGTTAGCATTTGAACGAGAGCTCCAACATCACCAACCTTGACGCCTAATTGAGCAGCTTTTTGCTTATCAACCTCAACATTCCATTCTACTGAGGGATATGGCTGACTGGAGAATATATTTGTCAAACCTTTAATATTATTTCGCATATATTCTTCAGCAACTACAGATGCCGCAACAACTTCAGATTCAATGTTGCCAGTAATATTTAGCTGAATAGGTGAGTCAAATGAAGGGCCGCCCATATCAGCTGCAGCTTCAACAATAATTCCTGGTATTCCCTGCGTTACTTCTGTAACGAGTCTCATTATCTCTAATCCACTAATATCTCTTTCTGAAGGTTCAACTACTTCAACATAGCCACTACCAATCTTGTCTCCCCCAGATTCCCACCAGGGCGAGCCAGATCTTAAAAAGACACTTTGCAGTTCATCAATCTGTAGAAGTCTTTCCTCAACATCTTCGATTATTTGTTTTGACTCTAATGCAGAAAAATTACCTCTTCCTCTAACTGTAATCTCTGCCTTTACGGGATCAACTATTGCAAAATAGACAGTACCTTTTCCATAAAAATTATAAGTAGTTACGATAGTAAATAAGACCGCAAGAGTAAGAATAATAGTTTCACCAGGATTCTTTACAAAAATCTTAGTTAATTTTCCATAATATTCAGCTATCTTATCAAATAATGGTTCACCCGTTTGATCGCTATCTTTACCTAATTTTAAGGTAGATGAGCTTTGACCAAAATATGAGCCTAGCACCGGTATTAAAACAAGAGAATAGAACAAAGAAGAAGCAAGAACTATACTTACTGTTATAGGAAGGTATCTCATAAATTGGCCTGTAAAGCCTGGCCAAAAAATTAAAGGAATAAACGCAGCAATTGTTGTTCCTGTAGAAGCTAGAACGGGAGTAAACATCCTTTTAGAAGCAAGTCTATAAGCTTCTAGCCTTGAAAGGCCCTCGCTTATTTTTCTATCCGCATACTCGGTAACTACAATTGAGCCATCAATAAGCATCCCCATTCCAAGCAATAATCCCATCATTACTAGGAAATTTACTTCATAATCCAAGAGATACAATATTAAATAAGTTGATAAAAAACAAAAGGGTATTGAAAGACCTACGAGCATAGAAACTCTAAAACCCATACTTGCTACAACAAGTATCATTATTAAAACAACTGCAGAAATAATATTACCATTTAGTTCTGATACCATCATACTGGCCCATACAGTGTCATCATTTGTTTTAACAACTGTTAGATTCTTAGGTAAAATTTTTCTAAATTCGTCTAATTCAATTGCAATTTTATTGGCTGCATCTATTGCATTCGCGCCTTCTCTGAGCATAACCTCAATAGCAACTGCATCTTCACCATTCACCCTTGCGTATGAATTAAAATCTTTAAATGTTCTTCTGATACTAGCAATATCGCTAAGAGTTACAACAGCTTCTTTTGTTACCTTAATTGGAATGCTATAAACATCCTCAGCAGTCTCAATGACACTTGGAACTTCAATCATAAAGCTACCAAGTCCAGTATCCTGTCTTCCACCAGGAATAATTACATTATTATTAGCAACTGAATAATAGAGATCTGTGAGAGTTACGCCATAGGCCTCCATTTTTGATTTGTTAATAATACCCTCAAGAACTTCATCAGGAGAACCTATAACTTCAGTCTCCAGAACTTCTTCAATTTTTTCTAATCTATCTTTTAGCTCTCTTGCATAAAATACTTTTTGTCTAAGCGAGCTAGCGCCGATAACACTTAAATTCATTACAGGAAAATTAGCATTACTATATTCATTAATCTGGGGATCTTCTGCTTCTTGAGGTAAATTAAATTTAACCTCTTCAACAGCTTGCTTAGTATCGACTATAGCTTTATCAATATCATACCCAACTTCAAATTCAAGAAAAATTCTTATGTTGGATAGACTACTAGTTGCTCTAATAGTTTTTACTCCTGGAACCGTTCTCAGTCTGTTTTCTAATGGTTTAGCAACTAATCTTGAGCCATCAGATGGGGATGCTCCATCTAAAAAAACACCAACACTTACAAATGGAAGCTGAATATTGGGAGATGCAGCTATGGGTATATTTTGACGAGCATATGACCCAGCTACAATTATTAATACAGCAATCATTAAAGTAGTTTTTGCTTTGGATAAAGCAAAATCAATTATGCCTGTCATAATTCTCCTGCATTTGTAGTCTCTACGTACTGACCTTCTTCAACAAACCCTTGTCCTTGAACAATAATATTTGCTCCTTCAGGTATTCCAGTTGCTCTGAGGCCTTCAGCTGAATCTTGGACAATTTCTATTTCATGGAATTCAACAATATTTTCAGTATTAGTTACTCTTACCCCAAGCTTTCCATCATCATCAAGAATTAATATAGATGGAGAAATTTTATGAGCCTTTACCTTATCAGTCTTAATAATGAGGTCTGCAGTTAAACCATCCTTGATCAATCGATCATCGTTTTGTATCTCAACCTCGATCCTAAAAGTTTTTGTAGCTGGAGAGGCGCTCTTAGAGACAAAACTTAATACACCTGAAACTTTTTGACCTGTTATTAGATCAATATCAACACTCTGACCAACCTTAACTTTTGCAATACTTATCTCAGGAACTTCGGCAATAAAAATAATAGGATTTAGCTGAATAATAGTTGCACATACTTGACCTCTTTGAATAAAGTTACCTGGTTTTACTATACTTTCTATATATCCGGAAAAAGGAGACTTTACTTCAGTTCTATTTAATTCAACCACACCAAGGCTACAAAGAACAAAATCCTTTTTAATAAATTCACCCTGTCTCGCCCCTATACCAACGACTTCACCTGAAGTTTTAGCACGAACATCGACACGTCTTTCTGAGCTCGCCGTAGCTTTAAGTGAAATTTCTGGATTATAAAATTCAGCTTGGCTTTGCATAATACCAACCATTGCAAATCCTGAGGGTTCATTCTCCTCAATCACTTTTTCTTCAACAAATAAACCAGACAGCATCCAGAAAGTTAATGGTAAAAGTATATATAAAGATATACGTAAATTTTTTGACATATTATTTCCGATTAATGTGGCATATATTCTGCCACTATTTATGATACCAAGAATTTTTTAAAAGAAATATTATTTTAATCTATATATTGTATTTTTTTCTTAGGCTTTCAAAAAGTTTTTGATCAAGAGGTTGAAGCTTTTCAGTGACTTCTTCATTAGGTATTTGAAAGACTTTTCCATTGTTTGCAGCATGAATAAGATTGTTGTAATTTTTTTTAAATTCATAAAAAATGTCTCTTCCATCCTTTTCATTTAAAAAATTCCAACCAGTTTTCTTTCCAGCAAAGTAAATAATTGGATGACTCCAATTATATTTTTTTCTAGGAGAAAATGATTTGCGGGCCTCTATAAAAGCTTCTTCAGCAGTAGGCAGAGAAGTGCTTTTTTTAAGCTCTTCACAGAGTTTTACTATATCGGTTAAAGTTGGAAAATATGGCTGTGTATGAATAATTTCTTCAGAAGCTTTATTGATAGTTTCAATATCATATCTTTTGAGACTACCGGCCCATAATTTTTTACCTTCGTTTAATTTATCATCAGAGGACCCAAAAACTTTATAAAATTGATAGTGATAGGCAAGCTCAAGCTTTAAAAATAAAGCGTCTATAGATTCTATATATTCTTTTAAGTTATTAGAATTTAAATTCTTTTGCCCAGGATTGGTCACTTTTCCTCTCTGTAAAACCTTTCGAGAATTTTCCAGGTTCATTATTTCTGTAATTTTCTTTACCATTTTTAGTTGTTATAGCTAATTCTTTTCTTTTTACGTACTCAATAAATTTAGAATTCCATGATTTAAGAGCAGTTCCATTTTCTTCCCAATAAATTATAAACTCTTTAAGATAATTCAATCCTCTTTCTTTTGTTATTTGAGAAAGATTTAACACTGCAAAAACATCTTCATTAGGTAGCCAGGAACTATGCATACAATAAGGCATCCCCTTATGAGACGAATTTTCTTTAGCCCACTCCCTTCTAATATAGTCTAAGAAACTGATATTCCAGTTATCTCTTGCTTGATTTCTTTCTGTCCAATATATTTTAAATTCTTTAAGTTTTGATTTTGCAAAATCTGTTGAAATGCCGCCTAATTCAAGAACTTCTACTGTTTCTTTTGAAGGGATCCAGTTGGTTGATATTTTAGTTTTTGATTCAGTATTATTTTTATTTGGAATCTTTAAATCAAAGTTATTTGCAGAATTTTTTTTACTCTTTTGAGACTTAAATTCAATAAGTTTAACTCTTTTTAATTTATCAAAGTTAGCCTTTAAATTGTCTATTTCTATAAAAGAACATTCTGAAGCAATTAAATTAAAAAGTTTTTTCTCATCAAGAGATTCATCAAATTTTTTTGATTTATACAGCTCTAATATAATAGCTGCTTCTATACCAAGCGTTTCAGCAACTTCTTTTTCAAATGTTATTTTATGATCACCCAAGATATATCAACCTCTGCTTTTTGATACAGCCGCATCAAGTTCCTTAAAGCATCCATTGGTATCATTTAAATTCATACATTCATCAGTAATACTTTGACCATAAACAAGATTATTGGATATCTTTTGATTGCCTTCTACCAAATGACTTTCAATCATGACCCCATTTAAATTTTTATTACCACTAATTATTTGATCACATACTGACGAAATAACAGATATTTGATTTTTAAATATTTTTTGACTATTTCCATGACTTGCATCGACCATAATTGATTCATTTACTTCTGCTTCAGTAAGTGCTGCTAATGTTTCAGCAATAGATTCAGGAGAGTAGTTTGGATTCTTGCCACCTCTTAAAATTATATGACTATCTATATTTCCAGCAGTTTTAAAGACAGCTACTTCACCTTCTTTTGTTGTTGATAAAAATACATGAGGATGATTTGCTGCCTGAATACCATCAATTGCTACCTTTAAGTCACCATTGGTCCCATTTTTTATCCCAACTGGACAAGAGAGACCTGAAGCCAACTCTCTATGAATTTGACTTTCTGCAGTTCTAGCTCCAATAGCTCCCCATGAGATTAAGTCTGATACATACTGAGGGCTAATCGGATCTAAGTATTCAGTTCCTGCGGGGAGGCCTAGCTCAGCAAGATTAATTAGTAATTTTCTGGCAGTTCGAATCCCAGTAGAAATATCATAAGTTTCATCTATATGCGGATCGTTAATTAAACCCTTCCACCCAACAGTAGTTCTAGGTTTTTCAAAATATACACGCATAACAATAAGAAGATTCTTTCTGAATCTATCTTTTGCATCTTTTAACCATTCAGCATATTCAAGGGCAGATTTTGTATCATGAATGGAGCATGGCCCAGCCACGACTAAAATCCTATCATCCTTTCCATGAAGAATTTGACTGATCTCATTTCGTGTTCCATAAACAAGCCTAGAAATATCATCTGTTATCGGATTTTCATTAATAATCTCAGCAGGAGTTGGAACGTCGACTCTATCGATAATTCTAGTGTTGTCTGTTAAGTAATTCATTTTCTTTTGTAAAGAATAATTATATTAAATTAGAGTATAGGATTTTGAGAGCGCTAGTCCATTTTTTTTTAATTAAATTCTTTTTTTTAATAATTACTATTTATTTATCAAAAAATCTATAGAAAGTAAGATAAAATTTAAAATACTATATGTTGTATTACAAGCCTTCTAACCTTACACTATGTAGTGTTTATCATGGATAAAATACAACAAACGCAATTAGAAATTCCGCTTGTGATGGGTCAACCATTAGAAAATCTGCCCGACGACCTTTTTATACCCCCCAATGCTTTTGAATTATGCCTAGAAACTTTTTCTGGCCCTATGGATTTACTTCTATATCTTATTAAAAAAGAAAATATAGACATACTTGAGCTCAATGTTGCAGAAATTACAAATCAATATATTGAGTACATTGAATTAATGGATACCTTAAAATTTGAGTTAGCTGCAGAGTATTTGGTTATGGCTGCTACTCTTGCCGAAATTAAATCAAGAATGCTACTTCCAAAGCCTGAATCTGAAGATGATGAATTCGATCCAAGAACAGAATTAATTAAGAGACTTCAAGAGTACCAAAGATTTAAAGTTGCTTCAGAGAATATGGCTATTTTACCCAGAGTTGATAGGGATTATTTTGTTGCATCAACATCTCTCCCAAAGTTTGAGGAAAAGCAGGAACCGCTTAATTTAAACGCAAATGATCTTAGGGATATTTTCCAAGAGATTCTTGAAAGGCCTGACCTAACATTAAGTCATCAAATTGCTTTTGAAGAGCTCTCAACACAAGATCGAATCAATCTTATTTTACAGATCCTTGGTAAAAGAAATATTATTGGTTTTTACAAAACCATCCAAAAGGCAGAAGGAAAACAAGGTGTTGCAGTTTCTTTATTAGCATCATTAGAACTAGCAAAAGATGGTCACGTTGAATTGATTCAGAATGAAAATAATGAGATTTATATTAAATCTAAAGCAAGGAGCCCGAATTGATAAATAATAAAATAATTAATACTGTTGAAGCTTTACTATTTGGTGCAGGAAGACCTTTAAGGCTTTCAGAAATAAAAGGATTATTGGAGATGGACCTAGGTCAGTTAGAACTTTCTTCTATTAAAATGGCGCTTAATGCTCTTGAAGAAAGATATGAAAAGTCTTCAATTGAATTACATGAAGTTGCTTCAGGCTACAGACTCCAAGTTAAACAAGAATTTAGCCCATGCCTCTCATCATTATGGAATGATAAATCTCAAAAAATCTCAAAGTCACTCATGGAGACTATTTCTATAATTGCTTACAAGCAGCCTGTAACTCGTGGCGATATAGAAGATATTAGAGGAGTTAATGTAAGTACTCAGACTGTTAGGACTTTGCTGGAAAGAGACTGGATTAAAGTTTCTGGATATAGGGATATTCCAGGAAGACCGGCACTGTATGCAACAACTCCTAATTTCTTAAATGATTTCAATTTAAAGAAAGTTACTGAGTTACCTCATCTGCCTGAAGTAGAAGAGGTTAGTGAAAATTTTACACTTCAAGCTATATAGCCTCTAACAAATGTCACTAAGATTACAAAAATTTCTTGCAGCAGCAGGAGTTGGTTCCAGAAGAGGATGTGAGCAGCTAATTCAACAAGGTTTAATTAAGGTTAATGGTAAAGTTGCTCTAGTTGGCACCTCAGTCACATCTGAGGATAAAGTTGAATATCAAAATAAGATAATTAAATCCAGAGATGTTGATTTAAAGGTTGTAATGCTTAACAAGCCCCCAGGAGTTCTATCTTCAAATGCTAGAGAAAAAAATCTTCCAATAGTTTTTGATTATTTACCTCGATCTTCAAATCAAAGAGAATGGATTTCTATAGGTAGATTAGATATCAATACTTCAGGCTTAATGTTATTTACTAATGATGGTGTATTTGCAAATTATTGTATGCATCCCTCAAGCTCGATAGATCGAGAGTACCTAGTGAGGGCTATGGGTTCTTTTGATCAAGATAAAGAAACCAAGATGAAAAATGGCATTGAGATAGATGGAGTTATGCATAAATTCAGTGACATTGTTGCGGGAGAAAAAACTGGCGTTAATCAATGGTTTTCAGCCTGCCTAACTTCTGGTAAAAATAAAGAAGTAAGAAAAATTTTTGAAGCAGTAGGGTTAACAGTTAGTAGGCTTAAAAGAGTCAGATATGGTCCAATATTCCTTCCAGCCACATTAGCAGAAAGTAAATGCAGGGAATTAACAGAAAATGAGATCATCAGTTTGAAAAAATATGGCCAGCAAAGCTGAAAATGCATATAGCTTTTTATTAAAGCAGTCCAATAGTAATCAACATACGAAGCTTTATAAGCTTTTAAATTCAATTGATATAATTTCAATAAATAATCAGAATGAAGGTAAGTTATATTTATTTTTGATTAAAACGATTGTTAGCCAGCAACTCTCAACCAGTGCAGCGCGAACAATATGGGGTAGAGTTAAAATGGTTATTAATTCAAATATAGAAAAAGATATAACTATAGAACTATTAAAATCTGCAGGACTCTCTAGAACAAAATCTGAATATATTTTAGGCATTCTTGATAATCAATTGATTAAATCTCATTCAAAAAAGACATTGAAAGATTATTCTTTTAATGAGTTATCCGAAATGCTTCTACAAATCAAAGGTATTGGGCCATGGACGTTAGGAATCACAAGGATGTTTTATATATGTGATGAGGATGTTTGGCTTGATGGTGATCTTGGGATAAATAAAGCAGCTAATATTTTTATTCCAGATATTGATACTAATAATATAAAAGAGATTTATTCACCTTACAGAACCTACTTAAGTCTATATTTATGGAAGGGCTTAGACTCTCTTTAATTTAATTTTTAAATTTAAAATAATGCTGAACTGATAACTGACTATCTTCGGAAAAGAACCAAAGATAATGCTCAAATAATTCTTCAGGTTGCTTTAAATCATTTGGGTTTTCAGCAGGATAGGCTGACGCTCTCATAGATGTTCTAGTTTTACCTGGATCAAAATTAAAAACTTTTATATTTGTTGTAGAGTCTAATTCATCTCTCATTATTTCAGCTAAACCTTTTACAGCAAATTTAGAAGCAGCATATGCGCCCCAATAAGCCTTACCCACCTCAGCAACCCCAGATGAAGTAAAGATAATTCTTCCATTTGGAGCAATTTTAAGAAGAGGTAAAAGTTCCTTTGATAAAATAAACGCACTATGGAAGTTTGTATTAAATACTTCTTTCCAAACATCTTCTTCATAGTCCTCAATAGAAGACATTTTACCAAGCCTAGCCGCATTATGAATAACTCCATCCAGTTTTCCATAAGCATTCATAATTTCATCTTTAATCTGCTTGGCGCCTAGAGAGTCTAGATCATTTAAATCACATTTAACTATAAGAGGTTTTGCTGATGAGGTTTCAGTAATTTCATCATACAAAGCATCTAGAGATTCTTCATCTCTTCCCAGCAACACAATATTTACACCCAGTTTACTGAATCTCAATGATAGTGATTTACCAATGCCCTTATTAGCACCTGTAATTAAAATTACTTTATCTTTCATAGCTTTAAATTATATGTAGCTATTAATAATTTCCATTAAATCTTCTGGATTATTAGCTGAGTCGCAAGAGTATGGGTTATTTTTAGCACAAAGAGAATATCCGTAATAACAAGCAATTATTTTTGCTCCAGCATTAGCTCCCGCATCAAGATCATTAATATGATCTCCAATATATAAACATTCTGAGTTATTTATATCAAGAGCCTCAAGAGCTACATTAATACCTTGGGGGCTCGGTTTCGGCTCTGAAATATCATCAGAACAAATTAGTACTACTGATTTATCTAGTTCACTAAAATTTCTTACAAGAGGCTCAGCATATTCCCTTGGCTTATTGGTAACAATCCCAAACTTTATATTTTGCTTAGAAAGAAACTCTAGTAGCAAACTTATTCCATTAAATAAGTAGGAATTTTTTAAAAGATTAATTTTATATTCAGCTAAAAATTCATTTCGAAGCACATCAAAACTAGGATCTGTTTTATCCAAGCCAAATCCAAGAGAGGTAAGCTTTGCAGAGCCATCAGATACATTGGATCTTATTATTGAAGGATCAAGATTTGGGAATTGGTGCCTAGACAGAACATTATTTAGCGAAAGTACAAAATCAGGCGCAGTATCAACCAGCGTGCCGTCAAGATCAAAAAGTATTCCTTTAATTTTTTGGTTTTTTTCCATACATCAAATAGTTAACACCAAGATCATTGTTGAGCGAAGCTTTATGAGTTATAGGGTTATAAAACATACCCTTTGTTTCAGATAAATTAATTTCCGCTGTTCGCATATAAAAAGCTAATTCAGAAGGTTTTATAAATTTTGAAAATTCATGAGTCCCTTTGGGTAATATGTTAAATATATACTCTGCTCCAACAATAGCAGTAATCCATGATCTAGGATTTCTATTTATCGTTGAAAGAAAAAGACTCCCACCAGGTTTTAATAATTTGGAACAAGCAGATACCAGTGATTGAGGGTCTGGAACATGCTCGATAACCTCGAGACAGGTAACTACATCATATTTTTCTGATTCATCAGCAACTAACTCTTCAGCAGTGATATCACGATAAAATATTTCCCTATTATTTAGTTTTGCATGTTCTTTTGCGATCTCTATCCCTGGACCTGCTGCATCTATTCCAGAAATCTTTCCTTTAAAATCAAATAAAGCTTCACATAAAAGTCCACCACCACAGCCAACATCTAAAATCTCTAAACCATCCAATTCTAGTTTTGAAGCTATAAAATCTGCTCTAAGAGGATTAATAATATGAAGAGGTTTAAATTCTCCCTTTGGATCCCACCATCTTTGTGCCAGGTCAGCAAATTTTTCTACTTCAGCAGTGTCAATATTTTTAGTCATTTGTTATTAAAATAAGCATTAAATTTTATTATTTTGTAGTAAAACTACACTTTTTTCTTATAAAAAACCTTTGTTTTGCATGAAAAAAAAACTAATTGACTTTTAAATCCTATTAAGATTAACTTCACTACAAACTTAATATAAAAATCAATACGTGATTATATCTGCTTTAAAGTCAAATGACTCAAGAGATTCAAGATCTCCTATTCATACTGATACAATTTCTGCACTTACCTCTTTAGGTGCTGAAATTTTTTTTGAGAAAGAAATTGGTTTAGGTACTTTTACTTCAGATGAAGAATTTATCACTAAGGGTATTAAGATAGCTTCTAGACAAGACTGCATTGAAAAATCTGATTTAATTATTTCACTACAACCTTTATCAAATGAAGAGATTGGTATGATGAAAAATGGATCAACGCTTCTTGGGTTAATGAATCCATTCTCTAATTTATCTCTTTTAACATTATGTGCTGAAAAAAATATTAACCTTGTGAGCATGGAATTTATACCAAGAATTACCAGAGCTCAAAAAATGGATGTCCTTAGCTCTCAAGCAAATCTTGCTGGCTATGCTGCTGTTTTAGAGTCAGCAAATTATTTATCAACTGCGCTCCCTATGATGATGACAGCTGCTGGAACATTAAAACCTGCTAGAGTTTTTGTTATTGGTGTTGGAGTTGCAGGTTTGCAAGCAATAGCAACAGCTAAGAGGCTTGGAGCAAGAGTAGAAGCTTTTGATACCAGGGATGTTGTTGAAGAGCAAGTTAAGTCTCTGGGTGCTAAATTTGTCAAAATAGATTTAGGTGAAACTGGACAAACTGACCAAGGATACGCAAAAGAACTAACTCCAGAACAAATTGAAAAACAAAAAGAACTTCAATCATTAGTCTGTGAAAGATCAGATATTGTTATAACAACTGCGCAACTTTTTGGTCGACCGGCTCCAAGAATTATAGATAATAAAACTATTGAAAAAATGAAACCGGGTAGTGTTATTTTTGATATGGCTGTTGAAACTGGTGGAAATGTAGAAGGATCGATTGCTGATCAAGTTGTTATTAAAAATGGAGTAAAAATATTAGGGATATCCAATTTAGCCTCTAAAGTTTCCGGACATGCTTCGCTAGCACTATCTAATAATTTTAATCATTGGGTATGTGACTTTTATAACTCAGAAACTAATGAAATTAACTTTAACTTTGATGATGAAATTATTAAAAGCAGTGTTCTAGTTTACAAAGGTAAAATAATGAATGAGAGGTTCCAATAATGGAAACTTATATGCTACTTGGTTTTGTATTAATACTTTCTGTTTATTTAGGTCTAGAGCTTATATCTAAAGTTCCAAGCACACTCCATACCCCCTTAATGTCCGGCGCTAATGCTATTTCAGGCATAGCTTTAGTCGGAGCTTTAGTCCTTTCTCAGGATGGGGAGCTGCAAACTACTTTAGCTTTTCTTGCTGTATTTTTTGCATCGATAAATGTCTTCGGTGGATATTTAGTTACCAACAGAATGTTAAAAATGTTTAAGAAGAAATAATCATGGATTTTTTAATAGACATACCAACTCTAAAGAATATTACATATATTATTTCCTCTGTCCTTTTTATTACCGGTATAAAAATGCTAGGTAAAGAATCTACAGCTGTTAAAGGTAATTTCCTTTCTGCTGTTGCGATGTTTATAGCTGTTGGTATTACATGCATTGGACTAATAAATCCACTTGTTTTATTTAGTGGCATATTTCTAGGTGCCATCATCGGCACTTTTATAGCACTTAAAGTTAAGATGACATCAATACCAGAAATGGTTGCACTATTTAATGGATTTGGTGGCTTAGCTACTTTCTTGATTGCTTGGTCTGAATTTAATAATGGTCCAGATAGTCTATTTCAAGCAGCTTTAGTTATGCTTACTCTTGCAATAGGTGGTATTACATTTACTGGAAGTTTAATCGCGTATGGAAAACTTTCTGAAAAGATTAATATAGCTAAAACATCAATTATAACTAAAATATTTACAACTATTTTTTATATCTCTTTAGCTTTTTTACTATATTCAATATTTATAACTCCTTTCCTACTTCCAAACTTTGAATTCTTCATTGTTTTACTAATTCTAGTTTTGCTTGGAGGTATAGGCTTTGTATTGCCAATTGGTGGTGGAGATATGCCAGTTGTAATATCTTTATTGAATTCATTCTCAGGAATAGCTGCGGCTTTTGCAGGTCTGCTGTTATTTAATAATGTGTTAATAGTTGCCGGGTCATTAGTTGGTGCTAGTGGTCTAATCCTTACAGTAATAATGGCAAAAGCAATGAATCGCTCTATTAGCAATATTCTATTTGTTGGTTATGCAAGCTCTTCTTCTTCATCATCTTCATCAGAAGAACAAGGAGAGATAAATCCAATTTCTGTATCTGATGCGTATCTAATTTTAGAAAATGCTAGTTCAGTTTTAATTGTTCCGGGTTATGGAATGGCTGTAGCTCAAGCTCAACATACTGTTAGAGAGCTAGGCGAGTTATTGGAAGAGAATGGAACAGAGGTTAAATATGGCATCCATCCGGTTGCTGGAAGAATGCCAGGTCATATGAATGTATTATTAGCAGAAGCTAACGTCTCTTATGATGTATTGGCTGAGCCTGATGATGTAAACCCAACAATGGATGTTGTTGATGTTGCTGTTGTTATTGGTGCAAATGATGTTGTAAATCCATCTGCAACTGATGAGCCAGGCAGTCCAATATATGGAATGCCTATTATAGAAGTTCATAATGCAAGAACGGTTTTTGTTCTTAAACGTTCAATGTCTTCTGGTTTTGCAGGGGTTCAAAACCCTCTATTTTTTAAATCAAATACAAGAATGCTTTTTGGTGATGCGAAAGAATCAATTAGTGGTCTAGTATCTGAATTTAAAGACTAATTTCTACCTTATTTTATGTTAAAATAAAGCCTCATATGAGGAGATAATTCCTCATGATTTTTTTAAATTTTTAGACCTAAAATATGAGTGATTTTGCAAAAGAAATAATCAATATAAATATTCAAGATGAGTTAAAACAATCTTATCTTAGCTATGCTTTAAGTGTTATTCATGGAAGAGCTCTGCCTGATATCCGTGATGGCTTAAAACCAGTTCATAGAAGAATTTTATTTGCTATGCACGATCTTAAAAATACATATAACAAGCCATATAAAAAGTCTGCAAGAGTAGTTGGAGATGTTATAGGTAAATACCATCCACATGGCGATAGTGCTGTTTATGAAGCTATGGTAAGAATGGCTCAAGATTTCTCCATGAGATACATGGTTGTCGAGGGTCAAGGTAATTTTGGTTCTATTGATGGAGATCGTCCTGCTGCCATGAGGTATACAGAAGTCAGGATGGCTAAAATCACAGATCATATGTTGGGAGATTTAGAAAAAGATACAGTTTCTTTTTCACCAAACTATGATGGAAGTGAGTTTATTCCAGATGTTCTCCCGACAAAGGTACCTTATCTTTTGATTAATGGCTCCTCTGGTATTGCTGTAGGCATGGCAACAAATGTTCCACCACATAACCTTACTGAAGTTATTAATGGCTGCCTGAGGCTTGTAGACAATCCTGATTCCTCTATTGATGATCTTATTCAAGAAATATCTGGACCAGATTTTCCAACAGGTGGAACTATAGACGGTAGATCTGGAATATATGAAGCATACAAAACAGGTAGAGGAATTATTCATATTAGATCTAATACATCTATTGAAGAGGATAAAAATGGAAAGCAATCTCTAATAATTAATGAAATACCTTATATGGTTAATAAATCAAAAATGCTAGAAAAGATTGCTGAACTTGTAAAAGAGAAAAAAATAGAAGGTATTACTGAGATTCGTGATGAATCTGACAAGGATGGTTTAAGAGTTGTCATTGAGGTAAGAAAGGGTGATTCCGTAGAGGTTCTTGAAAATAATTTATTCGCTCAAACTCAACTAGAGCAATCATTTGGTATTAATTTGACTGTTCTTGTGGATGGCCAACCAAGAGAAGTAAATCTTAAAGAAATCCTTGAAGCCTTTATTAAACATAGAAAAAATATTATTACAAAAAGAACAATATTTGATCTCAAAAAAGCAAAAGAAAGAGGACATATTGTTGAAGGTTTAATGGTTGCTATAGCTAATATTGATGAAGTAATAACTATTATTAAAAAATCTAAAGACCCTAAAGTTGCGGCAGAAGCTCTTGTTAAAAAACAATGGAATGCTGGCCCAGTCGAAGCGATACTTAAAAAAGTAGGCAAAGACGCATGTAAGCCACTTGATATCAAAGCTGAATATGGCCTTAATGGCAAAAAGTACAAACTTTCACCTGATCAGGCTAAAGCAATTCTTGAATTAAGGCTTGGAAGATTAACAGGTCTAGAGCAGGACAATCTTAATTCTGAATTTAGTGATCTTGTTGCAAAAATTTTAGAGCTACAAAAAATTCTTGATGACAAAACAACCCTTGAGATCATATTAGTTGGTGAATTAAATGAAATAAAAGATAATTTTGGGGATGAAAGAAGAACCTTAATTAATGATACTAGGAGAGGTATTACTAATGAAGATCTTATTCCTGAGGAAACTAGAGTCTTAACAATTTCAAGAAGTGGATATGCAAAAACTCAGCCATTAGATGAATATCGTGAGCAAAGAAGGGGTGGTCAAGGGAAGGCAGCAGCAGCAGTAAAAGAAGAGGATTTAATCCAAAGTTTATATGTTTTAAGTAGCCATACTCAAATACTTTGTTTTACAACCAAGGGTAAAGTATTTTGGTTAAAAGTTTATGAAATTCCTGTAGCAAGTAGAACTTCAAAAGGAAGACCTTTGGTGAATATGCTTAATCTAGATGATGATGAATCTGTAAGTGATATTCTTCCAGTCGGAGAATTTTCAGAAGATCAGTATATTTTTATGGCTACCAGAAATGGCACTACCAAGAAAACGAATCTAAGTCTATTTAGTAAGAAATATAAATCCGGTATTAAAGCTATCAATCTAGATGATGATGATCGTCTTATTGGAACTGCTATAACTAACGGAAATCAAGAAATTCTTTTAGCATCCTCATCTGGAAAACTTATACGTTTTGAGGAAGATCAGGTTAGACATATGGGAAGAACTGCAAGAGGCGTCCGCGGTATGAAATTAAAGAAAGGTGAAAAAATTATTTCATTAATGATAGCTGACGATACTAAAACGGTTTTATGTGTTTCTGAAAATGGTTATGGCAAAAAGACTAGCCTAGATGACTTCCCAGCTCATAATAGAGGTGGTCAGGGAGTTATATCAATGAAAACTAGCGAAAGAAATGGTCTTATGGTTTCTTCTACCCTGGTGGATGATGATGCAGGAATAATGCTAATTAGCGATAAAGGTACAATGATTAGAACTTCAGTATCCCAAATACCTACTCTAAGCAGAAATACCCAGGGAGTAAAAGTTATTACTCCAAAAGATGGTGAAAAATTAATTGAATGTGTCACTATTCCTGATGAAGGTGAGGATGAGGTCAAGGAAGAGGCGTCTGAATAATGAGAGTCAGAAATTTCTGTGCTGGTCCGGCAGCAATACCTGAAACAGTCTTAGAAGAAGTTAAATCTGAACTACTTGATTGGGGTGACTCAGGTATGTCAATTATGGAAATGAGCCATAGATCATCAATCTTTAATGAAGTTGCAATGACTGCTAAAAAAGATTTCATCGATCTAATGTCTATTCCTGATGATTACGATGTATTGTTTCTTCAAGGCGGAGCAACGCAACAATTCTCTATGATTCCTATGAATTTTTCATCTAAAAATGAATCTGCAGATTACTTACTTTCTGGTACTTGGTCCAAACTAGCAATTTCTGAAGGGTTAAAATTTTCAAATATTAATGTAGTTGCCTCTTCTGAAGACGGTAATTTTACTTCTGCACCTGAGATAGAGTCATGGAATCTAGATAGTAAAGCTAAATATTTCCACTATGCTCCAAATGAAACTATTCAAGGGGTAGCCATCCATAATCCTCCTAAAATAGATTCTCCTATAATTGCAGATATGTCATCTGTTATTTTAAGTGAACCTATTGATGTATCTAAATTTAGCTTAATTTATGCTGGTGCCCAAAAAAATATTGGTCCTGCTGGATTAACAATGGTTGTAATACATAAAGAAATGTTCGAACAAGAAAATAGTGATAACTCAAATTTTTTTAAATACAGTAAACACTCTGAGAGTAATTCAATGCTTAACACTCCTCCAACATTCGCATGGTATTTGGCTGGTAAAGTATTTAAATGGTTGAAGAAAGAAGGTGGTCTTGAAGCTATGAGAAAAAAGAACTATCTCAAGGCAGAGACGTTATACAGTTATATAGATAATTCTAGCTTTTTTTCTAATCCTGTAAAAATTGATAATAGATCTATTATGAATGTGCCATTTGTATTAGAAGATAAAGATCTTGATTCGGTTTTTTTACAACAGGCTGAAGAGAGAGGGTTAATGAATCTGAAAGGTCATAGATCTTTAGGTGGAATGCGAGCAAGTATATATAATGCAATGCCTATTGAGGGAGTTCATGATTTAATAGACTTCATGAAAGAATTTGAAACAAAGAATGGTTAATAAAAGTGAGCAAAGAAAATTTAAAAAAATATCGTAATAAGATAGATATTATTGATAATAAACTTCTCAAGTTAATACAAACTAGGGCTGAGCTTGCATTTAAGATAGGTCAAATCAAATCAAAACTAGATCCTAATGCTTCATTATATAAGCCTGATAGAGAGGCAGATGTCTTAAGAAATATTCTTAAACAAAACACAGGAAAGATATCAGATAAGAAAATAAAAACTATTTTTAGAGAGCTAATAGCTGCTTGCCTGTCTTTAGAAGAAGAGATGAAAGTTGCATATCTTGGTCCAGAAGGAACTCATTCAGAGGCAGCTTTGATTAATAAATTTGGTTCATCAGCTATAAGAATTTCGTCTCTCTCAATCGAAGATGTTTTTAGAAAGATAGAAAGCAATGAAGTTTCTCTAGGAATAGTTCCTGTTGAAAACTCTTCAGAGGGAGTTATTAACTCTACACTCAATAGTTTAGCTGATCATAATCTTAAGATATGTGGAGAGACCTACCTTGATGTCCATCATCAACTTGCCTCCGCTAGTAAGATTAATTTAAATAAAGCTACTCTTATAGCATCACATCCTCAGGCAATTGGCCAATGCTCCAAATGGATTGAAGCTAACCTAGGAAATATTGAAAGGAAGATTATGAATAGCTCTGCGGAAGCAGCTCAATTCGCAAAAAAAAATAAGAATACTTTGTGCATTGTTAATAATCTTGCAATTAAGAAATATAAACTCTTTTGTCAGGAAAAAAATATTGAAGATGCTTTAAATAATCAAACTCGTTTTTTAATTATTGGAAATGAATCTATTGGAAGAACATCTAAAGATAAAACCTCTTTTTTAGTCCAAACAAAAAATATGCCAGGCTCATTATTAAAAATCTTAAAACCCTTTGAAAAGAAAAATATTAATTTAAATAAAATAGAAACTAGACCCTCAAGAACTCTTTCTAATTCTCATGATTTCTTTATAGACACTGAAGGTCATCAAGATGACGCTAAGCTAAAGCTAGCAATTAAAGAAATTCAATCCGCAGGAGCATCTCTAAGAATTTTAGGATCATACCCTGAAGATTCATGAGTGATTCAGTTCTATCATTTATAAATGACGGCATTGCTGAACTTCACCCTTATGAGCCCGGACGATCTATAGATGAAGTTATAGCAAAATATAATCCAGCTAAGGTTGTAAAGTTAGCAAGCAATGAAAATCCATTAGGACCATCACCTAAAGCTAAAGAGGTATTAACCTTATCGGTAGATGCTCTGCATTTATACCCTGATGGAGACGCTAAGGAGCTTAAAGAAAAAATTGCAAAACTAGAAGCAGTTTCTACTAAGCAAATTGTTATAGGCAATGGGTCTAATGAGATTTTAGAGCTTGCTGCCAGAGCTTTTTTAAACAACAACTCTAGTGCTCTAATGTCAAAACACGCTTTTGCAGTATATAAAATTATTGCACAAGTCTGCGGATCAAAAATAATAGAAGTGCCTATGATTGATTGGAGACATGATCTAGAGAATTTTAAAAACTATATTACTGGTGATACAAGAATAGTTTTTATAGCTAATCCAAATAATCCAACTGGTACATACAATTCTCATAAAGATTTTAAAGATATGATGCAAAACATTCCCCCATCAGTTCTTGTTGTTTTAGATCTTGCTTACTATGAGTATGTAGAAGCTGAAGATTATATTAAGATTAATGAGCTCTTGGATGAGTTCGATAATATTCTTATTACTAAAACTTTTTCTAAAATTCAAGGGCTTGCAAGTCTTAGAATTGGATACGGTATTGCAAGCACAGAGCTTTGTAATATTCTTAATAAAATACGTCAACCCTTTAATGCAAATTTCTTAGCGCAAACAGCAGCAATAAAAGCCATAGATGACCATGAGCATATTGAGAAAAGTAAAAAATTAAATACCTCTGAACGAAGCAGGCTTCAAAAATCCTTAGAGTCCCTTGGCATGGAATGCATTGAATCTCAAGGAAACTTCATTTCATTTAAAGGATCTTTTAATGCTGAAGAGATGTTTGTGTCATTAATGAAAGAAGGCGTTATTGTAAGGCCTATAGGGCTCTATGATATGCCTGATTTTTTACGTGTAACAATTGGAAAACCGGAGGAGAATGATTATTTTATTAATCATCTATCAAAATTATTATGAATTCTATTGTAATTATTGGACTTGGATTAATGGGCGGCTCTGTTGCAAAAGCTCTTAAAAATAAAAATCCTGAGATTTTAATTAGCGCATTTGATCACAATGACTCAGCGCTTGATTTAGCTTTAGACGTTGGAATAATCGATAAAAAGATTTCTACCTTGGAAGAAATTAATAAGCTTAATTCTAAAGACGTAGACATAATAATTATCGCAGTTCCTGTTATAGAAAGCCTTAAAGTATTTGATGCCATTAATGGTTTGTTTAATTCAGATGTAACAATTACAGATACCGCAAGCGCCAAGTCATTAATAAGTAATCATTTGGAAGAAAATTACTCTTCACCTACAAATATTATCTTATCTCACCCAATGGCAGGCTCACATAATACAGGAGTAGGTTATGCAGATGAGGCTATGTTTAATAACAAAAAAGTTCTCATAACCGAATTATTAAATCCAAAAGATCATTGCATGCAATTAGTAACAAATCTCTGGGAAGGCTTAGGAGCATCAGTTTTCAAAATAGATCCTATTAAACATGATGAAATAATGTCTTATGCAAGTCACTTGCCTCATGTTATTTCTTACGCTGTTCTTAATAGCATAATGAAAAATCCTAATGAAGATATCACTACTTTTTCAGCTGGAGGTTTAAAGGATTTTGTGCGAATTGGTGGCTCAGATCCCAAGATGTGGACAGATATATTTTTAAGTAACAAAGAAAGTATATTAAAGGCTATTGATGCCTATAAAGATAGCCTAGATGAGCTCAGTGAACTTTTAGAGGGCGATAATGAAAAAGCTTTGCAAGATTTCTTAACTATAATTAAAGAATATAAGAATTCAAAGTTTTGAGACTTTTTGCTAAAAATACATCTTCACTGTCTGGTCAAGTCAATTGTCCAGGAGATAAGTCAATTTCTCAAAGAGCAATTATTATTGGAGCTCTGGCGAATCAAAATATATCTATATCAGGATTCTTAAATGGAGAAGACCCTTTATCTACTCTAAGCGCTCTAAATCAAATCGGTGCTGACATTTCTATCAATGATAATAGGGTCAATATTAAAAAGCGTGAGATTCCTTTTAGTAATTCCTCTAACTCTATTGATCTTGGTAATTCAGGAACAGGAATGAGGTTAATGATGGGCTTAATAGCTGGCATTGGCTTAAAAGCTAAACTTGTCGGGGATGAGTCTTTAATGAAAAGACCTATGAGCAGAGTCTCTATTCCTTTAAACGAAATGGGTGCCAATGTATCAAATTCAGATGGTTTGCCACCAATTGAAATTGAGTCAAGAGAAATAAGAGATGACTATGCTTATGATATGCCTATTGCAAGCGCTCAAGTAAAATCTTCAATTTTACTAGCAGGCGTTGCTTCAAACACGAAAGTTTCTATATTTGAGCCTTCTATTACAAGAGATCATACAGAATTAATGTTGAAGCATTTTGGGTTAAATATTAAATCAGAAGAAGAAAATGATGGTAAAAGAATTACCTTTATCCCAGGTAATAATTTCTTAGTTAAAGATTATTTTGTAGTAGGTGATTTCTCCTCAGCTGCATTTTTAATAATTGCAGGTTTAATTGCTGATGACTCAGAAATATTCATAAAAAATGTTGGACTCAATCCTACAAGATCTGGGCTTATTGATATTCTTATAGAAATGGGCGGTAATATTGAAATTAAAAATAAAAAAATGCTTTCTGGAGAATTAGTTGGAGATGTATTTGTTAAATCATCCGTATTAAGCGGAGTTAATATTAATGGAGGCATTATCTCAAATATAATTGATGAGATTCCAATTCTAAGCATAGCTGCAGCATGTGCTAATGGAACAACTAGAATATCCGATGCCAAAGAGCTTAGGGTTAAAGAGTCTGATAGGCTCGAAGCTATAGGTAGTGGATTATCTAGACTAAAAGTTAAGCATGAGCTATTTGAAGATGGCATATCTATAACCGGAGGCATCCCAGAACATAACGAAACTATTGAAATAGATTCGCATGGAGATCATAGAATAGCCATGAGTTTTCTAATCTCAAGTCTTAAGCTTAAAAATGGCGTAAACGTTGATAATTGTAAAAATATCTATACTTCATATCCAAATTTTCTTGAAACAATGAATAGTCTAGGGATGCAAATTAATGAGCAATAGATTAGTCATAACTATTGATGGGCCATCAGCTGCAGGAAAGGGCTCTTTAGCAAGAAATTTGGCATTATTTTTAGATTTTTCAATTTTAGATAGTGGCGCTTTATACAGAGCTTTTGCATATTTTCACAACCAAGGCTTAAATAACCAGGATATAGAAGGTAGTATTAAAGAGCTTCTATTCATACCTGAAGATGATGATACAAAGATTTTTTATAAAGATGTTGATATTACCTCTTCTATACGAAATGAAGAAATTGCAAAAGTTGCCTCTGAATTAAGCGCTTTAAGTGCTACAAGAAAGTCTTTAATCGATATTCAAAGAAACTTTATGCCAAGCAATAATTTAATTGCTGACGGAAGAGACATGGGTACTGTAGTCTTCCCAAAAGCTGAATTAAAAATATTCTTAATTGCCTCAGCTGAAGTAAGGGCTAAAAGAAGATATTTAGAGTTGCAGAATCGCGGTCAAGAAGTTAACATGCGCGATCTGATTGTAGATATTGAGCAAAGAGATATGAAGGATAAAACAAGAACTTTATCCCCATTAATCCCAGCAGATGATTCAATTATTATTGACTCCTCCTCAATGCCTCTTGATGAAGTACTGAGTTTTACTAAAAAGCTCGCAAAAAAGGAATTGAATAAATGACAGAATCATTCGCTGCTTTACTAGACGAAAGTTTAAGCACACTAGACATGCAACCAGGATCAATCGTATCTGGAGTTGTTTTAGATGTAGATAAGGACTGGGTAACAGTTCACGTAGGTTTAAAATCAGAGGGAGTAGTTTCTCTTGATGAATTCAGAAATAATGAAGGGGAGCTTGATATCTCAGTTGGAGATGAGGTTGAGGTAGCACTTGAAGCTGTTGAAGATGGCTATGGTGAAACAAGGATCTCTAGAGAGAAAGCTAGAAAAATTACGACCTGGAAAATGCTTGAAGATGCATTAGAAAGTGGTGAATTTGTAACTGGCAAGATTATTAATAGAGTAAAAGGCGGCTTCTCAGTTGAAGTTGAAGTTGTTAAAGCATTTCTACCAGGTTCTTTGGTTGATGTTAGGCCTGTTAAAGAAGCTCCTGACTTAGAGAATACAGTTCAAGAATTTAAAGTTATTAAACTTGATTACAAAAGAAACAATGTTGTTCTATCTAGAAAAGCTGTTCTTGAGAAAAATAATTCAGCTGTAAAAGTTGAGTTGTTAAAGAATTTAGAAGAAGGGCAAATAGTCAAAGGTGTCGTTAAAAATATAACTGATTATGGAGCTTTTGTAGATCTTGGTGGTCTAGATGGGTTATTGCATATTACAGACATTTCATGGTCAAGAGTTACGAATCCAGGTGAAGTTCTTAGTCTAGGTGAAGAAATTGAAGTGAAGATCTTAAGTTTTGATAAAGAAAAGTTAAGAGTCTCACTAGGATTAAAACAGATTCAAAATGATCCTTGGGAAAATGTAGATGGTAATTATGCTGTCGGTGGAATATATGAAGCTAATGTTTCAAATATCACAGACTATGGTTGCTTTGCTCAGCTAGAAGAAGGCATAGAAGGACTTATCCATTTATCAGAATTAGACTGGACAAGCAAAAATATCCATCCTTCGAAAGTTGTTGAGATGGAGCAAAAAATTAAAGTGATGATTCTTGAAATTGATTACGACAAAAGAAGAATATCTCTTGGTTTAAAACAAACTAAAGCTAATCCTTGGACCGAGTTCTCTAATAAATATACCTTAGGTGATAAAGTAGAAGGCCAAATTAAATCAATTACTGATTTTGGTATCTTTGTAGGCCTTGAAGGCGATATTGATGGATTGATCCATCTTTCTGATATTTCAGATGCAGAAGATCCAAAAGAAGCCTTAGTAGATTACAAAAAAGGCGACAAGCTTAGCTGTGTTGTTTTTGGTGTAGATGCTGATAGAGAAAGAATTTCTTTAAGGTTAAGTGAGTAATTCTAAAGATAGCCTAAATCGT
>CAJJAC010000005.1 GCA_905181955.1 SAR86 cluster bacterium SAR86B
ATTCACCTCCACCACCAACTGCGCCTCCATCTGCTAAAGCAGCAGCTTCAGCTATAGCAATTGAAGAGAATAACGCGATTTGATCAACTCCATTTCCAAGTCCAAAAGTTAAATGATCTAAGGCAAAGTTTGCTAATTCTGGTGCCTCTATGCATTCTCCAGAATCAATTTCTACATGAAATGATTTTTTCTTCGATAATATATAAACCTTATCTTTTGCTACTGTTAGGATATAGTTTGTTGAGTCATACCACTTTTTAAATTTAGTTTGAAAAAGCAATTTGCCTGATTCCCCGCTTAATTTACATACAGCACCCTTAGCATTAGTAAAAAAGATGTCCCCTTTATGATATTGCGGAACTATCCAACACCCAATGTCTGTTGCGGCCCATATTTGATTGCCTGTTTGAGCATCTAAAAGGTAATGGGTATATTTCCCCCATATAGTTGAACTTTGTATTAAGACATTATTACCGCAGGTAGAAATTATAGATGGAGAGCCCTCAATAGCCTTACCCCAGACTGATTTCTGAGTATCCAGGTTAAACCTAGCAACGGAATTTTTTTGACCTAAATATACCTCATTTGAAGTGCTCATATTTTTTGTAATTAATTGATTCAATTAATACTAGAACACTTAGGATGTAAAGTCTACTTTACATAAAGCGTATATTTATAAAACATACTTGTGTATGCTTAAGATTAAATATTATTGAAGGGGAATAAATATGAAAACTAAATTAGCTATAAGTATGTTGATAATTGCCACTATGAATATCAATGCTGCTCATCATGAAGAGGAAAAAGTTGCTGGACAAGGTTTGATCTCATCAGAGATTTTTGATCTAGGTGGAGAAATGGATTTATATGTAGAAAAGTATGCTTCATGTGGAGCAAATAAGGGCGATAAGCATATGCACCCATATGGAACATTGGTTTATATGCTTGATGGTCAATCTAATACTAATGTTTCAGGTGAATTTATGCCTGTAATAAAAGATGAATATTGGTTCGAGCCTTCAAATTGGGTTCATGGTGGAGAAGATGACGCTCCAGCTGTTGCTGATGATGAATGCAGATCATCCCTTGTAATTAGAGTTGCTAAAAAGGGCGAGGCTCCTACAGTTTTTGTAAAATAAACTCTTATCTATAGCAGTCTGTTAAAGCAGGCTGCTATTTCTTTGAATGATAGTCTCTGCTTCATTCATAATTCCATCAATCAATTCTTTTACTGTTGGAATATCATTGATTAATCCAGCTACCATGCCGCAAGACCAAGCGCCTACATCCATATCACCTTCATGCATTATCTTAGGGTAGACTCCTGCCACCTCATCATGAATATCCATAAAGGTTAACTTATCACCTAGTTCTTTTTCTTTTTCTATTAACCGTTCAACAGCAGGGTTATTTAATACTCTCTCTGTATTAGTTAAAGATCGCATTATGAGCCTAGTATCAAGCTCACTTGCACCTACTATTGCATCTTTAACATTCTGATGAACTGGAGCTTCCTGTGTGGCTATAAACCTTGTTCCCATATTCATACCTTCAGCTCCAAGTGATATTGCAGCCACAAGACTTCGAGCATCTGCCATACCGCCTGATGCAACAAATGGAATTTTTAATTCATCTGCTGCTCTTGGAAGTAAAATAAAATTAGGAATATCATCTTCACCAGGATGACCTCCACACTCAAAACCATCTACTGAAACAGCATCACATCCAATGGATTGTGCTTTTAATGAATGTCTTACAGAAGTACATTTATGAATAACTTTTATTCCAGCGGCCTTTAGTGCAGGAAGGTGCTCTGCTGGATTTCTTCCAGCAGTCTCAACAATTTTTACTCCACCATCAATTATGGATTTTATTAAGCCAGGATAATCAGGGGGAGTTAAGGATGGCAAGAAAGTTAAATTTACGCCAAAAGGCTTATCAGTCATTTCATGACATCTTGCAATTTCATTTGCTAATTTTTCTGGAGTTCCTTGAGTTAGGCCGGTGATAATGCCCAGACCGCCTGCATTCGAAACAGCAGCAGCGAGTTCGGCAAAACCGACATGATGCATTCCACCTTGAATAATTGGATGCTCTATTCCAAACAATTCTGTTATTTTTGTTTTCATAATATTTTCCTATTTATCATTCATGGGGGTTAAAAAATCTTCATATTGTTTTTGCAATCGTTGCATTCCTCCAATCCATCTATCTCGATCATTGGCTTTTCTTTGCATATATTCTGCAACTTCAGGATGAGGTAAAACTAGAAAACGCTCTTCTCTTATAGCATTTAAAACATCATTTGCAACAACATCAGCTTCTAGCATTCCATCTACTCCAGCAACACCAGGCCCTTGTTCTGTCATTGCAGTTCTTACTGCTTGAGGGCATAGACAAGAAACACCAATTCCTTTATTTCCATAGGTAATTTTAATCCATTCTGCAAAACTTACAGCCGCAGCTTTCGTAACAGAATATCCAGCAGCACCCAGTTGAGTTAATAAGCCTGCTGCAGAAGAAGTGTTTACTAAATAACCTTCGCCTCTTTCCATCATCTGAGGCAAGACATGTTTAGCTGCATATATATGCGATTGAACATTAACGCCCCAAATATGATTCCAGTCTGATGTATCAGATTCAAAGAAGCCTGGATTTCCTCCAATGCCTGCATTAGAACAAAAAATATCAATACCACCGGATAAATCATTTGCCTTATCTATGACATTAATAATATCTGATTCTTTAGATACGTCAGCTGAAACCGCAATACCTTTAACTAAGTTAGCTGTTTCAATTGCACCTTCGATATTTATATCAACGCAAACTATAGACTTTGCACCAGATTCTTTAAAAGCAATACATAAAGCTTTACCAATCCCGCTAGCAGCACCTGTAACTACGACTCTTTTATCTTTAATTTCCATATCACTATCCTTTTATTAAAATTTCACAACCCGTGCCATCAATATATTTTATAACTCTTAATTTGTCTTCATCATCTAGATTATTAAACTCTTGCTGAATCCAAGATAAACATTTTGCTTGATAATTAAAAGTTTTTTGCTTCCATGTCGATCCATCAATCTCAGTTTCCCAGGTATCCATTCCCTCTGTTACAGCTTTATCATTTTCCATTAAAGCTGGGACATAGGCTCTGCCAACTTCTTTTAAAATATCTTTAAGAGTTTGAGGACTATCTTCCAGACTTGTCCAATTTAATTGCTCTGAATCAATACCAGTTAAATCCTCCATCACATCTACCCATGCAACACTTCTAGATGAGATTTCATGAGCAATTTTTCTTGAAGTTGGATCAAAGCCAACAAGTTGTGTGAGCTGACCATAGATAGCAAAGTCTGCTGAGGAGGGTTTATCGCCAAAGAGGAAAGGACTTATTAATAAATGAGCTTCCATTAATTTTAAAAATCTTCTGTAACTTAAATCAATTAATTTAGCAGTTTTATCATTTGAACCCACAACCCAAAGCCTTTCAATCTGTCTTTTAGCAACCATAGATTTAATTTGTGAATGAACATCTTCTGGCATACTTACCGCATGACTTAATGGAAGAATTGTTCCAGCATTATCTGCATCTTCTTCAAAATACCACCTGTAATGAAACATATATTTGGTAACCCATTCATCAGCAAAGTCTTCGAGTAGGTAATTAATAAAAGATAGGGCAGGGTCTTTTGGAACAATACTCCTTCCCGGATATTCATTTTCTAATCTTCTTATAATTGGAGTAGTGTCAGTTGTTGCAATGTAATCATTTTCTTCATTTTTTAAAAGCACCGTAGGCAATAAAATAGGACGTGGTGGCTCTATACCTAATTTTGCAAGATGAGTTGCAACGTCTCCCCAGTAAACACTATATGGAATATGCTTATACCTAAATACAGATAGTATTTTTCGAGTATATGGAGAATTAGCGGCTCCAATAATTTTTATTCTCTCACTCATAAATTTTTTAAAAAGATAGTTACGTTGATATATTAAAGTAACTAAAAAAGTTAAACAAATTGAATTGTTTTTAACAAATCAAACCAAGAAACTCATGATAAAATCCTGTGATGATAAAAGTTACAGAAAATAATATATGGCATGAATCTATTAATTCTCAAGATAGTTATGGTGCAATGGTCAATATGGATAAACACCTAGGTGTAGAAATTATAGAAATTGGTGATGATTATGTTATTGCGAAGATGCCAGTATCAGAAAAAACTAAACAGCCTTTTGAGATTCTTCATGGAGGTGCTTCATGCGTTCTTGCAGAAACAGTTGGAAGTATAGGAGCAAACCTAGTTCTTGATAACAACAATCAAATTGCAGTCGGTCTGGAGATTAATGCAAACCATCTTAGGTCAGTAAGCGAAGGATTTGTTTATGGAAAAGCTTCCGCAGTTCATATCGGTAAATCAACATCTGTATGGAATATTGATATTACAGATGACGAAGGTAGAAGAACATGCTTTTGTAGATTCACCGCTATGAATAAAGAGGTCAACAAATGAAACAGCTATTTATTTTTTTAAGTCTATTGGTTTCAGTTAACACATTTGCTGGCTTAGAAGATGCCATTATTATTGATGTTAGATCAGAAGGAGAGTGGAACCAGGGACATCTTTCTAGAGCTCAAAGAGTTAACTGGGATGAAATTTCAAATGAAATCGCAAAGATAGCCCCTGATAAAAATGAAAAAATAATTCTTTATTGTAGAAGTGGCAATAGAGCTGGAAAAGCCATGAAAGCTCTAGCTAATATGGGTTATAAAGATTTAATGAACGCAGGCGGCTTAGAATCTGCTAAAAACTTTTTAGGCGACAAGGTTGTAAAGGATTAATTATGAAGTATAAGTTTTTATTTCTTATTATTCTTATTCCGAGCCTCCATGCTCAATCAACAACAAAAGTTATTTGTGAGCTTGAAGGAACCTACTCTATAACTTATGAAGATGTTACTAAGAACTATTTATCTGAAGGCATCGAGCTTTTTAGAAACCTTGCAGTTCAAACTCAACAATCTATTTTTCTTTTACAGAAAGCTAAAAGCAATTTTGCTGAAGAATTTTGGCAAAAAGATCCAATTACAGTCACCCAGTATTGGGAGATAAATAAAAAAGATGACACCATGGTTAAGCTAAATTATATTTTTGAACCATCACCAACCTGGATTAACCCTGAAGCTAAATGGGTTGAAAATAATACAGATAAAGGTATAGAAATATTAACAACAATGCTGCCTGATGAAATCCATCCTGTATTTACAGATTTTAAAGTTGATTTATACCGTGTCAGTAATTCGATTAACTGGTATACAGGAAAAGGTAGAATTGATGCTGATATTTGGTTAAAAAAAACCGATGGTACTAAAAATAAAAATCCTAAAGTGGAAATTCAAGCTTCTGGAAAATGTGGTCCACAAAAAAGAAAATTTTAAGATTTTGAACTTTTTATTATAAAACCAATCTATATTAGTAATATATTTTATATAAATAGCGTAATTATGAAACATACATTAATCCTCACAATATTACTTTCAATGCCCCTTTTTGCAGTTTCAGCTGAGCAAGATAAAAGAGTTATGGAAAGATTAAGAGTAGATATAGCAGAGCTCAAAGGTGCGCCAAGCGTTGAGCAGATTGTCGAAAAGCAAAAAGAAGCGGCTGATGACCTTCTTTTAGTTATCAACTCTGGAAGATATGAGGGAAAGCGACTTGCTTATTTACAACAAGTTCATAATCAGATGCTACTTCGTCCAGAACCTACTCAGGCCGAAGTTAATAGAACTCATGCCGCAATGATTGAGCATATGAGCAACAATCAGAGAGATAATATAAAAAATAATTCATCTAACCAAAATAATAATTTTCGTGAGCAGCAAATTAAGATGCGTGAAATGAGACAAACAATGAAACGAGATTCAGCAACTAATCCAAGCACCCCGTAATTAAATATAGTTTATAATATTTCAATAATTTAAGGAGACTACAGCCATGACTTTAAAAAACCTACTAACTTTATGTATTACTTTTTCTTTATTTGCATCTTCGCAACTTGAAGCTTCCGGACCATCAACAGTTGAAGATGAGTTAGCTAAACAAAAAAAATATGCTAGCGACCTAATGGTTTCAATAGATTCTGGTAAATATTCAGGTAAGCAATTAGAAGCTTTAAAGATTCTTCATCAAAAAATTCTTGATTTCCCTATTCCTACTCAAGCTCAACTAGATTCGAGATATACAAATAATCAAGAAAAGATAGCGCAATCTATTATTGACAGAGAAACTCAAAGAATGGCCATACTTCCCATGAATGCAGATAATATGGAAAAGAGGGCTGATGCGATCGATAGAAATGCTAGAGCAGACAGTAGAGGTGCTGGATCCTCAACACCAGATTAAGCTTAACTTTTTATTTCTTTTTAAAGGATCTTTGTAATGAAGAATTACTTTGAAATATTCTCCCGTAAAAAAGCAAAACGAGTCCTGTCATTTGATGGAGGTGGAGTTCGAGCTATAGCTGGAGTAGTTTTCTTAAAACAGTTAGAAGTCGCAACCGGAAAATCTATTTTTGATTTATTTGATATGTTCATTGGAACTAGCGCTGGCGGAATGAATGCTCTACTAATTGCTGTTGAAAAAATGAACGCCAGTGAACTCCATGAATTTTGGTCAAGAGAAAATATTCTTTCTTCTATGTCAGCTTCATGGGAAAACAGAACTTCTTTTTTACATACCAGGCCTAAGTATGATGGTATCGGTAAAACTGATACCTTAAAAAAATATTTATCTGATGCATCAATGGGAGAAGCTCATAAACCCATTATGACTCTGAGCTACGATGTCGAAAATAGGAGTCCCACTCTTTTAAGCAGCATCAATACTCCGGAAATAAGTGCAGTTAGCGCAGCAATGGCTACTAGCGCTGCCCCAATTTATTACCCAACTTCTGAGATAGAAGATGGCACATGGCATATTGATGGAGGTATTGTTTCAAATAATCCATCCTTAATTGGATATGTGGAAGCCATGAAGCATTTTAAAACTGACAATGTAAAAGTCTTGAGTATAGGTGCGGGTATAGATAGAGAAAAAATTGATGGACCTGCTTCAAAAAAATGGGGCGCACTTGGATGGCTCAGAAATGATGTAATTGGAATCATGCTTGAACAAAACATGGATCATGAAATTGCTGAAGGTCTAATGAAAGAAAAATACTTAAGAATTAACTCATCAACTGAAAAAGTTAATAAAAAGCTAGATGATTCATCTGAAATCAACCTCGAAAGAATCCATTTAATGGGTATGGAATGGTGGTCTGAGTTTGGAGACTCAACAATTAAATTTGTTAATAGTTGAAAAAAAGTTACTAATACATGGAAATGTAATGTAAAATGCTTTTTTTTTTATATAATAGGAAATTATGAATATATACGTTGGAAATCTTTCTTGGGGCATGAGCGACCAAGACCTAGAAAATCTTTTTGCAGAACACGGAACTGTTACTTCAGCAAAAATTATCACTGATAGAATGACAAACCGCTCAAGAGGGTTTGGTTTTGTTGAAATGAGTGATGGAGCTGAAAAAGCAATCGAAGCCATGAATGATATGGATATCGAAGGCAGAAAATTGGTTGTTAACGAATCACGTCCTCGCGAAGCTAGATAGTCTCTCTCTTTAATTTTCTATAACAAATTTTACGTCTCTTACCTTTAAGGTAGGAGATGTATTTGTTTGTCGAAAATTAATCCCTTAATTATTAATGTGCATACTATTTGCACATAATAATTTAACTACTTCTTTTTTTTGCATTTATACCCAAAATTTGGATATAATTGCATGCATATATAACTGACATCGATGTCATTAAATTATCGATGTAATCATTCTTAAAAGGAATAGAGGGGAAACAATGAATTTTAATAGGTATTTACTATCATTGCTTGTAATGTCATTTACAAGTTTTACTAATCATACTTTTGCTCAAGACGAAGCTGATGCTTTAGTCGAAGAGATAATTGTTACAGCTACCAAGCGTGAAACCAACTTAATGGAAACACCAATTGCGGTATCTGTTGTAACTCAAGATCAATTAAATACCCAAGGTATTTCTAGAATCTCAGATTTATCTAAGCTAGTTCCAAATATGCAAGTAGGAACTTCTGCAGAAGACTCAGGAATAAATATTGCTATTAGAGGTATCGGTTCTAATAACTATACTGAAATCGGTGACCCAACAGTTGCTGTTCATGTCGATGGAATGTATTCACCTAGACCTCAAGCAGCTTTAATGCTTGCGCATGATGTTGAGAGAATAGAAATTTTAAGAGGTCCTCAAGGAACTCTATTTGGAAGAAACTCAACCTCTGGTGCAATCAATGTAGTTACAGCTAAGCCTGAATTTGGTGATGAGGTTACAGGAAGATATGGAGTCAGAGTAGGCAACAGACATATGCAAGAAATTGATGGTTTCATTAACATTCCAATTACAAGTGAATGGGCTATGAGAACATCTTTTAAAGCTACAAAAGCTAATTCATATATTGATCAAACTGTCGATAGTTATGATTGGGAGCTTGATTACAACAGAGATGGAAAGATAGGTATTAATAGATCTGGTCCAGGTGGTCCAAATCAAAGCACAGAAACTTGGGCTGATGGCAGAGATGTTATGGCTGATGGAATAGCAAACGTTGACCAAAGAAGAGCTAAAGATGTTAAAGCAGCAGATGCATACGGTAATACAAACAATTGGGCTGGTAGATTAGGATTCTTATTTGCACCAGCAAATAATTTAGATCTTGAATGGTATGTTGCTTTAGATCATTTTCAAGATGATGGTGCTGGTAGTATCTATTTAAAAGATTGTGAACAGGCTGAAATGTCTAGAGGAATGGCATATGACTTTTCATGTGATCAAGGTCCTGACGATCCTTTTCATGCAGCTATCAATAATCCTGGTGAATTAGATCTTGGAATCACTAGTTTAAGATCTGAACTTAAGTTTAGGGTCAATGAAGACGTTCTTGGAGAATTAAGAGTTTCAATATCTCAGCAAGATAGATACCAAATTAATGATAATGATGGTGGTAATTTTGTAGATCCATCTCACCCTGCTTATGGTTTTAAAAGACAACACCCAGACTCAATGATGACTGGATGGTTTGCTCTTAGAGGGCATCATGATTGTGGCGGCATATATGGCTGTCAGTATGGTTGGGGTCCTAAAGTTGAAGGCTCTAATGGAACTGGTTTTAATGGGGATGCATATTTCCAAAATACTGCTTGGAATATGGGATATGACAATTGCCAAATGGGCTGGGGTGGATCAGTTGAAGCTTCATATGCTTATGGATGTCAGTATTCAGTTTGGATGCAAGACTTTGATGCAGTTGCAGGAGCACTTGGTTTAGTTCCAGGTTCAGCAGCAGCTACTCTAGCAGCTAATGTAAAACCTATGTGGTTTGATGAAATGTCAAGAACCACTCAAGAAATGAGTTCAAATGTTGTTGAATTCCAACTTAAATCAGATACAGATGATCAGCTTCAATGGGTAGCTGGTGTTTTTTATATGGATGAAGATAATTCTTCCAGATACGATGTTGAGCAACCTTTTAATGGCGTAACAATGAGACCTTTCTCGGCTTCTTACTATCAACCAAATAGAACTGTTGAATCAATGGCAATTTTTGGTCAGGTGGATTATGCAGTTGATGATAGGTTAAATATTACTTTCGGGTATAGACATACTTGGGATGAAAAAGAAGATGTAGGCGGTAAAACTATAATCACTCATGGATATTGGACAAATCCAAATATGTATTGTGCTGATGCAAATGACTGTTTTTGGTTTGAAAGTTATGATTTCGTTGGTAATACACGTTTAGTTAGTGATGCAGGCGGTAATTTAACTTTTGTAGATTGGTCTGTTTATAACGGCGTTTATCAATCAGATGATCTTGGAATGAATGATGGTATTTTTAATCCTAATTTCCTTGATATTCCAGCAAATGCTGACAATAGTTATGCAGCTGAATGGGATGCTGGTACCTATAAACTAGGTTTTGACTATATTGTTAATGATGACTTATTCGTTTACGGTTCAGTAGCGACCGGCTTTAAAGCTGGTGGTTTTGGTGACAATGTAGATAGAGGTGATGGTGTATTCATTAATTTCCCTTATGAACCTGAAGATAACACTACATTTGAGCTAGGTTTTAAAGCTTCATTACTAGGTGGTGATTTAAAACTTCTAGGTAATGCTTTTGTTTCTCAATATGAAAATATGCAAAGAACCATGTTCGGTTTTGTTGGTTATGATGAGCAAAATGGAAATGCAATTTATACATTAATGACTAAAAATCTTGAAGAAACAACAATCCAAGGTCTTGAATTAGAGTTTGATTGGAATGCTTGGGAAAATGGAAGAGTGTATGGGTGGGTTGCTGCTTTAGATGCACCTCAACCAGGCGGATCTGAAGAGTTTGCTGATGGCTATCTTTGTCTTGAAAGAGCTTTATTAGGTCAAGATCCTTGTGCAGCAGCTGGCGATCATAATCTTGATGGTAAGAATTTAATGTGGTCTCCTGAAGTATCAGCAACAGTTACTGTTGAGCATACTTTCTATCCAGCATCTGGATGGTTTGTTAGACCTAATTTAAGTATTAGCCATACTGGAGAAATGTTCTTCAATGAAACTAACTACGCTGTAGCTCCATTCCATAGCGGACAAGAAGCTACAACTACAGCAAATGCTGCAGTAACACTTGTAAATGAAACTGAAGCTTGGGGCCTTGAGTTCTATGTCTTTAATTTAACTGATGAGTTAATTAAAACAGATTCATTTGCTGGAAATACTGGATACGTGAGAGCTATGTATGCTCCACCAAGAGCATTTGGAGTTAGATTCCAGAAAGATTTCTAAGAAATAATTAGAATATTAAAAAGAGGGTTTTTTTAACCCTCTTTTTTTTGGTTTAATACTTTTAATGGTAATATTAGGACCATGAAATCTATAACAAAACCAATCTTAACTCTTTGTGTATTATGTATTGTTGCAGCTTGCGGCGGCGGTGGCGGCGGTTCATCTTTTTCAATAACAGCTAACTCTCAAAGTTTTTCTACAGATGAAGACGCTATCTATATCGGGAATTTAACAGCATCAACTTCTAGCGCATCTTCAGTTACTTTTCAAAAAATTTCAGGACCAAGTTATGGAGCAATTAATTTAAGTCCAGATGGTGGTTTTAGCTATAATCCTTCTTCAGAGTATAGCGGGAGTGATACTTTCCAGTTCACAGCTACTGCAGTTGAAAATTCAACTGTTTCAAGTCCAGCAACAGTTTCAATAACTATAAATAATATTAATGACTCACCTATAGTTGAGCTGATTAATAAACCTCAAGCTTCAGCAGGGACATCAGACATTTTAATGCCTGAAAATTCTACTTTTGAATTTTCGGTGAATGATCCAGATAGCGAGTTATCTGATATGACTTACAGTGCAAAAATTGGTGATGATCTCTTACCAACCCCTTTAATAAGCGTTTCTGAAAATGGCGCTAATATGATTACTCTTGATTTTACTGATGTAACCAGTGCTGGTTTTAAAGAAGTTACTATTATTGCTAATGATGGTAACTCTTCAGGTGAATCGTCATTTACTGCCATTATTCCTTCAAATATCGTAGTCACTGAAAAGTACAAAACTTATGTAGTCAGCGGAACAAAAAGACAAAATCAACAGCCTGGAACGAATTACTTAATTGTGGCTGATTCGGTTACAGATATAGAGGACTTTAGAAATAGACTTGGTCAAACTGCTTACAATCTAATTGAAAGAATAAATGAAGGAGGTTTTGTAGAAGAGTATTTTAATATTCTTGCGGTTGAACCAATTCTTTTAGATGGTACTGACTCATTTGTTGGCCTATACACAGGCTGTCTTGATTGGGATACTTCAATATACTGTTGGGATTGGGATGTGCTTGATGCTAATGTGACTGCAGCTTTTCCAGATGGACCTTTGCCTGATACCATTTCTATTCTTGCTGGTTTTTATGGAAGAGGGGTAGCAAGAGGTTATGTAAATGCCCAGCCCTTGGGTGGTTCAACTTCCTATATTGCTATGCATGAGCTTGGTCACAGTCACGCTAATCTGGGTGATGAATATATAACTAGTGACGATAGGGGCTTTGATATGAGTATTTATGCTGACTCCTCACCTAATACAACTACAAATAACGATCCATATAATGTTAAATGGTCTCATTGGATTCAAGATAAAACCAATGTACCTGGCTATACAGCAGGCGCTTCTAGTAATGGCGTAGGCTTATTTACTGGGACATATTACTCATCTGATGCATCATGGAGACCTGAGGACTATAACGTTATGTATGGTGGAGACTATGCTGGCAGCTGGGGAGTTCCTGAGAACTTTATCTCTCAATACGGACCTATCAACTCTGAAGCTTTTATTATTCAAACCATTGCCAATCAATGTTTTAAACAATATGACAATTATGATAATTGTCCTAATGTTTGGGGCAGCATTTATTTAGTAAATAGTGATGGAGTTGAAACTGGTTTAGATCGTCTTCAACAAGACTCAGGTTATACATCTATTAAGTACAATCTAGGTGTTGAATTTAATACAAATAATATTCAACTTAATTGGTATGTAAACGGAGTGCTTCAAGAGGATCTTGTTAATCAAACTGAAGTTACCTTTGCAAAGCCTGAGAATGGTGGAGTTATGGAGTATTCATATAAAGCAGTTGATACTTTAGGCTTTATGACAGCTCCTGATGACATACTTTTAGACTCAGATAATTATGAAGGTTTCTTTAACAGTGAATATTACTGGAATACATCTATAAACTGGTCAGGAAGTTATCAAGCAAATCCGGCAAATAAATCTGATTATGCAATCGGTTATATCGATGGAACTACTGGCGGCACGATTGGAATCAACTGGAGTAATTTATGATAATTCTCAAACAAATTTTTCTAGCATCACTTATTGCTGTGCCAACTTTCATTATGGCTGCAGATGACCTTATTCCAGGCAAACATCAAATCTTAAAAGATACCAAAGTAACTATTAATGATAATAAATTTCATCAGGTAAAGCTTTTCATGAAGGATGGAGTTTTTGAATTTAAATCAGTTGAATACAATAAACTGATTCCAAGCTATCGCTTTAAAAAAGATCCTATAGAAATAGAAACTTATGAAGCTGTATTCTTAGATTCTGAGGGTAAACAGCTTTATCAAGTTAATATCGGTAATCCGTTATTAGTTAAAGCTCAACATATAGGGTTTGAAGATAGTGAATTTTTCTATGGTTATGATAATCAAGCTAGCTTTTATATACCTTTTCCAAAGAATATTGAGCCTGCTTCAGTGGTCATTTATAAAGATTTTTTAAATACAAAAGAGAAACTGCAAAAAATTTCTATTAATTAATTTTATTTCAAGATATCTTAACTTTACCTTGTGTTTTTAATAATAGATAATACTGCTCCAGACCTTATCAAATAAGGTTAATAATGCGGGAATAGCTCAGCTGGTAGAGCGCAACCTTGCCAAGGTTGAGGTCGCGAGTTCGAACCTCGTTTCCCGCTCCAATTTATATACTTTGACTCGATAAAAATTTCTATTTAATATCAAGCTATGAATAAAATTCTAAGCATTTTTTTAATTTCACTAACTCTTCTAGCCTATGGTGACGAAGATCCATTTAATGCATTTATTAATATAGATAATACCAATTTGGACTCAAAGATAAATATAGGTATTAAAGATAATATAGACGTTCAAGGCATGATCACATCAGCAGGGTCATTGGCTCTATCTAATAACTATCCTAGTAAAGATGCTTTTTTAATTTCTAAATTAAAGTCATCAAATTATCATATTTTTGGAAAAACAAATTTATCAGAGTGGGCTAATTTTAGATCATTCAATTCGGTAAGCGGCTGGTCAAGCTTTGGAGGTCAAACTATTAATCCTTATGGAAAAAATAGAAATCCTTGTGGTTCAAGCTCAGGCTCAGCTGTTGCAGTTGCTAGCGGTATGTTGGATATTGCTATTGGGACTGAAACAAATGGATCAATATCATGTCCAGCCTCAGTGAATGGAATTGTTGGGATGAAGCCATCTGTTGGTTTGGTTAGCAGAAGTGGAATAGTGCCAATCTCTGCAACTCAGGACACTGCTGGCCCTATGGGTAAGACGGTTATGATTGTAGCTCAGACACTGGAAGCTATGGCTGGGAAAGATCCACTAGATGATTCCACCCAAAATATACCGAATAATTTTGATTTTAATTTTACAAAGAATTTAAGTAAAAACTCCTTAAAAAATAAACGCTTTGGATTATTAAACTCAGGATCAGATGATGAAGAGGGTCAAAAACTTTTAAATAAAATAACTAAAGTTATTACATCTACTGGCGGTGAGGTTGTTTTAATAGAGGATACTAGAATTTATCCAGGAGAAGAGGAGTTTTTCTTATTATTATATGAATTTGAAAGAGACTTAAAACTTTATCTAGGTAATACCGATAGCCCTTATAGAAATCTAAAAGACCTTATTGCTTTTAATAATGCTAATAAAGATTCAGTAATGCCTTTTTTTAAACAAGAAATATTTGAAGCCAGTATTGAGGCCTCTTTAGATGACGATAAATACAAAGCAGTTCTAGTTACTCTTGAAACGGTTAAGGGAGATTTTGATAGATTACTCGATAAATATAATTTAGATGCATTTGTTGGCCTTACCCGCAATCCAGCATGGCTTATTGACTATAAAAACGGAGACGGTGGAGCTATGGAAGGGCAGAGAAGTTGGGGTAATGGAGGCTTTGCTGCTATAGCAGGTTATCCTCATATCACTTTGCCTTTAGATAAAGTTGAAGGTTTGCCTGTTGGAGTTTCATTTATAGGGACCAAATGGTCTGATAAATCATTGCTTGAATATGCAGCTTCTTTTGAAAGAGCGAATAGATAGTTTATTTATCTTTTAAAATTTCTCTAGCAGCATTCTTTCCAGGAAGACCAGTAACACCTCCACCCGGATGAGTACCTGCTCCACACATATATAAAGATTTAAGAGGCCCTCTATAGTCTCCATAGTTTAAAAGCGGCCTTGCTGCCCACATTTGATCTAAAGTCATATGACCATGCATGATATCGCCACCAATAAGACCAAATTTTTCTTCTAAATCAAGAGGAGATAAAATCATAGTTCCTTCAATAGAGTTCCTGAAATTCGGAGCATATGCATTTACAGTATCAATAATACACTCAGCGGCATCAAGGCGAGCATCATGCCAGGACACACCATTTTTTAATGTAGGAGAGAATTGTTGACAAAATAATGAAGCAACATGCTTACCTGCTGGCGCCAAGCTATTATCTAAAGTTGAAGGTATAAGCATTTCAACAATTGGCTGTTTAGACCATCCGTAATTTTTAGCATCAATATAAGCTTGATCCATATAATCCAAGGTTGGAGCTATCACTATTCCTGATTGATGATGCTCTGCAACATCTTTACCGGGCAGGGATATAAAGTCTGGAAGTTCTGATAAAGCAACATTCATTCTAAAAGTTCCTGAACCTGACTTATAACCATCCATACTTCTATTAAATTCTTCATCTAAATCACTTTGATCAATTAATTTTTTATAAAGAAGAGTTGGGTTTAGATTAGATACAACTTTTGATGCATTAATGACATCACCATTCTCTAATTGAATACCTGTAACTCTTTTCGTATCAACCATAACTTTTTTAACAGGTGCGTTAGTTGTTATCTTTACCCCAACATCAATACATGCCTGCTGCATTGCCTGGGTAATAGCACCCATGCCACCAATAGCATGACCCCATGCTCCTTTTTCACCATCAACTTCACCAAAAACATGATGAAGCAGCACATAAGCAGAGCCCGGAGTATCAGGACTAGCATAGTTACCAACAATAGCATCAAACCCAAAAGCTGCTTTAATATGCTCGTTTTCAAACCATGAATCCAAGAAAGATCGAGCACTTTTAGTAAAAAGATCATAAACATCTCTGTGAACCTGATTACCTTTTTTTACAATCGGCCAAGCCTGCAAAGCTGTTTGCATAAGAGCCTTAATACCCTGTTTTGGATTTGGAGGAGTTTTAATTGATAGATCTCTAAGAACATCTGCTACCGCTTCGATGCGATCATAGTAATCTGGAAGCCTATTTGCATCTCTTTCTGAGAACCTTCTAAACTCTGCTTGAGTTTTTTCAAGACCACCACCCAATTTAAGATAATTAGTATTATCAATAGGAAGAAAATTAGAGATTGGCCTTTTGACAATAGTTAAACCATATTCCTTTAATTTCATATCGCTTATAACTTGAGGATTAAGTAGGCTTACTGTGTAACTTGCTACTGAATTCCTGAAACCTGGATGAAATTCTTCTGTAACAGCAGCGCCACCAACTATACCTCTTCGTTCGAAGATATGAACATTCAGCCCAGCTTTGGCAAGATAATAAGCACACACGAGCCCGTTATGACCTGCACCAATAATTAAAGCATCAATATTTTTATTATCATCCATACAATAATTATAAATTATTTAATCAGATTTAATCAGTTCAAATGTTTTATAGACTTACTAGCTTGTATATAATCCTGTTATGAATATTTTTACAAAACTTGTTTCATTATTAAAATCTGAAACTGAAATGGTACCAAATCCTATAGATGATTCAGCAAGAGTTATATATGGAGGGCTTCATGTCTCCAAAGAGCTTGATAATTTTTTAAGAGAAGAGATGGCTCCTGGTATTAATATTCAACCAAGTCTTTTCTGGAAGTCCCTCGAGTCTATTTTAGATACCTTTGGCCCTAAGAATATTGAACTTTTAGCAAAAAGAGAATCTTTGCAACAGCAAATTGATAATTGGCACATACAAAGAAAAGATCAAGACCATAATGCAGCTGAATATAAGAGCTTTCTTAAAGAAATAGGTTATTTACTTGAAGAGGGTGACGATTTTTCTATTGAAACCTCTGATGTGGATGCGGAAATAAAGACTATTGCAGGTCCTCAGTTAGTTGTTCCTGTTATGAATGCAAGATTTGCATTAAATGCTGCAAATGCAAGATGGGGTAGCCTTTATGATGCTTTATATGGAACAAATGTGATTTCAGAAGAAGATGGAGCTGAAAGAGCAGGAGGTTACAACCCAGCAAGAGGAAGTAAAGTTATAGCCTTTGCTAAAAACTTTCTTAACGAGATAGTTCCACTCGAAAGCGGCGTCTATGAAGACGCTATTAGCTTTATGATTTTAGGTGAAAGTCTTCAAGTTGAATTATCTGATGGTACTCGAACAGAATTAAAAGATACCAATCAATATATTGGCTTTAGTGGAGACAATAACAATCCTAGTGGCATTTTATTAAAAAATAATAATCTACATTTAGAAATTCAAATTGATAAAGATCACAATATAGGAATGGATGATCTAGCAGGTATCAAGGATGTATTAGTAGAATCTGCAATTACTACCATTCAAGACTGCGAGGATTCAGTTGCCGCAGTAGATGCAGCTGATAAAGTTATCGTCTATAGAAACTGGTTAGGTCTCATGAAAGGTGATTTAAAAGAAACCTTTATGAAGGGTGATTCTGAGATGACGCGATCACTTAATCCTGATAGAACCTTCACCTCAAAAGACAATAAAGAATTAACCTTGCCAGGAAGAAGTTTAATGTTGGTTAGAAATGTAGGCCATCTAATGACCAATTCAGCAGTTTTAGATAAAAATGGTAATGAGATCCCAGAAGGAATTCTGGATGCGATATTTACTATTTGTATATCAAAACATGACCTTGAAAAGACTGGTAATTACTCTAATTCAAGAAAGGGAAGTATCTATATAGTTAAGCCTAAAATGCACGGCCCCAAGGAAGTTAAGTTTACTTGTGACCTTTTTGCAGCAGTTGAAAAAGAATTAAGTATCAAGCCTTTGAGCGTAAAAGTTGGAATTATGGATGAGGAGAGAAGAACTACTGTAAACCTAAAAGAGTGCATTCGAATAGCTAAAAATAGAGTTATTTTTATCAATACTGGATTCTTAGATAGAACTGGAGATGAGATACATACAAGCATGGAAGCAGGCCCTATGGTTCCAAAAGCTGAGATGAAACAGCAACCTTGGATTTCTGCTTATGAAGACTGGAATGTTGATACTGGGCTTCAGACTGGCTTTAAAGGTAAAGCTCAAATAGGCAAGGGTATGTGGGCGATGCCAGATGAAATGTTAGAAATGTATAACACTAAAGCCATGCATCCAAAAGCAGGAGCTAATTGTGCATGGGTTCCATCACCCACTGCTGCATCGCTTCATGTTATTCATTATCATCAAACGCTTGTTGCAAGTGAGCAAGAATCAATAGCTTTGAGATCAAAAGCCAGTCTCGATGATATTCTTACTATCCCTGTTATGACTGATCCTGAGAGTCTATCAACAGAAGATATTCAAAAAGAATTAGATAATAATGCCCAAGGCATTCTGGGCTATGTTGTTAGATGGATCGATAGCGGCGTTGGTTGCTCAAAAGTTCCAGATATAAATAATGTTGGATTAATGGAAGACAGAGCCACCTGTAGAATATCAAGCCAACATATTGCTAATTGGCTGCACCATGACTTATGTTCAAAAGAACAAGTAATTAAGACAATGAAAAAAATGGCAATTATTGTCGATAAACAAAATGCTGGCGATCTTGATTATCATAATATGTCACCAGATTATAATAGCGTTGCATTTGTAGCAGCTTGCTCCTTAGCATTAGAAGGAAGGAATCAGCCAAGTGGCTATACAGAGCCCATCCTGCATTCAAAAAGATTAGAGTTTAAAAGCTAGTATGAAAGGATATTGGATTGCAAGATGCCATATTACCAATGGAGATGAATATTCAAAATATGCAGCTTTAGCAGGACCTATCATTGAAAGTTATGGCGGCAAGTTTTTAGTAAGAGGAGGAAATCAAATAGAGGTTGAAGGAGGCTTATTTGAAAGAACGGTTCTTGTAGAATTTGAAAGTTTTACTGCAGCTAAGAACTGTTATGAATCAGATGCCTATCAAGCAACATATACAAATCATGTTACTGGTTCTGCAATAAGATATGTTGTTTTGGTGGAAGGGGTTTAATAATTTAGATCTTTTTTAAAGTTTCTAAATTTTTATTTAATAAATCAAGATTATTTTCTTTAAAGTCATTAATGGATATTAAAGCAGACGAGCCGACTGCTACAACATTATCTAACTCAAGATAAGATTTCATATTAGATAAATTAATGCCACCAGTAGGGATAAATTTTGCCTCTGGAAATACAGAATTAAAGGCTTTTAATTTCTCAATACCACCAGAATATTCAGCAGGAAAAAATTTAAGCAATTTATGGCCATATGATAATGCTTGCATTACTTCAGATGCAGTGTCTACTCCAGGAATTAACAAGAAATTTTTACTCTCAGCATATTCAGATAACTCAATATTTAATCCTGGTGATACACCAAAGTTAGCTTTAGCATCTATGGCAGTATCTATATCAGATAGGTTTTTAATAGTTCCAATACCAAGAAGGATATTATCAAGATCAAGATTCTTAAGTGCTTTTTTAACTCTTGAATCTCTTAAAGTTATTTCTACAACAGGAAGACTATTCTTTTTTAAATATTTAAATAATTCTTGTGCAGTCTTCTGCTCAGTAACTGTAACAATAGGTATAGCTTTATAAAGCGATAGTTTTTTTATAATATCCATTATGAGTTATCCATAAAAATTGAAGCACCATCATCTGTAGAACCTACATTGCTTCTAAATATATTAAATAACTCCCTTCCAACACCTTGATTTGAATTGTTTAGTTCACATAGGTTTCTAGATGCTAACTCTTCATTAGAAAGGTTTACTGAAAATAAACCACTCTTAATATCTATGATTACTTCATCGCCATTATTTATTTTTCCAATAGCGCCATCGTTTTTAGCTTCAGGTGTTACATGAATAATTGCAGGAAAACTTCCTGATGCCCCTGACATTCTTCCATCCGTAATAAGAGCAATTTTATATCCTTTTGACTGAAGAACATTAATAGGCGAGGTTAATTTATGGAGCTCAGGCATACCATTGGCGCTTGGACCTTGACCTCTAACAACAATTATACAATCTTTATTTAAATCGCCTTTATTAAAAGCATCGATTACTTTATTTTGGCAATTAAATACAAGCGCCTCTGTTTTTATTGTTTCTGAAGTTTTTAAAGCTGAGGTTTTAATGATTCCTTTCCCAATATTACCTTGCATTAATTTTATACCTCCAGATTTTTTGAATGGATTATTAGCATCTCTGATAATACCTTGATCTAATATTTTTACCTCATTAATCCATACAACCTTACTGTCTTTCAACTCAGCTAACTTAGTATATTGTGATAAACCTCTCCCTAAGATCGTATCCACATCATTAAATAACATTCCACCTTTCAACAAGGAAGATGTGAGTGCAGCAATACCTCCAGCTTGATGAAATTCATTTACATCAGCTGATCCATTGGGATATACATTGGTTAGAATAGGAATATTTTTAGATAAAAGATCAATATCTTCAAGGGTTATTTTATAACCTCCAGCTGCAGCCATTGCAATTAAATGTATTGTTAGATTAGTTGATCCTCCGCTAGCCAGTAAAGCTACAATACCATTAACCCAAGATTTAGCAGTTAGCATCTCACCAAATGAAATATCTTTATTTGATAGTTCTAAAATTGTATCAACAGTTTTTTTAATTAACCCATCTCTTAATTTAGATCCAGGCGGAGTAAAGGAAGATCCTGGGAGTTGAATCCCCATTATTTCCATAATTAATTGATTTGTATTTGCAGTTCCATAAAAAGTACAAGTTCCGGATGTATGATAGGCAGCTTGCTCTGATGCTATTAATTCAGATCTATCTATATCACCAGCTGCAAAAGCATTCCTTGTTTGCGCTTTTTCAATATTACTTATACCTGATGGCATTGGTCCAGCAGACATAAAAGCAATTGGCATATGACCAAAAGTTAGCGCTCCTATCATTAATCCTGGAACGATTTTATCGCATACACCTAAACATATGCCTCCATCAAAGACATTATGAGAAAAAGCCACTCCAGTTGATAAAGCAATTACATCTCTACTAAACAATGAAAGTTCCATACCAGGCTCTCCCTGAGTTACGCCATCACACATAGCAGGAACCCCACCTGCAACTCGAGCAATTGCCTGCTTTTTTTTAGCCTGATTTTTAATAATATCTGGATAATCTTTTAAAGGTGCGTGTGCTGAAAGCATGTCATTATATGCAGATACAATGCCAATAACTTTTTTACCTTCTGCAGCACCTGCTTGTTGATCCTTATCGCATGAAGCAAAAGCATGCGCAAAATTACTACAACCCATATTATTTCTTGCAGATTTATTATGCTCTTTGGAATCTTTAAGTTTATTTAAATATGATGATCTAGAGTCTTTACTCCTTGTTTCAATTAAATTTTCTACCTCTATAAGAGCAGGGTGTATCTTCATATTATTTTCCATTTCTCCAAGATCTATTTTCCTTATCTAACATAAGATCTGATGCTGAGGGTCCCCAGCTACCTGAAAGATATTCATGTAATGGTATATCAATTTGATCCCAAAGCTCAACCAATCTATCAATCCAAACCCATGAAGCTTCTACTTCATCTCTTCGCATAAATAATGCAGGATTACCTTTAATCACATCTAATAATAGACGTTCATAACAGTCTTGATGACCTAACTCATGATATTCATTTAAAACAAGATCAAGTGGCAGTTCTTTTAAATTAAAACCTGAAACACTTGGTTCTTTTGTCATAAGCTTTAATTGTATTCCCTCATCAGGCTGAAGTTTGAGTATTAATTGATTTGTATTTAGTTTCTTGTCTTTACCAAAAATATTATGCGGTATTGATTTAAACTCTATTACAATTTCAGAGCATTTTTTAGCCATATTCTTGCCAGTCCTTAAATAAAAAGGAACTCCAGCCCATCTCCAATTATCAATCATGATTTTTAATGCCACAAAAGTTTCAGTAGCGCTACCTTTCCCAACACCACCCTCATCTAAATATCTTTTTTTCAACGTATTATCTATTGAACCTTCTGAATATTGACCTCGAATACAGCTTGCGTTGATATTATTTTTATCTATTAAAGCTAAGGATTTTAAAACTTTAAGTTTTTCATCTCTTACTGACTCACTAGTTATATCTGTAGGAGGCTCCATAGCAACTAAGCATAAAATTTGGAGCAAATGATTTTGTACCATATCTTTTAGTGCGCCAGTTTTATCGTAATAATCTCCTCTTCCTTCCAAGCTAAGATTTTCCGCAACAGTTATCTGGATATTATCTATAGCGGAGTTTGACCATATGTTTTCAAAAATAACATTAGCAAACCTTAAAGCAAGAAGATTTTGAACAGCTTCTTTTCCAAGATAATGGTCAATTCTATAAATCTGATTTTCATTAAAACCATCAGCTAGCGCATTGTTGATTTCTAAAGCTGAAGCATAATCAGAGCCTATAGGTTTTTCCACAACAATTCTTGAGTTGTGATTAATTAAATTATTTTTTTGAAGTGCTATTGAAATTTCTTTATAGAGAGAAGGCGGGGTAGCCAAATAATATATTGATCCTATAGATTTATTAGGTTTTGCAAAACTAAACCAATCTGTTTCAGATTTAATATTTATTTTTTTATAACTAATTCTTTCAGAAAATCTATCCCAAGAATTATTATCTAAGTCGCATATTTTTGAGTACTTTAATAAAGAATTTCTTATAATGAGTTTATATTCCTCATTTGTCATTTCTTTAGTGCCTAACGCGATTATCTTAGAATCCTTAGAAAATGATGATAAAAGATCTTGTCTATATAAAGCAGGTAATAGCTTTCTTTGAGCAAGATCGCCTGTCCCTCCAAATATATACAAGTTAAAACTTTCTAACATTACTAGTTAGCCCCCTTTTTATTAACTTTAATAACATTTTAGTTGTAATTGACAACGTTGTCTATTAAAATAATTTATAACTAGGTTATGATAGCAATCGCTATGAATCACATAAGAACAAAAATAATATGTACAGCTGGGCCAGCAACTCAAAGCATAACCATGCTTAGAAAACTTCATAAAGCAGGAATGAATATTGTTCGAATCAATATGTCGCATGCTGATCATAAGTCAGCTTTATCGACTATTACTAAAGTTAAAAAAATTAACTCTGATCTTAAGGACGGAGCAGCACCTATAGCTGTTTTACTTGATACTCAAGGTCCTGAAATAAGAACAGGTGATACAAGCATACCCCTTGATCTTGCAACGGGTGATGAGGTTACTCTTACCGTTAGAGACCAAGTGGATGTAGAAACATCATCGATCCAAATAAACTATAAAGACTTAATTAGCAGCGTTAAACCAGGATCTAAGATTACCGTCGATAATGGGCTCATAAATTTTGAGGTACTTTCTAAAGATAAAGATACCTTATTATGTAAAGTGCTTGATGGTGGAACATTAGGCAGTAAAAGGCATGTAAATTTACCAGGAGTTAGGGTAAATCTCCCTTCTATTACTGCAAAAGATGTAAAAGATATTAATTTTGGAATAAAGAATAATGTTGATTTTATTGCACTTTCATTTGTTAGAGATCCAGATGACCTTGAAAAGCTCAGAGAGATTTTAAAAAAGAAATCATCCCAGGCAAAAATTATTGCAAAAATTGAGAACCAAGAAGGTTTAGATAATATTCATGAAATATGCCAAGCGTCTGATGGGGTTATGGTTGCAAGAGGCGACCTGGGTATTGAAACTGATTTAGCTGATCTGCCGAATATTCAAAGAAGAATAATGCATGCTTGCGCTAAGTGGGGCAAGAGATCAATTGTTGCAACGCATTTACTAGAATCTATGATTGAGAATCCAACACCAACAAGAGCAGAAGTTACAGATATTGCTAATGCTATCTATGAAGGTTCAGATGCAATAATGCTTTCAGGTGAAACGAGTATAGGTAAATACCCAGTAGAATGTGTAAAATTTTTTAAGTCCATTGCATCAAGAGCTGAAAAATTTAAAACTTTAGGCTATGAAGGTAGCCTTATCTTAGACTCTGATTGGCAGCATTTAGGTGTTGCAGCGAACCAGCTAGCTCAGTCAATTAAGGCAGATGGAATAATTGCTGTTACCAGAACTGGCCATACCGCAAATGTAGTTTCTAATGCAAAGCCTTTTGAAATGCCCATTTTTTGTTTTACAAGCGACAGATCAACATTAAGACAACTTTCCTTGGTTGGATCCTCCCAAGGTTATTTTATTAAAAGTATTTCAAATCATGATAAGACAATGAAATTAATTACCAATAAATTGAAGAGTTATTATGGTAATAAAAGAGGTCTTAAATTTGTGATGATTTCTGGTATTTTTTCAGAAAGGCATGCAGAAGCAATCCAAATAATTAATATATAGAAATGTTTGATACTTTTATCGAAAGCATCTTATTAATGTTTATTGCTGTAAATCCAATTTCATTAATACCTATTTTTGCAGCTCTTACTACTGGATTGAATAAAAAACAAATTAAATCAATTTATATAAAAGCTTCCATAGTGTCTTTAATGGTGCTTTCATCATTTTGGTTATTTGGTAATGTAGTTCTTGATGCTATGAATATAAGCATGGATTCATTTAGAATTATTGGTGGATTATTTCTTGTTGTTATAGCTTTTCAAATGGTCTTTGAGCAAAGACAAGTAAGAAAGCAAGATACAGCTGACATAGCTATTAATGATGAAACAATTGAGTCAATAGCAATTTTCCCTTTATCTATTCCTATAATTGCCGGCCCTGGGGCAATGGCAACAAGCTTATTACTTTCAAAGCAATCGTATGCGAGTCTTGCCGATGCCACTGTTTCGTTCTTACCAATTTTTTTGACTGTTCTTATAGCAACTCTTGCAATGTGGCTATCATCTATACTATCTGCCAAATTGGGCCCAACGATGCTTACAGTTATTGAAAAAATATTCGGCTTATTACTTGGAGCTCTTGCTATTGAGTTTGTAATAGAGGGCATACGAAACTCTTTTAATATAGTTTAAATAAAAAATATTTAGTAAAATTTTTTTAAAATCTAGATCTTCCTTACTGATTCTCTAAATATAAGTTCAGAATCAAATGTTTTATTTACATTCTTTTTCTCAGATTTATTAGAAATATTATCTATAAGTATTTGTGCTGCATACGAAGCCATCTCTTTAATAGGCTGACCTATCGTTGTAATAGAAGGCCAAGCTTGGCTTGCAGTAGGGGAGTTATCAAAACCAACAAGTGAAATCTTGTCAGGTATATTTATTTTAGCTTTATGGGCTGCTTTCATAACCCCTGCAGCCATAGCATCATTAGAAGCAAAGATTGCTGTTATTTTAGGTGATTTATTTTTAAGAAGTTTTTTTGCTGCAATTTCACCCGAATCAAAAGAGAAATCACCTTCGGTAATATTTCTATCATCAATTTTAATATTATTATCAGATAAAGCGTTCAGATAACCATCCAGTCTATGCTGAGTTGCACCATGACCTTTATGACCTTTTATAAAACCTATATCTCTATGGCCCTGATTAATAAGATGGCAGGTCATGTCGTAGGATGCCTTAAAATCATCTGAGGAAACCCACAGAGGATTTGAGGTTAATAATCCAGGCGATACAACACATAATGGAATTTCTAACTGAAGATTTTTTACCAATTCCTTCATATCACTTATTGGGGGTGTAAGAATAAGACCATCAAGGTTGGTTTTTTTAATAAATTCAATTAATTCATCTGTTAGCTCAGATTTTTGATAATTGCATGGAAATAAAACTACACTAAAGCCATTTATAGCGCATGTCTCTAATACTCCGGACTGGATATCAGATAAGTAAAATTTATCAGGATTGTCATAAACCAAACCTATTAAAAAAGATTTTTTAGATCTTAACCCTTGTGCAGCTTTATTTGGATTATAGTCTAGTGCCTTTATAGAATTCAATACTCTTGATTTGGTTATCTTAGAAACACCATATTCATTATTTATCACCCTGGAAACAGTTTTTATTGAGACTTGCGAGTGGCTAGCTACATCTTTTATAGTGGCTTTTTTATTATCCATACTCTTATCATACTTGAATAATTACTGAGCAAAACTCGTTTCAATAATATTTTTTTTATAATCACACTATTCTAAGTATCTATAAATTTGCTACAATGACAACGATATCTATTCTAATTGGGAGAGGTGGTATATGTTATTTAATACTTTAGATTTAACAATAGTCGCATTGTATTGCGTTGGGATTATTGGACTTGCTGCTTATGTCTCTAGACAGTCTGCAGGGCATGAGAGAACTGCAGAAGATTATTTTCTAGCTGGCAGATCTCTGCCATGGTGGGCTATAGGAGCATCATTAATTGCTGCGAACATTTCAGCAGAACAAATTATTGGTATGTCAGGTCAAGGCTTTGTTGTAGGTATGGCAATAGCAACTTATGAATTAACAGCCGCCATAGCTTTAATCGTGATGGCTAAATTCTTCCTCCCACTCTTTTTAGAAAAAAAAATCTATACAATGCCTCAGTTCCTTGAGCAAAGGTTTGATAAAAGAGTTAGTTTAGTTCTTTCATTTTTCTGGTTAGCAATTTATATATTTATTAATCTAACTTCTGTTTTATGGCTTGGTTCATTAGCAATTAGCGCTTTAACGGGTATTGATTTATTTAACGGATTAGTTCTTTTAGCCGGATTATCTTTAGCCTATTCACTTTGGGGTGGTTTAAAAGCAGTAGCTCTTACAGATATTATTCAGGTTGTTTTATTAATATTTGGTGGCCTCGCAGTTTCATATATTGCCCTTACTGAAATTGGTGAAGGAGAGCTTTTAGCTGGTCTTGTTATTTTATATAACGAAGTTCCTGAAAAATTTGACATGATTCTCTCATCAGATAATCCTGCATATAATGATTTGCCTGGTGTCTGGGTCCTAATAGGCGGATTATGGATTGCTCATTTTGCTTATTGGGGCTTTAATCAATACATAACGCAAAGAGCACTAGGTGCTAAATCTCTTCCTGAAGCTCAGAAAGGGGTCATGTTTGCAGCTTATTTAAAATTATTAATGCCTTTAGTGATTGTTCTTCCTGGAATATGTGCAGCAGTGCTTTACCCACTTCTAGAAAAATCAGATCAAGCGTATCCGACTATGATGGGTTTATTGCCTCATGGATTACTTGGTCTTACGTTTGCAGCTCTTATTGCAGCAATTATTTCATCTTTAGCATCAATGACAAATAGTATCAGCACCATCTTTACAATGGACGTTTATAGAAGTTTTTCAAAAACAGAAGCCTCACAAGGTAAATTAATTAATATTGGAAGAAGTGCTGCCTGTATTTCATTGGTAATAGCAGTGCTATGCGCAAAGCCTTTATTAGGAAGTTTAGAGTCTGCTTTTCAGTATATTCAAGAATTTACCGGTTTCTTTACACCAGGTATTTTGGTTATCTTTTTAGTTGCTTTATTCTGGAAGAAAGCAACAACCATGTCAGTTTTAGTTGCTGCAGGGACATCTTTATTTTTATCTGTATTTATTTGGTATGCTTTTCCAGATTACCCATTTATCCATAGAATGGCTATTGTGTTTTTAACCTCAGGACTTGCATGTTATATGACAGCATTTATTCAAGGCTATGCAGATCAAGAGAAGGCAATTGATTTAAATGGTATTAATTTTGCTACTTCGAAAGGTTTTAATATAAGTACTATTGTAATTGTGGCAGCTCTTGTGGTGATATACGCACTTCTTTGGTAGAAAAAAATTTCTATGAAAAGATTTATATTTTTAGTCTTACTGTCCGCGAACCTATCTGCTGAAGTTAACTGGTCGCATAATGCTTCCTGCCCATCCCCTGATATGGCAAAAGTTGAAGCAATTTTAAATAAAATGACCTTAAGAGAGAAGGTTGGTCAAATTATAATGCCCGACATAGACGCTGTAACTCCTGAGTTAGCAAAAAAATATAAGCTTGGATCTATACTCAATGGTGGAGGCAGATATCCAAATAAAAATAAGTTCAGCTCAATCGAGGATTGGAAAAATTTAAGCAAAGCTTATTATGAAGCCTCTCCAGAAGTTGATGGACTTACTATTCCAATATTGTGGGGCACGGATGCAGTTCACGGACACAATAACGTAATAGGCGCTACTATTTTCCCACATAATATAGGACTAGGCGCTACAAGAAACCCAGAATTAATTAAGGAGATAGGAGAAGCTGTAGCTAAAGAAGTTCTATCAACTGGAATACCCTGGACCTTCGCACCAACTATTACCGTTCCTCAAAATGATACCTGGGGTAGAACTTATGAAGGATATTCTGAAGACCCGGAACTTGTAGCTTCTCTTGGGCAAGCTATGATTTTTGGTTTGCAAGGTGAGGGTGATGACTTCTTAGGACCCAATCATATGCTAGCCACTGCAAAGCATTTCATTGCTGATGGTGGTACGACAGATGGAATTGATCAGGGTAATGCAGTTATAAGTGAAATGGGGTTAAAAAATCTACACGGGAAACCATATTTTAAAGCTCTAGATGCATGCGTCCAAACAATAATGGCAAGCTTTAATTCATGGAATGGAAAAAAACTTCATGGCAGTAATTACCTTTTAACTAATATTTTAAAACAGCAAATGAATTTTGATGGGTTAGTGGTGGGGGACTGGAATGGTCATGGTCAAGTAAAAGGCTGCACTAATACTAGTTGCCCACAAGCTTTTAATGCCGGGGTTGATATTTTCATGGTACCTGATGAGTGGCAAGAGCTATATAAAACTACTATCAAACAGGTAAAGAATGGCTCTATTTCGAAAGAGAGATTAAATGACGCAGTAAGAAGAATATTGCGAGTAAAAATGCAGATTGGCCTTTTGAATGGCATGAAGCCTCATGAATATAAATTCAATTTTATAGGCGATCCAGAGCATACAAAGATTGCAAGAAGAGCTGTAAGAGAATCATTGGTTCTTCTTAAAAATAATGGAAACTTATTGCCATTAGATCCTAATATGCATTATGTAATTATTGGTGAGGCAGCTCAGTCAATTAATAGCCAGATGGGTGGATGGACAATAACCTGGCAAGCTAGAGAAAATAAAAACTCGGATTATAAAAATGTTCAAAATATATATACCGTTTTAGCTTCTTACATTATTAGTCAGGGTGGATCTGTAGAATTCTCTAAAGATGGCTCTTACAAGAAGACACCAGATACAGTAATAGCTATTTATGGAGAAGAGCCATATGCAGAAGGTGATGGCGATAGAAAAGATCTCCAATATCAAGGAAAAGATTCTAAATATTTAAGTCTTATGGAGAAATTTAGTAAACAAGAACTTCCAATTGTCTCTATATTTCTTTCTGGCCGCCCGCTAGAAGTAAATAAACAATTAAATCTTTCAAATGCATTTGTTGCTGCCTGGCTTCCAGGAACAGCAGTAGAAGGTATAGGAGATGTAATTTTTACTAAAAAAGGTCAGATTAATTATGATTTTAAAGGCAAGCTCTCTTATTCATGGCCTAAATATGCTGATCAGAACCTTAACTTTAAAGATGCAAACTATAGTCCATTATTCCCATATGGATATGGATTAAATTATTCTTCAATCAAAAATATAGTAAATATTGAAGAAGTTAATATTGAAAAAGAAGCTAATGAAATTATTTTATTTATTGGTAGCGCTTATTCTCCCGGTATTGAATTTGTTCAAGAAGGCTCGAATGTAGAACAAATCCAATCCGATATTTACACAAGTAAGCTGCAAAATATTTCTTTGTATAAGTTTGATTATAAAAAACAGGATGATGCAAAAAATATTAAGTTCTTTAAATCAGAAAATTATAACGCTTGGGGAATTTTAGCTAATACATTATTGGATATTGATTATATGAAAAACCCTCACTACGAAATAGACCTAAAAGTTAATAGATCAGGAAAATCATCTATTTACTTTGGAGCAACTTGTGCTGGGAATGGCTATGAAATATGCAGAGGAACTATAGATATTACAAAACTATTTAATAACAAGAAATTAGCAGATTGGTCTAAGATTCAACTACCTATTTCATGCCTAAAAGAGGCAGGGCTGGATTTATCCAATATGGATATTCGATCACTGCTTTTAACTAATGGTAATTGGGATATTGATATTCATTCGATAAAAGTACTTGATAATATTCCAAGCAAGTCTATTGATTGCTCCAACCTAACAACCGGTATCCAATAATGAGTGAAGTATTATTAGTCGATATAGGTGGAACCAATATGAGGTATGCATACTCCAGGCTAGGATCTAATGACATCTTTGAATCTCAGAGGATGTCACTTGATAATTTAGATAATTTTGAAAATATTGTTAGTGATCTTGTTAATCACACTGACTTTAATATTAAAAATGCTGTCTTTTCTATAGCTGGTCCGAAAGTATTAAATACAATTAAAATGACTAATAGATCTTTTTCAGCTAATGCTGATGCTATTAAAGGTAATTTCTTACTTGATCAATGCCATCTTTTAAATGATTGGGAATCAATAGGTTACAGCTTAACCACCACACCTGAAAATAATATTGAATATCTTAAAAAAGGTATGCCTTTTAATTCTAATAGCCTTGTACTAGGTCCTGGTACTGGTTTAGGAGCTGCTTTTAGTAACGGAAGTTTTGTCCTGCCAACAGAAGTTGGTAATACCACTAATTGGACAGCTGCCTTATTAAAGAATTTTAATATTAAAAATAATGATAATTTCTTAATCTTAGAAGATATTGTTTCTGGTAATGGAATATCAAAATTATATAAAGCTGTATCAGGAGAGAGCGTTTCTGCTGAAGAAGTTATTACAAGATTTAATAGTAATGAGAATTATGCAGAAGAAGTAATAAATGGATTTATAAAAAGTTTAGCTCATGTTCTGTCTGACTTAGCTTTGTCCTATGTTCCTGGAAATGGAATCTATTTAGCAGGTGGCTTGAGTAGAACTTTAGCAGCTCTTATTGATCATGACTCTTTCGAAGTAGAGTTCCTTGCTAACAAATCCTCTGTTCATAAAGATCTCTTAAAAAATATCAAGATTGGTGTTATTACAAGAGAGCATACCTGTTTATACGGCAATCTAAATTATTTTAATTTTGTTAATAAAAATAATTAAATTTAAATAGATATTTTCAATATTATTTATGAGTTATTTGTGTATAATTGCCCCTAATTATGGCTGATAAGAAACAAACAAAAGTATATTTAATTCCTGAGAGTGAATCGAGAGATAGTCACACGTATCACTATACAGCGATTAAAACTAGAAATTTCATCATTGAAAATAAGAAAATGAGAATGAAAAAATTCAATCCCGTGAAAAGAGTTCACGAGTGGTTTGTAGAAGCTAAATTACCGCCTCATAATTAACCTAGTCTGAATCAATCTTCTGGTCTTCAGTCTCATCTCTGTGTTTCTTTAAGTATTTCATAAACGGAGTGCCGCCAGTACCTGTAATCGTTGAACCACCTCGACCAAATGGGTTTTTTATTTGAGACTGTTTGTTTATGTAAGTTCCAGCAAACTCTAAATGTAAAGCTCTAAAAGCTCTAATTTCTTCCAGGCACTTATTGTATTCATCTACTAAATTTTTAGACTGATTAATGAGGCTAATGGCTTGTGAAATAGACTCAACATGATCAATCATTGCTCTATGCTCAGGTGGCATATACTCTCTCATTTCATTTAAATAATGTCTTAGGCTATCCTTGGTATGATAAACGCCTAGAGCGCCATCCAGAAAGGGCATGATGCTACTTTGAGCTCCAGTTTCACCTCTAAAAAATTGTGGTTTATTTGCAAATTCACCTTCATACACCAATCCTTCCTTTAGATCTGGATTGTCTTTAGTTCCAAAGATAAATGGCCTCACTCTGTGATAATAAATATAAGGATCACACTTTTCAGGCATCCTGGAAAATATTTTATTTACCTTCTTTAATGATCCGGTAATAGCTTTTAGATTATGAAGGATTTCTTGTTCAGAATTTATATCTGTCATTTCCGCTAATGCATAAGCTGCTTTAATAGCCTCGGAAGCTGCATCCTCAATACAAACATGAATAGTTACAAACCAATCTTCATCAACACCACCTAGGAAATTATTTATAAGAGCAACATTATCTAATGATATTTTCTCATCTTCATTAATTTTGAACCAATTATCAAGACAGTAACTCGCATAACTTAAAATAGGAGGCCTGCCTAATGTTTTAGCAACTTTAACCCAAGGTTCAGCAAGTACTTTTGGAAGAGTAGATTCAGGTTTGGCACCTCCCCAAACATAAGCATGGGAAATAAAACTTAGGTGAACCATAGCAAGCCTGATATTTTTAATTCTACTTTCTATAAAAAGTTCATTTACCGATAATCCATCTCCTGCTAGAGATTGAATGGTAGATTGAACCTTTCCTGTTAAAAGTAATTTTGGTAGATTTTCAGCTATCTCCTGGAGTTTTTGCAAGGACTCGCTTGAAGTATCTGAGTATTTTTTAATAGGCGGTGTTTTAGGTAAAAAAGAATGAGTCATAATATTTATCTTTAATAACAAAAGTGATGTTAATAGTTTATAAACTAAACATATTTAATGAAATATTCAATTAATTAATCTTTTTTAATAATATGTGTTGACAATAAGAAAAATGCGAGTAATATTATCTTTACCTGTTAAATCCGACTAAAGACCAACTGCAGACGAGAATTAGAGAGAAGCAACAGAAAGAGACCTAAGGGAGAAAGCGTTTTTAAGAGTCGACGATAAAAAAGAGCTTAAAAAACCCACCAAGGATTCAAGAGAAAGAATCCGAGGAGCTGAAGTCAATCTCACTTTAGACCCCTAAGGAACTCGAACTGAAGAACAGAGCCTGGCTCTGTTTTTTTTTGCTTAAATTTTCTCCAAACGCAAAGATTTAGAGGATATGTCTTGCCTAAATCCTGTTTCATCAACCCCAGTAAACCTAGATTTTATCGAATTAGGAATATCTATTTGGTCTAGTGTTATAAAACTATCTTTAACCTTTCTTCCAAATACAAGAAAGTTAATATTATGATCATTAAATCTTTCAATATGACCAAGCATATCTTTTCTATTTAAATAGAATTTCTCATCCATTATTCTAACTAAAGTATCAGCACCAATTATAAAAACAGAGTTAGGAAATAATTTTGCCTTTTCACTAAATCGACCATGTCTTGTCATAACCCAACTATCATTATCTGAGAATTGATCTAAGGTGCGCTTCATTTCATGAAAGGTAAGGGGGGGCTTTTCAGCATTTTCTATACATATTTCAAATGTAACTCTCATACCGGTTCTCTTTTCTGCTAATTCTCTCATTTCTATGTGCCCTTGGTGAAGTGGGTTAAAAGATCCAGGAAATATTAGCTCAGGTTTGTCATTATGGCTACTGACATAATTAATTCTGTTATTTATTAATTTAATCCAAGAGGTTGAGGCTTCAACAGTTTTTATTTCTGGTATCTCAGTATGCTCAGGCTTGTTAAAATTAAGTCCGCAGGCTTCATTTATCAGCATGAATATATATGCAGAAACTAAATTTTCTTCTTGATTTCTAGACCTTTTACCTTTTTTCAATTCGCAGCTAATTGTCTTGCTATAACTTTCAGTTTGGAGGGTTATAAAGAATTTATGTTCACCTAATTTTTTATAGGTAGTAACTAAACTTGCTGTTACTGAAATACCTAATAAGTATTTTGGATTTGTATTAGGCATTATTTTTTTAGCTTTCTGAAAAGCTCTAGCTGCCATACTCAAGCTTGTATTTAAACTGCAGTAATGGTCTGGTGTCTTATTCAGATAAGCATCCAATGACTCTTTTGCATATGGAATATATGACTCTAGAACCGTGTTACTAGCACCAGGCACTTCTAGTAATGAAGATATAGCATTAGTTCCACCTCCGCTTGAAACTATTACTAGTTTGTAAGCGCTTTCATGAATCTTTGCGATGTCTTTTTGATCTATTTTAACTGTGTCATTTTTCATAGATAGCAAGCTTCGAAATATTTAAATTATTTTAACCTAAAATTATTATTAGCTTGATAGAATATGTAATAAATACTTTATATAACAAAATTTTTTTTATGCAGCCAACAATTAAATATATCTTCTTAAGTGTTATTTTCTATTCTTCGTTTAGCTATAGCGATATTCAAAAAGTAACCTATGCATCATGGGACAAACCTGATGTTGAGCTTTTATATGTTTTACCTAAAAAAATTAATGCAGAAACTAAAGTTTTATTTATTATTCATGGAGCTTCAAGAAATGCTGAGACTTATATAAGTCATTGGTTGCTAGGAGCTAAAGATAAAAATGTTATTTTAGTAGCGCCTCACTTTACCAAAGAAAATTACAAGTATTACAACACACTTAATATGGCAAAAAGTTCTGGCGTCGTCATCCCCAATAAAGAAAAATGGTTAACTAACTCTATAACTTCATTTCATACTTTTTTTAAGAGTAGATTTAATTTAAGTACAGAAACGTATTTAATGTTCGGCTTTTCTGGCGGCTCCCAATTTGTTCATAGATATTTAATGTACGGCGAAGATACAGCGATTGAGAAAGCTGCAATTGGCAGTGCTGGATGGTATACATTTATTAATTATGAACCATTTCCATATGGCATTAAGGGTATGCCGCTTGAGCCCAATAGATTGGAGTGGTTGATGTCCAGAGAAGTACTATTTTTGCTTGGAGAAGAAGATAATGATCCAAATAGCTCAAGTTTAAATACAAGCAAAGGGGCCATGAGGCAAGGGTCTCAAAGGGTAGCTCGAGGATGGAATTACTTTAATACCCTAATAAATATTGGAGACCAATTTCAAACACCTTTTAGGTGGAGGTATGAATTAGTTGAGGGCGTGAAACATGATACTTTTAGGATGTCTCGAGCAGCTATGCCATTTATTCTTGAGGACCTTGACTACAAAGACTAATTTGTATTTCTTTCTATAAATTCATTAGCTTTTTTAAAAATCATTTTTTTTCTATCTTTATTTAATTTTTCTAATGCATTTGGCATAAGAGCTAACCTTGGATTTTTTTTAAAGAAATTAATATTATCTTCTATAAATTTCCAGTATAAACCATCGACAACATCACACCATTCTCCCTTTTTATAGTTAGACATTCTTAGCATATAGCTTGAACCGCAAATGTATGGTTTTGTTGAGAAAATACCACCGTCTGCATAGGTTCCCATCCCATAAACGTTAGGTACCATTACCCATTCATGAGCATCTACATACATTTCAGTAAACCAGTCATAAATATTATGAGGACTAACTCTAGAAAGATTCATTAGGTTGGAGATGATCATTAATCTATTGATATGGTGCGTATATCCATATTGAATAGTTTCCTTGATAGCATCATCAAGAGGAGGAATACCAGTAGTGCCATCATACCAATTTGAATTCAGTTTCTTTTTATGAGCCCAGAAATTTAAATCTTTATACTCGGGTATATTTTCCCAATAAATACCTCTTATAAATTCTCTCCAGCCTAATATTTGCCTAATAAAACCCTCTGCAGAATTTAATGGGATATCAGAATTAGGATCTAAGAATCTTTTTTCACATTCATGAATACAATCCATGGGATCTAGCAAGCCATTATTTAGATAGGGAGAAAGCAAGGAGTGATAAAGAAAAGGATCTTCTTTATTTATAGCATCTTGAAAAGTTCCATAATTAAAAAGATATCTGTCTAAAAAGTCTTGCAAGTTCTGCCAAGCGTCATCATGTGTTACTGCCCAATTAAAATTCTCTAATTCACCAGGTGATCTTGGAAAGACCTCTTCAACCTCAACCATTAGATCGAAAGTTATAGTATCTGTTAAATTTTTTTCTCTTTTAGGAGGTGTTTCTTTGAGTTTTGAAATTCCTGCTCTATTTTCTTTATCTAAATTCCACTTACCAGAAATAGGCTTACCATCTTCCATTAATATGGAATGTTTTTTTCTTAACCATCTGTAATAAAATTCTTGAACTAAACTTTTCTTCCCTTCTGACCAGGATTTAAAATCATCAGATTCAGATATAAACTTTGTATCTTCTAAGACATGGAGTGCTTTACCATGACTTTGTGCAAAAAACATTAATTCAGACAAGGTCTCGTAATCGGCAGGCTTTGTTACAAAGATTTCTTCATAATCTTTTTTAAGAAATAATTCTTTAAGATAGGTGCCTATAAAAGTAGTTTTTTTAGGCTTAATTTTCTCATGAATAATATTAAATTTAGCACTTAAAGGTTTTTTAAGATTTCTTAATGATGCTAATAAAAATACTAGTTTTTGTTTATGGTGGTTATGTTTATAAAAAGATTCAATAGGCTCATAGAGCAATAAGTCATCACTGCTTTTAAGTATTTCATATACCTTATTATTTTTTGATAACTGGTCAGGAAAAATAATACCAAGAGCACTCATTCTGAACTATAAAAGGGTATGGATACAGACTCTAACATTCCACCATTTTTATCTTTTAAGTCTAGTTGAATTTGTGAAGTTTCAGTATTTATTGAAATAATCCCATAATTCTCTTCATAATGAGTTTCCCCAATAAGCAATGAATCTGTTTCAATACCTTTAACAGGTCTATTCATTGAAGAGGCTGTTAGTTCATATACGTCATTATATTTATATATACCACCTCTATGTCTATCTCCAGAGATAACTACCACTTGCTTGCCTGATGACTCAATTAAGCCTATAAGCCTTTCTCTTTCTAACGAAAAATTGCTCCATTTCTCAAACCTATGCTCTGTTGCCAATAATTGAATAGATGTAAGTAAGATAATAAGATCAGATTCTTTTTTTAATGAATTAGCAAGCCATTTCCATTGAGCTTGCCCTAGAACTGAAGCATCCTTATCCACATTATCTATATAGTTAGACTTAGGCCCCTTAAGTTCTGATCGAAAGTATCTGGTATCAAGGCCAATAATATGAATCTTCATATCATCTAATTCTTTCATGGTATCAAAATAAATACCTTCTCTTAATCGCCTGATATCATCTGAGGGTATATCCCAAAATGTAAGAAAGAGCTCTTGTGCTTCTTGCTTTAATTTGTATTCTCCACCGCCATCATTTTTTCCATAATCATGATCATCCCAGATAGCTAATATATCTTTTTTCATCAACCAAGTTGGAAAATTTTCTTTTTGCTTGGTGTAAGCCTTAGCCATTTTATTTAACTTTAAAGATGCTGAATCACCATAGACATTATCACCAAGAAAAATAAAACCATCTAGGTTATCTTTTTTAACTGAACTCCAGATAGGTTGAGGCTCATCTTGATGAATGCAGGACCCAAGTCCAAATCTTAGTTCATCAGAAAAGATAGAAGAAGATTCGGTTAGTAGAAGGAGAGAGAAAATGGAAATAAAGAGATTTTTTTTCATGGTAAAATTATTTTAACAAACTATTACTTTGAAAACATTTGTTTAAATATATAACATCACTTTTAATTTTACTTGTATTGATCTCTTGTTCTTCAGAAAATAGTTTTGAAGATGAAAAATCTAGCTCATTAATCAAGCCTAATTTTTTTCAGATACAAGCAAGATACGATTGCGCTTTATCAAAAGACACATCTTTGAATCGTTTAGAGGCTTTCATACCTAATTTTGTTATTAAAGTTAAAGATGCTTTACCTTCAGCAAGCCTAGAGATTTTTTTTAATGATCAAGAAAATATTAATAACTTTTCATTACTTTATTTAGATGATGATATAAATTTTAATTCTGCAGTAATAACTGATCTTTTGTATGAAGAGGGTATGGATAATGTTGCGGAATGTTCTTTGAATGGTGATGCAATACTTTCTTCTAATTTTTATATTGATAATAAATCGATAGACCTAGATTCATTTGAAGTTGAAGTTCTTAATTGCACATTTAATGACGGATTTAACTTTGGAACTTTTGCAATTGAAGTTGATAGCTTTTTAAATCTTATTCGTAAAAAAGGGGTTACATACTTTGCTAAGTTTCAACAGGCAAATGAGAGAAGCCTGAATTTCACTTGGATTAATTATTTAGGTTCAATTGAAGATAAAGATATTCTTTACAAAGGCTGGCTAGAGGAAGAAGATTCTATAAAAATACAAGAAGCTTTTAACCTGCATTCAACCTGTGAGTCATCAATAGCTTACAAAGGATATAAAATTCTCTAAAATAGTTATATGGCTAATCTTATTGGTTTCTTCTTCTTCTGTTTGATATCTATTTGCTTTATAATTCAATCCAATGCGGGTGTCGTATAATGGCTATTATAAGAGGTTTCCAACCTTTTGATGAGAGTTCGATCCTCTCCACCCGCTCCAACCTTCTTTCATAAAATTCATCCTTTAAATTTATAATTATATTTTTATATTTCATTTCTAAACGTTTATTTCGAATAGGGTAAACTGATATTAATATTTAAATCCATGAAATTAAAGGAGAACAAATGAAAAATATCTTACTTATAACACTTCTTGCATTCGGCTCAATAAGTTTTGCGATGCATCATGAAACAGGAGAGGCAGATGCAAAAGTGCTCTTAAATAATACCGCATTGATGTCCACTTATGAATTAGCAAAAGGGGATTCATACGGACCCCTGCAGAGAGAACTCGTAAAGTATCAAAAAGATCAAATGAAATCTGGATTTAATGCTTGTGGTTTATACAGACATGAGTTTGGTGAAATGCGAGGTTTCTATACATTTTGTTATTTTGATGATTTATATCAACTAGCTGACATCATGGATAATGCAGAACCGGCTAATCTAAATGAAAGACAGAATTTTGCAAGCCACACTGATCATATCGTCGGTATAGTTGAAAAGCACATGAAGACTCAACCCAAATATATAATTCAAACTAGATGGAATTTTGACATGACAAGCTTAACGATTAATGAGGTGGCAGAAGAAGCTAAAGGCATTTTTGCTCATTTTTTAGAAGCATTTGGAGCTTGTAACCTTTATGACCATCAGTGGGGACCAGCAAACGCTTGGTATATGACTTGCGGTTTCGATGATTATAAAGATTTTGCTGATAAGGCAAATAAATTTTATGGAATCATAGGAGAAAAGATGGGTGATAAAAATATGCATCTTCTAAGTCACTCAGATGATATCTTGGTAAGAGTAGATTTAAATTAATCATTCGGTTTAATAATAAAAAGCGGGCTCATGGCCCGCTTTTTTGTTGGCTAAAGGGGAAACTTATCAACATATAAGAGGAGATAACAATACCAACATATATATAGACAGAGGTATGTTATGAAAGTTCTATTTTTATTAAATTATTTAAATAAAAAGAGTTTTAATTAAATAAAATAAGCTTGCTCCGAGAATAAGACCTGACCCTAAAGGGATTTCCTCTCTTTTTGATTTATCACTTAATGTATAAATTAATATTGAGCAACTAGAGCCTAAAAGAACTATCGGGCCTAGGCTAACTACACCAAAGATACTGCCTAATCCACCTAACAATATAAAATCACCACCACCAATACCATCTTTAGATCTAAAGAATTTAAATACAACATTTATTATCCATAATGATAAAAATCCAGCTAAAGCACCTAGTAAAGCTTCTTGTTGTGATGTAAATAAATTAAAAAAAATATTTGTTGTTAGCCCTATTAAAATTAAACTTATATTTAAATAGATTGGAAGATATAAATGTTTTAGATCTAAGATAAATAAAATATAAAAAATAGAGAAGATTAAATAGTAAATAAATCCACTGAAAGAAACTCCAATATTCACAGCTATTAAAATAATAATAAATATATGTATTAATTCATTTATAAGATAGCTAGAGCCAATTTTCTTATTACAAAAAGAGCACTTTCCTCTTAAAAATATAAAGCTAAGAACGGGTACTAACATCCTCATAGCCAAGGGAGATTTACACTGAGTGCAATGTGATCTTGGGCCATATAAAGTTAATGAGTCATCATCTCTCATCTCTGGTAGTCTATAGAGCAACATTGATGAGAAGCTGCCCACACATGCGCCACATAGTCCTATTAACAATAATTCAACCATCAGTCTTTATAAGAAATTCTATTTTTTTGATATTTTAAGACAGAAAAGTAAAAGTAAAATAGCTGGGATTGCATAAGCACTTATTACTAGTAATTTATCTAACATTTAATTTACTCCAATTGCTAATGAGTCTGGTCTTCTTGTATCACCAAATCCATAGTAAAAATTATTTTTAATCATAACAATCTGCAAAGCTGTTGCTGGGTTTATCATTAAAACCTCATAACCCTTTTTAGCTAAAGTTTCTGCATGATGAGAATTATAAGACTTTTCTAACTGAAGGATATCTGGATACCATTGATGATGAACCCTTGGAGCTAAAATCGCATCTGAAACTTCTAGTTCAAAATCTACTATATTTAAAATTGATTGCAGAACACTAGTAATAATTCTTGAACCTCCTGGTGATCCGGTAGCAAAGTAAGGCAAACCATCTCTTAATACTATAGTTGGGGTCATTGAACTAAGCGGTCTTTTTTCAGGAACAATTTTATTTGCCTCTCCGCCAAGTAAGCCAAATTGATTTGGCGTTCCTGGTGAAGCAGAAAAATCATCCATTTCATTATTCATCAAGATGCCAGTTCCCTCAATAGTCACTCCAGAACCAAAAGATGAATTTAGCGTATAAGTATTAGATATAATATTTCCATACTGGTCTGCAATTGAGTAATGGGTAGTTTCTATACTTTCTTTTCTTATATATTCACCAGGCTCAATTGATGTTGATGGAGAGGGTGGTGGTGTCATAAATTTAAAGAGTTTAAGTTTCTGATTTATTTTTTTTGCATATTCTTTACTAGTAAGTTCATCAATTGGAACTTCAAAAAAATCTGGATCACCTAAATATTTAGATCTATCTGCATATGCATATTTCATAACTTCTGCTAATAAAGATACATACCGTGGATTATTATGACCATAAGCTTGAAGATCATGGTTTTCTAGGATATTTAGCATTTGAATTAAATGAATGCCACCTGATGAAGGTGGACCCATAGTTACAATATCTATTCCTTTGTATTTTGAGCTTAAAGGCTTTCTCCAGCTGGGCCTATATTTTTTTAAATCACGATGGGAAATTAAACCACCATTCTTTTCCATGGCATCCACAATCTTGTCTGCAACCTCGCCTTCATAAAATCCAGCTACCCCATTTTGAGCAATAAGAGTAAGAGTTCTTGCTAAATCTGGCTGTGTAAGAGGAGTATTGAATTCAATTGGATAATTTTTATAAAAAATAGATTCCGTGCTTGGAAACTGGGAAAGTTTCTTATGTACTTTATTCAAAGTCATCGTCATATAAGGCGACATAATAAACCCACCGTCAGCTAATTTAATTGCAGGTTGAAGTAATTCCTCCCATGCGATTGAACCAAATTTTTGATGAACCTCCCACATTCCATAAACAGAACCAGGAACTCCTACTGCAAGGTAGCCTATGGTTGATCTTAGTGAATTAACTGAGCCATCGGTATTTAAATACATATCTCTTGAGGCTTTAAGCGGAGCTTTCTCTCTATAATCAATTGAAAAGCTTTCTTTGGATGATGCATCATGCATGACCATAAATCCACCGCCACCAATATTACCTGCTCTTGGGAGCACCACAGCTAAAGCAAATCCAACTGCTACAGCAGCATCATAGGCATTTCCACCTTGGCTTAAAATATCTTCGCCAACCTTAGATGCAAGATAGTGCTGAGTAGCTACCATACCCTTACTTGCTAAAACAGGATGAGTAATTGAACTTGGATTTAATACTAGGTTTTGCGCATTTAAAGTATATGAAAAAGCACATGTGATGATAATTAAAAATTTTAAGTTTTTGATCATGATACTAATTCATCTTCAGCTGTTTTTTTAGCCCACTTATAATCAGCTTTTCCATTTGGCGCTCGCATAACTTCTGGAACAAATATAATTGATTTTGGTAATTTATATCCAGATAGATGTTCTCGAGTTGAACTAATAAGGTTTGCTTCGTTAATCTCACAATTCTCAGCAAGTGAGACAACTGCTACCACCTTATTGCCAAATCTTTCATCAGGTAACCCAACAACGAGCGAGTCATAGACATGTATATTTAGCTTTAGAGCTTCTTCTACCTCTTCTGGATATATTTTTTCACCTGCAGAATTAATACAATTACTTCCGCGCCCTAAAAGAGTAATAGTTCCATCAGCTTCAACTAAAGCATAATCTCCTGGAAAGGAATATCTAGTTCCATTGAACTCTTTAAAGGTAGCATCTGATTTTTCTTTATCCTTATAGTAACCTTCTGGTACTAAGCCGCTTGTGCCTATAAGACCTCTGACTCCAGAACCTGGTAATACTTCTTCACCTTCATCACTAACAACAACAACACCAGGATTGAGTCTAAACTTAGCAGTGGCAGATCCATCTTCACGAGTGGTAACCGATGAACCCATTCCGCCTTCACTTGAGCCCATAGCATCCATTAAAACCATATCATGATGTTCTAACAAAGAAGCTTTTACATCTGCACTAAACATAACCCCACTTGAATAGATTAATTTAAGTGTTCTTAAGTTATAAGGCTTGTTTTCAGCAACAGCTCTATCGAGTTCTTTTACCATAGGTTTAGCAAAAGAATCACCAACTATAATGATATTAGTTACACCAACTCTCTCAACCTCTTCCCATAGCAACTTGCTATCAAGTCCTAAGTTGGGAGTAGTCACAACACAGCCTCCCAATAAATGTGCAAGAAATCCACCAAGCCACATTCCAGTTCCATGCATAAGAGGGCAGGCAACTAAGCTCTTAGCTAGTTCACCATTTTCATGTAGATTAAGAATTGTCTTTTTAAGATCTTTTAACTCATCAGGTACATCAATTCCCATTCCTTTTAATGTTTTAAGCATAGAGGTAACAAAGCCTCCATGAGTATACATAACACCTTTTGGCATACCAGTTGTACCACCTGTATATAACATATAAATATTATCTTCATTTCTATCTATTCTGGGCATAGGAGAAGTTGTTTTAACAATATCACTATAGGCATGAGATCCTTCAAGAAGAGGGGTTGAGTCTTCAAGTTGTATCCAAGCTTTCACTTTGGGCAAATCACCTCTTATCTTTTTAACCTGATCCGCATAACAACCTTGATAAAAAACAGCTTCCGAATCTGAATTATCAAGCAAGTAAATAAGTTCATTAGATTGATATCTATAATTAACATTTATAGGAACACCCATTACTTTAAATGCTGCAAAGTGGGCTACAAGATATTCATTGGAATTATGTAGATATAATCCAACTTTAGAATTTTTACCCAAACTCTGATCAGCTAAAAACTGAGCTACCTTAGAAGCTTCTTCATCATACTCTTTCCAGGTTAGCGTAGATTCGCCACAAACTGCAGCTGGATTATTTGGAAGGAGATCTGCATTTTGCTCGAATATTGTTGCAAAGTGTCTTAAAGAGTAATTTATAGTCATGTTTTTCCTTTATCTTTGTATTTTAAGTATTTGTTTAACCAAATTACTATATTTTTTTGCCTATGACAATTTCATTGTTAACCAATAGATTGTTTCTTTAATTTCGTAGTAGAATAATCTGGTCAAATATCAATTAATAAGAGAGATTACTTATGATGACAGATGAATATCAAGAATTACTAAATGCTCATACAGCACCCGGCGAACTCTTTGAATACAAAGAAGTTACAGATAGCAATGGAGTAACTTATCGAGAGTTCTGCAATCCTGCCATCCCTTCAACTCTTAGGGGTTTTTTAGATTTTGGTTTACTTCATCCTGATAAAGATTGGTTGGTATATGAAGATGAAAGATATACCTATAAAGAAGTTTTTGATAAGTCAGCTCAGACCGCTAATGCGTTAAAAGCTGCAGGTGTTGAGCAAGGTGACAGGGTTGCTATATGTATGATGAATAATCCAGAATATATAGTATCTTTTATGGCTATTACTGGAATGGGTGCCGTAGTTGTACCTTTAAATTCATGGTGGGTGCCTTCGGAAGTCTCGTATGGATTAGATCATTGTGACGCTAAGGTTCTTATAGCTGATGAAAAACGCCTTATAGGTCTTGAAAATAACTCTGATGTTTTAAAGCTTGTAGTTAGGCCAGAAAAAGATTCAGACCATCAAGAATTTAATATGTTTATAAACAATTATTCAGTTGAATGGCCTCAAAGTGATTTTTCTGGAAATGATAATGCAACTTTATTTTATACATCAGGATCTACAGGATTCCCAAAAGGAGTTCTTTCATCTCATAGAAATGTTCTTGCAACTCTTTTTAGCTGGTTATGTTACTCAACAATAAGAAGCAAGATGTCAGATGGAGCTAGCGTACTTGGTGAAAATACCGATGGAACAGTTAAAGAAATTTCAGTTTTGCATTGCGTACCCTTATTTCATGTAACTGGGAGTCATTCTTCCTTTTTGATGTCAGTTGTAGTTGGCAGAAAAATAGTCATGATGAAGAAATGGGATGCAACTGAAGCATTAAGACTAATAGAGCAAGAAAGCATTACAAATATAACTGGTGTACCTACTCAATCCTGGGAATTATTAAGTCATCCAGAAAGAGAAAAGTATGATATCTCTTCATTAGAAGATCTTGGTGGTGGAGGAGCAGCAAGACCACCAGAGCATGTTAAGCAAATGGATGAACAATTTAAAGCTAAACCATCTATTGGATATGGATTATCAGAAACTAATGCACTTGGAACTCTTAATGGCGGTGCAGAATATTTAGAATACCCATCTAGTTGTGGCCGAATAGTTCCACCATTAACTGATATTAATATTATTGATGAAGACTGGAATATTTTAGAAGAAGGAAAGCTTGGAGAAGTAGTTATTAAATCTCCAGCTAACATGGTTGGTTATTGGAAAAATCCAGAAGCAACAGCTGAAGTCTTTAATGGCGATGGTTGGTTTAAATCTGGGGACCTAGGGTACTTTGATGGACCATTTTTACATATAGTAGATCGAGTGAAAGACTTAGTTATTCGCGGAGGTGAAAATATTTCCTGCATAGAGGTTGAAGCTGCAATATATGAGCATAAGGATGTTTTAGAGGCTTGTATTATTGGAGTTCCAGATGAAAGGCTTGGGGAGCAAGTTGGATCAGCTATCCATTTAAAACCAGGGGTTGAATTAAAGCCCGAAGATATTCAACAATTCCTTTATGGAAAGATAGCAAAGTTTAAAATCCCATTTGATATAAGATTTTATAAAGAACCACTCCCTAAAATTGCTTCTGGTAAATTTGATAAACCTCAATTAAGGAAGTTGTTTGCAGAAAATTGATTTATTCCAAATAAAGCGTATAAAATTAGCAACACGCAACTTATAAAATAAATAAAAATGTCAAATAAAGTTCTCGTAATAGAAGACGAGCCTGATATCAGAAAAACCCTTGAATACAATCTAACAAGAGAAGGTTTTAAAGTATCTGGTTGTGGATCAATTAAGGAAGCAAAAAAGCTTATAGAGATTCCAAATTTCTCTATTATTTTATTAGATTTAATGCTGCCTGATGGTTCTGGATTAGACCTATGCAGAGAAGTAAAATCTAATTCATTAACAAAAGATATTCCTATTATCATTCTTACAGCCAAGGATGATGAGGTTGATAAAGTTGTAGGTTTTGAATTAGGTGCTGACGACTATGTAACCAAACCTTTTAGTGTTAGAGAGCTTATCCTTAGAGTTAAAGCAATACTAAAAAGAAATGCAAAACCCTTATCTACTCCTCTTGAAATAAATAGAAATTTTGGATCATTGAAAATGGATATTGAATCTCACGAGGTTTTTATCGATGATAAAGAGATTATTTTGACTGCCTTAGAGTTTAAATTATTAAATCAGTTAGTCGAAAGGCGAGGCAGAGTTCAAACTAGAGATCAGTTACTATCTGATGTCTGGGGTTACAGTTCTGATATTACGACTAGAACAGTTGATACTCATATCAAAAGATTAAGAGAAAAGCTTGGCTCGATGGGTAAATATGTTCAGACAATCAGAGGCGTAGGTTATAAATTTTCTCGAACACCTGAATAATTAGATGGGCATTAGATCTAGGATATTTCTATTAGTTTTCCTTTTACTTACCTCAAGTATTGGGATTGCATATATTATTGCTGAGCGTGATTTAACTAAAGCTTTTGAATTACAAATAGTCAATGAGCTAGAAAAACAAGCAGGACTACTTGCTGCATCAATTGATGATATAGGCATTTACAAAACGATTGAGGAGGCTGATGCTATTGCAGATAGCCTTGGTGAGGCAGCAAACTCAAGAGTTACCTTTATACTTAATAACGGAAAAGTTGTTGGAGACTCTAACTTAGACATCAATCAAATTAGAGCTGTCGATAATCACATCGATAGGGCTGAGGTCAGCGAAGCATTAAAAAATGGTTCAGGGTGGGTTTCTAGGTATAGCGATACTCTAAAACAGGACTTATTATATTTTGCCGTAAAAGATGGAAATCTCAGTAACCCAAATATTATTAGAATTTCTGTTCCTCTTAATTATCTGGAAAGTGCTGCAGCTACTCTTCAAGTTTCTGTTATTTTGCTCTTTGTTGTTGTTTTTATAGTTTCAGTCTTTGCAAGTCTTGTTGCAGCTAATTACCTATATTCTAATATACAAGAGCTAGCCAAGGCTGCTACCAATATAGCTGAGGGAGATTATAAGAAAAGAGACATAAGAGCTCTTCCAACTCAAAGAGTTGATGAATTTGGAACTGTAGCTAGATCAATTTCTCAAATATCTGAAGATCTAAAGAGTCAGATTAAAATGATTGCAAAACAGCGTGATCAATTTGGTCTAGTATTGGATGATTTGGGTGAGGGTATTCTTGTTACCAACCAACAAGGTGATATTGTCTATAATAATGAACAATCTTTAATTATTCTTAATACCAAGGATTTAGATAAACAGAATATAAGTTCATTAAATCTTCCAGCTATTAATTACTTATTTAATAGAGTTACTAATAAGAAAAGAGCAGATATAGAATTTGAAATTGAACTGCAGGATAAGTCTACTCGATGGGTTTTAGGCTCAATGAATCAATCAAAAACAACAGGCGAATATATATTAGTAGTTCATGATATTACTCAATTGAGACAATTAAACTCGATGAGAAGAGACTTTATTTCAAATTTATCTCATGAGTTAAGAACTCCAGTGAGCGTAATTATGGCAAATTCAGAAACTTTACTGAATGGCGCCCTTGATAATAAAAAAGACGCAAAAATCTTTGCAAAAGCAATATTGCATAATTCTGAAAGGCTTTCCTCAATGGTCAGTGATTTAATCGATCTGTCTAGAATTGAATATGGAGATCTTAAATTAAATATAAAAGGAATTGATTTTAATGATTTTATGGAATCCTTTTTAGTATCTATGAAAAGTGTTGCAAAGAAGAGAGACATTGAACTCAAATACAATCCTGATCACCAGGGTTTATTAAGTGCAGATACTCAGGCTTTAGAAAGAATTATGAATAATCTACTTGATAATGCATATAAATATTCTGATGAGGGCACCTTGGTAGAAGTTTCTACAAAAGATCAAGGCAAGATGATTAAAGTTATGGTTGCTGACTCGGGTGTTGGAGTGTCAGATGAAGATCAGGAGCATATCTTTGATAGATTCTATAGAACAGCTTCTGCAAGAGCATCTGATAATAAAGGCAGCGGATTGGGCTTGGCTATTGTAAAGAACTTAATAAACAGCCTTAATGGCGAGGTTGGTATCACACCAAAGAAAACCTCTGGATCAATTTTCTGGTTCACTATACCAAAGTCAAAATAATCAAGGTTTGATAGCTACAGCTATCATATTTAATAGTATTCTTTATTAAATGTCACATAAATGTCACATTTCTGTTACAATAGTGTCAAACACAGAGGGAGTGAACAAATCATGATAAAATTATTTTGGAGTAAATTTCACTTTATAATGAAATCTGGCCGTTTGCATAAGATAGTCAAAATATCAGGTATTCGTTAATCCTATTTAACTAAATTTATTTGAAATTAAGTTTCTAGAATTATTAAGATTTTTATAAAAAAGAGCTACACTATGTAGCTCTTTTTATTATGAATACTAAACAAGTTAAAAAATTAATTAATGCCTTTGTAGCAATCTTGCTGCTTGCATTACTTACAATGCTAACCATAAGTTTTATCAATAAACCAAATATTCAAGATATTCGATTTACTAATCTCGATAAGATAAAAAGCAATAATGTAAATAACTCAAATCAAGAGTTTAAAGTTACAGATAATGCTGATTTTAGTTATGTAGTAGTTGGTTATAGATTTGGTGATGTTAATTCTTCAGTAATACTAAAAAAAGGTAATAAGGAATTTGTTTTATATGAAGGTGATATTTTGGAAAACACTTATGAGCTTACCAGCATTAGTCCAGATGAAATTATATTTAAAGGATCAGGTAAACTATATAAACTAGAAAACAAGGTTGGGAAATAAAAAATGATTAAAATTCTAAAATTATTATTTTGTATATCATTAATTAGCATTTCTACGTCAGCACTTTCTCAGGATGCTTTTGTATTAAATTATGAAGACGCAGACATTAAAAAAGTTTCACAAGATATTGCTAGATTTGCAAAAAAGACAATTATTCTTGATCCAAGAGTTAAAGGTAAAATAACAATTTACTCTAATGCTAGCTTAAATAGCGAACAAGTTTGGGATGTATACCTAAGAACTATTCAAGTAAATGGCTTTAGCTCTATTTCAGATAACGGTGTAGTTAGGATTGTTCCTGAAAATGAAGCAACTAGAGATGAAAATGATATTAATAATGAAAATGGAAACTTTTTAACAGCTGTTATTCCTCTAGTTAATAGATCTGCTGCTGAGGTTCTCCCTATGATAAAGCCCATTACAGGAAGACAGTCGCATCTTTCTAGCATTCCTTCAATTAATTCTATTTTATTAGTAGACAGATTGAGTAATGTTAAAAGAATCAAAAATCTTTTGGTGGACCTAGATAAAGATAATAGTGCAAAAATTACTATTATTAAGCTAGATAATTTGTCAGCAATAGAAGCTGTACGAATTTTAGAAAAGCTTAAAGCTCAAAATAATCCAACTATTAATAACTTTGTAGCCATCCCATTTAGTCCATCAAACTCTGTAATATTATCTGCAAACTCAACTATTACATCTAATATAGAAAAAACACTCGTTTCTCTCGATGCTGATGTTAAAGCAGACAAATCAATTGATGTTGTATATCTAAAATATGCCAAAGCAGAAGAGCTTTCTACTATTCTTAATAGTGTCTCTGATCGATTTGCTGCAAGCCCCGATGGTATCAAGACAGTTATTACTTATCATGAAAAAACAAATTCTCTTATTGTTTCATCTGAAGAATCAAATTTACCAGGAATTAGAAATCTTATTTCTAAGCTAGATATAAGAAGGGCACAAGTTTTGGTAGAGGCAATAATTGTTGAATTATCTGAAACAGCAGCTCAAAATCTTGGTGTTGAGACTTTATATACAGGTGGTGGCGATGTTCCAATTGGTGCAACTTCATACGATGTTGGATCTGGGCCTAACCTGCTTGCAATTGCAGGATCAGCAGCTTCAGATGGAACTGATGCTACCTTGGGTCAGCTTGCTACATCATCTCTCTTAGCTTCGCAGGGTTTAGTTGCAGGTTTTGGAGATTTTACTGGCGCTGGTAACTTTGCGGGTATCTTGAGTGCAGTTGCTAACGATCAAAACTCTAATATTCTATCCACCCCTTCAGTAATAGCAATGGATAATACGCTATCGAAGCTTTTGGTTGGTCAAGAAATTCCTATTACTACTGGTGAGAGCCTAGGTTCAAGTAATGTAAATGCATTTAGAACAACCTCAAGAGAGGAAGTTGGCATTAAATTGGAAGTAACTCCTCAAATTAATGAAGGTAGCTCGGTAATTCTTACCATTAAACAAGAAGTTTCAAGTGTTGCAGGAACTTATGCAAGTGGAGTAGATTTAATTACTAACAATAGAACTATCGAAACAACAGTCTTGGCTGATAACGGTCAAATCATAGTCCTAGGTGGTCTCATTGATGAGGATATTCAAGAAAATATATCCAAGGTGCCTATTCTAGGATCAATCCCGTTGATTGGAAAATTATTTCAATCCTCTTCAAGTCAGGTTATAAAGAAAAAATTATTTGTTTTTATAAGACCTACAATTCTTATTGACTCAGATTCTATAAACGAACTTTCTGCTGAGAAATATAATTTTATTAAAGCAGAACAATTAGCAAGAGACTCTTCAATTAATTTAATTGATTTAACTGAATCCAAATAAGAATATATGGAAGATTTAGCTGTAAAAGATATAGATACTATCTCTAATATACTTCCTTATGATTATGTTCGAGATAGAATGATTATCGCTCTAGACTCTGATAATGAATGCAATGTTTATTCTCCAAATATTGTAAATATTAAAACATATCAAGAATTATCAAGATTTTTAAACAAACCTTTTATAGTTAATAAGTGCTCAGCAGAAGATTTTAATGAAATGCTCACTAAGTCTTTTGGCTCTAAAGACTCTTCTGATTCATTATCCGAAGAACTATCTGATGATTTTGATCTTGAGTCCTTTGCAGGAAACATTGCACCAACTGAAGATTTACTAAATGGAAATAATGATGCACCAATCATTAAATTAATTAATGGAATTATTAGCCAAGCAATAAAGCAAAGAGCTTCTGATATTCACTTTGAGCCATATGAAGATCAGCTAATTATTAGATTTAGAGTAGATGGAATTCTAAAAGAAGTTTTATCTCAGGACAGTAGAATAGCGTCTTTAGTTATTGCCAGAATAAAGATTATTTCAAGACTAGATATATCTGAGAGAAGATTACCTCAAGATGGAAGGGTTTCTCTTTCACTGGGTGATAAGAGTGTTGATGTCAGAGTATCTACATTGCCATCTTCATATGGAGAAAGGATCGTTTTACGTTTATTAGACAAACAATCAGCACAGATCAATATAGATGACTTAGGACTTCCAAAACAAATACTTCATAATTATAAAAAGTCTCTAAAGAGCTCTGAAGGCATTATTCTTTTTACTGGACCAACAGGGTCTGGTAAAACAACAACCTTATATGCAGGCCTAAGAGATCTAAGTGACTCATCACAGAATATCCTTACAGTTGAAGATCCTATTGAATATACCTTAAAGGGTATAGGCCAAACTCAGGTAAATACCAAGACAGGCTATACCTTTGCCAAAGGCTTAAGGGCAATGTTAAGACAGGATCCGGATGTAATGATGGTTGGGGAGATTAGAGATATTGAAACTGCCCAGATTGCTATTCAATCAAGCTTAACTGGTCATTTAGTCCTTTCAACAGTTCATACAAATAGCGCAGTAGGTGCCATCACCAGGCTTAGAGATATGGGAATTGAATCATTTTTACTTTCCTCTAGTTTAAGATCTATCATTTCTCAAAGATTGGTAAGAAGATTGTGCAATTCATGTAAAGAGGAAACCTATGCCTCGGATGAGGCTATAAAATTATTTAATTTAAATAATGAATCAAAAGTATTTTCAGCTAATGGCTGTGATGAATGCTCACAATCAGGTTTTCAGGGAAGAATTGCTATCGCAGAATGCATACAGGTTGATCAGATAACAAGAGACCTCATTCATCAAAAAGCCTCTGAGAGCAAAATTATTGAACATGTTTTTAAAGATCATCCTTCAATAGATGATGCTAGCAGAGAGCTTATTATTCAAGGCATTACATCCTGTGAAGAGATAATGAGACTCAATAATCTTAAAGAAGATGCCAGCTTATAGTTATACAGCTTTCAATAATTCTGGTAAGAAGGAGAAAGGGTTCTTAACCGCCTCTTCTGAGAGAGATGCAAGAAGGGCTATAAAGGAATTAAACTTAACACCTCTAGAGGTTACAGAATCAAATAAAAACTTAACAAATAAAATTAAAATTAAGAATAAAGACTTAGTTTTAATTACTAGACAAATTGCAACTTTACTAGATGCTGATTCAGCCCTAGATGAAGCTTTAAAAATTACTGCAGATCAATATAATGATGAAGTAATAGTAGATATTCTCTACTCTCTTAGAGATGAAATAATTCAAGGTAAACGACTTGGCCAGGCAATGAAAAAATATCCACAGGTATTTTCAAATACCTATATCTCGCTGGTTACAGCTGGAGATAGCTCTGGTAATCTAGACATTATTTTTGATAATCTTGCAGACTATTTAGAAGAAAGTGCTTTAATAAAACAAAAGATATTTTCTGCTTTAGCTTATCCTGTTATTTTGGTTTGTTTTTGTGTTTTAGTTATTATTGCATTACTGGCATTTGTTATGCCTCAGGTAGTTGGGCAGTTTATAAAAGCTGGAGCTGAGCTACCTTTACTCACATCAGTACTCTTATCACTTTCAAATAACATTATTTTTATTTTAATTGGTCTATTTTTACTCGTTACAGGATTAACTTTTCTTTATAAAAGCTATATTTCAAATTCTGATAATCATATTAAAGCTCATAGGAAGTTTTTATCTTTTCCGCTAGTAGGTAAATTTATTTTACATAGTGAAATTGAAAGATTTTCTAGCACTATGTATCTACTTACCCAATCAGGCATGAATCTAGATTTAGCAATGGAAGAGTCTGCAAAAGTTTTTAATAATAAATTTCTTAAGAGCTCTATTGATAAAGCAAGAAGACAGGTTGTTGAAGGTAAAGACTTTGTTCAAGCATTAAGCAAAACTAAAATCTTCCCTGATATTTTTATTCAACTTATATCAAGTGGCTACAGGTCTGGTAATTTAGTTAAAATGTTTAAAAAAGTTTCAGATTTCATGAAATCTGAAATAGAATCTAAAAGGTCTGTTTTACTATCTCTCCTTGAGCCAGTTATAACAATTTTTATGGGTGGATTTATTCTATTGATAGTTCTCGCTATACTAATACCAATAATGCAAATGAATACTCTTACTCTTGGATGATAGTTATGAAAAATAAACAAAAAGGTTTTACGTTAATAGAGCTAATGGTAGTCCTAGTTATATTAGGAATGCTCACAACAATTGTTGCAGTGAATGTATCACCTTTTCTTCAAAGAGCAAATTTAGAGAAGATTAGAGCAGATGTTGCTCAAACAGGCAAAGCTTTGGAGTTATATAAGTTTAATGAGATGACTTATCCAAGTACATCGCAAGGCTTAGATGCACTAGTCATGCCTCATTCAGAGCTAAAAAGACCATTTATGTACCCTGAAGATGGCTATATAAATTCTATACCTACAGATCCATGGGGAAGAGAGTACATATATGAAAATCCACCTCAGAAATCTAAAGACTATGACCTCTATACTCTTGGCGCTGATGGTATCGAAGGCGGAACTGGTGAAAACTCAGATATTGGCAACTGGCTACAATAGAAAGAATAAAGGTTTTACCTTATTAGAATTACTTGTAGTACTTTTAATAATTGGTATTGCATCATCAGCTATTCTTATAAATACATCATCCATAGATAGAATTATAAAAGGCGGCATGTCAGTTGAAAAAAATTTTCAACTGATCTCTGAGGAGAGCATTCTTTCTAGTAAGATCTTGGGATGGTTTCCTGGAAAATCCTCTCAAAAAATATTTATACTAGATTCATCTGGTAAAAAAAACTCTGAATTCAATTCAGAATCATTAGATTCTTACTGGAATAGCATCTCTGAATATCAAAAAATTATAAAAGGTAGCGATGGTGAGGAAGTCGAATTAAACTCTGATATAACAGATTACCCAGTTATTATTTTTTATCCATCAGGTGAAAATTCAGGTGCTGAGCTATTTATTTATAGAGATGAATATGTTCAAAAAATTATCATCTCCCAAAATGGCAAGATTAACAATGAAACAAAACTTAAATAAAGGCTTCAGCCTTTTAGAGGTTGCAATTGCACTATTGATTTTAAGTACATCTGTTATGGCTATCTATCAAGTAATCTCCACATCAACAATTTCTACATTTGAATTAGAGGATAGACATATAGCAAGAGAAATTGGAAATAATCGAGTAGCTTTAATGAATACTATTGATATACCTCAAGGTACTGGAACAAGAGAGGGAAGCATTAATATGGCTGGGTTTGAGTGGGAATGGAGAGAGGAAATTTCAAAGGGCCCAGCAATAAATGTTTATGAGTATTCAATACTAATTAAAAAATTAGAAGCTTCAAATTATATCTATGAAGCCAGAGGTTATCTTGTTAAAAAATAATAGAAAAGGCTTTACCCTTATTGAAGTACTTGTATCAATAGTAATACTTAGCATCATTGCTATTGTGTCAACAAATTTTTTACAGTCATCACTTGAGGCCAGAGAGCAGGGAGCAAGCAAATTACAAAATGTTAAAGAGCTTAATATAGCTTCAAGTATTGTAAGAAGAGATATGCGCCAAATTCTAAATGTTCCAATAAGAGATTACTTTGGTAATAATTTAAAGGGTAATTTTATTGCTGATGCTTCTTCTAATTCCATTGTATTTACAACTCTAGTGAACTCATCCTTTTCAACATCAAGGGTCAGAAGAATTGAATATCTATATCAAGATAATGCCTTTATAAGAAGACAATATTTTGCAGATAATCCATATTCATATGAAGAATATTTTGAGACAATTCTTTTAGATGAAGTTACGAACATTGAGTTTAGTTATATGATTAATTCAAAGTGGTACGCATTATGGCCAATTGACATTATCACTAAAAGAAAAATACCAGAATTAGTAAAGATAACTTTTATTAAAAATAATTTGCAATATGACTGGTTTATTAATCCTAATATAGATTATGTATATAAAAAATAAGGAAAGAGGGGTTATCCTTATCACTGTTTTACTAATAGTTCTCGTGCTATCAGCAATAGCTATGTCAATTGGTAATAATTTTCTTTTAGCTTTTAAAAGATCTATATATCAGGATCTTCAATCAAATAGTTTTGAATTATTTAAAAATATTGAATCTATTTCCATACAAAGAATTGAAGAAAAAAATAGGTTTGGATCTCAGGCTTTGACGAAGGACGACCCTCTATTTAAAGATGCCTTTTATTTTGAATTACCTAATGGTCAACTATATGCTCAAATTTCAGATGCTTCAAATTGTTTGAATATAAACTCAGTTGTCTCTTTATCTAATAAAAACTATGTACAAAATCCAAAGGGAATGGCTGCTCTCAAAAAATATTTAATGTACAAAAAGTTTGATGAAAGAGATATAGATTCATTGATAGATCAGATGATTGATTGGATTGATATTGATAATCAACCTAGACAAGGAGGTTTAGAAGATTATTTTTATACAGGTCCACTTCATACTCCTCAGCAATACACTAGCAAAAGACTTTTTTATGACTTATCTGAACTTAAAAATTTACCAGCTTTCAGAAATTTTAATTGGAATGATGTTAGTAACTATTTATGCTCAATCCCTTTATCGGGAAATTCTAAAGTGAATATAAATACCTTGAATATGGAGGATTCTGAGCTTTTATCCTCCTTGTTACCAAATGCAACAGTTAAAGATGCTGAGGCAATTATTGCTAGTATTCCACAAGAAGGCTTTGTTGATATATCTCAGCTTATGCTTGAATTTCCAGGAGTTGATTTTACTAATAGCAATGCTACTATTTTCTTCACATCAAATCTATTTTCCATTAAATCTGAGATAATAAGCGAAGATATGAAGATCAGCTCAGAAAGTATTTTATATTTAGAAAATAATAGAAATGGATATATTGTTTCTAGAACATACAATGGGCTTTAGCCAAAAGATATGCATAGATATTTATTACATAATTTAACCACTAGCCATGATGAAATTGAGCTTTTTCATTATGTTGATAATATTTTTCAATCAAAAAAACAACTTAATATAGATGATATATCTGATCATATTAACTCAGACTCAGAAACTTTTTATTTCATACCTTCTTCAAAAATAGCATCAGTTGCCTTGGATGCATCTCAAAAGGATAATGATGAGGCTACACGAGCAAGGCTGCTATCTGAAATGGATGATTTTATAGTCAGTGATATATCTGAAAATGAGATATTTATACATAGAAATTCCAAACTCAACTTAGCAATATTAGTTGATAAGAGTTACTTAGCATCCATAACTAAAAAATTAAGAGTCACAGGTTCAAAAATTTATATTTATCCTGAGCATATGCTTTCTTTCTTAAAAAATGAATCTTCGATTTTTCAAATTGCAGATAGATTTATTTTCTCATTTTCTTCTGGAGAGGGCTTTTCCCAAAATGCGACACATTTAGAAGATTATTTAAAGTTAGTGAAAAAGGAAAGGGAGGACTTTTCACCTAAGGTATTTTTAAATAACAAGATTCTTGCTGACAATTTTAAAAATAGTGAGATAGAGAATATAAGCATCGAATCACTCCATCTTAATCTTATAAATAAGCATTTATTCCTACCCAACCTTTATCTTAGTGGCTTTCATTTAGATTATTGGATAAAAAGATATCAGATAAATAAACTGGACCTTGCTCTTGCAATTGCAGCTATAAGCCTCCTTATTATTTATCCAATTTCTAGCACGTTTTTAAATAATTCTTATGCTGATGAGTATAAAAATGAAACAGTAAGCCTCTTTAAAAAGATTAATCCTAATATCAAGAGAGTTGTTAATCCTCGAAGGCAAATAGATGAAATTTTGAATTCGTATGATCTAGAGCAGGCTTCAAATTTAAGTATTTCTGGTCTTGATAGTATAAAAAGACTAGATATACCTGAGATTACTAAGCTTTATATGAATATTAATAAATCTGAGGCTCAATTAACGCTTTTAGGCTTGGGAAGTAATCAATACAAGTTTTTAATTAATCTTATGCCTCAAGCAAATCTTATCTTAATAAAAGAAGATTTAGAGACTAATGATGGAAAAGTGTCTGGCTCTATCCTCATAGGGATTACAAATTAATCATGAAAGAGATATTCAATAACCTTCAAAGTAGAGAAAAGAGCTTATTAGTTATTTTGTCAGCCATTGTTATATTAGGAATTATTTTATCTTCTGGAACTAATCTTTATAGCAATCTCCAAGAGTCATCTCAGAGATTAAACTCTGCTAAATCAGATTATGATTATGTTTATAGTCAGGCTGAAGTCTTATCATTTAATCTTGCCCAACAAAGCTTCTTGTTAAACGCAGAAACTGCCTATGCAACGTTAGATATTATGGCTAAAGATTATGAGCTAATTAATTATGTTTTAACCAAGAATAAATCAGAACTTAAGATGGTTTATATTTTGAATGATCTAGAAAGGTCTCTCTTATTTATTGAAGATTCAGTCAAGATTATTGGCATAATGCCACTTTCAATAGAAGTATCAAGACTTAATGAAATAAAGCGATTCACGGTTATTTTTAATACTAATTAATTTAAATATATTATTTACAAATATGATTAGTTATTTTTAATTTTAATCTTCTCTGAATAAAGCTCATGAAAGAGCTTCACTGCTGTTGAGTCAGATACTCCCCATCTAGTTGATGCAATCTTAGATATGGATAATTTACTAATTATCTGGGAATATATATCAATAGCTGAATCAATAACATCAACCCTGTCATCATTAAGATTATATTTAGATTTTTTTTCTAACTTATCAAGCTCAGATAGCTTACTTGCTTTTATATTAAAATCTTCAATGGTCATAGATTGCATTTTATAAATATTAAAAAAAGATCTAATATTCCCTCCAATTCCTACAAGCCTCATTCTATCTTCATGCTGAGCTAACCAATCAAACATTCTCTGCCACTCATCTTTATTTTCCATACCTAAATAATTTCTTACAGCACCAAGCTGAAAAGACTGAATATAGTCCTTCTCTTTAGTATGAATATAAAATTCTGTTGAGCCTCCACCAATATCCACATATACCTTTTTTGATGAAGATTGAGCTTTTGGATGAAATCTAATTAATTTAGCTTCCTCTAATCCAGAAATTATTGTTATTGGATGCTCGATACTATTTTCAACTATTCGCCTTGCATCCTCAGAGTTAGAGGTGTCTCTAAATGCAGAAGTTGCGACGATTTCATACATCTCTATCTTGTTATCTTCAAAATATTTTTTATACTTTCCTAATACATTAGTAAGAGCACTTAATTTATTATCTGATAAGCATCCTTCTTTAAATACATCGGTTCCAAGCCTCATGGGAGTTCGTTTGCTCTCTATAAACTCTATAGAGGTTGGGGTGGTTGTAAATATTTTAGATTTAATAGCATTTGTACCTATATCAATAGCTGCAATTTTCATATTAATTAAGCATCATCTGAATATTTAGTTATCGACATATACTGCTGATAATTTAAATTATTAAATATTACGCCATCAAGACTAGCTGAATAGTTTGCTATATCTTTTGACCAAGAGACTGGTTTTAAAAGTTTCTTTTTATCATAATCAGTTTTATTAAGTAAAAATCTTAATGCTGTCAACCTTGCAATCATTTTATTGTTTGAATTAATTACTATCCACGGCGAACTGTCTGTTGATGTTTTATTAAACATTTGCTCTTTATATAAGGTGAAGGCATCCCATTTTGTAACAATGCGTTCATCATTTTCTGATAATTTCCAATATTTTAATTGCGAATTCCTTCTTGCATTTATTCTTTTTTTTTGCTGATCTTGTGATAATGAAAAATAAAATTTAGTAATCTCTGTTCCAGATTCAGCAAGATCATCTTCCCATTTATTAACTCTATTCATAAAAGATCTGTACTGTTTTTCATTACAATAATTCATTACAGGTTCAGTAATAGCTCTTGTATACCAAGACCTATCTAAAAAGGCTATTTCTCCTTTTTTTGGTAACACTTTTTGCCATCTTTGAAACCAATGCGATGACTCCCATTTAGACGGTATACCGAGATGCACATAGCGAAAATTTTTAGGAATAAGATGCTCAGAAAAAAAATTAATTGCTGAACTTTTTCCAGCTGTATCCCTCCCTTCAAAGGCAATACATATCTTCCTATTATTTTTAATTACATCTTCTTGCAGTTTAAGAAGTTCAATCTGAAGTCTTCTTTTTTCGAGTAAATAAGCGTTCGGATTAAGCTTTTTATAAATAGTTTGATCTAAAGATATTAATGACATGGCATATTTATAACAAAGTTTAATTTTAGAAGAAACTAATTCACCAAAAAGTACATGTTTCTTCACTAAAATGTCACATGAGAAAGTTTAAATATACTTATATAAACTATATATGAACATTTATTATGGAAACATTATTTCTTGACCCGACTCTAATTCTTATTATAGCAGCTTTTGCTGGCTTCTTTATGGCTTTTGGAATTGGAGCTAATGATGTAGCTAATGCAATGGGAACCTCAGTAGGAAGTAAGGCAATAACCTTAAAACAAGCAATATTCATTGCAGCAATATTTGAATTTCTTGGAGCATACTTAGCTGGTGGCGAGGTTACTAATACTATTAGGAAAGGTATTGTCGACCCTGGTCTTTATGCAGATAATCAAGATATATTTATTATCGGCATGCTATCAGCGCTTCTTGCCGCCGGCACTTGGCTATTTATAGCAAGTAACAAAGGATGGCCTGTATCAACGACACATTCAATTGTGGGCGCTATAGTTGGATTTGTTATTATTTCAATGGGCTTTCAAGCAGTCTCCTGGGGTAAGGTTGGAATTATTGCAGCTAGTTGGGTTGTTTCGCCTGCTATTGCCGGCACTATGGCTTTCTTTATATTCTTAAGTGCAAAAAAATTAATTCTTGATAGAAGAGATCCAGCTCAAGCAGCTGTCTCTTTAATTCCTATGTACAGTTTTTTTGTAGCTATTATTATTGGTTTAGTTACAGCTAGAAAAGGTTTAAAACATGTTGGCTTGCCTTTGTCTGATGTTGAAATTCTTATTGCTACTGGAGTTTTTGGTATTCTAGTAGCCATTCTTACATCAGTATTACTAAATGTTAATAAACAAAAAATAAGAGAACATGGCGTGGAATCAGCATTTGCGATACTTATGCTTGTCACCGCTTCAGCTATGGCATTTGCTCATGGCTCAAATGATGTCGCTAATGCCATTGGGCCTGTATCTGCAATTATTAGTGTTGCTACAGAGGGCGAAATCGGCTCTAAGGCAACAGTTAGTCCATGGGTGCTATTATTAGGCGGAATAGGGATAGTCTTCGGCTTGGCTATGCTGGGCGGAAGAGTGATTAAAACAGTCGGAAGTAAAATTACACAACTAACTCCAAGTTTAGGTTTTTCTGCTGAAATGGCTGCCGCATCTACTGTTGTTGCTGCTACATATATAGGCTTTCCAATTTCTACAACGCACACTCTGGTTGGAGCTGTTATCGGAGTTGGCTTGGCTAAAGGTATAGAGCATCTTGATCTAAAATCTATTGGAAGAATCGTGTTGTCATGGGTTGTAACAATACCAGCCGGAGCATCGCTTACTATAATTTTCTATGTTATTTTGAGAATTATATTTGGAGTATAAATGCAAAAGCTTTCAAGAGTTAGGAAGGTTTTAAATATTAATTTTGTCGTGACATACTCGCATAAACTTAAAAAACTATTTTTAATAAATCTCTTCATGATGAGCTCCTTTGCATCGTCAGAAATAGAATTTTATGGAAAACTTAATTTAAATTTAGAAAATGCTGAAAGCAAGACATCACAAGAAACTGATTTTAAGAATAATGCATCTAGAATTGGTATAAAAAGTTCCTTTTTAATGTCGGAATCTATAAAGATTTCTTTTCAAATTGAAGCAGAGATAGACCCAACTGATATCAAGGCAGATGAAGATAAAGTTTTTAAAGAAAGAAATACTTATATTGCTATAAGTGGAAATTTTGGAAAAGTATTTACTGGCACTCATGATACGGCTTTTAAAAATTCACAGTTACAAATAGATCAATTTAATGATACCAGGGCAGATATTAAATATATTCTTCTTGGTGAAAACAGAATGAATAGCATGATTGGATATACTAGCCCCTATATCATAAAGGGACTTAAGATTTCGCTTAATTCAATTAGCCAATCAGCAGGATCTTATGAATCCATTTCAGCGGATTACTCAATAAACAAAATTAAAGCTTCATTTGCAATAGACAAAAATGCAAAAGGGCATAAAGGGGAAAGGTTTGCCATCATGATTCCTTTTCAAAATATTGATATAGGCTTTCTTTATCAATCCTCTAAAAAAACCTTAATTAATAAATCATACTCAGGTCATGTAATAAGTATAAAAAGAAATTTTTTAAATCAAGGTAGTTTATATATACAAAATGCTAAATCGAATATGAAGATTCTTTCAGGTAATCAAACTTCTATAGGTTATTCCCATAAAATAAATAATACCACTAAGACTTTTCTTCATTATTCAAAACTAACCAAAGGCACTAATTTAGATGACATTACTTTTGCCTCAATTGGTTTTGAATATAAATTTTAATTACTTTATTAACATTTCTTAATTTACTTTTCTAAACATTTGTCCATAATTAGATAATGGGTGTTAATGCTAAACAGGAAAGAAGTAAATTAAGAGTAGCTAAGATAATTGAAGCTGCTCATCAAATACTTTTAATCCAAGAGACAGAAGACATAACAATTTCAAATTTAGCAATCCATTCTGACTTAAAAAGAACTTCTACTTATAAATTTTTTGCAAATCCCGATGACGTTAAGCTCTTACTTGTTGAAAGATACTTTGAGGAATGCTCTGCTGAATTTCGTGAATCTAATAATAATCAAAATTATAATGATCTCTCTAAAGCACTTGAGGAGTCAGTAATAAGAATATTTAATTTCTTTTCTATAAATATCGGAGCGCAAAAGCTTATATTACGAAATACAGTAGTACCTCCTGCTAAGTCTGAAACGCTTCATTTACTTTCTTCTGAGGTTATATCTTTTATTGAAAAGAACATTAAGCTGCCTTCAATGTTTAATAAAGAAGGTGTATTTCTTGTCATGGTTCAAATAATAATTTCTATCTTTTCATTAAATATTAAAGAGAATAGAGAACTAAACCAGATAGGAAAATTAGAAGCTCACAGAGCTGCATATTCTTATCTATTAAGCTGTATAGCTCAAAAAGACTAAACTTTAAAAATTAAAGTTTTAACTTCTTTACAAAATTTATTACATCCCTAGCTAAGATTTCTGGATTTTCGTTTGCAGCAAAATGCCCACCATCAAATTCGTTCCACTGAACAACATTATAAATTTTTTCAGCCCATGCTCGTGGCGGTTTAATAATTTCATTACTAAATACGGCACCTGCAAAGGGCGCTTTGATTGAATTAAAGGAAAAACCAAACTGACCATTTGCCTTATATATTCTAAATGATGAAGTAATAGACTCAGTGAACCAATACAGTGAAACAATAGCTAGAACTTCATCTAAATCTAATATTAATTTATCATTCTCATCATCAGTCCAGGCATGAAACTTTTCAATTATCCATGCTGCCAAACCAATGGGAGAGTCATTAAGCCCAAATCCAAGCGTTTGTGGCTTCGTACTCTGAATTGCATAGTAGCCATAACCACTTGATTGATATTTTTGTTGGTTTTCTAAACCTTTTATCTCTCTTTTATTTAATCCTTCCAGAGGATCGCCATCTTCAGGAGGCCATGCAATTATTAAATTAAGATGAATCCCCAGACAGGCCTCTGGAAATAATTCAGCTATCCATTTACTAATTGTTGCCCCCCAATCTCCTCCCTGCACAACATATTGCTCATAGCCTAATTCGAGCATGAGTTCATGTTCGAGTTTAGCAATTTCTTTAGAGCTCATGCCTGGTTCCGATGCTTTATCTGAAAATCCAAAACCAACAAGGGAAGGGCATACGATATGAAAATCTACTTCAGGATTATCTTTTAAAATAGGAATAATTTTTAAGAATTCCTGAATACTTCCTGGCCAACCGTGTGTCATAAGCAAAGGAATAGCATCAGGATTACTAGATGGAGAATGCAAGAAATGAATTTTTAGCCCTGAGCTTGTTTTAAATTTATAGCTACCGATCTTATTTAATAAACCTTCATGATGTCGCCAATCAAAATCATTTACCCAATACTCGGCAATGTCTTGCATAAACTTTAAACTAGTTCCATGCGACCATTTTGAATCATTAACTTCATCAGGCCAGCGCGTAAGTTTAATTTTTTGATGAAGTAACTCTATATCAGAGTCTTTAATGTGAATTGGAAAATTTTCTATCATTGTTATACCTTCTTTAGAGATACAATATTTTATCTACGAATAATATTCAACTGATATAATTCACCTCCACTTATGAATCTAGAATCAATACAAGAATTTTTAATAAATAACATCGAGTATTCTTGGATGATTATTATGTTTTTTGCATTCGCAGAATCTTTTTTAATAACTGGAATTTTTATATCTTCTGCAATTCTATTTTCGATTTGTATCTTTTTATACAACATGGAAGCTCTGAGTATTTTTGGCATTGTTCCAATTGCAATATTGGGAGCGCATATTGGTGATATCTCGAGTTTCTTTTTAGGCAAAACACTAGGTCCACAAATATTAAGCACTAAAGTTCTTACAAAAAGAGCAAAGACAATTAAAAGAGCTCAAAAGTTTTTAGATAAATTTGGCCCATATACAGTACTTTTTGGAAGATTTGTCCCTGCTATTAGAGCACTTACTCCTTTTTTACTTGGAATTTCTGATGTAAAAGCTGTAAGATTTTATATAGCAGATGTCATAGCGTGTCTTTTGTGGGGAATCGCCTTGGGATTTTTAGTAATAGGAATTGGATCAATTTTTGGTTAAAACATTATGATTAATATATTAATTTTATTTTTAAGCGTTATCGCTGTTATATTTTTATTTCAGCAATTAATAAAAGCCAAGAGATCTGGCAGATTTATTCAAACAATAAGAGACTTATTTGTAGTTTTACTTGCCTTAGCAATGACCTCGGCTATTTTTTATATAGTTTTTAGGTTGGTTATTAGGTTCTTTATATAAAGGTTTTGTTAATGACTTTATTTCAAAAGATTATAGATAAAGAAATTCCAGCTAAAATTATTTACGAAGATGATCTGTCTTTAGTATTTGAAGATATTAATCCACAGGCTCCGACTCATCTTCTTATTATCCCCAGGAAACCTATTGTTAAGATATCTGATGTTTTAGAAGAGGATAAAGAACTGATGGGGCATTTAATTTGGGTTGCTGGCGAGGTAGCTAGAAAGATTGGTGTAGAAGATGCTTTTAGGCTAGTAGTTAACAATGGTGCAAAAGCTGGGCAAAGTGTATTTCATGTTCATGTCCATCTTTTATCAGGTCGACCATTTTTATGGCCACCTGGTTAATTATCTAACCTCCGTAAAACATAGACCCGACTCCAAGCACAAATACTAGAGCGCCAATACCTAAAACAAAGAACGAAGCATGCCTTATAGTTTCTGAATCAGTATTCATAATAATCCCCCTTGTTTTAAATATAAAAAAAAATACACTTATATACAAGTTTTATCTATTTATTTTATATACAACCTTCCCAAATAATAGACTTATTTCACTAGTCTTTTCAGGTTATGATTGCAGGAATATATTTGCTATTAGGCTCATATCTTTATGAAAAAATTTAAATTAAATACAGAATCCAAAGCTTGGATTGCCTATGATGCAGGTAATTCAGCTTTTGCAACAACTATTGTTGCAGCATTCTTCCCTATTTTTTACAAAGAGTTCTGGTCATCAGGAGTTGATAGTCTTACAGCAGCATCCTATTACAGCTGGACACTTACTATAAGCAATTTGGCTTTACTATTTACTGCTCCAATTATTGGATCAATAACTGATCTATCCAGAACAACTAAAAGATTATTTGCATCTTTTACTTTAGTTTCAATCTTTTTTGTTGGACTGTTATACACCTTAGATCTTGGGGCATGGTTTCAAGCATTAATATTTTTTGGAATTGCTAATTATTGTTTCTCTGCGGGTAATATTTTATATGACAAGATGCTAGTTCAAATTGCACCTCAGTCACAATTAACAAGAATTTCAAGTCTGGGGTTTGCTTTTGGGTATTTAGGCGGAGGCATGTTATTTTTAGTTAACGCAGTTATGACTTTGTATCCAGAGTCTTTTGGCCTTGACGATGCATCTGAGGCAATTCGCTGGTCGTTCATCATGGTATCTATTTGGTGGAGCTTATTTTTAATACCACTTGTTATTCATTTTAAAGATAGGGGTGTTGCCTTGTATGAAAAATCTTTAATAAAAGAATCTACAGCCAAAGTTTTTATCACTCTAAAAAATATTTCTCAACATAAAAATGCTTTTCTATTTTTGCTGGCTTTCTTCTTATATATAGATGGCGTCCATACCGTTATGGCGTTAGCGTCTACTTTTGCTTTAAATCTTGGCCTGGCTAGCAGCTCCGTAATTGTTGGGCTTATCCTTGTTCAGTTTGTTGCATTTCCAGCAACTCTTCTTTGGTCACGCATATCAGAAAAATATGGAGATAGATCAGTTATTAATATCTGTATATTGGCTTATATAGCAATTGTTGTTTACTCAACAACGCTCTCGTCAGCGTTGGAATTTTATATACTAGCTGTAGGTGTTGGATCAGTTCAAGGCGGAATTCAGTCCTGCTCCAGAAGCTTGTTCGGCAAACTAGTTCCCGAAGAGAAAGCTGGTGAATTTTTTGGATTCTTTAACACTTTCGGAAAAGCTGGCGCTTTTATAGGTCCTGCACTTGTAGCCATTTTTATTACTTTTTTTGGAAATATCACAATCGCACTAACCCCAGTCATATTTTTATTTGTTGCAGGTGGCTTAGTTATGCTAAAAGTTAAGGAACCAAATGAAATTACTAAGTAAAGAATCATTTATTTTTTATAGCATTTTAGGAGCTTTTGCTGGTTTTGTGGTTGCTCCTTTTATTCGTAGCTTGTTAGACCTAAGTTTTGCTTTAGAGATTGTCATAACATCAGCAATAATAATTCCCATGTATTATTTTGCTAAAAAGTTTTTTGTAAAACTTAAGACAAAATATTTTTCTTAGCTAGCAGATGCTTAAGCTCTAATGGTCTGTCAGTAATAATTCCATCAACACCCATAGATATAAGTTTATCCATTGTTTCTTGATCATTAATGGTCCACACAATAATTTTTAAACCCTTTTTTTGAACATAATTTATAAATCTTTGTGTCACTATTTTAATCCCATACTGATAGATAGGAACTTGAAGGCATTGACCATGAATTGATTTTGAGTAAAGACCAAAACTTGCAAGCAATGTTTTAATTATCTCTTTAGGACCCATAGATATACATATATCTGGATACAAATTTCTTACCATTTCAAGCCTCTTGCTTGAAAAGCTTGCAATACATACTCGATTAAGAGCTCCACATTCCTCTATTACTTTTAAAGCAGGAATAGCAACATCATCTGTTTTTACATCTATTTGAAATAAGGTGTTTGGAAGACTTATTAGTACAGATTTCAGTGTAGGAATTTTATGATCAGAAAATATTACAAGATTATCTATTTCTAAACTTGATAACTCATTAAATAATTTTTTCTCTCCAACTATTCTTGATAAGTCTTCATCATGAAATATATATGGAATTCCATCAGAGGTAACTTGAACATCGGTTTCAATATATTCACATCCTATGTCATGAGCGTACTGAAAAGATTCTAGGGTATTTTCATTGGCCTCTAAAGCCCCACCCCTATGAGCAAGTACCGCCATCCCCTCAAAATCTAAATAATGTTTCATAAGTGAATATTACTGTAAAATATAATTTAAATTATATCCTACTGACTGCACGTGAAAAGATTTGATTCTATTAGACCTTACACAGACTCAGAAGTGCAAAGTGTGCTTCAGCAATTATCAACTAATAAAGATGTTGTAAAAGCTTTCATATCAGCAAGTAAGTATAAGTATCTAGCTAAACTTCCTTTCAGCAGTTTACTTATATCAAAAATACTGCAAAACAAGATTAAAGACATTCATACTGTTAAAGATTATCAGTCTATTTTTGAGAATTTAGTTGATGATATGATCAAAAATAAAACCTCGGGCTTTACCTATGATGGTTTTAATAATATTCAATCTAATAAAGCTTACCTATACATATCCAACCATCGAGACATCACAGTTGATCCAGCTTTATTAAATTTCCTGCTGCATAAGAACAATCTAATAACAACTAATATCGCAGTAGGCAATAACTTAATGAGTGAAGCTTGGGCTTCAGACCTAATGAGACTCAATAAAAGTTTTATTATTGATAGGACTGGTAAATCTAAGCGTGAGATATATCAGGGACTTAATTTAGCTTCTGAGTATATTGAGGACAGTATTTTAGATAAAAATGAGCCTATCTGGATCGCTCAAAAACAAGGTAGAGCAAAAGATGGTATTGATGAGACTGACCCAGCTCTGCTCAAAATGATACATTTAATTAATAGAAAATCTATCAGCATTTGTGATTACTTTAATTCACTATGCTTTATACCGATTGCAGTGTCATATGAGTTTGATCCAAATGATATATTTAAAGCTAATGAACTCTATGCTCTTGATATGCATCAAGAATACCAAAAAACAGATAAAGAAGATTTAAATAGCATTACTAACGGCATCTCAGGACAGAAGGGTATGGTGAACTTGAGTATCGGGTCACCTATCAAGTTTACCAAGGAAAGCTATGAAGATTCTGCAAAATTAATTACCAGATCTATTTTACAATTATATAAATTACAGCCTTCAAATTTTGCCGCTTGCGATATTGAGAATACTGCTTATAAGCCTGATCACAATTTTTCTGAACAGCAGATAAAATCTGCTAGAGTTTATCTTGAAAAAAGAACACAAGGTCTTGAACCAGGAATTAAAGCATTACTTTTAAAGCAATACTCCAACCCTGTAATTGAAAAGAGCAAGTTATAACCTAAAAGCTATACCCTTGTTCGTTGTGTTCATTGATATCCACTCCTTCAGCCTCAACATCGTCAGATACACGAATATCAGTAAAAACACTAATAGATTTAATAATGATATAAGTAGCTATAGCTGTCCATGCTGCTATTACAATAATGCCAAGCAATTGAATTTTTAATTGAACTAGAGCTCCACCTTCAGCAATACCCGCAGCACCAGATCCTAAAAATCCATCTGGAGAGCCTAGAAAACTGATCATTATTATTCCTAAAATACCTCCAACTCCATGAACTGGAAACACATCCAATGAATCATCGATATGAAAATAACCTTTAATAGTTTGAGTAGCATAAAAACATACAAAACCAGCCATTAGACCAATTAACATAGCTCCTCCTGGTCCTACGCTACCAGCAGCTGGCGTGATAGTTGCTAGACCAGCTACCATACCTGTAGCTATACCAATCATAGTTGCTTTACCTTGTTTAACCCATTCAATGCCCATCCAGGTTAAAGCTCCTACAGCAGCACTTATATGAGTAACTAACATAGCCATACTTGCACTTGAATCTGCAGCAACAGCACTTCCAGCATTAAAGCCAAACCAGCCAACCCAAAGCATACAAGCTCCAATCATAACCATGGTTCGGTTATGAGGAGGCATTGGATTGCTTTGAAAACCTTTTCTATTTCCAAGCATTATAGCCGCTACAAGAGCTCCAACTCCGCAAGTTGTATGCACTACCAATCCTCCTGCAAAATCTATAACTCCAGCATTACCAAGAAATCCTCCACCCCAAACCATATGACAGGCTGGTAGATATACAAAAGTAAACCAAAGAACGGAAAATATACATATAGCTCCAAACTTAACTCTTTCAGCAAATGCTCCAACCACAAGTGCAGGAGTAATTATTGCAAATGTCATTTGAAACATAACAAAGAGTGACTCAGGAATAGTTCCAGTCATTGAATCTCTTTCAACGCCATTAAGAAATATTGCACTTAGATCTCCAATAAATTGACCATCACCTTTAAATGCTAAGCTATATCCATATATAACCCAACAGACAGAGACTAAACAGGCGATTGCAAAGCATTGCATTAAAACTGAAAGAACATTCTTTGATCGAACAAGGCCTCCATAAAATAAAGCGAGTCCAGGCAATGTCATAAAGAGCACTAATGCAGTAGATGTTAATATCCAAGAAGTATCCCCAGAACTTAAATCCTGCGCTAAAAGTGTTGGCGCGAAGGTGCTCAATGAGCAACCTAATAGTAATTTTTTAATAGCCATATTAATTCTCCTTAAATTGCTGCAGAACCAGTTTCACTAGTTCTAATTCTAATTACGTCTTCGACGTTAGATATAAAAATTTTTCCATCACCAATCTTTCCGGTATTTGCAGATTTAATAATAGTTTTAGTAACGAGATCTTGGTTTGAGTCATCAACTAAAATATCTAATTTAATCTTTGGTAAAGTATCAACAGAATACTCAGCACCTCTATACATCTCAGTATGACCCTTCTGTCTACCATACCCCTTTACTTCAGTGATTGTTAACCCTTCAACACCGGCCTCTACAAGCGCCTCTTTAACTTCTTGAAGCTTAAAAGGTTTTATAATTGCTGTAATTAATTTCATTATTTATATCCTCTTAAAAGCTAGCAGTAATTGAAAAAACAAAAGCATCTTCATCAATTAAATCAATAGAGTCAGAACTAAAATTAGAATAGGTTAGAGCGCAATCATAAGATTTACATAAAAAAGCCCAATCAAAAGCATAATTTGTACCATAAGTATCATAATCACCATAAGATAATGAAAAGGCGCCCATTGAGTATGATAAATCTACATAATCAGGTGCACCATCTTGACCAGAGTAATAACCCATTCCAACGCCGCCATAGCTCAAAGCAACTCCAATTTCTTGAAAATCTAATCCAGAATCACCAGGGTATCCAAAATTAATATAACTCACATCAACATCGATATCTCCAAAAGCAAAACCATACCCAAGATAGGTATCTAATTCATTTCCAGCACCTGCAGAAAAACTTACATTTGAACCCCAAACCCCAGCATAAAATCCTGATTCTGATGCAAAATCAAATCCACCATACATAGCTGGATCGCCTGAGGTTTGAGTCATGCCTCTCCATATGTAATCTGAAGAAAATCCAACATTAGCACTAGTATCAGCAAAGCCTGGAAGAGTTAAGAGGCTAGTTATAAATATAGTTAATAATTTGTTCATTTAATATCTCCTTAATATAGGTTAAAAAAATCGTTCTATAACTTTAGTAAAGCAATTTTCATGCCAAAAAAATGGTTTCATTTAGTAGCTGTTTATATAGCCCTTAATGGTTATAATTCATCTCTAAGTTTTTACGGAGATAATATGGATTTAAAAAATAAAATTGCATTAGTTACAGGAGGCGCTTCTGGTCTTGGAAGGGCCACAGTTGAGAAGTTTGTTTCTGAAGGAGCTAAGGTAGCCATCCTTGATTTGAATGAAGATAAGGCTAAAGAAGTTCAAGCTGCTTTAGGCGAAGAAAATGTTCAATATTTTTTAACTAATGTTATGGAAGAGCAACCAGTAATGGATGCTATTGCAGGTATTAAAGAAAAGTTTGGAGCTCTTCATGTTGCTGTTAACTGTGCAGGAACTGGATATGGAGCTAGAATTCTTGGTAAAGAAGCGCCTCATCCTCTAGATCATTTTAAATTTATCATTGATCTAAATTTAGTTGGTACTTTTAATGTAATGCGATTAGCTGCTGAGTTGATGGATAAAAATGAACCAGACGCCAAAGGTGAAAAAGGTGTTTTGATTAATACAGCATCCGTTGCTGGTTATGAAGGGCAAATTGGTCAATCTGCTTATAGCGCCTCTAAAGCTGGTGTTATAGGTTTAACTCTTACAGCTGCAAGAGATCTTGCAAGGCATAGTATAAGAGTTTGCACTATTGCTCCTGGTATTTTTGATACCCCATTAATGCAACTAGCTCCTGATAAAGTAAGACAACCACTTCTTGATTCAACTCAGTTTCCTCACAGGTTTGGGATTCCGGAAGAGTATGGAGATTTAGCGGCTCATATTGTTTCAAATTCTTATTTAAATGGTGAGACTATAAGAATAGATTCAGGTATGCGAATGACGCCAAGATGAAAACTTATAAAGCCTATCTAGTACAAGAGGAAGAGGGTTCGTATATAGGCTCTGTTCAGTCTGTTGATATTCCTGAAATTGAAGACAATCATTTGATAATTGATGTTGAATATTCATCACTAAATTATAAAGATGCTTTATCGGCATCTGGTCCTAAAAATGGAGTAACTAGAAACTATCCATTTGTTCCTGGTATTGATGCGGTAGGAAAAGTTTCTCAATCATCATCTGATAGATTTAATATTGGCGATGAGGTAATAGTCACTGGTTATAGTATGGGCATGAGTGTCTATGGCGGATTTGGTGCAGTTATTCATGTTCCTGCAAACTGGGCAGCCAAACTTCCTGCAAACTTATCAGCAAAAGAAGCTATGAATTATGGTACAGCGGGTTTGACAGCTGCAGCATCTATTAAAAAGATCATTGATAATGGGGTAGATAAAGATAAACCAATATTGGTCTCAGGCGCTACAGGCGGGGTTGGCTCTGTTGCAGTAAATATACTAAATAAATTAGGGTATAAGGTCCATGCAATTACAGGAAAAAATACTGAAGATCAGTTTCTTAAATCAATTGGTGCTGACTCTATTTTGCTTAGAAGTGAATTTATGGAGAATCCAACTAGACCATTAGATAAAGCTATATATGGTGGCGCTGTTGATACGGTTGGTGGAGATATACTTGCTAAAATTATTTCAATGATAGCTCCAAAATGCTCAGTATCAGCATGTGGTAATGTTGCTGGAATGGAACTAAATACAACAGTGTTTCCTTTTATTTTAAGAGGAGTTTCTTTGCTAGGTATTGATTCTGCTGAATCTGCTATTGAATTTAAGGAATCCATTTGGGATCTCTTGTCAGGAAAGTGGAAAGTTGACCTTGAAAACTCTTCAAAGACAATTAGCTTAAGTGATGTTGGCGAAGAAATTAAAAGAATTTTAAATGGCGAGCAGGTCGGAAGAGTCGTCATTAAACATGGAGAATAAAAATATGAAAGACGATATAGATACTTTTTATGATGATGTTGAGGCTAATGAGGATAGCAAATCTGACGCTAAAGTCGCATTTATTATTATAGTCGTTGCAGTTATAACTGCACTTTATTGGGTTTCTGGTCAGTAAAAAATTTATTCAGATAGGTACTTCTCAGCATCTAGTGCGGCCATGCAACCAAATCCAGCTGAAGTTACTGCTTGTCTGTATATTTGATCAGATACATCACCTGCAGCAAAAACTCCTTCTACACTAGTTTTAGTAACAGAACCATTAGTTCCAGATTGAATAAGAATATAACCATTATCCATATCTAATTGATCATTAAACATATCAGTATTAGGCTTGTGACCTATTGCAATAAAAATACCCATAACATCTCTTTGAATTTCTTTACCATCCTGAGTAAGCAGGGCACCTGTTACCCCGGTCTTATCTCCTAAAACCTCTATTAATTGAGTATTCCATAAGATTTCTATTTTCCCTGCAGCCTCTTGCTCAAAAACTCTATCTTGAAGTATTTTTTCACCTCTCAACTCATCTCTTCTATGAACTAGTGTAACTTTAGAGCAAATTCTTGATAGATATAAAGCTTCCTCAATAGCTGTATTTCCACCGCCAATTACAAGAACCTCTTGATCTCTATAAAAGAATCCGTCACAAGTAGCACAAGCTGAAACCCCTTTTCCAAGAAATTCTTTTTCAGAGGGAATGCCTAGATACATTGCACTAGCACCAGTTGAGATAATAAGAGCATCAGCGGTGTAGGATTCACTTCCATTTAATATAAAAGGTTTTTTTGATAAATCCACTGAATCTATATGATCAGAAATCATCTCTACATCAAATTGAAGAGCATGTTCTTTCATTCTTTTCATTAAATCAGGACCTTGAAGACCATCACTATCTCCAGGCCAATTTTCAACATCTGTTGTGGTGGTTAGCTGACCACCTTCTTGAGAGCCAGCAATAAGTGCTGGATTTAATCCAGCTCTTGCTGCATAAATTGATGCTGAATATCCTGCCGGACCTGAGCCTAGGATTATTAATTTTTTGTGATTAGTCATGTGCAAAATTATAATTCAAATATCTACAAATTGTGATTAATTCCAATATAATTAATCATATATTAATAATAATTAAGCAATGAATTCTCCATATACCAAAAGCATTCTTAAGAGTTTTCTTGGATTTACTCTGCTAGGTTTATGTTTATATATTTTTATAGCTCTTATTTCTTACAATTCATCTGATCCCGGCTTTTCTTCATTTTCACCTAATCAGGAGATACTTAATATGGGTGGCCCTTTTGGGGCTTGGGTCTCAGACATACTCTTTGTTTTTTTTGGAATAGCTACTTATATAATTCTAGCTCTTCTTGCTAGTATCTCTATTGAAACGATATTTTTTTCTAGTAAATATTCTTCAAAAGCTAAATCATATTTCCGTTTACTTGGAGCAATAGTTACAGTTTTATGTGCATGCTCTTTATTTGAATTTTACTTAGAAGGTAAGACTTACCCTGAATTATCTGCAGGCGGCTTTGTTGGCAATTCAATATTTACTTTTTTATCAAGCATCTTTGGTCAGATAGGATCTTTGATATTTTTAATACTATTTTTAATACCTTCCTTCGCCTTAGCATTTAATTTTAGCTGGTCCAAAGTAATAGATTTAGTAGGTTCATTCTTACTTTTAGCAGCTAACAAATTAAAAGAGATAACTTTAAATTTTTATAACAAAATTAAAAATTTCATTAAGAAATCAAGAGAAAAACAAAGATTGAGAGTTGAAGCTAATACAAAAAGAAAAGATGAAGAAGTTGCTCTAAAAAAACCTATTGAAATTAAAACCCCTGTTCAAGAGATTCAAAAAACTCCTGAGCCAGAAAGAACTAAATCAGACATTAAACCAATTCCCAAAAATACTTCGACTGTAAAACCTGTATCTGAAGATAAAAAAACTAGAATGCCGAGCACTGAGCTTTTAGATAGAGCACTTGATGATGGCTCTTCTTTATCCCAGGAGGATCTTAATGCTTTAGCAAGACTACTTGAGCTTAAGCTTGCAGAATTTGGAGTAACAGCAGAGGTTGTTTCAGTTTTACCAGGGCCAGTTGTTACTAGGTTTGAAATCGAGCTAGCTCCTGGAACTAAAGCTAGCAAGGTTACTAATATTGCTCAGGATATAGCTAGATCATTAGCAGTTAGTAGTGTCAGAGTAGTTGAGGTTATAGAGGGGAAATCAGTTGTTGGTATTGAAATACCTAACACAAATAGAAAAATGGTTCGTCTAACAGAGATACTTTCTTCCGACGCCTTTAAGTCATCCACATCAAGCTTATCACTGGCTCTGGGTCATGATATTGCAGGAAAACCTGTTGTTGTTGATCTTGCTAAAATGCCGCATTTATTAGTTGCTGGTACCACAGGATCGGGTAAATCTGTTGGTGTAAATGCTATGTTATTAAGTTTATTATTTAAATCTGATCCAGAGGATGTTCGTTTAATTATGATTGATCCCAAAATGCTTGAGCTATCTGTTTATGATGGAATTCCTCATTTACTAACTCCTGTTATTACAGATATGACTGATGCCTCTAATGGCTTGCGCTGGTGTGTTGCAGAGATGGATCGAAGATATAAGCTGATGTCCGTAATGGGCGTTAGAAATCTTCAGGGGTTTAATAAAAAGATTGAAGATGCTGCAGCTAATGGCGAACAAATACCAGATCCTTTAACTGAAGATGAAGATGTTTATCTAGAAAAATTACCTTCAATTGTAGTAGTGGTAGATGAGTTTGCTGACATGATGATGCTTGTAGGTAAAAAAGTTGAACATCTGATTGCTAGAATAGCTCAGAAAGCTAGAGCAGCAGGAATACATCTTATACTAGCAACACAAAGACCTTCAGTTGATGTTATTACTGGTTTAATTAAGGCAAACATACCTACAAGAATTGGTTTTCAAGTTTCCTCCAAAATTGATTCTAGAACTATCCTAGATCAGGGTGGAGCTGAGCAATTACTTGGATGGGGCGATATGCTTTATCTTCCTCCTGGGTTAAGTGTTCCTATAAGAGTTCATGGTGCTTTTGTTGGTGATGATGAAGTTCACAGAGTTGTGGCTGATTGGAAGAAAAGATCAGAGCCTGATTACATCGACAGCATCGTTTCAGATGTTCAGGATACAGGTCCTATTCCAGGATGGTCTAATGAAAATTCAAATGATGAAGAAGCAGATGAGCTTTATGACGAAGCAGTTAATTTTGTTATTGATTCTAGAAGGGCTTCAATTTCAGCTGTGCAAAGAAAACTAAGAATTGGTTATAACAGAGCTGCAAGAATAATAGAAACGATGGAGCAAGCAGGTATAGTAACTGAGATGAGCTCAAATGGTTCAAGAGAAGTAATGGTCCCAAAAAGAACATAACTTTAATGAGATTAATATATTTAGCTCTTCTTTTAACCAGCCCTCTAACTTTTTCAAATGATCTTACAAGCCTTTTTAATAATTCTTTTAAGAATTCAAGTTTAGCTTTTATTCAATCTTCGATTAATCCTTATACAAATTCAATTGATAAAAGTGAAGGTAGGATTTTAAAAAATAAAGAAGGAGCAATTTTTTATGTTGATCACCCTTTTAAAGAAAAATATGAACTGACTAAGGATGAAATTATCATTACAGACATAGAGCTAAATCAGACATCAAGAATGCAGTTAAGCGATCTTGAAGACAACATGCTAATAGATATCCTTTTAAATGGTCTTGCTGTTAATAATTCAAGTTACGATTTAGAATTTGACAGAGACACTATCTTTATTAAGTCTTCGCTTGGAGAGGGTTACAATCAAATAGAGGTTAAATTTAAAGAGAATAAGATTTATTATTTAAAATATAATGACAATCTTAATATTGAGAATTTAATTATGTTTAAAAACTTAGCAGTGAATTGATGAACATTTTATTTATAGGAATTGGTGGAGCCTTGGGAGCTATTTCTAGATATGGGCTAACAGAAATAATTACAAAATATTTTTCAACTAGCCAGCACATAGGAACACTTGGGGTTAACGTCGTTGGATGTCTTCTTGTAGGCCTTCTTTTTGGCTTTTTAGCAGATATGAAATCTGAGGTGCAAGTATTTTTCGTTATTGGCTTTTTAGGATCTTTTACAACTATGTCTGCTTTCTCAATGCAAACTGTCGAAATGTTTAATAATCAAAACTTTGGTGAAGCAGCTCTATATATATTAATGACAATTGTATTTACAATATCAGCAACCTACATAGGTTTAACATTAGGAGCATTAAAGTAATATGTTAGATATAAAATTATTAAGAGATTCTCCAACCGAAGTATCAGATGCTCTTAATAATAAAGGCTATTTATTAGATATTAAAAAATTTACTGAAATAGACTTAAAAAGAAAAACATTACAAATTGATGTTGAGTCTTTGCAGTCAGAAAGAAAGACATTATCAAATAAATTTGCCGAGTTAAAAAAATCAGGAGCTTCTACTGATGTTTTAAAAAGTGATATAGATAAGATTAATGATAGTTTAAAAGTTGGCGAAGAAGGATTGAAAAGTATTCAAACCGAATTAGAAATTTTTTTATTAGACATTCCTAATATTCCTCATCCCAATGCGCCTTTAGGCTCTAGCGAGAATGATAATGTTGTAATTAGAAAATTTGGCGAGCCTAGCTCGTCAAATACAAAAGATCATATTGAGATTGCTAGAGATATTGATTCTGAATTAGCTGTAAAATTATCAGGTACCCGTTTTTCTGTTTTAAGGAATGATATTGCAAAGCTTCAAAGAGGGCTGATAGATCTAATGCTTAATTTGGCTATTAAAAATGGTTATCAAGAGCACTATGTTCCATTTATTGCAAATGCAGATTCTCTTCAAGCAACTGGTCAACTTCCTAAATTTGAAGAAGATTTATTTAAACTCTCAAATGACATGTATCTCATTCCAACTGCTGAAGTTCCTCTCACAAACCTATTTAGAAATACTATCAACGATTCAGCTGACTTGCCTATCAAGCTAACAGCTCATACCCCTTGTTTTCGTTCTGAAGCTGGAAGCTACGGTAAAGATACCAAAGGCCTTATTAGGCAACACCAATTTGAAAAGGTTGAATTAGTTCAAATAGTTCATCCTGATTATTCTTATGATGCTCTTGATGGCTTGCTTGCTAATGCGGAAGAAGTTTTGCAAGTGCTTGAATTGCCTTATCAGGTTGTTGAGCTTTGTTCAGGTGATCTTGGTTTTACTGCAGCAAAGACATATGACATTGAGGTGTGGATGCCGAGTCAGAATAAATATAGAGAAATTTCATCATGTTCTAATTTTTTAGATTTTCAGGCTAGAAGAGGAAAAATACGACTTAAAGATGGAAAAGATAAAGTTTTTGCTCATACTATTAATGGATCTGCATTAGCCGCTGGCAGGGCGCTTATTGCAGTTATAGAAAATAATTTTGATGGCAAAACTTCAATAAAAGTCCCACAAGCTTTGGTTAAATTTATGGATAAAACCCACATTGATTTAACTTAATCAAGTTAAGATCTGAGAAGTTTCAAAAGCTGACAAAGAAATCACATTAATGAGCCTAGTTTCTCTTTCCTAGAATGGCAAAAAGGTATATTATTAATTTATATTAATCTTATCTTGTCAAAAAGAGGAACTGTTATGAATAAGTGGTATTTATCTTTGTTAACTGTATTTTTTATTAGTGGATCTGTATATTCAGCTAATGAAACAACATCTTCGATTCGTGGTGATGTTAATGTTTCAGACGCTTCTATACAAATTACACATACCCCAACTGGGTCTTCAAAAACTGTAATTTCAGGCGCCGACGGATCATTTTCCGTTGCTAACTTGAGACCAGGTGGACCATATGTAATTAAAGTAAGTAAAGAGGGATACAATTCTGAAATGCTTTCTGGTGTTTATTTGAATGTATCTCAGACATCCAATATTGATGTTAGTCTTTCTGGAGGCTCAATGGATGAAGTTGTAGTCACCGGTGTCAAAACATCATTTACTAAATTTGGTTCTGGTCTTTCTATTTCTGCTGCTGATATTGAAGGTACTCCAAGTATCGAAAGATCAATTTCAGAATATGTAAAGAAAGATTCAAGAATTGTTGTTAATGGACAAGCAAGAAATGCATCAATTTCTGTTTCTGGAACAAATAATAGATATAACAACTTTACTGTTGACGGTGTTGCTCAGAATGATCCATTGGGATTAAATGCTAATGGTTTTCCATCAGTAAGAAACCCAATAAGTATTGAAACATTAGAACAAATTTCAGTCGACATAAGCCCATTTGATGTTTCTAAAGGAAACTTTACAGGCGCAAGTATTAATGCTGTTACTAAATCTGGTACTAATGAGTTTAAAGGGATGGGTTACTACTACTCAACAGATGAAAATAATGTTGGTGACTTGAACGGAAGTGCTCCAAGTCAGTTTGAAGACGAGACTACAGGTTTTGTTTTAGGCGGACCAATTATTAAAGATAAACTTTTCTTCTTTACTGCATATGAAGAATTTGAATCATTAACTCCTTCTGAAGAAGTTTCATACCGAATTGCTGATCAGGCTCTTATAGATAGAATTACAAATATTACAAAAACTTTGTATAACTATGATCCAGGATCACCAAATTTCTCTCCTCCACCAGAAATGGCCGAGAAGCAACTTACAAAGATTGATTACATTGTGAACGACAGAAATAGATTAGAGTATGTTTACAGTTATTCAGAAGATAACTCTGTAAAACCTTATAACTACGATATTAGATTTAGTTCTCATTATTACAACTATCCAACAACGAATGAGAAATCTACTTATTCTTGGTATGGTGATTTAACAGATAATTTCTATGTACAAGCTAAATTTTCAGATGTCGAATACACAAATGATCAGGATGCTTTGGGTGGAGAAGATTTCCCTCATGTTGAAATTAGAATTACTGATTCAATGGGTGGATATACAAGTGGTTCTAGAGAATCAATCTTCCTAGGTGGAGATAAGTACAGAAGTGCTAATGAAACATCTGCTACTGATGAAATTTTAAATATTAAAGGTGTATTAACAATTGGTGATCATGAGATAACAATGGGTTATGACTCTATTGATAAATTTGTTAGTAATCTATTTATTTCAAGAGAAGATGGAGCGTATCAGTTTAAAGGAGTAGATAACTTTGAAGCAGGTATTCCTAGTTTCTTTAGATTTAATCAATCAGCAACAGGCGATCCTTATGATGCAGCTGCTGCATTCTCAGGAACATTTAAAACTATCTACATACAAGATAAAATGTATGTCTCTGATATCTTAACTGTTTTAGCTGGACTAAGGCTTGATTCATTTGCAATGGATAATGGACCTATGTATAACGAATTAGCTTCACAAAAACATGGTTTTTCTAATTCTACACCTGCTAAATCAAGAATTATTCAGCCTAGAGTTGGATTTAATTTAGATGCAACAGATTTAATGTTCTCAAATTCAAGCAGGGTAGTTTCTGCTGAGTTAAGAGGGGGTATTGGACTATTTGCTGGAAGAGTTCCTAATGTATGGTTAGCAAGTCCATTCTCAAATTCTGGTATTGCTACTTATGGAGCTAGATACTATTCTCCTTGTCCTGTTGCCGGAGACCCAACATGTTTCTACGGCGATTCTGATTTATACGCTTTAATTCCTCCAGGATCTGTTTCTCCGGGTGGAGCTGAGGCTATTGACCCAAACTATGAAACTCCATCAACTTGGAAGACTTCAGTAGAGTTAGATCTAACAACTGCTAATGGATACAATCTAAGACTAGCTTACAACAGAGATGATGCTAAAGAAGGCATGGGCTTCTATGATTCTACTCATACTGTAGATCAAGCTTCTCCAACAGGTATTGTTTCATATAACGGATATGGCCATACAGTTATCTCAAATGCAGAAGGTACAAGCTCAGAGTCAATGACTTTTGGATTTGATAAAGACTTTGATAATGGAACAAGTGTTTTCGCTAGTTATACTAATATGAAAGCTTCAAGTGGCTGGTCAGCAACTTCTTCACAGGCTTCTTCAAATCTAAGATATCAAGTTAATGCAGATATTAAAAATGTTCCTGTAGCACCAACAAATTGGTCAAATGAACATAGATTAGTAATGGGGCTAGATAAAACAATGAATATCTTTGATGGCGCGCCTACAAAAGTTTCACTTTTCTATAAAGCTTACTCAGGATCACCATTTAGTTATGTTCTTGATGGATTTGATAATGGTTTAGATGATGGAAGTACATTAATGTATGTTCCTACAGCCGGCGATGCTAATGTTGTCTATGATGGAGTATCAGAAGCAGATGTTATGAACGCTATCACAAAAGCTGGCTTGAACAGCTGGGCTGGAAGAGTAATGCCTAGAAATCATTCTACATTGCCTTGGACTAAGCAACTTGATATGAGAATAGCTCAAGAAGTTCCAACATTTATTGATGGTCATAAGCTATTTATCTATCTAGATGTTCTAAATCTAATGAACTTGATTGATGATGAAAAAGGCCATCAAAAGTACTATAGTTATGGAACAAGAGGTTTTCTTGAATCAGATGGATTTAATTCAGCTGGGCAAATTATCATCACTGGTATAGATGATAGAGGTCCTAGTACAGATTCATATAGCTCACGTTACAGAATGCAGTTAGGCTTTGCTTACAAATTCTAATAGCAATTAGTTGATTAAAAAGGGCAGTTCACTGCCCTTTTTTTTGTTAAAATAATATTATGTCAAATCAAGTAATACCAGAATTATCCTATCTAGATATTAAAGATGGTAATAAAGAAGCTTTAATGGAGCTTAAAAATGCTTTAACCGAGTATGGTTTTTTTAGCATTACTGATCACGGGATAGACTCGCAACTACTAGCTAATAGTTATAGTTTATCTAAAGAATTTTTTGATTTATCGGTAGATAGTAAAGTTAAGTATGCATTTCCACAAAACGCGGGAGCAAGAGGGTATACCCCATTCGGTAAAGAGACAGCTCTTGGGGAAGTGACACCAGATCAAAAAGAATTTTGGCATCATGGTCCGAATATGGATAAGAGCTATGATTCTAGAATTCATACCAATATTAACGTGGAAGAAATTACAGAATTTAATGATAATTTTGATGAATTATTTTTAGCTATCAATAGCTTAGGCATGAATGTTCTTAAAATTATAGCGCTACTGCTAAATCAAGATTCTAATTTCTTTGATCCATGGACAAATAAAGGTAATTCACTTTTAAGACTTATTCACTATCCACCTGTTACAAACGATACCAATAATTTACGTGCTAGAGCTCACGAAGATATAAACCTTATAACTTTATTAGTTGGGGCTGAAGAGTCGGGTCTGGAAGTTAAATCTAAAAAAGGTGATTGGATTCCCATAAAGGCATCTTCTAATGCAATAGTTTGTAATATTGGAGATATGATGCAGCTTGTTACAGATGGGATGTTATTGAGCACAACTCATAGAGTTATTAATTACCCTGGATCAAAATCAAAATCACGTTACAGTATTCCATTTTTTCTTCATCCGGCACCCAATATAGTTCTTAAATCTATATTTAATGATGAGGATGAGGGTGTCTTAGCTGACGATTTTTTAAATGAAAGATTAAAAGCTATTAAGTTATACTAAGCCATGAATATATTAAATATTTTTCAAATCTTTATAGGCTTTATAGGTCTAGTTGCGCTTGCTATTCCTTTTTCAGATAACATCAAACAAATAAACTATAAATATATCTTTTATGGAATCTTAGCTCAGATATTTTTAGCTTTAATTTTACTTAAAGTACCACTTGTTATTGATGCCTTTGAGATACTTGGAAATGGTGTTTTTGTGCTTCAACAGGCCACCCAAGAAGGTGCTAGTTTTCTCTTTGGCTTTGCTCCAGCTGAAGGAGCTCCTGCATATAGATCTCTTTTAGAGACCTTTGCATTTGGAGTATTACCCTACATTATTGTGATGTCGTGCATATCAGCAATTCTATGGTATTGGGGCGTGCTGCCATTTATCGTAAATATGCTATCAAAAGCTTGTCAGAAATTATTTAATATTGGTGGTCCTGTAGGATTAGGTGCTGCAGCAAATGTTTTCATTGGTCAGGTAGAAGCACCTCTGCTAATTAAGCCTTATTTAAAAACTTTAACTAACAAGGAATTATTGATCTTAATGACAGCTGGAATGGCTACCGTTGCAGGCTCTGTTATGGTTGCATTGATAAGTATTCTTGAGGTCTCATTCGCAGATGTAAACTTAATACAGCATTTTATTACAGCATCTGTTCTTTCTGTTCCAGCAGCAATTATGTATGCAAATATCATGATTCCATCAAACTCAGTAACTGATTTTAATGAAAGCAAAACACCTAAAATTTATAAAAGTACAATGGACGCTATCACTAGAGGAACTTCTGACGGAGCTAATGTTGCTGTAAGTGTTGGAACTATATTGATTACTGTTCTTGCATTGGTTTATATAGTGAATGCCTTTCTTGGAATGATTGGAGCTCAACTTGGTTTTGATCTTTCTATAGAGATAATCTTAGGATTTGTATTTGCGCCTATTGCTTGGTTGATGGGTATCCCTTGGAGTGAAGCTATTATTTCAGGAGAGTTGCTTGGAGTTAAAACAGCACTTAATGAATTTATAGCATACCCAGCATTGGCTAATCTTGAAGATGGACTTTTATCTGATAAATCTAAATTAATAACTTTTTATGGGTTATGTGGATTTGCAAACTTATCTTCTGTTGGAATTTTAATTTCTGGAATGGGGGCTATGGCACCTGAACGAAAACAGGATTTGGTAGATGTTTCTTTTAAAGCACTAATTGCAGCAACCCTTGCTTCATGTATGACCGGATTAGTAGTTGGTTTATTAATTTAGAGTTATCTTGATCTGAAGAAGCGAGTAATTGTATTTTTAACACTTTCTACAAAGTGAGACCCTTTCGGTCTTGCTTCAATAAATATATAAAATATCATCAGAGCAGCTGATAATAAAGCAACGATTAGTCCATCATATTCTTCCATGTGGTTATTATAAATATTATTTATTATTAATGTTTAAAAGAATGATAATTTATTCTTTTTCTATTATGAGTGAGCATATAGAATATCCAGCTCCAAAAGAACAAATAATTCCTTTATCGCCTTTTTCTAGATGATTATTAAGATGAAATGAAAGCAATGACCCTGCTGATGCAACATTGCCAAAATCACCAAGAATCATAGGAGCCATCTTCGGATCATAATCACTGGTACCAAGTATTTTAGTCATTATAAATCGGCACATGTTTGAATTAGCTTGATGGAGCCAGAATTGAGAAATATCTGAAGCCTCAAGGTTAGCTGCCTGCAACTGATCTGTAATTAGATTGGCAACCATAGGACAGACCTCTTTAAAAACACTTTTACCATTTTGTTTAAAAAATAAATCTTTCTGATCTCTCGGATTTTCTTCAACTACATTTAAATAGCCAAAGTCACTTCTGATATTGCTGGAGAACTTTGTAACTAATTTTCTATCAAGAATCTTTACCCTGTGTTCGGATGTTGAATTTTTTTGAATAACTGAAGCAACGCATGCATCTCCAAAAATAAAATGACTGTCTCTTAAAGTAAAATCATTATGAGGGGAGGTTAACTCTGGATTTATAACTAAAACAGTATTTGCTAGACCTGATGCTATATCACTATAAGCATTACTAATTGCAAAAGTGGTTGAAGAGCACCCAATCAGCATGTCATAACCATAACCCTCTATACCAAGTTCATCCATAACCTCACATGCTACTGCAGGATAATTTCTTGCAGAATGAGATGTTCCAAGTATGACAGCATCAACATCTTTAGCCTCTATTCCAGCTTGATTAAGAGCTTCTTTAGCAGCATGAACACTCATCTCTGCAAGTATTGAAATATTTTCTGAACTTTCTTGTCTTAGAACAGGCTTCATTACATCAATGTCTAAGCAATTTTTTTTATCAATTAGATATCTAGTTTTAATACCTGATGCTTTTTCAATGAATTCAACAGAAGATAGACCGAGAGGTTTGATGGCTCCAGCTTCTATTTCTAGCTTATTTTCGTTATTAAAACGTTCAACATAGCTATTAAATGAAGCAACTAACTCATCATTAGTAACAATTTCATCTGCTTTCCAGTAGCCGGTTCCTGAGATATAAATATTTTCCATATAATTTAAAATTAAGTCATAATATTTTAAACGTTTATGAAATTTATTACAGCCGAAACTTTAAATAGTGATTCTATAAAGATTTTTATATCTGAATCTGACTTGCCTGATACCCCTAAAGGAGTAATTCATATCTATCATGGTTTGGCAGAATATTTTGGAAGATATACTCATACCACTAAATATTTAAATTCATTGGGTTATCACGTTGTAGGAATAGATCATAGAGGTCATGGACATTGGATTGAGTCTGGTGCAGTTCCCGGATTCTTTGCTGAAAAAGATGGATGGAATCTTGTTGTGGATGATATGGAAACCTCTTTTAAAAAAATACAAACTGTTTATGAAGATATACCCCATATTATCCTGGCACATAGTATGGGAACTTGGCTAACGCTCGCTCTTTTACAAAGAGATATTTCTCCTTCTAAGGTAATATTATCCGCATCATCAAAGCTGTCCGTTACAAAACTAATGCTACAAAAATTAATAATCAAAATTATTAAATTTTTTAAAGGGCCTAAAAGTCAAAGTCACTTTTCTGATTTATTAACAACACAGCAATTTAACTCCCAATTTAAACCTAATCGAACAACACATGACTGGTTATCTAGCAATCATGAAAGTGTCGATGCTTATATTAATAATCCTTTATGTGGATTCATTCCAACCAATCAATTGTATGAGGATTTAGCTGATGGAGTTATTGAATCTTTTTCTCATAAAAAGATGTTATCCATTGATAAAAATTTATCAATTTTATTAATCGCAGGCACTCAAGATCCAGTAGGAGAGAGCGGGAGGGGTGTTGAAGCTCTTTATAAGTTTTTAGGTAAATACAATAAATCTGTAAAACTTGTTCTTTTACCAGAACTGCGTCATGAAATTTTAAATGAAATTAAAAAAGAACAAGCATTAAGCAAGATCTCTGAATTTTTGAATTCATGAAGTTACTTATATATATATTTTTAATTTTTACTCCACTCCTTGATAGCATGGAAAAAATTACCATTATGCATGCGGATGAAGAGCGCTCATATTTACTTTTTACTCCTTCAGTGAAGAAAGATTCTTATAAGTTAATCATTGGTCTTCATGGATTTTCCGGATCTGCATCAGGTTTTGAAAAAGAAACAACAGGTGGTTTCAATTTATATGCTGAAGAGAAAGGTCTAATAATTGCATACCCGCAAGGTAATTATTTTTATCCAAGTTCTGAGATGACTAAAGAGGATGGCTCAAAAATTACTGAGAAAACCTATTCAAGCTCATGGAATCATCTAGGACCATTAACTGCTAATAATGCAGAGATTAAGATTTGTGAAGATACCTCCCAAAGCGCACCTCCATTTCCAAGTTGCAAAAATAAAGATAACTGCTATTGGACAAGTTGCATTGATGACTCAGATTTTATAAAAACCATAGCGCTAAAAGTTTCTGAAGAATTTGTAATTGATGACACCTACATTATGGGGCTAAGTAACGGCGGCATGATGGCTCAATTAGTTGGTTGTGAGTATCCTGATATTTTTGATGGGGTTATTAATATTGTCGGTATGCAGCCTCATAAATTAAGTTGCGTACCTAAACTTCCTATAAATTTGATAATCTATGGTGGATTGCTTGATAAATCAGTGCCACCGATATCAATTAGGTCCTCGGGTGGTTATTTTTATGAGCCTATTAAAAATACTGCATCCTCATGGTCTTCAGAATTTAATTGTAAAGATGTTAAAAATTCTGAAATAACCTCACCCTTTAAGTCCTCAGAGACCCTTTATTATAATTGTGATGACAATGTAACCATTACAGCAATCATAAACTCAGAAGCTGGGCATGCTTGGCCTGGCATTTCATCTAACGAAGGCTATTGCAGAGCAAATATCCAATCTGAAATCATTTATAATGAATGTAGGAAGATTAATAAAGTATTAGGCTCAAAATATCTTCTTGATAGGCTATTTTGATAAATAGCAGCTCTTTTAAAAAAACCTTTAAATCTCTTTAAATATGCATTTCCTATGCTAGTATTAGGTATAAGTTTACTTAATAAACATATATATACTAAAATTTAGCCTTGCTAGGGGGATAGCATGAACAATATTTTACTTAAACCTCTTTTTGAAAAGAAAGCAGATCCATTAACTTTATTACTTAGAGATATATTTAAAGACAATAAATATGCAATGTCATATTTAGGAGCTTTATCTATAGGTCTTGGTTTTTCTCAGATTAATACCCTTAATGCTGAGGAGGCTGACGGAAGTGTTGAAGAAATAATAGTTACAGCTTCTAAAAGAGCAACTAATATTCAAGATTTGCCTATGGCAGTTCAAGCTATTGGTTCTGAAGAGCTTGAAGCTAAAAATATTACTGATTTTGCTGATATCGCAGCTTTATCTCCATCAATAACAATGGATTCAAGCGGATCAGGAAATTCATATTTTTATATTAGAGGTGTTTCTGATGGTGGTTTTGGTAATAGAGCAGGAGCTCAGGCTTCTACTGCTTATTATATTGATGAACAACCAGTATCAACTATTGGTGGAAATCCAGATCCACATATTTATGATGTAAATAGAGTTGAAATTTTAAAAGGACCTCAAGGAACTTTGTATGGATCTTCATCTCAATCTGGAACAGTTAAAATTATAACAAATAAACCAGATCCATCTGGCTTTGAAGCGGGTTTTGATATTGAACGTGGTGATATTCATGATGGTTCTACTGATGAGTCACTTGAGACTTTTGTAAACATACCACTGGGTTCAAGCACAGCTATTAGAATTAGTGCATATGACATCAGCAATGGCGGTTGGATAGATAACGTTCCTTCTACTGTTAGCTTTTACTACACAGGGGCTACCATTGATAATAGTAGTTATGTTGAAGATGACTATAACTGGATAGATAAATCTGGTCATAGAATTCGTTTAGGCCATGATATGGCAAGCGGCACGACTGTAGATCTATCGTTCTTAAGTCATGAGTCTTTTTCAAATGGATCATGGGAAACTGATGTTGCAGAGGGCGCAAGAAAAAATTCAAGGTTTGCTGATGAAACTTTTGATGATGAATTTACTCAAACATCATTAACTATTGCTGGAAATTTATCAGACGATGTTGAATTTACATTCAATACATCAATATTTGATCGTGAAATAGATTATACATATGACTATACTAATTATGTATATACAAACTATTACGATTCTTACACTGCGTATGCTTATGACTATGATTACTATGCATCTACAGATGCAAGAATGTTTTATGTTGAAAATGATCAGTATGATAGACAAAGCACTGAATTCAGAATGCAATCCTCCGATGATTCGGGCTTTAGATGGATTTTAGGAGTCTTTATTGAAGATCAGGAATTAGCATATTCAACCACATATAATATGCCTGCTATCGCAACTTCTCTTGCATCTGTTCAAGGCAGATGGTGGAAACAAGATAATGTAAGAGAGGATAGTCAAAAAGCTATTTTCGGTGAAGCAACTTGGCCGATTAATGAGAAAACTGACTTTACAGTTGGACTTCGTGCTTATAAAAATGAAGCTATCTTTGATGCTAAGGATGGTTACATGGGCTACTATACAGATCACCCTACATTATCATGGGCAGCTGGAAGAACTGAGAAATACTCAAAAGATGTTTCTGATATTGCACCTAAGATTAACTTAGCTCACAAATTTAATGATGATGTTTTATTTTATGCTACTTATTCAGAAGGCTTTAGACCAAGTGGTACGAATAGATTGAATAAAAAGGCGCGTGAATCAGGCATTGTTCCTGCAACTTATGATTCAGATACTTTAACGAATTTTGAAGTAGGCTTTAAGTCAACTTTAGCTAATGGCAAAATTGTATTCAATGGTAATTTACACACCATGAACTGGGATGATTTCCAATCAACTAGTTATATATATGATTTATTAACCGTAGCCTTTGTTCAGAATGTTGGTCAAGCAACCATAACGGGACTAGAGCTTGAGAGTTACTTTAATATTTCAGATAGTTTCAATGCCTCATTAATGCTTGCTTTAACTAATCCTGAATTTAAAGAAGATATATACGACCTTCAGGGCGTGCTATCGACCCCAAAAGGTAACCAACTAGCTTATGTACCAACTCAACAATTTGTAATGTCAATGAATAAAGATTTTGTCATTAGAAATAGAGATGCATACGTTAGCTACGATCATTCATATACTGGGGAAAGCTATCAATCATCTGCAAATACAGATACTAATGCATCATATTCACTAGCAAACTTAAGATTTGGAGTTAATCCTTCAAGCAAAGGGAGCTCTGACGCTGATGATTTATTTGGATTCCTTCAGAATGCTTCTGTAGAACTTTATCTTGAAAATGTTCATGATTCTGATCCAACTCTTGGAATATACGATGACTTTGGTGATGTCAGAAGAACAGGAAGTAAGCCAAGAACTATTGGTCTTAGATTAAGATACAGATTTTAATAATTATTTAGATAATAACTTACCAAGCTCGCTTGAGAGCTTGGTGGGTTCTTCGTAGAAGGTAAAGTGACTTAAGTTTTCTAAGACCACTATCTCAAATTGCTTTAACCCTTCACAGAATTTCTCTACATACTTAAGAGGTATAAGTTTATCTTTTTCGCCTAAAATAAAACTTATCAATTTCTCATAACCAGTAATGTCTTCATCATTAATTGCAAAATTTTTGCATGCAGTTAGATCATTGTTAAGAATATCTTTTGTTATCTGATTAAAAAGTTTCTTTAGAGCATATAAATCTATTTCATCATCAATTTTATCAACAATTTTTTTACTTCCGTATGGTGTATTAATGAGATCAGATTTTTTTTGATAGAAGCCAGAACCCATAGTTCCAAACATTGGGCCTGAGGACTTTGCCTTAGGAGCTTGATTTACACCATAAGTAGTTAATATATCCATAGCCGAATCTAAATTTTTTCTTGAATCATCCAGAAGCGCACCGCCTACAAACATTGGACACGAAGCATTTAGAATATTGACAGATTTAAATTGTAATTTTTGATTAAAAGCTAATCTAAGTGCTATAAGCCCACCCATACTATGTCCACAAAGATGAAAGTTACTAACATCAACATCCTGTAAAACCTCTTCAATACCTTCAGCATATTCTTCTATAGATGTAAGCTTAGGGCCCGTTGAATATCCGTGATGAGGCAAATCAATTGCAAGAGTTTGATTAAACTTAGCAGCATCTAATTTAATATCTTTTACAATCCTATGATCCATTCCAGCGCCTGGAATCATAAGTACAGAGTCTTTTGTATCATCTATTGATGAGAAGTTGTGGAGGTAGTAATTTGAGTTATTAGATTTTTTGTACATTTTTAAAGATATAGCCAATTAATAAAATATTTATAAATAATAATGGAATGGCTGTTATTACGAGCATCCATTTTACAGTATTAACACCACCAAGATACATAAGAATTGCTGGCTGAATAACCAATAAGATTGAGAAAACTATTCTTAAAATTTTTGAAGGCTGCATATCAGAACTTCGCATAGCAGTCTTAGATAAAATATATGCACATGAATCATACGTAGTGCATAAAAATATCACAGAAATTACACCATAAATAAATAACATTAAATAATTTAAGGGCAGAGTTAAAATTACATCAACAATAACTTTTGTAGGCTTCTCTGAGGCATAAAGCGCAGGGATATCTAAGGCATTTGATTCAAATAAATGTAAAGAATAATTACCTAGTATTAAAAAGTGCAAAATGCTGCCAAAACCACCAATAAATATTGTTCCCAAAATAAGCTGCCTAATCGTTTTTCCATTTGATATATTTACAAAAAATACACCTAAGTAGGGAGCAAGAGCTAACCACCATGCCCAGTAAAAAACTGTCCAATCTTGAACAAACTGACTACCTACATAGGTGCTCATAGATATGAATTTTTGAGTATATGTTACTAACACCTCTAAACTATTTGCAAGAATATATGAGGTGGGCCCAACCACCAAAACAAATAAAAGCAGAAAGCCTAAAAGGCCAATATTAATATTACTAAGTCTTTTTATGCCTTTAGTTATTCCTAAGTAAGCACTTGTTGTAATAATACAAAGACAAATTAAAAGTATTAACATTTCTAAAACTAGCGAGGAGGATATTCCAAGAAGGGAAGCCACGATCTCAGCAATTAATGGAAAAGATAACCCTAGTCCAACACCAGCTCCAGCGAGAATTCCAAAAATAAAGAATATATCTAAAATAGATTTAAGAATTCCACTAAAAGGAAAATCATCTCTAACTAAAATTGATCCAAACGTAAGAGGTGTTGAGGGGTTGCGAGTTGATGCGATTGCGAATGCTACAGCTGGAAGAGCATAGATAGCCCAACCACTAAAACCCCAATGAAACGAGGTATATGTATTAATAACTTTTATAGCCTCAGTAGACCCAACTTCAAGGCCAAAAGGCGGAGTATTGTAGTAGGCAGCCCACTCTATAGGTGACCAGTACAGAATAGTGGCACCCATTCCAGAGGCAAATAGCATGGATGACCAAGATATAAAAGAGTACTCAGAAATATTAGCAACTTTAATTTTCTTATTACCAACTTTAGTTAGAGCAAGAATAATTAAAAAGAAAAAAATAAATAGCGCACCATATTGAAATATTCCTTCAAATCTTAGTGCAACTAGTTTATAAATATTAGATAGCTGAGTTGCTGTAGTGACAGGATCATTAATTGCATACACACACATTCCAAATGAGAGTAAAATAGGGATAACTACTAGTGACTTATTCCAATCTCTAGAAAGTTCTGAAATGTTTTTAAAAATATGAAAGATTTAGATTCTCCTAATAAAGCCTACAAACAAGCTGAAATTTATCTTAATGATAACAATTTATCACTTGCTAAGGCTCAATTGCTAGAAATTTTAAAGGTTTATCCAAATGAGTTAAATTCTATATATCTTCTCGTCGATGTCCTTATAAAACAAAATGATTCAGGCGAAGCGATTAATTTTATTCATCAAGGTTTAGCAGTAAATCCCAAAAGCTCTGATTTATTAGAAAAAGAAATACAAATTCTCCTGTTTCAAAATAAGAAGCATGAGGCTAGTAAAAAATTTAGAGATCTTTTGATTTTAAGGCCTGAGATTTCTCTATTAAGACAACTTACCAATATTCTTGTTGAGCTAGATAAAGAGGAGGAGGCTGATGAGGTTATTCAAGAATTTTTAGAAAAAAATAAAACATACTCAAATCTTTATAAAGGTATCCGTCATGCAAAAGCTGGCAGATTAAAATTAGCTGAAGAAGTTTATAAAACAATTCTTAAAGAGGAGCCTGATAATGTCGACGCAATGCGATTATTGGGAATTCTTGCAACTAAAGGTGGAAAATACAAAATAGCTGAACAAATTCTTATAAAAGCTATAAAAATTGTTCCAAGTTATAGTTTGCTATGGAGAAATATATCCTTGGTATACAGACTTTCAGGGCAGCTAGAGAAGGCTCAGAAATCAATGGATAATATACTTGCCTTAGATCCCAATAATGCCAGTGTATGGGCTGATTATGGAACTATCTTAATTATGCTCGCTAAATACAAAGAGGCTATTGTTGCTTACTCACGATGCGTTTCATTAAAACCAGATAGCCCAAGAGCCTACCTTAGTCTTGGACATGCCTATAACACCATAGGTAATAAAGATAAATCTATAGAGTCCTACTTAAATTCAATTAAATATAATTCCAATTCAGGAGAGGCCTACTGGAGTCTAGCTAACTTAAAGACATATTCATTTACCCGTCAGCAAATAGACCAAATGGAAGAAACCCTTAAAGGGGATATTGAGGAAATAGAAAAGATTCAATTATTATTTGCTCTAGGAAAGGCCTATGAGGGGTTGAAAGAATTTAAAACTTCATTTATGAAATACAAAGAAGGTAATTGGTTAAAAAGAAAGTCTATTAGTTATTCATCACAAGATAATACCGATGCCATCAATAAAACCATTAATTTTTTTAACAAAGAATCAATCCAAAAGATTAAAAAATCTAAGTGTTTAAAAAATGATCCAATTTTTATTTTAGGCTTACCTAGATCAGGCTCAACTCTTATTGATCAAATTATTTCATCCCACTCAATGGTTGATGGGACTCAAGAGCTTCCTAACATCATGAATCTTAGTAAGGAGATAGTAATAATGGGAAAAACAAAAGATGCCTATCCAAGTTTTCTAAAAAAATTGTCTGAACTACAAATTACTGAACTTGGTAATAAATATATTGATCAAACGCAGTGGGGTAGAGGAACCGCACCACTTTTTATTGATAAAATGCCGAATAATTTTCTTCATATAGGGCTTATAAAGACTATTCTCCCCAATGCAAAGATCATAGATACCAGAAGAGGTGCTATGGACACATCCTTTAGTTGTTTTAAGCAATTTTTTGCTAAGGGTCAGCTCTTTACATATGATCTTGAAGATTTAGGGTTATTTTATAATGATTATATTAAGCTTATGAACCATTGGCACGATATCTATCCTGACGAAATATATACAGTTAAATATTCAAATATGATAACCAATACAGAGGAAGAGATTACTAAACTTCTTAATTACTGCGAGCTTCCATTTGAATCTCAATGTTTAGAATTTTATAAATCTAAAAGACCGGTAAAAACTCCTAGTGCTGCGCAGGTAAGACAACCAATCTATAAATCTGGTCTTGATTATTGGAAGAATTTTGAAGATGATCTAAAGCCATTAGAAAAACTATTTACAGGTGAGATTGAAAAATGATTGAAAATAAATACGATTATCCTGACCTAGAGCGAGTTGATCTAGATAGAGGGCGTCATTATATTGATAGCACCGGCACTCCGGTTCCTAGTGTAACTACTATCCTTTCTGGAACATCTACTAAAACAGGTATTGAGCAATGGAAAAGAAGAGTTGGTGAAAAAGAAGCTGAGAGAGTTGTAAAAGAAAGTACTGATATTGGATCAGCTGTTCATGAATCAATAGAGGAGTATTTGCACGGTAATAAATGGGACACTTTCTCTGATTCTAGAACAGATCATATTGCAAAAAGTATTACCAAGAAGTTTATTAGTGATGGTTTAGAGGCTATTGATGAGGCCTGGGGACTTGAGGTTGGCCTGATACTTGATGGATTATATGCTGGTACTGCAGACTGTGTTGGTCTTGTTAGAGGAGTACCATCCATTATTGACTTTAAAACTGCCAAAAAAATAAAACGCCGCGAATGGATAGAGGATTATTTTCTACAGGGGTGCGCTTATGCAAATGCACATAATGTAATGTTTGATACTAATATTAAACAGGTCGTTATTTTAATGATAGATAGAGACTTAATTTTTAAGGAATTTACAGTTAAAGGTCATGAGTTTGATTCTTTTACCAATAAGTGGAAACAAAAAATTATCGCATTTAATAAAAACTCTAAATCTTAATGTTCTATTCCCTTATAATCTCCCAAATCCATAAACCTATTTATATATGAAACCATTAATTTTAGACTCAGCTCTTGGCACAGAATTAGAAAATAGAGGTGAATACTTACCAAGCTTTAAAACTTCAATATGGTCAGCTTACTCATTAATAAATAATCCAGAAGTGATAAAGCAGATTCATATAGATAATATTGAAGCAGGTGCTGATGTTATTACAACCTCTAACTACCAAGCGACCCCCGAGTTACTCAAAAGAGAACCTTCAGCTCCCTCATATATTGACTTAGCAAAGCGCGCATTAGAATTATGTCAAGAAGCTATATCTGAAACTAATACAGATACCTTGATAGCTGGTTGCTATCCTCCAATTCATGTAACTTTCAGACCTGATCTAAGCGTAAGTGGAAAACCTTTAAGAGAATTTTATAAGTCGTTAGGTGAAGTTTATAAGGACAACACCGATGTTATTATTTGCGAAACAATGGCATCAATATACGAGGGTATTACTGCTGCTACTATGGCAAAAGAATACTCTTCAAGAGTTTGGTTAAGCTGGACAACAAGAGGCAATAAAATCAATAGACTGCCTAGCACAGAGCTTCTGGAGGATGCAATCTTAAAAGGCGCTGATTTGGATATCGAGTGCCAATTAGTTAATTGTATTCATGCTGACACAGCATCTAAGGCTATTTTAAAGCTACAAGACCAAAATAAATTTGGTATATATGCTAATTCATCTATTTATAAGAAAAACGCACTTGAAGGCTTCGTAAGTGATGCAGATGAATATCATTATCATAATCAACAGCCTATTGACCATCTTGAATACAGGAGATATGTTGAGGAGTGGATTGAAGCTGGAGCTTACGTGATAGGCGGCTGCTGCAGGACTACAACAGAGCATATAAAAGAAATAAAAAAAATTATTAAATAATTATGAGACAAATAATAGCAATTGGTGGAGGTGGATTTGGAAGAAACCCTTCAGATAGAAAAATAGAGAAATATATAGTTGATCAGCAAAATAAAGAGAATCCAAATGTATGCTTTATCCCAACTGCAACTGGTGATAATGATGCCTATAAAGTAAATTTTTATGATGTTTTTACTAAGCTTAAATGCAATCCAACTCATATCGATTTTTTTAAAAGAACTATAAACCTAGAAGAGCATATAAAAAAACAAGATATTATTTTTGTTGGTGGCGGGAATACTAAAAGCATGTTGGCTGTATGGAAGGATTGGGGTTTAGATACACTTCTTAAAAAAGCTTATGAGAACGGGGTCATTATGTGCGGCGTAAGTGCTGGCGCTATATGCTGGTTTGAAAAAGGTATTACAGACTCATGGGCTGATGATTTAGCTATCATGGACTGTCTTGGTTTTGTTAAAGGCACATGCTGTCCTCATTATGATGAGGAGCCAGCTAGAAGACCTTATGTTAAGGGCCAGCTAGCAAACAATAATATTGAAGATTGTATTGGCGTTGAAGGTCATGCAGCTTTACATATTATTAACGAAGAATCATATAAGTCTGTAAATTTTGGAACCAATAAACATTCATATATTGTTAATTATCAAGATAATTTAGTCATAGAAAATCCATACGATTCTATAAGTATTTAATATTTTTTTAGAACCCTTATTCAAATAATATATCTATAAACATATTAATTTCAAGCGCTTAGTAAATAAAATTACAGACAAAAAAAAGCCCAGATTAACTGGGCTTTTTAAATATAGATCTATTGAATTAGAAATTCATTCCAAATGTTAGACCGTAAGTTCTAGGTTGCGCATAAGTAACCTGAGCCATACCACCTTGAAGTGTACTTGCTTGCTCTGCACCTATTTGAAAACGCTTATCACCTATGTTTTTAACATATGCTCCAGCATACCAATCATCATTTGATGGTGAATAAATAGCTGTCATATCCATATACTGTTGCTCAGGAACGCTGAATTTATCATCGTTAAAGATAGATCCATATCTTTGTCCTTTATGCACATAAGTAAACCTAACATCAGTAGCACCGCCATCCATGGCAAATCTATGAGTTAGAGATAAGTTATAGTCCAATTCAGTAGAGCCTGGGAATCTATTACCTTGAAGCTGAACCGGAGTAATAGCTGATAATCCAGGAATAGTAATTAAAGCTCCTTGATAAGAACCAATAATACCAGTATCTGTTAAAGCCCAGTTTGTAAGGCCAGCATTTGGTAATAAAGTTCCAATATAAGCAGCAGTCCCGGCAGCAGTAGCTGCATCCATTCCTGTTGCTTGAAGTAAACCAGTTAAACCAGCTGTAGCAAAACCTCTACCTAAGACTACTGAAGCCTGGTTAGGGTTAAGAGGATTATCTTGTAAAGCTTCGCCCATGACTGATTCTAAAGCTAACCAATTGAAATCTAATTCAGTATTATCTGAGATAAAGAATTTCATTTGTCCTTCTAGACCAGTATTAACATAATCAAATGTTTTGTTTACAGCTCCGGCATTATAAATAAGACCTATTTGACCATTAGTTACATCCATTTCAAATAATGTAGCATTTAATAGCATTCTGCCGTCCATTAAGATATTTCTAGTTCCAATCTCTAATGATGCAGACTCTTCTTCACCATAAGGGATTTGAATAGAGAATTCATTAGGAGATGTTCCACCAGCTTTTAGACCAGTAGTGTAGGAAGCGTAAACCATGCTGTTATCATTAAGATCACGCTGAACTGCTAACTTATAAGTTAAAGCGCTGTTCTCTGATTGCGATCTTGATGTGCCTGGGTTACTTCTTGAATAATCAGGACCTTGATATGCATAATTTGTATTTGAGATATCTGAAAGTGAACTAAAGATAGTACTTTCATAAGTATCATCATTATATCTTAGACCAAAAGTAAATTTAGTAGCATCATCCATCTGATAATAATACTCAGCCATTAAAGCAGTAGATTTTGTAATACCATTTTGATCAGTAATTAATCCACCCATTTTATTTGGAAGAGATCTTTCACATAGTCCACCATAAGCAGCACATGTACCTAAAGTATTTTGAACAATTGCTCCTAAAGCAGCTGGAAATCCAATCGTTGGAATTGCAGGAGCTACAGCAGCAAACACTCCGCCGAATACTGACCAAGCAACAATACCACCAAGGTCATTAAGCGCTCCGCCAAACAATGAACTCATATATGGATGTTGATCAAAGTCTCTAAGCATTTGATAACTAGAAGTTTGAACATGATAATCATTATCAAAATCCCCTTGCCACTGGTATACACCAGCAGTAAAGTTATGCGGACCATCAAAATCAGAAACTACAGATATCTCAGACTGTCTAGTTATACCATCAGCTTGAGCACACTCTACAGCTTCAGAACCCATAGTAGTAGAAGCAGGGAAACATTCAAACTGAACATCCCATGCAGGAACTGCACCTAAAGCAGTCATAAAACCTTCAGTAGCCATTGAATGATCGTTATCATCAATATGCTGATAGTCTCTTGATGAGTATGAGTATTTAGCTTTAACAGTAACGTTAGTAAGCTCTTTTACATATTCAATTTGAGTATTTTTAACAACCTGAGTTCTCAAAGGATCCCAGTTTTTACGAACTGTATCAATACTAGCAGGCGCCATTCCAACTGCGCTTGCATATGGATCATAGTTAACACTAGGAGATAAGAATGTTAGAAGATCAATTAGACCACCAATTGTTCCAGCAACATGATAAGGCTCATTTAGATTACCTTTTTCAAAAGGACTACAACCGTAGAAAGCATCTCTTGCACAATATGTACCAGCAACATTTAATCTATTATCATCAGATGAATAGTGAGCTGTATTAAACTTAATCATACTTTCATTAGGAAGATCAACATCAACTGAAAGACGAACACCGTAAGCATCTCTGCCATCAATATCGTTACCAGTTCCAGTGTTTCTAATCCAACCATCTTTTACAAATGAAGAATAAGCAAGACGTGTTCTTACGTTATCTCCAAAAGGTAAATTGATAGCAGTACTGATTCTTTCAGAACCATAATTACCTAATTCAAAGTTTGCATAACCACCCATTTCAGCAGTAGGTCTAGCAGTTACTAAATTAATAAGACCACCAACAGCATTTCTTCCAAATAAAGTACCTTGAGGGCCAGCAAGCACTTCTACTTGTTGAACATCAAGAAAACCAATTTCACCAAATGCACTTCCGTTTATACCGTGACCATTAATAGCCATCTGAACGGAAGAGGTAGTTCCAGCTCCGATAGCGGCACCTGAAGTTCCACGAACACCAGCACCAGATCCAGATCCAATACCGTGGGCATAACTAAAGCCAGGCATATAATCTGATAAATCAGCAAGTTCAGTAATTTGACTCTCAGCAAGAGCGCCAACATCAAAAGCTTGAACTGAAAGAGCAAGATTCTGAATTGATTCTTCTCTTCTAGTAGCAGTTACAACAACTTCTTCTACTTCTTGAGCAGAAAGGTTAAAAGAACCAAACGCAGTAAAGCTTATTACAAAGCTTAATAATAGTTTAGACAAAATTTTCATAAGTAATCCCCTAAAAATGAAATATTAGTTGTATATAATATATGGATATATTACTTATTGCTATTTATTTGACTAAATAATTTGTATTAAAAAATATCAAAAAAACCTTTAACAATAGACATTTAGAGGCTATTTACTAGATATAAGGATTAAAAAAAAAACTAATTTTTACCTAATTTCTTAATATATCTATCTTTTAGGCGAGAAGATCTGGTTGTTAGGTCAATTTGCTTACCATTTATAAAGACATAAGTAGGCACAGAAGAGGGCTCTAAAGGATCAGATTCCCATATAACAACATCTGCATAATTACCTTTTTTAAGAGATCCTCTATTTTTAATTCCAAAGACATCTGCTACATTTTTAGATAATCCACTTATAGCATCCTCATAATTCATTCCATAAGCAACAGCATTTCCAGCTCCTTGTCTTATAAGGTGATAATTATGAGATCTTGCTGAATCAAACATTATGGTTATTCCTGCTTTATTCAAAATAGATGCAAGTTCTAATGAGCTAGATAATTCATCGAATGAATTGGGTATGTTATCCATAGGATTAATAATGACTGGTATTTTACTTTTAGCTAACTCATCTAATACCAATGGAGCATCCTCTATTCCTGCAAGGATTAAGTTCAAGTCATATTTATTCTTAATGTCTATTAAATGTTTTATATCCGTTGCTCTATTAGTTTCTATAATAAGTGGTAATTTTTTATTAGCTAACTTATCTAAAGCAGCAATATCCTGGAGGTGGAGTTCAAAAAATTCTGCCAGAGGTGATTCCAGAACTTTCTCATAGTTTTTAGTTTTAGCGAGTTTTCCTAATGTAATAAGATTTTCCAACAGATCCAGATCTTCACTTCGTGATCCTGATGAGGCGCCCATTTTGCCAAGCATTACCATATCTTGTTTGCCTGATATGCTCATATTGCCATCTAAAATAAAATAAGAGCCCATGCCAGCAAGAGGCATTGAGGTTTGTTGGGGTAGGGTAATTACCGAAGTAAGTCCATTAGATCTATTCCATGGAATAAGAGTTGAATTTGGATTGAATCCTCTAAAAATACTAAAGCCCATATTAAGATAATCCGATTCATCATCTCTAGTTACGTCAAGCGCACCTATCTCAACTATTCCGATAGCTGTCATTGGAGCTATAAAACCAGGAGTAATTATCTTTCCCTTGGCATCTATTGTGTTTTTAGCTTTAACATTCAAATCACCTATGGATTTAATTAAACCATCTTTAATATAAAGATCACCAACAAAGGCTTTAGAGCCATCACCAATGTGAATGGTCCCATTTTCAATTAGCAGGTCACTAGCATTAATAACCAAAGGACTTATTAGTAATAAAGCGGTTAATAAGTTTAAATTTTTCATTGTGTTCTACTCTTATTAGGTTTAATAATTCCAAGATCAAAATCAGATACTGGTTTTGAAGATGGTTGGCTTCTATCAAACATTAGATTTCCATCAATAAAAACTTTTTGAGCAATTGCATAAACGCTAAATGGATTTTTATTCCATATAACCACATCAGCATTTTTACCTTCAACCAATGATCCGGTTGTATCTTCAATGCCAGCGGCTTTTGCTGGATTTGAAGTGATCCACTTCATAGCTCTAGCTTTTGAAATATCAAATCCAGCTCGATTACCTGCTGCCAATGCCTTTGCTGCTTCTTGATTCAGATGCTGAATACCAATAGCATCATCAGAGTGAACAACTGCACAGCCTGTTCCATTTCTAGCTTGATCAATGATAGCTATGTTTTCTTGAACCATGTCATAAGCTTCATGTTTAAAGCCCCACCAGTCTGCCCACATAGCGCCACAAATATTATTATCAGCAAGCAAGTCAGCAATTTTATATGCCTCAACGGCATGATGAAATGCAGTTATCTTATAACCAAATTCTTTAGCTATATCTATCATCATTGCCATTTCTTCAGCTCTATAGCAATGGTTTTGAACTAAGATTTCTCCATTAAGAACTCCAGCCAATGTATCTAATTCTAAGTCCCTAGTAGGGGGACTAACTATTTCTTTAGCTTCGTCTGATTTAGATTCATATGAATTCATATTTTCGCGATACTTTGCTGCCTTGATCCAAGCTTTTCTGTAACCAGCAATATTACCCATCCTGGTTGATGGAGCTTGTTTTCTACTTCCATAAACTCTTTTAGGATTTTCCCCGCAAGCCATTTTTAAAGAATGAGGCGCTTCGGGAAACTTCATCCCTTGAATGGTATTACTTTGAATATTTTTAAATGTAGTTCCTCTGCCGCCGATTAAATTTGCAGAACCAGGTAGGACATGAAAAGTTGTTATTCCGCCTTGAAGTGCTAAAGAGAATTGAGGATCCTGTGTCCAGACTGAATGTTCAGCCCAAACATCTGCTGTTACAGGGCTTGTAGATTCATTTCCATCAGAACTAGTTTTCACCCCAGGTGCTGAATAAACACCCATGTGAGAATGTAGATCAATAATTCCTGGAGTTACCCACATACCCGAAAGGTCATAGATAGCTACATTTTCTATGTCCGAATCAAGGTCGGGCCCTATAGATTTAATTTTTCCATCTTGAATGAGTAAATCATAATCAATAAATTCATTGCCTTCACCATCATAGATGTTTGCATTTTTTAATAATGATGTTGCTGAGGGCTCAGCTATATAAGTTGAATCAAATGGAGCGGCTTCAATGGTAATACAAAAAAGAAGGGCGCCAAGAGTAAAAATTTTATTATTTATTTTCATGCTGATTAAATTAACATATTCAACTCATACCTTTCAATATCAATCTTATAAATTTAAATGATGACCGCCATCAAGAATCAAAAGCTGGCCTGTTGCATTTTTATTAAGCTCAGTAAAAGCCATAATAGATTCAGCAATGCTAGTAGGACTAGCTACTGATTTTAGAGGAACTGTGGATTCAAGATGACCTTTGGCAGAGTTATAAGTCTCTTCACCAAGTCCATTTTTTAGCCATTCACCTTCTATAAAACCTGGGCATACAGCATTAACTCTTATTGGGCCTAAGTTTCTTGCCATTGAAATGGTCATAGTGTTTAAAGCCCCCTTTGATACCGCATAAGCCATAGAGCTACCTATACCCTTAATACCAGCTATAGAGGATACATTGGTAATACTGGGATTAGAGCTTTGCATTAAATACTTTTTTGCAGCTTTCACCATTTGAAATGGACCTATTAAATTGACTGCATATATTTTTTGGAAGTCATCTGCATTAAGTTGATCTAGGTCTGAATGATCCCATGCAAATTTGCTAGTGCCTGCATTGTTAATCAATGCATCAATTCGCCCCCACTTATTAATGGTTTGATTGATAGTATCTTTACAATCAGCATCCTTTGAAACATCTGCTTGAATTGCTAAAGCCTCAACATTATGCTCTTCACAGGCACTTGCAATTTCATTAGCTTCTTTAATAGTACTGGAGCATGTAATAGTAATGTTCCATCCTCTTGATGCTAATAATAATGCAGTTGCAGCCCCAACGCCTCGACTAGCTCCAGTGATTACTGCAACCGGTTTTTGTGACACATTATCCATAGTTTATAAATCAGAATTTGTAGCTTTAGCTATAGCTCTAAACATAGCTATATGAGCAGCTTTTGAATATTCTTTTTCAGCTGTAAACCTATGATTTGAGGAAGTTTTTGTTATAACTACATTACTAACAGGGTCAACATATATATATTGGTTATAGACGCCAGCAGCAGTGAAATCTGTATCAGGAAAACCAGGAACCCACCATTGATATCCATAGCCCCAATCATTGGATGAAAGGTCTCCAGCATTTGGTTTTAAATGCGCCGCATCCATAACATGTGAAGCATTAACCCAATCGCTAGGAACAACTTGTTCATCTTCCCATTTACCATTATTTAAATATAAAAGGCCAAATTTTGCATAATCTCTCAAAGTTGCATTTAATCCACCTAAAGCCATATCCACATCTTCGTTATCAGATAAATAATAGGCTTCATCTTCCATACCTATTTTTTCCCAAATATTTTTTTGGAGATATTCTCTTAAAGGCATGCCTGTAACTTCTATAAGTAAGAAACCTAGCATTTGAGAATCAATACTTACATAGTGATTATAAGTGCCTTGCTCTTTGTGATTAGTCAGCGTCTTAGCAAAATCTCTAAATGATGTCCCCAATGCAACAGCTCTTCCAAATTTATTTATATCTGAATTTGGATCAGCATAATCCTCATTAAATAAAACTCCAGAAGACATCTGAAGAATATTTTTTATCTTTATACCCTCATAACCTGTTCCCTTAAAATCAGGGAGATACTTAGTGATAGGATCATTGATGTCATCTATTAATCCATCATTCAAAGCAATCCCAACGAGCGCAGACAAGAATGATTTAGCAACAGACCATGATATATGTTTTGATGTTGAAGTATTACCATTAAAATAATCCTCAAAGACAACCTTATTATCTTTAATTATCAAAAGACCATCAGTTCTAAAATGCTTTAAAGCTTCCTCTAAGTTTTGATCTTTTCCCTCAAATGCATAGGTTTCAGGAAGCGCAAATAAGTCATTAGATCGCGGTAGGGCTTTTGCCTTACTGGATGCTTTCATTGGTTCAGAGGTCACAAACAATTCACCCATATGAGTGAAATTATATGCAATCTTATCTTCATCATATAGATGCGTTATTTTATAAACTCTTAAGGCGCCTGGACCATAAATAAAAGCAATAATGGCGATGATGAGTAACAGAATAATTGAAATAGTTTTCATAAGTCTCCTTGATTTTATATATTTATTTTATTAAATATAATTTTGTTATAGCTCGTTAATTTTTATTCCCATATCTGAACATAATCCTCTAGATCATGAATTGGAATAGTTTTATTTTTTCCAGTAGTTGTTCCGGTGTATATATATCCAATAACCTGAGCAGAAGACTCAAGCTCTAGACGTTTTGAAATAAGCTCATTAAATGCAAAATTTCCTGTTCTCCATATAGCTCCATAGCCCATTGCATTAAGTGATAAAAGTATATTTTGTCCAGCACATCCAGTTGAGATAATTTGCTCAACAGCTGGCACTTTAGGGTGCTCTTTTGGATTTGAAATTAGAACGATTATCATTGGCGCCCGGAAGGGTGCCTCGGTATATTTTGTAATCTGTATATCAGTTAATTCTTTATTCAATTCTCTGGCAGTTTCTATAAATATTTTTGATAATTTGTTTCTGCCATCACCAGTAATTTGAATAAATTGCGAAGGCCTAAGCCAAGCATGATCAGGTGCTCTCAAAGCAGCCTCAAAGACTGTTTTCATTTCATCAACAGAAGGGCAAGGATCGCATAATTCTCTTGCTGAGTTTCTGGTTGTAATATTTTTTAAAGCATCCATTCGCTAAGAATTATATAACTTTTTTTGGTTAAGGTTATCTCTAATATCTGCATGATATTTTCTAGTAATTTTGTAACCTGAATAAAAGAATGCTGCTATTAAACCCCAAACCATTGCAAAAGGACCATCTAGTAGACCTAAATTAAAAAGCATTGATTCAGTAATCTCTTCTCCACTACCATAGGTTGGAAAATTAATAACATCTAGAGCAATTCCAGCAACCATAGCTCCAAGACCACTAGAAGCCTTAGCGAAGAAAGATCTTGCAGAATAGAATATGCCTTCTTGACGATATCCTGTTAATAGTTCGTGTTCATCACAAACATCAGCCAAAGCAGACATGACACTAATGTTAAGTATGGAGCCAGCTGTAGCAGAAACTGAGCCTAGAATAATTATAAAAATAACTAAATCCCAAGAAGCGGCATCAGGAGCTAATCCAAACAAACTAAGAATGACTGCTAGCGACCAAAAGAAGCTTAAAACTATTGCTGATATAACAATAATTACTGGCTTTTCAAACAACATATGAAGTCTGGCAGTAATTAAAAAACCTATAGCATAGCCAAAAACATTAGTAAGAATTAACCAACCAGTTTGAATGGGGCTTAATTTCCAATAAAAGGTATACATATAAAGTCCAAGACCTTCATGAGTTCCTATAAGTATTGAAAGAAAAAATATACCTAAAAGAAGCTGAAGATAATTTTTATTTTTTAAAACTCTGGCAATATCTTTAAAGAATCTTGATAAGTTATTTTTACTTTTTCTTTCTTTGGGTTGCTTAAGATTTGGTATTTGATCTTGTGTAAAATATGCAGAACTCGTCAAAGCAATACCAACTAAAATACAGCTAAAAGTTACTATAGGTGGATAAGCATCTCTAGATAATTGACCTAACTCAAAACCATCTATGTTTGGAAAGATAAAAAACCAAACATACACATGCATAATAATGACGCCTGTATAAGACAAGACATTGTTAAAACTCATTATTTTAGATCTTTCAATATAATCATCAGAAAGTTCTGCACCTAAAGCTAAATGAGGAATGGTGAAAAGTGTGATGCTTAGTTTTAATAAAATTGTAAAACAAGCAAACCATGCAAATATTGCATACTGACTCATATCTTCTGGAGGTGTAAATATAAAATATATACATGCCATGACCGGAAGAGGTGCTGCAAACATAAACGGATGCCTTCTTCCCAGCCTTGAACGAAAATTGTCTGATATTGATCCAACTAATGGATCGGAAATGGCATCAAATATAACTGCTATAAAAATAGCCAATCCAGTCAAGATGCCTGATAGGCCTATAACTTGGTTGTAAAAAAAGAATGCCAGTGTAGCCAACATCCATAAAACACTAGCCTCACCAATGGCACCAATTCCGTATGATAATTTAGTGTTTAATTTAACTGCTGACATAGTAATAAAATATCATGCTAGATTGTTTGGGTTAAGTCTAACAAGTGACTAATATTTTTTTTTCAACATCTATTATTTATTAATCTAAAAATTATGTATTATTAGGTAAGTTAATAAATTTAAAAAAATTATGTTGATACAAATAATTGGAATAGTGGTCTTAGTAATCATTTCATATCTTATTGTTAAAAGACTCTCAAATACTGAGAAACCTCTTCCAAGTGAGACAGAATCTCTTGAGGAGAATTTAGTGTTCGAGGAGGAGATGTCAGAGGATGAATTAAATGCAATTGATGAAAGCATCAATGATTAAATTATAGGTCTATAAGATGGAATTTATTAAAGCAATATTTATAAGCCTTTTAATACTTGCAGTATCAGTTGGCATCATCCACTTTTTATTAAGAAAATTATTTAAAAATTATGATACCAAAGTAGTTTGGTTATGGCTCATATTTATAGTCACTTGGATAGACTTAATTGGAGTCTATATGTCCTGGTGGCGTATTACCTGATTCTTTTAAATCTTTAAGTAAATTCATACAAGCAAAAACCATAATAAATGCAAAAGGTACTCCTGTAATAACTACAGAGGTCTGTAATGCAGTTAAGCCTCCAGCATAAAGAAGCACAGCAGCTACCACCCCCAGTAAAATTGCCCATGTCACTCTAGATATCATTGGAGAATCATCATGGATGTCAGATTGGTCTTTGGATGAAAGCATGGATGCTACTAACGCACCTGAATCTGATGAAGTAACAAAAAAGGTAACAATCAGAACCAAGGAGATAATAGATAATGGTTGAGCAAATGGATATACATCATACAAAGTAAATAATGCAACAGGCATATTGCTAGCAACAATCTGACTTATATCACTAGTGTTATTAATAACCTGATAGATTGCAGCATTTCCAAAAACTCCCATCCAAATAAAGACTATTAAAGAAGGAACAAATAAAACACCAACAATAAATTCCTTAATAGTTCTTCCGTAGGAAATTCTAGCAATAAATAAAGAAACAAAAGGAGCCCATGAAAACCACCATGTATAATAAAACAAAGTCCATCCATTTTGCCAAGAGCTAGTATTGTAAACCTCAGTCCATGTTGCTGACTGAAGTATGGTATTTAGGTAAGCGCCAAAATTTTGCACTAATGCATTAAGTATAAAAACCGTAGGACCAAATATAAAAACTAGTAGAAGCAACCCGATAGCAATAATCATATTAACCTGGGATAGCTTTTTAATTCCGGCATTAAGTCCAAGCGATACACTGGTTAATCCTAAAAGTGTTATAAAAATTATAATATAGACCTTGTTGGTAAAAGTTTCTTCAATTCCAAATATATGAGCCATGCCTGCACTTATTTGCACAGTCCCAAGACCAAGGGATGTAGTGACACCAAAAACGGTAGTTAAAATAGCTATAACATCAATTGCAACTGCAAGGGGTTTATTGGACGCCACTTTTTCTCCAAGCAGAGAACTGACTCTAAACGGTAATTTCTTATTATAAGAGGCATAAGCAAAACATAAGCCTAATGAAGAATAGACAGCCCACCCATGAAGACCCCAATGAAGATTAGCAAGGTTGATGGCTTTACTGGCATTAAAAGAATTATCGCCTTCTATCATTCCTGGAAACGAACTCATGTGCATCAAAGGTTCAGCAACACCGTAAAAGAGCAGGCCTATACCAAGGCCAGCACTAAAGAGCATAGCTATCCAGTTAACATAAGTATAAGAGGGGGTAGCATTAGGTCCACCAAGTCTAATATTTTTATATTTTGTAAATAATAGGTAGATAGTAAAAACAAGAAATCCATTAGCAAGAAGTATTATCATCCATCCAAGATAATCCGATAGAAATGACTGAATTTGTAAAAAGACAGTTTCAGAAACATCTGAATTAGTTGAAACAATTCCGGTGATTAAAAGAATAAGTGAAACGGATAAAAGGAATCTAGATTTACTGATATTTTGCATTTTTAAATTATTTAATTTTTTGAGTGATACAACTATAACGAATTTATAGAAAATTAGAAAAACTTTCTATTCTTGATAAAAGGACGAATGTCGCCAAAAACTTGATATATATATCTCCAATGTTATAGTCGACCAAGACTAATTTAATGAAATTGCTGGTCTTTAAACAAGCTAAACTTCCCATATGGGTATCTAGGGCAACCTAGATTTAAAAAGTCGAACTTATTTATTATTAGTAGTTTCCATAAAAGGGAGCCGATATGAAGAATTTAACCGACTTATATTCGAAAGAATATATATCTAATATAAAAACTAACGTAGCTTTAGGCGTACTAGGAACAGTTGCAGCAATAATGCCGCAAACTGGTATCTCACAAGAGCGAGTTATCGAAGAAATTGTGGTTTCTGCTCAGAAGAAAGATGAAAATGCTTCTGATGTGCCACTTACTGTAACAGCCTTAACAGGAGAGACACTAGATGAAATGAATGTCTCTAACTTTGATGAATATATTGAATATTTACCAAATGTTACTAACGGCGGAAGAGGACCTGGACAATCAACTATATATATAAGAGGAATGGCTGTAGATCCAGTTAATGTATTCTTATCAGCAGCACAGGGATCTACTCCTAACGTTGCTTTATATCTAGATGAGCAACCAGTAACTGTTCCAGGAAGAAACTTAGATATTTACGTAGCTGATATGGAACGTATCGAAGTGTTGCCTGGACCTCAAGGAACTTTATATGGTGCTAGCTCACAAGCAGGTACTGTAAGACTTATTACTAATAAGCCAAAATACAATGAATCTGAAGCTGGTATTAATGCTAGCATTTTCGGAACTTCTGAAGGAGAGGCAAGTAACTCTTTTGATGCTTTCGTTAATATTCCAATGATTGATGATGTTTGGGCTGTTAGAGGTGTTTTTTATAGATCAGACTTAGGTGGTTATATTGATAATGTTCCTGGAACACTTTCACTATCTCCAAATAACCCTTCATACCCTGGAGCATCAACTACATATACTGAAATTGATAATGCTGCATTAGTAGAAGATGATTTTAATGATGCTTCTTATCAAGGTTTTAGACTTTCATCAGCTTTAACGCTTAATGAAAACTGGGACATGTTGGTCACTCATATTGATCAAGAGATTAATGCTGATGGTGTATTT
>CAJJAC010000006.1 GCA_905181955.1 SAR86 cluster bacterium SAR86B
AGTATTATCACGCTATATTACTGAGTTAATTTCTAGCAGCTAGGAGTTTTTTCATTTAGTAAATACCTTGAGCATTACATATCCCTGTTGCGTTAAGTTGGTAGTTTTTTATAGCATCGTCATTAAAATCTTTAATTAATTTTGGAATATTATTAACTTTAATATGGTAGTCAAGGTACTTTTTAGAATGAAGATTGTAGGTACATTTCTTTCTTAAAGGCATAAAAAAGCCCACTACTGTAGGCTTCTTAGAAAGATGGTATCCCGTAGGGGAGTCGAACCCCTGTTGCCGAGATGAAAACCCGGTGTCCTAGGCCTCTAGACGAACGGGACTAGATGCGAGAGCCATTATATTGGTTCAAATTGAAATATAAAAGCCTTCTTTGTTATTTCAGGCGTTTATTTATTGCTGTTAGAAAACCTCTTAAATAATTACCTTCCATTGAATCAGGTTGAAGCCTTGAAAACATTCTTTTAATACGTGCAATTATTTGGGAAGGATTTTTTGGATCGATCATATCTAGCTTAATTGAGGTCTCAACAAAATGATCAATAAGTCTTTGTAGATCTTCTGAATTAATTTCCGGATAATCTCTCCACTCTCTGTCTTCAGTATTGTTTATATTCTTAAAAAGTTCATAGGCAACTATTTGAACTGACATGGCAATATTTAAAACTGGATATTCTGGATTAGCTGGAATCTCTAGGTGAAAATTTGCTAACTGGAGTTCTTCATTGGTAAGACCCCTATCCTCTCTGCCAAAAACAATAGAGATCTCTTTATCTCCTGTTACTTGATCAATAATCTGCTCTGCTGCTTTTTCAGGATTAACTGTTGGCCAATTAATACTTCTGTTTCTTGCTGAAGTTGCGTAAATAAAAGTACTTTGCTTAATAGCTTCTTGCAGGCTGGAATAAATAGTCGCATTATCTAAAACGTCTCTAGCATTACCTGAAAGTGCGTTAGCATCTCCAGACGGAAAGTCTTTTGGATTCACTAAGGATAGCTTAGATAAGCCCATGGTCTTCATGGCGCGCGCTGCTGAGCCAATATTGCCTGGATGAGAGGTTTCTACTAGAACTATATTAATTAAATTACTTTTAAAACTCATGCAACTATTATCCTCATTTCCATTACAATAGCGACATGTCCATACCAGCTTTATTAAATGTCGCTCTCATCTCTGCAAGAAAAGGTGCTGCTGAAATTGAATTTGCTGTTAAAAAGGTACATACCTTAGATGTAACAAAGAAAGGTCCAGCTGATTACACGACTGCAATTGATCGCAGAGTCGAAAAAATTGTTTTAGAAGAGATCAAGAGATTTTATCCAGATGATAATTTTCTTGGTGAAGAAACTGGTGAAGAGTTAGGCAGTTCAAATATAACATGGGTTTTAGATCCAATTGATGGCACATCAAACTTCATGCATGGCTATCCTCATTTTTGTATTTCTTTGTCCTGTCTTGTGGATGGCGCTCCTGTAGCTGGAGTAATTATTGATCCAACACGCCAAGAAGAATTTAGTGCTTCTAAAGGCTGTGGAGCTGATTTAAATAATAGAAAGATTAGAGTTAGTAAGCAACCCGGTTTGGATGGCTCTCTGCTCTCAAATTCATCTCATACAGATTCTTCGCAACCTTATAAATATGAGAATATGAAAACTTTTCAAAAGCTTTATGAAGATGAGGTAACGATTAGACGATCTGGCTCTGTAGCTCTAGACCTTTGTTATGTAGCATCAGGAAGGCTAGATGCTTTTTGGGGTCATGGGTTAAAAAAATGGGATGTATCAGCTGGATTACTTATAGCCGAAGAAGCTGGAGCTTTAATAAGTGACTTTAATGGCGATCCAAAGTATTTGGATGGAGATCATTTTATTTGTTCATCACCTAAGTGCTTCAAGCCGATGTTACAGGCTATTAAACCTTACTACAAAGCCGACTAAGGCATTTCATCAAAATCTGCACCTTCAGGCTCTGGAATAGCCATATCTTCTTGTGTTATTGCAAGTGACATAAGCATATTTGCAACTATATAAATCGATGAATAAGTTCCAATTAGAACACCTATTATTAATGCAAGACTAAACCCTCTTATCATGTCTCCACCAAATATAAATAGAGCAAATAATACTAATAAGGTTGTAAATGAAGTGATAATTGTTCTACTTAGAGTCTGATTTAATGATAAATCTATGATCTCTTGGGGATCATCAAGTTCACGCTGAGTTCTAAAGTTCTCTCTGATTCTGTCTGAAACAACAATAGTATCATTAAGTGAATAACCTATAACTGCAAGCAATGCAGCTAGGACAGTCAAGTCAAAGTCCCATGCAAAGATAGAGAAGAAACCTAAAATAATGACAACATCATGTGTTAAAGCTGTAACTGCTCCTAAAGCAAACTTATATTGGAATCTAAAGGCGACATATAGCAAAATCATAAACAGGGCTACAAGCATACCTACACCACCCTGATCTCTTAGTTCTGAACCTACCTGAGGTCCTACAAATTCAGAGCGCTTCAATGTACCCGGTAAGCCTTGATCTTCAAGTAAAGTAAATATCTGATCACCTAATTTACTATTACCACTTCGATCTGCTACTTTAATTAAAACATCTAAATCAGTTCCAAAGTTTACAACTTGAGAGTCCTCAAAATTATTAGCAATTAATATTGAACGAATTTCCTCAAGATTAACTGGCTCCTCGTAAGATATCTCAACAAGTGTTCCGCCGCTAAAATCCAAACCTAAAGTTAATCCTCTAAAGCCTAAAGTAAGGACAGAAATAGAGAAAAGCGCTATAGAGATAAGTCCAGCTATCTTACGGTACTTCATAAATGGAATAAACTTATTCATTAGATCTTTAACTCCTTAATATTTCTACCACCATACATAAGATTAACAATCGATCTTGTAACAAGAATAGCGGTAAACATTGAAGTAACAATTCCTATGGAAAGGGTAATTGCGAAACCTTTAACTGGACCAGTACCAATGGTATATAAAACAAGTGAGGCAATTAATGTAGTTACATTTGCATCAAAGATAGTAACAAAAGCTCTAGAAAAACCATCATTGATGGCGCTCTGTGGATTTTTAGTTTTTAACTCTTCACGAATTCTTGAAAAGATAAGCACGTTGGCATCTACCGCCATACCAACTGTTAAAACAATACCTGCTATACCTGGTAATGATAAAGCGGCTCCTAACAAAGACATAATGCCTGTTATAAGGATTAAGTTACTAAAAAGAGCTACGTTAGCTGCAATACCAAACATTCCATAATAAAAAGCCATAAAGAGAACAACTAACATAAATCCAATAACTACAGATCTAAAACCAGTTTCAATATTTTCTTTACCAAGGCTTGGACCTACTGTTCTCTCTTCAACAAATTTCATTGGAGCAGCCAGAGCACCAGCTCTTAAAAGAAGTGCAAGCTCACTAGCTTCTTGAGGTGACCCAACACCAGTGATTCTAAATGAAGCTCCTAGATTAGCTTGAATGGTCGCTAGACTGATAATTCTTTTTTCTATATAAGAAGTTTGAGTAATAATTTCATTTCCATCATCATCATTTTCAATTTTAGACTTACTTTTTTGTTCAACAAAAAGAACTGCTAGACCTCTACCAATATTCGGACCAGTTGCTCTTTGCATGGATCTTCCGCCCTGCATATCTAAAGTAATATTTACTTGTGATCGTCCATTTTCATCAAATCCAGTGCTTGCATTAGTTACCCTGTCACCGGTAACAACTATATTTTTTTCTAGATAAGCTGTTCTAAAACCATCTTTAAATTCAAATTCTTCTTTTCTAAGTCTTGATGCATTTGGTTTAGCTTCTAATCTAAACTCAAGATTAGCTGTTTTTCCAATAATTTTTTTAGCAGCTGTAGGGTCTTGCACACCAGGAAGTTCTACAACTATTCTGCTACTGCCTTGTCTTTGAACAATTGGCTCAGAAACACCTAATTCATTTACTCTATTTCTAAGCGTAGTAAGATTTTGTCCTACCGCATAGTCTCTAATCTCTTTAATTGATGCATCTGTATATGCAACTGATATCAAGTTACGTTCAATATTTTCAGTAACATCATAAAGGGCGCCATTGATACCGATTATATTATCCTTACCAATAATGCTACTTGCTTTGGTGAATCCTTCTGAATCTTTAAATTCAAACATCATAGTCATAGATTTGCTTGAAGAGTCTGTTAAATAAATCTTTAGATCTCTAAATGTTTTTCTATAAGAATTTAATTGGGCCTCAAGTCTACTATTTAATGCACTTTCAATATCAACTTCAAGAAGAAAATGAACTCCTCCAGAAAGATCTAAACCTAATTTTAAGGGTCTACCACCAAGGTCTTTTAACCACTTTGGAGTTGATGGTTCAAGATTTAAAGCAATGATTGCGTCATCTAGCAAAGCTCTTTGCAAGATTGTTTTGGCACTTAATTGATCTTCGATAGAGAAGAATTTAGCAACAATATTATTATCTCTTAAAATAATTTCATCAAAATTTACAGATTTATTTTCTAAACTTGTTGTAACTGTTTCTAGTAAAGACTGATCTGCTGATTTGCCCGAATCAGTGTAAGCAACCTGAATAGCAGGTTGTGCAGGATATAAATTAGGCAAAGCATAGAGAACTCCCAAGGCAAGCACCAATAAGATTAAAGTGTACTTAAATGGAGAAAATCTATTCACAAATTATCCTAGCTATTGATTGAGGCAATCGTGCCTTTAGGTAAAGTGTTTGAAATAGCATTTTTTTGAAGTTTAAAGGTTATATTTTCACTAACCTCTATTGATACATAATCACCTTTTATTTCTTTAACTTTTCCAAGAATTCCACTTGCTGCAATAACTTCATCACCCTTCTCTAAACTGTTCATCATATTTTGGAGTTCATTAGCTCTTTTTTGCTGAGGTCTGATGGACATAAAGTACATAAGAACCATAAAGCCAAACAGCATAATTAACGGTGTAAAAATTGATCCAGTAGTTTCCATATTAGTTCTCCTTATAAAGGTCCATCGGGTATATCTAAATTTCGCTTATTATAAAAGTCTTTTACAAACTTCGCGAATATATTATCTTCAATTGAATCTCTCATACCTTGCATAAGGGATTGATAGTAATAAATATTATGATAACTGGACAATATACTTCCTAGCATTTCGTTGGTTCTATCTAAATGATTTAAATATGCTCTGCTGTAATCCTTGCAAACCTTACAGTCACAATTTTCATCTACAGCATCTTCACTCATCTTATATGGAGCATTTCTTATATTGACAACCCCTGTAGACGTTATTAATTGACCATTTCTTGCATTTCTTGTTGGTAGAACGCAATCAAACATATCAATTCCATATCTAACAGCCTCAACAATATCTTCGGGTTTACCAACTCCCATAAGGTATCTTGGTTTATCAGAAGGTAATTTATCAGCCATAAATGACAAGATATCAGTTTTTTCTTGTTTAGACTCGCCAACACTCAAACCACCAAGAGCAATTCCATCAAAACCTACGTCTTTAAGGCTATTTAATGAAGCTTCTCTTAAGTCTTTATGCATTCCACCTTGAACAATCCCAAATAGAGCAGAATCTGTTTTATGAGCTTCTTTGCATCGTTTTGCCCACCGCATAGAAAGCTCCATGGATTTTTTTGCTTCTTCATGGGTTGAAGGATAGTCAGTACATTCATCAAATGCCATGACAATATCTGATCCAAGATTTTCTTGAATTTGAATTGAGTCTTCAGGTGTCATAAATATCTTTTTTCCATCATAAGGAGAGCTAAATCTAACCCCTTCTTCTGAAATTTTTACTAGATCACCTAAACTCCATACTTGAAAGCCACCAGAATCTGTAAGAATGGGTCTGTCCCAATTAGAAAATTTGTGTAGCCCGCCTAAATCACGAATAGACTCATCTCCAGGTCGCAGCATGAGGTGATAAGTATTACCTAAAATAACTTCTGATCCCGTTGATTTGAGATCTTCTACTGTTAAGCCTTTGACAGTGCCATTAGTGCCAACAGGCATAAAAGCAGGTGTCTGGATATTACCTCTAGAGAATTCTAATTCTGCTCTTCGAGCAAAATCAGATTGATTATGTACTTTAAATTTCATGATTTTTCAGAAGCATAGCATCACCATAAGACAAGAATCTATATTTTTCATCAACAGCTGTTTTATATATATCTTTCATATTCTCATAACCAATAAAAGCGGACACGAGCATTAGTAAAGAAGATTGTGGAAGATGGAAGTTAGTAATAAGCATATCAACTGCTTTAAAGCTATATCCAGGATAGATAAAAAGTTTTGTATAACCACGATAACCTTTAATGCTTGTATCTATATAAGCAGTTTCAAGAGCTCGTGTTGCTGTTGTCCCTACTGTAAATACACGACCTCCTTTTGACTTAGTCTCTTCAACTAAATCTATAACTTCAGGAGATACCTCAAGATACTCACTATGAATATCATGATCTTTAATATCTTCAACTTTAACGGGCTGAAAGGTTCCAGCTCCAACGCTTAAATTAACTGATACTATTTTTACACCCAAGCCTTTAATAGCCTTTAAAAGCTCTTTATCAAAATGAAGACCTGCAGTAGGAGCTGCCACTGAATTCTGTAAATTTTTATCTTCATAAACAGTTCCGTATCTATCTTTATCTAAGTCTTCATCTGGACGCTTTATATATGGAGGCAAAGGAACATGCCCTATCTTGTTAAAAATATTTAAAGGTGGTTCATTGAATTGCAAAATAAAGAAGCTACCCTGTCTATCAATACATTCAACTTCATAGGAATCTAAATAAATTTTAGTCCCAATTTTTGGACTTCTTCCAGAACGTATTTGAACTAAAGCTTGATTATCCTCCATGATCCTTTCAAGCATAACCTCAACAACTCCACCTGATTCTTTTCTACCATGCAGTCTTGCAGGTATAACTGAAGTATTGTTTACAACCAATAGATCTCCATCTTTAAAGTAATCTAAGACATTTTTAAATGATTTATGCTCTATCTGTTTATTGAAAACTAATAATCTGCTTGCGCTTCTATCCTCCAGCGGATACTCAGCTATAAGATTTTCGGGTAAATAATAATTAAAATCTGAAGTTTTCATGAATGAGGATGATTTTAAATTAGATAATACTTAGCTACAATGCCCAACATGCCCCATTGGCGGAACTGGTAGACGCGCGCGATTCAAAATCGCGTTCCTTCGGGAGTGCCTGTTCGACTCAGGCATGGGGCACCAGTCTTAGTAGTTGTTTATGTTTCAAGCATCTTTATAATCTCACTGTGAAAACCAAAAACACATTCATTGATAGCAAGAGATTGGTTGTGAAAATAGGATCATCTCTTCTAACCAACTCCAAAGGCGTAGTTAATAAATCTGTTCTAAAAAATGTAGTAGCTGATATTGTCTGGCTTCTTAATAAAAAGAAAGATGTTATTGTTGTATCCTCGGGGGCGATTGCACTTGGAAGAGGAAAATTAAAACTTAAATCCGAACTTACTCTCAACGAATCTCAGGCGGTTGCAGCAACCGGTCAGATTGAGCTGATGGCAGCATGGCAGTCAGAATTTAAGAAACATAAATTTCAGGTTGCACAAATACTTCTATCTCCCTCTGATGCAGAGAATAAAAAATCATCAAAGAATGCTATAGCAACTATTGAAAATCTTCTTAAGTTTGGTTGCGTGCCTATCATTAACGAGAACGATACAACTTCAACCGACGAAATAAAGTTCGGTGATAACGATATTCTTGCTGCTAAGATTTCCAAGCTTGTAACTGCCGATCATTTAATCCTTCTATCCAATATTGATGGTCTTTATAGCGAGCCTCCAAAGAATCAAAAAAATGATATTTTAATAACTGAAGTTAAAAGTATTACAAAGAAAATTGAGTCCATGGCAGGAACAGCATCTTTGCTTGGAAAAGGTGGAATGGTTTCGAAGATTAAGGCAGCTGAGATATGTATGAAGTCTAAATGCTCAGTCATTATTACTTCAGGTCTAAAGAAAGATCCTATTAAAAGCCTTTTAAGAAGTACAACTAAATCAACAAGGTTTGTAGCTAAGTCATGAGTTCAATAGAAGAGATAGTTAATCAAATTGGTATTCAGGCCAAAGAAGCATCTAAAGAGCTTGCCAGAACTTCAGGCTCGAAGAAAAATGAGGCTATCTTGGCTATGGCAAAGCATATTCTAGCTGACGAAAAAATAATTATTACAGCTAATACAAAGGATATTGAAAGTGCAAAGCAAAAAGGCTTGTCTGAGTCATTTATAGATAGGCTTCAACTGGATAGTGAAGGTATTGCCTCGATAGCAAACACCCTGAAGGACATTGCTTCCTTTGGAGACCCTGTTGGCAAGGTGCTCGCGAATTGGACAAGACCCAACGGCCTGAAGATATCACGAGTATCTACTCCCCTTGGAGTAATAGGTATTATTTATGAAAGCAGGCCTAATGTAACAGCTGATGCTGGGGCACTGTGCTTAAAATCTGGGAATGCATCGATACTTAGAGGCGGCTCCGATAGCCTAAACTCTAGCCTAGCAATCCATAAGTGTTTAGTTGAGGGTCTGAAAGAAGTTGGTATTTCTGAGCATGCTATTCAGATAGTTAATGATACTGATAGAGAGGCTGTAAAGTTAATGCTCCAAGGTATAAATAAGTCTATAGATGTCATAGTTCCAAGGGGCGGTAAGAGTTTAGTGGCTGAAGTTGAGAAAGAAGCAAAGGTCCCTGTCTTTGGTCATCTGGAAGGCATATGTCATATCTATGTTGATAAGGATGCAGATGAAGATAAGTCAGTAAACGTTTGTCTTAATGCAAAAATGAGAAGACCTGGAATTTGCGGAGCGGTTGAAACAATTCTTGTTCATAAAGATATAGCTAGCTCTTTTGTGCCCTTAATAGTTAATGCTCTCTCTGCTCAGGCATGTGAAGTACGTGGATGCAGCCTAGCGCAATTACTATCAGATCAAGTTCTTCCTGCTTCAGAAATAGACTGGGGTACAGAATATCTTCTACCCATTGTAAGTATTAAGATTATTGAATCCGCTGATGAGGCTGTAAGTCATATAGAAAAATACTCCACAGGCCATACTGAATCTATCATGACAGAGAATCTAAACACAGCTTCCTATTTTCAAAAAACGATCGATAGCGCTATTGTCATGCACAATACGTCAACCCAGTTTGCTGACGGTGGCGAGTTTGGACTTGGTGGCGAGATTGGCATTGCAACCGGAAAGTTTCATGCAAGGGGTCCGGTAGGAATGGAACAACTAACAAGCTTTAAGTATCTCGTAAACGGGAATGGTCATACAAGAGCTTGATCGTTAAGGTTTTTTGTTAAACCTGGTTAGATTTTTGGCTAGTTTTTTTGAAAACCTTTTAAATATTTTTAACGACTTTACTAAATTGTTACTCTTCTCCTCTTCTACAAGAGAGTAACCATCCCAATAGGTAATTATATATATATTGTTTGCTTCGGTTATTTCTATTGATGCTGCATCTTGGTTTGAGTCATCATCATGCTGAATAATAACGGAGGTATCATTTAAAATAATGGATGTGTTGGGTATGTCCGAGAAGATAGACTTAAATAAGTTCTCTATCTTGAAGTGGCTACTTTTTATATTTGTGCTGATCATAGGAGTGGTGCCTGCCCACCTGACCGAACTCTCTTAGGCCAACGTGCTTGGTCTTTCTTCCGCTAGTCCTCTTCCTCCAGAGCGTATAGCTATTTTTCTTAAGGTTTTCACGCATAAGATCTTCTACCTGATTCTGATTAAGGCCATAGGTTGCCTCAATGGCATCAAAGGGAGTTCTGTCCTCCCAGGCCATTTCAATGATTCTAGATATGTCTGATTCTTCGAGACTAATAATATTTAAATAAGTTAATCCTTTAACTTATTTACCTCGGCCTCAAGCTCTGCGATTCTTCTTTTCAAAGGCTCGAGTTCATCTTTTTTAATAAAACCCGACTCTTTCATAAATTTTTCTAATGCTGGTTTTAACATTTTTTCCATGTTTTTAGCATCTTTCATCATTGCAAATGGATTCATTAAGCCTTCTCCTGTTAAATTTTTTTATATGTATATATCAAACCTAGTGGACTTGCCTTTGATTTGATAATTAATATTACTACAAATTTTTTCACCTTTAATAGGTCTTTTTAAAATAATTTTTTTGTAATTTAATTCTTTAAATTCTGTAAAAAGAGTATCCGCCATATCCATTATATTTTCTAGCTCTAAAATATTTTTTATAGCACTAATATTTCCAGCTCTTAATATATGTTTTTTAGTTATTGGGTATAAAGGATCTAAGTAAATTACATCAATATCCATTTGCTCTTTGTAAACCTCCAAAGAATTTCCATGAAGCAGTGTTAAGTTTGATAAAAAAGGTAGTTCTTCAATTGCTCTATTACAAGCATCTTTAACCAGTAAATATAAGATCTTACTTTGCTCACAAGCAATAACTTTATGACCAAGAGATAAAAATATAATTGCATCAGAAAGAAAGCCGGCAGTTCCATCAAAAATAGTCAAAGTATCTTTAGTTTTTCCTAATGTCTTTTTTAGTAAAGTTTCATGCTCTGATCTTTTTATTCTCCAACCCATTGAACCTGAAAGAAAATCAATATGAAGATTGTCTAAGGGGATTTTAGCGTTATCTATAAAATATAACCCTGCTTCATTTATAGAAATAAATGAGCCTTCTTGAGGGTATTCTTGGACCAATTCAAAATTTAGATCTTGCGCTATAAGCTTTAATTCCTCTTCTTTATAAGAGTCTTCTAGATATATAACACAGGTCATACAATAATATTAAGAAGTGCAAATCCAAGTAATAATCTATATACAACAAAGGGATACATTCCAATTTTATCGATAAATGCTAAGAAGAATTTTATTGTAAAAAATGCAAAGATTGCAGAGACACTAAATCCAATAAATAAGCTTAATAGGTTAATTGCTGCAAACGAATCTATGCTATCTATAATTAAAAATACTAGCGCTCCTAATATAGTTGGAATGCTTAAAAGAAATGCAAATTTTGAAGCCTCTTTAAGATTTAATCCAACCAAGAGTGCCGCTGTTATTGCCGTACCTGATCTTGACGCTCCAGGTATTAATGCAAAAACTTGAAATAAACCTATAAAAAAAACCGTTAGTATGCTGAGTTGCAACATTGTCTTAGATTGAGAGCTGTATCGGTAGGCTAAAAATAAAATACCAGCAAAAACTAAGTTTGCCCATGCTATAGAGTTAACCCCAAAATTTCTATTTGTAATAAAATCAGAACCTAATAAACCAAAAAGAACAATAGGAAGAGTTGCAACTACAAGATAGAAAGCTAATTGCCTGCTCTCCTTGTCTTTATTGGGATTCAGTGGATTTATCGATAAAATCATTTTTTGAAGTTCAATTCTAAAATAAATAAGAACTGCAAGAAGTGTGCCTCCATGAGTTGCGATATCAAAACTTAAACCTAGATCATTAGCTCCAAATAAAAGACTAGGAAATAATAAATGCGCAGAGCTTGAAACGGGTAAAAATTCAGTTAAGCCCTGAATTAATGCTAATACTACGCTTAAAAAAATGTCATTCATTAGAAATCTTTTTGTAATTAGTGTCTTTTAAATATACTGGATTTGCATCCTCAGGCGCAAAATTTTCTTTAGTATCAAATTTTAATTTAGCAAGATGAGCTATAGATAAAGCATCTGAATGAATATTAAAGGAGGTATTGCTATCTAATTTAATTCTTTCATCATTCCATCCATTACCAACATATAAGGCTGATGGGTTACTTAAAAGTCTAGGATTACTTAATTCCTTGTATGACATAACCTTTTCCTCCTCTTGCTCTTCTAGTAATGGAGAATTTAGATATGAACAGAAATAGACTTCATCAAGATCAGATTTTAATGCAACATTAATCACACTGAATTCTGTATCATTTTTTTGCTTAATTGCTTGATAGGCTATAGATTTTAAATTTGAGATACCTATAAGTGGTTTATTTTGAGTCCAACTAAGACCTTTCATAAAACTAGCCAGGCTTCTAATGCCAGTATACGAACCAGGCCCTCTTCCAAAAGCAAAACAATCTATCTCAGAAATATTTATTTGAGAATTAATACCAACTGATGATAAGAGTTTATTCCAATTAGGTCTTTCTTTTCTTGAATGATCCTTAGAATAAGACAGGATATCATCTTTATATATAAGAGTTACTGAAGATGTATCCCCTGAGCTATCTATTGCAAGAAGCTTCATGGCTGACTACAGATTAACTTTAATGGATTCAAATACAGACTCCACTGTTCCTGATCCATTAACGGCAAAATACATTAACTCACTGTTATTAGATTTTTGAGCATAGAATTCTGATAATGGTTTGGTTTCTTCGTGATATACATGGAGTCTTTTAGTAACAGTTTGAGGTTTATCATCTTCGCGTTGCACCAAGGCATCACCAGTCAGATCATCCAAGCCTTCATTTGCTGGTGGATTAAAATCTAGATGATAGCTTCTACCTGATGCTATATGAAAACGTCTCCCTGAGATTCTGTCGATGATAACTTGATCATTTACTTGTATTTCTATTACATGAGAAAAAGAAACATTCATATCAACCAACATATTTGCTTGACCTAGAGTTCTTGGAACTCCATCGAATAAAAAACCATTTTTACAATCATCTTGTTGAATCCTCTCAACAATTATTGAGCCTATGATTTCATCAGACACTAAGGCGCCAGAATTTAGTACTCCAGATACACGCTTACCTAGTTCACTTTCAGAAGCTATAGCTTCTCGCAACATATCTCCTGTACTAATCTTTGGAATATTTAAGAAATGACAGATCAAATCTGCTTGAGTGCCTTTGCCAGCGCCAGGAGGTCCTAATAAAATTAATTTATTCATGTTTCAATAATAGCGAATGCGACTATGTAATCAGTTTCGTCTGCAATACTAACATGGCTCCCAATAATTCCTAAATCACTAAATATCTTTTTTAAGTTCTCTTGAGGATTAATAAAGGGCTTACCAAGATCATTTCTTAGAATTTCTATATCTCTTGGGAAAATGTTATCTCTAAATCCTGTGCCTAGAGCTTTTGATACAGCTTCTTTGCAAGCAAACTGTTTTGCTAAAAATAGTGACTGTTTTAAAGGCGATGTTTTTTTCCATAGAATTATTTCATTATCAGATAATATTTTTTTTGCAAAAGATTCTTTATTTGTAATTCTGCTTATTAAAATTATATCTGTACCAATACCATAAATCATTTCTGTAGCCTTCTAAAAATTTGCCTACTATTTAAATCTTTACCTTCTAAACAAAACATAATTGTAGCTTGGGTCAGTTGCTTTAGTTTATTACTAGGAACATCAGTAAAGTTTCTATTTCTTATATTAATAATATCTTGGCCTGAGAAGTCAGGGTTCTTGCTAGAAGCTTGAAAGCCTCTTTCTGCAATAAAAATATAATCTGTGGAAGGATCAATGGGCTCATGTGCATCTATATCTGTTTGAAAATTTATTCCGTAACCAAGCATATCTAAAAGATCTATTTCAAAATTTCTTAATAAGAATTCCATTTCTAAAAGCTTAAGGGAGTCTTCAATAAACTTGCTATATAAATTAAATAAATCTTCATTTGCAGCATCTTTTGGTAAAAGCTTGATCATTAATTCATTTATATAAAGCAAGCTATAGCTTTTTTTAGAAAGGCTATTATCTAAAAGGAATATCTCTCTATCGATATTAGTCAATGTTTTTAATTCAGATCTACCTGAGTAGGTTATTTGAAGTTTTGAAAATGGGACCAGGTAACCAAAAAATTTAGATTTAGGCTTCTTAGCTCCTCGAGCTATCACAGACATTTTTCCAGATTTTCTAGTAAAGATTTCAGCAATAATGCTTGTGTCGCCGTAAGATCTTTGATGAAGTAGAAAGCATTCCTCCCATTCATTAGGACTCATAGCTTCCACCGACACCAAGACTTTGAAGATAATCTGAATCTGTATTCCAGTTTTTCTTAACCTTTACCCAAGTTTTTAAGAAAACTTTTTTACCATAATACTTTTCTAAATCAATTCTTGCTTGCGTACCAATTCTTTTTAAAACTTCTCCTTTTTGACCAATAACTATTTGTTTTTGTGTTTGACGAGCTACAAAAATAATTACGTGAATTCTAACAATATCTTTTTCATCCTCTAGCTGCTCGACTTGGACAAAGGTGTCATGCGGGAGTTCATCACCCAGTGATCTAATAATTTTTTCTCTAACAAGCTCAGATACCATGAAATTATCTTGATTAATTTCTGAACCCTCTTCTCCATATATATGTTTATTTTCAGGTAGATAACTTAATATTAGTTTTTCTAATTCTTCGATACCCTCATCATTGATTGCTGAAATAGGAATAATATCTAAAAAATTATAAGCATCCTGAAGTTGGGCTATTAAAGGTAGGAGTTTATTTTTATCATCAACTTGATCTGATTTATTAATGACACATATAACCCTAGAATCAGATTCCTTTATTTTTTCAAGCACCAAATGATCTAATTCTTGCATTGAAGCTCTTTGGATAACAAATAATATTAAATCTGAATCTTCAATTAAACTTGCAGCTGACTTATTAAGTAATCTATTCATTACTTTGGTTGATTTAATATGCATACCTGGGGTATCTGCAAATATCATCTGTTTATTATCTATTGTCTTAATGCCAAGAATATTATTTCGTGTTGTTTGAGATTTCCTAGAGGTGATGGAAACTTTTTTACCCAATATATGATTTAGAATAGTCGACTTTCCAACATTAGGCTTTCCAACTATTGAAATATAACCACAAAAAGACTTTTTCATTAAATAAAATCTCCTTTATTTAAAATATTTTCAGCTAACTTGGTTTCAGCAGATTTTTTTGATTTTCCAGTTGCGCTATATAAATTACCTTTAAGCTCAAGACTGGATTTAAACCTTTGATCTTTAAGCTCCTCAGTGTGATAGTCAGGCGGTGTTATTCCCTTGGCCTGCATAGCTTCTTGCAATAGAGACTTAGGGTCCTTAAAGTCATTATCTAGTGATAAATTATTAAAATCATTTTGATAAATTTGATAAATAACTTTTTTCACATCATCCCAACCGCCATCGATAAAAATAGCTCCTATTAGGGCCTCAAAAGCTCCCTCTAATAAAGAAAATTTTCTATCATCTGATAAATTAATCATCCCTTTTGAAAGTTTTATTATTTCATCAAGTTTTATTTCATTAGCTTTTTTTGTTAATGAGCTCCCCTTAACGAGTAATGCTCTAGCTCTTGTTAGGACTCCCTCTTGATAGTTTGGAAAGTTAATAAAAAGATATTCTGCAATTACTGAGTTAAGAATTGAGTCCCCTAAAAACTCCAATCTTTCATTATTAGTATTCTTATTAAAGCTTTTATGCTGAAAAGCAGTCTCCAGGAGTTCTTGATCAGTAAATGAATAGCTTATCGTTAGCTCAAGATCTTTCAAGTTCACTTAATACTTCCTGCTCTCTTAAAAGAAGGCATACAACTCCAACACTCCCATGTCATCCAAATATAATCAGCAGTCCCCATAAAGTTATCTCTTGGAATAAAGCCCCAATATCTACTGTCGTTTGAATTATCACGATTATCTCCAACAGCAAAGTACATCCCCTCTGGAACAATCCATTCAGATGGAGCGCCGGATGATCTTGATCTCATATGCTGAACAGTTACCTCTTTGCCGTCAAAATTCTCAAGATAAAAATCAATACCTGATTCGGTTTTGTAATAGGATTGAGGAACTGGCTTGTCATTAAGATAAAGCTTCTTGTTGATATAACTCACCTTGTCACCAGGTTTTCCAATTAATCTTTTAACAAAAGGCATTGGTTTATGTGGAGGTATAAATACAACAACATCTCCTAGTTTAGGGTCTTTTGCTAAGGCAAAAGATTTACCTGTTCTTTCAAGTTTTAAACCATATGAATGTTTATTAACTAATATAAAATCTCCAACCTTTAGACCTGGAATCATTGATCCTGATGGTATTTGATAAGGCTCGTACATAAAAGTTCTTAATACAAATATTAAAAAAATGGGGATAAACCAACTTCTTCCTGAGGCTCCCAAATATGAATTGCTCGTAAACTTACCAGTAAGCCAAATTATTAAACTGATAATAGTCGCAAGTAAGAGGATGATGCTGAGGTCGCCAGCATTAATAAAAACTCTATATAAAATGACAAGACCTAATGCAAAGCCAATCTTTGAAATCTTGTCTTGGCTGGGTGTCTTTATATCAATATTATTAGACTCATCCATTTTCATGGCTTCTAGCACCCATATTGAAAGGCATATACCAACTCCCACTAGAGCTAATAAAAATATTGGATCTGTAAACATAGCTTAATCCTGTGAGCTAAAGTAATTCAAAAATGCATCTTGAGGTATTGATACTCTGCCAAGTTGCTTCATTTTCTTCTTGCCCTTCTTTTGTTTTTCTAAAAGTTTTTTCTTTCTTGAGATATCTCCACCATAACACTTAGCAGTAACATTTTTTCTAAGAGCTTTTACTGTTTCACGTGAGATGATCTTAGATCCCAATGCAACTTGAATTGGAACATCAAACATTTGTCTTGGAATTAATTTCTGTAGATTTTTAGCAATTTCACGAGCCTTCATCATAGAAAAAGATTTATGTACAATCATAGAAAGCGCATCTACTTTTTGGTCATTTATCAAAATATCTATCTTTGTAAGGTCAGAGGCTCTAAAACCAATCAAGCTATACTCAATAGAGGCAAAACCTTTTGTTGAAGATTTTATTTGGTCAAAAAAATCAACAATCACTCCAGAAAGAGGCATTTCAAATATAATTGATACTTGAGCTCCAAAATAATTCATCTCTTTTTGGATTCCTCTTTTAGAAGTGCAAAGAGTGATGACATTTCCAACATAATCATTTGGAGTTAAGACATTTACAAGAACTATAGGTTCTCTCATTTCATCAATTTCGTTGGAAACAGGCATTTGAGATGGGTTATCGCATTTAAGAACCGTACCATCTGTTTTTAAAATTTCGTACTGAACAGATGGTGCGGTAGATATAAGATCAAGATCATATTCTCTTTCCAGTCTTTCTCTAATAACTTCCATATGCAAAGTTCCAAGAAAACCACACCTAAAGCCAAAACCTAATGCATCTGAGACTTCTGGTTCATACACCAAAGAAGAATCATTTAGGATTAATTTAGATAAAGCATCTCTAAATTTCTCATAATCTTCTGAGCTAACTGTAAAGAGAGAAGCAAATACCTTTGGGTTTACCTTCTTAAATCCTGGTAAAGCCTCTGTAGTTTCATCGTTATACTCAAGAACAGTATCCCCAACTGGGGCGCCTTTGATATCCTTAATTCCAGCAACTAAGTAGCCTACCTCGCCTGCAGATAATATTTTAGTTTTTTTCTTTTTAGGCGAAAAGATACCTATCTCATCTGCTAAGTAGCTTTGACCAGTTGTAAATATTTTAAATTTTTGTCCAGTATTTAATGTTCCATTCTTAATTCTGATAAGCGAGACAACTCCTAAATAAGGATCGAACCAGGAATCTACTATCAAGGCCTGTAATGGAGCATCTGGACTTCCTTCTGGCGGGGGTATATCTCTGACCAGCATATCTAATAATTCTTCTGTCCCTTCTCCTGTTTTTGCACTAACTAATGGGGCATTTTCAGAATTAATACCTATCATGTCCTCTATTTCTTTTTTAACTCTATCAGGATCAGATTGAGGTAAGTCAATTTTATTAATAACAGGAACAACTTCGAGGCCTTGATCAACAGCTGTATAGCAATTGGCTAAAGTCTGAGCTTCAACACCTTGTGAGCCATCAACAACCAAGAGTGCTCCCTCGCATGCAGATAAAGATCTTGAAACTTCATATGAAAAATCTACATGGCCTGGAGTATCAATAAAATTTAACTGATAAACCTCTCCATCTTTTTTATAATTAAGAGTAACTGCTTGGGCTTTGATTGTAATTCCTCTTTCTCTTTCAATATCCATAGAATCTAGTATTTGTTCAGACATTTCTCTTGCTGATAGACCTCCACAATATTCAATCAATCTGTCAGACAGGGTCGACTTCCCGTGATCAATATGGGCTATTACAGAAAAGTTTCTAATGTTCTTCATATAGGTACATTTTACAAGGAAAGCTAATAAGTTATTAGCTTTCCGAGAGTCTATTTATGAATTTTTTTAATTTAGTCTTATTGGGACAATAAAACGAGAATTATTTCTTTTACCAAAAACAGCTACTATTGAACCAGATTCAAGTTTTTCTATAGCATCTGAAAATGACTTAACACTGTCTGTTTTATATTTAAAATTTCTATATCGTATATGAGTAATAACATCACCTTTTTGAATCTTTCCTGCTGCAGGTGAGCCCTTAGTAACTCTGGCTACAATAACTCCATCTTCTAAATTTTCCATTTGCGGGTTATTTCTATCAATTTCTTCAATTTGCAGACCTAACATATCAGGATTACTATCATTTTTTGCTGGAATAAATGGCTTGGCGCTTGATGGCAATTCTCCTAGCTTAAAAGTGAGCTTAATTTCTTTTCCATCCCTAAAAATTGTTCCGATAGCCTTGGTATTAGGCTTGATTTGTCCTACAACATGAGGAAGATTTGCACTAAATTTAATTTCCTTACCATCAAAATCTAAGATGACATCTCCTGGAATTAATCCAGCATTATCTCCAGATTCTCCTTCTTCAAGATCATTTATTAAAGCTCCATATGGCTTATCCATGCCAAGAGCTTCAGCAAGATCATTATCAACCTCCCCAACTCTAACGCCTAAATAGCCTCTTGCTACGATACCTGTATCTATAATTTGTTCGGCAACATCAATAGCTACATTTATAGGTATGGCAAATGCAAGACCTTGATAACCGCCACTTCTAGAATAAATTTGAGAATTTATGCCGACAACGTTTCCTTTTAGGTCAAATAAAGGTCCACCAGAATTGCCTGGGTTGATTGCAACATCAGTCTGTAAGAAAGGGACGTAATTTCCAATATTATTATTTTGAATACTTCTACCCTTAGCGCTTACAATTCCAGCTGTAACAGAAAAATCAAAACTAAAGGGTGAGCCTATAGCTACAACCCAATCACCGACCCTTAAAGATTCACTATCACCAATCTTAACTTTGGGTAACATTTTTCCTTCTATTTTTAAGACTGCTAAATCAGACAGAGCATCGACACCAACAATCTCTGCAACATATTCTCTTCTATCGACCAATGAGACGATAACTTCTGTTGCTCCATCTACAACATGAAAATTGGTTAGAATATAATTATCTTTAAAAATAAAACCTGATCCATAGGATTCTGCTTTTCTTTTTTGTTGAGGCGCTTCTTGATAATCCCTTGGCATTCCAAAAAATCTTTCTAGCTCTGGAGGCATTCCTCTGTATGAGTTTTGAGAAGAGACTTCTTTTCTTGATGTGATATTTACAACAGCGGGAGCAGAGTCCTCAACAAGACCAGCTATATTTGAAGGCAAGCCTACAGCTGAGAGGTTAATACTTAATGCGAAGACTAAAACAAAACTAATGTTTGCGAATTTTTTCATGATATCTCCTATCTAATTTGTATTGAACTAATAATTCTATTGGCTTCTTCTAAACGAAGATTTCCATAAAGTGTGATTACTTTTCCGCCTGGTAATGGATATAAGTAAACCATATTTTTTCCAGATTTCCAGTATCTTACATTCTTTAAACCTAAATCTTTATTTGCAATGTGCATATAAAAATTCTCTTTCCCATTGGTATAGTGTCCTGGTCTGTTGGATCTGCTTTGAAAGCCAACATTGGTTAAGTTTGGGTTGTACTGATTTTTACTTTCAATGCCGCTTTGATCTAAAACGTTTAACATATGCTCCAATAAGCCCTCCTCAATTCTAATAATATTATTTTTTGCTTCATCGCTGTTTATTGCAGCTTGTATTTGAGATTGTGCTTCACTATTAAAACCAAGCCTGTCTGAATCTGATGGGTTTATTAAAAAAACTGTTAAGAGAATGGCTGCAGCAGCTGACATCCCATTTGAGAGCCAGGGCCTGTATTGTAGAAAATCTGGAAACTTTAAATAAGTTACATTAGATTTTAATTTTGTTTGTTTTTCGTTAGAAATCATTGCACTAAGATGAGCATAATTTTTTAATTTATCTTGAACACCGTTGTCATTAATCTGCATCAATAATTCATCTGTTTCTGAGTGAGAGAGTTCTCCATCAAATAGAGCTGAAAGCTTTTCATTAATATCAGTCATTGGATATTTCCTCTTTTATAAAATCTAATATAGTTTCTCGAGCTCTGAAGATCCTTGATCTAACAGTGCCAATAGGACATTCAATTATTTCAGCTATTTCTTGATAGCTTTTACCCTCATACTCTCGCAAAATAAAGGGTGTTTTTAAAATTTCAGGCAAGGTAGTAATGAAATTTTTAATAGTTATAGATGTTTCTTCAGTTTCAGCACTAAGTTCCGGTGAGCTAAAATGAGGGTAGTCAAAATTTACAACATCATCTGAGATATTTAATTTTTGTTTTTTGTAAGCTGAGCTTGTTACATGATTCTTAGCAATATTTATAGCAATTCTATAAACCCATGTAAAAAATGCACTGTCACCTCTAAATGAATCTATCTTATTCCATACTCTTATAAATACTTGTTGAGTAAGGTCTTCAGCATCTTCTTTAGACTTAACAAAGCTAAATAATGCGCTATATATTCTTGGCTGATATTTGATCATTAACACTTTAAAGGCATCCTGATTTTTATCCTTAACTTTTTCTATTAAATAGAAATCTTCGTTAATATTATTTTTATCCATTTTAAAAACTCAATTTCCTTATCAATATGACCAATGTATTGATCAAAAGTTCTCTAATTTTGTAAATTTTTTTAATTTATTATTAATAAACCTTTCATGTTTTATATTACCTAAGCTTAATTTTTTAAAAATAAAATCGTAAAGAGTCTGATCATCGTAATTTAGCACTTCATCAAAAGTAGCATGATCGTCAGAAGATAAATTAAGCATCTCATTTTCAGAAAATTCTTTAAGCAGGAGATCTAATTCACGCATTCCACGTCTACACTTCCATTTCAATCTATTTATTTGTTCGCTCATTGGTTAGAATAAAGTTAAAGATGTTAATTCTACAAGAAAACTGATGCTAAAGAATCTAATAAAAACAGGCTCTATTGATTTAGATACCTATGAGGTTTTAAAACTTAATGGTGATATTGATAAAGTTGAAGCTTTATTACAGGGACAAGTCACGTCTGATATTTCAGAATTAGCTAATAACAATGCCCAAATGTCTTGTTTACTTGATCATAAGGGGTTCATTCAGGCTGATTTTATTTTAGCTAGATTAAATAATGAAATATTTATTGTTGTTGAAAAATCATTAACAGGAAATTTAAAAGATCAGTTGAGCCAGTTTACGAAGTTTTATAAAGTGGAAGTTGAATTATTGGATGTAAAAGTAAAAGGTTTAGTTTTATCAAGTAACGAAATCAACAATACTGAATCTTTTGTATACTTTAAGGGGGATGAATATATTCTCTCTATAGATATATCCAATTTAGAAAATGGCAAAAAAGAATCTAAAATAGACCTACTTGAATGGAAAGTAGCTAATAAAATATTATTAAATTATCTATTTGTAGAAAGTGACATTGATAAATACAGACCCAATGAACTTAATTATGATAAATCAAGGGTTTCCTTTAGCAAGGGTTGTTTCAGAGGCCAAGAGGTAGTAGCTAGAGTTCACTATTTAGGAGTTAATAGAAGGGAATTCGTTACAGCAGTGGTCCCAGGCAGAGTCGCTATAGATACTAAATTAAAAATTCATGGAGAAACCTTAAAGTTTTTAGATCATAAAATTTTTACTACTCACATCAAAAGAGATGATTTTCAAAATGACATATATAAATCAATTGAATTTATTAGATATCCAGATTCCAGTTAATTTCATTTTTACCGTTTGACTTTAAAAAAGCATTTGCACGAGAAAATGGCTTTGATCCAAAAAAACCTCTTCTTGCAGAAAATGGAGACGGATGTGCTGATTTAATAATTAGATTATTGTCTTTATAGATGATACTTTCTTTAGCTTGAGCTTTTGCTCCCCACAACATAAATACAACTGAGCCTTTGTATCCAATATTTTGGAGAATAGCATCCGTAAATTCTTCCCAGCCAATATTTTGATGAGACCCGGGTTTTGATTCTTCTACTGTAAGGCATGTATTTAATAGAAGAACGCCCTGCTTTGCCCAAGATTCTAAATTACCATTTTTATGAATTGGAATACTTAAATCAGACTCTAATTCACTAAATATATTTCTTAAAGATGGGGGTATTTTTATTCCTTCATTTACTGAAAAAGCTAGCCCATTCGCTTGGCCATTTCCGTGATATGGATCCTGACCAATAATAACAATATTAATATCTTCAGGCTGGCAAAGGCTTAAAGAGGTAAATATATTTCTTACATCTGGGTATATTTTTTTTTCTAATTTTATGTAATTACCTACTAATTCAAATAGCTTAATTGTTGATGCTGCTTTGAGGTTTTTTTGTAACAAAAGTCTCCACTTTGGATCGAGGTAATTTTCAGGTTTAAATTGCATAAAACATCACTTATTTTATCCACAGAATCTGTGGATAACTTTATGGATAACTTTATATTCTACACTGTAAATCCTTTAGAATAAGGCTTTTTAGTGAATTGGTTAATTTTTATACAATAAAGTCTTTTATTACCGCATTTCAGTAATTTAACGAAATAACAGTATTTATTTGTGTAAAGATGAGGCAGAAATGGGTTGTCCTTAATATCACTTTTTTTACTTGTGGGCAAGTATTATTTTATTTAATTTTTAATAAAATAAATTTCAGCTATAAGGTTATATAAATTAACTATATTTAGGGCTAAAAATAGTATGTTTCTAGAGATTTAAAACTAGGTAATTTGATAAGTTTTTTTAAGAAATTTATCTGATTTATTTACAAACTCTTACACTTAAAACATGGTCTATTTTCTGAATACTATCTAATAAGTTCTCGGTTGGCTCCTGCTCAATATCTATAAGATTTATTGCTATCTCATTCCTGCTTTTGTTTGTCATGTCAGCAATATTGATATTACTAGCTGCAATTGCATCTGCAATTTTTCCAATCATTCCGGGCTCATTGCGATTAATAATAATTAGCCTGTATGGTGTTGTCCTGCCTAATCTTATAGGTGGAAAATTTATAGAATTTATAATATTTCCATGTAGTAAAAAGTTACTAACTTGGTCACATGCCATAAATGCACAATTTATTTCTGCTTCATTCGTGCTAGCTCCAAGATGCGGTAAAAGAATAACGTCTTGGGTTGAAATACTTCTGCTGATCAATTCAGGAGTTGGGAAATCTGTAACAAATCTAGAAACAATTCCAGAATCAAGGGCAGAAATAATATCATCATTTTTTACTATACCTCCTCTTGAAAGGTTTATTAACTTTGCACCTTTTTTACAATGCTTTAGTTTTTCTATTGATATAAGGTCTTTGGTAGCTTCGACCAGTGGAACATGTAAAGAAATATAATCAGATATGCTTAATAATGCTTCTAGGCTTTCAGCTTTCTCAACTTCTTTTGGTAATCTCCATGCGGAATCTATTGAAATATGTGGATCATATCCAACTAATTTCATACCCATGCTTCGAGCAGTTTGCGCAACTAAAGATCCAATTGCGCCCAAACCAACTATTCCTAAGGTTTTACCTTTTAACTCCGTCCCCTTAAAAAGCTTTTTTTGCTCTTCCATAGCGCTATTTAAATCTGAAGTATCAAGCCCATCTAAGGTTTTTGAAAAAGTATTGCCTTGGATAATTCCTCGAGATGAAAGAAGTAATCCACAAACAACAAGTTCTTTTACAGCGTTAGCATTGGCTCCAGGTGTATTAAAAACTACAATACCTTTCTTGGTTGCTTCCTCTGAAGGTATATTATTAGTGCCTGCTCCGGCTCTGCCAATACATCTGAGAGATTTATTGAAATCATCACTTGATAAGACTTGGCTCCTTAATAACAATGCATCTGGATTATTTTCATCTAGAATGAAATCATGACTTTTTAAAACATTAATACCATCTTCAGCAATATTATTGAAAATTTTATATTTATACATGTATTAGTAAGGGTTAGACTTTGGTATTATCAACCAAGCATTAATTTGGGATTAGTTTATTACATACCCTTACAAGAAGAAACTTTTTATTAACAAATGAGCCTATTTATTTCAAACCTATCTTTTAAAAGACCCAACGAGGAAAATTTACTTAATAATATTAATTTTGAAGTCGCTAATGGTGAGCTTCTTATTATTCAAGGTGAAAGTGGTTGTGGTAAAACCACCCTTCTTAATATCATCTCAGGATTGATGCATCCAGATAAAGGTCTTATAAAAATTAATAATATTGTTTTGAATTCCTCTGAGGATTTTGTCCCTTCTGAAAAAAGGGGGATTGGCTACGTTTTTCAAGATTATGCCTTATTCCCTCATCTTACTGCGATAGAAAATGCATGCTACGCATACAAAGATAAAAAGATGCATTCTTTAGATGATCTATCTGTTATACGTTCATTAAATCTAGAAAAGCATAAAGATAAGTATCCTTATGAGTTATCTGGAGGTCAGCAGCAAAGAGTTGCAATAGCAAGAGCTGTTCTTATGTATCCTAAGCTATTAATAATGGATGAACCTTTTTCAGGATTAGATAAAGAAAATATTCTTGAGACGCAGCACTTAATAAAAGACTCAATTAAAATACTAAATATTCCTGCAATAATAGTGACTCACAGTCTTGAATATCTTGAGGACCTTGGAAATAAAGAAATTATAAGAATTTAAACTAAATTATTTTATTTATAGCTTTTAATGTTTCTTCTGTTCTATTGAATTGATCAATATAGCAGCTCTTTTGAGGTATTAATCTAAATAAAGTTTGGGCTTTAGTCGCTTTTATATCATCATTACTATTCATTGCTGAAATTTTACAATTCGAATCTTGCTGTGTTAATTTTAAATAAAATAAAGCGTTTATTTTTTGATCTGCATAAAACATTGAAACGCCTAAATAATAAAAGGCATTCAACAAAGCTTCTTCATAACCAACTTTTCTTATATCTATTAAGGAAGGTTCTAAATCTATAATTTCTTGATAAGATTTATTTGCAAATAGAAAAATAGAAACAGCTGAAGCACTTAAAGCCTTAACATAAAAGCTTTCTTCTTGAGGGTCTTTAAGGAGCTCGGTTAATAATTTAATTGCTTCATCACTTTGATTCATATAGTAAAGGGACATTGCGTAAGGAACCGTATAACCGCTGTGAATACTAACTCTATTTTCAGAACATTTTTTTGCTGCAAGGTGCTTGTCTTGATAAATTAATTCCATACAAGAGAATACTCCATTTGGAACTTTTCTAGATTCTTCCGGGAGGTTGAAAGTGAATCTATGCATATGCTTAGAGCCTTTGGTATTTGTATAATTTGTATTTGTATCCTTTGTGTAACGTAAGCCCTTTGCCTCTTCTAAAGAGTTATTATCGAAATAATCAAAGGGTTCTGAAGTAATTATTTTATGATCTGACGTGGAACCATCCTCATTAACATTAAAGCCAACTTCTACAAAACCCTCAATTCCTTTTTTAATCATTGTTGATGGGTATCGAGGATATTCATCTCGAGCTCTCTTAAAAGAAGAAGGGTGATAATCTGTAGAAAATAATCTTTTGTTATTAAGTAAAACAAATACTTTTTTATTATTGATATCACTTTCTTTTAAAAAAGAATTCAAATTAGAATAATCATTAAAAGCTGCAGATGCTGCTAAGGGAAGAAGTAAAAAAGTGAATATTAAAAATTTCATATTAATCCTTTGTATCAATAATATTTTGAATGCTGTTACTTAATTTTAGCATTGTATCTAAATACTCTTTCCATATCATAAAATTGATTTTATGAGATTGAGAAAAATTTGATACAAGTTGCTTTCTTTCGGCCATTTCATCAAAGATCTCAATATTATCGACCAAACCGCAACCTACTGCAGCTACCTTGGCTGCTCCTAAAGCTGTGGCTTCTGTATTAGCTGGGATCGAAATATCGGTACTTGTTATATCTGAAAGTAATTGAGCAAAACTAGTATTGTTTGCCATGCCACCATCTATAGACATCTCTTTTACTTCGAGACCATCTGCTTTCATTGCTATTAGGATTTCTTTAGTTTGATAGCACAAAGAATTAAATGCTGCTGTTATAAAATCTTCTTTAGATGTATCTCTGGTAATACCATAAAAACTTGCTCTAATATTCGGATTCCACTGAGGAGCTCCAAGACCGGTAAAGGCTGGAATAAAAAACAAATTATTAGTACTGCCATCTTTATTTATAAACTTTTCACTATCTTTTGAGTCTTTAAAAAAATTCATTTCATCTCTTAACCACTGAATGATAGTTCCCGCAGAAAAAATACTTCCTTCTACAGCGTAAGCAACTTCATTGTTGATCTTGTAGCCGATGGTAGTTAATAACCCAGAATTGGATCTAAATAATTTATCTTTTGTATTAACCATGAGAAAGCATCCTGTTCCATAGGTACTTTTCATACTGCCTTGTTGAAAACAGTTTTGTCCAACTAGTGCGCTCTGCTGATCGCCTAATACGCCACAAATAGGAATGCTATTATCACCAATCTCAATATTTCCAAACATTGCATCTGATGCAACGACCTCAGGCAGTAAATTTAACGGTATATTAAAAAGCTTTAAAAGCTCTTCATCCCAACAAAGGTCTTTAATATTAAATAAAAGGGTTCTTGATGCATTTGTAACATCCGTTAGATGATTTTGTTCTTTTGTTAGATTCCAGATTAAAAAGGTATCAATAGTTCCAAAAGCCAATTCACCCCTCTCAGCTCTAACTCTTGCATTTTCAACATTATCTAAAATCCATTGTATTTTAGTCGCAGAAAAATATGGATCTAATAATAAGCCAGTTTTATCAGCAACCATTTTAGAGATATCTTTGTCTTGCTTTAGGGAATTACAAACCTCAGCAGTTCTTCTATCCTGCCAAATAATTACAGGATATATAGCCTTACCAGTAGATTTTTCCCAAATAACTGTAGATTCTCTTTGATTTGTAATGCCGCAACAAACAATGTTTGATAGTGAGGTGCTCTTATCCAGAACATTATTAAGAGTTTCTTTTACAGAATTAAGAATATCATCAGCTTCAGCTTCAACCCAACCGTCATTTGGGTAAGATAGGTTGTACTCTTTTTGAGACTCCTGAACAGTATCCAGAGATTTATTAAAAATGATCGAGCGAGAGCTCGTAGTCCCTTGATCTATAGTAAGAATTTCTTTCATAAAAAACCTCAAAAATAAAAATTTATCCACATTTTATCAACAAGCCAATAACAGGCTATATACACTATATAGAGTATATGTAAAAAAAATATACTATATATTGTGTTTTCCTCTTGCTTCTTTATCCACAGTGGGTAATATTATCCATACGGCTAAAGAAAGCGTTAATGATTTAAGCTTAAATCAAAAACACAAGAAAAACGAAATAACCGCAAAAAGAGTTTAACGAAAAAAGTTAATAAATAACAAGTAGTAGAAAGGAATAAAAGAAAAGATGTCATTGAACGAAACAACACAAGAAGCGGCAAGCGTCCAAGCAAATCAACAAAAACAAGCAAACGAACTAGCTATTAATGCTCCAGGGAAAATAAGAGTAATAAAAAGAAACGGAAAAGTGGTTAGCTTTGAACAAGATAAAATTAAAGTTGCTGTCACTAAAGCATTTTTAGCAGTGGAATCAGGTAATGCAGCGGCAAGCGATAGAATTCATGAAAAGGTTAATAGAACAACTGAAGAAGTAATGGAAGTGTTTGAAAGAAGGATGCCTTCTGGTGGAACTCTTCATATTGAAGAGATACAAGACCAAGTCGAACTTCAATTGATGAGAAGTGAAGAATATAAAGCAGCTAGAACCTATATATTATATAGAGAGGAAAGAACACAAGAGAGAAAAAAAGAAGCCCCACTAGTAGACATACCAAACAGACCTGAAATAAACATAAAGAAAGCTGATGGAACCCTAGTTCCCTTAGATTTAGATAAGGTTGCTACATTAATTAATGATGCTTGCGAAGGATTAGAAGAGGTTTCAATGAATGAAGTCTTAGAAGAAGCCGTAAAGAATTTATATGACGGAGTTTCAATTGCAGATATGAGAACAAGTCTTGTTATGTCAGCGAGAACAAAGGTTGAAAAAGAACCAAATTATTCATTTGTCACAGCAAGAATACTAATGGATCAAATTAGAAGTGAGGCTCTAGGATTTCTTGGAGTTGCAGAAGAGTCAACATATCAAGGAATGGAAAAATATTATCCACAAGCTTTAATTGCCTATATAGATAAAGGTATAGAGTTAGATATATTAAACCCTGAACTAAAAACATATGACTTAAAGAAACTAGGTGATGCTCTAGACTATACAAGAGATAATCAGTTTACCTACCTTGGTCTTCAAACTTTATATGATAGATATTTCATACATTGTGATGATGTTAGATATGAATTGCCTCAGGTCTTCTTTATGAGGGTTGCTATGGGTCTTGCGATTGAGGAAGAGAACCGAGAAGATAAAGCAATTGAGTTCTATAAGCTTTTATCAAGCTTTGACTATATGAGCTCAACTCCTACTCTGTTTAATTCTGGAACAAAGAGACCGCAATTATCGTCTTGCTATCTAACAACAATACCGGATGATCTCGATGGAATATTTGGCGCTATGAAAGATAATGCTCTTTTATCAAAATGGGCAGGTGGGCTAGGAAATGATTGGACTTCGGTTAGAGCTATGAATTCATATATTAAAGGAACTAATGGAAAGAGTCAGGGAGTAGTTCCATTCTTAAAAGTTGCTAATGATACTGCCGTGGCTGTAAATCAGGGCGGGAAAAGGAAAGGAGCAATGTGTGCATACTTGGAAACATGGCACTTAGATATTGAAGAATTCCTAGAGCTACGAAAAAATACTGGAGATGAAAGAAGAAGAACTCATGACATGAATACGGCTAATTGGGTGCCTGATTTATTTATGAAAAGAGTTGAGCAAGGAGCTAATTGGACACTTTTTTCACCTGGGGAAACACCAGAGCTTCATGATTTAATCGGAAAAGAATTTGAAAGTAAGTATGAAGAATATGAAAGAAAAGCAGAAGCAGGAGAAATGGATCAAGCTAAATCAATTCCAGCCAAGGAGCTTTGGAGAAAGATGCTTACTATGCTATTTGAAACAGGTCACCCATGGATCACTTTTAAAGATGCTTGTAATCTAAGATCTCCACAGCAGCATACTGGGGTAATTCATTCATCTAATCTGTGTACAGAAATTACTTTAAATACAAGCGCTGATGAGATAGCTGTATGTAATTTAGGTTCTGTTAATCTAGCACGACATATGAAAGATGGAGTTCTTGATGAAGAGAAAGTGAAGCAAACGGTCTCAACAGCTATAAGAATGCTAGACAATGTTATAAATATTAACTATTACTCTGTAGAGACAGCTAGAAATTCTAATCTCAAGCACAGACCAATAGGTCTAGGCATGATGGGATTCCAGGATGCTTTATATATGCAAGATATTGCATATTGTAGTGATGAGGCTATAGATTTTGCTGATAAAAGCATGGAGCTAATTAGTTACTATGCAATTAATGCATCTTCAGATCTTGCTATAGAAAGAGGAAAGTATGAAACATTTGAAGGGTCTTTATGGAGTAAAGGAATCTTGCCAAAAGATTCAATTGAAATATTGGCTGAAAATAGAGGTAATGAATACTTGAATGTCGATAGATCAGAGACTTTGGACTGGGATACATTAAGAAAGAAAGTAGTTTCAAAAGGAATGAGAAATTCTAATGTTATGGCAATTGCGCCTACAGCAACTATCTCAAATATAACTGGAGTCACTCAATCAATTGAGCCAACCTATCAAAATCTATATGTTAAATCTAATTTATCAGGCGAATTTACAATTGTGAATCCACATCTGGTTAGTAAGCTGAAGGATTTAGGTTTGTGGGATGAGGTTATGATTAATGACCTTAAATATTATGAAGGAAGTTTATCTCAAATATCTAGAATACCTGATGATATTAAAAAGCTTTTCTCAACTGCATTTGAAGTTGAGCCAAGATATATTGTTGAGTCAGCAAGTAGAAGGCAAAAATGGATAGACCAAGGTCAATCATTGAATCTATACATAGGAAATGCAGATGGTAAAAAGCTAGATATTACTTACAGAATGGCTTGGTACTCTGGTTTAAAAACTACCTACTACCTAAGATCAATCGCTGCTACATCAACTGAGAAATCAACTGTACAACAAGGGAAGCTAAACGCCGTTAGCTCAGGTGAAGAAAAAGCCCCACAACAAGAACTCGGAGCATCAGCTCTGCAACAAGAACTAGGAGCCCCAGCTCCAGTGCCTACAGCCTGCTCTTTGGATGATCCAGAGTGCGAGGCGTGTCAATAATTAAAGGGAAAAGAATATGTTAAATTGGGATGAATATAGTAAAGAAGACAATATAGCGCTGCCAAGTGTTACTGAGGCACTAGTTGTAGAAACACCTGCGCCTGCTCAGCAAGTAGCAGAGCCTGCTCCAGTTGCAATAAAAGAGGATGGGCCTGAGAACTATGCAAGTAAAGCAATTGAAGAAGGTTCTAGAGCCGAGAAAGCAAGAGAAGCTGTAAAGAATCTAGACGAGGCAGCTGGGATAGAAGAGCTTGATGAGATGATGGGCGAAAGAGTTCAAGTTGATCAAAAAATGATGATTAACTGTAAAGCTGATCTTAATCAATTAGTGCCTTTTAAGTATGACTGGGCATGGCAAAAATATCTTGATGGAAGCGCTAATCATTGGATGCCTCAAGAAATAAATATGACTAATGATATTGTCTTATGGAAATCTGAGGATGGATTAACTGAAGATGAAAGAACTATCGTTAAAAGAAATTTAGGGTTCTTTTCAACAGCTGACTCGCTTGTAGCCAATAATCTAGTATTAGCTCTTTATAGATTAATAACTAATCCAGAGTGCAGACAATATATTCTTAGACAAAGTTTAGAGGAAGCTATTCATACTCATGCTTATCAATATTGTATTGAGTCCCTTGGAATGGATGAAGGTGAGATTTTTAATATGTATAGAGAAATACCTTGTGTTGCAAGAAAAGCATCATGGGGCCTGAAATATACACAGGAGATATCTGATCCAGATTTTAAAACTGGTACAGAGGAAACAGATAAACAGCTACTAAAAAACTTAATTGCTTTTTATTGTGTGCTTGAGGGTATTTTCTTTTATTGTGGGTTTACACAGATCCTGTCAATGGGAAGAAGAAACAAAATGACAGGAACATCAGAACAATTCCAATACATTCTAAGAGATGAGTCTATGCATGTTAATTTTGGTATTGATGTTATCAATCAGATTAAAATTGAAAATCCTCATTTGTGGGATGAGGAAATGAAATCAGAAGCTGCTCAGATGATCCTAGAAGGCACAGAGTTAGAAATTATGTATGCTAGGGATACTATGCCAAGAGGTGTATTGGGTATGAATGCAGCCATGATGGAAGAGTATCTTAAATTTATAGCAAATAGACGACTTACTCAAATTGGACTAGAGGAAGAGTTTAAAGGCGTAACCAATCCTTTCCCTTGGATGTCAGAGATCATTGACTTAAGAAAAGAAAAGAATTTCTTTGAAACTAGAGTTACTGAGTATCAAGTTGGTGGGGCTCTTAACTGGGAATAGTGAAATATCATATGAGAAAGCCTCTACTAAGGGGCTATTTTCACGAATGGATGTTTTTTATCTCGATTGGTGCGTGTATTCCACTAATCAACAAAAGTACAAATTCTACTGAACTTTTAGCTACAATTGTTTATTCAATAGGCATCTTTATGATGTTTGGATTCAGCGCTTTGTATCATAGAGTTAACTGGAGACCAAAGGTTTTAAAATTAATGAGAAGATTAGATCACTCATCAATTTTTATAATGATTGCTGGTAGTTTTACCCCAATATGTCTTCTTGTATTACCCGAAAATCTAGGATTGCAGCTACTTGTAATAATGTGGGCAGTTGCAGGTATTGGCATACTTCAAACATTCTTATTTACCAATATACCTCGCTTAATGAGAGCTGGAATTTATCTTATTGCAGGATATGTAGCTATTCCATATCTATCTGTCTTATCATCGGTTATGGGTTTTACTAACTTTAGTTTAACGGTAGCTGGCGGGACTATTTATTCAGTTGGAGCTATTAGTTATGGATTAAAGTTTCCAGATTTTAGCCCTAAGTATTTTGGATATCATGAATTTTTTCATGTGCTAGTTTCGGTAGCAGCAATTCTTCACTTTATAGTTATTTATTCAATAGTTGGCTAAAACTACAAAGTTATTCAATGCATATAATGACTTATGCGCATTGAATTGAAAAAATATTTTTTATTCTTTATTAATTAATTCAAATATTTTCATGGTTTGCTCACCACCATTTTGCAGAGCTCTTGCATCATCCATATTGGAAATATTATCCCAATTAGCTGCAATATTTTCTGCTGTCATGTCTTCACCTGTTCCAAGGGATACACCCATAGTTTCATGAATAAATATTCTTGAGAAAACACCAGCACCAGCTGACATGATGGCGCCATTTGGAGCTTGATCGCTCGAGAGGTAAATAACAGCTGGGGTAACATACTCAGGTTGCATATTTTTACCAAAATCTTCAGGAATTAAGCCTTCTGTCATTCTTGTATAAGCAACAGGAGTAATTGAATTCGAAAAAACATTATATTTTTGGCCTTCAATTTTAAGTGTATTCATTAAGCCAACCATAGCCATCTTAGCTGCACCATAATTACTTTGACCAAAATTACCAAAAACTCCGCTTGAAGAACTTGTAAATACAATTCTTCCATAACCCTGCTCTCTCATGATTGGATAAATCGTATGTGTACAATTTAAAGTTCCTTGAAAATGAACATCCATGACTAAATTAAAATCTTCTAAAGTTACATTATGAAAACTTTTATCTCTAAGAATTCCAGCATTATTAACTAAGATATCAATTCTTCCCCATTTATCCATAACATCTTTAACCATGCTTTGAATGGCGGGTAAGTCGGTAACGCTTGCTCCATTAGCCATCGCCTCTCCACCCTCTGACTTGATTTGTTGAACCACTGCTTCAGCAGCATCACTCGTTCCACTTCCGTCAACACTTCCACCAAGATCATTTACAACAACTTTGGCACCTCTTCTTGCAAGCTCTAAAGCATGCTCTTTTCCAATTCCGCCACCTGCACCTGTAACAATTGCAACCTGATCATCAAATCTTATACTCATATTATTCTCCAAATATAATTAATATGAAGCTGAAAAAATGGAAGAAGGATCAAAATTAGGATCCTTAACTAAGTCCATTGACAGCCTCATGCTATTAGCTAAAGCTTTTTTATAATTATTAAAAATTTTAGGCATATTAACAGAATCTACTGCTATTAAACTACCCTCTTTACCGTAGCATGCCATAAACGAGTTATCTTCTATCTTTCCATGAATATAAATTTCATCATATTCATCTGATAAACCAGCCATTTGTAGTTTAAATTCATACTGATCAGACCAGAACCATGGCAATTCTCTATTCGTCACTTCGTTGCCAATAATGGAAGATGCAATAACTTTAGCATGAGCGTTAGCGCTTGGAACACTTTCAACCCTCATGGCGTATCCATAAAGATCATTGAATGCATTTGCGCAATCACCAGCAGCAAATACATAGGGCACGTTAGTTCTGCAATATTGATCAACTATAATTCCATTCTTGCACTTTATTCCAGAATCTTGTGCAAGTTTGTTATTAGGGATAGCGCCTATTCCAGCAATTATTAAATCAGTACTAATCGAGATACCGTTATTGGTTAAAACCTCATAGTTATTATCTATTTTATTTATAGTTTCTATACTCTGATCACAGAATATTTTTACACCCCTTGATTCATGTAGATCTTTATAAAATTTAGACATAACAGGTGCTGTAACTCTTTTTAATAATCTATCTTCTTGCTCAATAATTGATACAGATAAGCCCATTTCCTGCATTGATGCTGCAAGTTCAAGCCCTATATATCCTCCTCCAATTAATAAAGGTTTTTTAGAATTTTTGAGTAAGTTATTTATACAATTAACATCTGCTATATTTCTTAAATAGTAAATATCTACTCCTGGATATGTGGTGGCAGGAAAAACTCTTGATGATGAACCTGTAGCAAAAACAAGGCAGGAAAATTCATAGCGATCTCCTGCATGTGTTGTTATATATTTTTCTTTTATATTTACTTGTGTAATTTCTGTATTAGTTTTTAAATCAATATTATTGTCTGAATAAAAAGATTCACCTTTTATTAAGATATCTTTTTTTAAACTATCGCCTTTAAAAAATTTCTTTGAAAGAGGTGGTCGGTGATAAGGGTATTCATCTTCAATAGAAAACATGGTGATCTTATCTTCATATCCAGATCTTCTAAGATTTATTGCAGTACTGCATCCTGCGTGACCTGAGCCGATTATTAGTACGCCGCTCATTATATTAGATCATCCAAAGCTTTATGAATCCTAGGTATAGCCTTAGTTAAGAGCTCTAGATTTGTACCAAAATTTAATCTTATCCAGCCAGGCTTCCCAAAATCTTTGCCATCAGATAAGCCAACTCCAAAATTTTCAAAGTGCTGTTGAAGATTGGCTTTATGGTAGTTTAAAACCTTAAACCAAAGCAGGTAAGTTCCTCTGGGCTCTATAATTTCTATATCCTCTCTAGGAGATAATTCTTCAAGTAAAAAATCTTTATTTTTATTTAAGTATTCTAAAAGGTTATTTTTCCATGCCTCTCCGCCCTTTAAACAAGCTAGGGTTGCTATCAGGCCAAAGATGCTTGGTGATGGAGTCTGTCCTTTCAATACATTTTGAAACTGTTTACGTATTGCAGGGTTTGGAATTATTGAGAAAGCACAATTTAATCCTGCAATATTAAATGTTTTAGATAGCGAATTAATGGTAATAACTCTATCTGCCATATCTTTACATGACGCTATATGCAAATGCTGATCATCAGAATTTAAGATAAAATCAGAGTGAATTTCATCAGATAATACATACATATTTTTTTTATTAATTATTGTAGCTAAATCTTCTAATTCATCTTTAGAAAAAACTGTACCTCCAGGATTATGCGGATTAATAAACATAAGCCATGAATTTTCTTCAGCTTCTTCAGAAAGCTTTTCAAGGTTATAAACTAATCTTCCATCTACTTTTTCTAGATCATGAAAAATTATCTTCTTATTACTATGCTTGGCTGCATTTAAAAATGGTGGATATATTGGCCGAGGAACAATTACAGATTGAGTATCCATAATAAGATTATAGATTTGGTGAATTACAGTCTCAAGTCCTGGAAGCCATACAATCCAATCTTCCTGAATAAGCCAGTTATTTTTTTTATAGGAATTTATGATTTCCTTATTGAGTTCTGGGGGTATTTCCGTGTAGCCATATCCACCATGCTCAATCCTCTCTTTAAAAGCATCTTCAACAATATTAGGAGACTTAAAGTCCATATCAGCAACCCAAAGAGGAATAATATCTTTATCCTTGTAAAGATCCCACTTAGTACTCCAGGTATTATTTCTATTTAATGGAATATCAAAAATTTGCTTCATAAAATATAATATTGATGCTTTTAATTCATTTTATATTAATGCATAAGAATATATTTAAATACCCTAATCTATCGATAAAAAACTACGAAGATTCTTTTACAAAAGATCAGGCTGATAGATGGCTAGAATCCTCATTAGATGAATTAAATTGGCTTGAGGGAGAAATTAAATTATTTGGTAAGGATATAAAAATACCTCGATTGCAATGCTGGTATGCAGATGAAGGCTGTAATTATAAATACTCCGGGAAAATGCTAGAAAGAAATAATTGGCATCCAGCCTTATTAGAAATTAAAAATAAGATTGAAGTCATTACATCGCAAAAATATAATTCAGTACTAGCTAATTTTTATAGAAATGGAACAGATAGCATGGGATGGCATTCAGATGATGAGTCAATGTTGAGCAAAGATTCAGCCATAGCTTCTGTATCCTTAGGGCAAGAAAGACCGCTTTGTTTTAAACATAAAAATGAAGATATATCCTTCTCTTTAGACCAATCTCATGGCTCTTTAATTGTTATGGATGGTGAAACTCAAAAATACTGGAAACATTGTATAAAAAAGTCAAAAAAATTAATGAAGCCACGTTTAAATCTTACATTTAGGACTATAATTAGCGCATAAATAATTCGTAAATTAAGGAAAAATAATGAATTCAAGAGTTAAAGTTGTTGTTACAGGCGCTGCAGGTCAAATAGCATATTCACTTATACCTAGATTGGTAGATGGAAAAACATTCGGTGACCAGATTGTTGATTTAGTTCTGGTTGAGATTCCTCAAGTTGTAAGTAAACTTGAAGGCGTGGTCATGGAGTTAGAGGACTCCTCTTTTCCTCATATGGGAAATGTTACCTATACAGATAATTTTTCTGAAGCTGCAAAAGATGCTGATTGGTTTTTATTGGTAGGAAGTATTCCTAGAGGAATTATTTATGAAGGCAAGAAAATAGAAGAAAGATCTGATCTTTTAAAGATTAATGGTGGCATTTTTGTTGCTCAAGGAGAAGCGGTAGGAAGATATGGAAAAGCTGATGCTAAAATCTTAGTTGTTGGTAATCCAGCAAACACTAATGCTCTTATAGGCAAAAAATCTTCAGGTGTCGATACTCAGTTATGGATGGCAATGACGATGCTGGATTCAAGTCGAGCTAAATCAGTAATTTCTAAGAAAGTCGGTTGCTCTATAGCAAAAGTTAAAAAGATGATTATTTGGGGAAATCATAGTCCTACTATGTATCCCGACGTTGAGAATGCATTTGTTGATAATGATTCAGTTGGATCTGTTATTAACGATATGGATTGGGTTGAGAATGATTTTCTACCAACAGTTCAACAGAGAGGAAAAGCAGTAATCGATGCAAGAGGAGCCTCTTCAGCCACCTCTGCTGCAAAAGCTGCCTTAGATACAATAATTGCTTGTGAGAACACTACAGAAGCTGGAGATTGCTTTAGCGCTGCTGTAGCAAGTGATGGAGCTTACGGTGTTCCAGAAGGTTTAATTTGTGGATATCCGCTAATGACAATGGAAGATGGATCAGTAGAGATCATTAGAGATGTAACTCTTTCTGAATTTGCTAAAGAGAAGTTTGCTATATCAATTGCTGAACTTGAATCTGAAAGAGAGGCTGTAAAACATCTTTTGTGATCACTGCTCAGAATAAATTAATTGAAGATTTCTTAGCTGATGTGGTTGATGGAGAAGAATGTAATTCTATTAGCTTGATTACCTCACAAGACTCATCTAATTTAGTTAAATTTCTTAGTAAGAAAAAATTAGATCAGTTATATATTCAGCCTTTTGTTGATAATAATTTAAGCATACAAAGCGACCTTTATGCTGTGCTTGATGATGCAAAATTTAATATTTCTGATATTGGAATTATTAAAAATCTTTTGAGCCAGAAAATTATTGTTTTTATATCAAATAAAAATAAATCTATCGATAATTCAGATCTTTTAAAGTTAGGTTTTCAAAAGGAATTTGAAAATAAGAAACTTGGCTTATGTATCTTTGCTTATAACTTAAAGACTTATAATAATAAAAGAGACTGGAATAATCCAAAAGGTTGGGCTAATCCTGAAAATTTTGATAAATTTAGATGGTGATTTTTATCAAGACTTCATCTGAGGGAATAATAGGACATCTCTAATCGAAGTTTGATTGGTTATAAGCATAACTAGTCTATCTATTCCTATTCCAACGCCTACAGCAGGTGGCATTCCGTGCTCTAAGGCTATGACATAATCTTCATCATAAGCCATGGCTTCTTTGTCGCCTGCGTCTTTAGCTTTAACTTGATCTTTAAAACGCTCAGCTTGATCATCTGGGTCATTTAACTCACAAAATCCATTTGCTATTTCTTTGCCACCTATAAATAGTTCAAATCTATCTGCAATATCTGGATTTTCATTGTTTCTTCTAGATAAAGGCGAAACCTCTACTGGATATCCTATTACAAATGTTGGCTGAATAAGTTTACCTTCCACAGTTTCTTCAAAAAGCTCTAAAAGCTTTTTACCGCCCATTTCTTTAAGATCACTCTCTGTTAATTTTGAATTTTCTTCTAAGACAAGATCAGATAGACTTGCCTTTCTAAATTTTGATACATCTATAGAATCTTCACCCCACTGAAGTTGCAAGGAGTTATTAATCTCTTCTGCAGCTTTTTTAATCATGTCTTCTGTAAAAGAAATAGTTCTATCTAAAGATGAGTATGCCTCGTAGTATTCAAGCATAGTAAATTCTGGATTGTGTTTAGTGGAGAGTCCTTCATTTCTAAAACTTCTATTTATTTCAAAAACTCTTTCAAAGCCACCCACTAAAAGTCTTTTTAAATAAAGCTCAGGGGCTATTCTTAAAAATAAATCTCTATCCAAAGCATTGTGTTTGGTTATAAAAGGTCTTGCTACAGCTCCACCTGGAATAGGATGCATCATCGGAGTTTCAACTTCTATAAAGTCCCTATCTTTTAATGAAGTCCTCATAGATTCGACTACCTTAGTTCTGTCCATAAATACTTTTTTAGATTCCTCATTACTCATTAGATCTAAGTATCTTTGTCTGTACCTTGTTTCTATATCAGCTAAACCTTTAAACTTATCTGGCATCGGTCTTATAGACTTAGTTAGTAAAACAATTTTTGAAGCTTCAATTGTTAATTCATCAGTTCTTGTTTTAAATAACTTACCTTCAACTCCAATAATATCGCCCAAATCCCATGTCTTGAAATCTTCATAGATATCTTGGTCTACTGTATTTTTACTTATATAGATTTGGATATCTCCACTAGAGTCTCTCACGGTAGCAAAGCTAGCATTACCCATTACTCTTTTAAGAACAACTCTGCCAGCTATAGAAATGCCAGTTATATTTTTTTCTTCTAACTCTTCTTTAGAAAAAGAAGCGAATTCAGACGATAAGTTTGCAGCATAATGTTCTTTAAAGAAATCATTCAGGTAAGCCTGATTCTTCTCTCTTAAAAGCTCAAGTTTCTTCCTTCTTTCTTCAATAATTCCCTCTTCGCCACCTATATTTTCTTCTGACATTTATACCCCTTCCTTAAGGCTTGTTTTCATAAAATCGTCAAGATCACCATTTAGTATTGCAGTTGTATTACCTGATTCAAGGTTAGTTCTCAGATCTTTAATTCTCGATTGGTCTAATACATAAGACCTAATCTGATTACCCCATCCAATATCAGATTTACTATCTTCTAATACTTGCTGTTCATCTTTTTGTTTTTGTAATTCTAACTCGTAAAGCTTAGATTTTAGTTGTTTAAAGGCATTTTCTTTATTTTTATGCTGAGACCTGTCGCTCTGACATTGAGCAACAATTCCAGTTGGCTCATGGGTTAGCCTCACCGCAGAATCAGTTTTGTTAACATGCTGTCCGCCTGCTCCAGATGCCCTATAAGTATCAATACGAACATCGGAATTATTTAACTCTATCTCAATAGATTCATCTATTTCAGGAGAGATAAATACTGATGCAAATGAAGTATGTCTTCTATTTCCAGAATCAAATGGAGATTTTCTTACTAATCTATGAACACCTGTCTCAGTTCTAAGCCATCCGTATGCATAGTCCCCTTCAACTAGAATAGATGCTGACTTAATACCTGCAACGTCGCCAGCAGATAGATCAGTAACTTGGACATTAAAATCTCTACTTTCAGCCCATTTTGTATACATTCTAAGAAGCATTTCAGCCCAATCTTGAGCCTCAGTTCCTCCAGATCCAGATTGAATATCTATATATGCATTATTAGGATCCATTTTATTTGTAAACATTCTGCTAAATTCAAGATCTTCAACACTTTTTTGAAGGATCATCACATCAACTTCTATCTCTTTCATGGTTTCTAGATCGGATTCCTCTAGAGCCATCTCAAGAAGAGTTAAATTATCATTTACTTGCATTTCAGTTGTTTGAAAAAAGGTTAATGATTTTTCTATTGAGGCTTTTTCTTTACTTAATTTTTGAGATAGATCTAGATTGCTCCAAACTTCTTCCAGAGATAGCTGACTAGAAATCTCGTCCAGCCTTGCTTCTTTTGAAGTAACGTCAAAAATACCGTTTCTAATTTCAATAATTCTTGATTGTAGATCAAGTAAAATGCTTTTAAGTTCAGAGGAGTCCATATTTAAAAATTATTATTAGCTATAAAATTAAAAATAGCAGTCTTATCTGGAGAGAAATCAAATGTTCGTTCTTTTTTTTCAAAAACATCACTTAGTCTCTTAGGTATTTCTTTGATGGCTATTCCCGCTTCTGCAATTGAGTCTGGAAATTTAGCTGGATGAGCTGTCGATAGTATCAGTGTGGAATTCTTTAATTGCTTGCTTAGGTTATCAACGGCCACTGAAGCTACAGCGGTATGGGGATCAATAAGATAATTATGAGATTCATAAACTTCCTGAATTGCTTTAATTGTTTGTAAATCATTAACAGCGTAGCTTAAAAATAATTCTGTTGATTTTGCCCACATATTATTCGGAAGATTAATCGAATCCAAAGGAAAGTTTGCATAAAAATCATTACAAATTTTTGCATCTCTATCGCAGTAGAAATCATAAATTAATCTTTCAAAATTACTGGCAACACTTATATCCATGCTTGGTGATACAGTTTCACTCACTTTCTGCTTTGAATAGTCATTGCTAGTAAAGAATCTATTTAAAATATCATTTTCATTTACAGATACTATAATTTTATTAAGAGGTAATCCCATTTTATGGGCTGCGTAGCATGCAAATACATTGCCAAAATTTCCAGTTGGTACTGAAAAATTATTATCTTCATTAAGATTATTAAATTTGAGGGATGCATAAAAGTAATAGCAGATTTGACCAATAATTCTTACCCAGTTTATTGAATTAACTGCTAATAAATACTGGTCATCTTTTAAAAAAGATCTTTCTTTAAAAGCATCTTTTACAATATCCTGACAATCATCAAATGTTCCACTTATACGCAGCGTAAAGACATTATCCTCATCTATTGTTGTCATTTGTCTTCTTTGAATTTCAGACATATTTCCATCTGGGATTAGTATGAAAGTTTTGATTGATTTAAAATTCTTGCATGCATCTATTGCTGCTGAACCTGTATCACCTGATGTTGCCCCTAAAATAATTGCTGTTTTATTATTTTTACTTAAAACTTCATTAAAAAAGGCTGCTGCTAATTGAAGTCCAAAGTCTTTAAAGGCTGCAGTGGGTCCATGAAAAAGTTCAAGCACAGCCTTGTTATCATCTAAATGCTTTAAAGGCGCAATATCATCATCTGAAAAATCATGCCAGGTATTATCTAAAATATTAATAACCTCTTCTTTATCAAATGAAGATGATGTAAATAAAGGTACTATTTCCTTTGCTACCTCTATAAATGACGACTTCGATCTTAATAAATTAAGATTAACTTGAGGCCATGTATCTGGCATAAATAAGCCACCATCAGAGGCTAACCCTTGCATTAAGATATCTTCAAAAGTCCTATCTTTATCTCCACCTCTTGTACTGTGAAATAACATTAATCTGCTTCGACCCTAATTCTTTTAACTTTCTTTATAACATCTGTATTTTTAAATTCATTTAAGAGCTCTTTGGCTTTTAATTCTTCACATAAATCTGTAATAAAGAAAACTGGGACTTGATTATCAGCCAATTCATCCTTTTGAATTATTGTCTCAATTCCAATGTTATGACTAGCAACTAATGACGTAATTAATGCCATAACGCCTGGATTATCATCAACTTCTAAGTAAAAATAATGCTGAAACGATATTTCAGTAAATTCAACTATCTTTATCTCATTAGAGCTTTTAAAAACCTCTTCTGAATAGTCTTTATTGCATCCTGCTAAATGGATGATATCTGAAATTAAACCTGAAGCTGTTGATTCTTGACCAGCTCCTGATCCAGTAATATGAATTTTACCAATGAGATCAGTATCTATTTCTATGCCATTTCTAACTCCCTCCAGAGAAGATAATATTGAAGTGTTTTTAATAAATGCTGGATGCGCCCTAAGTTCAACTGCATTAATTTCTTGTTTTGCTACTGCTAGATGTTTTATTACATAACCCAATTCTTTAGCATGCTGAAAATCATCACCTGCTATCTCTGTAATTCCTTCAATATAAAAATCTTTAGGAGGAAGAGGATTTCCGAAGGCAATATGTGACAATATACCTATCTTATGCGCTGCATCTATTCCATCAATATCAAAAGATGGGTCTGGCTCAGCATATCCTTTTTCTTGAGCAATCTTGAGAATAGGTTCAAAATCCGCTCCTTTTTCCATTTCTGCTAAAATAAAATTTGTTGTTCCGTTAAGCATTCCTGATATTTTAGAAATATTATTTCCTGCAAGCTCTTCTTGAAGAACTTTAATTATTGGAGTTCCAGCACAAACTGCTGCTTCAAATAAAATTTTTACATTATTTTCTCTTGCTGCTTTAAAGAGCTCATCACCGTGATTAAAAATTACAGCCTTATTTGCTGTAATTACATGTTTTTTATTTTTTATTGCTGAGAGTATTAATTCTCTAGCAGTTTCAACTCCCCCTATAAGCTCTATGACAACATCAATATCTTGTTTAACAACATCAAAAATGTCTCTTAAAACCTCTACTCCCTGAGGATCACATTTTGGGTTATCTCTTCTTGCCCCAATAAAATTTATTTTTATATCTAAATTTGTATTTCTTTCTATAATTTTTTTATTAGCATTAACTGCTTGGTAGAGACCTGTTGCGACGTTACCCCAACCGCATATACCTACTTTTATTTCTTTCATATTTAACCTTGAAGCCTGCTCAATAGGTCTTTCGCAGGAACATATCCAGGTATTAATTGTCCAGAACTAGAAATTATTGCTGGAGTTCCTGTGACACCAATTTTTCTTCCAAGCCTATAATGTTTTTCTACTGGGTGATTTTCACAGTAAGTTAAATTCATATCTTTTCCTTGTTTTAAAGTAGTTAAAGTTTTAGCTGGGTTATTTGAGCACCATGCTCCAACAATTTTTGAGTAAGATTCAGATTGGAGCCCTGATCTTGGAAATGCAGCGTAATTAATAGATATTCCTAATTTATTATATTCACTGATTTCACCATGAAGCTTTCTGCAATAACCACAATCAATATCCGTAAAAATAACAACTGAAAATAATTCATTCTTTGCTGGAAATGAGATTAATTCCGAATCATCAATCTCAGAAATAATATTCCTTCTTTCTACATCTCTCTCCATCTCAGTAAGGTTAAGCAAGCCATCACCAGTTATCTGAAATATTTCACCTATGATTACAAAATTACCATCCGAGGATAGGTAAACTGATTGCATGTCTTCAAGCTCAAGTTTATATATTCCATCAACAGGAGTTTCAGTAATATCAATTATTTCTGCCCCTTCTGGGAGGACATTTGCTAATTTTGCAATGATTTCATCTTTGCCATCAAATGCATAAATATTGATACTCAATAAAGCAATAAATATTAAATTAAATAAAATTTTCATAGTTAACCTCTTGGATGATGCTTCTTTAATGCATCACTTAGTCTTTGTTTGGCAATGTGAGTATATATTTGAGTAGTTGATAAGTCACTATGACCTAATAACAATTGAACTGATCTTAGATCAGCTCCTCTATTTAAAAGGTGAGTTGCAAAGGCGTGTCTAAGTGTATGGGGTGATATATTTTTTGTAGCATTAATATTTCTGGAATAGAGTTTAATTCTATGCCAGAAACCCTCTCGTGTTATTTTTGAGCCTCTTGTGCTTATAAATATATACTGTATTGATCTATTGATGCCTCTTTGAGATCTATTCTCTAAGTAAATTTTTGTATATTCATTTGCAGATTCACCAAAAGGTATAAGTCTCTCTTTTGAACCTTTACCTAATACTTTTACGATTGATCTAGTTAAGTCAATGTCAGAAAATTTAAGATTGGTTAATTCGCTAACTCTCATACCAGTTGCGTATAAAAGCTCAAGCATAGCTTTATCTCTGCAGCCTACAAAAGAATCTTGAATAGGAGCATTTAAAAGCATTTCTACATCATCTTCTGAAATTGATACTGGTAATCTTTTTTCTTGTTTTGGAGAAGGTATATCTCCAACAGGATTCTCTGAAATATAGCCTTTTTTTAATAAGAATAAAAAAAAAGCCTTTAGAGAAGAAATTTTTCTATTTACAGTGCTACTTTTGTAATTTTTATCAAATAAAAACTTGATATAAGTTTCTATTTCATGATTTTTAATTTTTTTTAAAGAGACTTTATACTTAGTCATTGACCAGTCTAGAGCATCAAGAATATCGCTTTTATATGATGAAACAGTATTTTTAGATAGGCCTTTTTCGATAAACAATGAATCAAGAAAGGAGACTAGATCAGCATCCTTTTCATGATATTTTTTCATTTGGTTATTCTAATCTTTCTTTAATTCTTGCAGATTTGCCAGATCTTTCTCTTAGATAGAAAAGTTTTGCTTGTCTAACATCACCTTTTCTCTTGACAGAGATTGAATCAATAATTGGACTGTGAGTTTGAAATGTTCTTTCAACACCAATTCCACTTGAGATTTTTCTGACAACAAAAGATGCATTGATTCCACCTTTTTTGACACCCATAACAACACCTTCAAAAGCTTGAAGTCTTGTTCTGGTTCCCTCTTTAACTTTAACTGATACCACGACTGTATCACCTGGTCTAAACGCAGGCAGATCAGTTCTTAGTTGTCTGGATTCAAAGGCTTGTAAAATATGAGCAGAAGATTTTTCTACAGTAGATATTTCAGGAGCAGCTTCTTCAGCAGGAGCTTCTTCAGCTTCAGCAACTACCTCTTCAGTAGGAGCAGCTTCTTCAGCAGGAGCTTCTTCAGCTTCAGCAACTACCTCTTCAGTAGGAGCAGCTTCTTCAGCAGGAGCTTCTTCAGCTTTCACTTGTTCTGAAACAGGTTCTGCTTGCTCTACTTTAGCTTCGTTTTCTTGTTCTAGTTTATCTTTGTCTGTCATGATTATTGCCTAAAAAGTGCTATAGGATACGCTGGGAAGTTAAATCTTCCAAGAGTTTTCTTTGTTTTTTTGTTAATTTTACATTATTTAATAGTTCAGGTCTTCTATTAATAGTAGCTTCAATAGATTTTAATTCTTTCCATTCTTTTATTTTTTCATGATTACCTGAAAGCAACACATCTGGTACTTTCATTTCTTCAAATATTTCAGGCCTTGAATACTGAGGTCCTTTTAATAAACCATTTGAAAAAGTATCATTTTCACTTGAATCTTCATTTCCTAGAACCCCTGGGATGTGCCTAACAATTGCATCTATTGAGCACAATGCTGCAAGCTCTCCTCCACTTATAATAAAGTCTCCAATTGATATTTCTTCATCAACATATTTGTCTATAAATCGTTGATCTATTCCTTCATATCTTCCACATATAAATGTTATTGATTTTTCAGTAGAAAGTTCTTTAGCTTTTATATTATTTAATGGCTTACCTTGTGGTGATAGATATATCACTTTTCCAATTTTATTTTTTGGAATATCTTCAAGTGATTTTTTTAGCGGTTGAGGCATCATAAGCATACCCTCCCCACCTCCATATGGTTTTCCATCTATTTGACCATGTTTATTCACAGCATGCTTTCTAATATCATGAAGGTTGATTGAAAAACTACCATTATTTTTAGCTTTTCCAATAACACCATGATCAAGCGTATCAAATAAATCTGGAAAAATTGTTAAGATATTAAAGTTCATGTTTAGAAATCTAAATCCCAGTCAACAATTAATAAATTGTTTATTATTGAGTGTGAAATAATATATTTATCTTTGATAAAAGGAATTAGCCTTATTTCTTTATCTGAAGATGATTTAGATGGAATTACTTTCAATACATCAGATGATCCAAAATTATTAATCTCTTCGATAATCCCTAGATCTTCATCATTTTTATTTATAACCTGCATACCAATTAGATCATGCCAGTATATTTCATTATTGATAAGTTCCGGGAGTTCAGATTTATTTATAAATAACTCTTGATTTGTTAATTTTTTAATTTCGTCAACATCATCAATGTCTTTAATCTTTGAAATGAATTTATCACCAGATTGCTTTATGTAATGAAGCTTAATAGATTCTCTAGATGATCCTGTTTTAAAGTCAGAATAGTTTGTTATATTTTCTTTAGGATCGCACAGAGAATTAATAAAGAACTCTCCCTTGAGTCCCTTAGACTTTCCAATAGTAGCTATAAGAATAAAATCAGACTTTTCTTTACTTCTCTTCATCTTCTGAAGGAGCTTCTTCAGCAGGAGCTTCTTCAGCAGGAGCTTCTTCAGCAACTACTTCTTCAGCAGGAGCTTCTTCAGCAACTACTTCTTCAGCAGGAGCTTCTTCAGCAGGAGCTTCTTCAGCAACTACTTCTTCAGCAGGAGCTTCTTCAGCAGGAGCTTCTTCAGCAACTACTTCTTCAGCAACTACTTCTTCAGCAGGAGCTTCTTCAGCAGCCTTCGCGGCTTCTTCTTCAGCTTTAGCAGCAGCTTCTTCAGCT
>CAJJAC010000007.1 GCA_905181955.1 SAR86 cluster bacterium SAR86B
ATTAAGCTGCTAAAGCGTAGTTGTCGTTATTTGCAACTAAATTTTTTGTAGTATGTTTTACAAGAATTACCACAATCTTGGCATGCGCTTCGGAGTCCAGTAGAAACGTCGAACCCTGTTCGCCCCCATAGGGATGATGATTATACAGTATTACTTGAAATTTTTAGTAGGATGGCTATTGTTTTTAGCATTTTTGAGAATTCTGCCCTGATCTCGTTCCCAGTCTCTTGTCTTAATATCTTGCCTTTGATCTCGATGTTTTTTACCTTTACCAATAGAAAGATCACATTTAATATGATTTTCCTTCCAGTAAACCGAAGTCAAAACACAAGTTAGACTTTTTTGCTCAATAGTTTCACTTAATTGTTTTATCTCTTTTTTATTAAGTAGCAGCTTTCTTGATCTTGTTGGATCAATAACCTCATGCCTTAGTGACGCAGGAGGATCTATTTTCATACCAATCAACCAAGCTTCATTTTTCTTTAAAGTGACATAACAATCTTTTACATCAACTCTGCCATCTCTTAATGATTTAACTTCCCAGCCTTCAAGCACAATTCCAGCCTGATAAGAGTCTCCTAGAATGAAGTTCCTTGATGCAGTTTTATTCTTTACAATAACTGAAGTTTTTTGCTTTGACATAACATTATTATGAATGCACTAAATACAACTGCAACTCTTAATAAGGATTAATTAATTTTGAAGATACTACAATTAAAGAAAACACTTGGTTATATGGGATTTATACCCTTTTGTTCTTTCTCTATAACTCCTTGGATTTTTGGTGGAGAGATAGCTAACTATTCCATTTTGGCTCTTTCTTTTTATAGCTCAATGATTCTTTCGTTTTTAGGAGGGATGTCTTGGGGATGGAGTGACAATAATTATTCGCAAAGCTTAAATCTTATTTATGGAATATCTTTTTCTCTTTTTGGATGCCTTATTTTAGGGATGACTTTTATAAATCCGATGTCAGCATTAAGTCTTAGTTTAGTTGGTTTTAATGCTTTCTATTATTTTGAAAGTAAAAGAGATATTTTGTTTGATCAAAAAGTAGAGTACAAAGAACTAAGAAAAAACTTAACAGTTTTAGTTTCTATTTGTTTTTTAGTAACTATTGCTTATATAGTAAACCCTTATAGTTAGATTAATTTTAGGATTTTAATATGGATAGGTTATCAAAACTTAAAAGTCATGGTTCCTGGGTAGGTAGATGGACCTTTATATTAGCTGCTACAGGCTCAGCAGTTGGGCTCGGTAATATATGGGGTTTCCCATATAAAGCTGGAACAAATGGAGGCGGTGCATTTGTAATTATTTATTTGTTATGCATCCTAGCGATTGGAATTCCTATAATGATCAGCGAAATAATTATTGGTAGAAGATCTGGAAATAGCCCAATTAACGCAATGAAACTTGCCGCAAGAGATTCTAATACAACCTCATCATGGCAAATAGTTGGTTGGAGCGGAATAACTGCAGGTATCTTGATATTATCTTTCTACAGTGTAATAGCTGGTATTTGTTTAAATTATATATTTATTGCTGCTACATCATCAGGTGCAATTGATTCAGCTGAGCAATTTAGAAATATAATTTCATCACCAATGAACCTTTTAGCATGGCACACGCTATTTATGTTTCTTACAGCAATAATAGTTTCTGCTGGTATTAATAATGGTATTGGAAGAATGGTTAAAATATTAATGCCAATGCTCGGAGTTCTTCTAATTTTTATGGTTATAAACGGAATTATTAGTGGTGGTTTTGCTCAAGCATTCTCATTCTTATTTGAGCCTGACTTTTCTAAAGTAGATTCAAATACTTTTCTTAGCGCAATGGGGCAAGCATTTTTTAGTTTAAGTTTAGGAATGGGATCAATAATGGCATATGGCGCATACATGCCAAAAGAACAAAAAATAATATCAACCTCTTTTACAGTTGCTTCTTTAGATACTTTAGTCGCTATATTTGCTGGTTTAGCAATATTTCCAATTATATTTGCATTTGGACTAGAGCCTAATAGCGGTCCGGGACTTGTATTTGAATCACTTCAAACAGCTTTTAACCAAATGTCTTATGGTCAAATTGTAGGGCCATTATTTTTTATACTTCTATCAGTTGCAGCATTAAGTTCATCAATATCCTTGCTAGAGCCTGGAGTTGCATTTATTTCTGAAGAGGGCTTTATGAGCAGAAAGTCAGCTGCTATTTTAATATCTTTTCTTGCTTGGTTGCTGGGAATAGGCTCAGCGCTTAGTTTTAATTTATGGAGTGACTTTAATTTGACACCAGGTAGAAACTTTTTGGACTCCATGGACTTTATCGCTAATCAAATACTTCTTCCATTAGGTGGAATGTTGATAGCAATTTTTGTTGGATGGTTTATGGACAAAAATTTAATAAATCAAGAAATTGGACATGTTAATCCTATCCTATTTGGTACATGGAGATTCTTTGTTAAGTTTGTTGCCCCAATGTCAGTTGGACTAATTTTTTATAATGCAATTTTTGGATAAATGCCAAATACATATAACTATAAAGAATATATAGCTAAAGATTCTGAAGAAGTATTTGCATTAATTTCAGATTTTACAGATTACAAAAATTTTTTACCTGGGTGCATTAAGTCTGAAAGTATCTCAAGTACAGAAGATTTTGAAATAGGGGAGCTAGAATTCAATCTTTTTAATAAACAATACTCTATTGAATCTAAAAATTATAAAACTCCTACAGAATTAAAAATTAAACAAATGAAGGGACCTTTTAACAATCTAGAAGCTTCTTGGCAAGTTATTAAAAAAGACAAAGGTTGTTTGGTAAGCTTTTATGTGGAATTTGATGTTCCATTTCTTCTGAGGCCATTTATGAGGCAGGCTTTAATAGATTCTTTTGCTACTAAATATATAAATGCTTTTATCCAGAGAGCCGAATGAGAATATTCTTTACATATCAAGGTGAGGTTGAAAAATATTTTTTAAATCTAGATGTTTCTGAAAGTTCAACAGTAGCTGAAATCCTAAAATTACCCTCAGTAAAAAGTATTTTAGATTCCATAACCCACTCAATAACTATTGGTGTTAATGGTGAGATTTTAGATGGAGTTTTTAAGCCTATTCCTGAAAGATATAGATTAAGTGAAGGGCAGAGAGTCGAAATCTATCGACCATTAAAACAAGACCCAAAAGAACGCAGAAGACAGAAAGCCTAACTGTTATATATTTTCAACAACCCAGCTATCTAAAGCTTCATTAGAATCAAAATATAGAGTTAGTTTTTTATCTGAAACTACTAGCTCACCAACTGTTACCTTATTGAGGTAATCCCATCTATTCTTATGAAATGGATCTTGTATTAATGCAGTACCAAGAATAAATTTAACCTGATCTTTGGTAAGCCCTTTTGAGAGTTTATTTACATCTTCCTCTGCAAAAATATTGCCTTGAATAACAGGAACATTATAAAAACCAAAAGAGCTACAAGCTCCCAAAAAAGATAATGCAAGAATTATTGAGAAGATATTTGTTTGATTCAGTTTCATTTGCTTAAGAGTTAAAAGTTGTCTTTATATTTTGACAAGATGGATTATACTTTGTTCTATAACAGAAACGATAATAATTTTAAAAAATGTCTGAACAGAATTTTGATTTAAAAAAAACAGGATTAAAGGCAACACTTCCAAGAATTCGTATTCTTGAGGTTCTTGATGCAACTAGGGACGAGGAAGCTCATTTAAGTGCTGAAGATATCTATAAAGAATTATTAGTATCTGGAGAAGATGTAGGTCTTGCTACTGTATATAGAGTTCTTACTCAATTTGAGGCTGCTGGTATTGTAAAAAAGCATAATTTTGAAGGAGGCCATGCTGTATATGAAGTTATTTCAGATGAGCATCATGATCATATGGTGTCTCTAGAAGACGGAACTGTCTATGAGTTTCATGATGAGATAATAGAAGAAAGACAAAAAGAGATTGCTAAAGCCAGAGGATTTGAGCTAATTGAGCATAGTATGGTCTTGTACGTAAAAAAAATTAAGTCATAATTTTTTAAAACCCACTTGAACTAAGCGCATAAACCCCAATATATTTTCTATTGGGAATAAATATGTCAAAAAATACAAAAGAAGATAAATCTTTAGAAGAAGAGTTAGAAAATTCTACTGCCCCAGAAGATGATGACTTGCCTGAATTAGAGGAGCAAGAAGAATTATCTGAAGAAAATGCAGCTTTATTAAGAGTTACTGAGCTTGAGTCAGCACTTTTAAGATCTGCAGCTGATTTAGATAATGCAATTAAAAGATCTATTTTAGAGGTAGATAAAGCTCATAAGTATGGAGTTGAAAAGCTATTAAATGAGCTGTTACCAATCATGGATAATTTAGAGCAGGCACTTGCCAATCTATCTGAAAATTCTTCATCTGAAGACAAAGAAGGTATTGAGCTTACTTTAAAGTCTTTTGAGTCTGCACTTGATAAATTTGGAATGAGACCCATCTATCCAGTTAATGAGGATTTTAATCCTGAAAAACACGAAGCAGTAACCATGACAAAAGATGATGCTAAAAAAGACAATGAAGTTGGTGAAGTTTTTCAAAGAGGCTGGGAGCTCCATAAAAGAGTTATAAGACCAGCCAGAGTTACAGTTATTAAAAATTAAAGAGGGAATGAGATGTCAAAAATAATAGGTATTGATTTAGGCACAACAAATAGTTGTGTAGCAGTAATTGAAGGAAAACAACAAAAGGTTATTGAAAATTCTGAAGGTGGAAGAACTACACCTTCTGTTGTTGCTTACACAGATAATGATGAGGTATTGGTGGGATTGCCAGCTAAAAGACAGGCAGTCACAAATCCTGAAAATACTTTATACGCAATCAAAAGGTTAATAGGTAGAACCTTTAAAGATAAAGTTGTCAAACAAGATGCTGATATGGTCCCTTATAAGATTATTAAAGCAGATAATGGTGATGCATGGGTTGAAGCGAATAAGAAGAAATTAGCACCACCCCAAGTGGCGGCAGAAATTCTTAAAAAAATGAAGAAAACTGCAGAAGACTATCTCGGTGAGGAAGTCACAGAAGCTGTGATAACCGTTCCAGCATATTTTAATGATGCGCAAAGACAAGCTACAAAAGATGCAGGTAAGATTGCTGGCCTAGAAGTTAAAAGAATTATTAACGAACCAACAGCTGCAGCACTTGCATATGGTCTTGATAAACATACAGGCGATTCCACAATTGCAGTTTATGATCTTGGTGGAGGCACCTTTGATATTTCAATCATTGAAATATCAGATGTGGATGGCGAACATCAATTTGAAGTTCTTTCTACAAACGGAGACACTTTTTTAGGTGGTGAGGATTTTGATTTAAGGTTAATAGATTATTTTGTTGATCAATTTAAAGAAGAATCTGGTTTTAATTTAAAAAGCGATCCTTTGGCCCTGCAAAGATTAAAAGAAGCTGCAGAAAAAGCTAAGATCGAACTTTCGTCCTCAGAGCAAACAGAAGTTAATCTTCCATATATAACCGCTGATAGCACTGGACCAAAACATTTTGTTCATAAAATCACTAGAGCAAAACTTGAATCTTTAGTTGAAGACTTGGTAGATAGAAGTTTAGAGCCTTTAAAAACTGCTTTATCAGACGCAAAACTTTCTAAATCTGAAATATCCGAGATATTACTAGTTGGTGGACAAACTAGGATGCCTTTAGTCCAGAAAAAAGTTAAGGAGTTTTTTGGAAAAGAAGCCAGAAAAGACTTAAATCCTGATGAGGCTGTAGCTGTAGGAGCTGCTATTCAAGGCTCTGTATTATCAGGTGATACTAAAGACATCTTATTGTTAGATGTGACACCTTTAACTCTAGGAATTGAGACCATGGGAGGAGTATCTACTCCTCTCATAGAAAGAAATACAACGATTCCAACTCAAAAATCTCAAGTATTCTCAACAGCAGAAGATAATCAAACAGCAGTAACTGTTCATGTTATTCAGGGAGAAAGAACACAGGCAGCTCAAAATAAATCATTAGGTCAGTTTAATCTGTCAGATATTCCACCTGCTGCTAGAGGAATGCCTCAAATCGAAGTATCTTTTGACCTTGATGCAAATGGTATTCTTAATGTGTCTGCTAAAGATAAGAATTCTGGTAAAGAGCAATCTATCGTTATCAAAGCTTCAAGTGGTTTAACTGATGAAGATATTGAAAAAATGGTTAAGGATGCAGAAGCTAACGCAGAAGATGATAAAAAATTTGAAGAATTAGTTAAAACTAAAAATAATGCTGACATGTTAGTACATGCAACCAGAAAAACAGTTCAAGAATCTGATGAAAAGTTATCTGATGATGAAAAGGATGAAATAGAGAAAGTTGTTGTCGTACTTGAAGAGGCAATAGCTTCAGAAGATCTTGAAAGTATGGAAATTGCAACAAAATCTCTTAACGATGTATTAACTCCTTTAACTGATAAATTATATTCTCAAGATCAGGCTCAAACTGAACCTGCTTCAGATGCTGAATCTAATGAAGATGCAGAAAATACTGTTGATGCTGAATATGAAGAAGTTAAAGAAGACGACAAGTAACTGAGTCATTAATAATGTCAAAGAGAGACTATTATGAAATCCTCGAAGTCTCTAGATCAGCTTCAACTGCAGAATTAAAAAAAGCTTTTAAGAAGAAGGCTATGAAATATCATCCAGATAGAAATCCGGATGACCCCCAAGCAGATAAAAAATTTAAAGAATGTGCTGAGGCTTATGATGTTTTATCTGATCAACAGAAAAAAAATGCATATGATCAATATGGTCATGCAGGGGTAGATGGAATGGGCGGAGGTCCAAACTTCAATGATGTGAATGTGGGAGATATTTTTGGAGATATTTTTGGAGACGTCTTTGGCACAAGATCTTCATCTCGAGGCAGATCAAGAAGAGGGCAAGATCTTCAATACAATCTAGATTTATCACTAAAAGAAGCTGTCCTTGGAACTCAAACAAAGATAAAAATACCTTCTCATTCTCCATGTAATAGCTGTGACTCATCAGGCGCAGCTGCAGGATCAAGTCCATCTGTTTGTGGAAGATGCAATGGTGCCGGTCAAGTCAGAGTTCAGCAGGGATTCTTTTCATTACAACAATCATGCTCATCGTGTGAGGGCACTGGCCAAGTTATCAAAGATAAATGCAAACCATGTAATGGTGTTGGTGCAACCAAGGAAGAAAAAACATTATCTGTAAATATTCCTTCAGGCGTTGATAATGGAGATAAAGTTAGATTATCTGGTGAGGGTGAGTGGGAAAAAAATGGTCAATCAGGTGATTTATATGTTGCTATAAGAGTTTCATCGAATCCTGTCTTTGAAAGAGAGGGAAGAGATTTATACATAGAAGCACCTTTAGATCTCATGACATCAATAACTGGAGGATCTATAAAAGTTCCAACAATTGAAAATTTTATATCACTAAAAATACCAGCACAGACTCAAACTGGAAAAATATTTAGAATTAAAGGGAAAGGAGCATCATCTGTAAGAGACAGTAAAAGAGGTGATCTTTTATGCAGAGTGATCGTAGAAACCCCATCAAATTTAGATAAATCTCAATTAAAAGCACTGAAATCATTTACAGAGTCCTTAAAAACCTCAACAAATTATCCAATTCAAGAATCATTTATTAAAGCTTCTGATAATGTGCATAAGAATGATTAATTTATGACTGGTATCTTCATCAATGGGATTTCAGGAAAAATGGGTACAAATTTATTAGAGAGATCTAACTCCCGCGATGATATTATTAATTGCACCAATTTAAATGATGATCTTTTAGAAACAATAATTGATTTTTCACATCCAGATTCAACCTTAAAACTTTTAGAATCTATATCAGATATTAATACATCTATAATAATAGGAACAACAGGCTTTGATTTAGAGCAAATTAAACAAATCAAAGAATTTTCCAAAAATAAAAAAATTCTATTAGCTTTTAACTTAAGTAAAGGAATGTCAGTTATTAAAAAATCAGTTCAAGATTTTGTTGAATTAAATACAAAAAGTTTAAATTGTTTTATAGAAGATACTCACCATGCTCAAAAATTTGACTCCCCATCAGGTACAGCAATTGAATTAAAGAATATTATAGAATTGAATGACAAAGAGGATTTAATTTCTAATATTGAAATAATTTCAAAAAGATCTGGGAATATATTCGGTATCCATAAAGTTATTTTTTTAAGCGATTCTGAAAAAATAGAATTTAGACATGAGGCTATATCAAGAAATATCTTTGCAGATGGGGCTTTAGAGGCCTCGCATTGGATAAAAAATCAAAAAGAAGGTTTATACAATTTTGAAGATTTTCTCAAATCATAAAATAGTCTTTAATATTGGTGTATTTTTCTATAAAATATCCAAACTTTTAACACGAAGGTCCCGAACCTGCAAAGTTGGGGTGCTCTTATTTAGAGTTAACTTTGCTTAGGACTGGAGAATCAACCCTGGAGAAATAAAATGAGTATAGTTTCAGTAAAAGACCTGCTGCATGCAGGAGTCCATTTCGGTCATCAGAAAAGATTTTGGAATCCAAAAATGGATCAATACATCTTTGATACAAGAAAAAAAATTAGTATTATCAATCTTGACATTACACAAGAGCATTTAAGTGCTGCAGCTTCTAAAGTTGAAGATATATGCTCAAAGGGTAATAAAGTATTATTTGTCGGTACAAAGAGATCTGCAAGTAAAACTATTAAAGAAGAAGCCTCTGGATTAGGCCTACCTTACGTTAACAAAAGATGGCTGGGAGGAACTCTTACTAATTGGAAAACCATTCGAGGTTCAATTAGAAGACTTCATGATATTGAAGAGATGGTTTCCTCTGGAAGAATTGAAAAATTAATCAAAAAAGAAGCTGTTGAAATACAAAAAGAACATACAAAACTAGAAGCAAGTGTTGGCGGAATAAAGCATATGAAAGGACTTCCTGATGCTCTTTTTATTATTGATATCAAGCATGAAAAAATTGCAGTTCTAGAGGCTAAAAAAATGGGAATACCTGTTATAGCTTTGGTAGATACAAATTCGGACCCTGATGGAATCGATACTGTTATTCCTGGCAATGATGATGCAATTAGATCAGTTAGATTGATTACCAAGGTAATAGCTGAAGCTTGTGCAAGAGGTATAGAATCATCAACTGGTTACGCTCCTGTTGCTGATGTTCAGGCACCTAAAATAGAAATAATTAAAAAAGAAGTTCCAGTAGAAGAAGTAGTTGCTGAGGCTCCAGTAGAAGAAGTAGTTGCTGAGGCTCCAGTAGAAGAATCTAAAGATTCCGAAGAAGACTCAAAATAAATTTTTTTTAGCAAGGATTAAAAATGGAAATTAAAGCATCACAAGTCAAAGAACTAAGAGATATGTCTGGTGTGGCTATGATGGAGTGCAAGAGAGCGCTAGTTGAATGTGAAGGTAACTTGGATAAAGCTCTAGATCTTTTAAGATCTAATAGCTCTCTAAAAGCTGAAAAAAAAGCATCTAGAGTGGCTGCAGATGGAGTTATTAGAATAATTTCTACTGAAAGCTATGCAACTATTATTGAGATTAATTCTGAGACTGACTTTGCTGCAAAAGACGCAGGATTTATTGCTTTTGCTGACGAAGTTGCTTCATATATTTCAGCTAATAAAGTTGCTGATGTATCTGTATTTGCATCGAGCGAAATAGAAGAAAAAAGAATAGCTTTAATACAAACTATTGGTGAAAATATCCAATTAAGAAGAATGGAGTCTATTAATTTTGATGGTGATATGTCAGTAGGCTCTTATATGCATTCTGATGGAAAGTTAGCAGCGCTAGTTATTACAAATACCTCTGATGAAAGTCTTGCTAAAGATATTGCTATGCATGTTGCTGCCTCTAATCCTTTATGTAAATCACCAGAGGACATTAATAATGAGGTTCTTGAAAGAGAAAAAGCAATTTTTGAAGTGCAAGCAAAAGAATCTGGAAAAGACGAAGCAATTATGGGTAAGATGGTAGAAGGAAAAGTAAGGAAATACCTTGCAGAAGTATCTTTAACATCTCAAGCTTATATCAAGGATCCTGATGTTACAGTTGGTAAGCTTTTATCTGAAAATAATGCAGATGTTATGGGCTATGTAAGATTTAAAGTTGGTGAAGGAATTGAGGTAGAGTCTAAAAGTTTCGCAGACGAGGTTGCTGAACAATTAAAATAAAGTCATGTCAGATCTAAAACATAAACGCCTTCTTGTTAAATTTAGTGGTGAATCTGTTGCTGGTGATGATGAGCATGGGATTGATCCTAAAATCCTTGATTCAATGGCTGCATCTATTAAAGAATGTAAAGAAATAAATGCTGAGATAGGTATTGTTATTGGTGGAGGAAATTTATTTCGAGGGGAGAAGCTAAATCAAGCTGGAATGGATAGAGTTGCTGGTGATCATATGGGTATGCTAGCAACAGTTATGAATGGAATTGCTTTAAGAGATGCTTTAGAAAGAGCGGGTATTAAAACAAGAGTAATGTCAGCCATTCCCATAGCAGGTTTAGTTGAGCACTACGATAGAAGGCTCGCAATTCAACTATTAGGTGATGGATATGTTGTTATCTTTACCGCAGGTACAGGAAATCCATTTTTTACAACAGATACAGCAGGTTGCCTGCGAGCTATTGAGATTCAAGCAGATCTGATGCTTAAAGCAACAAGAGTAGATGGAGTTTATTCAGATGATCCAGAAATAAACCCAGAAGCTAAATTCTATCCAGAACTTTCATTTGATGAGGCTATCTCTAAAAACTTAAAAGTTATGGATGCCACTGCGCTTACTTTAGCTCGGGATCATAAGCTCCCTATAAATGTTTTTAATGTAAATAAAGAACATGCACTTAAAGATATCATTTGCGGAGATCGCATTGGTACAATAATATCTTAATATGAATACAATACATGAATCGCTTAAAGAGAGAATGAAGAAGTCATTAGATTCTTTAAAATCTGCATTTAACAAAATTAGAACCGGAAGAGCAAACCCTGCAATACTTGATGATATCAAAGTCGATTACTACGGAAATCTAACTGCTTTAAATCAAACTTCAAATATTTCAGTCGAGGAGAATAGAACACTTGTTATATCTCCATGGGATAAAAATTTAATGCCGCAGATAGAAAAAGCAATTGCTTCGTCAGACCTGGGCTTGAATCCAAGCTCATCAGGAGATTTGATAAGAGTAACAATGCCAGTTTTAACTGAAGAGACTAGACAAGGCTATATTAAACAAGCCAGAAGTGATGCTGAAAATTCCAGAATATCAATTAGAAACATTAGAAGAGATGCCAATAATCAAATAAAGGACATGCAATCATCTGGAGATATCTCTGAAGATGACATGAGGCGTTCTGAAGATATTATTCAAAAAGAGACTGATAGTTTTATAGCGACTGTAGATTCAGAATTAAAAAATAAAGAATCTGATCTTCTAGAAATATAAATTGACCATCATGGGTCACCCCAAAATAGATAATCAATTAACATCTTTAAACAATGTTGCAATTATTATGGATGGAAATGGCAGGTGGGCAAAAGCAAATAAATTAAAAATAACTCAAGGACATGCAAAGGGTGTTGGAGTTGTAAAAGATATTGTAGAAGAATGTATAGCGCAAAAAATTAATACTTTAACAATTTATGCCTTCAGTTCTGAGAATTGGTCTCGACCTAAAAGTGAGATAAATGGAATAAAAACCTTAATTATTAAAGCTATTTCTGATCAGGTTCCAGAGTTAGTGGAACAAGGTGTTAAATTAAATTTTTTTGGTAACTTAGAAGATTTTGGCCCAAATGTTATTAACAAAATATCTTTAGCAGAAGATGCTACATCTTTAGAAAATCCATCCCTTCAACTTAATGTTGCTCTAGGTTATGGCGGTAGAAAAGATATAATACAAACCACCAAGCTGCTTGCAGAAAAGGTAAAAGATGGAAAAATATCATTAAAAGATATTAATGAGGATATATTTGCAGAATTTTCTGTGGTCCCAATTGATAATATAGATTTAGTTATTAGAACTGGCGGAGATAAAAGACTCAGCAATTTTTTATTATTTCAAATAGCATATGCTGAAATAATGTTTATAGATAAATTATGGCCAGATTTCACTAAACAAGACTTTATATCTTGCCTAGAATCATTTAAAAATGTGGAGAGAAGGTTTGGAAAAAGAATTTAAACAAACATTTATAAATAGATCAGCAACAGGCCTAATGATGGTCATTCCTTTTTTAGGATTAATATATGTTGCGAATACTTTTTTAACAACAATCGTAATAGTTATTCTTTCTATGATTGTTTATCTGGAGTGGAGCGGCCTAACTCACAAAAAAAACCTAGCATTAGATGTATTTTTTATTATTTTATTTACATTAGGAGTTTTAAGCTTCAATGTATTTTTTTTATATAATTTAACAGCATTATTAGCTCTATTTTGGCTCATTTTTTCAATATTTCTTTTTATAAATAAACTAGGTTCACTCAATCAGAATCTTATTACCTTTGATAACAATATTCTAAAACTTGCGGTTATCTTAGGATTCCTTTCTAGCCTATTACTACTTATCCAAATTGAAGAAATTAATCATTTATTAATTTTAATTATTATTGTAAACACATCACTGGTAGATACTTTTGCTTACTTATCAGGATCACGTTTTGGGAAAACGCCACTTTTAAAAAATATTAGTCCAAATAAAACCTTGGAAGGTTTCTTTGGAGGCATGGCCGCATCTTTAATATTTGCATTGTTAATGTCTTATTTATATCAGCTACCAACTTCAATGGTTTTAATAATATCTTTTTCAGCTTTCTTTTCATTTGTTGGTGATTATTTTATGAGCTATCTAAAAAGAAGAGGTGGGCTTAAAGATACTGGTTCTATTCTTCCTGGGCATGGTGGTATTTTAGATAGAATTGATTCTCACTTATCAGCTGCAACTATCTTCACCTTTTTATATTTAACATTTCAAATCTCAGGTATTTAAATGAAAAATATTCTTTTATTGGGAGCAACTGGGAGCATTGGTGATAGCGTATTAAGTGTCATTAAGCAAAATAGTGATAGCTTAAACTTATATGGAATCGCCGCGGGTAAAAATACTGAGAAAGCAGCAGCTATAATTAAAAACTTTTCTCCTAAAAATATCTTTATAGAAGACATAGCAGCCTATGACCTGATTTCTTCCTCGTTTCCAAATCAAAATATTTTAAATTCGGACCAAGAGTTACTTGATCTTATCTCTGATAATAAAGTTGATATTGTTGTGTCTGCAATTGTTGGTTTTGCTGGCTTAAAAGCAAGTCTAATGGCGGTAAACGCTGGCAAGATCGTGCTGATTGCAAATAAAGAAAGCATTGTTGCAGCTGGAGACATACTCATGCCGCTTGCTAAAGCTAAAGGCGCTCAAATTATTCCAATTGATAGTGAACACAATGCAATATTTCAATGTTTACCTGCTGACAAGTCAACTACAGACGTTAGTAAAATAATAATTACTGCCTCAGGAGGGCCTTTTTTAGACATTCCTTTATCTAAGTTAAATAATATATCCCCTAAAGATGCTTTAAAGCATCCTAACTGGGAAATGGGCTCTAAGATATCTATAGATTCTGCTACTTTAGTAAATAAGTGTTTAGAATTAATTGAAGCCAGATATCTTTTTGATTTAAATGAAAAATTATTTGATCTAGTTATTCATCCCCAAAGTATTATTCATTCGATAGTTACTTATATAGATGGCTCAAGTATCTCACAAATGAGCAATCCCAATATGGAAGTTCCAATAGCTAATGCTTTAAGTGATATCAGAAAAGTTCCCATAGCATTTAAGGAATTAGACTTCAGCAATCTAAAACTTTCTTTTCAAGAGTTCCCTTCAGACAGATCTAAACTTGAGAATCTAGCAAGAGAGATTTGTAACACCGGCGGCTCTTCAGGCTTGGTCTTCAATGCTGCAAATGAGATAGCTGTTGAATCTTTCTTAAATAACCAGCTAAAATTTTCTCAAATTTATGATGTTATTTATCGAACTTTTGATTTGATTCCGCTGTCCAACCCGCAAGATATAGAAACTTTAAACGAATTAAACAATGAAGCACGCATCGAGGCTAAGAAGGTGATAAAATCCATAACTTAAAACTTTCAAAATGAATTATTTAATAGATACATTAATCTACGCAGGGGCCTTTATAGCCCTTTTATTTGTATTGGTAGTTATTCATGAATGTGGTCATTATTTTGTTGCCAGATATTTTGGTGTTCACTGTCCTAGGTTCTCATTTGGAATGGGACCAGTTATCTATAAAAGAGTTGACAAGCATGGAACTGAATTTGCATTATCTGCTTTTCCTTTAGGTGGATATGTTTCGATGATTACAAAAAAAATGTTTGAATTAGAGCCTGAATTGAAAAAAGATTTTACTAAAGATCAGCTTGAACAAACTTTTGATACCAAACCTAAACTTCAAAGAGCAGCCATCATGCTTGCTGGGCCAGTTGCTAACTTTATATTATCAATATTTATATTTTCTTTTATTTTCTCTACAACACCAGATCCTCAATCAACTCTTGTTATTAATGAAGTCAATAATTCCAATATGTTTGAAAAAGGTGATCAGATAACTTCAATAGATGGAGTTAAAGTTTCAGAAAGAAAAGATATAAGTCTAGAGCTACTCTCAAAGGCAGGAATGTCAGGTGAGTTATCAATTACAGTGCTATCAAAAAACACAAACTCATTAAAAGACATTGTATTAAGTGTTAATAATTTTTTGACTGACAGTGAGCAGCAGAAAAATCCAGTTGATGCATTAGGAATAACAGTTCAAACAAGAATGCTGCCTATAATAGGGAGTTTGCTGGTTGGAGGAGCTGCTGAATTGGGTGGATTAAATAAAAACGACAGAATCATAGCTATCAATAATTCAACCATATCTTACGCTTCAGAAATACCAGCTATTTTAAATAGCCTAGAAAGCAATTTGGCTGATATACAAATAGTGAGAGGAGATGATATTAAAATCTTCCCTGTTGAATTAACTTCAGTTATAGATGGTGCTGGAAAAGAGTCTAAACTTTTAGGAATTGGATTTGGTTTAAAAAGAACCTTTATAGCATCAGTTATTAAAGGAACAAAAGAAACTTATAATCTCAGTGTTAAAACACTTCAATTCATAGGAAAAATGTTTTCAGGCAATATGGGTACTGAAAATCTTTCAGGTCCCATAGGTATTGCTAAGATGGCAGGTGATACGGCTCAAGCAGGAATCCTACCCTTTTTATATCTCATGGCCTTACTAAGTATTAGTCTGGGAGTATTAAATTTACTACCTATACCGGCTCTTGATGGTGGTCAATTAACCCTACTTGGTGTTGAGGCTCTTAGAGGCGCACCTTTACCTGATAAAGTAGAAAATTTCGTATATGCTACAGGCACTGTAATGATACTATTCTTAATGGTATTTGCTGTTTTTAACGACGTAGCAAGATTTTAATAAGGAATGAAATTGAAAAAAATATTTTTAGTCATCTTATCTCTCAGTTTTATTAACTTAGCAACTGCATTTGATGAATTTGTTATTAATGATATTAGAATAGTTGGACTTCAAAGAGTTTCCACAGGCAGCATCTTTAATGTAATGCCAGTAAGTGTTGGCGACAGGGTAGATAACAGAAAGGTTGGTGATATTACTAGAGCCTTATTTGCTACTGAGCAATTTGATGATATTCAGATTGGTAAAGAGCTAAATACTTTAATTATTACTGTTCAAGAGAGACCATCAATATCTGCAATAGATATTTCCGGAAACAAAGCTCTTAAAACAGAACAATTACTAGAAAGTCTTAATGGGGTTGAGATCTCTGAGGGCAAAGTTTACAAGAGATCAACCTTAGACAAAATGAAAGCAGAGCTAGTTAGATCATATGCTTCTCAAGGAAGATATGGCGCAAGTGTTGAAGTTGATGAGATTATGAAGCCTAGAAATAGAGTAGAGGTAAGTATTGTTGTTGATGAAGGAGACAGTGCAACTATTGAAAGTATTGATATATTAGGTAATAAGCTATTTTCTGATGATGATTTATTGAAAAGTTTTGAATTGGGAGAGGGCAGCATACTTTCATTTCTAACAAATGATAACCAATACTCTAGAGAAAAATTACAAGGCGACATAGAAAATCTTGAATCCTATTATTTAGATAGAGGCTATTTAAAGTATTCACTTGAGTCGACCCAGGTCAGCTTAACCCGAAATAGAAAAGGTATTCATATTACATTGGGTTTAGTGGAAGGCGATCAATACACTGTTAGCAATGTAAGTGTTATAGGAAATATTCCGATTAAACCTGAAGCTTACGAAACTGTTATTCAAACTCAAAAAGATAAAGTTTATTCTCAGGCGGCAATAACGGCTATTGAAGAATTTTTTACTACGGTGCTTGGAAACGAAGGCTATGCATTTGCAGAAGTTAAGGGATCTCCTGAAATCAATCAAGATACTCAAGATGTAGACCTAGTTTTTTCAGTAAATGCTGGAAAAAGGACGTATACAAGAAAAATAATATTTGCAGGTAATCAGATTACTCAAGATGAAGTTTTAAGAAGAGAGATGAGGCAGTTTGAAGGCGCGCCCACATCGGATAAAAATATTCAGAATTCTAAAGTAAGATTAGAAAGACTAGGGTATTTTAAAGATGTTAGTGTTGAAACTATTCCTGTACCAGGTACAGATGACCAAGTTGATGCGGTATATCTAGTTGAAGAGGAGACGACTGGTCAGATTGGAGGTAATGTTGGATATAGTGATTTTGGATTAATGCTTGGTTTTAATCTTAATGAGAGAAATTTCTTAGGTAGTGGAAACACGGTAGGAATTTCAATTAATAAAAGTGTTTATCAAGAATCTTATAATCTTTCTTTTTTTGATCCTTATTACACCATGGATGGAGTTAGTAGGGGTTACAACGCATACTTTAGAGAAACTGATTACGGTGAATTTAACGTAGCTAATTATTTAACTAATTCAGCTGGGCTTGGCTTACAGTTTGGATATCCTATCTCAGATACACAAAGAATAGGCTTAAATATAACTTATGATAAGACAGATATTGATTCAGGAACATTACCAGCAAGAGAGATATCAGACTTTTTATCATCAGAAGGCAGTATTTTTGAAACAATTAGCATGCAAGCTGTATGGTCAAGAATAACCCTTAACCGAGGAATGTTTCCAACAGAGGGATCATCTACAGACTTAATGTTAATGGCTGTATTGCCTGGTAGTGATATTCAATATGCAAAAGTTAACTTAAGACAAAAATATTACAAACCTCTAGGATTCCTTGATTTAATTTTTGGTTTTAATGGTGAGCTTGGTTACATGGATGTATACGGCGACACTGCTGTTACTCCTTTCTTTCAGAATTTTTATGCAGGAGGCCCAAGATCACTTAGAGGTTTTGAATCAAATACACTTGGCCCTAGAAGCACACAGGCGCCTTGCTATGAGTATGATGCTATCAATGATTTATGTCCGGCATTAAGAGATTTGGATTTAGATGGAGAGCCAGATTCACCAGCATACAATCCATACATGTTCAGCAATAGAGATCAGCCAATTGGAGGGAATGTAAAAGTTGAGGGAAGTCTTCAACTAATATTTAAACTTCCAATGATTGAAGATCAGCGATCTATGAGATCTGCATTTTTCTTTGATTTTGGTAATGTTTTCTCTACTAATTGCCAAGATTATCAGATCAACTGTTATGAACCAGAGCTCGAAGAGCTAAGATATTCTTATGGAGTCGGAGTTACGTGGATAACAGGCTTTGGTCCTATGAGTTTTGCTATAGCAAAACCATCTAATGCTGGTCCATTAGAGAGAACTGAGCAATTCCAATTTACAATTGGAAATGTCTTTTAAATGATAATTTCATGCTTTTTGTATAAATTAGTATAAATTAATATAAAATACGTCAACTTACAAAGGGGCAACTATGAAAATTTTAAACAAACTATTTTTAGCATCATTCTTATTAATATCCGTACCTTCATTCGCTAATGATGGAATGGCAGTTATTGATATGAGAGTTGCTGTTTTATCAACACAACAAGCACAAGAAACATTTAAAGCTTTAGAGGAAGACTCTGATTATGCTGCAAAAGTAGAGCAAGCTCAAACATTGCAAGCAGACAGACAAGCTTTAGCTGAAACTCTTCAAAAGGATGGCGAAACTATGTCCCAAGAAGAAGTCGCTAGCGCACAAAAGACTATTCAAGATAAATCTCAAGAACTTGAGTTTATTGTTGGTCAGATCCAAGCAAAGCAGAATGAAACAGCTGAAAAGATTTTTAGAGACATGAATCCTTCTTTACAAAAGATTCTATCAGAGCTTCTTGCTGCTAAACAGTTAAAAGTGCTTCTAGGAAGAGATACTGTTATTTTTGCTGATCCTGCTTTAGATATAACAGATGATGTTACTTCTATGTTGGATGTTGCAGCTTCTGGGGCGAATGAATAAACTCATCTGTGAGCCAGAAAAAAAAATCTTTTACTCTTAAAGAACTTTCAAAAATAATTGACGCCTCAATTACTGGTGATGAAAATATCATCATCAGTAATATTGCTTCTATTCAAGAAGCAAATAATGAATCAATAACTTTTTTAGCAAATAAAAAATATTCAAAGTTTCTAGATAGTACTCAGGCTGCAGCTGTAATAGTTAGTGCTGGCATTGAAACTCAATCTAGTACGAATCTTTTAAAATGCTCTGATCCTTATTTAGCCTATGCTAAGATTTCATCATTGTTTATAAATAAAGAAAATAAATTGGACAAACCATCTATACATAAAAGCGCGACCATATCTCCTTCTGCAAATATATCTAATTTGTCTAGCATCTCTGCAAATGTTGTTATTGAAGAAAATGTTGTTATTGAAGACGGTGTCTTTATTGGCCCAAATTGTTTTATAGGCCCAAATTGCCATCTAAAAAAAGGAAGCAATGTAAGTGCTAATTCCTCATTAGTACAAGATGTTATCTTAGGTGAGTCTTCTAGTATCCATTTTGGATCAATTCTAGGAAGTGATGGTTTTGGTTATGCACCCTCAAAAGATGGATATGAAAAGATTGAACAATTAGGTGGATTAATTATTGGAGATAATGTCGAAATTGGATCAGGATGTACAATTGATAGAGGCGCATTAGGAGATACCATAATACATAATGGTGTTAAGTTAGATAACCAAATTCATATTGCTCACAATGTTATTTTAGGAGAAAATTCTGCTATTGCAGCCTGTTGCGCAATTGCTGGATCCACTGTAATCGGAAAAAATTTACAAATGGGTGGGCTTTCTGGAATTTTAGGACATTTATCTATTTGCGATGATGTATTAATTGGCGCCCATACGCTTGTTACTAAGAATATTGATAAAGGTGGAAATTATGTAGGTATAATGCCTGCGCAAGAGCAAAAAGAATGGGCAAAATCATCAATATTTATTAAAAAAAGAGGCTAGTCTCATGTCAGTCATAAAAGATGAAATTTTAAAATATCTCCCTCATAGGGAACCTTTTTTATTTGTGGATGAAGTTATAAATATTAATAAAGGAAGTGATATTCATGCAATCAAAAGACTGACAGGTGAAGAAGATTACTTTCGTGGACATTTTCCCAATAATCCAGTCATGCCTGGAGTAATTATTATTGAAGCTTTAGCACAGGCATCAGGTATTTTAGGTTTTCAAACTATGAATAAGTTACCTCAGGAAGGTTCTATATATGTTTTTGCTGGAGTAGATAAAGTTAGATTTAGAAAAAGAGTTGGCCCCGGTGATGATATCCATTTATACAGTAAAATCCTTAATGAAAAACGAGGTATTTGGAAATTTGAGTCAAGAGCAGAAGTTAATAATGAATTAGTTTGTTCTGCTACGATTCTTTGTGCTGATAGACCCGAATAAATGGCATTTCATCCTACATCAATTATTCATGACTCTGCTGTAATACATGAATCAGTTGAAATTGGTCCTTTTTGCTATGTAGGCGAGGATGTTCAAATAGGTGAAGGCAGCATACTTCTCAGCCATGTTGTGCTTAAAGGACCAACGAAAATAGGAACTAATAATAAATTTTATCAATTCTCTGTTATTGGTGAAGCCACTCCTGATAAGAAATTTAAAGGTGAAAAGACTACTTTAGAAATAGGTGATAACAACATCTTCAGAGAAGGGGTGACTATTCATCGAGGAACAATTCAAGATAAATCAACAACCATTATAGGTAATGATAATTTATTGATGGCTTATTCTCATGTCGCACACGATTGTATTTTGGGTGATAGTAATGTTTTTGCTAACCATGCTGGAATTGCTGGTCATGTCATTATTGGTGATTTTGTAACTATAGGAGCATTAACAACTATCCATCAATTTTGTAGAATAGGTGACTATTCCTTTGTGGGTATGAATACATCTATTACTATGGATATCCCAGCATATATAAAGGTTGCAGCTGATCCAGCTAGAGTCATTGGTATAAATACTGTTGGCATGTCTAGAAATAATATTTCAGATGACTCAATTACTATTATAAAAAAGGCTTATAAGCTTATTTATAAAAAAGGTTACAAGCTTGAGGATGCTTTAAGAAGAGTAGATAGATTAGAGAAGCCAGCCAGGCCAGAGCTTCAAGCATTTATTGATTCTATAAATTCTTCAGAACGAGGCCTCTTAAGGTAAGTGTTTAATAAACAAGATATTAAAATAGGTATTGTTATTGGAGAACACTCAGGTGATATCTTAGGTTCAAAAATCATTCAATCTTTAAGCAAAGAATATAATATTAGCCTTGTAGGTGTCGGCGGGCCTTTAACACAAGGACAGGGATTAAAATCAATTTTTAATTTTAAAGATCTTCATGTTATGGGTATCGTTGAACCCTTAATGAATCTCCGGAAGCTCTTAAATCATAGAAAGTTACTTATAAAGCTTTTTAAGAAAGAAAAAATTGATTTCTTTATTGGAGTTGATTCCCCGGACTTCAATATTCCAATTCATAAAGCGTTAAAAAAAGAAGGCTCCATTAAAACCATTCAACTTGTTAGTCCTTCTGTTTGGAGTTGGAGACAAGGAAGATTAAAGCTTATCAAGAAGTATATTGACTTAACTTTATGTCTTTTTAAATTTGAACATGATTTTTATCAAGACCATAAAGTTGGAAGTTTTCTTCTCGGTCATCCTCTATCGGAGATTGAGGTACCCAATAATGAAATTATTTTTCAAAAATACTCACTTGATAGAAATAAAAAATATTTAGCTATTCTTCCTGGAAGTCGAAGTTCAGAAATATCAAATATGATGCCTACATATATCGCTTTTATAGAAAAAGCAGTGGCTGAAAAAAAAGATTTTCATTACCTAATTCCTGCTGTTGATGGAGCAATAAAAACTAAGATTGAGGAACATATTCAAAATAAAGATTTACCCATAACAATAGCTGAGAATTCGGCTAGAGATTTCTTATCCATATCTAACTACTCTATAGTAACCTCAGGAACAGCGACGCTTGAAGCGGCTATTCTGGGTGCTCCGCCGATTATTTGTTATAAGACAAGTAGTTTTAATTATTTTATTATCTCTAGAATGTTAAAAACTACATTAATAGGATTACCAAACTTACTTTTATCTAAAAAGGTATTTCCAGAATTACTTCAATCTGAATGTACTTCGGAGAATATATTTAACTCTTTAAATTTATTAATTGATTCAGATATGATTCAGAGCGAGCTTATAAAAATAAAACATCATCTTCAGGGTGATGGATTTGATGCTGCAGCTAAAGCAATAATAAATAATAGTTAAGCGTGTTAGTTGCTGGTATCGATGAGGTGGGAAGAGGTTGTCTAGCTGGACCAGTTATGGCTGCAGTGGTTATTTTAAAAGAACCAGTTTTAGGGTTATGTGATTCTAAAAAATTGTCACCGAAAAAAAGAGAAATCCTTTCTGAAGTAATTAAAAAAAATTCTTTTTATGCATTCGGCATAGCAACACCTGAGGAGATTGATGGAATAAATATTCTCCAAGCATCATTACTTGCGATGAAGAGGGCTGTTCTAGGATTGTCTATAAAACCTTCTAAAATTTTAATAGATGGCATATATAAACCAGACATTAATTTTGATATGGAGGCTATAATTAAAGGAGATTCATTTATTGATGAGATAAGTGCTGCCTCTATAATAGCCAAGGTTGAAAGAGATAAATATATGACAAAAATTGATGCAAAATATCCTGGATACGGTTTTAAGAATCATAAGGGCTATGGAACTAAATTACATTTTCAAATGATAAAAGATTTAGGTGTAACTGATATTCATAGGATGACATTTAAAGGAGTCATTTCTTGATCGAATCCTATTCACATTTAAGAATTGCATCAGAATATAGTATTTCTCATGGCTTAATAACCATTGATCAAATAGTTGATCAAGCTGCCAAAAATAATATGCCTTCCGTAGCATTAACAGATCACCTTAATATGTTTGGTCTTGTTAAATTCTTTTTAAAAGCTGAAAAAAAAGGCATTAAACCTATTTCAGGCTCTTCCATTCGAGTTTTGTTTGAAGGGGATGATTTCGCTCACGAGTTACTTTGCTTAGCAAAGAATAATAGTGGCCATAAAAATTTAATGAAGGTTCTTTCTCGGTCACACAACAATACTAATTTCTCATCACCAATAATTACATTTGAAGAATTATGCTCTTTTAAGAAAGATATTAAAGTTATATCTGGTGGAAAATCTAGTCATATTTTTGACTTACTAAGAAGAGGTAAAATTGAGGATGCAAGTACAAAATTAGAACTCTTTCAGAGTGCATTTGATGAAGATTTTGTAATCGAAGTCCAAAAAACAAACAGAGCAGATGAATTAGACTACATCGCTAATGTTTTACCTCTAGCTTCTGCTAAAGGTATACCTGTTATAGCAACAAATGATGTTATTTTTTCAAATAAAGAAGATTATGATATTCATGAGACTAAAGTTTGCATAAATACTGGCAAAACTTTAAATGACCCAAATAGAGAAAAGAAGTTTTCCAGCGAACAATTCTTTAAATCACAACAGCAAATGTTTGATCTTTTTAAGGATAGTGATGAGTTTTTATCCAATACTTCAGAAATTGCAAAACAATGCAATGTTTCATTTGAATCAAAAGGATATTTTTTACCCGAATATCCAGTTCCTAAAGATCATGACTTTAATAGCTATTTAAAAGATCTTTCTTGTAAGAATCTAGACAAGTTAATAAAAGAATTTAATGAAGATAAGAAAAATTTATATAAACAAAGACTAGATTATGAATTAACGCAAATTAGTACAATGGGCTTTTCTAGTTATTTTTTAATTGTTTACGACTTTATAGAGTGGTCTAAGAATAATGAAGTTCCTGTTGGTCCGGGGAGAGGTTCTGGTGCAGGCTCATTGGTTGCATACGCTTTAGGAATAACAGCATTAGATCCTATGGAGCATGGGCTGCTTTTTGAGCGTTTTCTAAATCCAGAAAGGATATCAATGCCAGATTTTGATATTGATTTTTGTACAGAAAAAAGAGACTCAGTAATAGAATATGTTAGTTCAAAGTATGGAGCTGAATCAGTATCCCAAATAGTTACATTTGGAACTATGGCAGCTAGAGCTGTAGTAAAAGATGTCACAAGAGCGCTTGGAAAACCATATGGACTTGGTGAGAGAATATCAAAAATGATACCTTTTGTACCTGGAATGACTTTAGATAGAGCAATAAAAGAACAACCTATATTCAAACAAACTATAAAAGATGATCCTGAAGTTTCTGAGGTCTTAGATCTTGCATTTAAACTTGAAGGTATTACAAGAAATGTAGGAAAACATGCTGGAGGTATTGTCATTGCCCCAGGTGCACTTTCTGATTTTTGTCCAACATATCTTGATAGGCAATCCTCAGCATTAATGACTCAATATGATAAGGATGATGTTGAAAAAATAGGGCTAGTTAAATTTGATTTCTTAGGTTTAAGAACTTTAACAGTTATTGACTGGGCTACTAAATCAATAAATAGTTTTTTAAAAGAACAATCCAAATCACCCCTTGATTTACATTCAATAAAATTAGATGATTCAAAGGTATTTGATCTTTTATCATCTGGAAAAACCATGGCCGTCTTTCAACTTGAGTCATCAGGGATGAGAGATTTAATTAAGAGATTAAAACCAACAAAATTTGAAGAAATTACAGCTTTACTTGCTCTTTATAGACCTGGTCCTTTGGATTCTGGGATGCATGATCAGTTTGTTGATAGAAAACATGGAAAAGTCCCAGTTACATATCCACATGAGATGCTTGAATCAGTTCTTTCAGAAACATACGGTGTCATTTTATACCAAGAACAGGTTATGCAAGCTGCTCAGGTCCTAGCAGGATTTTCATTAGGACAGGCTGATATCTTAAGAAGAGCAATGGGAAAGAAAGACGTTGCTGAAATGGAAATGCAAAGAGAAATATTTGTAGATGGGTGTGATAAAAAGGATATTAAAAAAGTAACAGCTGAGAAGATTTTTGATCTAATTGAAAAATTTGCAGGCTATGGTTTTAATAAATCACATTCTGCCGCTTACGCACTTCTTTCATACCAAACTGCTTATCTAAAAACCTATTATCCTGAACATTTTATGGCTGCAGTTATGTCTACTGAATTAGGTAATACCGATAAAATATATGCACTTACTGAAGAATGCAAGAAGCTCGATATTACCGTCTTAAGACCAAATATTCTTACAGGGGTGAAAAAATTTGTCGTTAATAAAGATAATGCAATTGAATACGGTTTAGGTGGAATAAAGGGAGTGGCTGATTCTTTTATTACACATGTAAGCAAAGTTAGAAATAGTCATGAATTTAAAGATTTATGGGATTTCACAAGAAATATTGATATTAAATTGGGAGGAAAAAAATCTTTAGAGGCATTATCTTTTGCAGGCGCCTTTGACTCAATTGCTCCTTCAAGGAGTGTAGCAATTGCCTGTATCAGTGATATGTTACAAGATGGCGGAAAAGCTATCGCATCTTCAGCTAGTTCAGGAGATTTATTTGCAACAATTGATACAGATTTCAATCCTTATGAAAAATATACCAATATTGAAGAATTAAATTTAGTAGATAAATTAAATCTTGAAAAAAAATCATTAGGATACTATTTATCTGGTCATCCCGTTAAAGCTATTAAAGATAATATTGCTCCACTAAGATCTCATGAAATAGGCAATTTAAAAATTGACACAAAAAAAGCTCGTTTAGTATGTCTTATTAATTCAGTTCGACAAATCAAAGATAAAAGAAATAAACCACTTACTTTTATCAATTTTGATGATGGAACTGGTGCAATGGATGGGATTATAACAAGTGATATTTTAGAAAACTGTCATTCTATTTTGAAAGAAAGCTCAATATTAGTTTTAAAAGGTTCAATCGAGATAGATGATTACAGATCTAAGGAGCTTGGAGATACAATGTTTAGAATGAGACTCAAAGAAGTTAACTTGGTTGAGGATGAATTAATATCAAAAGTTAATTCATTGATTATTAATGCAGAAAATAATTCTGAGGAATCTTTAGAAAAATTAACAGATAATCTCTCCAAAGTCCCTAATGAAATTTGGGGCAGTGGAAGCTGTTCTATAAAGTTGAAAGTATTTAATAAAGAATCTGAAGCTATAATAGAACTTGGAGAAGAGTACCTTTTACGACCTTCTCAAGAAAATTTAAATATATTAAGAGGTATATTTGGCAATGATTCTATTAAAATATAAATTATGAATAATTCATTTCTTGATTTTGAAAAGCCTATTGCTGATATATATGACAAAATCCAAGCACTTAAGGATATTGCTAGTGAAAGTCCAGAACTACTTTCCCAAATTGCTAAATTAGAAGAAGAAGAAAAAAATATTACAAAAAGAATTTATTCAAAATTATCAACATGGCAGACTGTTCAAGTTGCAAGGCATCCTAAAAGGCCTCATACCAGTGATTACATTGCTCGTATATTTTCAGATTTTGATGAGCTGCATGGAGATAGAATGTTTGGAGATGATTCGTCTTTGATAGGTGGCATTGGTTATCTTGATGAAACTCCTATTGTTGTAATAGGCCATGAAAAAGGAAGGGATACACAAGAGAAAGTTAAAAGAAACTTTGGCATGCCTCAACCAGAAGGCTACAGAAAAGCAAAAAGGTTAATGGAATTAGCAGAACACTTTTTATTACCTGTTATAACATTTATTGATACATCGGGAGCTTACCCAGGCATTGAGGGAGAAGAAAGAGGTCAAAGTGAAGCTATTGCAAGAAATCTTGCTGTAATGTCAGAATTAAAGACACCCATTATTGTAGTTGTTACTGGTGAAGGCGGTTCTGGAGGGGCTCTTGCACTTGGTGTTGGTGATCATGTGTCCATGTTCGAGTATGCAACTTATTCTGTTGCCTCGCCTGAAGCTTGCTCTTCAATAGTTTGGAGGTCGTCAGATCATGCAGCAGAAGCTGCAGAAGCAATGAAAGTTAGTGCAAAAGAGTTAATTAAAATAAATGTGATTGATGAGATTATAAAGGAGCCTTCTGGCGGCGCGCATAGAGATTATGCTGCTGCAGCAGCTAATATTAAATCCTCTCTAATTGATAATCTTCAAAAAATTGGGACCATTGAGATAAATGATCTTCTAGAAAGGCGCTATCAAAGACTTATAACTATTGGCAAATAGATTTGTTAGATTTAAATATAATTTCAAACTATATCGATAAACAGCAAGTAGTATATGTCGCTTTTAGTGGAGGAATAGATTCAGTAGCATTACTTTACGCATGCTCAGTATTAAAAAAAGATGGAAGATTAAACGAGCTTAAGGCAATTCATGTAAATCATAATTTATCTATTAATGCAAAGTTATGGGAAGACCATTGTATTAATATTTGTAAAAAATTAAACATAGAACTAACCATTCATAATATCTTTATTGAAACCAATAAAGACGGATTAGAGTCTGCTGCTAGAAAAGGTAGATATGATGTATTCAACAAAGTAGTCAAACATAACGAGCAATTATTATTAGGACATCATGCAGATGATGTAGCTGAGACAATATTATTTAGATTGTTCAGAGGTACTGGCATTGATGGTCTTCAAGGCCCAAAACTTAAAAGAAAAATAGGCGAAGGCACATTAATTAGGCCCTTATTAAAATTTTCAAAAAAAGAATTACTAGATTTTATTACAACTAATAAAATTGACTATATTGAAGATGAATCCAATAAGGAGTCGAATCAGGATAGGAATTATATAAGAAATAAAATCATGCCTCTCATACATGAAAGATGGCAAAATTCTGAAAAAAGAATTCAACTTACTTCTGAGCTTATTCAAGAGAAACTAGAGATATTTAATTCACTATTTATTGAAAAATATGCAACTATTTTAGTTAATAACCAAATCCCCCTAATAGAATTAAAAAAGTTAAAAGAAAATGAAGCTAAGGAATTATTTAGGTATGCCATTAATCTAAATAACATTGCTATGCCTAGTAAAAAAGTTTTGGATGAAATAATGAAAACTTTCTATAAATCAAACCCGTCAAAATCATCTATCGTTAAATGGTCTAGATCAGACAAAGAGCAAAAGGGCGGGCTTATATGTTTTGAGCTAGATTTTATACAAATAAATGGCATTGAATATTCTGGCATGATTAAAATTTGCCAAAGTTAAGCAATTACATATAATAATTTTACAAATTTAGGAAAGATTATGAACTTTAAAACAATTACATTAAAAAAAGTGAACCGCATAGGAGTAATTACTCTGAATAGACCCAAAGTTTTAAATGCTTTTAATGAGCAGCTTATTTGGGATCTTCAAGAAGCCACTAATAATCTTAGAGAAGATGATGATATTAGAGTTGTAGTAATCACTGGAGCAGGTAAAGGCTTTACTGCTGGGGCAGACTTAACTCAATCAGAGTCAACATGGACTAGTATAAAAGACTCTCTTAATAGAGGCTTTTTACCAATTTTTAAAAATATAATGGAGATGCCAAAGCCAGTAATTGGTTCTATTAATGGACCTGCTGCAGGCATAGGTGCAGCCATAGCAATGGCTTGTGACTTAAGGATTATGTCTGAAAACGCTTACATATTATCTGTATTTAGCAATATTGCTATAGTTCCTGATGGTGGTCTTTCATGGCTTCTAACAAGATATATGGGTTATACAAAAGCTTTTGAATATGCAATTGAAGCTAAGAAAATAACAGCAGATGAATGTATTAATTTTGGAATTGCAAATAAGAAAGTTTTATTAGAAGATTTAGAATCAGAAACAATGGCTTGGGCAGAGAGACTTGCTAAAAGAGCACCTCAGTCTTTATCAAATACAAAAAAGATTATGAGAAATGCGCTAGAAAAAACATACTTAGAAACTTATGCTGAAGAGGCTGAAATCCAAAATAAAATTTTTGGCAATGATCAAAATAAAGAGGCCATAAAAGCTTTTTTTGAAAAAAGAGAACCCAACTTTGATTAGGCTTAAATTAGTTTACTCAAGCCAACTATAATTGCTTCAAAAGACGCTCTGGTTGTATTTTGATTAATTCCAACCCCCCAACTTGTTTCCCCATCTTTTTCTAATTCAATATATGCAGCAGCCATTGCATCTGATCCAGATGATATGGCTGACTGATGATAATCAGAAACCTTTATTTGAATATTTAATTTTTTAGATAAACCGCTTATAAATGCATCTATCGGACCATTACCTAATCCAGATATCATAGATTCTTTTGAATTCATTAACATTTTTAAATCTAATTGATGTACATCATTTTGAGTTGAAGAAAAATGACTTATGTATGAATAATTATTTTTTGCAACCAAGAAATGATTTTGAAAAATATCCCATATCTGAGCACTACTTATTTCTTTTCCTGATTCATCAGCCAATTTTTGTATTTTTTGACTCATACTAATCTGAAGCCTTCTAGGAAGTGATATGCCATGGTCTTTTTCTAATAAGAAGGCAACTCCACCTTTTCCAGATTGAGAGTTTATTCTCACAACCGCTTCATAACTTCTTCCTAAATCTGCAGGATCTATTGGTAAATAAGGAACTGCCCAAATTGGATCATTGGAATCTTTCATAGCTTGAAAGCCTTTTTTAATTGCATCTTGATGAGAGCCAGAGAATGCAGTAAACACAAGATCTCCAGCATAAGGATGTCTTGGATGAACGGGTAGTTGGTTGCAATACTCAACTTCTCTCATTACAGAATTAATATTAGAAAAATCTAAATTCGGATCTATGCCTTGAGTAAGCATATTTAGAGCAAGAGTAACAATATCAACATTACCGGTTCTTTCTCCATTTCCAAATAATGTACCCTCTACTCTGTCAGCACCAGCCATTAATCCAAATTCTGAGGCAGCAACAGCTGTTCCTCTATCATTATGAGGGTGAAGACTAAGACAAATACTTTCTCTATTTTTTAGATTGTTAGTCATCCACTCTATTTGGTCTCCATATATATTAGGAGTAGACATTTCTACAGTAGCAGGCAAATTTATTATAATTTTATGATTAGATACATCCTTAAGAATTTCTGTTACAGCATCACAAACTTCTGCTGCATACGGTAATTCAGTTCCTGTAAAGCTTTCAGGAGAATATTCAAAACTCCAATCAGTATTTATATTTTTCTCTGCAAGCTCTTTAATTTTTAGAGCACCCTGAACAGCAATTTTTTTAATACCGTCTTTATCCTGCTTAAATACTACTTTTCTTTGAAGGGCTGATGTTGAATTATAAAAATGAACAATTGCTTTTGGTATATCTTTAAGAGATTCAAAAGTTCTTTCAATTAATTCATCTCTGGCTTGCGTTAATACCTGAATATTTACATCTGTTGGAATTTTTTTTGATTCTATAAGATCTCTTACAAAATCAAAATCTGTTTGAGAAGCAGACGGGAATCCAACCTCTATTTCTTTAAATCCCAATTTACATAAAAGAGAAAACATCCTATCTTTTCTTTCTGCGCCCATAGGCTCTATCAAGGCTTGATTACCATCCCTAAGATCAACTGAGCACCATATTGGCGATATATCTATTACTTTAGAAGGCCACTGCCTATCTTTTATATCAATAGCCTCAAATGGCTTATATTTCTTGATTGGATTATCCATTATGCAATTGTAAGTGTTAAAATTTTTTTATGGCAATTATTTCCTCTAAATCCTATTCAATCTTATCAAAAATGGGCATTTCTACATATCAAAGAAGAAAAAATTTAGGTCAAAATATGCTTAATGAGGTTATTTTACATAAAAGAGATAGTGTCTTAGTTATTCTTTCGACCCCCCTTAAAGATTACTCTAAAGAGGAACAAAGTTTATTCATGTCAATAATGAAGACGATAACATCTGAGAATCCATTGATAGAAGAATCATTAAATTCATATAACCCTTTAGAAAAAAATGGGCTAAGCTCATTAATTCTAGCCAAATCAACCTCAGTTAAAGGTATTATTTCATTTGGTGTTGCAGTTGACCTTGCTGATAGTTTTATTCAAGCACCATGCCTAAAAACCATTATTGATAATCCAGCAGCTAAAAAACCTCTATGGGAAGATATTAAAAAAATATTTATTAACTAAAGTCTATATGCCTATTTCACTTATAAATACAGAGCATCTTGATGCAATTTATGAAATAGACTTAAAGACTAATCCATCTCCATGGTCATTTGAGAATCTAAAATCCTCTATCGAGGTTGGTCATCAGGGACTAGTATCTATTAAAGATACTAAAGTGATTGGATTTGCCATGTATTCTGCAATTCCACCTGAATGCCATATTTTAAATATTGCTATTGATACAAAATATCAAGGAACAGGCGAAGGAGCTCTTTTACTAAAGCGTGTAATCAAGCAATCAAAAGCTATGAAAATTAAAACAATTTACCTAGAAGTAAGAATAAGCAATCACAAAGCAATTAATTTCTACGAGAGCTTTGGGTTTGCTAGAGACGCAATTAGAGATAAGTATTATCCAGGCAACCCAAGAGAAGATGCGTTATTAATGTCTATCTCAATATAATTAAATTATATCTTTTATAGCTACTTCAATCGTCTCTGGAGTAGTTGTAGAACCAAATCTATTTATAATGGCGCCATCTTTACTTATTAAAAATTTAGTGAAATTCCACTTAACATTTTTAGTTCCGAGAATTCCAGGATAAGCTTTTGTTAGAATTTTAAATAAAGGGGATGCATCTTCTCCATTCACATCAACCTTGTCAAAAAGTTTAAATGACACACTAAAATTATTATCGCAGAAAGCAGCTATCTCTTCATTTGTTCCACTTTCCTGAGCTCCAAACTGATTACATGGAAATGCAAGAATTTCAAAATTTTGATCCTTATATTTTTCATAAAGCTCTTGAAGTCCTTTGTATTGTGGGGTGAAGCCACACGCACTGGCCACATTAACAATTAATAAAGTCTTACCTTTGTAAGAATCCATATTTATAGTTTCCAGATTAATATCTTTAACTTCTACATCATAAATTGTTATCATTCTTCCCTTTTATTTATTTAAACTTGAACTATTTTATTTCATTAAGATTATGAATAATAGTAAGAAATAATACTTATATTATAAAGTTGCATCTAATATCCAATATTTTCTTTTTATGTAAGTTAAAATAAATAAAAAAATTATAATATAAATGGATATTAAATTTAAATGGAAGACATTTAACGAGCTTACAAATAATGAGTTATATGAGCTCCTCCACCTTAGGCAAAAAGTCTTTATTGTTGAACAAAATTGTCCTTATATTGATTCAGATTATGCTGATCAAAAAGCTTTTCATCTATTAGCTCTTAAAGACAATAAGCTCATTGGTTACTTAAGAGCATTTAGCCCAGGAATAAAATATTTAGAATCATCAATGGGAAGAATTATTACTGCTATTAATCATAGAAAAGAAGGAATAGGCAATAAGATAACAACTGAGGGAGTTTCCTTTTTATTGAAGAAATATCCTGGAAATAATATTGTTATTTCAGCACAACATAGATTGCTCAATTTTTATAATAATCTTGGTTTTCTAGAAAGGGGAGATGTATATCTAGAAGATGATATTGATCACATAGAAATGTGTCTAGACTGCTCTAAGAGATGATAGAATTACATCTTTATATTTGAACTTATTAACAAAAATAGAATCTAAATAATATGCTAAGAAAATACCTTTCAATCTCTTTACTTGGTTTCCTTATAGTCGGCTGTGGCGGTGGATCTGGAGTGACTCCAATAACTGTAGAAGTTACTTTAGAATCAAGCGTCGAAACAGCTCAATATAACGAAACATACACACTTTCATGGACCTCCAATGGAAGTCAATGTTATGCAAGTGGATCCTGGGGTGGTGAAAAGACTACATCAGGCACTGAAACTTTTACTGCAAAGACTAATGGTCCTATCGGTTATGGAATAGAGTGTAGAAAGAATAATGTTTTTGCTCAAGCTCAGGCAGTGGTTACTTTAGAGAAAGATTTTCTTGATAGTTTAGATTTTAAAGACGAGGATGCGATTGAGATACTATCGATAGACCATTCAAGTGGAGCTCGTCATAAAGTATCTAGTCACTATATTGGAGATTTTAATAATGACGGAGCTCAAGATACCCTTATTGCATATAGACTAGATGATCCAAGTGATAGCGCTGAAGCTCTTCATCCTAGATTTTTTCAGGTTCTTGGTGGAGATGAGGTTGTTACATCTGAACTAACTGTTGATGGCTGTACTTCTGGTGAAATGATTGCTACTGGTGACTTTAATTTAGATGGAATTCAAGATTTAGTTACTCTTCCAACAAAAACTATTAAGACTATATCGGGTGAAGTAGTTGATTCTAATATGTGCTATTTTCAAGGCTCTGAATCTGGATTAGATGTTACTAACTGGAATTCTTCAGATTATGTAGATAACTCAACTAGTATTGATCTTAATAATTTTGCAGTAACTTCTGTAGACCCTGTTGATATAAGTGGCGATGGTTTTGTTGATTTATTACTTTGGGCGAAAGAGGGTGATGGTTCTTCAGCAGGACTCCCTTTTTATATTATTGCTAATACAGCAACCAATCCTTTTGTTCAGTTAAGCACGGAATTTGCTGCGCTTGATCCATATCTCCCAAGCACCGGATGCGCACTGGATTTAGAATTTTTGTGCAGTTGGAAAAACTTTTATGGCACATCCCAGATATATTTTGATGTTGATAATGCAATTGATTTAGTGGGATCAGCTTGTGAAAATGATCTTTCATCATGTACTTATACAAACTTTATAGAAAGATATGAAGAGGGTAATGATTTTAAATGGTCTCTTTCTGCCCCTGCTGTTTTAACACCTTCAGTAAATTCAGGACAATCATATTCAAAAAAGATATCAATTGTTGATGGTAATTCAGATGGCTACTATGACCTTGTCTTGCTCGAAAATGATACAAAATTTTCAGTATATGAAAGACAAGCCGAAGGCATGAGTGCTCAAGACAATGGAGACTTTCAAGCCTTACTATCCTCATCACTTAAATTTACTAATGATTGGATAATACTTGATCTAGATTTAGATAATGACTTTGATCTACTTGCTCCAATAGATTGCGTTCAAGAATCATGTACTAGCAAAATGTTTAGTGCATATCAAAAATCTTCATACGACACTGATGTTGCGACTTCTGCCGGTGATATTACTTTTACAGCTGCTGAGGGATCAGCAATTCTAACAGTTAATCAAACTGCTCATGGGGCTAAATTCTCTCAATTAGTTACATATAGTGGCGCAGAAGGCTTAGGTGGAAACATCACAGCTGAAATTCTAAATGGACAATTCACAATCACCTCAACTCCCTCTGATGACACTTATACAATTGAGTCGTCGGCAGCCGCTAGTGCTGATGATTTGGGTAATGGTGGTGCAGTTGTAGTTGGAACCTATGTTGTAACAAGCTACATATGGACTGAAGAGGATTTGACTTCGACAGTAAATTTCCCTGATAAGACTATTAATACTTTATGGCTAGATTCTAATGGTGATAACGATATTGATGCAATCTCAGTAACTGAATCAAGAAGTCGTGTTGCTGGTACAGACATCCCTGTAAGCTCAACTTACAAATTCTATCACCATAAAAATGATTCTTTAAGATAGCTTATGCAGGTTGTTAGACTGGTAAAAACTTCTGATCTTCAACAAGTTACAAAACTCATAAAGAAAACTGGAATGGGCATGACCACCATGCCAAAGAATAAAAAGGAAGTTCAAGAAAGAATTGAATGGTCTATAGCATCTGCAAATAAAAAATCTGCTAACCCAAATAAAGAAACTTACCTCTTTGTATTAGAAAATGATAAAAAAATAATAGGCATTTCAGCTATATATACATCAATATCTAAAGATAAGCCGTCTGTATTTTTTAAATTAAAAACAATCAAGCTATCTTCTGCAGCTTATAATTTTGAAAAAGAGGCTGAAACCCTGCAGTTATATCTATTGCACAAACCTTATTCTGAATTAGGCACTATCTTTATAGACCCAGCTTCAAGGGGAAGAGGTCGAGGATCTTTATTATCATTTGCAAGGCTTCAGCTAATAGCTTCTCATCAGGCTAGGTTTGATAAAAAGATTCTTGTAGAGATAAGAGGCTGGAAAGATAAAAATGGAAAATCATATTTTTGGGATTCATTTAGTAAGGCTTTTTTTAATTTAGATTTTTTTAGTATAGATAGATTAAGCTATATAGATAACCACTTTATAACCGAATCTGTTCCAAAATTTCCTTTTATGGTAGAGCTCCTTTCCAGAAGAGTTCAAAAAGTTTTAGGCAAACCTCATCCAAATGCCATGCCTGCTCTAAGCATGCTTTCAAAACAAGGCTTTAAATCTAACGGACTTATTGATATTTTAGATGGCGGTCCTTGCATGGAAGTTCTTGCAAAAAATATACCAATCGTAAAATCTTCTATTAAAGTAAAAGTTGATGTAAAAAGATCAGTCAATTTTAGTAATTATGGATTCATAATTAACTTTTCTTTAAATAATTATAGAGTTGTCAGAGAAAACTATAATTTAATTAATAGTAATACTATAGAAATTTCACAAAAAACCGCAAAAGTTTTAGAAATTTCTTCAGGTGATGAAGTTAGAATTAATATTGAGAATGTTTAATGATATATATAAATGGTAAATGGACTGAAGGCAAAAGCAGTTCATTTAGCAGTATTAGCCCGCTTGATAATAAATTAATTTGGGATGGGAATTATGCATCTAATTCACAAGTTCTAAATGCTATTAATTCTGCGCACGCAGCTTTTCCAGATTGGAATAAAAGAGGTCTAGATTCAAGGCTAAAAATCATTCAAAGGTTTTATACGCTTCTTGAAATAAATAAAGAAAAAATAAAAGATCTAATTAAGCTGGAAACAGGAAAAGAAGTAGGAGATAGTCTTTCTGAGGTTGGGGCTTCTATTGCAAAATACAAAAACTCTTTAAATGCATTTCATGAAAGAACAGGTAAGTCATCTAGCCCCTTAGGAAAAAATACGCAAATTACTAATCACAGACCTCATGGAGTTTTAAGTGTTATTGGTCCATTTAATTTTCCATTCCATCTTCCAAACGGCCATATTACCCCTGCCTTAATTGCTGGAAATGTAATTATTTTTAAGCCGAGCGAGCATACACCCTTAGTAGGTGAATTAATGGTTCAATTATGGCATGAAGCAGGAATTCCAAATGGCGTTATTAACCTTCTTCATGGCTCAAAAGGTGTCGTAAGAAGTCTTGCTAAGCACCCCAAAACAAATGGTCTATTATTTACTGGTAGCCATTTAGCCGGAATGTCACTTAGTAAGTTGATGGCAAATTATCCTAATAAAATATTAGCTTTAGAATTAGGTGGCAACAACCCTTTGGTTGTTTGGAATACTAAGAAGTTAATTAAAGCATCTGAATTAATTTTTGAATCTGCATTTATTTCAACAGGCCAAAGGTGCACATGTGCACGCAGATTAATACTTTCTAATTCCAAATCATCAAAAAAAATTGTTGAATTGCTTAAAAAGAAATCAAAATTACTTTCATATAAAGAAGTATCTAAAGATTATTTCTATGGACCATTGATATCTAAAACTGCTGCTAAAAATTTCATTAATTTTCAGGATTCTCTTATAAAAATAGGTGGTAAAGTTATTTTAAGAGGTAGGCATATTAAATCTAAAGGTAATTATGTAACTCCATCGATAATAGATATGACTGGGGTAAAAAAGATCATTGATAAAGAGATGTTTGGACCAATGATCCAGATAAAATTTGTTGATACATTTGAAGAAGCTACTTATGAGGCAAATAACACTTCATTTGGTCTTTCTGCTGGACTTATTTCGGATAAAAAGGAACTTTTTAATCATTTTATTAATGAGGTTTCAGCTGGAATAATAAATTTTAATGCAACGACTACAGGAGCCTCAGGTAGTGCGCCTTTTGGAGGTTCTGGTATGAGTGGAAACTTAAGACCAGCTGGTTTTTATGCTGCTGATTACTGCGCATGGCCTGTAGCAAGCGTTGTTAACGACAATTTCTAGTCATGTATAGAGGTGAGTTAAATTTTGATGGTCTTATCGGACCAACTCATAACTATTCCGGGCTTTCTGAGGGGAACATAGCTTCTTTTAAGAATAGTAAAAAAATCTCTAATCCTAAAAAAGCGGCTCTTCAAGGTTTAGAAAAAATGAAATTGTTAATTGATCTTGGTATACCTCAAGGCATATTCTTACCTCATGAAAGACCTCATTTAGAGTCACTTCGAAAGCAAGGCTTTTCAGGAAGCGCAAATGATATTGTTTTATCTGCATCAAAGACTTCAACTTTACTCCTAAATCAATCATATTCAGCATCTTCTATGTGGGCTGCTAATGCAGCAACATTTTCTCCAAGTACTGATTCTGTCGATTCAATTGCTCACATAACACCTGCTAATTTATTTTCAATGCCTCACAGAAGAATTGAATCAGAGTTCACATATAATCAACTTAATATTATTTTTAATAGTTCCCACTTTAAGATTCACAAACCTATTGACCCATCTGAGCTTATGGGTGATGAAGGGGCAGCTAATCATTTAAGAATATCTAACAATCATTTAGAGAAAGGTATTCAAATATTTGTATATGGAAGAGATTCCTCTGAAACTAATCTAAATTTTGTAGCAAGACAAACAAAATCAGCATCTGAATATATTGCAAAATCTCATCAATTAGACGTAGATAAAACTTTTTTCTTAAAACAGAATATAGAAGCTATCAATAGTGGGAGTTTTCATAATGATATTGTTAGCCTATCAACTGAGAATGTTTTTATTTATCATGAGAAAGCATTTGCAGATAGCAAATATGAGATTCAAAAAATAAAAAATAGCCTTAAGAATCCCAATGAATTATTTTTTATAGAAATCTCTGAAAAAGAAATTCCTCTTGATGTATTGGTAAGCTCCTACTTACTTAATTCTCAACTTGTTTTAAATTCTAATGGAAATATGACTTTTATAATGCCAAGTGAAGTGAAGAATTTTCCTGAATGCACTAAATGGCTTGAAAATATTAAAACTAACTCACCTATTCAAGATTTAAGATATGTCGATATAAAGCAAAGCATGATGAATGGAGGAGGGCCTGCATGCTTACGGTTTAAAATAGTTGTTAATGAAGATGAGTTTAATAATATAAATCCTAATTTTCTTCTTAATCCATCACTACTAGCTAGATTAGAGAACCTTATTAATTCATCTTATAGAGACAATTTAAATATTAATGAGCTAGCAGACCCGGACTTGGTAAATGAAAGTTATACGGTGCTTGATGAGCTAACTCAGATATTTAATACTGGTAGTATCTATAATTTCCAAAAAGCATAAAGCTTTTATTATTCAATAATTTGTTTATTAAATAGCAGTGTATGAATTTCTTCAGTAATAAACGGTGCAAAAGGGTGCATCATAACTAAGATCTTTTGAAGCATAGGTCTTAGATTATTGGTATTACTCGTTTTCTTACATTCTTCGATATAAATATCACAGAATTTACTCCAAAAGAATTCATATACCTCATTTACAGCGAAATCTAATCGATATTCTTGGATGTTCTTTTTAATTTTTTTAGATGATTTATTAAATTCCTCTTCAATCCAATTATCAATATCATTAGAAGGTGTAAATACTTGATTGCCAGATGGATATCCATTTATAAATCTAGCAGCATTCCATATTTTCGTACAAAAATTTCTATACCCTTTAAGTCTACCTAATTCAAAACTTATATCCTTAGTGTGAGTTGCCAGAGAATAGAAGGTCATTCTCAATGCGTCTGTTCCATATGACTCAATTCCATTTGGGAATTGATTTCTAGTTTTTTTCTCAATCTTTTCTGCCTTACCTTCTTGCATAAGATTCGATGTTCTTTTTTCAACTAAATCATCCAAAGAAATACCATAAACCAAATCAAGTGGGTCAATTACATTACCTTTAGATTTTGACATTTTTTGACCATTCTCATCTCTTATTAGGCCCGTAACATAGACATCTTTAAATGGAATTTGATTAGTGAACTCTAGACTCATCATCATCATTCTTGCAACCCAGAAGAAAATAATATCAAAACCTGTAACAAGAAGTGATGTTGGGAAATGCTTGCTATAGTCTTCAGTATCATTAGGCCATCCCATCGAAGCAAAAGGCCATAAACTTGAAGAAAACCATGTATCTAAGACGTCATTATCTTGAGATAACTTTCTATTATCTAATTTGTAATGATCCCTTGTTTCTATCTCGTCATAACCAACATAAACATTACCTTCTTTATCATACCAAGCCGGTATTCTATGCCCCCACCAAATTTGCCGACTAATACACCAATCTTCAATATTATCCATCCAATTAAAGTATGTCTTAATCCAATTTTCAGGATGGAACTTAATTTCGCCTTTATTAACTGCATCATTTGCTTTTGCAGCCATTTCAGAGGTTTTAACATACCACTGATGACTTAGTTTGGGTTCTATAACAACATTAGATCTTTCGCCTCTAGGGACGCTGATATGATGCTTTTCTTCTTTTTCTAATAACTCTAATTCATTTAACTTCTCAATAACAAGTTTGCGAACTTTAAATCGATCTAGATTCTTAAATGGTTCAGGCACATTATCATTTGACCAAGCATCATCGTTAAAAATATTAATAGGCTTAAAATCACTAGCTATATTTGAAGTTTTTACTTCACCATCAGCTTCATATAAAGCATATTTTTTCCCTATTTCGTAGTCATTAAAATCATGCCCAGGTGTTATTTTTAAACAACCAGTGCCAAATTCCATATCCACATACTCATCACCAATAATAGGCAGCTTTCTTGCAACAAATGGCAGGATAACGTTTTTACCAATTAGTGATTTATATCTCTCATCTTTAGGATTTACAGCAATAGCCATATCACCAAACATAGTTTCAGGTCTTGTTGTTGCTACAGTAACGTATTCATTAGAATCCTGTATTGGATATTTTATATGCCAAAGTAAGCCATCTTTTTCTTGCCTCACAACCTCAAGGTCAGATACAGCAGTTTTTAAAGCGGGATCCCAATTTACAAGCCTATAGCCTCTATAAATTTTATTTTTTCTATGAAGTTCAACAAAAGCCTTAATAACAGCTTCGTTAAAACCATCATCTAAAGTAAAGCGATATTTATCCCAATCAACTGTTGAACCAAGCCTCTTGATTTGTGATTTAATTTTTTCTTCAGAATAATTCTTCCAAGACCAAACCTCTTCTAAAAACTTTTCTCTTCCTAAATCATTTCTAGTAATTTCTTTTTTTGCTAGATTATTTTCAACAACCATTTGAGTAGCAATTCCAGCATGATCACTTCCAACTTGCCAATGAGCATCTTTACCGGACATATGATTATATCTAGTATAAAAATCCATAATAGCGTACTGAAAGCTATGACCCATATGAAGAGTCCCTGTAACATTTGGTGGAGGAATGACCTGTGAGAAAGAATCTTTTGAATCTTTATTCTCGACCTTTCTCTCAGACCAAATCTTTGCCCACTTTTCCTCAATCTCAGTAGGGTAATATGTCTTATCCATAGCTTTTAAAAGATATTTTTTACTTTAATCTTTTACTTAATAGCAATTCACTTAAAAGAGGAACAGGTCTTCCAGTTCCAGCCTTAACAGGAGAGCTATAAGACGCGGTTGCAGCAATATCTAAATGCGCCCACTTGTAGTCATTAGTAAATTTAGATAAAAAGGCAGCAGCGTGAATGGTTCCAGCCTCTCTACCTCCACCAATATTTGCTAAATCAGCATAATCAGTTTTTGTACATGATTGATGCTCATCCCATAATGGAAGCTCCCATGCTCTATCACCAGATTCCTCACCTGCATCAACAATCATATCTGCAAGATACTGATCATTACCCATGACCCCACTTGCATGTCTACCTAAAGCCACTACTACAGCACCTGTTAACGTGGCCATGTCAATTACGTAAGAAGGCTTATACTTTCCGACAAATGTAAGCGCATCACATAAGACCAATCTACCTTCAGCATCAGTATTTAATATTTCTATAGTTTGACCAGACATTGAAGTTACGACATCGCCAGGTTTAGTTGCTTTTGCTGAACACATGTTTTCAGCACAAGCCATAACACCAACAACATTAACTTTTGCATCAAGCCTTGCAAGTGTAGACATGACCCCAAAGACAGTTGCAGCTCCGCACATATCCCATTTCATTTCATCCATACCTTGTGGTGGTTTCAATGAGACCCCACCGGTATCAAACGTAATACCTTTTCCAACAAGCGCAACAGGCTTATCAGATGGATTTCCACCGTTATACTCTATAACCATCATTCTTGAAGGCTCATCACTACCTCGACCTACTGATAAAAAAGATCCCATCTTCATTTTCTCAAGATCATTTTCATTAAAAGATTTAATTTTTAATTTAGGAAAGTCTTTCTTCATTGCTTTAACTTTTTTCTCAATAATTCTTGGAGTGCAATGATTAGCAGGTAAGTCGCCTAAATGCTTGGCTGTATTTACTCCTTCGCCAATAGCAAAACCCTTTTTAGCAGCTTGCTTGGCTTTGGAGAGGTTAGCTCTAGATAGACCAGTCGTTAAAATAACAAGATTTTTTAGAGAGGGTTGTTTAGCAGTTTTGTTTTTAGTTGCAGAGAAAATATAAACATTTGATTCAATAGTTTTAGCTACCATTTCAATTAACCAATTTTCATCTTTTCCTGCAGGGTAAACATTGCCACACATAATTGATAAATCTTTTGCTTTTAATTTATTAGCTGATTTAGCAATTGTTTGATAGGCAGAAAGCCATTTGTGAATTGGCGTATCTTTTTTAAGACCTTTTACCAATAAAATACTCTCAGCTTTAGTTCCAACAACTTGAGGCAAGAGAACTGAACTTCCATCATCCTTAAGATGACTTGAGATTGATTTTGAAATGTAACCTTTAGAAGCTTTATCTAACTCCTTAAAAGCAGCGTTGTTTTTTGTATCCTTATTAACCATTACCACAAGCATTGCAGAATTTAGTGTCACTAAACTCGTTGATGTTGTATCTTTTACTAAAATATTACTTAGAACTTTATAAGCCATTTATGAATCTCCTTTATACTAATTACTGATAAGATAAATATTGTAATGCATCATAGTTCTCAAGGCATGTATAAAAAAGATATTCTTGCTAAAAGTATCAATCTCGAGGTCTTTAAGACGACTTTAGGCTGTTTATTGATATTTTTTCTTCTCGTCATAGCCTCTAGACTTGTTGGTTACTACGAACAAGCTGCCGCTGGATTCATAGATCCAAGTATTATTATTCCTGTTATTGCTTTAAGGATGCCAGACTTTATAACCTTACTTATTCCTTTATCATTTTTTCTAGGAGTGCTTATTACTACCAGTAGGCTTTATGGCGATAATGAAATATATGCAATATTTACCGGAGGAAAATCACTATTAAGCATTATTAAATATCTATTCCCTCAAGCACTAATGTTTCTAATAATTACTGCGATATTAAGTTTAAATATAGCTCCTTATACCAAAGCTCTATCTAAAGAATTAATGGCGTCTAAAACTTTCACAGAAAAAATTCAATCTCTTAAGCCCGATGAACTTACTCAAGTAGGCAAGGGTAATTATATAAAGGCATATAAGGTTAATAATGAGATACTTGAAGATGTTCTTTTTATATCAGGAGATATTAGCTCAGCATCCCTAGTAATATCAAAAGAACTATCAATCTCAGAATTAGATAATGCATCAAATATATTATTTATAGATGGTTTAATTTATTCAGATGTTATAAATCCTGAGCAACAAGTTATTACTAAATTTGGAGAATTTAATTACGATTTAGACAATGATTTAGAATCAGATAAAAAAGCTAGACTAAATAAGGTTTATGATTTTTCAAACAACTCTGCAAATGCTAGTTTTCAATGGAATCTTTCAATCCCTTTAACCATTATCAATTTATTATTTCTTGGAATATTTATTGGTAAAGTTAAGCCAAGACAAGGTCGTTTTGGAGGCATTGTCCCTGGTTTATTTATTTATATGCTCTATATCAGCCTTCTTGTAGTAAGTAGAGAATCTATGATCACAGGTGGCTTTCTATCTAACTTAGGCCTTTGGTGGGTTCATGCTTTCTTTTTTGCTCTAGCATTACTATATTTCTCTAAATATTATCTTAATTTAGAGTTCAATATATTGTCATCAAATAGCATTTCAAAAAAATCCATTATAGCAATCTTCTTATTTATCTTATCAATATGGCTATTAGCATAGTTTCAAATTTTGGAATTTTTTCAAGATATCTGATTCAGAGAACTTTTATTATCTCTTGGTTAGTTTTTTTAGTTTTTATTACTTTAGATTCTATTTTTTTAGTTATTGCAGAAATAGAAGATATTTCGCCTTTATACAATTTTAATCAATTATTAAACTATGTCTTAGGAATTATCCCTCATAGAGCATTAACATATCTTGAAGGCTCATGCCTCTTAGGGTTACTTATTTCTATGAGCATTTCTCAGGAAGAGGGTAATCTTGGCATTCTTAGATCAGGTGGATTTTCTCCATTAAGGATCTCAATAATATCTTCCTTCGGAGCTATGGCGATGATATTAATCTTCCTTGTTGGTGATGAATATTACTTTAAAGATCTATCTATGGATGCAGAAATACAAAAGAATTTGATTACATCAACTTCTCAAAATAAAAAAAATGTAAGTCCGCAATGGATTGAAGATGAAGGTACATATCTTCAATATTTTATTAAAGATAACAAAATACTTTATAAAGTATCAATTATAAAAGTTATCGATGGAAGGGTTGTATATTCAGCAAATTCAAATGAAGCAACAATAGGGGAAAAAAGTATTCATCTGTCTAAACCATTTATCTTTAAAAATTTTAAAGATAGCGAAATCTCATTTCAAGAAATACCCTTTACTTTTCCAAAAGTACTTCAACTTACATCTCCAAATATCAAAAATATAAAACTTTCCGATCAATTGGATTATTTGATTGATCTGAAAGGCTTAAATTCTGTTAAAGATAATTCTTTTCAAGCAGATTTAGAAAAGAATATTTATAAAACTCTATTATTACCAATTTCAGCACTAGCAATAATGATTCTAGCTGGCTCATTGATGTTTGGTTCGTTAAGGGATTCAGCAATGGGAACAAAAATTATATTTGGCGTAGTTTGTGGTTTTATTTACAGCGTCATTCAAGATCTAGCTGTTAGTATATTTATTACTTATTCACTTAGTGTCTTATTGGCTACCTTGCTTCCAATATTTCTAGTAATGATACTGAGTTTTATTTTCTATAAAAGAATTTAAATTATTCTTAATCTTGTCCCAGAAACAAGATCATTAAAAGCAACTTTTTCTTTAGTAAAATATATTTGTAAGAGAGGAATTCCTAACATTAGTACAATTATTAAATTACAGAAAAATCTTTTAAATGTTTGAGTGAGAGTAATTTTATTACCCTCAATGCTATAAATTTCTATTTTCCAAACAGCCATTCCAAGAGTCTTATTTCCTCGAATCCAAAATAAACTAAAAAAACTCCAGCTTGAAAAGCTAATCAATAGTAGTGCATACCATCCAGGCAAGATTGGTTGACTAGGATCTTCTGGAAGTTCCCAATTTAAACCATTAGAAATATATATAGAAAGGTATCCTAGAATGAAAATAACAGACAGTAAAAGTAGTCCATCATAAATTGAAGCAACAATTCTCTTTAAGGGATAAACATTTTTATATTGTGTATTCATAATAGTTATAGTATTTTAATCTTCGATCAACACAAAAGGAAATATGATTATGGATAAAGGATTTTTTGGACACCCTATTGGTTTGAGAACTTTATTCCTTACAGAGATGTGGGAGAGAATGTCTTATTACGGCATGAGAGCGTTACTGGTCCTTTACATGACTGGAGCTATGACAGGCTTTAATCCTGGGCTAGGTTGGTCAGCAATAGAAGCTAATGCAATTTATGGAATATATGTAGGATTCGTATATTTTATGGTTGTCCCGGGTGGGTGGATTGCAGATAATATTTTAGGTCATCAGAAAGCTGTTCTAATAGGAGCTATTATTATTGCTATAGGCCATTTCACATTGGCATTGCCATTTAATCAGACATTTTTTCTTGGCCTTGTTCTTATTGTTCTAGGAACTGGATTACTTAAAGGTAATATTTCTACAATAGTTGGAAATCTTTATAAAGATGACGATGATAGAAGAGAGTCCGGCTATACCATTTTTTATATGTCTATAAATATTGGATCAACTCTAGGTTTTCTTATTTGTTCTTACTTGGGTGAAAAAATTGGATGGCATTATGGATTTGGTGCTGCTGGTATAGGAATGTCTTTTGGTGTTTACCAATATATAAAATTCAGACATTTATTAGGATCAGCTGGAGCTGAGCCTAATGATATGCCTGATAAAAAGCGAGCTAATTATATTAAATGGACAAAGCTTAGTCTCGTTGGAATGTTTCTTGTTATTGGTATGGGTCTCTTGGGCTTAATAAGTTTCGACCCAAGAGCTTTTGCAGAAAACTTCGCATATTTTTTAACTACAGTAGCTGGACTATATTTCCTATACTTATTCCTGTTTGCTGGATTAAATTCAGATGAAAGAAAAAATCTTTTACTTCTATTTATTCTCTTTATTGGAGCTGCAGCTTTTTGGTCAGGTTTTGATCAGTCTGCAAGTTCTTTAAGTATTTTTGCTCGCGATTATACTGATTTAACAGTTGGAAATTTTGCTTTGCCTATTGGCTGGCTTCAATTTGCTAATCCGGTATTAGTAGTAATATTTGCTCCAATATTTGCAGGTATGTGGGCTTATTTAGGTAGAATCAACATGAATCCATCTCTGCCTTTAAAGTTTGCAATAGGTCTTTTATTTATGGCTCTTAGTTTTATTGTAATGATTTACGCTGTAAACCTTGCGATGGTATCTGCTCCTGTTGGCATGCAGTGGCTATTAATCACCTATGCAATCCAAACATGGGGTGAACTAGCTTTATCCCCTATAGGCTTGGCAGCTTTTTCTAAGTATTCTCCTAAAAGATATATGGGTCAGATGTTTGGATTATGGTTCCTTGCATCAGCTATTGGTGGAGTTTTAGCTGGATTGCTTGGAGGAGATGCTATGTCTGATGGCCTTTTATCCATCGAGCCTATATTTGCATTTATGATTAAGTATTACTTAGTAATCGCTGTAATTCTTATAGCCCTTTCTTTTATTATAAAAGCTAAGGATGTTAAAAAAGCAGAATAAAAAGAAGGCTTATGAAGAAAAAGGATCCTGTTAAAAAAAATATGGATAAGCTTCATAAGCCTATAACTCATCAAGATAAAACTAAATACAAAAGAAAAGAAAAGAAAGCTACTAAACCTGATTCAGATTAATAAGAATTTCTTTATATATATATTTAAGTTTTTCTAAATCATTAATATTAACTTTTTCATTGATCTGATGAATGGTTTCATTGATTGGACCTAACTCAATCACCTCAGTACCCATAGGAGCGACCCATCTTCCGTCAGAAGTTCCCCCACCATTATTTATTTCCGGTTCATAGCCCATAATGCTATCAATGGATTTCATCACCACATCTTTAAAAAATGTTTGCTTTGTTATGAATGGAATTGCATTCAACGTCCACTCAATCTCATACTCAATACCAAATCTATCTAAAACACTTAATATTTTGTCTTTAAGTGAATCCTCGGATGATTCAGATGAAAATCTTAAATTAAATTTCATTTCTAAATGACCCGGCACAACATTGGTTGCTCCAGTTCCAGAGTGAATATTTGAGACTTGAAAGCTGGTAGGTTGAAAAAATTCATTTCCCTCATCCCAGGTCATCTCTTTTAATGTATCAATTACTTTACCTGTAAGGTGAATTGGATTATTTACTTTGTCAGGGTAAGCAACGTGACCTTGCTTACCTTTAATAATCAAAGACCCACTTAAAGACCCTCTTCTTCCAAGTCTAATTGTGTCAGCTAGTTTTAATGAGGAGCTTGCCTCTCCCACTAAGCAATAGTCTATATGCTCACCAGCATCTTGCAGGTCTTTAATAATTTTATTAATCTTTCCATCTGCAGGCTCACCTTCTTCATTGCTAGTTAAGAAAACACATATCCTAAAATTTGGATTCGGGTTTTCTGCTAAAAACTCTTTTGCGGTTGCTAAGAAGGTTGCTACAGCTCCTTTCATGTCTGCAGCTCCTCTCCCAATAAGATAGTCACCTATTACTTCTGGTTTAAAGGGATCAATATCCCATAATTCTTCTGGCCCAGAGGGAACTACATCAGTATGACCTAGAAAACAGAATAGAGGGCCTTTGGAGCCGATGGTGGAATATAGATTTTCAACATTTAAATAGTTAATTCTTTTGGTCTCAAAGCCTAGGGGATTAAGATAATTTTCTACGATATCAAAACATCCTTTATCTTCAGGACTAATGGATTTAATTTCTAAAAGTGTTTTAGCTAGATCTATAAGGCTTGTATTCATAATTAATTATTTTTGTGAAGTTTAGAATTTAATTCAATAGATTTGTTGTTTGTTTTAGCTTCAACAATCCCACTAGTAGAATTTCTTATAAATAAAAGATTATTTCTATTTGATAGCTCGGAAGCCTTAACAACAGTTTGATCAGAAAGAGTAACTTTAGTTCCAGCAGTTAAATATAAACCAGCTTCAATAATACAGTTATCTCCCAAAGGAATACCTAGTCCTGAGTTAGCACCTAACAAACAGTTATTACCAATTGATATCTTTGTATGATTTCCACCTGAAAGTGTCCCCATAGTGCTACAGCCGCCACCTAGATCAGAATTTGATCCTACAACTACTCCTGCAGAAATTCTTCCCTCTATCATAGCTTTACCAAGAGTGCCGGCATTAAAATTTACAAAACCTTCATGCATAATTGTAGTGCCCTCACTTAAATAAGCTCCCAATCTAACCCTTGAGGTGTCGGCAATTCTTACACCATCTGGAATAATATAGTCAGTCAAACAAGGAAATTTATCTATAGATTTAATAATTAGCTCTTTGTTCCCCAGCTTTGATTCAAGAATTTTTGATTGAATTTCTTTTATAGAGACAGCTCCATAATTTGTCCAGACTACGTTTGGTAGAACTTCAAAAAGACCATCTAGGTTTATTGAATTGGGCAAGACAAACTTATAAGAGAGTAGATGTAGTCTTAAGTATGCATCAGCAATATTTTTAATTGGATTTAAAAGATCTTTTGAATCAGTACTTATATTAGTTATATTTTTATTTTTACTACTACTAATAATTGGCTTCTTATCAATATTTTTATCTTTACCAAACTCAATATAAGGAAAATATACATCCAAGATATCTCCATCAGAAGATTCAGTAGTTAATCCTAATGCATTAATTTTCATGAAATTATTATAATCCTCATGGGTTAATTTATATAATTTCTACAAGAGCTTTTTTAATTCTTTGCATTTTAGTTTTTGATATTAAATTAGTTTCTTGATCTTCAATAAAAAAAGTATCTTCAACTTTTTCTCCAAGAGTAGTTATTTTTGCAGAATGAATAGATGCACCATGATTTTTGTAAATCTCTGCTATTTTTACAAGCAAACCCGAGCAATTTATAGTTTCTATCGTAACAATATTTCTAATATTCTGTTGATCAATTGAGTCACTAATTTTTGTTGGATTTTTAAAATGACTATTCTTGTTTTCACTATAATTCATTACTTTGATTTCTTTTGAGCCATCAAAAATTGCATGAATCTTTGTAGTTAGATCCTTAATATCTCTTTGTGTGAGCTTCATAGATTTATATTTATATGAAGCTATAAAAGTATTTAAAGCAATTTTTTTATCTTTTGTGGTTGCAATGTCTGCATCAATAATTTCAACACCCAAAGAATCAAAGACTTGAACTAATTTTAAGAACAACCCCTCGACATTTTTAACTTTAATAAAGATTTCTATCAGACTATCAAAATTTTGTCTTAATGAAATTACATCAGCATCACCCTTAACGCTTAAGATGGATTTAGCTTGCCATGCGAGCTGGGAGGAAGTAAATCTCCCGAAATAACTCTGATTAATGCTCCTCCATAAATTAGTAATAATATTTTTATCACCTTGCCCAAGCTCTTTAACAATACTTTTAATTCTATCTTGAGCTATTTTTTTAAAACTTACACCAGTCTCTTTATTTAACTTACTTCTAGTGTTAAAAAATAGAGATCTTAACAGTCCATGTTTCCATCCATTCCATATAGTTGGGTTTGTAGCTCTAATATCATTTATTGTTAAAAGATATAAATAATTTAGCCTTTCTAAATCTCCACATTTAATTGCAAATTCTTCAATGGTTAAGGGATCATAGATATCTTTTCTCTGAGAAATAGAAGACATCTCTAGATGATTTAGCACAAGCCAGGAAACCAATTCAGCATCATGCATAGACATACCAATCTTTTTTGAAAATTTATAGCTTGTTTTTGCACCTATCTCCGAATGATTGCCTCCTTTGCCTTTACCTAAATCATGAAATAGACCAGCTAAATAAAGAATTTCAATTTTAGGGAGTCTATTAATCAGCTCATTTTCTATTTCAAAACCATCTTCTAAATGATTTATTTTCATTTGCCGCATGTTTCTTACAACTTTAAATGTGTGCTCATCAACGGTGTAAACATGAAATAAATCAAATTGCATTTGACCAACAACCTCAGCAAATTCAGTTATGTATGCTTGCATTATTCCTAATCTTTTCATCTTTTTAAGAATAGAAGAAAGATTATAAGGAGATCTAAGTATTTCTAAAAATTGCTTAGAATATGTATCATTTTTTTTAAAATCTTTATCAATCAAAGAAATATTTTCTTGAAGTACCTTTGCAGCTTCAGTATCAATATTTGTAATATCTTTTCTTTGACCAATTTTTATAAAAATTTTAAATATTAGATGCCTATTATCTTTTATATTTTCTTCTTTAAAGCTTATCCTATTATTTCTTATAAAGAAGTCCCCATAATCTTTCTTAACTTTTGGAAAACTTTTCTCTTCAAATGTATCAAATACAGTTTCATTAAAAATAGAAAGCTTTTCAGCATTGAAGTAGTAAAGCTGCATGAGTTTTTCTACTGGTTGCTTAATTTTAGTCCCTGAAATATTAGCTTTCTTTGCTAATTCAATTTGCGAATTAAAATTAAGTCTATTGAGGGAGCTTGTCTGAATTAAATTAATTGAATAACGTAATAATTTAATAAAATTATATGCATGAATCGCTGACTTAAATTCTTCTTTATGAAAAATATTAGATGTATAAATATCAGTATAAGATTTAAGTTTAAAACAGTAATTTAAAACCCAGTTAGCTGTTTGAAAGTCGCGAAGACTTCCTGGAGATTCTTTAAGGTCAGGCTCAAGATTAAATTCTGTTGAATCAAAGGAGAGATACCTATTATTTTGCTCAATCTTTTTCTTAACAAAAAATTTATTTGCTGGAAATAGTTTTTCTCTATCAGCAAGAATGGTATTCATGATCTCTAATGCCTTATTGTTAGCCGATAAGGGTCTTAAAGTCAGATAGGAAGTGAATTCTTTTAGGTCTGAAGCCATCATTCTTTTAATTTCTTTTTTTGTCCTAACGGAATGACCAACTTTGAGACCAAAATCCCATAATGAAGCTATAAATTTTTCCAAACTAGAGTAATCTTTAATTGTTGAATTAATTTGTAGGATTGAGATGTCTATATCAGAAGAAGGGAAAATTTCTCTATTGCCATATCCGCCGATTGCAAATAACCCAAAATCTTCTTGAAGATCTAACTCTTCAAATTTTTTTATGATTTCTTTATCAAGCAAGTTAGATCTTTGATGCAAAAAATCATTAATTTTTTCAGGACTTTTAATTCCTTTAGGAAACCATAACCAAAATTTTGAATCTAGATTATCTAGATATCTCTTCATATATTCTCTTCAGATCTTCTGGTCAAGACCTCAACACCATTAGCTGTTACTGCAAGGGTATGCTCCCATTGAGCTGAGTTTCTTCCATCTTTAGTTTCAACCGTCCAGCCATCTGATAATACCTTGTTGAATTTAGAGCCTTGATTGATCATTGGCTCAATTGTGAAACACATTCCTTCTTGAACTTGAAGTCCTGTTTTAGGTTGTCCGTAGTGAAGAATTTGAGGCTCTTCATGATAGACATCTCCTATTCCATGACCGCAATAATCTTCAACTACTGAATAATAGTTTTGCTCAGCATGCTTCTGAATGGCATTTCCAATATCACCAAGATAAATACCCGGTTTTACAATTTCTATTGCCTTATAGAGACATTCTTGAGTGACTCTAACCAGTCTTTCGTTATGTGGCTGACACTTTCCAACCATAAACATCTTTGAAGTATCACCATGCCAGCCATCTTTAATAACCGTTACATCAATATTTAAAATGTCGCCGTTTTTCAAGATTTTATTATTATCTGGAATACCATGACAAATAACACTATTAATACTTGAACATATAGTATTTTCAAAACCGTTATACCCAATATTAGCCGGTATTGCTTTCTGCTCTTCAGTTATGTACTTAAAGCACATTAGATCAAGTTCACCAGTAGAAATTCCTGGTTGCACAAATGGAGTTATCATCTCTAATACTTCAGCAGCTAATCTTCCTGCTATTCGCATTTTTTTAATATTATCGCTAGATTTTATTGAAATTTTCATATTTTTTTCATTAATTAGTAGACGGCATAGACTTTAGTCTGTAAAGTACAATTTTAATGCCTGCTCAACATTTTAGCCCATTAAAATTCGTAAAATTTAATTATTTTTTCTCCCTTTTTCTCCTAAAAAACTATTCTCGTAGAGGTAAGATTTAATGTCCTTTCCTGCAATATTAGTTCTCGAGGATGGAAGTATATTTGATGGAGTGGGGTTTGGTATAGAGAAAGTTGAAATTGGTGAAATTGTTTTTAATACGTCCATGACTGGATATCAGGAAATAATTACTGATCCATCATATAAAAAACAAATAATTACTTTTACCCATCCCCATATTGGTAATACTGGAATTAATGAAGAAGATATGGAGTCATCTAAAATTCATGCTTCTGGAATTGTAGTCAAAGAGTTTACTGAAAATCCTAGTAGCTGGAGATCTTCGTCCTCCTTAGAAACCTTTTTAATTGATCAAGATGTCATTGCTATTTCAGGAATAGATACTAGAAAATTAACAAACCATCTTCGAGAAAATGGCTCAATGGGTTGTTGTATTGCAGCCACTTCAAAATGCACAAATGATCAAGCTCATAAAAATGCAATTAATTTTGCTGGCTTGGAGGGCTTGGATCTTGCAAAAGAAGTTAGCACTTTAGAGAATTATCTTTGGGAAGAGGGGGTATGGCCTGAATATAAAAAGGCTTCAAGTAATCTTAATATAGTGGCATATGACTTTGGTATTAAAAGGAATATTCTCAGACTTTTAGCTGAGCATGTAGGAAAAGTTACAGTTGTTAATGCCCAAACATCATTTGAAGATGTTATGGCCCTTTCTCCAGATGGAATATTTTTATCTAATGGGCCCGGCGATCCTGAGCCTTGTGAATACGCTATTAAAAATATTAAAAAATTTTTAGAAATTAATATGCCTATGTTTGGTATATGTTTAGGTCATCAGCTTCTAGCATTAGGTGGAGGTGCTAAAACTAGTAAAATGAAATTTGGACATCATGGTGCTAATCATCCCGTGCAGGATATTGAATCGTGTGAAGTTTTTATTACATCTCAAAATCATGGATTTGCAGTTGACCCATCTTCACTTGGCGATCATATTAAGGCTAGACACATTTCTTTATTTGACCAATCACTTCAAGGGATAGAGTTTATTAATAAACCAGCCTTTGGTTTTCAAGGACATCCTGAGGCAAGTCCAGGACCTCAGGACATTCAATTACTTTTTAAAAAATTTAATTCTTTAGTACAAAATCATGCCAAAAAGAACTGATATATCAACAATTTTAATCATTGGAGCAGGCCCTATTATTATTGGTCAGGCTTGTGAGTTCGATTATTCTGGAGCTCAAGCTTGTAAAGCTCTAAAAGATGAAGGTTTTCGAGTAATTTTAGTTAATTCAAATCCTGCAACCATAATGACAGATCCTCTTCTTGCAGATGCTACATATATTGAACCAATCCACTGGCAAAATATTGAAAAAATAATAGAAAAAGAAAAACCTGATGCAATTCTTCCTACGATGGGCGGTCAAACAGCTCTCAATAGCGCATTATCATTAGCAAAAGAGGGAGTTCTGGAAAAGCATGGAGTAATTTTGATAGGCGCCTCTAGAGAAGCTATAGATAAAGCTGAAGACAGGCAATTATTTGATCAAACGATGCAGTCAATTGGTATTGAGACTCCTAGATCTGGAATTGCTCATAATATTGAAGATGCATTAAGAGTTCAAAAAGAGGTAGGCTTTCCAACAATCATTAGGCCGTCGTTTACCATGGGTGGAACTGGTGGAGGCATTGCATATAATATTGAAGAATTTAAAGCTATATGTGAAAAAGGCTTAGAACTTTCTCCAACTAGCGAACTTTTAATTGATGAGTCTTTAATTGGGTGGAAAGAGTTTGAAATGGAAGTTGTGAGAGATAGAAATGATAACTGTATTATTGTTTGCTCTATTGAAAATTTTGATCCGATGGGTGTGCATACTGGAGACTCGATAACTATAGCTCCAGCCCAAACCTTAACTGACAAAGAATATCAAAGAATGAGAAATGCTTCTTTTGCTATTTTACGAGAAATTGGAGTTGAAACTGGAGGCTCTAATGTTCAGTTTGCTGTAGATCCTAAAGATGGCAGAATGATCGTTATTGAAATGAATCCAAGAGTTAGCAGATCATCCGCTTTAGCTTCCAAAGCAACCGGATTTCCAATTGCAAAAGTCGCAGCACTTCTATCAGTTGGTTACACATTAGATGAACTTCAGAATGATATTACTGGTGGATTAACTCCTGCTTCATTTGAGCCATCAATTGATTATATTGTCACTAAAATTCCAAAATTTGCATTCGAAAAATTTCCCTTAGCTAATGATCGCCTTACTACACAAATGAAGTCAGTAGGTGAAGTAATGGCAATAGGGACTAATTTTCAAGAATCTCTTCAAAAAGCTATATGCAGCATGGAGGAAGGATTAGATGGATTAAATCCTGTAATTACTGCAGATGATAATCTGGAAGAAAAACTTCAATACGAACTCTCCTTTCCAGGACCTCAAAGAATTTTCTATGTTGCTGATGCAATAAGAACAGGATGGAGTAACGAAAAGATAAATCAACTTTGCGGTATTGATTTTTGGTTTCTTAATGAAATCAGAAATATTATTAATCAAGAAAAAAATCTAGAAGAAACCACTCTTAAAGACATTAATTCTAATGAATTATTTAATTTAAAGAAAATTGGTTATTCTGACTCCAGAATAGCTTCATTAATTAAAAGCTCTGAAGCTGAGATAAGAGCCTATAGAATTGAAAATAACATTAAACCAGTCTTTAAAAGAGTTGATACTTGCGCTGCTGAATTTTTAACTTCAACTTGCTATATGTACTCCACTTATGGCGGCGAATGTGAAAGTAATGTAACAAATAATAAAAAAGTTATGGTATTGGGAAGTGGTCCAAACAGGATTGGTCAAGGAATTGAATTTGATTACTGCTGCGTTCATGCATCTCTTGCTATGCAAGAAGAGGGTTATGAATCAATCATGGTTAATTGTAATCCTGAAACCGTCTCAACTGATTTCGATGTCTCAAATAGACTTTATTTTGAACCGATTACTTCTGAAAAAATAATGGATATTATTGAAATTGAGAATCCTCACGGTGCAATCATTCAATTTGGAGGACAAACACCTCTTAAGCTTGCTTCTAGCTTAGAAGAGGCTGGAGTAAATATTTTAGGTACTGATGTTGATGCAATTGACCGATCTGAGGATAGGGAAAGATTTCAAGAGTTAGTTGAAAAGTTGAACTTAAAACAGCCTATGAATTTAACTGTAAGAAATACAGAAGAAGCCTTAGTCTCTGCAGCTAAAATTGGTTACCCAATTGTTGTTCGACCCTCATATGTCCTTGGTGGAAGAGCAATGCAACTTGTTCATAACGATAGTGAGTTAAAACTTTATCTTACAGAAGCTGTTGAGGTATCTAATAAAAAGCCTATTCTTCTAGATAGTTACCTTACTGATGCAATAGAAATTGATGTAGACATTATTTCTGATGGATTGAATATTATGATCGGGGGAATATTGCAGCATATAGAGCAAGCCGGAATACATTCCGGAGACTCTGCATGCTCACTTCCTCCATACAACTTGAATTCTTCAATTCTGGAAAGGCTTGAGACTCAATCAATTAATATTGCAAAAGAATTAAGAATTATTGGTCTAATGAATATTCAATTTGCTGTAAAGGGTGAGGACATATATATAATTGAAGTTAATCCTAGAGCCTCAAGAACAGTTCCATTTATTTCCAAGGCTATAAATAGTTCGCTTGTAAAAGCAGCCTCAAAATCAATGATAGGTAAATCTTTACTAGACCAAAATTTTTCTAATAAACTTCCTAATGATTTCTATTTTGTTAAAGAGGCAGTATTTCCATTTGATAAATTTCCTCAAGTTGATCCTATTTTAGGACCTGAAATGAAATCAACTGGCGAGGTGATGGGTATTGGAAAGAACTTTGGAGAGGCTTATGCAAAAGCTCAAAAAGCTGCAGGTAAGATGTTATCCAGACAAGGCAGTGCTTTTATTAGCGTCAAAGAATCAGATAAAAAATATTTAGATGAGCTAGTCCCTCAAATTATTGAAAAAGGCTTTGACCTAGTAGCAACCATTGGTACAGCTGAATATATTAAAAAGATTGGTTTTCCTGTTCGCAAAGTTAATAAAGTTATGGAAGGAAGACCTCATGTAGTTGATGAAATGCTAAATGGAAATATTCATCTCGTTATAAATACAACTGAAGGGAAGCAATCAATAGATGACTCTGCTTCAATTAGGCAAACAGCTCTTCAAAACAAGATTTTTTGTACAACAACAATGTTTGGAGCTTTAGCAATTGTAGAAGCCTTAAGTAGCTTGGAATCTGAATGGTCATATCTTTCCCTTCAAGAAATTAATAAAAAGTAGCATCCTATTGCTATAATAACTCTATGAGTAAATCTGCTATAACAAAAGATGGCGAAGCTGCAATTAAAGAAAGGCTAGCCAATCTTAAATTTAAAGAAAGACCTAAAATATCTGAAGCTATAGCTGAAGCAAGAGCTCATGGCGATTTAAAAGAAAATGCAGAATACCATGCAGCTAAAGAATTACAGGGTTTAATGGAAGCTAAAATACGAGAGATAGAATCTTCTCTTGCAAATTCTCAAGTCATTGATGTTAAAGATATTCCTGAGACTGGTAGAGTTATTTTTGGCTCAACAATTGAGTTATTTGATTGCGAAAATGATAAGTCTGTTACCTATAAAATAGTTGGAAATTTAGAATCAGATCCTGACATAGGTTTGATTTCTATTGATACTCCAATTGCTAGAGGGATATTAGGTAAATATGTTGGTGATGAGATTACGATCATGACTCCTGCCGGCTCTATTACTTATGAGGTAGAAAAAGTCAGTCATATATAGCTGTAGTTTAAATAGTATGCATCTTGATAATTGGGGATTAAAAGCAAAAAAGCTTGGCTACAGATCTAGAGCTGTTTTTAAATTAGAAGAAATCATCGATAAAACAAAAGCCTTAAGAGGCTGTAAAAATGTTTTAGATATTGGCTCAACTCCAGGTGGATGGTCGCAACTGGTTAAGCATAAATTAAATCAAGTAAATATCCATGCTCTTGACATATTAGACATGGAGCCAATTGATGGAGTTAATTTTCATAAAATTAGAGTTGAAGATATAGACAGTGTTCATGAAATTTTTGAATTAAAGGGTTTGTTTAATCTTGTTATTTCAGATTTAGCCCCCAATTTAACAGGTATAAGCGTTATTGATGAAGCAAATATTTATGAGCTAAATGACATAACTTTAGATGTTGCTGTAGAATATTTAAGTAAATCTAAAGGTGTTTTCATAATTAAGACATTTCAAAATAATATGCTTAAGAAACTGAGAACTAAAATGAAGAGTTTATTTGATGAGGTTCAGACTTTTAAGCCTGCTGCATCAAAGAAACAATCTGCAGAAATATATTTATATGGAGCTTTTAAAGAATGAATAGTAATTTTCTAAGAAATATAATGGTTTGGGTCATACTCGGATCACTATTAATGTATGTTTTTAATAATATAGAATCTGCAAGTGTAAGAGAGCAGATAAGTTATTCACAATTCAGGCAGGAAGTTCTTTCTGATAGAGTTGCCAAGGTTGTTTACAAAGGCGATCAGATGACGATTATTGGCGATAGATTGGACGGATCAAAATTTGAAACCAACTACCCAATCTTTAAACGAGATGATTCCTTAGATAAAGCTATACAAGAAAATGGAATTATTGCAGTTTATGAGAAGGTTGAACAACCATCTGTATGGTCGCAGCTTCTTGTTGGCGCATTCCCGATATTATTATTACTTGGAATCTTCTTTTTCTTTATGAGACAAATGCAGGGTGGTATGTCAGGAAAAGGTGGCCCAATGTCTTTTGGTAAAAGCAAAGCTAAATTAATGGAAGGCGGTCAAGTTAAAACAAGCTTTAAAGATGTAGCAGGATGTGAAGAGGCTAAACAAGATGTTCAAGAGTTAGTAGATTTTTTAAGAGACCCTACAAAGTTTCAAAAACTAGGTGGCAGAATTCCAAGAGGTGTTCTTATGGTAGGGCCTCCAGGTACAGGTAAAACTTTACTTGCAAGAGCGGTTGCAGGTGAAGCTAAAGTTCCTTTCTTTACTATATCTGGATCAGATTTTGTTGAAATGTTTGTTGGAGTTGGTGCTTCCAGAGTAAGAGATATGTTTGAGCAAGCTAAAAAGCAATCTCCATGTATTATTTTTATTGATGAAATTGATGCAGTAGGAAGACACAGAGGGGCTGGACTAGGCGGTGGCCATGACGAAAGAGAGCAAACTTTAAATCAACTTTTAGTAGAAATGGATGGATTTGAAGGAAATGATGGAGTTATTGTTATTGCTGCAACAAACAGACCAGATGTCTTAGATCCTGCTTTATTAAGACCTGGAAGGTTTGATAGACAGGTTGTAGTTGATCTCCCAGATATAAGAGGAAGGGAGCAAATATTAAAAGTTCATATGAGAAAGGTGCCTTTAGCTGCTGACGTAGATGCTTCAGTAATTGCAAGAGGGACTCCAGGTTTTTCAGGTGCTGATCTAGCAAATTTAATTAATGAAGCTGCATTATTTGCTGCGCGTTACGAAGATAAAAAGATTGATCAATCACATCTTGACCTGGCGAAAGATAAAATCATGATGGGTGCAGAGAGAAAATCAATGATACTCAGTGAAGAGCAAAAAAGAGTAACTGCCTATCATGAAGCAGGGCATGCCATTATAGGTAAGCTAGCTCCTCTTCATGATCCTGTATATAAAGTAACAATCATACCAAGAGGTCGAGCGCTGGGCGTAACCATGTTCTTGCCTGAGGAAGATACTTATATGCAAAGTAAAGAATATCTCTTAAGTAGAATATGTGCACTTTATGGTGGCAGAATTGCTGAAGAAATTATCAATGGCCCTAAAGGAATTACAACCGGAGCATCCAATGACATTGAAGTTGCAACCAATATAGCAACAAGCATGGTGACTAAATGGGGTCTTTCAGATGAGCTTGGACCATTAAAGTTTGGTGAAGATGAAGGAAGTCCATTTTTAGGACGTTCAGCTGGCTCACCAGCTACCTTTAGAAGCAATGAAACTTCAAGAGTAATAGACTCCGAAATAAAAATGATTATTGATACTTGTTATTCAAGATCTCAAAAAATGTTAAATGATAATATAGATAAGTTACATGAAATGGCTTCAGCGCTACTTACTTATGAAACTATTAATGCGGATCAAATTAATGACATTATGGCTGGTGCAAAACCAAGAGCTCCAAAGGATTGGACGGATGATAATGATTCTATCAATAAGACTAAAGCACCAAAAACATCAATCAAAGGCCCTGCAGAAGAGCTATAATTCCACATTATGGATTTAAAATTTGGAACCGATGGAATAAGAGGACCTGTTCAAACAGAGATTACTCCTGAGGTATGCCTAAGGATTGGTCATGCTACCGGGATTGTTCTAAAAGCAGAAGGCTTAGATACAGTTATGATAGGTAAAGATACCCGTGTATCAGGTTATATGTTGGAAGCAGCTTTAGAGGCTGGGTTTATCGCAGCTGGAATAAATGTGAGACTGCTTGGACCTATCCCCACCCCTGGGGTTGCCTACCTTACAAAAACTTTTAGAAAACAATTTGGTCTGGTAATTAGCGCATCCCATAATAATTTTTTAGACAATGGTATTAAAATTTTTGATGCTAATGGTGTAAAAATCTCAAGAGATATTGAATTAAAAATAGAAAAAGTTCTTAAATCAGATCTAAATTTAGTTGAGACCTCAAACTTAGGCAAAGCTGAATCATTTCATGAATCTGGCGCAAGATATATTGAATTTTGTAAATCTACAGTTCCCGCAGACGTATCCTTTAATAACTTAAGAATAGTCGTTGATTGTGCAAACGGCGCTTGCTACAAAGTAAGCCCCGCAGTTTTTAGAGAACTTGGAGCAGAGGTTATTCCTTTTGGAATTGATCCAGATGGTTTTAACATAAATCATGAGTGCGGCTCTACTCATCCAGAGCTTGCTCAAGAAATGGTTTTAAAGCATAGAGCTGACTTTGGAGTAACTCTGGATGGTGATGGGGATAGAGTAATTCTAATAGACAAAGAGGGTAGTATTTTAGATGGCGATGACCTTCTATATATTCTAGCTTTTGCTAACCCTAATAGGACTGGTTCTTGGTCGGGTGTAGTTGGAACCTTAATGTCAAATTTTGGCTTAGAGAAAGCAATCCAGAAGTTAGGATATAAATTTGTGAGAGCGGATGTTGGCGATAAGTATGTTAGTAAGATGCTAGCTGAAAAGGGTTGGATGCTTGGAGGTGAAAGTTCAGGTCATATTATCTGTAGAGATCTAGTTAGCACTGGTGATGGCACAATTGCTGCGTTAAAGGTAATAAGCTCTTTATTAATGTTAGAAAAAGATCCAAAAGAAGTCTTGATAAATTATACAAAATTTCCACAAATTAATATTAATATACCTGTAAAAAATAAAGATATTATTAATGATTCAGCAATAACATCATTTATAAAAGAAATAGAAGCAGATATAACGGTAGGAAGAGTCTTAGTGAGACCATCTGGAACGGAAAGCCTCATAAGAGTTATGGTTGAGGCTTCTGAAGAAAGCGTAGCCTCTAAATTTGCTAAAGATATTGCAAAACTAGTTTCATCTAAATCATAGAATATGAGTATTTCAATTATTGGAAATTGGAAATCAAATGGCTCCCTTGATTTAAATAAAGTCTGGGTTAAAGACTTTCTAAATTCTATTAATAGTTCAGCAATTCAAGACACAGCAGTTTGCCCACCTTTTATTTATTTAGAGCAAATGATTGATCTAACCTCGGATATAGATTTAAGTATAGGATCTCAGGATATAGATTCTTCAAATGGGGCAAGAACAGGCTCTATATCAGTGGATGCATGTAAAGATATTGGATGTACTATTTCTATTATTGGGCATTCTGAAAGAAGAGCGTTATTTCATGAAAGCAATCTTGAAATAAGAGATAAATTAATAGCAGCTCATGCAAATAATATGCAAGTTATTTTATGTATTGGAGAGACGAAAGAACATCATCTATCAGGCACCACTAATGATTTTTTACAAAATCAGATAACTGAATCATTAGCTAATTTAGAGCTTTCAGATAGATTTATGATTGCATATGAGCCGGTTTGGGCAATTGGAACTGGCGATACTCCTCAAAGCAGTGAAATAAATGCTATTCATAAATTTATAAAAGATATAGTACAATCGTCATCTAAAAATAACTTCACTCCAAATGTTATATATGGAGGTAGCGTTTCAAGCAAGAACGCAGAAGTGCTATTTAATGAAGAACATATTGACGGAGCACTCATTGGAGGAGCTTCACTTAATGGAAAAGAGTTTGCTCAGATTGCAAACATATATAAGGATAGAGGAATTTAAGCATGGTAACTTTTATAACCGTTGTAAGTATTTTATTAGCAGTCTCAATTATTATTCTCGTGATGTTACAACAAGGAAAAGGTTCAGACATGGGAGCTGCCTTTGGAGGCGGATCTTCTAATTCAGTTTTTGGTGCGACTGGACCAGCTGGATTTCTTGGAAAACTTACTTATACATTAGTAGCACTATGGATGATCTTAGTACTTTCATTAGCATTTATTTTAAAAGCTCAAAATACTGAAGAAATTTTTGAACTAGCTCCTGAAGAAATTCTAATTGACGAAGTTCAAGAAAACGAAATTCCAACCAGCTAATTTTCTAAACGAAACTAGTTTACAGATGTAATTTCTATTTCCTCTGTCCCAATTGGCAAAATAACCATAGTTCCATCGTGTGAAGAAGTCCAACCCTCTCTAATATCATCCACACCTCTATACATAATATCTTCCATTATATTGTTTCTTGGGGCTGGAAGATGGTGATAAAAAACTAGATGTTTAACATTTGCCTCATTTGCAGCTTTAACGACTTCAACAATAGGGGTGTGATAGTCAAGAATATCGATAGTTACAATATCAGCTACAACATTACCTGTTCTTTTAGCGCCTTTATTAATAATATCTAATAGCTCAAGTGACATTGATTCATGAAATAAAACGTCAACATTTTTAGAATTATTTACTAGGTTTTGATCATAGATTGTATCCCCGCTAATACTTATAGACCTGCCTTTATAATCAATTCTATATCCTAATGCAGGATCAACAGGGTCATGAGAGACGCTATAGGCAGTAATTTTTAGATTACCATCATCAACCAGAATTGGATTGTCTAAATCAACAGTGTGAGTATCAAAACCAGCTACATCTAGGGGAGCTATTTCATCTCCATGATGCTCATTTCTAAAAATATAGTCTTTTGTATAAGCCAACTCTATACCATCAGTGAGCATCTGAACTCCCTCGGGACCATAAATTTTTAGTTTAGAATCTCTTCTCCCGTTGATCCATGTCCCTATATGAAATTCAGCTATATCCGAGATATGGTCAGAATGAAGGTGAGTATAAAATATTCCTTTAACTCTATTCCATGGTGTATTCCAATCATTCAAGTTCTGCGCGCTACCATTTCCTGTATCAAATATAAATATCTTGTCTCCAGCTTGAACTAATATGCATGCTTCAGCTCTATTTGGATCATTAATAGGTGCTCTTGAACCACAAACAACTGCTGTTAAAGCGTCATTTTTAGGAAGGTATGTCGCCGTAGCGACTACATTTCTAATAGCTATTTCTAATAATTTATCTTGAAATGCAGGTTGCCTTAATAGTGCGAAGACAAGAAGAATTAAAATAACTGAAACCAGTATTAAATATTTAAGAATTTTTATCATGAAATTAGTATATATTTTTTTTAGATTAAATAACAATTGACACATCATATGACAATATATTTATCAAACCCAAAATAACTTATTAAAATTTAATGTTTTTTACATGGTGCCGAAAGCGGGACTTGAACCCGCACGAGCTTTCGCTCACTAACCCCTCAAGCTAGCGTGTCTACCAATTCCACCACTTCGGCTAAAGAGGTTGGATTATAAACAAGTTATTATTTTGCGTCTAAAAAAGTTTTAATTAACTTGCTCTAGGACCCTGATTTCATTACACTTCACCTTCGCTGCGTTGCGGGGTGGAGCAGTCTGGTAGCTCGTCGGGCTCATAACCCGAAGGTCGTTGGTTCAAATCCAGCCCCCGCTACCACGTAATTTTTATATTGTGGGGCATATGCCCCATTTTTGTATGCAAAAGAAATGAATAGAGAAGAGATAATAGAAATTGTAAAACCTGTTATAGAAAGCAGAGAGTGTTTTCTATGGGGTCTTGAAATATTAAGAGGGAAGAGAAGACCTACAGTAAGAATATATATTGAGTCTGATGAAGGCGCTAATATAGATGACTGTGAGAATATCTCTAAAGACCTTAATTATGAGCTAGCTCTAGAAGACTCTTTTGTTGAAGATTATGTTTTAGAAGTTTCTACTCCTGGAGTAGATAGAAAGATTTTTTATATTGAACAGCTTGATGGATTTTTAGGTGAGAACTTCAAAGTTAAATTAAGACAAGCTAAAGATAATGTTAAAAATTTTGAAGGCTTGATTAGCGATCATAGTGAAGATCAGTTTACTATTGATTGCAAAAATGGAAGCCATGTAATTAAGTTTTCAGACACAGAGTTATGTCGTCTGAATCCAAGTTTTGATGATATTTTAAGGATGGGTGAAAATTATGGAAGGTAATGAAATTTTATTAGTTGTAGATTCTGTCTCAAATGAAAAAGGATTAGATAAAAATTTAATCTTTGAAGCAATTGAGCTATCTATTGCATCTGCATCTCAAAGGCATTTTCATGAAGATGCTGAGTTGCATGTAAAAATAGATAGAGTATCTGGAGAATACAGCACTTTTAGAAATTGGATTGTCTCAGAAGAAGATGACCCAGAATTTCACATCGAAACACATATAAAAGTTTCAGATTCAGAGCTAGAGCTCAATGAGATTTTTACTAAAAATATTGAGAATGTTACTTTTGGAAGAATTGAAACTCAGGCCGCCAGGCAAGTCATGCTTCAGAAGGTCAGAGAAGCTGAGCGTGAAAAAGTGGTCTCAATGTTTAAAAATCAAGAAAATAGTCTTGTAAATGGAACTGTTAAAAGAGTAACTAGAGACAATATTATTGTAGATATTAGCTATGATGCTGAAGCTGTTCTGCCTAGAGATAGATTAATGCCTGGAGAGATTTATAAAGTAAATGACAGAATTAGAGCAATTCTTCAAATTCAAGAAGTTGAAGGAAGAGGTGCTCAACTTATGCTAAGTAGAATATGTCCAGAAATGGTCACAGAATTGTTTAGTATTGAAGTGCCTGAAATTAATGAAGATATTATTGAAATAAGAGGTGTTGCTAGAGATGCGGGATCTAGATCAAAAATAGCAGTAAAAACAAATGATGGTCGTATTGATCCGGTTGGAGCATGTGTCGGAATGAGAGGTTCTAGAGTTCAAGCTGTATCTGCTGAGCTTGGAAATGAGCGTATTGATATTATTATTTATGATGATAATCCAGCACAACTTGTTATAAACGCCTTAGTTCCTGCAAAAGTTGAGTCTATTGTTATGGACGAATCTGCAAGATCAATGGATATTGCAGTAAATCAAGACAATCTTGCATTAGCAATAGGATCTAGAGGCCAGAATATTCGCCTTGCATCCAAATTAGTTGGATGGGATCTAAATATTATCAGCAGTGAAGAAGCGGAAGCTAAAGAGAAAGTTGATCAAACTGAATTTCTTGGAAGTTTAATGGAAAGCCTATCTGTTGAGGAAGAAATAGCTGAAGGTCTTGTAGCCGCAGGTTTAAATACATTTGATGATATCGCATATGCTGAGGATGCAGTACTTGCTAAAATCATTACTGATTCAGCTGAAATGGAAAGAGTTAAATCTACAGCTGAAGATGCTGCATTAATGGAGGCGATGGGAGAAATATCAGCAGAAGAAGAAGATGCAGAGTCATTAGCTGATCTTGATATTAGTGAAGAAAATCTTTCTAAATTATCAGCTAAAGCTATTAAAAATAAAGATGATTTAGCGGAACTAGCTGTTGATGAACTTCAGGATATTATTGAAATAAGTAATGAAGATGCATCAGCACTTATTATGAAAGCAAGAGAACATTGGTTTAATTAAAAGAGGGTACTTATTTTGGCTTTAACTGTTAAAGATTTTTCAAAGGTTTTAAAAATTTCCGAATCAGCTTTGCTTGAGAGAATGCAAAATGCAGGCTTATCTCATAAGTCTGCTTCAGATGAAATCACTCCTGCAGATAAATCTGCTCTATTGAGATCATTAAAGAATAGAAAATCTCAGACTCCACCCACCTCTCCAGATTCTGGAATTAAGGTTGTCTCCAAAGGTAAAACTATTGCTGAAGGTGATGCGCCAAAGAGTTACTCAGATAATATTGAGGCAAAAAGAGCTGCTGCATCAGAACAATTAAAAGAGCAGCAGAAAAAACGTGAAGATCAAATTAAAGAATCAGCAAGATTAAAGAAAGAAGAAAGAGAAAAGCAACTTGTAGCCAGAAAAGAAGCCCCAGTTCAACCTAAAGTAAATATAAAAGATCAGCTTTCAAGGGCTTCTAAAGAATATAGCAGAAAAGAATTAAGAGGTGCTCGAAATACTGATGCTGAACATCAATTTGAAGCGCCAACAAAAGCAAAAGCTAAGACTGTAGACGTGCCTGAGACAATTCAAGTAGGAGAACTTGCTAAGCTTATAGCTGTTAAAGGAGGCTTAGTTGTTAAAGAGTTAATGAGTCTAGGGGTAGCTGCAACAATCAATGATGCAATTGATCAAGAAACAGCAATCTTAGTTTTAGAGGAAATGGGTCATATAGGCAATCCATTAAAATCAGACAATGTTGAAGAAGAAATTGCGAGTTTGATTACTTATTCTGATGAAATGAAAACAAGGGCACCAGTTGTAACTGTCATGGGTCATGTTGATCATGGAAAAACTACCTTATTAGACTTTATAAGAGAGTCAAAAGTTGTTGATGGAGAAGCGGGTGGTATTACGCAGCACATTGGAGCTTATCAAGTTGATACCTCTAAAGGCCTAATTACTTTTATAGACACTCCTGGACATGCTGCTTTCTCATCTATGCGTGCAAGGGGAGCAAATACTACTGATATAGTAATTCTAGTAGTAGCCGCAAATGATGGAATTATGCCACAAACCGAAGAGGCCATTAATCACGCTAAGGCAGCAGGAGTATCAATTGTTGTAGCAATCAATAAAATAGATTTACCTGATACTGATATTGAAAAAGTTAAAGGTGATTTAGCTGGCAAAGACCTTATTCCTGAAGATTGGGGAGGAACTATTCAGATGGTTCCAGTATCAGCAATTACAGGCGAAGGCGTAGATAAACTTCTTGAAAGCGTTTACCTTGAATCTGAATTATTAGAACTTAAATCTCATTTTGACGGCCCTGCTCAAGGAGCCGTTATTGAATCTGAATTAGATAAATTTAGAGGACCTGTTTCAACTTTCTTAGTTCAAAACGGAACATTAAAGTTAGGAGATATAGTAGCTTCAGGTAATGCAGTAGGAAAAATTAAAAGCATTATTAACAGTGATGGTAAAAAACTAAAAACTGCAGGACCTTCTTTTGCAGTAGAGGTTCTTGGATTAAATTCAGTACCTAGTGCTGGAGACCAATTCCAAGTGGTTGATAGTGATAAAAAAGCTAGAGAAATTGCAGAATTTAGAGTTAATAAAGAAAAAGAAAGAAAGCAGTTAAAGCAAAGAGATGCAGGTTTGAATATTTTTGAAACCATGGGGCAAGAATCTAAAAAAATACTAAACGTAATTGTTAAGACTGATGTTGTCGGAACTTCAGAAGCTATTATTAATGCGTTACATGATCTTGGTACAGACCTTGCTAAGGTGAAGATAGTATCTAGTGGTGTTGGCGGTATATCTGAATCAGATGCTAATTTAGCATTAGCCGTTAATTCTATTATTCTTGGTTTTAATGTTAGAGCAGATAATGCAGCTAAAAAAATTATCGAAGAAGAGTCAATTGATTTAACATATCACAGCATTATCTATGAGTTGCTTGATGATATAAAAGCTAAATTAAGCGGTCTATTAGATCCAATAATAAGAGAAGAGATTGTTGGTACTGCTGAAGTATTAGAGGTATTCAGTTCTCCAAAATTTGGTCAAATTGCTGGTTCTATGGTTCTAGAAGGCTCTGTATTCAGAAATAAACCCGTAAGAGTTTTAAGAGACGAAATTGTAATTTTTGAAGGTGAATTAGATTCACTTCGAAGGTTTAAAGATGATATAGCTGAAGTAAAAAATGGAACTGAGTGTGGAATTGGAATTAAAAATTATAAAGATATTAAGGCTGGTGACAAAATAGAAGTTTTTGATAGAAAAGTAGAGGCTCAGACTCTTTAGATAATTGCATGTCATCTATCAGGGCTCAAAAAGTTAGTGATTTTCTTAGAAAAGAAATCTCTCTTCTTATCTCCACAGAGATAAATGATCCAAGATTAAAAAATATAAATATCACTGCTGTAAAAGTATCCTCTGATATTGGTCAGGCTACAGTCTTTTATACAATATTCCGTCAGGAAGATACTGAAATCAATACCGAAATACCACCTAAAATACTAGAAAAATTAAGCGGCATGCTTAGATCTAGATTATCAAAAATTATGAAAATTAGAAGAGTGCCCAAGCTATCTTTTAGATTTGACGAGAGCATTGAATACTCGAGTAACATTGAAGAACTTCTTAATAATTTAAAATAATGGATGGCTTCTTTCTTGTAAAAAAAGAGAAAGGCATTTCATCCAATGGTGTTGTTCAAGGAATTAAACGCAAATTTTCTTTTAATAAAGTTGGTCACTTAGGAACACTTGATCCTATGGCCACCGGGTTACTAATTATTGCAGTCAATAAGGCTACAAAATTTTCATCCTATTTCTTAAACGAAATAAAAACTTACTCTGCAGGAGTAACTTTAGGAAGTTCCTCAGATACTGATGATGCTGAGGGTAATATTGTTTTAGTTTCTGATGATCTACCAGAAACAGAGAGGGTTATTTTAGCTTTAAATAGTTTTCTAGGAAAATCTCTTCAGCAAGCGCCTTTTTATTCTGCTTTGAAGCATAAAGGAAAGCCTTTATATAAATATGCCAGAGAGGGAGAATTAATAACAAAGCCACCTAGAGATATTACAGTTATAGATATCAGTCATATTGATTATCAAAAGCCACTACTCTCTTTTGATATTACTTGCTCTAAAGGGACTTATATAAGAGCCATAGCTAGAGATATTGGAAACTTGTTGAGTTGTGGCGGACATCTTTCGAAGTTAGAGCGAATTCAGCAGGGGTGTTTTAAAATTGATGCTGCAAAGTTTATTAAAGATATTCCTATAGAAGAGATGATTTCTATAGAAAATGCTTTTCCTGAATTAAATCATATTGAATTAAATGAATTAGAAACAAAGGTATATCAAAATGGCGGAAGGGTTGAATCTATAAAAGGCCATGAGGAAATATCAAAAATATATTCGTATAGTAAAAAATTTATAGGATTAGGCAAAATCGATGAGTCTGGTTTAAAGCTCAAACAGCTTGTTTAATGTCTTATTTAGTAATAAGCTACGCGCTCAGACTTTAGATATACGAGGTTTGACTTCAATTAATACAAGTATATCAAGGAAAAAAATGGCTCTATTAGCAGAAGAAAAAGCAGGTATTGTAAGTAAATTTCAAAAAAGTGACTCAGATACTGGTTCTCCAGAGGTTCAGATAGCTCTTTTAACTGAAAATATTAATAAACTACAAAGCCACTTCAAAGAACATAAAAAAGATCATCATTCCAGAACTGGTTTGATCAGAATGGTTAATCTTAGAAGAAAACTTCTTGCATACTTAAAACGTAAAGATCAAGAAAGCTATCTTAAAACTATCAAGACGCTCGAATTACGCGGATAAAATAATAAATTATAAAAAAGGAATATTGTGGAAAAAAATAAATTAGAAGCTTCAACAGTAGAATTTGCTTATGGCAATAAAACTGTAAAATTAGAAACACATAAAATAGCTAGACAAACTACAGGTGCTGTTTTAGTAACAATAGATGACTTGGTTGTTCTTACTACTGTTGTAGCAAGAAAAGAAGCAGATCCAAAAAAGGATTTCTTCCCTTTAGCAGTTTTCTATCAAGAAAAATTTTATGCAACTGGATCTATTCCAGGTGGATTTTTTAAGAGAGAAGCTCGTCCAACAGAAAAAGAAACATTAACATCAAGACTAATTGATAGACCAGTTAGACCTCTTTTCCCTGAAGGGTTTAAAAATGAAGTTCAGGTATTCTGTACTGTTTTATCTTCAGGAAAAGACTATAACCCTGATATAGCTTCTATGATTGGAACTTCAGCTGCTCTTTGTGTTGCAGGTGTTCCATTTGATGGCCCAATGGGTGCAGCAAGAGTTGGATTCGTTGATGGTAATTATGTTTTAAACCCTTCTTATGTAGAATTAGAAGATTCTCTACTAGATATGGTCGTAGCAGGAACTGAAGAAGCGGTATTAATGGTTGAGTCTGAAGCAAAAGAATTAAGTGAAGATCTAATGCTTGGAGCTGTTCTATTTGCACATCAAGAAATGCAAGCTGTTATTAAAGGCTGTCAAGAATTAAAAGATAAAGCAGGAAAAGAAGACTGGGTAGTTAAAGCTGATGAAGAAACACCTGTTTTCTATGAAGCATTAAAAGAGAAGTATGCAATCTCAATTGAAGAAGCTTTTAAATTAGCTGACAAGACTGAGAGAACTGAAGCTTTAAGCATTATCAAAAATTCTATTGTTGATGATCATGAGGATCTAGATGATATGCAGATGTCAAAAGTCATGGGTGCGTTTAAAAAACTTGAATCACATGTTGTTAGAACAAATATTATACAAAATAAACCTAGAATTGATGGAAGAGATCAGGATACAGTAAGACCTATTTATGTTGAGACTGGTCTTCTGCCTAAAGCGCATGGTTCTGCTTTGTTTACTAGAGGAGAGACTCAAGCTTTAGTGGTAGCAACCTTGGGATCTACAAGAGATGCTCAAAGAATCGAATCTATAGAAGGTCAAGATACTGACCCTTTCATGCTGCATTATAATTTCCCAGCATATAGTGTTGGTGAGATTGGAATGCCACTTGGACCAAAAAGAAGAGAAATTGGTCATGGTAATCTTGCAAAAAGAGCTATTAAAGCTGTTCTGCCCGATAGTGATGAATTTGGTTACACTCTTAGGGTTGTTGGTGAAATTACTGAGTCTAATGGATCTAGTTCAATGGCAACAGTTTGTGGCACATCATTATCATTGATGGATGCAGGAGTCCCTTTAACAAGTCCAGTTGCTGGAATAGCTATGGGTCTTATTAAAGAAGGTGATGATTTTGCTGTTCTTACAGATATTTTAGGAGATGAAGATCACCTTGGTGATATGGACTTTAAAGTAGCTGGAACTGAAACAGGAATTACAGCACTTCAAATGGATATAAAGATACAAGGTATCAATGAAGCCATTATGGAAGTTGCTCTAACTAAAGCTAAAGTTGCTAGAAATCATATTTTAGGTGAAATGAATGCAGTTATAAGTAAACCAAAAGAATTATCTGAGCATACACCGGCAATGAAAAAGTTTGTTGTCCACACTGACAAAATTAAAGAAATTATTGGTAAAGGTGGAGCGGTTATTAAGGGTATGCAAGAGAAAACTGGTGCAACTGTTGATGTAAGTGATGATGGAACTGTAGCAGTATTTGGACAGACTCAAAGCGCAATGCTTGCAGCAGTTGAAATTATTGAAGGCATTATTGAAGATCCGGAACTTAATAAAGTTTACACAGGTACTGTTGTAAAAATTGTTGAATTTGGTGCTTTTGTAAATATTCTTCCAGGTAAAGATGGTTTACTTCATATTTCAGAAATAGCAGAAGAAAGAACTGAAGATGTAAATGCTGTTTTAAAAGAAGGTCAAGAAATTGAAGTTAAGCTCATAGGTTTTGATCGTGGAAAAATGAAATTATCCAAGAAAGCATTACTTAATAAAGAATAATTTAAATGTCAAATTTTGCAACTATTTTTTATATATAAAATTTGATCCTTTTATCTTTTTATGGTCTTATATAGACTGAATTTATATATAAAACCCGAATAGGGGGAGTTAATATGGATAATGCATGGAGAATGATAGGTGACTTAGTTAGTAATTTAACTAGTGTTATAACAGGTATCTTAGGACTAGGAATCGTTGGAGCTTTAGCTTTTGGTGATGTTCTTGGACTAGATGTAATTGGTAATATAACTGCACTAGTTAGTCAATTGGCTACTGATGGTGTTGTAGGACTTCTTGTTTTAGCAGTGCTAATGAGCCTTGTTAAGTAACAACTTAACCTTTTGTTAAGAGAAGCTTAGGCTTCTCTTAACATTTTAATAAAATGAACTTAAAAGTCACACTAACCAGCCTAACAGCCTTTTTAAATAAGGTAACCAAATTATTAATACCACTTGTTTTAGCATCACTATTGCTAGGTATTATCTTTGGAACATCCACTCCATTTGTAGGGGATGTGTATAAGAATGTAGCAGATATATTAAATATGCTTGGAGAAGATGCTCTTCTTGCTTTAATATCTGTGGTTATAATTCTTGCTTACTTAAAGAAAGACTAAGTTAGATAAATTCTTACTTGATAAAAAAAGACTCCTTCTTTTTTTCGACCTCATACCTATATTCAAAATTAAGCCTTAAGGCATTTTTTACTTTTTATGAATTATGGTGGTTATGGGTGGACTTGAACCACCGACCCCGGCATTATGAATGCCGTGCTCTAACCAGCTGAGCTACATAACCATTCGTAGAATGATAGTTCCTAAAATTTAAGAGTCAATATCTTTGTTTAATTAACCTTAAACATTAAATTTAAAATGAATCACATCTCCATCGTTAACAATATAATCTTTTCCTTCTAGACGCCACTTACCATTCTCTTTGGCTCCAGCTTCTCCTTTGTTAGCAATGTAATCATTAAAAGCAATAACCTCTGCTTTTATAAAACCTCGCTCAAAGTCTGTATGAATAACACCTGCTGCATTTGGAGCTGAGGCATTTAATGGGATGGTCCATGCTCTTATTTCTTGAGGACCAGCAGTAAAGTATGTTTGAAGACCAAGTATTTCATAACCTTTAAATATAACTTTATTTAACACAGGCTCATCCATACCCATTAATTCCAGATACTCACTTTTTTCTTCTTCCTCTAGTAAGGCTATTTCTTGTTCAATTTTTATAAATGTTGGAACGACATCATGGTGAAGTTTTTTTGCAAAATTCTCAAGATTAGAAAGCAATTCTTTTGATTTTTTATCATCTGATACATTCGCAATATAAAACATTGGCTTGACGGTTAAAAGATGCAGGCTCTTAACAAAAATATTTTCTTCTTCATTGAAATTTTCTAGAGATATAAAATTGCCTGATTCAAGTTCACTCTTAATGTTAATTAGTATCTCATGGTCCTTTTTATTTTGTTGATCAGGAGTTTTTAAAAGCTTTTCCGTCTTTAGTAAGCGTTTTGAAATTGATTCAAGATCAGCAAATATTAATTCAAGATTGATTATTTCAGCATCACGAACAGGATCAACAGATCCATCTACGTGTGTAATATTTTGATCCTCAAAACACCTTACTACGTGAGCAAGAGCTTGCATCTCTCTTATATTTGATAAGAATGCATTACCAAGACCTTCACCTTGAGATGCTCCTTTAACTAATCCAGCTATATCAACTAGATCTAGAGTAGTAGGTATTATTTTTTTAGATATTACAATTTCTTGAAGCATGTCTAAGCGTTTATCTGGTAGAGGGACTATGCCCACATTTGGTTCTATTGTGCAAAATGGAAAATTTTCAGCAGGAATCGCTGATTTTGTTAGCGCATTGAATAGGGTGGACTTACCAACATTAGGAAGACCTATAATTCCACATTTAAATCCCATATCGTTATGAGTGAAGTTTTAATTGAGCTTCAGAGAATTTCCTTTCACAGATAAGGTCAAACACCCTATTAAGATCAAAAAAACTGTTCTCTATAAGATCCTTGTCTTTAGGTTTAAATTTGCTCAAAACCCAATTTGATACATCTCCTTTATCTCCAGGATGACCAATGCCAATTCTAATTCTATAAAAGTCTTTTGAACCAATTTTTTCAAATATATCTTTAAGTCCGTTGTGACCTCCGTGGCCTCCACCAAGTTTAATTTTTACCTCTCCAGGATTAAGATCTAAGTCATCATGTAAAACTACTAAGTTGTCGCTAGATATGTCGGAGTAACGAATTATTTTTTGTAAGGTTTTACCTGTATTGTTTACGTAGTTAGTCGGCATGACCCAGAGAATTTTGTTTTCGTGAGATGTAGCAATCTTTGCTTCGAGTTTATCTTTTAAAATAAATTCAAGGCTGTGATCAAGAGAAATTCTAGCTAACCAATCTTTACCTACATTATGTTTTGTTTCATTATATTTAGCACCAGGATTACCAATGCCGACAAAACACAATTTAGACACTTCTAGCCTTCTTCAGATCCTTCATCAGGAGCTTCAGCGTCACTTGATGCATCAGTACCATCTTCGCCTTCTGAAGCCTCAGCCTCACCTTCATCCTCAATAGGATCTTCTTCAACAGCCTTAGGAGCGTTAACCGAAACAACCATCTGATCTTGACCATCTTCCAGGCCTGATATTTCTGCACCCTCGGGTAGCATCAATTCAGTTAATCTGATCGCTTCTCCAAGAGGAATATTTGCAACATCAACTTCAATAGCTTCAGGAATATTTCCTGCAAGACAAAGAACCTCAATTTCACGTAATAATTTAGTTAGAATTCCACCTTCTACTTTTACTCCAATACATTCTTCTTCATTAATGAATCTGAAAGGCACGACAACTTTTAGTTTTGTTTTGCTTGATACTCTTAAAAAATCTGCATGTAAAAATTTACCTTTTGCTGGATCCCTTTGAAGCTCTTTTAAAACAACTTTTTCTTCTTTGTCACCAATTTTTATTTTTAGAACCTGAGTATAAAAGAGCTCATTCTCTGAAGCCTTAGTAAGCTCATTTAAAGGTAATTTAATATTTTCACCCGGCAGTGCATTTCCGTAAATAACAGCTGGGATCATCACATCAATTTTCCTTATTACTCTTGCCTTGTTTGATCCTGTTCTTTCTCTAGGATCTGCATTTAAAATTATTTCTTGTGTCATATTTGCCTCTTATCTATGTAAACATCGCGCTTAGCGACTCTTCATTGCTTAATCTTCTAATACACTCAGCAATTGTTGGAGCTAGTGAAATGACGCGTATTTTACTGCATTTTTTACCATCTTGGGACAAAGGAATGGAATTAGTTACAACTAATTCATCCATTGAAGAATTAGCAATACGTTCAATTGCAGGACCTGATAAAACAGGATGAGTAATATAAGCTTTAACGCTTGCAGCACCTTCTTTTTTTAGAGCCTCGACAGCATTACATAAAGTGCCAGCTGTATCGATAATATCATCAGGAACAATGCATATTTTTCCTTTAACATCACCAATAATATTCATAACTTCTGATTCATTCGCTGCAGCTCTTCTTTTATCAATAATTGCTAATTCAGCGCCATCTAGTTGTTTTGCTAAAGCTCTAGATCTAACAACACCACCGACATCAGGAGATACTACAACAACATCTGCCATATTTCCTTTGCTTTGAATCTTTATGTCTTGAACCATTAGGCCAGTTGCATAGACATTATCAGCAGGCATATCAAAGAAACCCTGAATAGTTTCAGAGTGTAAATCTACTGTTAAAACTCTATCAATACCAACGCTGCCGAACATATCTGCAACAACTTTAGCACTTATAGGAACTCTTGCTGATCTTACTCTTCTATCTTGGCGAGCATATCCATAATATGGGACTACAGCTGTTATTCTTGATGCTGAAGACCTTTTTAATGCATCTGCAAGCAACATTATCTCCATAAGGTTTTTATTTGTTGGCGAGCATGTTGGCTGAATAATAAAAGTATCATGACCTCTAACATTCTCTTGGATTTCTACTTTAATTTCTCCATCAGAAAAATATCCAATATCAGCAGAAGATATCTGCATGCCTAAAATATCAGCAACATCATTTGCTAAATCAGGGTTTGCAGTTCCTGTAAAGATATCTAAATTAGGCTTACTTATCATAGTTACAAATTATACCAAAATTGGTTGGGGTGGGAGGATTCGAACCTCCGCATATCTGGATCAAAACCAGATGCCTTACCGCTTGGCTACACCCCATTGTTATTTCATACCTCTTAAGGGTGAATATTGTATAGCTTCAGTTAAAAAGAATCTCCAATTAATAGGTATTATTTGCATTATTTTTTTTAATTTATCTGAATGTTTATATGGAATAAACATAGTAGAGCCGGTTCCCGTTAAATGAATATCAAATGACGAAATATTTTTCTTATAAAATAAATTTATTTCAGGATACTTATAAAGTACAGAGACTAAAAATGAGTTTTGCATGTCCATATTTTCAGCAAGAGGTAGATTTATTCCCTTTGAATAATATTCAAACATTTCTTTGGTTGAGATACTGATGTTTGGACATATGAGTACATATTTTTCTTGATTAAATTTCTTTGATCTAAATTGATCTCCAATACCAGAAACATAAGCATTTTCTCCATGAATAAAGAAAGGCACATCCGCTCCTAAACTTTTCCCTCTTTTTACCATTTCAGAATAAGAAATATCTAGACCCCACATTTTATTGAGCCCTAATAGCACAGAAGCTGCATTTGAACTTCCACCCCCAAGACCGGCCCCAATCGGGATATTCTTTTTAAGCTTTATCTCAATTCCATTATCGATCTTGTAGTCCTTTTTAAGATCATTGATTGCTTTTAGAATAATATTATCTTCAGATTTAATTATTGATGGTTCGCATTGGATTATAACTTCTGATGAATCTATATCCGACATCTCTATATTGTCGAATAAGTCTATAAGTTGAAATGCGGAATCTAAATCATGAAATCCATCAGGTCTTTTGTTTAAAACTCTCAGATAAAGGTTTATTTTTGCTGGTGATTGAAGATTAAGGCTACCCATAAGTAGATATTACCCCTTTAACAGAATCACTTCCGGCTTTAATCTTTATTAAAATAGAGCCTTTTTTCTCATACAAACACTCAAAATAAATTGTATTATTTTTTAAATTTCTTATGTTATTTTGAGCCTTATCTTTGTCTAAACATGCAGAAATAAGATTGAAATACTCTGCTGAATCTAAAGATTCAATAAGCTCCTTAATATCAATACTGGACTTAGGTACAACAGATATACCCTCTAATTTATCAATTGTTACATTAAGAACATTTCCTAATAAAGGTTTATTAACCTGTATAATGATCGCATCCGATGAGGGAAATATTGCGATATTAAAATTCGAATTTTTATTATTTTGAGTAAGAGTAAATTTACCAATATATTTTTCCTCTAAAAATTGGAATTGGTTTACTGAAGCGCATGAAACCAAAAATAACAGAAATGCTATTGAGAAACTTTTAAAGATGAATTTGCAGCTATTTGGCATAAATCATAAAACCTCTGATGTCTCCGAGAGAGAAAGATTTATTATAGATGAGTCTACTCAGATTTTTTTAGAAAATTACTTAAAAGAAAAATTTCCAAATCAAATTGAATCTTTCTTTGGGCTCTCAACTTGTAATAGAACTGAATTCTTCTTCATCGCCAATGATGAACAGATAGATGAAATCTTTCATTCCATTAAGCATGCTTTGGATATTAATCAAATCCCAGATTCACATTTCTATTTTTTTAATAATAATGACGCATTTATTCATATGTGCAAAGTTGCATGTGGAATAGATTCTCAGGTTGTAGGAGAGCAGGAAATATTTGGTCAATTCAAAAGCGCTTATAAGATTGCTGATGACCTCGGCTTAATCAAATCAAGGCTCAGATTGTATATAGACAAGACTCTTGAAATCTCTAAGAAGATCAGGACCTCAACTAAAATTGGCATTAACCCTTTATCAGTCAGTGGATTGGCTCTTAATTTAGTTAAAAGAATCTTTGAAAAACCTGAAAATCAAAAGGTTCTTATTGTTGGTGGTGGAGAAATGGCCAAGCTTATTATTGAAACTCTATACAAATCTGGTATCAGAGACATTAGTGCAATTAATCGGAGCATTAAAGTAATGAATATTACTGATACCTTTAATGTTATTCCTATGCCTTTATCCTCATCCCATAAGGCTTTAGAAGATGCTGATATCATAATTACTTCAGCCACAACCACTGTTCCAATTATTGGCAAAGGAGCTGTTGAAAGCGCTCTCCAGATTCGAAAAAATAAACCTATGTTATTTATAGATCTAGCTGTCCCTAGAAATATTGAATCAGAAATAAAGCTACTAGAGCAGGTTTACCTATTTTCAATTGATGACATAGAAAAAATTACTAAAGATAATTTTGGTGAACGTCTTGCTGAGGCTGAAAAAGCTTCAAACATGATCGTCCATGAAGTTGAGTTAGCTCAAAAAGAAATTTCTAATAAATTAAAAAGAGCTTCTATGAGAAGTGAACTTCAAGAGTTACTAGAATCTTTTTCAAATGAAGACATTTCATTACTTAGAAATCAAGTAGTAAATAATGGTGATTTAGGTAATTTAATTATAGAAAAAGCAAAAGAAAAAGGATTCTCGGAATCAATTAGAGATATTAAGGCAATTGATAATCATGCAATTAGAGAAATCGTTAAAGGATTAATAAAAGATGCATAATTCAATGCTAATAAAGCTGCAAAAACTTAAAGAGAGATTGGGTGAAATACAAGATGCACTTGTTGACTCAGACACTGTGAAAAATATTGAAAAATACACTCAATTAAATAAAGAATTTTCTGAATTAAAACCAATTGTAGAAATATTTGATCAATATAACGAAACAGTAGCTCGATATGAGGGTGCAACTTCCTTGCTTGAATCAGATGATGATGAAATGAAAGAACTTGCCCAGATTGAAATAGAGGAATCACAGCAAGAATCTGAAGGCTTTGAAAGAGATCTAAAATTCATGCTCTTACCAAAAGACTCAGCAGATGATGGTTCTGCTTATTTAGAAATTCGTGCTGGAGCAGGTGGTGATGAGGCTGGAATTTTTGCTGGAGATTTATTTAGAATGTATACAAGACTTGCAGAAAGAGAAGGGTGGGGTTTTGAAGTTATTAATACCAGACCTGCTGAGCAAGGAGGCCTAAAAGAAGCTGTTGCTAAGTTAACAGGAAAAGCTGTTTTTAAAGTTATGAAATTTGAATCTGGAGTTCATAGAGTTCAAAGGGTTCCTGAAACAGAATCTCAAGGAAGAATTCATACCTCCACCTGTACTGTAGCAATTCTTCCAGAAACTGAAGAAATCCAAGATGTAGATATTGCAAAGTCTGATTTAAGAGTTGATACCTATAGAGCATCTGGAGCAGGAGGACAGCATGTTAATAAAACAGATTCTGCTGTTCGTTTAACACATATTCCAAGTGGGTTGGTTGTAGAGTGTCAGGATGGCAGATCGCAACATAAGAATAAAGAAAAAGCTTTGTCACTACTAAGCGCCAAACTAAAGCAAAGAGATCTTGAAGAGCAGCAAGAGAGTATAGCCAGCGAAAGAAAGGTTTTAGTTGGAACTGGTGATAGAAGTGAAAAAATAAGAACATACAATTTTCCTCAGGGAAGAATGACTGATCACCGAATAAAGCTAACTCAGCATAATCTAGATCAAATTATGGATGGTGATATTAAAAGTATTTGTGATGCACTATTGTCTGAAAATCAATTGGCAATGCTATCGCAACTTGAGGAAGAGTGATCACTATTGTCAGCATCCTTAAATACATATAAAGAAAATATAAAGATACTTGAATCAAGTATTCCAGGTATAAGTAATAATTTTAGATTCTATTTAAAAAAAGCTCTTAAATACTCTGATGCTGTTGTTATCCTTAACGACGATATTGATATACCAGCAGATGAAGTAGCGCTAATTGAGGATTTTATAGATCTTTCAATAAAAAAAATCCCAATTGAGTACATATTGAATGATTCTGAATTTTACGGAAGACATTTTTATGTAGATAAAAGAGTTCTAATTCCAAGGGATGAGACTGAGTTATTGGTCGATGTTTTGATTAATTATGATATTCAGAGAAATTCTAAAATAATAGATCTAGGAACTGGATCAGGCTGCATAGGAATTTCTATTGCTTTAGAGATGCCAGAATCAAAAGTAATTGGTGTTGATAAATATCTTGATGCAATAGATGTAGCTAAGAAAAATAAGCAAATGCACCAGGCTTCAAATTTTGATTTAAAGCATTCTGATTGGCTATCCAATGTAAATGAATCTGATTTTGATGTAGTTATATCTAACCCACCTTATATTGATCCAGATGATTTACATTTAAAAAACCTAGTTCATGAACCTAAATCTGCTTTAGTCTCATCAGATAATGGGCTTTCAGATTTTAAGAAAATATCGTCACAAGCATTTAAAAAATTAAAAAAAAACGGCATTCTTATGTTTGAACATGGATATAATCAAGCAGATCAAGTTCAAGAGATTATGGAATTGAGTAACTTTAATGAAATTGAGACTTTTAAAGATTATCAACTTCATCCTAGAATAACTATAGGCAAAAAATTAGCTTGATTATATAATTTAAAGAAATATAAATAGGGGAAAGAATATGAGTGGAGATATGCAAAGATGGACGCCTAATGTTGCAAGCATTATTGAGCATGCCAATGAATTTCATCCAACAAAAGAAGTTATTAGTAGAATGGTTTCAGGTGAAGTTCATAGAACAAATTATGCAGAAGTTTGTGTGAGATCTAGAAAGCTTGCTTCAGCTTTAGAAAAAGATGGTTATAAGAAAGGTGATGTTATAGCTACATTAGCCCTAAACACTTACAGGCATTTAGAGATGTATTATGGTATTTCAGGAATGGGCGCAATCTGCCATACCTTAAATTTCAGACTTCACCCTGAACAGGCTGTTTATATTATCAATCATGCGGATGATAAGATTATTTTTTGTGAGGCTCCCTTTATTCCAATAATGGAAGGACTTAAAGATCAACTCACATGTGTTGAAAAATATATCATTCTTTGTGATGAATCAGAAATGCCTGAAACAGCATTAAAAAATGCAATTTCCTACGAAGAGTATATAAGCAGTGGAGATGAGGATTATGAATGGCCAGCAATGGATGATGATGCTGCCTGTGGACTTTGCTATACCTCAGGAACTACTGGAAATCCTAAAGGTGTTCTTTATTCACATAAATCAAATATTCTGCATGCTCAAGCATCTTTAAACGCTATGCCGATTGGCCCTGATGAAACAATACTTATGGTTGTTCCTTTATTCCATGTTCTTGCTTGGGGTATTCCTTATTATGGACCTATGAATGGATCTAAGCTTGTAATGCCTGGCATGCAAATGGAAGGCGAACCTTTATATGACCTCATTGATAAAGAAGAGGTTACTTTGGCTTTTGGTGTGCCTACTATTTGGATGGGATTACTTACCTATTGTAGAGACAATAATAAGATTTTAACTTCAGTAAGAAATACTATTATTGGAGGCTCAGCACTCTCTCTTCCAACTCTTCAAGAATTTGATGAAGTTCATGATGTAAATGTTATTCATGCTTGGGGTATGACAGAAATGAGTCCTCTAGGTACTATAAATGTTCCCACTCCAGAGATGGAGAATATGGGTAAAGAAGAAAAATATGCAATTCAATTAAAACAAGGCAAACCAATCTATGGTGTTGAACTCAAAGTTGTAGATGATGCTGGAATTGAACTTCCTAAAGACGGAGAATCTCAAGGTCATTTAATGGTGAGAGGAGCTTGGATTCTGCAAAAATATTTTAAAGCAGAAAACGATGCTGTCGATAAGGATGGATGGTTTGATACCGGAGATATTTCTGTTCTAGATCAAGATGGTTATATGATTATTAAAGATAGAGCTAAGGACGTTATCAAGTCTGGAGGAGAGTGGATAAGCTCCATTGATTTAGAGAATGCTGCTTTTGGACATCCTGATATTGCAGAAGCTTGTGTTGTAGGTATTCCTCATCCGAAGTGGGATGAAAGACCAATGTTATTTGTAGTTACAAATGATGGCGAGCCAATTGAAAAAGAAAGCATATTAGAATTTCTTACTTCAAAAGTTGCTAAATGGTGGCTTCCTGATGAAATCATTTTCTTAAAAGAATTACCACATGGGGCTACTGGAAAACTTCAGAAATTTGAGCTTAGAGACGAATATAATAATTACTACATGGAGAAATAATATGTTACATATCATCAACCCCTCTGACATTGAATCAGTTATTGGTAAGGAAGTTGGAACTTCTGATTGGATAACTATTGATCAAGAAAGAATAGATAAATTTGCTGATGCAACAATGGATCATCAATTCATTCATGTTGATCCAGAACAAGCTAAACCAATATTTGGCTCTACTATAGCTCACGGCTTCCTTTCTTTATCCCTTGTCGCTGGCATACCTTTTCAGCAAGAAATAGGAATGATTTTAGAAGGAACAAAAATGGGATTAAATTACGGTTTGGATAAAGTAAGATTTTTAAGTCCAGTTCCTGTAGATTCAGAAGTAAGAATAGTAATGAAATGTCTTAGTATTACAGAGAAAAATCCTGGTCAATTTTTAGCTAAAAATGAAGTAACAATGGAAATTAAAGGCGTTGATAAGCCTGCATTTGTTGCTGAGACTCTCAGTATGTTTATTGTTTAACTAACTATTTAATAATTTCTTTAAAATCTTGTTGACGCCTTGAGGATTGGCTTTACCTTGAGTTTCTTTCATTACCTGGCCTACAAAGAAACCAAATAACCTGTCTTTTCCGCCCTTATAAGCATTAACTTGATCAGGATTTGCATCAATAATTTTTTTAGCAATATCTTCTAAAACTGATTCATCCTGAATTTGTACTAAACCTTTCTCTTCAATAATTGCATCAATATCATTTCCTGAAATCCAAACCTCCTCAAGAACAGATTTAGCAATTTTTCCTGAAATAGTATTATCTGAGATTCTTTCAATTAGTTTTGCAAAATTAATTGAAGATAATTTTGATTCCTCAATACTTATATTATCTTTATTTAATAGAGCACTCACATCTCCCACAAGCCATTTAGCTATAAGGCTAGAGTCTTTTGTCTTTTCTGATGCATCTTCAAAGAGATTAGCCATCGCTTTAGAGGAAGCAAGAATCTTTGCCTCAGATTCTTCTAAATTATGCTCATTAACAAACCTTATCTCTTTTTGCTTAGGTAGTTCGGGTAGAGTGCTTTTTATTTCTTCCAGCTCATTGTCTGAAATAACTACTGGAAGTAAATCTGGTTCAGGGAAATATCTATAATCATTTGCAGCTTCTTTTGAACGCATAGATCTTGTTTCATTCTTTACGCTATCATACAGCCTGGTTTCTTGAACAATACTCTCACCTTTTTCTAATAGTTTTATCTGTCTCGCCACTTCAAAATGAATGGCTCTTTCAATAAATTTAAATGAATTAATATTTTTAATCTCAGCTCTAGTTCCAAGAATAGCATCATCGACTTTCTTAACAGATACATTTACATCGCAACGCATAGATCCTTGAGACATATTCCCATCACAAATATCCAAGAAAGTAACAAGTTGATGAATCGCTTTAAAGTATGCAACTGCTTCTTTAGCATTAGATATTTCTGGCTCTGAAACTATTTCTAATAAGGGAGTCCCTGCTCTATTTAAATCAATCCCAGTTTCCCCATCAAATAAATCATGAATAGATTTACCGGCATCTTCTTCTAAATGGGCCCTTGTAATATTAATAAGCTTTTCACTACCATCAACATTAATAACAATTGAGCCTTTTCCAACAATAGGTTTCTCCATTTGAGTAATTTGATAACCTTTAGGCAGATCTGGATAAAAATAATTTTTTCTATCAAACATAGATACTTGATTTATTTCAGCATTTGTTGCCAGGCCAAATCTGATAGCTTTATAAAAAGCCTCTTTATTAGCGACAGGGAGAACTCCAGGAAGACCAAGATCAATTAAATCTACTTGTGTATTAGGTTCCGATCCAAAACTAGTAGATGCACCTGAAAAAAGCTTCGTTTTAGTTGATAGCTGAACATGAACCTCTAACCCTATTACAGTTTCCCAAGTCATTATTTAGCCTCCAATGATGGAGTCTTAAGATGCCAGTCAGTCGTCATTTGAAAATTATGAGCAACATTAAAAAGTAGACTTTCTTGTAATGAATTTGCAATTAATTGTAATCCTAAAGGTTTATTATCTACATGCCCATTTGGAATGGATATTCCAGGGAGTCCAGCCAAGTTTGCTGGAACAGTAAATAAATCTTCAAGATACATCTCTATGGGATCACTCATAGAGCCTGCTTCGAAAGCAGCCCCTCTTGTTGTCGGAGACATAATTAAATCGACTTTTTCAAATGCATTATCAAAGTCATTTTTAATTAATCTTCTAACCTGTTGTGCTTTTTTATAATATGCATCGTAGAACCCAGCAGAAAGAACATATGAGCCAATAAGAATTCTTCTCTTAACTTCATCACCAAAACCTTCCGATCTACTTCTAATATAAAGATCTTCTAAGTCTTTTGGATCATCACATCTATTTCCATATCTTACCCCATCAAATCTTGATAAATTAGAAGAGCACTCTGCTGGAGCTACTACATAATATGTTGGAACAGACAAATTGATATTGGGTAGTGAGACTTCTACAAACTCAACCCCAAGAGATTCATAATGCTTTTTTGAATCTTCAAAAACTTTAACAACATTACTATCAAGTTTAGATAAATCAAATTCTTTAACTATACCTATTTTTAAACCTTTGATAGGCGCATCGATCCCTTTTGTGAAATCAGGTACATCCTCATCTAATGAGGTAGTATCTTTTGGATCATGAGAGCACATTTCATTCATAAGAATTGCACAATCTTCAGCTGTTCTTGCCATAGGACCGGCTTGATCTAGACTAGACGCAAATGCAACCATTCCCCATCTAGAAATTCTTCCATATGTTGGCTTTATACCAGTTATCCCGCACAAAGAAGCTGGCTGTCTTATAGAGCCGCCTGTATCTGTGCCCGTAGCAGCTGAAACAATTCCTGCAGCAACAGCGGCAGCAGAACCTCCAGAACTTCCTCCTGGAACCAAGTTTTGCCCCCATGGATTAAGAACATTGCCATAAAAGCTTGTTTCATTAGATGATCCCATAGCAAATTCATCCATATTAGTTTTGCCAATTGAGATGCACCCAGCTGCTTCAAGGTTTTCTATAACAGTTGCAGAATATGGCGGAATAAAATTTGAAAGCATATTAGAGCCACAAGTTGTCCTTAAGTCCTTAGTTACGAATAGGTCTTTTTGAGCTATAGGTATTCCAGATAAACTTAATTCAGAAGAATTTTTGTCCAACTCACTTGCTTTGATTAAAGCTCTTTCTTTGTTTAATGTTATAAAAGCATTTAGATGCTTATAACTTTCAATTAGATTAAAAGTTTCTTTAGTTAATTCATGATTAGAGATCTCTTTTGATCTAAGCATAGAAGACAGCTCTTTGATTGTTTTAAACTGAATACTCATTCAACAACTCTTGGGACTAAGAAATAATCTTCATTTGCATTAGGAGCATTTTTAAGAAATTTTTCTTTTCTATTTTTTGAAGTAACTTCATCAGCTCGAGTTTTAGCTGTTTTCTCAAGAGGACTAGTTAAAGGCTCTATATTAGAGGTATCTACACTATCTAATTGATCTACAAATTTGATTATATTTTCAAGATCTTTAGTAATTTTTTCTTCATTTTCCTTATCAAATGCTAGCCTTGATAAGTTAGATATAGTTGTAACTGTTTCTTTGTCCATATATAGGATATTATTATAATTAAGTTGTGAGATATTAACTCAACTAATTTTTTTTTACATTTTTTTTTGGAAAACTACATTGGACTTTAATTTATTTAAAACAGTCAGGGGTTATTTCTCTAACGATCTTTCAATTGATCTGGGGACTGCAAACACCTTAATTTACACAAAAGACGTTGGAATAGTTCTTAATGAACCTTCAGTGGTTGCAATTCGAGAATCTAGAGGACAAAAGACAGTAGTTGCTGTTGGTACAGAAGCAAAAAAGATGCTTGGAAGAACTCCAGGGAATATTAAAGCAATTCGTCCATTGCAAGATGGAGTTATTGCGGATTTCCAGGTAACAGAAAAAATGCTTCAGCATTTTATAGCAAAAGTTCATGAGCAAAGATTTATTAAGCCTAGTCCAAGAGTTCTAGTTTGTGTTCCATGCAGATCAACACAAGTTGAGAGAAGGGCTATCAGGGAATCTGTTCTTGGAGCAGGAGCAAGAGACGTAAAATTAATAGAAGAACCTATGGCGGCAGCAATTGGAGCAGGTTTACCTGTAGAAGAGGCTAGCGGCAATATGGTCGTAGATATAGGAGGGGGTACTTCTGAAATCGCTATATTATCTTTAAATGGCGTTGTTTACGCAGAATCTGTAAAGCTTGGTGGGGATAAAATGGATGAAGCTATTACTTCATGGATAAGAAGAAATTTTGGATGTGTTATTGGCGAATCAACAGCTGAAAAAATTAAACAAACTATAGGTTGCTGTACTGAAGAATCTGATAAATTAGAAATGCAAGTTACAGGCAGGAATCTAGCCGAAGGCATACCAGAGACATTTACTTTGAATAGTGATCAGGTTTTCGATGCCATGAAAGACCCTTTACTTGGAATTGTTAGAGCTATAAGGAATGCATTAGAATTAGCGCCACCTGAGTTAGCTGCAGATATTGCTGAAAGAGGTATTGTCTTAACTGGAGGAGGTGCGCTCATGAGAGACTTAGATAAGCTTATTACGAATTCTACAGGTATTCCTGTAATCGTTGCTGAAGATCCTCTTACTTGTGTTGCTAGAGGTGGAGGTCAAGCTCTAGAAATAATAGATAAATACGATATAGACCTACTTTCAACTGAGTAATTTAGATGGCGAGAATTGCGCCTGGCAATACACCTAAATTTGCATATGCAGTTCTACTAATTGTAGCTTCTACATTTTTATATTTAGATCTCCAGTATAAAACCTTCACTGCAACAAAAAATATCTTTAATTCAGGGTTGCTCACAAGTAATTTAATAGTTAAAAACCTAATTTTTAAACCAATTAGCAATTTATATAATTTAACGACCTCAAAGAAAGAATTAATACAATTGAATCAATCTTTAGCAGATGAGCTTGAGGTATCTAAAATAGAAAATTTCCTTATATTAAATAAAGCAGATTTATTTAAAAATAATGATGAATTAATTAATTATATAAAAAGTTCAACTATAAAATCATTAAATGAAATAGCATCAATCTCATCATTTAATACCAATTTATATAAATGTTGTGATAGCCACAGACTTTTCCTTTTCAATAATTCAACACCTTTTAAAGAGGGCGGAACTGTGATTAATTCAGAGGGTATCTTGGGTCAAATCACTGATTCAAATAAACGTGTGAGTGAAGTTATTTTAATAAGTGATATTAAACACTCCATCCCTTTAAAAACTAAGGAATTTTTTTGTAATGCAAATGGCACTGGCAGGCCGCGTATTTTAGAGTGTAAATATGATGCATCTTTATGGCCAGAATCATTTGAAATCGGTCAAAATTTCTTCTCATCTGGTTTAGGAGGTATCTTCCCAGAAGGGCTCTTGATTGGCTCTATTACCTCAATTAGGACCGATGATGATAATGAAACTATTCTTGAAATTAAGTCTATAGCTAATCCTTTAACTCAGAACCATGTAATGGTGATATATCCTAATGATTTTAACTAATTTTTTAAAAATATTGGCTACTATTATTTTTGCAAATTATCTTGATTCAAAGATTAATTTTTTCATGGTAGATTACTATTTGAGTTTTTCATTAGGTTTCTTGGTTTTTTGTTTTTGGGTTTTTAGTCTTCCAAATAACATCTATGCTGTTTCAAGTTTTATAATTGGTTTATTAATTGATCTTATTCTAGGAAGCCCATTTGGCCTAAACGCACTTTTATTTACAATATCCTCTTTTATTATTCACTCATACAGATACTCATTTAAAATTTTTTCATTTCTTCAGATAACTATATTTTTTGCATTCCTCTCAATGTTTTATTTAGGTTTTATAAATTTATTTGTAAATACTGCAAATTTTTCATATTTGCTTATCTTTTTAAGCTTTTTCTTAAATGGGATAACATGGATATCTATATATATTCTTATGAATAAATTTAAGACAAGATTTTATAGATAATGTTGCAACGCTAGTGAAAAATTTCTTTTTAAGCAGAAAACTCCCTCTTTTAATTATAAATATTACTTCACTATTATTAATATTGATTCTTCTATTTATCTCTCTTTTATCGATATACCCAAGTAATACAATTCGTTTTATAGATAGATTATTTGTTACAGATTTTAAAATAGAATTCTCTAATATTACTTCAAATGGAAATTTTCTTTATCCAAGTCTTGAATTTAAAAATCTTAAAATAAGCCAAGAAAGTCAGCCTATTGTTAATGCATCTCTTTTTAAGATAACTATTAGTATTCCTAAATCATTAGCAACATTAAGACCTATGATTCTTAATTCAAAGATCAGTGATGGCAAAATTTATTATCAAGATATTCCAGAGAACACATCAGAATTTCTAGAGATCAATTCCAGCATAAGTTTTGATAAGAATAATATTATTAATGGAAATATTCACTTAATAAAAAATAATGTAATGGGTTCTTTATTCTTTTCATCTAAATCAGGAGAGCAAAGATATCTACTGAACCTCCCTGAGAATGATTGGTTAGGCTTTTTGCCTATTGAAATAAGTGCAGGGCTTAAAAAATTAAGATTTTCAATAAATATGATAGGCAATGACAAGAATGCATCATTGAATTCTATTGGACGCTTTAAGGCAAAAAGTGCAGATGACCAGTTAAATCAATCCTATGATCTTAATGGAGATTTTATTCAGTCATACAAGAATAATATCTCTTTAATATCATTTAAGAATCTAAACAAACCTTTTCTAAATGAGAGTAATTTACTTTCTATAGATTTTTCTAAGGAAATTATTAGACTTTCAGATCTTTTTTTAAGTAAGGATTTAATTAAGATTGATAGATTAAAAAATATAAATAAAATTTATCTTGAAAATTTAACATATATTTTTAATAGTGAAAGTCCATTCTTTTCTGCAGCATTCAGCACTCTAAAAATAGACAATATATATCTAGATTCTATTGAGAATCTATCAGGGATTATTTTAGCTAACAAGAAATTATTACAATTTAAATTAGAGCCAAGCCAGGCATTATTAAAAACAATTGATGGATCGCTATTCAAAATGAGAGCTAGTGGAGATTCAAGTTATATTTTTAATAAAAAACAGCTAACTACCAAAGTTCTATTAGAGAAAAATAAAACTCAACTAGAGTTACGTATGCTAAATTCCTCTGAAGGTAAATATGAGATTGATCTTATAGCTAAAGATATTAGCTCTAATTTTTTTATAGCACTTCTTCCAGAAAGTTTATCAGATGTCAAAAGCAACCTGACAAAGTCATTAAAATTAAACTCCTTAGATAACTTAATTTTTTCTTCTAAAAGCGGCTATTTAGATAAATCAATGAATTATGTCAGTGGCTCAATAAGCTCTAATAATTTTAATTATGAGATTAATTCTACTCAAGTAATAAAATCAAATGCATTTGATTTAAGCCTTACAAATGGAAATATTAGTATTGCTTTAAATCTTGGAAAATATAACTCCATTCCTTTTAAGGCTGCAAAAATTTATATAGATTCAATATCTCAAGTCCTTCATTACACCTCAGAACATGAGTTAGGTAATGAGGACATACAGATTAAGGAATTAAAAATGCAAGATTACCTTTCTAAAGATCGTATTGTCCTACCAATTCAATCAGTTGGAAGGGTGAATATAAAAAACTTTGCTAATGTGAATTTCACAAAAGTGACCTTTAATAGTCTTGATTTAGATGTATTTAAAGATACCCAATTAAAAGATCTTGAAGGCAGAATATTTATAAGTAACTTTAAAAATGCCTATGGCTTAATTAATGGTGAAGGTTTTAATCAAAATTTTGATGCCATTGTTAAGGCAATAAGTTTGAACGATAAACCATCTTTATTTTTGTCTACTCAATTAGAAATAGATATGGAAAAGGTTTTTCCAGGTAGTGATTTTCTTCGTTTTAGTGGAAAGGAGGAATCTGAGATTAAACTATCATTTTCTTTTGATAATGGCTGGAGAATTAATATATTTAATAACTTAATTGATACAAAAATATCTTCTCAAATAGCCTATTTTAAAAAACCACTAGGAACGGCTTTAGATACTCAAGTTACAATTCATAATATCGATAATCCAAATATTCTCATACAAAATAACTTATTTGAAACTTTAATCCTCTTTAAGGAAGACCAGCTTAGTGGTTACTTTAAATCTGGAAATTATTTTAATAAGACCATTGAATCAACAGCACAGTTTGATAAATTTAAAATATATATAGATATCCCAGAGTTAAATTTTGAAGACCTTAACTTTAATCAAATTGATAGCAGCGCTCCAAATACATTACCAATAGATCATCTTGAATTTCATTTTGATAAATTAATGCTATTTGGGAATACCTTTTATGCCCAGACAGGAAAAATTAAAATCCTTGGTGATACAACTGAATTGTCTCTTAAAGGCAATGATTTGAATGGAATTATTTCTATGGGAAATGATGGTTTTACAAAAGTAAGTTTAAATAACTCGATTATAAAATCTTTATCTCTTCAAGATCGAGCAAACAATGAGCAGCTTACCAATATGAGATTTGTGGGTGAAAATATTGATATTAATGGAACAAGAATTAATTTTTTTGATTTTTATATTTTAGAAAATGCTGACGTTATTACAATTAATGATATAAAAGTTAGAAGCAAAAATATAAATATTCAACCATTAAACCAAGAAGAGAAAGCTTATGTTAGTTATAACAAGAAAAAAGATTTATATAAGGTAAAAGGTATTTTTGAGCTTAATAAGCCGTCAAAAGAAATAAGTAAATTTATAGGTTATGACTTTAAATATCTTAAATCCAATATGAATGTTGAATGGATAAGCGCCAAACAGCTTAATAACTTACAAGGCAAGTTTTCATTTTTAGTAAAAGATCTTAAGTTAGAGCAAGAGGTTTCTAATTCAGTGTTATTGACAGCGCTAGGCATCTTTAATTTAAAAAGTTTTTTTTCAACTCTTTCTGAGATAGATCTATCTGATGAAAATAGAAAAAATTTAAATATAAATAGAGGAGCAGGAGCTTTTATATTTATGAGTGATAGGGCTAGAATTTCAGATCCTTTGTTTATAGAAACTAATTTTGCAAAGATGAAATGGATTGGTGATATCCAAAAAGATAGAAGAAATAATCTTTCAGATCTAGATTTATTTCTTGAAATGAGACTTACCATCTCGGACAACTTGCCTTGGTATGGAGCTTTTCTTGGTGGCTTTCCAGCTGTAGCTGGCGGTATGGTAATAGGTAGCATTTTTGAAAAGGGTATTAATGATATTTCAACTATTAATTATCAAGTAACAGGCAATATTAATAACCCTAAATTATTAAGATTAGAGTAGAAATATAGTTGCTAATCCCAAGAATGAAACAAAGCCAACAACATCCGTGACTGTTGTTACAACAACACTTCCAGCAATAGCTGGATCTTGTTCAAACCTTCTTAGAATTAATGGTACAAAAACACCAGCTACCACAGAACTAATAAGATTAATAATCAGAGCTGCAGCAATTAAAAGTGCCAAGGTTATATCGTTAAACCAAAAAAATGTACTAAGTCCTATCAATATAGCTAAGACAAAGCCATTTAATATAGCCACTGCTAGTTCTCTTTTAAATAACCATGTAAGATTAGAAGAATTAATTTGTTCCAAAGTCAGACCTCTTAAAACAATTGTTAGGGTTTGTGTTGCTGCGACTCCGCCCATGCTTGCAACTATAGGCATTAAAACTGCTACAAAAACTATTTGGTCTATAACATCTTGAAAAATATTAATTGTCATAGCCGCAAGAAAAGCAGTCAATAAATTCATACTTAACCAAAAAACTCTACTTTTTGCTGCTCTACCTGGAGGTTGAAATGTATCTTCAGCAATACCCGCCATACCTAAAAAATTTTGGTCCGCATCTTCTCTGATTACATCTACAACATCATCAATTGTTATTCTACCTATGAGTTTATTATTTTTATCAACAACTGCAGCAGAGATCAGATCATTTCTTTCAAATAGTGTTGCAACCTCCTTATCATCCTGAATGGCATTGATGGGAGTAATATTAGTATCCATAATTTCTCTAACTGTAAGATTTGGATCAGAAGTAATAATTCTTGTTATTAATAATTCTCCAACGTACAAGTCATCAGAAGATACTACAAAAAGCTTATCTGTATTTTCTGGGAGTTCTTTTTGAGCTCTGAGGTAATTCATGACAACTTCTATAGTATGACGAGGCCTAACACTTATAACGTCAGTATTTAATAAACCTCCTGCTGAATCTTCCGGATAGATAAGAGCTTCTTCAATTCTTTGCCTATCTCTAGAAGACATTTTACCTAAGATCATGTTCATTCTATTTTTAGGTAGATGTTGAAGAATATCTACAATTTCATCTAACTCAAGGTCAATAACCACCTCAGAGAGCTCTTCGTTTGAGATCTCTAATAAAAGCTCTTGTTGAATTTCATCTCCTAAATCAGCCAAAACATCTCCCTCATCATCATTGTCAATTAATGACCATAATAATTTTCTTTGTTTGGGGGGAGAAGACTCGAGACAGTGTGCAAGCTCAGCTGAATTCATTTTATCCAGTAATCTTTTTATCTGATTAATTGATAAATTAGAGGACTCATCTAAAAGCCTTGTTAAGCTATCTTTATTAAATGACTGATCCATTCAATAATTCTACATCAAGAAATGAGTTTTATCTTTTTCTTGAGGAGGGGATGTTTAATTTAAGACGATATTTAGAAATAGTTCTTCTAGCTAAACTGTAACCTTTTTTATTAAGCAATAATGCAATATCTCGATCGCTAAGTTTTGTTTTTTCTGCATCTATAATATTTTTAATTATTTCCATTAACTGAATCGGCGTCACATTTCTAGTTTTAGATACCGATCTAATCAATAAAGATTTTAAAGGCAAGACACCCCTTGGAGTTTGAATAAATTTAGATCTTAATATGCGAGATATGGTTGAGGGATGCAGGCCCAATTCATCTGAAATATCTTTATTTGCTAAAGGCTTTATTTCCAATGGTTCGCTTTCAAAAAAAGCTTGTTGTTTTTTACAAATAATCTCTCCAACCCTTAGAACAGTTTCATTTCTTTTTTTTACTGCCCTTAAAAGCCATTTAGCATTTTGTATTTTTTCTACAATACCTTCATTAGGTCGCTCTTTAAGCTCATGCTGAATGGAATTAACTAACTCCTTATCGATACTTATTACCGGGAATTGGTCATTTATAAAATTTACTACTTTATTGCCCGCATCTTCTAGAATTACAAGGTCAGGCACAATATATTGATCTTGACTATAACTAAGCCCGGGAGCTAAATCGCAACTTTTAATTAATTTAATTGATTCGTCTATAGATTTTTCTTTATACAGGCTTAATAATTTATTTTTAACTCCCAGAAGGTCCATGTCTGAATTCTCAAAAAGAATAATCTTACAAATTTCTAATAACTTTAGATCAATTTTTTTTCTACTTAGCTGGATAAAAATAACTTCTTTAATAGTCCTAAAACCTACACCCGCTGGGTCTAACGAGTGTATGACATTCTTTAAAACACTTTCTATTTCTTTATATGTAAATTGGTAATCTAAGAAATTCTCAATTTCATTTATCTCTTCAATTAATTGCCCTGAATCATCCAAAGAATCAATTAAAGATGTAGATATTACTTTTTCTTTTTCATTAAGATTTAAATCATTTAATTGAGTTAATAAATTTTCTCTAAGAGATTCATTGGCAACTATATCTTTTTCATATGGATTAGAAAAAAACTCGTCATCAGTTGAATATTCAGATAGATCAGATTCAGTCTTTTCAAGGAATGGATTTACCTCTATCTCCTCATTAATTTTCTGAATAATTTCATATCGTGATAACTGCAGAAGATCAATTGATTTTTTAAGTTGCGGTGTAAGAGTGACTTTTTGTTTCTGAGCTAGTTCTCTTATTAAAGAAATGGCCATTTTTTATGAATACATTTCCCCAAGATAAACTTCGCGAACTTTAGGGTTCTTGATTAGCTCTTCAGTAGAGCCCTCAGCAAGAACCTTGCCCTCACTCAGAATAAGTCCTCTACTGCATATTTCAAGAGCAGCACTAACATTATGATCAGTTATTAATATGCTAATTCCTTGTGAAACAAGTTGATTAAGTATCTTTTTAATCTCATCAACAGCAATTGGATCTATTCCAGCAAAAGGCTCATCCATGAGTATAATTTTAGGTATAGTCACTAAGCATCTAGCAATCTCCACTCTTCTTCTTTGGCCTCCTGAAAGTTCCCTTCCTTTCTGCGAAAGAATACTGCTTAAATTAAACTCCTCAACAACTTTATTAAACCTGCTTAATATAGCCTCATTATCATCAGAAGATAATTGAGCTAAACCAAGAATATTATCTTTAACAGATAAATTTTGAAAGATTGAAGATTCTTGAGGTAAATATGCAATTCCAAGTTTCGACCTTTCATGCATCGGCATATTGGTAATATCTTGATTATTAATATAAATATTTCCCTTTGACGGCTTAATTAAACCCGCTATCGAGTAAAAAGTTGTTGTTTTGCCTGCCCCATTTGGACCCAGTAAGCCAACTATTTCAGAGTCATTCACTTCAAAATTTATATCTTTAATAATATCTCTATTTTTAATTTTTTTAGATAGTTTTTTTACACTTAGAAGGCTCATATTTAATTTAAAATTTTACCGTCTTGTTGGTTAAACTTAATAGAAGAAGATTTAAATTTAATTCCATCATTTTCAAAATAAGCTTCACCAGATAATTCAATACTATTATCTTCATATAAAAGTATATTTTTCGCATGGCCTGAAAAGGGTGATTCAGATGCACTAGAAATTATTTTAGCCATGTCACCTTTAATATTTAATATTTTTTTATTATTGTTATATATAGCACTAGTTCCAGAAATAACTATATAGTCGTTTTTAATTTTTAACTTGTTAATGAAATGAATTTCATTCTTATCTTTTGATATTTCTATCTTCTCAGATTCAATAAATATGTCATTGTTATTTAAGCTAATTGTTGAATTAGCAAAAATATTTAGAGTAAAGATACATCCAAGAAATATAAATTTTTTCAATTATACAATTCCTGATTGAAGTAAATCGTGCATAGAGATAACTCCAGCAGCATCATTAGAGGTAAAAACCACTAGTGTGAATATTTTATTTTCTTCCATTATCTTGGCTGCATCAATTGCAAGATCTCCAGATTTAATTGATTTAAAGTCAGACGTCATTACATCTTTTATGATGGTTTGATTAATATCCAATTTATTACTAATGCATCTTCTCAGATCTCCATCAGTAAATATCCCCACCACTTTATTGCTCTCTGTTACCAAGGTCATGCCAAGATTCTTATTGGTTATTTCCAATAAAGCTTCACTGAGTAAAGCTTGTGAACTAACTTCAGGCATATCTACTCCTGCATGCATAACGTCAGATACTAATAAAGTAAGAGCTTTACCAAGTTTTCCTGCTGGATGAGATTTAGCAAAATCATCTTTAGTAAAACCTTTTGCCTGCAGGAGTGTAACTGCTAATGCATCGCCAAAAGCCATAGCCGCAGTAGTAGAAGAAGTTGGAGCTAAATCAAGTGTGCAAGCCTCTTCAGAAGTCTTAATTTCAATATGATTATCTGAGGCTTTTGCAATTGAGGATGTTGCATTGCCTGTAACAGCAATTAATTTTCTAGATACCCTCTTAAGAGCAGGTAGTATTGAAATAATTTCCTGTGTTTCACCTGAATTAGAAAACATTAAAATTATATCTTCTTTGCCTATCATTCCCATATCACCATGAGCTGCCTCAGTGGGATGAATAAAAAAAGAGGGAGTGCCTGTGCTTGATAGAGTGGCTGCTACCTTTTGTGAAACATGACCAGACTTACCGATGCCCATTAGAATTAATTTGCCATTCATCTCTAGAACATCTTCACAAAGATTACTAAAGCTATCATTTAACTGATCAGATAATTCTAAAACTACCCTTGATTCAATTTCAAAGATTTTTTTTGCAGCCTCTATGTAATCAAATTTTTTCATAATTTCATATAATTTTTCTTAACATTCAAATGATATAATAGAGCAATGTTATCCATACTGAAAAATTATTTTTTATTTATAGTTATTCTCTTATCATCTGTGGATGTGATGTCGGAAATAAATCCACATGAGTTTATAGACAGTAAAGCGCAAGAGATGGTTCAAGCTTTAAAAGAAAATAGCGACCTGTTTTATACAGATAAAGATGCTTATGAAAATAAAATAAAAGTCATTTTTGAACCAATCATAGATTTCAGAAGAGTTTCAGCACTTGTTATGGGTAAAAAGTATTATGTTGCATCAACTAAAGACCAAAGATCAGAATTTATAGAAGTTTTTAAAAATTCTTTATTGGATACATATTCTGAAACTCTTGCGCAATGGCAGGATCAAAAAATAGTTACATATTTTCCAGATAGCCTTGAGTATGAAAAACAAGTAAATGTTAAACAAAATTTATTTACCTCAAGCAGCGTCTATCCAATTAAATATACTGTTAGAAAAGATGGCGATGAATGGAAAATAATTAATATAGTTGTTAATGGAGTAAATCTTGGATTAACTTTTCGCAACCAATTCCGAGCGCTTGCAGATAGTCATGATGGAGATATGAATCAAACAATAGCATCTTGGGTATCTGATGCTGGATTTGATGAATAAAGAAATAATTAAAGCAACAATTCAAGACGCCTTGCCTGAAGCAAGTCTGGAATTTATTGGAGATGATTGCAATCTGCAACTCTTGATAATTTCTGATAGTTTTGAGGGAATGCCAATAATTAAAAGACATAGAGTTATCCTGGATTTATTAAGCGACTCTTTTAAATCTGGTGAACTTCACGCCTTAAGTTTAAAAACAAAAACTAATATGGAAAAATAATGGAAAAACTCTTAATTAAAGGTGGGAATACTCTTAATGGAGAAATTTCTTGCTCTGGAGCAAAAAATGCTGCCTTGCCGATGATAGCATCAACTATTCTTAATAATGAAAAAGTAATATTTAAGAATCTCCCATATCTTCAAGATATAACAACTATGTTTGAATTACTTGGCTCAATGGGCGCAGATATATCGCTTGATGAAAGTATGGATTTTTCTATTTCTTGTAATAAATTAAATGATTTAGAGGCTAGATACGAGCTTGTAAAAACCATGCGCGCATCTATTTTAGTATTAGGTCCAATGGTTGCTAAATATGGCTATGCAAAAATTGCTCTACCTGGAGGTTGTGCAATTGGGTCTCGCCCAGTTAATTTTCATTTAGATGCTTTAAAAGAATTAGGCGCATCAATTAATCTTAAAAATGGTTATATAGAAGCCAAAGCAGATAAGTTAATTGGAGCTGATATAGTTTTTGAGGGTGTTACCGTAACAGGCACCGAGAATATAATGATGGCTGCATGTTTGGCTGAAGGCATAACAACATTAAAAAATGTTGCAATGGAGCCTGAAATATCTGATCTAGCAGACTTATTAAATAAAATGGGAGCTAAAGTTCAAGGCGCTGGAACTGAAATGATAACAATTGAGGGAGTTAAGTCACTCCATTCAGCAATTTATTCAATTCCTGCGGACAGAATTGAAGCAGGAACTTATCTTGTAGCAGCCGCACTTACAGGTGGAGAGATTAAAATCAATTCTATACAGCCGGAAAGGCTTCATATTGTTATAGAGAGACTTAAACTAGCTGGCGCAACAATTAATTCAGATAAAAATAGCATAAGTCTTAGTATGAAAAGTAAAAGACCCCTACCTGTGGATATATCAACGTCACCGTTTCCAGGTTTTCCTACAGACATGCAAGCCCAATTTTCGGTATTAAATGCTTTAGCAGATGGAAATTCAGTAGTACAAGAAAATGTTTTTGAAAATAGGTTTATGCATATTCAAGAATTAAATAGAATGGGTTGTAATATCTCAACTCAAGGCAACCAAGCGAGCATCATTGGCGTTAGGCAAATATCTGGTGCTCAGGTTATGGCAACAGATTTAAGGGCCTCAGCAAGCCTTATACTTGCAGGACTAGTTGCAAGCGGTGAAACAATTGTTGATAGGATTTATCACATAGATAGGGGATACGAGAGAATAGAAGAAAAATTATCTTATCTTGGAGCAGACATCACTCGATTGCCTGGTTAATAGGTTCAGTTTTTATTGATAAAAGTAATTTATCAGACTCTTCACCATTCATGATTTCTAAATCTATAATATCTCCTGGAAATGCTAGCTTTAAAGCTTGCGTTAAATTATTCCAAGACCCAAGACCGCCGTTTATTCCCGTTATTAGATCTCCCTCAGTAACGCCAGCTTCAATCAAGGGACCTTTATCTCCAATTTCTATAATTTCAAGGGCAGTAAACTGATTATTATCTGAAAGCCTAATTGGCCTAACTCTAAAATTACCTATCCAGGCATTTCTTACTTTTCCGTATTTAATAAGCTCTGAGGCAATTTGAAAAACTTTTTCTGAGGGTATAGCAAAACCAAGGCCTTCATACGAACCAGTTTGCGAATATATTTTAGTATTAATTCCAACCAAATAACCCTCTTCATTTATAAGGGCCCCGCCAGAATTACCTGGATTAATAGCAGCATCAGTTTGAATTAATTCAAGATAAGGATTTCCATAATCTCTACCTGTTGCGCTAATTATCCCACTAGTAACAGAAAGCCCTATATTGTAGGGATTTCCTATAGCAAGAACCTGGTCTCCAATTCTAACTTCAGAGCTATTGCCAACCTCAATAGGCAGCATTTTAAAAGCCACATCTGTTTTGATTACTGCTATATCAGAATCATTATCTTGACCAACCATTACCCCTTCGCTCATTTCGCCGTTTGTATGACCTATTAATATTTTCCCATTCGGAATCAGCAAATGACTATTTGTAACAATATGGCCTTCATCAGAAATTATCACACCTGAACCAATATTTTTTGAATTTGAGTATTGGCTTCTTAAGGTATTTGTATTATTTGAAGTGTAAATTGTAACTACCGAAGTAATTGCTTTTTCAGAGGCAGTTACAAATTTATTATCATTCTCACCAGAAAATTGTAATAATGCTATTAAAGCAATAACTATTAATAACAAAATATAAATAACTTTATTTGAATTTATATTTCTTTCTTTTTGCATAATGCCCATTCACGAAAATATTATTAAAAAACTTAAATCTAAAGATATCACTTTAGATAGATCTCAACTTGATTTTATTGATATTTTTAACAAGCACAAGCCTGAGAAGTCTAGATTATTTTTTACTTTATCAAAAAATGTTATTAAGGGCTTCTATTTATGGGGTGATGTGGGAAGAGGGAAGACACTTCTTCTTAACTCTATATATGACGAATTAAATTTAAATAAAGTAAGATTTCATTACATTGACTTCATGCAGTCAATTCATAAAAATTTAAAAGAACTTTCTGGTAAAAAAAATCCATTAGATATAATTGCTGATTCTTTAGTATCTAAATATGAATTAATATTTATTGATGAATTTCAAGTTGAGGATGTTGCTGATGCAATGCTTATTACTAATTTATTTAAAAAACTTTTTAAAAAAGATATCTACTTTTTACTATCTTCAAATGCTCACCCAGCCAATCTTTACCTTGAGGGCCTTCAAAGACAAAAATTTATGTCCGCAATAGACTTAATGGAGAAACATCTTAATATCCACGAATTGAATGGTGATAAGGATTACAGAATTTCATTAATCTCACAATTTGAAAAAAATAATGAATCAGGATTATTCGATAAAAAGAAAATACAAGAATTTATTGCATCAACATTTGGTTGTGATGAGTTTAATGATCAAATTGAAATCAATAAAAGAATTTTTAGTTGCAATGGTTTTAATAATTCATTTTTATGGGTAAGTTTTAATAAATTCTTTCAAGAAGCTTCAAGCGCAAAGGATTATATTGAAATTTGTAACAAATATGACTGGATTTTAATTAATGAATTTAGCTTATGCGATGATGATAATGCAGATAGAGTAAGAAGATTTATAAGCTTTATCGATGTTGCTTACAAAGAAAATACAAAGGTCAAATTCTTTGATGAAGGCATTGATCCAAAAGATTTATACATTGGTAAGAAATTTCAGTATCTCTGGGAGAGATCTCAAAGTAGAATTAATGAAATGAAAAGTAAAAAATATTTGTTAAATTCAGGGAAAAATTAATTTAAATATATTAAAATATTGCTAATTATTTCCGTAAACATTAATATTGCCGTCTTATAACTTGGGTCACATGAAAACATTTGCATTAAAAAAGGAAGAAGTACAAAGAGAATGGTTTGTTATTGACGTAACAGACAAGGTTCTTGGAAGAGTTGCAACAAAAATTGCAGACAGAATTCGTGGTAAAGATAAGCCAACATTCACACCTCATACAGATGGTGGCGATTATGTTGTTGTTATTAACGCTAAGGATATTAAAGTTACAGGTGCTAAGTATGAGGATAAGAAATACTATACTCACTCCTTATATCCTGGTGGATTAAAATCAAGAACTTTTAGAGAGCTTAATGAGACTAAGCCTGAAAAAATTATCGAAGAGGCAGTTAAAGGCATGCTTCCAAAAAATAAATTAGGAAGATCAATGTTTAAAAAATTAAAAGTCTTTAGTGGCGCAGAACATGAACATGAATCACAACAGCCTAAGGTTTGGGAACCAAAAATATGAAATCAGAAATACATTATGCAACTGGAAGAAGAAAAACTTCTTCTGCAAGAGTATATTTAACAAAAGGAAAGGGCGATATCACAGTAAATGATCGCGCACTCGACGTCTACTTTGGAAGAAAAGTTGCTCAGATGTTAGTTATGCAACCACTTGAATTAACCGAATCTCTAGAGAAATTTGATATTAAAGTAATGGTAAAAGGTGGAGGCAGTTTTGGCCAAGCCGGGGCTATTAGACACGGTATCTCAAGAGCTTTGATGTCTTATGATGAAGAACTTAGACCTCAACTTAAGTCAGCTGGACTTCTTACAAGAGATTCTAGAAAAGTTGAAAGAAAGAAACCAGGTTTAGTTAAAGCAAGGAAAAGCAAACAGTTTTCAAAACGTTAAAAGTTTTTCAAGAGTTATTCACTTTTTAACTTTAGGAGAAGACAATAAACTCACGAAGAAAAGTATTGATTGGACTTACTTCAGCATTTGGTGCTGCAGGTGTCCCTTTCGCTGCTACACCATTTATTGCATCATGGAACCCTAGCGCAAAAGCTAAAGCAGCTGGCGCACCAGTCAAAGTTGATGTAACTAAAATTGATCCTGGTCAACAAATAACAGTAGGCTGGAGAAAACAACCCGTCTTTGTTATTAGACATTCTCAAGAAGCCATAAACAACTTAGAATCTAATATTGCTAAATTAGCTGACCCTAACTCTGAAGCAATAGACGAGCCTTATAGAAACATGAATCCCACTAGATCTAAAAGTCCTGAATATACTGTTTTAGTAGGCGTCTGCACGCATTTGGGTTGTTCTCCAAAATTTTTTCCGGAAGTTGAGCCTCAATCTTGGGATGCTTCCTGGAGTGGTGGCTACTTTTGTCCTTGCCATGGTTCGATGTTTGATCTAGTAGGTAGAGTTTTTAAGGGAGTTCCTGCACCAACTAATATGAAAGTTCCGCCTCATAACTTTAATGGAAATATACTTACTATTGGTGAAGATGAGGAGATGTCTTAATGTCAGACAATGTAACTAAAGTATTTAATTGGGTTAATCACAGACTGCCGATTCAAAATACTTATGAAAGACATCTTTCTAAACACCCAGTTCCTAAAAAAGTAAACTTTTGGTATCTTTTTGGAGCATTAGCAGCTGTTGTATTAATAATACAAATTGTTTCAGGTATATGGTTAATTATGCTTTATACCCCTGGAGAAGCAGCTTTCTCATCTATTGAATATATGATGAGAGATGTTGATTATGGCTGGGCCATAAGATATATGCATACAACAGGCGCATCCATGTTCTTTGCTGTTGTATATCTTCATATGTTTAGAGGACTACTTTACGGCTCCTATCAAAAACCTAAAGAGCTTGTTTGGATTTTTGGTTGCACAATTTACCTTGCAATGATGGCAGAAGGGTTTTTAGGATATGTTTTACCTTACGGTCAAATGTCATATTGGGGAGCTCAAGTCATAATTTCTTTATTTGGAGCTTTGCCATATATTGGAGAGTCATTAGAATTATGGATACGAGGTGATTACTATATTTCTGATATTACTGTTAACAGATTCTTTGCACTGCATGTTGTTGCTCTTCCTTTAGTTTTAATTGCTCTAGTATTTCTTCACTTAATAGCTCTTCATGAGGTAGGCGCAGGAAACCCAGAGGGTGTTGATATTGAAGCTTATACAGATGAAGATGGAGTTCCATTAGATAGTGTTCCCTTCTTCCCATATAAAGTTCTTAATGCTCTTGTTGGAATTGGAGTCTTTATGACTGTATTTGCAATAATTATGTTTTTCTTCCCAGAAGGTGGTGGATATTTTATTGAATATGCAAACTATGAAGAAGCTAATCCATTAGTTACTCCTGCTCATATTGCCCCAGTTTGGTATTACTCACCATATTATTCAATCTTAAGAGCTGTTCCAGATAAACTTGGAGGCTTTGCTGCTATGGGAGCTGCAGTGGCTATATTCTTTGTTGTTCCGTGGCTAGACAGAAGCAAAGTTGCATCTATAAGATATAAAGGTATTCTCAGCAAAATAGCCTTAGTTATGTTTGGAATGAGTTTTTTAACCCTAGGCTATCTTGGAACTGTAAGTGTTACAGAGCATCGAAAAACTATGGGAATAATTTGCACTTTTATTTATTTCAGCTATTTTTTATTAATGCCAGTCTATACAAGTATAGAAAAAACAAAACCAGTCCCAGATAGATTATGAATATTAAAAATATATTTTCTATCAATCTAAAATGGATAAGAGCATTTCTTTTACTCTTTGTTTCTTTTACATATATTGATTTAGAAGCAGCTGAAGAAGCGCCATGCAAAGATTATGGTGAATGTGACGAATTCAAGCATTCTCTTAAAGATATGTCATCTTTACAAAGTGGAGCATCAACTTTTTTAACTTATTGTTATGGATGTCATTCCTTAGAATATTCAAGATGGAATAGAATTGCTAATGATCTTCAGATACCTGAAGAAATATTTTTTGATAACCTAGTATTTGATCCCTCTATAAAGCCAGGGGACTTAATGGCTGGCTCCATGTCCAAAGAAGAATCAGCTAAATGGTTTGGCGTCGCCCCACCTGACTTAACTCTTGTTACAAGGCTGCACGGTTCTGATTGGGTTTACACCTACTTAAGAACATTCTATGAAGATTCCTCAAAACAATATGGAGTCAATAATTTAGTTTATCCAGGAGCAGCAATGCCGAATGTTCTAGCAGCTCTTCAGGGCAATCAGCAGTTGGCTTGTAAACAAGTTCCAGTGATTGCTAAAAATGGTGGCGAAAAAAGAGACAACTCTGGTAATCCAATTACAAAAGAGAAGTGTGGATTTTTATCCATAGAAGAAGGTACTGGCAGCCTAAACCAGGAAGAGTTTGATGAGCTCATATATGATTTAACAAATTTCTTAACTTATGTTGGCGATCCAGATAAAGTTGAGCGTGAAAGAATAGGCTGGTATGTGGTATTCTTCTTCATTATTTTTACAACTCTTTCATCTCTCTTACATAGAGAATATCAAAAAGACTACCATTAGGATAAATACAATATGATTTTATATTCAGACAGAGACGACCATTACAGCCAAAGAGTAAGAATAGTACTTGCTGAAAAAGATATTACTTGTGAAATTAGAGAGTCATCATTAGAAGAAACTTCTGAAGAAATTCTTTCAATCAATCCATACCATAAACTTCCTATACTAGTTGACAGAGAGTTGGGTTTGTATGATACAGGCGTGATGATGGAGTATCTCGATGAAAGATTTCCTCATCCACCCCTTCTTCCTGTATACCCAGTAGCTAGAGCTAACTGCAGAACTTTAATGCTTAGAATCGATAAAGAGTGGTGTCCAATGGTAGACACTCTTATTGAAAAGAAACTATCTGAAAAAGAGTTAATTAAACTCAGAGAAGAGCTACTTCATGAAATTGCATCTATCGCCTCAACATTTAAAGAATTTAAGTTTTTTATGAGTGATGAATTTTCTCTTGTTGATTGCTGTTTTGGTCCTATTCTATGGAGACTGCCTTCTATTGGGATAAATCTTCCAGTGAATAGACATCTAAAACCTTTACTAGATTACCAAAAAAGAATTTTTGAAAGACCTGGATTTCTTGATAGCTTATCACCATTAGAGAGAGATCTTAGGGAAGAGTAAAAGAACCCTCGGAATTAATCTTGCTTAGTGGCAGCTCTCTTGAGGTGCATCGACCTTCTTTTATAGTGAGCATTCCACTTCTCCCATTTAGCATTCCATCTTTTATATTATTATGTGAAAGATACGAAATCATTATTAAGTCGAAGAGATTATCATAAATAAGCCTATCTTCTATCGTGCTATTTTTTTCAAATTGATTTAAGGAAACATCATCCTTAAATTGATTTTGGGTGGGTATAATCAGATATTCAAAATCTGCAGTATTACTAATATTACTAATATTCTCTATTAGATTAATAGATGCGTATGAGTTAATACCAATTGAGTAGTTATATCTAAATGCTGGAACAAGACCCTTTGCATTCTTATAAGTCATTAAAAAATAAATATTTTTAATATCCTGACGAACTCTAGGTGTGCTGTTAATTTTAATGTTTGGTAATAGAGCATTAATTTTTTTATATCTACCCAAACTCTCCGAAACACCCAAAGCATTTGATGCGAATATATCAAACTGCTCATCGCTATACAAAGCAGATCTTACATTAGTATATTTATTTTTTAATTTATATTGTCGGCCACTAAAAATGTCTTCATAAATAATAAGAGTATCTTTTGCTTGCAAGAGATCATTAGAAAAAATAACTTTCTCTACTGAATTTAATTGATCATTTTGAAAGGAATTACAAAATCCAGGAAGGCTTTTATTTAAAACATTTAAGCTAATATCAATTTTTGAAATTTCTTCATCAAAAATTATATTAATTCTCTTATCTATATTGGTAGCTGCTTGTATTAGATAATTTTTATATCTCTCATCTACATTGATGCTAAGTCTTATAGACTTAACTTCTTGAAGCTTTCTTTTATTCTCTATCAATTGATCTATAACCTTCTTACCAAAAGGCTTTAAGTAATTCGACTCACTTAGCAGCATAAGCGCATCCCACTGATCTTTATCTAATGATTTATATTTAAGCGCCTCAAGAACAAGGTCTCTATTTAAAATAGATTTTTCTGCATTACTATCATTTATAAAAAAGAGGTCTTTAGCAGACAGAACTTGTAAAAAATTTTCATTTTGTAGCTCTTCATTCACATAAAAACTACTATTTGAAGAAGTAGCACAACTATTTAACAACATTATTGCTAAAATAAAAGACAATCTGGTAAGTAATGGTTTTTTTTTCAAAAGTGCGTTTATGTTAAATTTTATATGTAGTCCAATTGGTAATTTAAATGATATCTCTATGAGATCAATAAGTCTCCTTGAGTCTGCAGATTTTATTTATGCTGAAGATACTCGTAATACAAATAAATTACTTAGTAATTTCCATATTAATAAAAAATCGAAATCATTTCATGAACATAATGAAATAAAAATAACTCCTGAGATTATAGAACAACTTAATGCCGGATCTGAAGTAGCTATAATTTCTGATGCTGGTGCTCCATGTATTTCAGACCCAGGATATTTCTTATCTCAAGAATGTATAAAAAATAATATAGAATTTACCGTCTTACCAGGACCATCATCAGTGATTAACGCTTTAATATTATCCGGTCTTGCATCAAATGCATTTTGTTTTAAAGGGTTCTTTCCTAGAAAGAAGAATTCCCAAGTAGAAATGATGCATTCATTAAATAGAATTAATGAAACCATTATTTTTTTTGAATCAGCTAAAAGAATTAGCGCCACTGTAGATATTTTTTCAGAATATTTATCCAAAGATAGAAAAATTATATTGTGCAGAGAAATGACAAAAAAATATGAGGAGACAATCAGAGAATCTATAGGAGATCTTCAGGATAAAATTAAAAATAATGAGATAACTTTGAAAGGTGAATTTGTAATTGTTCTAGAAGGAGCTACAAATAATAATATTGATTTAAACCTTAGTAATAAAATTAAAGAATTATATTTAGAACATTTACCAGCTAAAGATGCAGCAAAATTAATAGCGGCCATATCTAATCAAAATAAAAGAGATATTTATAAGTGGCTGATAGATAAATAAATGACTATAATTCTCTCCGAGTTGGTTGGATGATCGCTAAAATTTATTTTAGAGGAAAGTCCGGACTTCACAGAGCAGGGCGCCAGGTAACTCCTGGGAGGCGTAAGCCTACGGATAGTGCAGCAGAAAATATACCGCCAATTTTATTGGTAAGGGTGAAAAGGTGCGGTAAGAGCGCACCGCTTAAATGGTAACATTTGAGGCAGTGTAAACCCCAGCCCGAAGCAAAACCAAATAGAAATCCTTAGGCTGCTCGTTTAGGATTTGGGTAGGTTGCTAGAGCATTGTGGTGACACATTGCCAAGATAGATGATCATCTTTTACAGAATCCGGCTTACAGACCAACTCATTTTTTTAAATAAATTAAGAAAAGTGTGTGAAAGTGTGTAAAAAATGTTATAAAGTGTGTTAATTAATAAATAGTTAATATCTTTATGTTCGGATACAACACGATATCTATAGATCAAAAGCACAGGTTCTCAATACCAGCTAAATATCGCGCTGATTTCCTTAAAACTAATGAAACAGAGCTAGTTGTTACAAAAGATCCTCAATACCCATCCTTAAAAGTCTATAAAGGTTCTGAGTGGAAAAATATTTCTTCTAAACTTCAATCACTACAAGGATTAGACCCAATTGTTAGGAACCTACAGTGGACCATTTTAGGAAATGCAAGTGTTACAGATTTAGATCCAAGTGGCAGAATGCTAGTTTTGTTACCAGAAGAGTTAAGAAATTATGCTGAACTTGATAATGATAATAAATTTTTATTTATTGGAATGGGTAATAAATTTGAGATTTGGAATACAGATAATTGGAATTTACGTCAAACCGGAGGAACTCTAGCTACTGAAATTTTAGATGTTGTTCTTCCAATAAGCATTAAAGAGATGTCTTTTTAAAAAGGGGATAGATATGAATTGGGAAGTAGTCGATCAAGATAGTCAGCAAGCCAAAATTAAAGTGATCGGAGTTGGGGGAGCTGGAGGCAATGCAGTTATTCATATGATCAATCATGATATTCAAGGTGTTGATTTTATTTGTGCTAATACTGATACGCAGGCACTTTCTAGAGCTGATGGCGCAATATCACTTAAATTAGGCAGGAATCTTACAAAAGGTCTAGGAGCCGGAGCAAACCCTGAGGTCGGTCGTCAAGCAGCAGAGGGAGATAGAGAGGCTATTCAAGAGCTCTTAGGTGATGCAGACATGATCTTTATTACAGCTGGCATGGGTGGAGGCACTGGAACTGGTGCAGCTCCTGTAATTGCATCTATTGCTAAAGAAATGGGCGCACTAACCGTTGCTGTTGTAACAAAACCATTTAAATTTGAAGGCAAAAGAAGAATGACTGCAGCCGAACAAGGCTTAGCAGCTCTAGTTGAAGAAGTGGATAGCTTGATTACAATCCCGAATCAAAGACTCATTGAAGTTCTTGGTGGAAATACAACTATGACAGATGCATTCGCCAGAGCAGATGATGTCTTAAAAGGTGCCGTGCAAGGCATATCAGATATCATTATGAAAGATGGATTAATTAATGTTGACTTTAATGATGTTAGAACTGTAATGTCTGAAAAGGGCATAGCTATGATGGGAACAGGAAGATCTAGCGGAAAAGATAGAGCTTCTGAAGCAGCCTCTCAAGCAGTAGGCAGTGAATTACTTGAAGATATAGATTTAAAAGATGCGCGAGGTGTTCTGGTTAATATTACTGGTAAAGAGCCCACCCTAAATGATTACGAAGAAGTGAGTAATATTGTTGAAGAATTTACCGCTGAAGATGCTTATGTTATTTATGGGACTGTAATAGATAAAGATATTGGTGATGACTTATTAGTAACTATTGTTGCTACAGGTGTTAATCAAAAAGCTCCAAGCCTAGCTGTAGATAATAGAAGAAGCGCTTCTATTCGATTAAATCCTGTTGGCCTAGATAAAGAAATTCAAATTAAAACAAGTCAAGAAGTTGGCACATCGTCTGCAGAGGGATTAGATTTCCTCGATGTGCCTACTTTTATGCGAAAACAAGTAGACTAAAATGCTCCATTTTCCAGTATTACTGGAAGAATCTATTGGTTTTCTAGTTGATAATAAAAGTGGTTCCTTTCTAGACTGCACGTTTGGAAGAGGCGGTCATTCAAATTCTATCTTGAACAATATCTCAGAAAACGGAAAACTTACTGCTTTTGATAAAGATCCTGATGCTGTTCAGTATGCAAATGATTCAATTAATGACTCTAGATTTAAAATTATCCATAAATCTTTTAATGAAATAGATTCAATTTTTCAAGAAAAATCTCTAGATGGAATATTGTTTGATTTAGGAACTTGCTCTACTCACTTTGATGACAAATCTAGAGGATTCAGTTTCCGAGATGATGGTCCTTTAGATATGAGATTTAATTTTAACACTGGTGATCCTCTTTCTGAGTGGATAAATAAAGCTAGCGAAAAAGAATTAATAGATGTTTTATACAAGTATGGTCAAGAAAAAAACGCTAGATCAATTGCAAAAGCTATTTGCGCATTTAGACAAGAATCTGAAATCAAAACAACATCTCAATTAGTAAGCATTATTGTATCTGTTTCATCAAAGAAATTTTCAAAGATTCATCCCGCAACGAAATCATTTCAGGCATTCAGAATTTTTATAAATAATGAGCTAGAAGAGTTAGAAGAAGCTCTTGAGAAATCTAAACAATTAATTAAGATTGGCGGAAAAATTGTTGTTATATCTTTTCATTCACTAGAAGATTCAATTGTTAAAAACTCTTTCAAAACAAAGATAAAGGCATTTCCAAGAGAAATACCTATAAATCCAATAGTTACAAAAGAATTTGATTGTATTGCAAGAAAGATAAGGCCATCTAATATAGAGATTAATAGAAATAAACGCTCCAGAAGTGCAATTATGAGAGTTTTTAAAAAACTTCCATGAATGCAAACTATCTACTAATACTCTTTATTCAAATATCTTTAATATTATTTTTATCCTTTGAACAAATTAAAGTCAGATGGGAAATAAGTCTTCTATATGGAAATCAAGACAAAATTAATCTTGAATATCAGAATTTAAAAGAGGAGCAATACAAGCTTAAAACAGAAGTTTATTTTTTAAATTCTCCTGCAAGAGTCGAGAAATATGCAAAAGAAAAACTCTCTATGCAAAAGATAAAACCTAAGATAGTTAAAATACAATAATGAAGAAATTAAATTATTTTAATTGGCGATTTTTTCTTATTATAATTTTTTTAATTGCTTCTATTGTAGCAATTTTTACTCGAGTTATTTATCTCCAGATAGATAAGGAAAATTTTTTAAAAAATTGGGGCCAAAATCAACATATTGCTTATAGGGAAGTTCCATCTATCAGAGGAACTATATATGATCGAAATAATATACCTCTAGCAATCTCATTAACGCACTATGATTTATATGCTTTAAGAAATTTTAGTGAAAATGATTATAAGAAGTTAAAAAATATAATAAGTATTAATACTTCCTTTAACGAAATTAGTTTAAAAAATAAGAAAATACTAATTCAAAAGAGTTTGTCACCTGAAGATATAAATTTAATTAAAGATTCTTCTTTAAAGCATTATGAAATTGAAATTAGGTTCTCAAGACATTACCCCCTTGCAGATCAAATTGCGCCTTTAGTTGGCTTTTCCGGTAAAGATAATTATGGCCTTGAGGGGATTGAGAAAAGTTATAACTCTTTTTTATCCGGAAAGGATGGCAAGGAACAATATTATAAAAATAGAAAAGGTGAAATTATTTCAAAAGCTATTAGCATTCATGCTCAAGAGCCAGGACATGACTTGCATTTAACCATTGATAGTAATATTCAATTTTTTGCTTATAAAAAACTAGCTGAAGCAATAGAGGAAACTAAAGCTAAAAGCGGTACTGCTATTGTTTTAGACAACTCAAGTGGCGAAATATTAGCAATGGCTAGCTATCCTTCATATAACCCAAATAATCCAAACAGAAAGCCTCAAAAAAATAGGGCATTGCTTGATAAATATGAGCCTGGATCTGTTTTAAAACCGATCGCTTTAGCTAAAGCCATTGATATGGAATTAATTGATATAACAGATCCCCTCGATACCTCGCCTGGATATATTTCTTTAAATAATTACTCTATCAGTGACTACAAGAATCATGGAGTTTTAAAAGCATATGAAATTATTACTAATTCTAGTCAAGTTGGTGCTTCCAAAATTGCTTTAATGTTAGGTGCAGATAACATTGTCACAACATATAAAGAATTTGGTTTTAGTAAGCCAATTAATATTAATTTTCCATCACCAACCTTTGGACAAATAAATAATAGAGAGAATATGTCAGATATAGAAATTGCTAATCTTGGATTTGGATATGGTCTTGATGCCAGCCCATTTCAGATTGCTTCAGCTTTTGCCGTTTTTGCAAATGAGGGTGTCTATAAAGAATTTTCTTTAGTAATGAATGATGAATATATGTATGAAAAGCAAGTAATATCTGAAGAGACGGCTGATAAAATACTATTTGCTTTAAAAGATGTTATTGAAAATGGATCAGGACGAAAAGCAAAAGTACCAGGATTTGATATAGGTGGTAAAACTGGTACTTCACACAAGAGTGTTAAGGGAGGAGGTTACGCAAAAAGTATATATACAGCTTCATTTGCAGGTATAGCACCCTTAGGAAGCAAAGATCTCACTATTTTTGTTTCTATTTATCAACCTGGTTTAAATGCATATACAGGTGGAGAAATAGCAGCACCTTTGTTTGCTAAAATTGCTTCTGATACGCTTAATTATTTAGGATATTTTGAGAGTGAATAAATTAGAGAAAATATTAGGGGTACCTTTTCCTAATAAGACGATTATTATCAATGCAACGAATACAACAAATAAAGTAAAAAAGAATTCAATTTTTTTTGGTCTTCAAGGTACCCAAGTACATGGCAGTAAATATATAGAAAAAGCACTGGATTTAGGTGCGTCAATTGCTGTTCATGATGACCCTAATTTTAAATCTAATCTAAAAAATATTTTTTATGTAAAGAATATTGCGAAATCTCAAAATGATTCTTTTAAAAGTAGTAAATTATTTTTCTTTTTAGAAGAACTCTCAGGCATGAAAGATAAGAATTTTATTATTCATGCTTTTACTGGAACTAATGGAAAGACATCATCAGCTTTTCTTTGTCATCAGCTAATAAGAAAACAAAGAATAAAAAAAGACTCTCTTTATATAGGAACTCTTGGAACTCAGTTTAATGAGGAAATAATAAATCAATCCATAAGTTTAAAAACCACTCCAGATTTATTTGAATATTTTGAAATTCTAAAATTTTATAATCTTAAAGATGATACGAACATTTGTATTGAAATATCATCCCATGCTCTAGATCAAAAAAGATTATTTGACATTAGATCAATGGCCTCATCTGCTCTTCTTAATATTGGAAAAGATCATCTTGATTACCATAAGAACATAAGTGCATATAGAGATACTAAATTTCAGATATTTAATCAAATTACCTTAATTAATCTTATTGATGATGAGCTTAAGCCTTCTGCTGTTAAGCGAGGAGTGCAGTCATTAATTTCAATAAGTAATAAAAATGAATTATCAAATATCTTCTATAAAATTATTGAATCAAGTATTCAAAAAACAATATTTGAAATAACTACAGATAAAAGTTTTGATGGTATGAGGAGGAAATATAAATTTTCCTGTTTGTTATTTCCGGAATTCAACATAAATAATCTTGTTTTTGCAATTTCATCTATATATAAAGGATATGATGAATTTTCAGAACACAAAGTTAATGATCTATCTTACTTAAAGCTTCCAAGAGGCAGATCAGAACTTATCAATGATTTACCTAAAAATATAATAATAGATTATGCTCATAATCCAGATAGTTTTAAGTTATTCCTGTCATCAATAAAAAATTATTTTAATAATTTAGTAATAGTTTTTGGGTGTGGAGGCGAGAGAGATAAACTAAAAAGACCTGAAATGTTAAAAATAGCTACTGAAAATAGTAATCAAGTAATTTTTACTTCTGATAACTCACGAAGTGAAAGTTTTTATGATATTTTCAAGGATGCATCTAATGGAAATAAAATAGATGATGTCCTTGCTATTGAGGACAGAAAGGATGCAATAATTTATGCAAGCACTTTAATAGGTGATAATGATTGCTTGGTAATTCTTGGAAAAGGGCACGAGGAAACGCAGGAAATAGATGGAAAGATAATACGTTTTAGTGACCATGAGGTAATAAATGAAATTTATAAGTAGTTCAGAGGATTTGTCTAAATATCTAGAAATTTCAATAAAGAAAAGTATAGAAATAAAAAGTATTTCCACTGACACAAGGACATTAAATAAAGGCTCTCTATTTATAGCGATTAAAGGAGAATTTTTTGATGGTAACAATCATATTGATGAAGCTATAAAAAAAGGCGCCTCTCTAATTATTTCAGATAGTAAAGAATATCTGGATTCTAAGAATAAAAGAATTATTTATGTTAAAAATTCAGTTCTTGCCCTGAAAAAAATCGCTAAAAATATAATTAAAGAATATCAAGGTAATATTATTGGAATTACTGGAAGTAATGGTAAAACGACCACAACTCAGTTAATTACAAATTCTATCAAGAGAAGCTCAAGTACGCTTAAAAACTTTAATAATGAAATTGGTATGCCATTAAGCATAATTCATGCCAACCCTAAATCTAAAACTTTAGTAATTGAGATGGGAGCATCAAAACCAAAAGATATTCATTATTTAAGTTCAGTTTTAAAGCCTAGTATTGGAGTCATAACTAATATAGGTAATTCACATCTAAAAAATTTAATAAATATTAAAGGAGTCCTTAAAGTTAAGTCAGAATTAGTTTCTAACATAAAAAAGAATGGCTATTTAGTTGTTCCTAGTGAGAATTCAACTCACTTAAAATTTTGGCGCAAAATAAGAAATGATATTCATATTATGACTTTTGGGCTTAAATCAGATGCAGATTTTTATCCTAAAAATATTAGGAGTTATTCAAATAAAATAGAGTTTAATATTTGCTCTAAAAAATATAACTTAAATATTAAAATTTCTACAACTCTATTAGGAGATCATAATATTAAGAATATTTTAGCTACCTTTGCTGTAGGTTTTTGTATTAATAATCCAATTGGTTCTTTCTTAAGAGGGCTGGAAAAGTCATCGGTTAATCACTTGAGACAAAAACAATCCAAATGGATTAAGGGATCTTTGCTGATTGATGATACTTATAATGCAAATCCTGAATCTGTTAAAAAATCTATAGATCTAATTAAGAATTTTAATAAGAAAAGAGCTGTTTTTATTTTGGGTGACATGAAAGAACTCGGTAGATTTAGAAAGAAACTTCATAAGGAAGTTGGTACTTATGCAAAAAGTCATAAAGTAGGTTTATTTATAGGTTTTGGAAACTTAACTCGCTTTTCTGTAAGTGCATTTGGTAAAAATGGCTTTTTCTTTAGTGATAAAGAACAATTGAACGAATTTTTAGTTAATAATATTAAAAAAGAAGATTTAGTAATTCTAAAAGGTTCAAGGGGAATGCGAATGGAACAATTCATAAATACTCATAGAGGAAATATATAGATGTTTGAGTATCTAGGAACAGTTTTAGTTGGAGTAGACCCGGGTTTCGATGTATTAAGATATATAACTGTTAGAACTATAGGTGGAACTGTAACAGCGCTTCTTATATCGATCTTACTTGGTCCTTTTGTTATTAATCTTTTAAAAAGACTTCAGTTTGAACAACATGTTCGAATAGATGGACCTAAAAGTCACTATAAAAAAACTGGAACACCAACCATGGGAGGATTACTAATAATCCTTTCTCTTCTTATCTCAACCTTGCTTTGGGCAGATTTAGGAAATAGATATATTTGGGTAGTTCTTTTTGTAACTATTACGTTTGGTTTTGTAGGATTTTTAGATGATTATCTTAAAATTAAGTCAAAGAGTTCAGACGGCCTAACAGGTAAACAAAAAATCATTCTCCAAACATCATTTGCATTTATTGCAACTGCATTCCTATACTTTTCAGCTGAAGCGTCTGCTGAAACATCATTTATTGTTCCCTTTTACAAAGATCTTTTAATTAGCATGAGCCCATTTCTTTTCATATTTTTAGGGTCTTTTGTTGTTGTTGGTTCTTCAAATGCTGTAAACCTGACTGATGGCTTAGATGGATTGGCAATTATGCCTACAATTCTTATAGGTGGCGCTTTGGGTCTAATTGCTTATGGAATGGGGAATGTTCTGATTGCAGATTATTTATATTTACCTCATCTTAAGATATCTGGTGAACTAGTGGTATTTTGTGGAGCACTGGTTGGTTCTGGTATTGGCTTTCTTTGGTACAACACTTATCCGGCACAAATTTTTATGGGTGATGTTGGTTCTTTAACTCTTGGTGCTGCGCTTGGAATAATTGCAGTCATACTAAGACATGAATTAGTTTTTGCCATAATGGCAGGAGTTTTTGTAATGGAAACCCTAAGTGTAGCGATTCAGGTCATATCATTTAAATTAAGAGGCAAAAGAGTGTTTCTTATGGCGCCAATTCACCATCACTTTGAATTAAAAGGCTGGGAAGAGCCAAAAATAATAGTTAGGTTCTGGATAATAACAATCATTTTAATATTAGTTGCATTGGCAACATTAAAAATTAGATAAAGATCTTATTTTGTGAAGTCTTTAATATATGGCTACGGAATTACTGGCAAATCAATTGAAAGATATCTAATAAGAAATAATATCGATTATCAGATATTTGATGACAACAAAGACCTCTATACTTCAGATTACTTCACCAACGACTTAGAAAATAATTGGGATGTAATATATTGCAGCCCAGGAATCAGTAAAAAAGATTTTAAAAAGTTACAGTCTATTGCTTCTATAGAAGTTTTAACTGATATAGACATTTTTTTTCAAGAAGATACCTCTATTAAAATTGGCATAACTGGAACTAACAGAAAAAGTACAACTTGTTTCCACTTATATCAGCTATTAAACAAAAACTATTCTGTAAATTTAATTGGTAATATTGGAGAGCCTGTTCTTGATTACATTAATAGTGGTGTAGATTTTTCGGTTATAGAACTATCAAGTCAGCAATTGGATAAATTTAAAGAAAATAAACTTGATTACGGAGTTTTATTAAACATAGCCCCAGATCATATTGATTATCATGGAAGCTTTGATGAATATAAGTATGCAAAAGAAAGAATATTGGATGCAAAAGAAATTTCTTATGAAAATAATCCTTTCGAGCTATTTAAATGGATTACTGGCAAAGATGTAGAACCAAGTGATTTAAATAATTTACCTTTTAGATTTGAGATGATTACAGAATCTATAATTAATGACTCTAAATCAACCAATATGCATTCACTAGATTATGCAATTGATAAGGCGAATATTTATTTTAAATGCAGCAAATATCATTTAATTATCTGTGGAAACCCAGTAAAAGAAGGCTTTAATAACTTTCATCCTGAGGGTCCTGACACTATCTTCATTTTTGGTGCACATGTCGATGAAATTAATAAATGTATTATTCATTCAAATAAACAGCTTTTTAAAAATTTAGATGATGTCCTAATACATATTTTAAATAACTATGAATCTCAGAATATTCTATTTTCACCAGGCTATCCGAGTGGAGATGATTTTAAAAATTTTGAAGAAAGAGGAGAATATTTTAATAAGTTGATTCAAGAAATATTGTTATATGATTTATAGAAATAATATTTTTCTTTCAATTTCCTTAGTAGGATTAATTACTCTTGGCTTGATAATGGTCACATCTTCAAGTATCTATATTGCAGATAACTTAACAGGCAATCCTTTCCATTTTGCAACGAGGCAGGCTTTATTTATTGGAGTTGGTATTTTTATATTTACAGCCTTTCTTTTAATTCCCTCCTCCTTTTTAGAAAAAACAGACTGGCTTTTTTTGCTCATAAGCATATTACTTCTGGTTGCTTTATTTATTCCTGGTATTGGTACTGAGGTAAATGGGAGCATTAGGTGGATAAGATTAGGACCAATTAATATCCAACCTGCTGAAGTTTGTAAATTTAGTATGATTTTATATACATCTGGATATTGTGTTCGAAGAATGGGAGAAATAAGTACACTAAGAGGTTTTCTTAAACCTTTAATGTTATTAGGCCTTGTGTCTTTTCTGATCTTATCGCAGCCAGACCTTGGAACAACAGCAATTATATGCGCTGTAGTAGTAGCAATCTTATTTTTTGCTGGCATATCTTTTTTTCAATTTGGGTTACTGATTCTATTAATAGGCGCACTAGGATTTATTGCCATTTACTTCACTCCGTTTAGACTGACAAGAGTTATGTCATTTATGGATCCATTTTTAGTCCAACAAGGTGCCGGATGGCAACTAAGTAATTCTTTGATAGGTATAGGGCAAGCAAACTGGATAGGGCTGGGGCTGGGTAATAGTTTTCAAAAAAATCTTTTTCTGCCAGAAGCTCATACAGACTTTATTTTTGCTGTCCTCGTTGAAGAATTAGGAATATTTGGAGTTATTTTATTAATTTCACTATATTCACTTATGATTTTTGCCATCTTTTCAACCGCTATTCAATCTTTAGCCTTAAAGAGGTTTTTTCAGGGTTTTGTAGCCTTCGGTATTGGTTTTTTAATCTCAATTCAAGCTCTTTTTAATTTAGCAGTAAATATAGGCCTTCTTCCAACAAAAGGTTTAACATTACCCTTTATAAGCTATGGAGGAACTAGCATTATTATAATGATGTCCTTTATTGCTATAGTTTTAAGAATTAATAATGAAAATAAGTTTTATTAGTATATGAAAATTTTAATTGCTGCTGCTAAGACAGGCGGACATATTTATCCAGCAGTATCAGTTGGAAGTGAGCTTATTAATGGCGGTCATAATGTTATTTTTCTAGGTTCAAATAGTCTTCTTGAAAAAAATGCTATTAAGAATGTTCCTGAAATTCAATATGAATCAATATCAATGAAAGGTTTTAGAGGGAATGGTTTAGTAAATAAGATGCTGGTTTTACTAAAACTTCCCATAAATATTTTCAGACTATTAAGTATTATAAAAATCAATAAAGTTGATTCTGTAATTGTTTTTGGTGGCTTTATAACTATTCCTGTTTCTTTAGCAGCACTTATTCTTTTTAAGCCCATATATGTTCATGAGCAAAATACAGTTTTAGGTTCAGCTAACAAGCTATCTGCAAAGATTGCTAAGAAAATTTTTTTAGGCATGCCACTTCATCATAATCAGATAAAAAGATCAGAAGTTGTTGGCAATCCAATTCGCAGTTCATTTATACCCTCATTACAAAAGCCAGACGATGAAAATATTAAAATATATATAACTGGAGGAAGCCAGGGAGCAAAGTATCTCAATGATAATCTTCCTATAATTTTAAAAAACACTAATTATTCAATATCTATCAGACATCAATGCGGCAAAGACAAAAAAGAAGATGTGGTTAAACTATACGAGGATTGTAATAATGTTGAAATAGAGGAATTTTTTGATAATCCAAATTTACTGATTGATTGGTCTGATTTTGTAATCTCTAGGTCTGGTGCATTAAGCCTATCAGAGACAATTTCAATGAAGAAAGGCTTGCTGATGATACCTTTGCCTAATGCTATAGACAATCATCAGTTATTTAATGCTAAATATATTGAAAAAAATGGCATGGGACTAATTCATGAGCAACAAAATGGAATTGAGGATCTTGAGAAAAAAATTAACTCTATTTTAGAAGATAAAAAATACCTAACTTGGCAACAAATGAATTCAGAAACTAATCATAACGAGGCTGCAAAGAATATTGTTTCTTCAATCTTAAACAAGAATATTTTATGAACCCTCTAAAGAAAATTAAACATATACATTTTGTTGGCATTGGAGGCTCAGGGATGATTGGTATTGCCTATTTACTTTTAAGAAAAGGCTATAAAGTAAGTGGATCAGATATAAACAAATCAAAACCTCTTAGTGATCTAAGAAAAATAGGGGCAAAAGTTTCTTATACGCATAACGAAAAAAACCTTGGAAAAGCTGATTTAGTAGTAATGTCATCTGCAATTAAGACCTCTAATCCAGAATATAGAAGCGCAAAAAGAAAAGGTATTACTATCATTCCAAGAGCCCAAATGTTGGGAAGTTTAATGAGAGGTTATGAGAGCATAGCTATAGCAGGAAGTCATGGAAAGACAACTACAACCAGCATGATTGCAAATATATTTAGTGAAGCTCTATTGAGTCCTACATATATTGTAGGTGGAAAAGTTTTAGGAATAGGTAAAAATTCAGAACTAGGAAGTGGAAATTATCTAATAGCTGAAGCAGATGAAAGCGATGGTTCTTTTTTACATCTTCAGCCAGATGTTGGAGTATTTACAAACATCGATAATGATCATCTAAGTTATTACGATAACGATATGGATAAATTGTTAAATTCTTTCCAGATGTTTGCAGAAAATATTCCTTTTTATGGCGCACTAATTATCAATGGAGATGATAAAAATGTAAGAAAAGTTGCAAAGAGAATTTCAAGAAGACAAATTTCGTTTGGATTTTTTGCAGCAAGTGATTATCAGATATCTAATGCTACTTATAAAAATAATTACCAAAGTTTTAATTTAGCTGACCATATTGAGAAAAAGAATTACCTATTTAGTTTGCCAATGCCTGGAAAACATAATTTGTACAATGCTGCGGCAGCTATTGCTGCAAGTATCGAAGAAGGCATTCCAATAAAATCTATACAACAAGGCCTTAAGAATTTTAAAGGTGTCTCAAGAAGATTTGAAAAACACGAAATAAAGATTAATAAAAAGAAAATAATTTTAATAGATGATTATGGGCATCATCCAGAAGAAATAAGATCAACAATTAATGCAATTCAACAAGCATTTCCAAAGAAAAAGATTTGTATGATATTTCAGCCACATAGATATACAAGAACCGCTCAACTTTATAATGATTTTATTGATGTTTTATCTATGCCAGATTCACTTTTATTATTTAATATTTATCCAGCAAGCGAGGTCCCTATAAAAGGGATATCCTCAAAAACGCTTCTAGAAAGTATTAAGCAAAAAGGAAAACTTAATGCGAGCCTTACCTCTGATAAATCAATATTAAATGATATTAAAAACTCATCTGCTGATTTTGATATTCTGGTTACCCAAGGAGCTGGCAGTATTTCATCTATTTGTGAAGCAATACAGAAGAAATGGCAGAAATAAAAAAAATTATAGTTCTTTATGGAGGAGCATCTTCAGAAAGAGAGGTCTCTCTTAATAGTGGAGAAGGAATATATAAAGCTCTCTTAGATTTAGGTTACTCAGTTAGCTTAAAAGACTTCAATGATGTTGATAAATTAGAATATTTGAAAGAGTTTGATTTAGTTTTTATAGCTCTTCATGGGTTTGAAGGCGAATCAGGCGACTTGCAAAAAAGTCTAGACAGTCTTGGTATTTTATATACAGGTTCAAACTACTTAGCATGCAAAAATACATGGAATAAAACTAATTTTAAAAATATTTTAAAATCTGTACCCATTTCTACCCCCAGAGGATTTTCTGTAGAAAACATTCATTTTGACATGCAATCTCCTTTTGATATTTTTAATACAAAGCATGATTCAGATATTAAAAAATTATTCTTAAAACCAGAAGAGGATGGCTCAAGTATAGATATTTTTGAAATTAATTCTGATACGGATCTTGTAAATTCTATTAAAAATGCACAAATTCCAAATAGAGCTTTTATTTTTGAAGAATCTATTAAACATAGAGAATATACAGTCTCTATTATCAATGGTAAGTGCCTTCCAATAATTGAAATTAAGACTAGTAATAGTTTTTATGACTATGATGCAAAATATATTTCAGATAATACTCAATTGCTCGAGGTAGAGCTTGATCAATCAACTAAAAAAGAAATTAATAATTTATCTTTACAAGCTTTTAATAAATTGGGCTGCTCAAATTGGGGGAGAGTAGATATTCTTGAGGATGCAATTGGAAATTTTTATGTTTTGGAAATTAATACTGTTCCTGGTATGACTTCTCATAGTTGTGTGCCCAGATCTGCTGAATTAGCTGGCATTTCTTATAAAGAGCTAGTTCAATTAATAATTAAAGATGTTCAGATTTAAATTCCTATTTTTAGTAACTTTTTTAATAATTTTGACCTCCTGTAGTAAATCTAAAAATATTGAGATAATTTTTGAAGATAACTTTATGTATAAAGCTCAAAAAGAATTAATATTTGAATTAAAGCTTGTAAATACGAAGAAAGATATAAAAAATATTTTACTAAATCAAGACTGGATTGAGGATTTTAAAATTAATTTTAGAATCAACGGAAATGTAAGAATAATTATTAATACCAAGATACCAATTTTTATCTGGAATGAAAAATATTATATTGATAACAATATGGAGACATTTAATTTTGATAAAACAAATAATCAGTTAATAAAAGTTTTTTGTCCGAGTAATCAGCTAAATGACGCAATGAATCTAATTGATTTTATTAATACTAAAATTAAATCAGAGCAAAATAAATTTACAAAACTTGATTTTAAATATTCATCTGGATGGATACTAGTTTCTAAAAATAATACAGAAATAAAATTTGGAAAAGTTATATCAAAAGATAGGTTAAATTCTTTTAAACAAAGCTTAAATTATGTATACGAAAGTAACTCCATACCTAGTATGATAGATCTAAGATACAAGGATGGGGTAGCATTAAATTATGGCAAATAATTCTTCAAAAGATTCAGATATTGTTGTTGGTTTGGATATTGGAACTTCCAAAATAGTTTGTATTGTTGGTCAGTATGATGCTCAGGATAATCTTGAAATTATTGCTCTAGGATCATATCCGTCTAGTGGCCTTAAAAAAGGAGTAGTTGTAAATATAGATGTAACAACTGATGCAATTCAAAAAGCAGTGGAACAAGCTCAATCCATGATCGAAGAGAAAATTAAATCAGTATTTGTCGGAATCGCTGGAAATCATATTAGAAGCTTTAATTCTCAAGGTATAGAGGCGATAAAGGATAAAGAAGTGTCATCTTCTGATATAGAAAGAGTTATTGAATCAGCTCAAGCTATAGCCATACCATCAGACCAAAAAGTTCTTCATGTTATACCTCAAGAGTTTGTTATAGATGATCAAGATTGCATAAAAGACCCATTGGGAATGTCTGGTGTAAGGCTTGAAGCTAGAGTTCATTTAGTCACCTGTTCTAATAATGCAGTCATGAATATTGAAAAATGTGTAAAAAATTGTGGTCTTAAGGTGGAAGGGTATGTTCTTGAGCAGTTAGCAAGCTCTCACTCAATATTATCTGATGATGAAAAGGACTTAGGGGTATGTTTAGTTGATATTGGAGGAGGAACTACTGATATTGCAATCTTTCAAGCAGGCTCAATTGGTTTTACAGGAAATATACCTATCGCTGGAGATATGGTAACTAATGATATCGCTGTTGCATTAAGAACTCCTACTCCTGAAGCGGAGGATATAAAACAAAGACAAGGATGCGCAGTTCCAGAATTTACCAATGATGATGAAGTTATAGAAGTTAGAGGGGTAGGCGGAAGACCTCCCACGGAGCTCGCAAGAAGAACTTTAGCAGGCTTTATAGAGCCAAGATATATTGAGCTATGTCAGCTAGTTAAAGCAGAGATAAGCAGAAATGGTTTCGAAGATAAAATTCCTGCTGGAATTGTCCTTACTGGCGGAACATCAAAAATGGAAGGTGTTGTTGAGCTTGCAGAATCAATTTTTCAAACAAGCGTAAGACTTGGTGTGCCTTCTAAATTTCAAGGAATGGAAAATATTCTTCAAAACCCTATATATGCAACCTCAATTGGCCTAGTTTCTCACGGGCATCTTCAAAAGAAAGAGAATTATATTCTAGAAAATAACCAAAGCCTTATTTCTAAGTTTTTAAATTGGGCTAAAGGTGAGTATTGATTGTAAAATTTTTTTACATTAGAATGCATCTTCCTTGGTTTTCTTAAATAAGAGAAAATCTTTAACCAAAAGGTAAATATGAATAATTACGAAACAATATTAATAATTAATCCCAATCTTTCTTCTAAGATGGAAGAATTTCAAAAGAAATTCGCAAAGCTTTTATCAGATAACTCGTTTGAAGTTAAAAAGGTAGAGGATATTGGTAGAAAGCAGCTTGCTTATTCTATTAACAACCATCATAAAGGTCACTACTTGCTCTATCGCATGCAGGGTAATCCTCAGAATATTGCTGAGATAGAAACTAAAATAAAATATGACGAAGCTATTATTAGACATTTAATATTGGCTGTTAAAGATCTATCTAGCGAAGACTCTGTTCTTTTAACAGAAGCTCTAGAAAATAAGAATAAGAGAGCTGAAGTCGTAGATGAAGCTCCTGCTAAAGAAGTTAAAAAAGTAGCTCCTAAAAAAGAAGAAGCTCCAACTGAAGAATCTAACAAAGAAGAGGGTGCATAAATGAAAAAATTTCAATTACCAAATAATTTTGATTATAAAAATACAGATGTCCTGAGACAATTTATTACTGAAACTGGAAAAATTGTTCCAGCTAGAGTTACTGGTATTTCAGCATCAAATCAAAGAAAAGTTACTAAATCCATAAAGATTGCAAGGTTCTTAGCCTTACTTCCTTACACTGACATGCATAAATAAAAATGAAAATTATACTATTAGATAGAATACAAAGATTGGGTGAAATTGGAGACATAGTTGATGTTAAGTCTGGTTATGCACGAAATTTTCTTATCCCTCAAAAAAAGGCTGCATTTGCAAGTGATAAAAATATAGCAGAAGTTGAATCTAGGAAAGGTGAATTAGCCGCAGCATCAGCAGATGCTCTAGCTCAAGCTCAAGGAAGAGCTGAGGCTATGGAAGGGGCTTCATGTGAAATTAAGGTTCCTATAACTGAAGAAGGTTCTTTATATGGCTCAGTTGGCACTAGAGAAATTGCAGATGCTTTTGTTGCAACAGAAATAAATATTGATAAAAGTGAAGTTCAATTACCTGATGGCCCTATCAAAGAACAAGGCGATCATAATGTATTTATAGCTCTTCACCCTGAAGTTTCAGTTGAAGTTTTAGTTAAAGTATTGCCAGAGTAGTTGTGTATTTTAAAATATGATGTAAAGATCATATTCCATGTCTGAATTAACGCAAAATATTAACGAGCAAGCCAGAGAAGCAGAAAGAGCTGTATTAGGCGGTTTAATGCTCGAAACGGAAAGATTTGATACCGTTACTCCTATAATTAATCACCAAGACTTTCAAGGAAAAGATCATCAGCTTATCTACGAATCAATGTTTGAATTGATTGAAGAGAATAAGCCTTTAGATCCCATAACAGTCTCAGAAAAATTAGATAACAAAAATCTCCTTAATAAAGTTGGTGGAAAAAACTATTTAATTGAATTAGCTACCAGCACTCCAACTGCTGCCAATATAGAAGCATACGCAGAGATAATAAGGCAAAGATCAATTACTAGACAGTTGATGAAAACAAATTCAGAAATTGCAGAGTTAATTAATAATCCCCAAGGCCAGGATGGAGCAAGCCTTCTTAATGAAGCTGAAAGAAAGATATTCGCCTTAAATGAGCAAGCCAGTCTATCTGATAGTGCAATGCAATCAATGCAGGAATTGATTCCAGCAACAATGGATAGATTACACAAGCTATCTAAAATGGGTAAAGGCAATATTATTGGAAACTCTACCGGCTTTAAGGATTTAGATACAAAGCTTCAAGGTGTTCAGAACGGGGATTTAATAGTAGTAGCTGGAAGACCTAGTATGGGCAAGACAGCATTTGCTATGAATCTAGCTGAAAATATTCTTTTAAACGATGATAATGATGGAGCTATTTTAATATTTAGTTTAGAAATGCCAGGTGAATCCTTAACCACAAGGCTGCTTTCAGGAATGTGTAAAATTGATCAACAAAAAGTTCGATCTGGAATGTTAAAAGATAATGAATTGAAATTAATCTTTGAAGAAGGCGAAAAACTTAAAAATAAACCTTTATATATTGATGATAGTTCAACGCTATCACCAATGGAGCTCTTAGCTAAATCTAGGCGCTTACATAGATCAGAAGAGAACGGGTTATCTCTTATAGTAGTTGACTATCTGCAACTTATGCAGATACCTGGATCTACTGAAAATAGGGTCAACCAAATTTCTGAGATTTCAAGGTCGCTAAAATCGCTTGCAAGAGAACTAAATGTTCCTGTTATAGCTTTGTCTCAGTTAAATAGGGGCGTAGATTCAAGACCTAATAGAAGGCCTATTATGTCTGATTTAAGAGATTCAGGTGCAATTGAGCAGGACGCTGATGTAATTTTATTTCTTTACAGAGATGAGGTGTATAACGAAGATTCTGATCAAGGTAATAAAGCAGAAGTCATTATCGGCAAGCAAAGAAATGGCCCAATAGGCACTTGCTATCTAACCTTCTTAAAAGAATACACAAGATTTGAAAACTTCTCAAATGATGGATTTTACGATTCATTTGAATGAAGGAGCCGTCAGCAGAAATCATAATTGATATCGATGTTATTAGAAATAACATCATTTACCTAAAATCTCTTATTAGCCCAAAAACTAAATTTATGGCTATATTAAAAGCTAATGCTTATGGTCATGGTCTTAATAAAATTGCTAAAAATATTGATGATATTGTGGATGGCTATGGACTTGTACGAATTGAAGAAGCGGTAAGTGTCAGAAAATTTACACAAAAAAAAATACTCTTAATGCAAGGGTTATATAACAAAGAGGACGCAAGATTAGCTGCTGATAAAAATTTTGACTCTGTTATTCACAATAAAGATCAATTATTTATTTTAGATAATGTAAATATTCATGCATGGATAAAAGTTAATACTGGAATGAACCGACTTGGTTTCTCACCTGAAGATTTTTTAACCCTTTATAAAAGTAGACTAACTCAAAAAGAATTTACACTGATGTCACATCTGGCTTGTTCAGACAATCCTGCAGATGATTTGAATACCAAGCAATTTAATTCATTTAATGATATTTCAAAATCTTTAAAAGAAACTACACCAAAAAGCATTGGTAATACTGGATGTATCTTAAATTTTCCACAAAAAACCTTTGATTGGGTTCGATCAGGCATAGGTTTGTATGGAGGATTCGTTGGAAATGATACTTTAGAGCCTGCAATGACATTTAAATCTCAGATTATTGAGATAAAAAAGATAAAAAAAGGCGATAGAGTTGGCTATAACGGAAGAGTGATAGCATCTAATAACATGGATATAGCAATTGTATATGCAGGTTATGCTGATGGCTTACCTCAAGCAACACTTGATAATACGAAAGTATCTATAAATAATTTTTCAGCAAATATTTTTGGTCAAATAAGTATGGATTTAGTTTCGATAGATATTACAAATATTCCAAATTGTAATATTGGTGATTGGTGTATTTTTTGGAATAAAAATAACTCTCTTAAAAGTCTAGCAATAGAAAATAATTTGATTTCATATGAACTTATGACTAGGATAACTCCAAGAGTAAAAGTTATTTATATAAATTCATGAAAATTAATTACATAAAAGAAAATTTAAGAAAAATTACCTTCGAGGCAGACTTTCCAGAATACATGACTGAAAAGCATGCTGAAGATATAGCTGAGGTATTTCATACCCCACTTCAAGGTGCCTATAATTGGGATTATAGAATGCAAGATAATAGGATTAAAAGGTTATATGAACTAGGTAAAGAATTAAACTGGAATGTCGAGATGGATATTGACTGGAATAGACCGTATGAAGAGCTTAAGGAACCTTTTCCAATTTTTTGGGATAACTATCCTCCTTATCAAAAAATGTCAGATGAAAAGAAAGTTGAATTTTTAAAGCATAGACAGGCTTGGAGTATGAGCCAATTTTTGCATGGAGAACAAGGTGCTGTTTTAGTAGCATCACAACTAACAAGTTGCGCCCCTAGCTTTAATGCAAAACTATATGCGGCATCACAAACTTTTGATGAAGCTAGGCATGTCGAAGCATTTAATAAATACATCCAAACAAGAACAAAGTTAATGTATCCAGTTGGAAATGAACTTAAATCAATTCTTGATAAAATTCTTACAGACGAAAGATGGGATCTTAAGTTTATTGGTATGCAAATTATTATTGAAGGTTTAGCTTTGGCAGCATTTCAGTCCTCCAGAGATTTAACCACTGATCCAGTTTTAAAAGATATGCTTGGGTTAATAATTAGAGATGAAGCAAGGCATGTAACTTTCGGAGTTAATTACTTAGAGGAATTCATATCTACTTTATCTGAGGATGAGATAGAGGAAAGAGCTCAATTTGCATATGAAGCATGCTTACTAAGTCGTGAAAGATTAGTATCAAATGATGTTTTCGATCACTTTGGGTGGGATAAAGAAGAAGCTAGGGTATTTCAACAATCTTCAGATATTACTAAAATGTTCCAAAAACTACTCTTCCAAAGAATTGTACCTAATTTATCCAGAATTGGTCTCTTAACAGATTCTGTGAGAGGGAAGTTTGATAAACTTGGATTGCTTGAGTATGAAGATGCTCAAAGTGATATTGATGTAGATTGGGCAGATTTATCTAGACCTTTATTTGAAGATTCTGCTTAATTTCATTTATCAATTAGCTATTATCTGATATTCTGTTATCCCATCATAATCAAAAAAACTGATGGCAAAAACTAAATACATTTTTATAACAGGCGGCGTTGTTTCTTCATTAGGAAAAGGAATAGCAGCTGCATCTCTTGGCGCTATTCTTGAATCAAGAGGTCTTAAAGTTTCACTCATTAAACTAGATCCATATATAAATGTTGATCCCGGAACAATGAGCCCTTTTCAACATGGAGAAGTTTTCGTCACTAATGACGGAACAGAGACAGATTTAGATCTTGGTCATTATGAGAGATTTGTTAGATTTCAAGCATCTGCAAAAAATAATTTTACCGCTGGAAGAGTCTATGAAACAGTTATTAGAAATGAAAGAAAAGGTAATTATTTAGGTGGAACTGTTCAAGTAATTCCTCATATTACTGATGAAATTAAAAGAAGAATAAAAGCAGGAGCAAAAGGCAACGATATTGCCATAATAGAGATTGGTGGGACAGTGGGCGATATTGAAAGTCAGCCATTCGTTGAAGCTATCCGTCAAATGTCACTTGATTTACCATCAAATTCAACAGCCTTTGTTCATCTTACTCTTGTTCCTTTTATAAAGGTCTCAGGAGAGCTTAAAACTAAGCCCACTCAGCATTCAGTTAAAGAGCTTAGATCGTTAGGTATAAGCCCTGATTGCTTGATATGTAGATCTGAGCAAGAACTTCCCAAAGATGAAAGAAAAAAAATAGCTTTATTTTGCTCCGTGCATCCATCTAATGTTATTTCTATGCATGATGTTTCAACAGTGTATTCAATTCCACTACTTCTTCATAAACAAAAAGTAGATGAAATTATTATCAAAAAACTCAAAATTAAATCTAAAAAACCTAATTTAAATGATTGGAAAAGAGTGGTTGCGGCTAAAGTTAATCCTCTCTATGAAGTAAATGTTGCATTTGTTGGCAAATATACTGAATTAAAAGACTCTTATAAATCAATTAACGAAGCCTTGGAGCATGCTGGTATAAAAAATAAAGCTAAAGTAAATATAGTATTTGTAGAGGCTGAAAATATTACAGCTAAGAATGTAAAAAAAGTTCTAGGTTTTAGTGATGCAATTCTTATTCCAGGTGGCTTTGGAGAAAGGGGCGTCGAGGGAATGATTCATGCATGTAAATATGCAAGAGTTAATAAAGTGCCTTATCTAGGAATATGTTTAGGAATGCAAATAGCAATTATAGAATTTGCAAGAGATGTTTTAAAGCTTAAAGAGGCTAATAGTACTGAATTTAATTTAAATACTCCTGATCCAGTAATAGCTCTAATTACAGAGTGGAATGATAGAAGTGGAAAAAAAGAAAAACGCACCTCTAATTCTGATTTAGGCGGCACTATGCGATTAGGTGGACAGGTATGTAAATTAACAAAATCTTCTAGTGCATACAAAATGTATAAAAAAGATGAAATTACAGAAAGACATAGACATAGATATGAAGTCAATCCTGCCTATAAAGATCAAATGGTCGAAGCTGGCCTTAAAGTTGCTGGAACATCTGTAGATGGTAAATTAGTTGAAATGATTGAAATTCCTGACCATGCTTGGTTCCTAGCATGCCAATTTCACCCTGAATTTACATCGAATCCCAGAGATGGGCACCCAATTTTTAACAGTTTTATAAAAAATGCCCTTAAAATATCCAAATGAAAGATATTAAACTAAGAAATTTTACTATTGCTAACAATCAACCCTTAACTCTTATGGGTGGTGTAAATGTTCTTGAGTCTGAAGAAATGGTCATGCGAGTTGCAGAAAAATTTAAAAGCATCACAGATAAGCATAATATTAATTGGATTTTTAAAGGTTCATTTGATAAAGCAAACAGAAGCTCTATTGATTCGTTTAGAGGCCCTGGTATGGAAGAGGGTTTAAAATTACTTGAAAAAGTTTCATCTACTTTTGATTGCCCAGTAATAACTGACATTCATGAATCAGATCAGGCTCAGCCCGTTAGCGAAATATGCGAAATTATCCAAATTCCAGCTTTTCTTGCAAGGCAAACTGATCTTGTGGTTGCAGCAGCAAAAACTCAAGCCATTGTGCAATTTAAGAAACCTCAATTTCTTGCCGCACCTGAAATGAAAAATATCATTAAAAAATGTTCTGAGGCAGGAAATGACAATATTACTCTTTGCGAAAGAGGTAATAGTTTTGGTTATAACAATCTTATTGTAGATACTCTTAATTTTCAGATTCTTAAAGATTTTAGCTATCCAGTAATATTTGATGTCACTCACTCACTTCAACTACCTGGAGGTCTAGGCAATGCTGCTGGCGGAAGAAGAGAGTACCTTTTAAGTCTAGCAAAGGCAGGAATTTCACAAGGAATTGCAGGTTTGTTTCTTGAAGCACATCCTGATCCTGATAATGCTAAATGTGATGGACCCTGTGCTTTAAGATTAGATATGCTAGAACCATTTTTAAATCAAATTAAAAATCTAGATAAATTTATAAAAAATCAAGAAGACTTAGATATTTCTTAAAATCAATGTCAAAAATAATATCAATAAAAGCTATTCAAGTATTAGATTCAAGAGGCCTTCCTACTGTGGCATGCAGAATCACATTAGATAACTTACTTACAGCCGGAGTAATGGTTCCAAGCGGCGCTTCCACAGGAGCTAAAGAGGCAATAGAACTAAGAGATGGTTTAGATGCCTATTTAGGAAAGGGTGTTCTTAAGGCAGTAGATAATATAAATAAAATCATAAGCCCAGTTCTTATAGGTCAAGATCCATCAGAGCAAGAAAATATTGATAATCAATTAATTGAACTTGATGGAACGGAAGATAAATCAAATCTTGGCGCCAATGCAATTCTGGCTGTTTCTTTAGCTATCTGCAGAGTCGCTGCTAAAAATCTAGATAAAAGTCTTCATAGTTATTTTGCAGATATTTATAAAAATATTACAGGTAATTCCGTTAAACCAAATCTTCCTATGCCAATGTTAAATATTCTTAACGGCGGAGAGCATGCTGATAATAATATTGATATCCAAGAATTTATGATTATACCCAGGGGTGCTAAGAATTTTAATGAAGCCATGAGATGGTCTTCAGAAATTTATTGGAATCTGAAGACTATATTAAAAAGTAAAAATCTTTCTACAGCTGTTGGAGATGAGGGCGGTTTTGCCCCAAACCTTCAATCCAATGAAGAGGCAATTAAGCTTATTCTTCAGTCTATTGAAAAATCTAATCTTGAGCCTGGAAAGGATGTGTATCTTGCGTTGGACTGCGCAGCTAGTGAATTTTATAAAGATGGTAAATATCATCTAACAGGAGAGGGAAGAAGCTTAGATTCAAAGGACTTTGCTGATTACTTGGAGAATCTTGTAAATAATTATCCAATTATTTCAATTGAAGATGGCATGGATGAAAATGATTTTGATGGGTGGAAAATCTTAACCAAAAAAATTGGATCTAAATGCCAATTGGTTGGTGATGATTTATTTGTTACTAATAAAAAAATTTTCCAGGAAGGTATAGATGCTGGTTTAGCAAATGCAATTTTAATCAAGTTTAATCAGATAGGTTCTATAACAGAGACCATAGAGACTATGGATCTAGCCAACATGAATAATTATAAATCTATTATTTCTCATCGATCTGGTGAAACTGAAGATACAACAATTGCAGATCTTGCTGTTGGGCTTGGATCCGGACAGATTAAAACTGGAGCTCCATGTCGCTCTGATAGGGTTGCAAAGTATAATCGTCTTTTATGGATAGAAGATGAATGCCCTGATCTAAAGATTGGCTAATGAAAAGATTACTTCTTTTTATTTTTCTATCAATATTAATTTTAGTTCTTTTATATAATCTACTTATTAGCTCTAATGGTTATGAGGAAAGAGAAAATTTAATGGATGAAAATACCGAGCTATCTCTTAGAAACGGCACTTTAAGGGACAGTAATGAAGAATTAAGATTTGAGATTATTAATGCACAAGATAGCGAAGAGCATATTGAAAATTATGCTAGAGAAAATTTAAATCTTTCAATGCCAAATGAGAAATTTATAAAATTTAATGAAAAAGACCCAATAGCAGAAGATGAAAAATAATATTTTAGCCATTATCCCTGCTGCAGGAATAGGAGAAAGGTTTTCATCGGAACAACCTAAACAATACTCTCAAATTGACCAATCAACTCTAATTGAAAAAACTATTTCAGTTTTCCTATCTTCTGAATTAATTTCTAAAATTATTATTCCTATCCATAAGAATGATCAATTTATTAAAGATCAAGACTTTTACAATGATCCAAAGATTCATTTAATTGAAGGAGGGAAAACTAGAGCTATTTCAGTTCTAAATGCCCTTAAGAGTGAAGTATTAGATAATTATGACTATGTATTAACGCATGATGTAGCTAGACCTAATATTGAGGCCAAAGATATTAAATTGCTATTAGATAAAATTCAAAATGATAAATCAGACTGCTCATTTTTTTATACACCCGTTAGAGAATCTATTAAAAAATTCTCTCTTAAACAAGATGTAACAGTTAATAAAGATGACTATTATTTAGTTCAAACACCTCAAATTTGTGATGCTAAGAAGCTTTTATCTGCTTTAACATTATGTGTCGATGAGGGTATTAATATTCCTGATGAATCTTTTGTGATGGAGAGGATGAATTATTCAGTTTCAAAAATTAAAGGAAGTTCGGCTAACATTAAGGTTACATATCCAGAAGATATTGATCTTTTAAGAAAATTTAATACAAGAACAGGAACTGGTTTTGATTTACATACCTATAAACCAGGCAATGGAATTATTTTAGGTGGGTGTTTTATTGAATGTGATCATTCGATTAATGCGCACTCTGATGGTGACGTCCTTTTGCATTCTATTGCTGATGCAATATTAGGTGCGAGCGCTCTTGGTGATATAGGAATCTTTTTTGCAGATACAGATACTGCCAATAAGAATTTAGATAGTAAAACCATTATTGATTTTTGTATTAATAAAATTTCTAAATTAGGATTAGAAATATTTAATATTGATGCAACTATAATTTGTGAGACACCTAAAATATCACCATTCAGGGATGCTATTGTTAATTCACTTTCAGAAATACTGATATTAGATCCATCAAATATTGGGCTAAAAGCCACAACCTCAGAAAAGATTGGTATTATTGGCAAAAATAAAGCCATAGCTGTGCAAACTTCAGTAAACCTTATAAATAAAAAATGAAAATATTACTAACTAACGATGATGGGTATGATGCTCCAAATATTAAGAACTTATTTAAAGCTCTATCTAAAGACCATGAAGTCTGGATAGTTGCTCCAGCTAATAATTGTAGCGGCATGAGTGCAGCGATTTCTTTTTTAAAAGAAACTGAAATAAAGAAAATTAATGAATACACCTATGCTGTAGATGGCACTCCAGCTGATTGTACTTATTTTGGACTTTTATGTGTTCTAGGTTTTGAGCCTGATATGGTTGTATCCGGTATCAATCATGGTGCAAATCTTGGTAATGATGTTTTATATTCAGGCACTGTTGGTGCGGCAGTTGGTGGAAGAAGTTTAAAGTTTCCTCCTGTTGCAATATCTGTAGCCTCTTATGATGCGGTAGATCCAGAATATATAGCAAATAAATCTGCTGAAATTATAAATACAATTTTTTTAAATCCTGAAGATATACAAAATAAAGTAATTAATATTAATTTCCCTGATTTAGTTGAGTCCGAAGTTAAGGGAACTAAATTTACAAGGCTTTCAAGAAGAGGGATTCCAACTAAACCAACTGAGATATCTTCCTCATCTAATTCAAAAACCTATAGATACAATCTTCAAGGTGAAGCAATTAAAGAATCTTATCTTTCAGATGTTGAAGCAGTTCAATCGGGTTATATTTCACTATCAATTTTAGATTACAACTTAACTAAAGCTGAAGAAGATACTAATCTTGTAAGGATACTTTGTAGTGAGTAATTCTGGATTTACATTTAGACGAGTAAGAGAGGAGATGATTGAAAACTTGCTTGAAATGGGAATAAAAGATTTTAGAGTTCTTGATGTAATGGCTCAGATTCCAAGACATATTTTTATCGATGAAGCTTTGAGATCAAGAGCTTATGAAAATAGGTCCCTAACTATTGGCTATCAACAGACTATTTCACAGCCATATATTGTTGCGAAGATGACAGAATTATTAATATCTCATACTGGCGGAAGAGGTCATATTTTTAAAAATATTCTTGAATTAGGATCAGGATGTGGTTATCAATCTGCTGTATTGTCTTATTTTTCTGAAGAAGTAAATGCAATAGAGAGAATAAAGCCTTTAGTAAGCAAATCCAGAGAAAATCTTAGTGAGTTAAAGATATTTAATGTTGTAGTTAAGCATGGAGATGGTTATCAGGACTGGGACCCAGATAAGAAATATGAAGGGATAATATGCGCTGCTGCTCCTAGAGCTTTTCCAGAAGAATTACTTGAATGCTCTTTAGTAAACTCTAAGATTGTAATGCCTATTGGGAACTCAAAAGAACAGAAATTGCTTGTGGTAACTAAAACAACAGATGGGTTTGATGAAGAATTCTATGATGATGTTTCATTTGTGCCCATGCTTCCAGGTAAATCACTTGATGGGACTAACTAATGAGTGAAAGATTAAAATATGTTTTAGCTGGTTCCTGTGTCGGTTTTGCTGAACTTTTACCAGGAATTTCAGGTTCAACAGTTGCAATATTTTTTGGTATTTATGAAAAAATAATTAAAGTTTTAAGTGAAATAAGATTTAAAAACATAACCTTAGACTTAAAAAAGCTTAATAATATATTTTCTTTAGAGTTAATGGTTCCATTTATTATCTCCATGATTATAAGTGTATTAATTTTCTCCAATTTTATTTTATTTTTACATAATGAATTTACATTAATATTTAATATTACTCTTGGATTAATAATGATTATTGGTGGCTACCTTTTAGCGCACGCAGAGGTGATTAAGTTTAAGTTAGATTCTCTTGGTTTTTATATATTAGGCTTTATCACAAGCTTCGCGCTGACCACTATATCCAACAACTCCATTGATATTAATTTTATAAATTTAATTCTTGCAGGGTTTGTTGCTTTTTCATTCTTTCTTATTCCTGGTATTTCAGGAAGTGCCATTCTTCTAGTTTTTGGACTTTACACAACTATTATTGAATCAGTAGCTAATTTGAACTTTACAGTGTTAACCCCTTTTGCTATTGGTGCGTCAATTTCTCTTTTAGTAATGCCCAAAGCTATTTCTTATCTTTTTGAACAATTTAGAGAATTTATAATTGTTTTCTTTAGTGGATTAATTATTGGTACTGGCCTAATCCTTCTTTTTTAATGAAAAAACTGGCCTCATTATTCTTAATAAGTTTTATGTTTTCTTCATGCTCATCATTAGAGCAATCAATTGATCAACTTTACAAAGAGGTTAGAGCATCTTCTCAATACATTGTTAAAGAAAATGAAACTTTGTGGTCTATAGCTATTAAAAATAATTCAAGCGCTTCAAAGATTGCTATTAAAAATAATTTAGAAAAGCCATATGTAATATATCCAGGTCAAAAACTTAACCTTACAAATCTTGAATTAATTAGTGCTAAAGAGATCGATGTTAAATCTATCAATTGGATACTACCGACAAAATCAACAATCAAAAGAGATAGAGACGGCAATTTTTGGTTTATCTTTAATGGCAAAGTTGGAGATCCAATTTATGCTAGTAGAAAAGGTAAGGTTGTTTTATCCGGCCCAGTACTCCCAGGATATGGCAATTTTATTATGTTAGACCATGGTGATGATTATTTAAGTCTCTATGCTCATTGTAATGATCTGTTTATAGCTAAAGGGGAAGAGGTTTCTTCCGGACAGCAGATAGCTACTATTGGTTCATCAGAGATAGACAAGCCAACCCTAAAATTTCAAATAAGAAAATCTGGAGTACCAATAAAAATTTCAGATGTAGAATTTAATTAAGGTTTAAAAAAACTTTTTTATCTTTAATATTTTTATATTTCTCAGATTCAGGAAGAGGTTCTTTGGCTTCAGTTATATTTTCATATACTTCAGCAAGTTTTGCATTAATTTCTATAAACTCAATCTGATCATTGGGGAGCTCATCGTCAGAAAAAATAGCATCTATAGGACACTCTGGAACACAAAGACCACAATCAATACATTCGTCTGGATGGATTACCAAAAAATTTGGACCTTCATAAAAACAATCTACAGGGCATACTTCGACACAGTCGGTAAGTTTGCATTTTATGCAGGGCTCTGTAACAACGAATGCCATAAATAATTTTCAAAGAAAAATTGATTTTAACGTACATAAAAACAAAATTATAGAATAGTATTTGATTTATGAGGTTTTTCTATTATACTGTATAAACATACAGTAAGGAGTTATTATGGCTACAGACAAAAAAACAGATCTAAAAGAAACCCTAAGTCAGATTGAAAAACAGTTTGGTAAAGGTACAGTAATGAGAATGGGGGATAAAGAAATTCTTGATATTCCTTCTATATCAACAGGCTCAGTTGGCTTGGATATAGCGCTAGGTATTGGTGGCATTCCTCAGGGAAGAGTTACTGAGATATATGGACCTGAATCATCAGGTAAAACTACATTAACATTACAGATTATTGCTGAATGCCAAAAAAAAGGTGGAACAGCTGCATTTATTGATGCAGAGCACGCACTTGATCCTCAATATGCAGGAAAGCTTGGTGTGAACGTAGACGACTTACTTTTATCACAACCTGATACTGGAGAGCAGGCATTAGAAGTAGCAGATATGTTAGTTAAATCAAATGCTGTTGATTTAGTTGTAATTGATTCTGTAGCAGCACTTGTCCCAAGAGCAGAGATTGAAGGAGAGATGGGAGATCATCATGTTGGACTTCAAGCGAGATTAATGTCACAGGCTTTAAGAAAGATAACTGGAAATATCCAGCGCTCTGGAGCAACTGTAATTTTTATAAACCAGATTCGTATGAAAATAGGAGTTATGTTTGGAAGTCCTGAGACAACAACTGGTGGAAATGCTCTTAAATTTTATTCATCAGTAAGACTAGATATCAGAAGAATTGGTGCTGTCAAAGAGGGTGATGAGGTTATAGGAAATGAAACAAGGGTAAAAGTCGTTAAGAATAAGGTTTCACCTCCATTTAGACAGGCAGAATTCCAAATTATGTATGGTCTAGGAATTAATTCAGAGGGTGAAATTTTAGACTTCGGTCAAAAATTAGGTGTTATAGAAAAAGCTGGATCTTGGTATAGCCATAATGGAGAAAAAATAGGCCAAGGAAAAGTTAATGCAAGTACATTCTTAAAAGAAAATACAGCAATAAGAGATGCTTTACTTAAAGATATTAGGGCTGAATATATTGTTTCAAGCGCAAAACCTATCAAGAAATAAATATTAAACATTGGCATTTATCCTCACTTTAGATTAGCATTATCACTAATTTAAAGTGGAGATTTTTGTTACATGATTTCAAATAATGCATATATCGTAAGCGCAGTCAGAACAGCTGGCGGCAAAAAGAATGGAAAGTTGAGTGGCTGGCATCCAGCAGATTTAGGAGCTAAAGTTTTAGATGAATTAGTTCTTCAGACAGGTATAGATCCAAAAGATATTGATGATGTTATTTTTGGTTGTGTTGACCAGGTAGGAGCACAGTCAGGAAATCTTGCACGAAATGCTGTTCTTGCATCAAGTCTCCCAGAATCCGTTCCAGGCACTACAATTGATAGACAGTGTGGTTCTTCTCAGCAAGCAATTCACTTTGCAGCTCAAGCTGTTATGTCAGGCACACAAGATATAGTAATAGCTGGCGGGGTAGAAGCTATGTCAATGGTTCCAATTGGCGCAAGTGTAAAAGATGGCTTCGATGCTGGTCATGGTTTTCCTTTTAATGCAGATGGTATTGCCACAAGATATCCTGGTGTATTTTTCTCACAATTCACAGGTGCTGAATTGGTTGCTGACAAATGGAAGCTGTCCAGAGAAGCTCTAGACTCTTTTGCTTTAGAAAGTCATCAGAAAGCTAAACACGCTACTGAAATGAAATATTTTGATTTAGAAATATTACCTCTAGCAGGTAAAAATGAACATAACGACACTGACATGGTTCTTGCAGATGAGGGCATTAGATTTGATGCCTCTCTTGAAGCTCTTGCTGGTCTTAAAACAGTTGTTGAAGGTGGTGTAATAACTGCTGGGAATGCCAGTCAGATTACTGATGGTGCAGCAGCGATAATGATTTGCAATGACGAAGGTCTTAAAAAAATCAAGTCTGATCCTAGAGCAAAGATTACAGCATTATCCGTAGTCGGCGATGACCCTGTTTTCATGTTAACTGGCCCAATTCCTGCATCACATAAAGTATTAGCTCGAGCAAACTTAACCATTGATGATATGGATCTTTATGAAGTGAACGAAGCATTTGCTCCAGTACCATTAGCTTGGGCTACCGAACTTAACGCTGATATGACTAAGCTTAACGTTAACGGTGGTGCTATGGCTCTTGGACACCCGCTGGGTGCAACTGGAGCTAAATTAATGACTACTATGCTTCATGAGCTTGAAAGAAGAAAAGGTAAATATGCACTTCAAGCTATATGTGAAGGCGGCGGAACAGCAAACGCCACAATTATAGAAAGGTTATAGATTTTAATTAATTTATTGACATAAATTCTTACATCTAATATATTGACATAAATTATGCCAATAGATTAATTTATGATAGCTTTTATATTAGACTCTAAAAAATCTCATAATCCTTCGATCGAAGTAAGGAATATGTATTTTGATTTAAAGAATAAAAAAGGAAAAAATTAATATGACAATGATAAAAAGAGATCCTTCGTTTGAATTGAAGCAATACCTATCTTCAAATTGGGCAAACGATGACGCATTCTTAACTGCAGTTTTTAATTCTTTAAGTATCAGTTTTCCAAAAGGCGAGAAGTTTTTTATGAATAGTGTTCGTGCATTTAAAGACGAAGTGAACACAGAGATGTCCGAAGCGATTCGTATGTTCTGCATACAAGAGGCAACACATACGAGAGAACACATCAAATACAACAAACTATTATGTGAACTCAAGGGGTATGACTTTGAAGAGTTAGAAAGCATATTTGCAAGAAAACTTGAAAAATCTTATTCAGATAAAGTAGACAACAAAATGCGATTAGCAATCACAACTGCAATGGAACATATTACTGCATCAATGGGTGCAAGCATATTAAAAGGTAATCTTGTTAAGTCAGACAATCCAGTAGCAGATATGTGGAAGTGGCATAGTTTAGAAGAAGTAGAACATAAAGCAGTTGCATACGATGTTTATAAAGCAGTAAATGGTTCAGATAGAATAATGAAGATTGTAATGAGATATGCATTGATTGATATGATTCATGCAAATACAAGAGTTGCAATCAAGATGTTAAGACATGACAAACAATTCTGGAAACTATCTACATTTCAAAGCATGTTCAAATTCTTCTTTTCAAAGAAAGGAGCATTAAGAATGAATTATGCAGACTATAAATTATTTTTTGACAAAGACTTTAACCCACAAAGACATGGCAATGATCTGGACTTAACACCTTGGAAAGAGAAATTTAGTTCTAACGAACCCATTCTAGGTAAATGATATTTAATTAGATACTGTACTATATTGATATCCATGAAAAACCTAAAGATCTTTTTTGTATTAATTTTTATAATAAGTTCATGCTCTGAATCAGCTTCTCAAATAGATAACCCCCAGTCATTAAATCAAGAAAAGCCATTAACAGATAATCAGATTAAATTAAGGCCTGCACCAAATCCAGATATGAATGCATATTTTGGTGATTTACATGTTCATACACAAAACTCTTTTGATGCTTACAGTTTTGGAACAATAAGCACTCCAGCTCATGCATATCGTTATGCTCAAGGTCAGGCAATTCTTCATCCTACTGGGTACCAAATCCAACTTAGTCGACCACTAGATTTTTATGCTGTTACTGATCATGCAATGTTTATGGGCTTGCTAAAAGAGGCCGCTGATACAAGTTCTAAGTTTTCCCAATATAAACTTTCAGAACCCTTCCACAATCTTAATGAATCAGTAAATGGTGGGCTTTATTCAATTTTTAAAAGGGCAAACCTCTTTAGACCTTTTGCAATATCTGTTCGTGAAAGTTTAGAAGAGGGCACTATAGAAAAATCTGAAGTGCTTAAAATTGGAAGCAGTGTTTGGCAAGAAACCATTAAGGCTGCAGATAATGCATATGTTCCTGGCACCTTTACTACTTTTGCAGGCTATGAATATTCGCAAGGAAGCGCCTCACCTATCTTAGATACTCTTCATCGCAATGTAATTTTTCGTGATACCCAGAATTTGCCTACACGGATTTTTTCAAGACTTGATAGCTCAGATCCAGAAAAGTTATGGGATTGGATGGATGATCTCAGAGCCAAAGGAGTTGAAAGTTTAGCGATCCCGCATAATTCAAACCTCTCAGGCGGTCTTTCGTTTATGTTAGATGATTTTAACGGAGTTGAAATTGATCAAAACTTTGCCCAAAAGCGAGCTCTTAATGAACCACTAACTGAAATAACGCAGGTAAAGGGAACTTCAGAAACTCACCCCTTACTATCAAAAAATGATGAATGGGCAAGTTTTGAATTAGGTGAATCTATAGACCAACCTATAGATCAACCCAAAGGAAGTTATATAAGAGATGCATATTTACGAGGTTTAGCACTTGCTGAAAAGGGCATTACCAATCCTTATAAATTTGGTCTTATAGGAGCAAGCGACACTCATGTCGGTGGGGGTTCCGATAACGAAGAGGTATATTTTTCTAAAATTGGTGTTTTAGATGGTACTGCTGAGTTACGAGGCTCTATTCCATTTAGTCGGTTTTATGGAACTATTGCAAAAGTTATTAGACCAGAGTCTCTCGATAAAGTTGATGGAAAACATTATCTTGCTTTGAGTGATCGACTTATACAATGGTCAGCTTCTGGTGTAGCTGGGGTATGGGCTCAAGAAAATACTCGAGAATCAATTTATGATGCCTTTCGTCGCAAAGAAACATTTGCTACAAGTGGCCCAAGAATTAAAGTTCGTTTTTTTGCAGGCTATGATTTAAAAAATTTAAATTTAGATGATCAAAATCTTATAAAAGATTTATATGCTACAGGCATATCAATGGGTGGAACACTTAGTAAAGAGAGTAATAAAGAGCCAACTTTTCTTGTCTGGGCAATTCGAGACCCTCTTGGAGCTCCTCTGCAGAGAACACAAATTATAAAAGGCTGGCTGGAAGATGGAGAGCATCGGGAAAAAGTCTTTGATGTCGCATGTTCTGATGGATTAAGTATCGATCCTGAGACATATCGCTGCCCTGATAATGGAGCTCGTGTTGACCTTACAAGCTGTTCAATAAGTGCTAATGAAGGAGCTACAGAATTAAAAACTTTTTGGAAAGATCCGGATTTTAAAGAAGATCAAGAAGCTTTTTACTATACAAGAGTCCTTGAAAATCCAGTATGCCGATGGTCAACTTGGGATTCTATTCGAGAGGGTGTTTTACCTAGATCAGATATACCAGCTACAATTCAAGAAAGGGCATGGTCCTCTCCTATTTGGATGACAGTAGATAATTAAAAAATTTTAATGTACCAGCTACAAACTTATAAACAAGATATAACAAAAACAAGAATTGTTGAATCTGATAATACTGAGTCTTCTTTAGTCAATGGAGAGGTTTTAGTAAAAATTGAGAGCTTTGGTTTTACTTCTAATAACGTTACCTATGGAGTTGCTGGAGATACTATTGGCTATTGGAAATTTTTTCCTGCTATAGAGGATTCAAAAAATGAGTGGGGCTGCATCCCTGTTTGGGGTTTTGCAGAAGTTACTCATTCAACCAATAAAGATATAGAGGTGGGAGAAAGACTATTTGGTTATTTTCCTCCATCTGATTCACTAAACTTAATCCCAATAAAAATAACTGATCAAGGCTTCACTGATGGCAAAGATCACCGTAAAGACCTTCCTGCTGTCTATAATAATTACATTAGACTCTCTGGAGAGATGAATTATGACAGCTCTATGGATAACATCAGATCTCTTCTTTTTCCATTACATATAACTTCCTTTTGTTTATGTGATGCTCTTCAAGATGAATCTTATCTTGGAGCATCTCAAGTTATTATTGTTAGCGCATCCAGCAAAACCGCAATAGGTCTTGCACAAGGTCTGGCTGACACAAATAAAGCTCCAAAAATTATTGGTCTTACATCAACTAAAAATGCTGATTTTGTTAATAGTTTAGATTGCTATGACGAAGTTATTTCATATGATCAACTATCCTCTATTAACAGCAATCTTAAGTCAGTAATGGTTGATATGGCCGGTAGCCGAGAAATTCTAGGCACTCTGCATGGTTTGCTTGGGGATAATATGCTCAAATGCTTTACTGTTGGAATGACTCATTGGGATAATAAAATAACAGCAGAAGATGCTTTAGGCCAAGCAATGCTGAGAGATCGAACAGAATTCTTTTTTGCTCCATCTCATATTCAAAAACGAGTTAAAGATTGGGGCTATGAAGGTTACAACCAAAAAATAAATACATTTATGTCATCAAGAGTAATTCAAAGTAAGAAATGGATGAAAGTTAAAGAAATTGTTGGTATAAATATTTTTTTACCCACTTATAACAAAATTGTTGCTGGAGACATAAATCCTAAGGAAGGAATAATTGTCAAAATATAGAAGGCAATCGCTAGATCATATCAATTAAAGGCTTTGTAAAGAAAAAAAGACGTAAATTTTTTATTAATTAAAAGTAATAGTTATTTGTCTTTAAAGAAATCTAATATAGTTTCTATATCAGAAATTGGATTTATAGAACTATCCCCACTTCTAGACTTTAATTCAATTTCTTTATTTTCAATAAATTGCTTACCAATAATAATATTTAAAGGAATACCGATTAATTCAGAATCCTTCATTTTAGTTCCGTAACCATCTTTTCTATCATCTAAAAGAACGTCATAACCCATACCTTTTAGTTGATTATAAAGATCGTTAGATGCTGAAGCGATCTCTTCATTTTTATCGTATCCAATAGCTATAATATTTATATCATATGGTGCAATACTCTGAGGCCAAATAATCCCCTTATCATCATTATTTTGCTCAATTGCAGCAGCTACTAATCTTGAAACTCCAATCCCATAACAACCCATAAATAAAGTAGATGCTCTACCTTCTTTATTGAGAACATTTGCTTTCATTGAATCAGCATAAATTTGACCTAATTTAAATATATGACCCACTTCTATACCTTTCTTGATTTCAATTGTTCCATTACCATCAGGTGAAGGCTTGCCCTCAAGTGTCTTGATATCTTCACCATCTTTTAATAGCAACTCTGTATTTATAGCAAATTCAGAAGCATCACTTACAGCTATAGTATCTTCTCCATTATCTGCCAATACATGAAATTCTTCCGAGCTGTCGCCACCTATTGCTCCAGAGTCTGCAGCTGATATTTTATATTCAAGCTCCATTCTTTCTAGAATCTTTTTATATGTATTTCTCATGGTTAAATATGTTTCTTGAAGAGAATCTTCATCTATATTAAAACTATAAGAATCTTTCATAAGAAATTCTCTTCCACGCATAATCCCATAGCGAGGCCTTACCTCATCTCTAAACTTTGTTTGAATTTGATAAATATTTAATGGAAGCTCTTTGTAGCTTTTTACATTAGTACGAATTATGTCAGTTATAACTTCTTCATGAGTTGGCCCAAGACAAAAATCTCTATCATGCCTATCCTTGATTCTTAACAATTCTGGTCCCATTTTTTCCCATCTTTTAGTTTCTTCCCATAATTCTTTTGGTTGAACCATTGGCATGAAAACTTCTTGCGCTCCAGATGCGTCCATCTCTTCTCTAACAATGTTCTCAATTTTTCTGAGAACTTTTAAACCAAGAGGAAGCCAGGTATAGATTCCAGAAGCAACTTTTCTAATCATTCCAGCTCTTAGCATGAGCTTATGACTAATTACTTCTGCTTCGTTGGGAGCATCTTTTAGTGTTGGTAATAGTAGTTTTGAAAGTAGCATTTTATTATTTTTGTTATATAAAAATTCTTATAGTTTATAATTTTATATTTTTTTAGAGACTTATGCCGATTTATGACTATAAATGTTTAGAATGCGACCATCAATTTGAAGTAATTCAGAAATTTTCTGATGAACCTTTAAAAAAATGTCCAGAATGCAATCTTAATACAGTTTCCAAAATGGTTTCTGCTCCATCCTTTAGATTAAAGGGTGCAGGATGGTATGAGACAGATTTTAAGACTGGAACAAAAAAAAATATTGCTTTAGATGATAAAAAAAATGAATCTAGTTCGAAGAAAGACAATAAACAAGATAAAATTAACACAAAGAACTCTAAGGATAAAAAGGCAGGATAATTATGCGATCACATTATTGTGGTGAAGTGACATCAAAAGATCTTGATACCAATATTTCTATTTGTGGCTGGGTGCACAGAAGAAGAGATCATGGCGGTATTATTTTTCTTGATATAAGAGATATTAGGGGAATATGTCAGGTTGTTGTAAACCCTGAAAATAAATTAGCTTTTGAAATAGCGGATAATTGTAGAAATGAATTTGTAATTAAAGTTTCAGGAATGGTCTTAACAAGACCTGAAGGAACCATCAACAGCAATATGCCTACTGGAGAAATTGAATTAGAGGCAGAGAATATTGAGCTTTTAAATAAAGCAGTTACTCCGGCTTTTCCATTAGATAATTATCAGGACGTAAATGAGGATGTTAGATTAAAGAATAGAGTTCTTGATTTAAGACGTCCTGAAATGAATCATAGAATTGTTACAAGGTCTAAAATAACCTCTGTAATTAGAAATTACCTTGAAGATAATAACTTTCATGAAATTGAAACGCCCATTCTAACAAGAGCTACACCTGAGGGAGCAAGAGACTATATTCTTCCTAGTAGAGTTCATCCGGGTAGCTTCTTTGCTTTACCTCAATCACCTCAATTATTTAAGCAGCTATTAATGATGGGAGGATTTGATAAATATTATCAGATTGCCAGATGCTTTAGAGATGAAGATCTCAGAGCTGATAGACAACCTGAATTTACCCAAGTTGACATAGAAGCATCCTTTGTAGAAACAAAAGATATTATTTCAACAGGTACTGAAATGATGAAGCTTTTATTAAATAAATTTGTTAACCATCAAATTGAAGAAATTCCTGCATTAAATTGGCATCAATCAATGGAAGAGTATGGCTGTGACAAGCCTGATCTAAGAATCCCTTTAAAGCTTGTTGAAATATCTAATTTAGTTGCAAATGAAGAGTTTAAAGTTTTTTCTGGACCAGCTAAAGATAAAGAGTCTCGAGTTGTTGCCCTTAAAATTCCTAATGGAAATTCTTTATCAAGAGGCCAGATTGATGAATATACAAAATATGTAGGAAAGCTTGGAGCTAAAGGACTAGCTTACATAAAAATTAATGATGTAAATGATCTTGAAAACGGCTTGCAATCTCCAATTTTAAAATTCCTTCATCAAGATACCATTAAAAGCTTAGTAGAAAATTTAGATCTTCAAAGTGATGATCTTTTATTTTTTGGTGCAGGCTCTAACAATGTTGTGAACTTGAGTATGAGTAGCTTAATCAAAAAAATTGGAAAAGATCTAAATCTTTATACTTGCAAATGGGCACCTTGCTGGATAGTTGATTTTCCTATGTTTGAAAAAAATAAGGAAGGTAATTTAACCTCACTACACCATCCATTTACTATGCCAAAGTCATCTCTTGATGAGTTAGTTGATTCCCCAGAAAGCGTTATTGCAGAGGCTTATGACATAGTTCTGAATGGTTATGAAGTTGGTGGTGGATCATTAAGGGTTCATAGTCCAAATATGCAAGAAGCAATCTTTAAAGCATTAAATATTTCTGATGAAGAAGCTCAAAATAAATTTGGTTTCTTGTTAAAGGCATTATCTTCAGGTTGTCCACCTCATGGAGGTATAGCATTTGGCCTTGATCGCTTAGTTATGCTTTTAACTGATACTGCAAATATAAGAGACGTCATAGCATTTCCAAAAACTCAAAGCGCTTCTTGCCTTTTAACAGAAGCACCAAACTCAGTTGATGAAAATCAATTAGAGGAATTATTTATTGAGTCTACCTATAAAGAGGAAGAGTAATGGCTGGACATTCCAAATGGGCAAATATAAAGCATAGAAAAGCTAGACAAGATGCCTCACGTGGAAAAGTTTGGACAAAAGTTATAAGGGAAATCACAGTCGCTGCAAAAGGAGGACCAGATCCTGCAGATAATCCTAGATTACGACTGGCATTAGATAAAGCAAATGCATCTAATATGCCTAAAGATAATATTAAAAGAGCAATTCAGAAAGGCTCTGGTACAGGTGAGATGGGAGCAATTGAAGAGATTACATTTGAGGGTTATGGACCAAATGGGGTTGCTATATTAGTTGAGACCATGACAGATAATCGAAATAGAACTGTAGCTGATGTCAGACACGCCTTTTCAAAATTTGGAGGCAACTTGGGAACAGATGGCTCAGTTGCATATCTTTTCAATAAGATTGGAGTAATTAATATTGCTAGCTCTTATGATGAAGACACTGTCATGGAAATAGCTCTTGATGCAGGTGCAGATGATATGTCTTCCAATGAAGATGGTTATGAAGTTGTTACAACTCCTATAAATCTTGGTAAAGTTATAGAAGCTTTATCTGCTAGTAATATAGAAACTCTTGAAGCTGAAGTTGCAACAAGAGCTGATATCTTGGTTGACCTTGATGTGGAAGCATCAGAAAAAGTTTTAAAGATTATGAATTTTATGGATGACTTAGATGATGTTCAAGAAGTTCATACAAATGGAGAGTTTGCTGATGATTTTGAGATTGAGGAATAGTTTTGCCAGTTAATTCTAGAGCCAAGGGTGCAAATTTTGAAAGAGAAATTGGAAATTTATTGGTCCAAGATCTTAATTTAATTAATCCAGTAAAGAGAATTCTTGAGCAGACCAGAACAAAAGAATTGCCTGATTTGAGGCTTGGCAGGTGGTGTATTGAGTGTAAAAGATATGGTGATGGTGGAGAGCCGCCAAAAGAATGGTGGGAACAAGTTTTAAAATCTTGTTCTGCAGAGTCTTTAATGCCTGCACTTATTTATAAATTTAACAGAAGACCAATCAAAGTTAGATTACTGGCATCTTCAATTAATCCAGCAATCCAAAATAAATTAATAACTGTGGATTTATTATGGGATGATTTTATAGAGATAATCTTAGAATTATTTCAAAAAGATATTCAACTCCATGAAGAAACATTTCAAGTGTAAAGACTTTTCCTTAACAGTATTTTGTGAAGATACTGATTTTCAAGGAATTGTTTACCATGCTAACTACCTAAAATATTTTGAAAGGGCTAGAACCCAATTTCTTATAGATCAGGATATATCTCAAATTTTACTCGAAGCATCTAAACTAGCTTTTGTTGTAAGAGACATCAATTTAAGATTTATTTCGCCAGCTAAACTTGAAGATAAACTTATTGTCAGAAGCTCGGTTCAATTCATTTCGAAGGCAAGATTGCTATTTTCTCAGCAAATAATTCAGTTAAATAATGATACTATTATATGTCGCGGAGGGGTTGAAGTATGTTTTGTAGATTTAATAAAAAACAAACCACGATCTTTCCCTGAAAGGTTATTAAAAATTTTCTAATGGTTAACTTATATGAATGACATATCAACAATTAACTTATTCCTTGAGGCTGGATTAGTTGTAAAAAGCGTCATGGTAATATTATTATTAATTTCATTATTCTCTTGGATAATTATTTTTGAGAGATATTTTCTTTATAGAAAAATTAAAAGTCTAAACATTATTTTTGAGCGTAAATTCTGGTCTGGTGAAGATCTCAATACTTTATTTAAAGAAGTTAATAATAATGATCTTGTCTTATCAGGTTCCTCTAGTGTTTTCAGGAATGCTTTTAAAGAATTCAATCGTTTAAAGTCTGATGAGGATGTTAATGAGTTAGATTTAGAAGGAATCAATAGGTCTATGAGAGTAGCTATTGCTAGAGATGAAGAGGATATGAACAAGCACTTACCTTTTCTTGCAAATGCTGGATCAGTAAGTCCATACATAGGTTTACTTGGAACAGTTTGGGGAATAATGACCTCTTTTCAAGGGTTATCAGATGCCACACAAGCAACCATTAATGCGGTAGCTCCAGGTATTTCTGAGGCTTTAATAGCAACAGCTATGGGTCTTTTTGCAGCCATACCAGCAGTTGTTGCTTATAATCGCTTTACTTCACAATCAGATTCTATTTCCCAATCAACAGCTATTTTTGCTGAAGAACTCGCTAGTATTTTTTATAGGCAGGTTTTAAAAAATAAGAAATGATTTATCGCTTAGCGAAAAGAAAAAAGTTACAAGCCGAGATTAATGTAGTTCCATATATTGATGTAATGTTAGTTCTGTTAATTATCTTTATGGTCTTATCTCCTTTACTGATTCAAGGCATAGAGGTTAACTTACCTCAAACTGATACAACAAAAATGTCAGTCCAAAATGAGCCTTTAGTTATTTCCATAGATTCCAAAGGTAATTATTATCTAAACCTTGGTGATGAGAATCTTGCAATATCTATTGAAGAGCTAAAAAGAAAGGCAGTTATAATTTATCAAGCAAATAATGATATTGAAGTAGTTTTTCAAAGTGATGAAGCTGTAAGTTTCAATAGTGTTGCTAAAGCTATGGCTGCAATTCAGAGTGTTGGGATTTCTAAGATTGGTATAGTGACAACTGGATATGCAGACTAGAGCTAATTACTTACAAGCGTCCTTCTTTTCATTTTTAATTCATGCGGCCCTTTTTCTATACTTAATAGGTTTTTTTTACTCAGAAAAACAATTAAGACCAATTTTAAGCAAACCAGTTACTGTAAACATTATTGTTGATGACTTACCAAATAAAAATATTAAGCAATCAGAGTCTACAAAAGTTCTTAAAAAAGTAACCCAAACAAGTCCAGTCACTATAGCTAAAGATAGCGCTCTAGAAATTCCAAAAATAAGCTCTGAAGGATCAATTATTAATCTTGAAGATTTATTAAACCAAGAATTGGAAGCATTAGATTCAAATCAACTAGAGAATGAAATTAATCAATACAGCAGCCTGATCATAAACTTAATAGAGTCTGCCTGGATTAAGCCAAAGAATATTCAGGAAAATTTAATATGCGATATAAAGATAAAAATAAACTCACGAGGAAGAATTATAAATATAAGCTTAATCCAAAGTAGTGGTAACATTCGTTTTGATAATTCAGCTCTTCAAGCAGTCAAAAGAGTTGAGACATTCTCATTTTTTAATGAAATAAAAAAAGAAACATATGAAGATGTCTTTAAAAATATTGTTATTAGCTTTAATCCCTCAAAATGAAAAAATTTCTTATATTAATATTACTTCCAAATTTATTATTTGCAGAATTGCTGCTTGAGATTACTAAAGGATCTGAAAATCCTTACAGAGTTGCAATAATTCCCTTTCAAGGAACTAATAGCTCGGTAAATATAATAGTTGAGGTATTAAAGAGTGACTTGATTAGATCTGGAGAGTTTTTTATTTTAGATGAAGAGATGCTTTTATCTATCCCAAGTAACATAGAGGAAATAAAGCCTTCTGAATGGAAATTACTGAATATTGATTTTATTGTTTTAGGTAATGTTATAGATGAAGAAAATTCTGGTTTAAAAGCAACTTATCAAATTTATGATGTTAATAAAAAAAATAAGATTAGATCTTCAACCGTCTTTGGTATACCTGGAAAGTTGCGTCAGCTTTCTCATTATATTAGTGATGGTATTTATGAGACTGTTACCGGAATAAAGGGAGTCTCTGCTACGAAAATCCTTTATGTTAATGAAATAATCAATAGTACTGATTCAGATTATATTTTATATGTAGCAGATGCAGATGGAGCCAATGAACAAGTGCTATTAAAAAGTAGTGAGCCAATAATATCACCAGCCTGGTCTCCAGACTCAAAAAAAATAGCCTATGTTTCATTTGAAACAGGAATGGCAAAAGTTTTTATTCAAGATATCGGAACCGGAGAGCGTGAATTAGTCTTGTTAAATGATAATCAAATTAGCTCACCAGCCTGGTCTCCTGATGGAAAATTACTTTCTTTAACTTTATATCAAGATGGTAATGCGGAGATTTATATCTTAAATTTACTTAATAAGAACCTCACAAGACTCACAAAACATTACTCAATAGATACAGAGTCTAGCTGGTCTCCAAAAGGAACTAAAATTCTCTTTACTTCTGGAAGATCTGGGGCTCCTCAATTATATGAAATAGATCTAACTAAGTTCAATATCAAGCCTATGCGACTTACCTTTGAAGGTAATTACAATGCTAAAGGTTCTTATTTACCAAATAACGAAGGTATAGTTTTTGTTCACAGATCAAGTAATCAATTTCAAATAGCTCTAAAGTATTTTAATGAGAATTTTATAAGACCATTAACTGAATCAAAAATGGATGAATCACCCAGTGTTTCTCCTAATGGTAATGTGATAGTCTATGCAATAACTGATAATACGTCAGGAATGATTGCAGGAGTAACTTTAAGCGGTGCTACTTTTGTTCTTCCTGCTACCAGTGGAAAAGTAAGAGAGCCAGCCTGGTCTGGATTTTTAAGATAATTTTTAGGAGAACTAAATAATGAAAAACAATAATAAATTAATAATTGCATATTCCTTTATAGGTTTATTTGTTGCATCTTGCAGTAGCGTTCAAGTTACCGAAGAGGCTGTCTACGAAGACTCTATTCAAAGCATAGAGGTTTCATCTAACAGATCAGAATCATCTACTCCTATGGAGTCTAAGGCGGTTCTTGCCAATGCAACTGTATATTTTGAATTTGATAGTTTCAACCTTTCTACAAGATCTATACAGGCTTTAAAGAGCATAACTGAATTAATGCAAGAAAACTCTGCAATTGAGATAACCATTGCTGGACATGCTGATGAAAGGGGAACCAGAGAATATAATCTTGCTCTGGGGCAAAGAAGAGCAGAAAGTGTTGCTGATTATATTGTCTTAAAAAATATCTCAAGATCCAGACTAACTATCAAAAGTTATGGAGAAGAAATGCCAATGTCTTCTAGCTCTAATGAAAGATCATGGGCAAGAAACAGAAGAGCTGAAATTAATTAAATAAAAATGCTTAAGTTAATTCTTAATCAATCAGTATTATTTAGCTTTTTAGTTTCTTTTTCCTTAGTCGCATTAGCGCAAGACTCCCAATCAACTGAATCTGATATATTATTTTTAAAGATTCAAGAGCTTGAGATGGAAATGGCTGATTTAAGAAATGAGGTAGAAGCTCAAAACTATTTACTCGAGAAGTTAATCAAAGAATCAGTAAAAAATGATGATAAACCTGCTGAAATTAAAAACATTGATTCCTCTATAGGCGATGAAGTTTACCGATTTGATGGAATCAATGATTCTAAAAGTATTAGTGAAATTTATAACGAAGCAGTTAGGTCTCTTGCAGACGAAGATTACGATTCAGCAAAAAAATTGTTCATGTATTTGATAAATAACTTTTCTGATCCAGATAAATTACCTTTATCTTTGTTTTGGTTAGGTGAAATTGAATTCTCTTCATCAAACTTTGAAGAGAGTAAGAAGCATTATATGCAATTAATTTCTTCCTTTGAAAATCACTGGAGAGTGCCACTTGCTCATAAGAAATTAGGTGACATATCCTTTAAGCTAGGCAATATAAAAACGGCAAAAGAGAAGTATCAATTTGTTATTCGAGAGTTTCCTAATAATCCAGCATCATCTATGTCTTTGCAAAGTTTAGAAGATATGGAATAATCACCACTTTTTATGACATGCTAAATCAAGGGTCGCTAGCTCAGTTGGTAGAGCAGTTGACTTTTAATCAATTGGTCACAGGTTCGAATCCTGTGCGACCCACCATTTACATCATAAAATTTACTAATAACTTTTCAATTTATAAGCATTTAGAGGCTTGAGATGAAAAATATTCTTAACAAACTTCTACTTCCTTTTACAAAAGAATCATCACTTGCAGGTGTTTTTTTCTTTTTTGTATTATCTTCTTGGTATGTTTTAAGGCCAGTAAGAAATGAAATGGCTGTATCAAATGTAGAAAATTTACCCTTATTACTTGCTGTTGGTGCTTTAGCCATGTTGCTTGTTAACCCTATCTATTCGAGACTGGCCTCAAAAACTAATTTAAGAAAATTATTAATTTCTTGCTACTTGTTTTTTATTGTAAATCTATTAGGGTTCTTATTTTCCTGGAAGGTATTAGATTTAGAGGGAGTTATATGGCTTGGAAGAGCTTTTTATATTTGGTGCAATATCTATTCCTTTTTTGTTGTGTCTATATTTTGGGTGGTAATTATTAATGTTTTTAGATCATCAAAGACTAGAAATTTTTATGGAGTAATAATGGCAGGGGGCTCAATTGGAGCTTTAGTGGGATCTGAGATTTCAAAAAGATTTGCCAGCTCATTTACCGAAAGCGGTTTAGAATTTTTTAGTATTTCAGCAATTATTTTATTGTTTGCAGCTTTATGTGTTGGCTTGATGTTAATAAATTACACCAATTCTAAAAATAATCATGAATCAAATCAGCCCCTTGGTGGTGCAAGTTTCGATGGCATTAAAAACGCTTTAACTAAAAAAGATATTCGTTCAATTGCTATATATGTATGGTTATTTACTGGATTAATGACTATCCATTGGATGACAGCAATATCAATTATTGACGCATGGTCAAGTGATTCTGTAGAACGGATAGCTTTATTTGGGCAAATGGAGCAATTGGTAACAATCTTAACTTTACCTACTCAATTGTTACTTACTTCAATTATTATTAATTTCTTAGGAGTTAAACGCATTCTATTTTTATATGGAGTAGTTTTTTTAATTGTTTTCTCTGCATATGCCATCTCGCCAACAATATCTATTGTAATATTTGCAACCGTATTTCTTAGATTATTTGAGTACGCTATAAATAAACCTACAAGAGAAATAGTATTTAGCCATTTAAAAGAGAATGATCGATATAAATCTTCAGTCTTTATAGATACTTTTTGTTCAAGATTAGGCGATCTATCTGGTAGTTTGTTTATAACATTTGGTAGTTTTATCGGGGTAGGTTTTTCTCTAATACCATTACTTGCTTTACCTATAACTGGTTTATTCTCTTATTTTGGTATCAAGATAGCCAAAGAAACAAAAATTTATTGACCACGAAGTTCTTTAATAGATTTTCTGGTCGTATTAATTTTTGTAATTATAGATTCAGATACTTCAAAATTACTTTCAGTTAATTTAAGTGCAAATTGAAGTTGATTTAGAGCATCTTCATACTGACCAAGCAATAAATAGTATTCAGCTCTACTCTGATGGTAGCCAATAACATTCTTGCTATCTCTTTGGATCTCAGACAGATAAAGCCAAAGATATGGATCTGTATTCCTCCTTAAAAGTTGATCTCTAATTAACTCTTCAGCAGCAAAAAGTTTTTTGTCATAAGCTAGAATTTTTGCCTTTAGGATTGTTAGTGGGTAATTTTTTGGAGAGATATTTAAAAAAATATTTACTATATTTAGAGCCTCTTTTGACTTACCTGCATTTAGTAATATTTCTGCTTTAGTATTATTAAGAATTAAATTTTTGGGATTTTCGTCTATCAGTTTATCAATCTCTTTGAGACTATTTGTATGCTGGCCACTCATCATATAAGCAATTGAAAGAGCATATCTATTTTCATTCGAGAAGCTTTCTTCTATCAACCCCTTCATTTTTCTTACAGAATTTAATGGTATATCTTCATACCTCATTTGTAGCCTTCCTCTAATTAATTGGAAATTTAATGAATCTTTATTTTCGTATGGTGTTTCAACTTGATCAGCTGCATTAAAAGCATCCGCAACTCTAGAAGAAGATACCGGGTGAGTTAAAAGGAATTCAGGAACATTATCACCAGCAAGTCTCCTTAACTTTGCCATTTGTTCAAACATTTCTCCCATGCTGTTAGGAGCATACTTTGCATTAATGAGATTATTAAACCCAACTCTATCAGCCTCTCTTTCAAATAAGCGACTATACCGCAAGCTTTGCTGCTGAAGAAAAGCAGGTCCAGCCATAAATGCAGTAGGGTTATTAGTCGCTATAGCAGCAGCCATAGCAGAAACCATAACAAGCATTGAAGCAAAGTTATTATCTCTGGAGTTAAGTATATTTCTTGCAAAATGTCTTTGACTTAAGTGGGCAAGCTCATGGGTAAGCACTGAAGCAAATTGTCCTTCATTCTTAGCATTTAAAAAAAGACCTCCATTAATACCAATTACACCACCTGGTGCAGCAAATGCATTTAGAGACTTATCATCGATTAATAAAATATTAAAATTTCTATCTTTAACTTGGCTATATTCAGAAAGTCTATAAATCAATAATTCAGAATACTCTTGAATTAATGGATCAGAAATTAACGGAGCTTGGCTATAAACTTGTTTTAAAAATTCATTGCCTATAATTTTTTCCTGGTCAGTTGAAACAACCCCTGAAACTCTATCCCCTAGTTCAGGTAATGATAAATTTAATTCAGGCTGCGCATAAATATTCAAAATAATTGAAACAGATAATATAAAAAATAGTTTTTCCATTTTCATTTTCATTAAATTTTAAAAAATTTGCATTCCCAATAAAACTAACACATATAGAGGTTATTAGATTAATATAATTAAATAAATAGGCTTAAATTATATATAATTATTGTTTGACAGTGATAAGTTTAAATAGTTTTCATGTTTATTGAATTTAAAAGGAATAATGTCTTTTATGAGTGATCTATTAATAAGTAATGCGCTTTCGTTTATAGCCTTGGGTTTATTCGCGAGTATGGGATACTTTTTCTTTACTCAATCAGTTAAGAAAGTCTTTGTAAATGAAGAAACAATAGTCTTTTCTTTAATTCTTGTAGTTGCACTTGTTGCGCTTTCACTTTTTGGTAGTGTTTTATCTCCATTTTTAGTCAGCATTATTGTTGCATACCTTTTAGTCGGTTTTCAGGCTAGGTTAGAGGGTTATGGGTTAAAAACATCTTCTGCATTAATTTTAACTTATTTATTTTTCTTAGTTATAACGACTACTCTATTGGTATACCTGATACCTCTAATTTATCAGCAGCTTCAAGCTCTTGTTTTAGAATCACCAAGGTTAATTAATGAACTTATTGGTTTCATTCAAGCAGTCCCTAGCAATTACCCTGATCTTATTTCTTCAGATCAAATCACTTCTTTTTTTGAAGGAATATCTGCTGAAGTAACAGGATTTACACAAAATCTAGTTAAATCTTCAATTACAGGCATCACTGGAACTATTACATTTGCCATGTACCTTATTCTATTTCCTGTGCTTGTATATTTCTTTCTCTTTGATAGAAAAAATATAATAAATAGCTTCATGGAGATCATTCCTGGTGAAAGAAAAATGCTTTCAAATGTTTGGTCTGAAATGGACAATCAATTAAGTAACTATGTAAGAGGAAAAACAATTGAAATTTTAATAGTTGCAATTACGTCAGCAATTATTTTTGCATCACTAGGTTTAAATTACACAGCCCTTCTTTCTGTATTGGTAGGTATGTCAGTATTGATACCATATGTTGGAGCTTTTCTTGTCACTATTCCAGTTCTTGTTGTTGGCTTAATTCAATTCGGACTATCTGCCGATTTTTATATATTGACTGGATTATATTTATTATTACAGGCGCTTGATGGAAATTTACTAGTTCCTTTAATATTTTCTGATGCAGTTAAATTACACCCAGTAATAATAATATTAGCAGTGTTTATTTTTGGAAGCATGTTTGGTTTTTGGGGTGTATTTTTAGCAATACCAATAGCCACTTTTATTAAAGCTATTTGGAATGCATGGCCATCACAGGCTTAAATTTTTTTAAAGAAATTTAATTACTTCTAAAACTTCTGCAACGTGACCTTTTACCTTTACTGATCGCCATTCATTAACAACTTTGCCATCTGCATTTATAATAAAAGTGCTTCTATCAACTCCAATATACTCTCTTCCATACATTGATTTAAGTTTCATCACATCAAAGGCTTTGCAGACCTTCTCATCAGGATCAGACAATAATTCAAATGGAAAGCTCTGCTTAGCTTTAAAATTTTCATGAGATTTAACAGTGTCTCTTGAAACTCCTAAAATTTCTGTATTAGATGATTTAAATTCTTTATATGAATCTCTAAATTCTTGACCTTCTGTTGTGCAACCCGGGGTACTATCTTTTGGATAAAAGTAAATTACTAAATTCTTACCTAAAAAATCTTCTGATTGAAGAGTTTTGCAACTTGTGGATTCAGCTTTAAATTTCGGACATTTTTTACCTAATATTTTTTTTGTCATTTTTTTTCCTTAATTGTTAGTATGTAATGATGTATAGTCCTATTTTTTACTGAAATAAATATTCATGCAAGCACTTAAAGGAAGTTTAGTAGCATTAGTAACTCCGTTAGCTGCAAATGGCAGTGTAGATTATGCTGCTTTAAAAGATTTGGTTGGTTGGCACATTGAAGAGGGCACAGATGGTATTGTTTCAGTGGGAACTACTGGCGAAGCTCCAACATTAAGTCCAAAAGAGCATGCTGGAGTAATAACCAAAACAATTGAATACGTTAATGGAGCAATTCCAGTTATAGCTGGAACTGGGGGAAATTCTACCCATGAATCTATTGCTTTAACCAAAGAGGCTGCAGATGCTGGAGCAGATTTCTGTCTTTTAGTTACTCCTTATTACAATAAGCCAAATCAGGAAGGGTTATTAAATCATTTTATTGCAATAGCTGACTCTGTCGATATACCTCAAATTTTATATAATGTTCCGTCAAGAACTGCATGCGATATTTTGCCCAGTACAGTTAAAACTTTAGCTAAACATCAAAATATTGTAGGCATTAAAGAAGCATTAGACGATATGAATAGAATTAAGCAATTAGTTGAAATATCGAAAGAGATGCAAAGTACTAAAGATTTTTATATCTACTCTGGTGATGATCCTACCTTTTTAGAATCTATGAAGCTCGGTACTCATGGTGTGGTATCTGTTGCCGCAAATGCAATACCAAATCAAGTATCTCAGATATGCCAACTTGCTTTAAATAATAATTTTATTAAGGCTGATAGCCTTAATAAAATTTATAGTAATTTTTATAATCTATGCTTTGTCGAGTCAAACCCAATGCCAATAAAGTGGATTATGTATAAACTTAATAAAATTGAAAATAATATAAGACTTCCATTAATCAATCTTAATGAAACTTTTCATCAACAGATCCTGTCAGAAATGGTAAAATTAAAATTATTATGAAAAACACATCTCAACTATTATTAGCAATCTTTTTTATTCATTCATGTTCTTACTTAACAGGCCCTGAAGGAATGTTTCCAGAAACAAAATATGATTTTTTAGAAGAAGAGCTTGCACCTAACTTAAATATTCCTGAGTCGCTCAACGATATTAGCAAAGACAATCATTATCCAATAGATGAAATACTCTCAGGAGTTACCTCTAAAGATGTTCCTAAGCCTAGACAGGTATTTTCTTCTGGAGGAGCTTCAGAAGTTCAGTTAAGAAGATTAGGAGAATTAATGTGGATCTATGTTGAGACTCTTCCATCTACAGCTTGGCCAATCTCAAAAAATTATTGGGAAGCATCTACTTACGAGATCCTCTCAGCAGACGCAGAAGCTGGTGTTATAAGAGTTGCTTTTGATCAAGATTCTATTTTAGAGATGATTGTTGAGCATGGAATTAAAGAAGCATCAACTGAGATTTTCTTAAAGCAATTAAACAAAGATAATGAAAATATTACCGAGGTTGAGTCAATAAAGCCAGAGCTTCAAATGATTGTTGATTACTTAGCAGCATCAGTTGAAAATTTTTCAGGTACATCACTTGCAGCACAAAGTCTGAACGAAAATAAAAAAGCAAGAATATTTACCCAAGATAATCAAACTGTAATTGAGCTTGATTTATCATATCAAAGAGCCTGGTCTTCAGTCAGTAGAGCCTTAACAGCTGGCAAAATTGTTACAAATGACAGAAATAGAGATGAAGGAATTTTCTACGTTAGTTACGCTAGCGAAACTAATCCTGGATTCTTTTCTTTTTTATCTTTTGGTAAAGAGGAAAATGAAGAAGGTCTTATTCTTGGTGAAGAAGCTGCATTTGAAATTCAGGTCAAATCAAGTGGAGTAAAAACTATTATTACTGCTAAAGCCTTAAACGGTAGCATCGAAGATGCTGAAACATTACTTTCTAAAATAAATGAATCATTAAGCTAATGAATAAAATAGATGAAATAACTGCTGGAAAAGCAAAGTCTTTATTCACCACAGATAATTCTGATCAACTTATAATGCATTTCAGAGATGACACTTCTGCATTTGATGGCAAGAAGAAAGAAGCATTGCTTGGCAAGGGTTCAGTTAATAATCAATTTAATGCCTTTATAATGGATCATCTTGAAGCTAAAGGTATAGCTACTCATCATATAGAAATATTAAATTCAACAGATTCCCTGGTGCGTAAATTAGAAATGTTTCCTATTGAATGTGTTGTTAGAAATAGAGCAACTGGATCAATTTGTAGAAGGCTGGGAACAGAAGATGGCTTAATTTTACAAGCCCCTTTATTTGAATTCTTTTTAAAGGATGATGATTTAGGTGACCCCTTAATAACAGAGGAGCATATATTATCCTTTGGGTGGGCTGCTGCAGAAAATATTATAGAAATGAAAGAGATAACTTTAAAGATTAATGAAATACTTTCTAAGCTTTTCTTGAATAGCAACTTAATCTTAGTTGATTTTAAAGTTGAGTTTGGCTTAAGTGATGGAAAGTTATTTCTTGCAGATGAATTTACCCCGGATGGATGCAGACTCTGGGATACTGAAACTTTAGCTAAAATGGATAAAGATAGATTTAGGCAAGGTCTAGGTGATGTTGTAGAGTCTTATCATCAGGTAGCAGACAGATTAGGCATGAATATTAAACTTGACTAAATAAGTCAAGTATTTATAATTGGCGCGTGAAACTCACCACTAGAAGCAAATATGCTGTAAATGCGCTTACTGAACTTTGTTCACTTCAAAATGACGGACCAGTTGCACTTTCAGACATATCAAATCGTCAAAATATTGAAATAACATATCTTGAACAGTTATTTAGAAAACTAAGAATAGCTGGAATTGTGGAAAGCGTTAGAGGAAGGAAGGGTGGCTATATATACGCCAAAGATCCACTATCGGTATCTATAAAAGATATTATGGATGCAGTTGATGAGAATTTAGATGCTACGAGTTGTAATGGAGCCTCTTCTTGTCACCATGGAAAAAGGTGTAATGCCCATAATCTCTGGAGTGAATTAAACGATGTGGTTGATTCATTTCTTAGTAACGTAACTATTTCACATTTAATGCAAAATAATAATTCACATATTCAAATTAAGGAGATAATTTGATGAAAACAGAAACCCAGGCACCAATATATTTAGACTATGCATCTACAACACCGGTTGATCCAAGAGTTGCAAGCAAGATGATGGAATATCTAACTCCCGAAGGAGAGTTTGGAAATCCAGCATCCAGATCTCATAGATATGGGTGGGCTGCTGATGAAGCCGTCGAAGAAGCAAGGTCACATGTTGCAAATTTAGTTAATTGTGATCCAAGAGAGATTGTTTGGACTTCTGGTGCAACAGAGGCAGACAATCTAGCTATAAAAGGAGTAGCAAGATTTTATAAATCTAAAGGAAATCATATTATTACCTCTAAAATTGAGCATAAGGCTGTTTTAGATCCATGCAGACAATTAGAGAGAGAAGGTTTTGAGGTTACTTATCTCGATCCCAGTGAAGGTGGAATTATTACACCAGAAGCAATAAAAGAGGCATTACAGGAAAATACGATTTTAGTCTCAGTTATGCATATTAATAATGAGCTTGGAACACTTAATGATATAGAGGGAATAGGATCTATCGTTAGAAAGCATGGAGCTTTTTTCCATGTTGATGCAGCTCAAAGTACCGGGAAAGCAGAAATAGATTTATCTAATTTGCCAGTAGATTTAATGTCCTTTTCAGCTCATAAAACCTATGGACCTAAAGGTATAGGGGCTCTTTTTGTAAGAAGAAAACCAAGAGTTAGAATAGAAGCTCTTATTCATGGTGGTGGCCATGAACGAGGCATGAGATCAGGGACTCTCCCAACTCATCAGATTGTAGGTATGGGTGAAGCATTTAGAATTGCACAACAAGAAATGAGCAGTGATTTGGTAAAGATTAGTAATTTTCATGAAAAATTTCTAAAAGAAGCTATGAAAATAGAGCACGCATACATCAATGGTGATGTTAATAACAAGGTGCCAAATATATTAAATATCAGTTTTAATTTTGTTGAAGGTGAATCCTTGATAATGGGCCTAAAAGATATTGCCGTTTCTTCAGGATCAGCATGTACTTCTGCAAGTTTAGAGCCTTCTTATGTTTTAAGGGCTTTGGGTAGAAAAGATGAGCTAGCTCATAGTTCTATAAGATTTTCATTTGGAAGATTTACAGAAGAAGCTGATGTTGAAAGGACTATAGAGATCTTGGGCAATGTTGTAGAGAGATTAAGAGAATTATCCCCTCTATGGGAAATGCATCTAGATGGCGTAGATCTTGACGCAGTAGAGTGGGATACACATTAATAATACGTATAGGAGTATAAAATGGCATATAGCAAAAAAGTAGTAGATAAGTTTGAGGAGACATTAAACAATCCTCAAGCATTTAAAGTAGGAAAATTTGATCCAAAGGAAGTTAATGTGGGCACTGGAATGGTCGGAGCCCCAGCCTGCGGTGATGTAATGAAACTTCAGATTAAATGTGAGCAAAAGGGAAATACTCACATAATTAAGGATGTAAAGTTCAAAACTTACGGTTGTGGTTCTGCAATTGCATCATCTAGTGAATTAGTCGAAATGCTTATAGGTATGACATTGGAGGAAGCTAAAGAGATTAAAAATAAAGAAATAGTTGATGCTTTAGAATTACCTCCTATAAAAATTCATTGCTCAGTATTAGCTGAGGATTCTATTAAGCAAGCTATTCAAGATTTTGAATCAAAACAGTAAATTACTTAGATGGATACTTTTAAACCAGCCGAACTTAATTTTTCTGATAAGGCTATAGAGCACTTTAATAAAAGTTTAGATAAAAGAGGAAATGGTCTTGGGATTCAAATAGGTATCAGAAAAGCCGGTTGTTCAGGGTATGAGTACTTTTTTGAATTTGTTGATGAAGTAAAAGTAGATGATACTATTTTTGAAAAAAATGGGTGTAAAATATTTGTTGATCAACATAGCCTTTCTTTTCTTAAAGGTACCTTGGTAGATTATTCTGAAGAAGGATTAAATAAAGGAATCAAGTTTGAAAACCCTAACGCAAAAGCTGTTTGCGGTTGTGGGGAAAGTTTCACCATATAAACTTATGGCAAAAATAAAAATTTGGCCTCATGAGGAACTTTGCCCTAATGGAGCAAATATTGAAAGTCTTCCAGATGAAACTATATGTGAGGCTGCACTAAGAGAAGGTATAAAAATAGAGCACGCATGTGAGATGTCCTGTGCTTGCACCACATGCCACTGTATCATCAGAAAGGGTTTTGAGAGTTTTGATGATGCTAGTGATACAGAAGAGGACATGTTAGATAAGGCTTGGGGTCTAGAGCAGACTTCAAGGTTAAGTTGCCAAGCAGTTCCACCTATAAATGAAGAGATAGAAATTGAACTTCCAAAGTACAATATTAATATGGTTTCAGAGGATCACTGATGAATGAATTAGATTGGCTTGATATTAATGATATAGCTATTGAGCTATATGATAATTTTCCTGATATTGATCCTCAATGGATTAGTTTTCCAGATCTTCATAAGAAAGTTTGTGAATTAGATGGTTTTATAGGAAATCCAACTAAATCAAATGAACAAATTCTTGAAGCAATTCAGATGACATGGATAGAAGAATACAAATAAGTCTTTTATAATAGCGAAAATTTTTTAATAAGGATTAATATGACTACACAAAGAACACTTTCAATAATTAAACCAGATGCTGTTTCAAAAAATGTAATTGGTAAAATTTTATCAAGATTTGAAGATAATGGTTTAAAAGTAATAGCAGGTAAGCTAGTTTCTTTATCAGAAGAAATGGCATCTGGATTTTATGCAGAGCATGAGGGCAGACCTTTCTTCCCAGCTCTAATAGAATTTATGACATCTGGCCCTGTTTTTGTTCAGGTTTTGGAAGGCGATGACGCGGTTATAAAGAATAGAGAGTTAATGGGAAGTACAAATCCTGCAGAAGCAGCTCCTGGAACAATAAGAGCAGATTTTGCTAAAAGCATCGATGCCAATGCTGTACATGGATCTGATTCTACTGAAAGCGCTGAAAGAGAAATCAATTATTTTTTTAATACAGAAGAGATTACTTCAACTTAATTTTGCAAGATAAAAAAAATCTATTAGGCTGCTCCCAAGAATCTTTAGAAGTTTTTTTTAAAGATATTGGAGAGCCGCCTTTTAGAGCTAAGCAGTTATTGAAATGGGTTCATCAAAAGGGTGAATTGGATTTCGAGATGATGACTGATTTTAATAAAGATTTAAGATCTAGATTAAAAGATATAGCAATATTAAAAACACCATTAGTTAAAAATGTTCTCACGTCTGAAGAGGGTACAAAAAAATATTTAGTAGAATTAGACTCAGGATCTTCTATCGAGATGGTTAGAATTCCTGAAAAGAAAAGAATGACTCTATGCATATCTTCTCAAGCTGGATGTGCTCTTCAATGTACTTTTTGCGCCACAGGAGCTCAAGGCTTTGATCAGAACCTCACCTCTGATGAAATAATTGGTCAAGTTTGGCTTGCTAATTTTTATGATAAAAACGAGGCCCCTATAACCAATGTTGTATTTATGGGTATGGGTGAGCCACTTTTAAACTTTAATCCAGTTATGGAATCTGTCGATATTATGCGGAATCAAATAGCTTATTGTTTATCAAGAAAAAGAATTACCATTAGTACCTCTGGCATAGTTCCTCAAATCAATAAATTGGCAGACATGACTGATATCTCACTTGCAATATCACTTCATGCTTCAGAAAATGAGTTAAGGGATATTATCGTACCCATTAACAAGAAGTACCCAATTAAAGAATTACTTAATTCATGCAAAAACTATTTGTCGAAACAGACAGGTAAGAGGAACATAACTATTGAATATATTTTAATAGATGGAATTAATGATTCACTTAAGCATGCAGCAGGCCTCTCCAAAGTCCTAGCCAGCTTGTCATGTAAAATTAATTTAATTCCATTTAATCCGTTTGATGGAAGTGACTATAAAAGATCGACAGATAAAAATATTTACGCATTCAAAAATTATCTAGTTAATAAGGGCTATATTACAACTTGCAGAATCACCAGAGGGGATGCAATTGATGGAGCCTGTGGACAGCTTGTAGGAAACTTGAAAAAGACAATTAAAGGAAAAAGCCTTATTCAGCATACAAGTATTCATTAGGTGTCTAAATGCCAAAAGAAATTAAATCAGTAAAAATAGGTTCAAAATTTTTAGATGAAAGATCTAAATTAAACCTAACGCTTGAAGATATTTCAAAAAATATTCATATAAATATAAGATATCTTAAAGCTATAGAGAGTGATGATTATTCATTATTTCCGGCTAGAGCATTCGCTATTGGTTATTTTAAAAAATATTCAGATTTCCTTGGAATAAAAGATCCATTTCCACTTAATGCGGATGAAAGAATTGTAAATTCTGAAGAGAATAAAGCTCAATCTTCAAGCAAGCAAATCTTGGAAGTTAAGTTATTTATAAAAGGAAATTTAATTCCAATATCAGCAATTTTGATATTAATACTTTCTATTATATTTATCTTAATGAATAACAAATCAAGTGATCTAGAAAAAATTTATTCTGAGACTCTTAATATTGAGCCGATCGGCGTTATTAAGGAAAAAAGTGAAGAAAAATTGATAGCTAAATCTCTGGTTAAGGATAGCAATTTAATACTAGTATTTTCAGGTCCTTGTTGGGTTGAAATATATTCAAATAATAAAAAACGTTTAATCTATAAGTTATATAATAAAGATGAAATTTTAGGAGTGGAGATTGAAAAAAGCTTTACACTTGTAATAGGTAATATTGATAATGTAAAAGCCACATACGGAGGCAAAATTATTAATTTTATCAATAATGTTAATAAGCAAAAAGTAAGCACAACTGTATTTAATAATGAGTGATTGGATTAAAAGAAAAGACACTAAAACAGTCAATGTTGGCGGTGTATTAGTTGGTGGAAAAAATCCTATTGCTATTCAATCAATGACAAATACCAATACGTGTGATGTTATTTCAACAGTTAATCAGATCAATGATCTCCAGGCAGCTGGAGCAGATATTGTAAGAGTATCAGTTCCTGGTTTTGATGAGGCCTTGGCTTTTAAAGAGATAAAAAAGGCAGTAAGTATTCCTTTGATTGCAGATATTCATTTTGATTATAAGATTGCACTAGAGGTTGCAGATACCGCTGATTGTTTGAGAATAAACCCAGGTAATATAGGTAAAGAGGATAGAGTCAGAGAGGTAATACAAGCTGCAATAGATAATAATGTTCCAATAAGGGTTGGGGTGAATGCAGGCTCATTGGAAAAAGATCTTCAAAAAAAATATGGTGAACCAAATGCTGATGCATTAGTTGAATCAGCTATGCGCCATGTAGATATTTTAGATAAATTTAACTTTGAAAATTATAAAATGAGTTTAAAAGCTTCAAATATAGAGATGACGGTTGAAGCATATAGAAAAATATCAAAAATTATCAATCAGCCACTTCACTTAGGCATTACTGAGGCTGGAAGTTATAGAGCGGGAACTGTTAAATCATCTATAGGCGTAGGCATGCTTCTAACTGAAGGGATAGGAGACACTATTAGAATTTCTTTAGCTTCAGATCCAGTAGATGAAATTAAGATAGGCTGGGATATTTTAAGAAGTCTTAATATACGAAGCAGGGGAGTTAAAATAATTGCCTGTCCGAGCTGCTCTAGACAAAATTTTAATGTCATAGAGGTTGTAAATGCACTCGAGGAAAGGTTTGAAGATATATCTGAAGACATAGAAATTGCTATCATAGGATGCTACGTAAACGGTCCTGGCGAATCTAAAGCAGCTGATATAGGTCTTACAGGAGCATCTCCAAAAAATTTATTATATATTGATGGTGTTCCTGACAAAAAAATTGCTAATGAAAACTTAATAGATGAATTAGAGCATCAAGTAAGAGAAAAATTATCATTAAGAAATGATTCCAATGTTATTGTGAGAGGCTAAATGACTAAAATTAATTCGTTAAGAGGCATGCCTGATTTTTACTCTGATGACTTAATTAGCTGGAGTCCTGTTGAAAATAAACTGGAAAAAATTTTTAAAGCCTATTCTATTAATGAAATAAGAACACCAATCATGGAGTACACAGATTTATTTAAACGATCTGTTGGTGATACTTCAGATATTGTTAATAAAGAAATATATTCATTTAATGATAGAAATGACCAAAGTTTAAGCCTTAGGCCCGAAGGAACAGCGGGTGTTATTAGATCGATAATTGAAAAAAAATTAGATCAACAACAATCAAAACTTTGGTACATGGGTCCTATGTTTAGATATGAAAGACCTCAAAAAGGAAGATATAGACAATTTCACCAAGCAGGTGTTGAAATTTTAGGATATCCAGAGGGGCAAGCAGATTTTGAGCTAATCTCTATGATCTGCTCGATAATTAATGCCTTAAATATAAAGAATGCAAAATTAAAAATAAATCATCTTGGAGATAAAGACTCCAAGAAAGAATTTTCAAAAGCCTTAGTTAAGTATTTAATACCTTATAAAGACAAGATGGATGAAAAAGATCTAGAAAGACTTGGTAAAAATCCCTTAAGAATTCTTGATACAAAGGATTTAGGTATGCAGGAAATTCTTAAAGATGCACCTTCTCTTAATAATTTTATTTCTGATTCTGCAAACTTGCTACTTTCCTCAATTCAGAAAACGTTTAGTGATTTATGCATTATAGAGATAGATAACACGCTCGTGAGAGGTCTTGATTATTATACAGGGTTAGTTTTTGAAGCATCTTCTTCTGATTTAGGAGCTCAAGATGCATTTATAGGCGGAGGCAGATATGATAATCTTGCAAATACTCTTGGTGGCAAAGATATGCCGGCAATAGGACTGGCAATAGGCTTAGAGAGGATAATATCAATTTCATCGATAACTAAAAATATTGAAAAAAAAGTTGTCTTTATAAGTTCTACTAGCAATATAGCCCCATTAGCATTTAAAATAGCGAACCAGTTAAGAACTGCTAATTCAGATGTCTCGTTAGACATGGATTTAACTGATAGCAGTATAAAAGCTAAGTTAAGAAGAGCTAATAAAACAAATGCTACTCATGCATTTATTTTAGGTGATGAAGAGATAAGCAGTAATATGATTATTGTTAAGTCATTAAGAGACGACGATGAGCAAGTTAGTATGAGTATTGAAGAATGCATAGCATTCTATAAAAAAATCTAATCTAAATATTAAGGATAGAAACATGGCTGAACACAGTAATGATGAAGAAAGACTTCTAGCAATAGTTGATTTTTTTAAGCACTATAGAAATCTTATACTTTCTATAGTTTTATCTATTTCAGTTATTGGCATTGGAGCCTATGGTATTAAATACACTCAAGATTCTAAGAATAATTCAGCTGCAGTTATATACAGTAAATGGATGGAAGCAGTTTCTGCAGAAGATACCAACGCACTTGATGATAGTTCTTTATTTGACCAACTAATCAATGATTATAGATCCACGGGATTTGCCCAATTTGCAATGATTAAGAAGGCGTCTGCACTTGCTTCAAACTCTCAGCTTGATGAAAGTAAGATTTATTTTGAAGACTTAATAGATGTATCTAGCGGACTCTTTGGTAATTCCCTTGTAAACAAGATATCTAGAGTTAGTTTAGCTAGAATTCTAATATCCGAATCTAATTACTCCGAGGCCTTGAGTGCCATAGAGACTTTAATGGCAGGGTCTGACCCATTAGTAAATGAATTGGCTGGAGATGCATTAGCAGGGCAAGCTAAAAATAGTTTAGCTATCGAGCAATATAATCTAGCTAAAGAGCTATATGATGACGATGCATCAAAAAATATAGTTATTATGAAACTTAATAATATTCAACTGGTCTTATAAACAATTATGAAATATTCATCACACTTATTAATTCTTATATTTTTAAGCTCATGCTCAAGTATGGCTTTCTGGAACGATAACGAGGAACAAGTTGAGTCTAAAGAGCCTAGAAGTTTTGTTGATATTATAACTTTTTGGAATAATGGGCCAGAAGAAGAGGTCGATTTAACTGAGCCTAAGGCTCTATTTGATATCTCTAATCAAAAAGAGCTTATTTTAAATTGGGAGATTGCTCTTCCTTCTGATAGAAGTGCAACAGATTTTATTCCTAACCTTTCGGGCTCAGGGGATAACAAGTTAGGTGCTTTTTTGCCAGCTTTTTCTGGTAAGACAATATTTTTTGCAAATAATAGTGGAGCTATAGGCTCTTTTGATCAAGCTTCAGGTCTAGAAAATTGGACCGCGCAAGTTACAGAGCTTTCTTCAGGTATTTCTGCAGGCTTTGGTGTACTTATTGTCGCTGGATCCCAGGGTGAATTGATTTGTTTGTCTCAAGAAGATGGTTCTACTCTTTGGTCTATTGACGCAGGAGCTGAGATTCTTGCACCAGCTACTATAAATGCAAAACTGGTCTTGGTTAAGACAAGTTCAGGTGAGCTAAATGCATATAATATATCTAATGGTACTAAAAAATGGTCTTACAGATCACAATTACCAGCACTTACATTGCGTGGAAGTAGTCCCCCAGTTATAGAAGAAGAAATCGTTTATGCAGCTTTTGATAATGGAAGACTTGGTGCCTTCCAGATAGATACAGGCTTTTTAGTCTGGGATGGAGCTATATCATATGTAGAAGGCACATCAGAATTAGAAAATATGATAGATGCAGATGCAGCACCAGTTATAGAAGGCGGGTTATTGTTCGTTGCAAATTATCAGGGTCAGATAGCTGCTTTTGATCCAGCTCAAAGAAGAATTGTATGGGCTGAAAAAGCCTCATCGTTTTATTCTCCAGTTATTTCTAAGGGTGTTATAGCTATTCTTGAAACCGATTCAACCTTTACAACATATTCAACTAAAACCTTTATGCCATCTTGGACTAATGATGATTACTACTTAAGAGAACTTTCAAATGCTGATTCTTATAAAGGGAGCATAGTAGTTGGTGATTTTGAAGGATATATTCACCTTTTAGATGCATTAAATGGCAAAACAACAAGTAGAATAAAATTAACCAGAAGTCCTATTAAGACTATTATCGCAAGAGCTAACAATATCTTTATTGTAGATGAGAAATTTAATTTATATTCAGTTAGTCACTAGAATGCCGCTTAAAAATGTTTACTTCAATAGCAATAATTGGCCGTCCTAACGTAGGAAAATCAACTCTTTTTAATAAACTTACTAAGACGCGTGAGGCTATAGTTTCAGATTTTCCGGGTTTAACAAAAGATAGAAACTATGGCTATATCAAACTTGGCAGCATAAAAAGCTTCATCATTGATACTGGAGGAATTGGGAAAGATGAATCTAATTTATCCCAAAATATATCAGATCAAGCCTGGATGGCAGCCAATGAATGTAATTTAATTTTATTTCTTGTAGACGGGTCTGAGAATTTAACATCAGAAGATTTTGAAATATTAAGTAGCCTAAGAAAACTAAATAAACCATTTATAACACTTTTAAATAAATCTGATAAATCATCTAAATCAGAGGCTTTAAACGATATCTCATCTAAAGGTATTAAAGACTTCTTAGACATTAGTGCAGAACATTCAAGAGGATTGGATGATTTGAAGAAGCTTTTATTACAAATGTTACCTGATAAAACTGATGATGAAATTATTGATGGAAAAAAAATAGCAGTACTTGGGAGGCCTAATGCAGGCAAATCCACATTTATTAACAATTTTATTAAAGAAGATAGATTAGTTGTGTCAGAGGTAGCTGGAACAACAATTGATGCAATCAGAATTCCATTCACTGTAGATGATAATGAATTTGTTTTTATTGACACAGCTGGAATTAGAAAAGGTTATAAACAAAATCATAAAGTTGAATATTTCTCTTATGTGCGAGCAATGCATGCAGTTGAAGAAAGTGATGTTATTTTATTTTTAGTTGATTCTGAAGACAGTATTGTAGATCAGGATCTAAAGCTAATTAATATAATTGCTGAACAAGGTAAGCCAATTTTAATTGGATTAAATAAAGTTGATTTACTAACAAAATCAGAAAGATCAGAAATGTATGAAACAAAAAGACTTCAATCAAATTTTTTAAAAGATTTTGTTAAGGTAGAAGTTTCAGGAATGAAGGGGCTAGGTTTTAAAAGACTCTTTAGAATACTTAATAGTCTCATTACTAAATCACAAACTAACTATTCAACCACATTACTAAATAAATATTTATATAAATTTATTGAACGAAGTGCGCCTCCATCTGTTGGAGGGCGTCAGCTCAAATTAAGATATGTCCATTTTGGAGGCACGCAGCCAACAACTCTTATAATTCACTCTAATCAGGATAAGAAAATTCCAGCTAATTATAAAAAATATTTAGAGAACTCTTTCAGGGAAGAATTAGGTCTAAAAAGCATACAATTAAGAATAATTTTTAGAAAATCTGATAATCCTTTTGAAGGAAAAGTTAATAAATTAACCGATAGGCAAGTCAAGAAGAAAAAAAGGTTAATGAAACACGTAAAAAATAAGTAATAAATCTTATTACCATTCTGGTCTATATCTAAAATGTAGCAAAACTACATTAAATAACTCATATTTATACTACACCTAAAGGTTATTTTATATATTTGACATCAATTAGCATCTCTTTAAAAATCCGCACTACAGAAAAGTCTTATTTAAAATAAATAAGATTTTATTTTTACAATTCCGTATAATTAGCTTGTAATTTGGATGCATAAAGGAACATTTGTTACTAATGAAAAATGATCATAGACCAGTTAATATAAATTTACTTAAGATAAAGTTGCCAATATCGGCTTTAACTTCAATAACTCATAGGTTAGCTGGAATGTACATTTTTTTTATAACATACCCTTTATCAGTTTATTTATTTTTTCTTGCTTCAACTAACCAGGAGAACTTTACGTATTTAACAAATATGTTGATAAATAGCTCTTATTTAGCAACTTTTGTTGCTTTTAGTTTTTTAGTTCTTTGGTATCATATTTTAACTGGAGTTAGGCATTTAATAATGGATATGCATATAGGTGAATCTCTTCAAGCTAGTAAAGTTTCATCAATTTTTGTTTTATGTATTTGGTTTATTTCAGTTATAGCAACTGCAATGGTTATCTTTTAGTGAAAGGATCAACCATATGGTACCTTCAAAGATGTAGTTCTATCTTTATATTTATATATATAATTTATGTTGTTGTATTTATTATTTCCTCACTACCAATAGCATTTAATGAATGGTTTTTGTTTAAAAGCTCATTATTATTTAAGTTGTCAACTACTACAGCATTTCTTAGTATTTTAGTTCATGCTTACATTGGTTTATGGACCATAGGAACTGACTATCTAACACCAAGAACCTTGGGCTTCCTGAATTTTACTTTATCAAAAATTGCAGATACATCTAGGCTTTTATACAACATACTCTTCACCGTTCTTGGTCTGCTCTTATACTTTTATTTACTCTTACTTGTTTGGATATAGATTTATGACAAATATAATTAATGCTAATAATATCAAAACTTTAGAATTTGATGCCTTGATCATTGGTGGAGGTGGTGCTGGAATGAGAACCTCATTAGAGCTTGCCAAGTCTGGATTAAAGACAGCTGTTGTTTCTAAGGTCTTTCCAACTAGATCTCATACTGTTTCTGCTCAAGGCGGCATCACTTGTGCTATTCAGAGCGCTGACCCCAATGATGACTGGAGATGGCATATGTACGATACAGTTAAAGGCGCAGATTTTATAGGCGACCAAGATGCAATTGAGTACATGTGTTCAGAAGGTCCAAAAGCAGTTTTTGAACTTGAGCATATGGGATTACCATTTTCTAGGTTTGACAATGGAAGGATATATCAAAGACCTTTTGGAGGGCAGTCCAAAGATTTTGGTAAAGGTGGTCAAGCCGCAAGAACATGTGCAGCCGCAGACAGAACTGGTCATGCACTTCTTCATACCTTATATCAGAATAATATAAAAGAAGGCTCTAATTTTTTAAATGAATGGTTTGCTGTTGACCTTGTAAAAAATTCTAAAAATGAAGTTACTGGAGTTATTGCTTTTTCTATTGAATCAGGTGAGGTTGCTCATTTAAAAGCACAGGCTACCGTTCTTGCCACTGGAGGTGCAGGAAGAATCTATGCGTCAACCACAAATGCATTAATTAATACTGGTGATGGCCTGGGTATGAGTCTACGTTCTGGTTTTGCAGCTCAAGATATGGAGATGTGGCAATTTCATCCAACAGGTATTTATGGTGCGGGCTCCTTAGTTACAGAAGGTTGTAGGGGAGAAGGCGGATATTTAGTAAATGGAGAAGGTGAAAGATTTATGGAAAGATATGCTCCTAATGTTAAAGATTTAGCTGGCCGTGATGTTGTAGCCAGATCAATGGTTTTAGAAATATTAGAAGGAAGAGGTTGCGGAGAGAAAAAAGATCATGTTTATCTAAAATTAGATCATCTAGGTGCAGATGTTTTAAATTCTAAATTACCTGGTATTTGTGAACTATCTAAAACATTTGCTCATGTTGATCCTGTTTATCATCCAATTCCCGTAGTGCCAACTTGTCATTATATGATGGGAGGAACACCAACAAATATCCATGGACAAGCTTTTACAAGAATAAATTCTGAAGATGTGACTGTTCCAGGATTATTTGCTGCAGGCGAAGCAGCCTGTGTATCAGTTCATGGAGCTAATAGATTAGGAGGAAACTCTTTACTTGATTTAATTGTATTTGGAAGGGCTGCTGGAACTTTTATTCAAAAAGAACTCAGTTCAGGTGGAGGAGTTGAATCAGCATCTAATTCAGATATTGATAACTCTCTAGAAAGATTAAATAAATTAAATGAATCAAGCTCAGGTCATGAAACTGCCCCTGTTAAAAAAGAGTTACAAACATGTATGCAAAACTATTTTGGGGTATTCAGAAGAGGCGAGTTTATGGAAAAAGGTGTTGCTGAGTTGGAAGAAATTAGAAATAAAGCAGAAAATCTTTATTTAAGTGATAAGAGTGCTGCTTTTAATACAAGTAGAGTAGAAGCCTTAGAGCTTCAAAACCTTGTTGAGGTTGCAGAAGCAACGGCTATCTCTGCATTACATAGAAATGAAAGCAGAGGAGCTCATGCTAGAGATGATTTTCCAGATAGAGACGATGATAATTGGTTATGCCATTCTGTATTTGATCCAAATGATAAGTCTCTTTCAAAAAGAGTAGTTAACTTTGCTCCTAAAACCATGGAAGCATTTCCTCCTAAAGTTAGGGTTTATTAAGGATTATTTATGCTAAATATTAATATATATAGATACAATCCAGAGCAGGATAAGTTCCCTTACATGATGAACTATGAGATTGAAAAACCTGAAAAGGATATTATGGTTTTAGATCTTCTTCATCTTTTAAAAGAAAATGACCCATCTTTATCATTCAGAAGATCATGTAGAGAGGGTGTTTGCGGCTCAGATGGCATGAGTATTAATGGTAAAAATGGATTGGCATGCATAACAGCATTATCTGATGCTCTAAAAGGAGATAGGCTTGATATAAGGCCACTACCTGGACTCCCAGTTATCAGAGATCTTGTTGTTGATATGACGCAATTTTACAATCAGTATGAAAAAATTAAGCCATTTCTTCAAAATGATACAACACCTCCAGAGCAAGAGCGCCTGCAATCTCCAGCAGACAGAGATAAGCTTGATGGTCTATACGAGTGCATACTTTGCGCTTGTTGCTCAACAAGCTGCCCTTCATTTTGGTGGAATCCTGATAAATTTGTAGGACCAGCAGCTTTATTACAAGCATATAGGTTTCTTGCCGATACAAGAGATTTAGAGAAAGACAGCAGGCTTGATGATTTAGCTGACCCATTTAGCGTTTATAGATGCCATGGAATCATGAATTGTGTTGCAGCATGCCCTAAAGGATTAAATCCAAATAAGGCTATTGGAGAAATAAAAACAATGTTACTTAAGGGTAAAAGTTCAAAAAATATCATTGCATCTGATGGAGTTACTGCGTAAAAACATTATGAGTTACGATATGGAAAAATTCTGGGAAGATTCACATACCTCAGCTGGACACTCCTCTTATCTAGAAAGTTTATATGAATCATATTTAGATAATCCAGCAAGTGTTTCTCTTGAATGGAGAAGTTTTTTTGATGACTTGCCTAGTAATAATGGAAAACATCAAGATATCTCTCATCAGAACATTATTAATTCATATAAAAATCATAGAAGAGTTTCATTAAATTCAAACAATACGAATGAAACAAATGATAAGCAGGTTCGGGTAGTTCAGCTTATACAGGCATACAGGAATAGAGGTCATCAGGCTGCAACATTAGATCCATTGGGTATGATGGAGAGAAAGCAAGTTCCTGATTTAGATATTGAATATCACGGCTTAGGTAAAGAAGATCTTCAGACAGTTTTTAAAACCGATACATTAAAAATTGGAAAAGAAGAAGCTACTTTACAAGAAATCATTGACTCACTTCAATCTATTTATTGTGGTGATCTAGGTATTGAGTATAACTATATTGTAAGCACTGAGGAAAGAAAGTGGTTCCAAGAGATATTAGAACCAAGTCTTGGGCAGTGTGAATTTAAAGATGATGAAAAAAGATATATATTTAATCGATTAAATTCTGCAGAAGGGTTAGCAAAGTTTCTTGCAGCAAAATATCCGGGTATGAAGCGTTTTGGTATTGATGGATGTGAGTCATTAATCCCGCTTGTAGATGCCTTAATCCAAAATTGCGGAATTCTTGGAGCTAAGCAAATTTGTTTTGGCATGGCTCATAGAGGGAGATTAAACTTACTAGTTAATGTCCTTGGTAAAACTCCTGCTGAGTTATTTTCTGCTTTTGAGGAAGATGTTGAGCTAATAGGTGCAAATACAGGAGATGTTAAATATCATCTTGGCTTCTCTTCAAACCTATTAACTCCGAATGGGGAGGTGCATGTTTCACTATTTAATAACCCTTCTCATCTTGAGATAGTTGATCCGGTAGTTCTTGGGTCTGTTCGCGCCAGACAAGATAGAATCCATGATGAAAATAGAGAACAAGTTATCCCAATTCTTATTCATGGCGATGCATCATTCTCGGGCCAGGGGGTAGTAATGGAATCTCTTCAGATGTCTCAAACCAGAGGCTATGGTGTTGGCGGTACTTTACATGTAATTATTAATAATCAAATTGGATTTACTACTAGTTATAAATACGACGCTAGATCAACTGAGTATTCAACAGATGTAGCTAAGATGATAGAAGCTCCAATTATTCACGTAAATGGTGATAATCCTGAAATGGTAGTTTATGCAGCAAAGATAGCGTGTGAATATAGATATAAGTTTGGTAAAGATATAATCTTAGATTTATTCTGTTACAGAAGAAGAGGTCACAATGAAGCAGATGATCCGTCTGCAACACAGCCACTTATGTATCAAAGGATTGCTACACATCCTTCAGTATTAAAAATTTATGAAGAAAAATTAATCTCAGAAAGCATCATAACTAAATTAGACTCTACAACTTTTCAAAAAGAATATAGAGACTCTCTTGAGAAAGGATCATCTGTAGTTGGAAATCTTGCTTTAAAACCTAATGACGATCTTTGGTTTGATTGGTCAGCTCATTTAAATCAAACATGGTGGCAAGAAACTAATACAAAAGTTAATACGAGTAAATTTTTAGAATTATCTGAAGTCATTACTTCAACTCCAAAAGATTTTACGCTTGGCAGACAAGTTAAGAAAGTACTTGAAGACAGAAAACTTATGGCTGCTGGTCAAACGCCAATTAATTGGGGCTATGCTGAGTCTATGGCTTATGCAACATTGTTAGCAGAAGGTTATCCTATTCGCTTAACAGGGCAAGATGTAAGAAGAGGAACATTTTCACACAGGCATGCTGCTATATATAACGCTAAAGATGGAATTGGGCACATACCATTAGTAAACGTAGCAAGAGAAAGTTCTACTAGAATGGATATATATGACTCTTTCTTGTCCGAAGAGGCTGTTTTAGGTTTTGAATATGGATATTCGGCTACTTGGCCTTCTGGTTTAGTAATGTGGGAAGCTCAATTTGGTGATTTTGTTAATGGTGCTCAGGTGGTAATCGATCAGTTTATAGTTTCTGCTGAGCATAAATGGGAGAGATTATCAGGACTAGTAATGCTTCTTCCTCATGGTTTTGAAGGACAAGGCCCAGAACACAGCAGTGCTAGGCTGGAAAGATTTCTTCAATTATGTGCCGATGGAAATATTGAGGTTTGTGTTCCCAGCACCCCAGCTCAAATATTTCATCTTCTAAGGCGACAAGCTATTAGAAAGATGAGAAGACCTTTAATTGTAATTACTCCGAAAAGCCTTTTAAGAAATCCTCTTGTTACATCCTCAGTATCTGAATTAACTGATGGAGAATTCAAATGCGTTATTGATGACGAAATAATTAATAAAGAAAATATTAATAGAGTTGTAATGTGCTCAGGTAAGATTTATTACGATTTATTTCAAAAAAGAAATGAAGATAAAATTGATAACATCGCCTTAGTAAGAATTGAACAATTGTATTCATTTCCATATGACGACCTAGAAAATATTTTATCTAACTACCCCAATGCGAAAGAATTTATTTGGTGTCAAGAGGAGCCAGCAAATCAAGGCGCATGGTTTAGTCATAGACATAGACTTCAAAGAGTTTTGGATAGATTTGATAGCAAAACTGAAATTAAACTTGTGAGTAGACCAGCTGCAGCAGCACCAGCAGTTGGTTTAATGAAATTACATTTAAAACAACAAGAAGAAATATTATTAAAGGCTTTAAATATAAAGTTGCAGGGAGAAAAAGAATGAGTATAGAAATTAAATCACCAACATTTCCAGAATCAGTAGCAGATGGAACAGTTGCTAATTGGGTTAAAAAAGAAGGTGAAAGTGTTCAGCAGGACGAAGTTATTGCTGAAATTGAGACTGATAAAGTAGTGCTAGAGGTCGTTGCACCTGTTAGCGGTACTATCACAAGGATTGTTAAACAAGAGGGTGAAATTGTTAATAGTTCTGAATTGATAGCTGAATTTAATGAGAGCACCGTATCAGTTGAAGAAACTATAATTGATACAGATTTATCTAATCTTGAAATTCCAGAGCCTAAGGTTGATAAATTAGGACCTGCTGCTAAAAGAATAATTGCAGAAGAAAATATTGATCCATCTACAATTGAAAGCACGGGTAAGAATGGAAGAGTTACTAAAGCAGACTTAGTAAATCATATGAATAATAAATCTCAAGATATCAATACAGCACAAGCTGAACCATCTGCTGTTAAAAATGAAATTTCTTTCTCTGATTCAAGGGATGAAAAACGCGTTCCCATGTCTAGACTTAGAGCAACTATCGCAAAGAGGTTACTAACAGTTAAGCAAGAAACTGCAATGTTAACAACCTTTAATGAAGTTGATATGCTTCCTATCAAAGAGCTTAGATCAAAATATGGCGCTGAGTTTGAAAAACAACATGGCGTTAAGCTTGGATTTATGGGATTTTTTGTTATAGCTGCTATTCAGGCGTTAAAAAAGTTCCCTTTAGTTAATGCATCAATAGATAAAACAGATATTGTTTATCATGGTTATCAGGATATTGGTGTTGCTGTTTCAACTGAGAGAGGTCTTGTTGTTCCAGTTATAAGAGATGCCGATATGCTATCTCTTCCTGATATTGAAAAATCAATAATGGATTACTCTATTAAAGCTAGAGATGGAAAGCTTTCAATGGATGAAATGCAAGGTGGAACATTCACCATTTCAAATGGAGGTGTCTTTGGATCATTATTATCAACACCAATTTTAAATGCCCCACAAACAGCTATTTTAGGCATGCATAGTATTCAAAATAGACCTGTTGCTATTGATAATGAAGTTGTTATAAGGCCAATGATGTATTTGGCTATGAGTTATGATCATCGTTTATTGGATGGCAAAGAGGCAGTAACTTTTTTAGTTTCAATTAAAGAGCAACTTGAATCACCTGAAAGATTGTTGTTAAATTTATAAGAGGTTTGGATATGTATGATGTTGTAATTATTGGAGGCGGACCTGCTGGGTATGTAGCAGCTATCAAGTGTGCTCAACTAGGTCTTTCGGTAGCTTGTGTTGAGTCAATGTCAGATTCAGAGGGTAATCAAAAATATGGTGGTACTTGCTTAAACGTTGGATGCATTCCTTCCAAAGCATTACTAGACTCATCACAAAGATTTTATGAAGCTAATAATGATTTATCTAAGCATGGTATTAATACTGGTGAAGTAAAACTAGATATCCCTGCCATGATGGAAAGAAAAGATAAAATTGTTACTCAGCTGGTTAGTGGGGTAAGTGGGTTATTTAAAGCAAATAAAGTTACCCCTATTCAAGGTCATGGAAAGCTTCTCTCAGGTAAAAAAGTAGAAGTTACTAATGGTGAGTCTATTGAGATAATAGAAGCTAGTAATATTATTTTAGCAACAGGATCTAAGCCAATAGAGATAAATTCAGCAACTTTTAATAATAATAATATTGTTGATTCAACTGGAGCGCTTGAATTTTCATCTATTCCAAAAAAACTTGGTGTTATTGGTGCAGGCGTTATTGGTTTAGAGCTTGGAAGTGTATGGTGTCGATTAGGTTCTGAAGTGACTATGTTAGAGGCATTGCCTGAGTTTTTACCTATGGCAGATAAGAAGATGGCAAAAGAAGTTTATAAAGAGTTTACAAAACAAGGTTTAGACATAAAGCTTGGTTGCAAAGTTACTCAAGCAAAAGCTAATAAGACTAATGTAAAAGTTGAGTATGAGGAAAATGGTTCTATTAATGAGAAAGTATTTGATAAATTAATAGTATGTGTAGGAAGAGCTCCAAATACCAAAGATCTTTTATCTGATGATTGTGGAGTTGATCTTGATGATAGAGGTTTTATAAAGGTTGATGATTTTTGTTCAACTAAGGAGCCTGGAGTATGGGCAGTGGGTGACGTGGTCAGAGGTCCAATGCTTGCACACAAAGGAAGTGAAGAGGGTGTAATGGTTGCAGAAAGAATTGCTGGTAAACATGCAGCAGTCAATTATGATCTTGTTCCATCTGTTATATATACTCATCCAGAGTTAGCATGGGTTGGAAAGAATGAAGAAGAGCTAAAAGCTGAAGGAGTTGAATATAAAACTGGCTCCTTCCCATTTGCCGCAAGTGGTAGAGCTCTAGCTACAGATGAATCAGTTGGATCTGTCAAAGTGCTCGCTGATAAGTTAACAGATACTATACTAGGAATTCATGTATTTGGGCCTTCTGCAGCTGAACTGGTTCAGCAGGGCTTAATAGCTATGGAATTTGGTTCAAGCTCTGAAGACATAGGTTTAACCATGTTTAGTCATCCAACCGTATCAGAAGCACTGCATGAAGCAGCCCTTGCTGCTAATGGTCACGCAATTCATATAGGAAATAGAAAAAGATGAATCTTCACGAATACCAAGGTAAAGAATTATTTGCCGAATATGACCTACCTGTTTCATCAGGTAAGGTTATTTTTAATGCTGAAGATGCTATCAATGCATGCAGAGATATTGGAGGCAATAAGTGGGTTGTTAAAGCTCAAGTTCATGCAGGCGGAAGAGGTAAAGCTGGTGGTGTTCAATTAGTTAACTCTCCTGATGAGGCTTTAGTATTTGCACAAAAATGGCTTTGTAAAAAATTAATTACCTATCAAACAGATGCAAAAGGCCAGCTTGTAAGCTCGATTCTTATAGAAGAGTGCACAGATATTGCTGATGAGCTTTATTTAAGTGCAGTTGTTGACCGCGCTTCTCAAAGAGTTGTATTTATTGCTTCTTCTGAAGGCGGAGTAAATATTGAAGAAGTAGCAAAAAATTCACCTGAAAAAGTTATCTACGAGTCTATCGACCCACTAACAGGAGCTCAACCTTATCAAGCAAGAAAAATCTCAAAGGTTCTTGGTTTAAATCAAGATCAAACTAAGCAATTTTCAAAAATGTTACCTAATCTAATGAAATTATTTACTGATTGTGATTTAAGTTTATTAGAGATTAATCCTCTAGTTATAACCGCAGGAGGAAATCTACATTGCTTAGATGCAAAAATTAATATTGATTCAAATGCAATTTTTAGACAACCAAAAATTGCTGCAATGCATGACCCTTCTCAGGAAGATGAAAGGGAGTATGAGGCCGCAAAAAATGATCTTAGTTACGTCTCATTAGATGGAAATATAGGCTGCATGGTTAATGGAGCTGGCTTGGCAATGGGTACCATGGATACAATCAAATATTTTGGTGGCTCACCAGCTAATTTTCTTGATGTTGGAGGAACAGCAACACAAGAAAGAGTGGCAAAAGCATTTAAATTAATTCTAGCTGATCCAGAAGTTAAAGTTGTATTAGTAAATATTTTCGGAGGCATTGTTAGATGTGATTTAATTGCTCAAGGGGTTCTCGCTGCAATTGAGGAGGTTGGGGTTTCAGTTCCAGTTGTTGTTAGGTTAGAGGGAAATAATGCTGAGAAAGGTTCTGAAATTTTAGCTAATGCAAATGTTAAAATTGAAAGTCTAAATAATCTTAAAGATGCTGCCAAAAAAGCAGTGGAGTTAGCTTCATGAGTATATTAGTAAATAAAGATACAAGAGTCATTGTTCAAGGTTTTACAGGCTCTCAAGCAACACTTCATTCAGAACAAGCTATTAAATATGGAACTAATATTGTTGGTGGTGTTACTCCGGGTAAGGGTGGTCAGATTCATCTAGATAGACCAGTTTTTGACACCATGGATGAAGCTATGAAAGCTGTTAGTCCAAATGCAGCCTTAATTTTTGTTCCAGCAGCATTTTGTAAAGACTCAATTCTTGAGGCAGCTGAATCAGGAGTAGAATTAGTAATATGTATAACTGAAGGCGTGCCTACACTTGATATGCTAATGGTTAAGAAAAGAGTTGATGAGCTTGGAGTTAGGCTTATAGGCCCTAATTGCCCTGGAATAATTACGCCTGGTGAAGCAAAACTTGGAATTATGCCTGGAAGTATTCACATGCCTGGGTCTGTTGGAATCATATCTAGATCAGGAACACTTACTTATGAAGCAGTAAAGCAAACAACCGATCTTGGTTTAGGTCAAAGCAGTTGTGTTGGTATAGGTGGAGATCCTATTCCAGGCTCTTCATTTATTGATATCTTAAAATTATTTGAAGCTGATGATGCTACCAAGGCTATAGTGATGGTTGGAGAGATTGGAGGTTCAGCAGAGGAAGAGGCTGCAGAATTTATTAAAACTTCAATTACTAAACCAGTTATTTCGTATATTGCAGGTCAAACTGCACCTGCAGGCAAAAGAATGGGGCATGCGGGAGCTATTATTGCTGGAGGCAAAGGAACAGCGGCTGATAAGATTTCAAAATTAAAAGAATGCGGAGTTCATATTGCAGATAATCTTTTAGAGATAGGCTCAAAGACAGCAGAAGTTATTAATTTATAACCTTACTAAATTTATTTGAAATCCACTGAACTCTCATACTAATTAGGACTGCAAATACAGACAAGCCAGCAATCATAGCTATCCACATTCCTGATGCTCCTAGAGGTTCAGAAAATCCATAAAATGTTAAAAAATATCCAAATGGAACTGCCATAAACCAATACACTAAAAGAGTAATTATCATTGGTGCAAAAGTATCTTTATAACCCCTAAGCGCTCCTATTGCTCCAATTTGAGCGCCATCGGGTATCTGAAATATTGCAGCAAATATCAATAGATTACTTGCAACCATAACAACCGCTTCCTCGGTTGAAAACAATGCACTTAACTGATCTTTAAAAGTAAGAATAATAACTGTATTTATAAATGCAATCATTGTGCATAAAACAATTGAAGAAATAGAAGCAAATCTTGCATCCAGCATTCTTTTAGCACCTATTAAATTTCCTACTCTTGTTGCAGCAGCTAGACCAATAGATAGCGATATTACAAAAAAGAAACTAGCTATATTCATTGCGATAGCATGACCAGCTACAATTTCTTTACCTAACGGAGATATAATTAAAGCTGCTCCTGAGAACATTGCTAGCTCAATAAAAATACCCAATCCTATTGGAAAACCTAATTTAAATATCTCAATAAGAGTACCCTTAGATGGAAAAGGAAGTTTTTGAAAAGGCTTGGTTATCGTATAATTTTTAGACTTAGCTATGTAGCATATTAATGCTAAAGTCATAAATACAGATACAATCGATGTTGCATAACCACAACCAACACCACCCATTTTAGGAACACCAAAATAGCCATAGACAAAAATAATATCCAATGGAATATTAATCAACATTCCTCCAAGTGAAATATAAAAAATAGGAAGTGTTATGGCCATACCTTCGCTGTAGCAGCGAAGACAAGTAAAAATAGTTATAGCAAACATTCCAACTGATAAGGCTTTAAGATATTCTCCAGAAATTTTTGCAACTTCTGGATCTAGCTGCAGAAGATTTACTAAAAGATATAAATTAGGATAAATTAGTAAAAATAAACTACCTAGAAAAATTGAAATCCAAACCACTTCACCTAACTTGTAACCAATTTTATTAAATTCCTTTGCGCCATATAATTGAGCAACAATAGGAGTGATAGCAAATGTAATACCAGCTATAAGTAGCCAAATTGGATGAGTAATAGCTGAACCTATAGCTAAACCAGCAAGGTCTGTTGAGCTAGCTCTTCCAGCAACAAGCGTATCAGTAGTTCCCATAAAGACATAGGAAACCTGAGACCCAAAAATAGGTAACCCTATTTGAAGCAAGCTTTTAAACTCATTTTTAAATTTTGTTAACAAATTTATCACTTAAAAATATTTTCGATACTTTATCATATTAAAATAGTAATTATGTCAGGAGAAAATAATCAGAAAAGATAATAGACCGTATTGGCTAAAAAAACTCAGCTCAAGAATTAATAGACGATATGTGAGTTATTTTTTAAAACCTCAATTCTTAAAATTAGGGAAGGGTGGAGCTTATTTCAAGCCACAATATATAAACCTTTTTGGTAAAAATATTTCAATAGATGATTACCCGACATTAATAGGAGCTAAGGATGCCAATATCCAATTCACCACTTGGAACGTAGATACATGGGATGGAAAGCTAGATATTGGTAAATATGTTCTTATTACTCCTGGTGTAAGAATTATGGCTGCAGATCAAATTACAATTGGTGATGCATGCATGTTTGCTCATGGCGCTTATATTTCTGATGCAGATTGGCATGGTATTTATGATAGATCTGAACCAGTTGGAAAAACTAAACCCGTTGTTCTTAAAGATAATGTATGGATTGGCGATAGTGCTATTGTTTGTAAAGGGGTAACTATAGGAGAAAATAGTATTATTGGCGCAGGAGCTGTTGTTACAAAAGATGTGCCACCAAATTCTGTTTTTGCTGGAAATCCTGCCAAACTTGTTAAAGTTTTAGATGAAAAAGAAGATTTTATTTCAAGAAAAGATTTTTTTGCTAATCCAAAGAAGCTAGCAGAAGATTTCGATGCATTAGATAAATATTCATTAGGAGATAATTCCTTTTTAGGTTGGATTCAAAGTATTTTTTGGCCAGATAATACCAATTGATAAATATTATCGCAGACAAAGATATACCAAATTTAGATAATCATTTAAATGAATTGCTAGACTCTAATTTTTTTAGAATTAAATATCTGCATTATCTGGATATTAATATTAATACCATAAAAGATTGCGAAGTATTATTAGTAAGATCCACAATACAAGTTAACGAATCTTTACTTAAAGAAACAAATATAAAATTTGTTGGGTCTGCTACAGCAGGAATAAATCATTTGGATATGAATTATCTTAATAAAAATAATATTCAATGGGATTATGCGCCAGGTTGTAATTCCTCATCTGTTACGCATTATATTCTAGCGGTTTTTGCAGAACTTATAGATCAAAGCAAATTAAACTATAACTCAAAAATTGGAATCGTTGGCTATGGGAATATAGGAAAAAAAATTGCTAATTATCTCTACTCATTAGGCTTCACTGTTTTAATTAACGATCCTTTTTTAAAAGATCCAAGTTTAGTAGATATTAAAGAAATACTTGATTGTGATCTTATAAGCCTTCATGTCCCTTATATAGAAGATGGAGATCATCCTACTCAAAATCTAATTGATGAAAAAGAATTATTAGAATTAAAAAATAAAATACTTATCAACTCCTCACGAGGCGGGATAGTAAATGAAAAAGCTTTATTGAAACAAAAAAGCATTACTTATATTAGTGATGTTTGGAACAATGAACCTTTGCCATCTAAGGCTTTAGTCAAACAATCCCTCATTTCCACTCCACACATTGCTGGTTACAGTAAACAGGGAAAATTAAATAGCTCCAAACTAGTTGCATATTCTGTTGCAAGATACATAGAAGCTAGTAAGAATATGAACCCATTTAACTTTAAAGATCCTTCTGATAAAAAAGTACCACATTATGAACCTACAGATTTAGAATCACAGCCTTACCCACTTCATGTTTTTAAAGATAGCTTTAATATTAAATCTATTTCAACTGAAATGAAGAAATTATTTAATCAAGATATAAAAAACGAATTTTTATCAAAAGCATTTAATCAAATGCGCTCCTCTCATCCCAAAAGAGATGATTATGATTCAAAAGAATTTATAGAGAAATATACATAGCTATCAAGCACTTGTTTCTTTAAATAAGAATGATTATCATCTAAATTCATACAAATTTAAAATATATATAAATAAATTATATATATCTTGTTTCAAGAAATTAGAAGTGTAAAATTAATCTCCTCATGAGAGCAATCTTATTTTTTAACACAAATTATGACTGATAAATTAAAACGAGCTCAAGCAATTATTGAAAGCATTTATTCAACTACGATAGGTAACTCTTCAAATCCAGCATCAATGAGCTTTTATCAATTAGATACATACAGATTTTTCTTTCTGCTTGCTTTTATGCAAGAGCATTTTGAAGGTAGTGAGATATCTCAAGAATATGCTATCTCATTAGTTCCCAAGAAATATGCTTCAAGAATTAAAAGACTTCAAGTTCTTAAACAATCTGTGCAACTTGGTTATATTAATGAAGAATCATCATTAGTTGATAAACGTAGAAGAATTTACACCCCTTCAGATTCTATGACTAATGATTTTTTAGATATGACAGAATCAGTATCTAGACTTTCAGATTCAAAAAAAGTTTCTTAATTTAAGAAGAGCAAGATAAACCTATATCTGCCGCCCAATCTGGGGATTCCTCAGCATATTTCTCATATTTTAAGTTTTCGTTAAATGGTTTTGTTATTAATTCCATTAAGTTATCTATTTCTGTATATGAACCCTCTTCAGCTTTATCTATAGCATTTTGAACTAAATAATTTCTTAGAATAAACTTAGGATTAGTTTGATTCATTTGCTTGACTCGTGAATCCTCATCATCACTTTCATGCTGATGCCTTTGCTGAAATTTTTCAGACCAACTCTTTAAACTTTTATCAGTCTTTACTAAATGATTATTTTTTATAATATTGCTTAAGCTTCTAAATGTTCTTGTAAAATCTAATTTTTCTACTTCCATTATATTTAGAAGTTCTTGAATTAAAAGCTCATCTCCATTGTCTTTTTTCTTAAGCCCTAATTTTGCTTTATATAGATTAAATAATGTTTTGCCATAGACGTCTTCATATAAAGACATAATTCTACCTATCTCCTCTTTGTCAATTAAATGACCAAATGTATGGGCTAAAGCAGAACAATTCCACTTACCAATATAGGGCTGATTTTGATACGAATATCTACCAGAAGAATCAGAAAGGTTGCAAACATGCGCAGGGTTGAACTTGTCAATAAAGCCATAAGGTCCATAATCTATTGTCTCTCCAAGAATTGACATATTATCGGTATTCATTACTCCATGACAAAATCCAACTGATTGCCAGTTAGCAATCAAGGAAGCTGTTTTAGTTACTATACTTTCAAGCAGATATGAGTACTTATTTTTATATTTATTAGCCTTTGGAAGATATTTATAAATAACATAATCACTTAACTCTTTATGTCTATCGAGCAACCCATCATGAAAGAATTTTTCAAAACTGCCGAATCTTATATGTGTTTTTGCTGTTCTAGCAATCATTGCTGCAGGTTCAGATTTTTCTCTATACACCATGTCATGGCTTCCAAATATCATTAAAGACCTTGAAGATGATATTCCTAAGCCATTCATAGCTTCACCACATAAATATTCCCTTAATGATGACCTTAATACAGCTCTCCCATCTCCAAATCTTGAATAAGTCGTTTTTCCAGAGCCTTTAATATGAATATCAAAGAATTCATCTTTTATTTTTAATTCTCCAAGCAAAATACCTCTGCCATCTCCTAATTGCTGCACATATTGACCAAACTGATGTCCCGCATAATTCATTGAGATTCCTTGAATACCAGGTATCTGAACATTACCATTAAAAATATTCATTAATACTTCATGACTTTCTTTAGATAGACCTAATTCACTTAATAAACTTTTATTTACATGAATAAGATAAGGGTCATTTAATGGTTGTTGAAGTTGTTCAGAGTAAAACTCATTACTTAAACTTGAATAAGAGTGTTGTTTTAAATTGTTTTTTATAATTTCCATTTAAAAGATTACAGAAGATTTATATTTGATATGTATAATTTACATTAGTTCTAAATAAAATAATTAGAAAAAGGATAATAAAAATAAATGTTAGGTTTTAGCCAAGAATTTTTATGGTTTGTAGTAGTTTTTTATGACTTACTTTTGGCTGTTTTTTTATTTCGTTACTTTGGAAAGTATGGTCTTTATTGTGCAGTCATTCTGGGAATTATCCTAGCAAACCTGCAGGGCGGTAAGATAACTGAATTAACTATGTTTGGTTATACATTTAATGCGAGCATGGGTGCTATTTTGTATTCAGGAATATACTTCTCTACTGATCTATTAAATGAAAGGTATGGAAAAGAAGAGGCTAATCGGGCAGTAATGCTCGGATTTATAGCAAATATTGCAGTTTTAGTTACATTGTTCATAAGTTTACAATTCTTACCCTCAAATTTAACAGGATCTGCATTAGAAGTTCATAATGCTATAAACATTTTAGCTAATTATTCCCCATATTTTATTATTGGCTCTTTAACAGCCTACATAATTAGTCAAAAATTTGATGTATGGCTATTTCATTATCTTAAAGAGAAAACAAAGGGTAAAAAGCTATGGCTTAGAAATAATGTATCAACTATGTTATCTCAACTACTAGATACGCTTATCTACCAAGCAACATGGATTATAGCTACAGATGTAACTTTTATGCAGGCCTTTCTTTTAGCTTCAACAAAGTATGTTTTAAAAGTTTGTATAGCATTAATTGATACTATATTTATCTATTGGGTTAGGGATTGGCAGGTTAATGAGTAATCTGAAGATCGTAAAAATTGGATATTACCTTTACAATTAAGTATTAAATTTGACCAAAAATATTGTAAATACAGCAAATGACAAAGATAAATAAAACAAACGATGAGTGGAAGTTAGAACTTTCCGATGAATCATTCCAGGTCGCCAGGTTGGGAGGTACAGAGAGGCCTTTTACTGGAAAATATTGGGATTTTGAGCAAGAGGGCTCTTATACATGCATATGTTGTGAGACTCCTTTATTTAAATCAGATTCTAAATTTGATGCAGGATGTGGTTGGCCAAGTTTTTTTCAACCTCTCAACGAGAAGGCTATTGATGAATTGCCTGATTATTCTCTACTAGCTCCAAGAACTGAGGTTAGATGTTCTAACTGCGATGCTCACTTAGGGCATGTTTTTAAGGATGGTCCAAATCCAACTGGACTCAGATATTGCATAAATTCAGTATCTTTAGAGTTTACAAATAAAAATAATACGTAGTGCAGCAAAATAAGCCATTTATAAATACTGATATGTTCAAGTCATATTTTAAAGTAGGTTCATGGACTGGACTATCTAGAGTTTTTGGTCTTTTAAGAGATATAACTACAACAAGCTTACTTGGTTCATCGATGCTTCATGATATTTTTGTAGTAGTATTAAAGATTCCTAATGTTTTCAGAAGATTCTTTGCTGAAGGTGCATTCAGCCAAGCTTTTATTCCTATATATAACGAGTATCAAGAGCATAAATCAACAGAAGAAATTAAAGAGTTTATTAATAATTTAGCTGGAACACTTTTAATAATTCTTTTTATATTTACTTTAATTGCATTATTTTTTGCTCCAATATTTATTTTTATTTTTGCTCCTGGGTTTTATTTTGATCCAGTAAAAAAAGATTTAGCAGTCAATGTATTAAGAATAATGTTTCCTTATTTAGGTTTAATTTCTCTTGTTGCCTTTGCGGGAGGTATTCAGAATTCACATCAAAGATTTTCATTGCCAGCAGCCACACCAATTATTTTTAATCTTTGTATAATTTTTTCAGCATTTTTCTTAGCTCCTTTATTTTCAATTCCAATTGTAGGACTTGCATGGGGTGTTCTGCTTGCTGGGATTATTCAACTACTAATTCAACTAGCGCCTTTATCTCAAATTGATAGATTACCTATTCCCAAAATAGGAATTAGTAACGAAGGAGTAAAAAAAGTTTTTATATTAATGTTTCCTGCAATTATCGCTGGGGGTGTCGCTCAAATTAATCTTTTGATTGATACAATTTTTGCATCTCTTCTTGTTACTGGAAGCCCTACTTGGTTATATGTCTCAGATAGGTTAATTCAATTTCCGCTTGGAATTTTTGCAATTGCCATTGGTACTGTTCTTTTACCAACTCTCTCCAGAGCAAATCAAAGAGGAGATCTGGTTTTATACAAGGAGCAATTAAGGAAATCTCAACGACTGGTGATATTTTTAGCAATACCATCTCTTATAGGTCTAGCTATATGCTCAGAACATCTAATTAGCACTCTCTTTCAAAGAGGAGAGTTTCTATATTCGGATGTTGTACAAGCCTCCAAGAGTTTAGTTGCCTTTTCTTTTGGACTTCCATTTTTTATGTTGATGAAGGTTCTTGTTCCTGCATTTTTTTCAAGGAAAGATACTAAAACCCCTATGTATGCAGCAATAACTGCTTTAACTTTAAACATTGCTTTAAATTATTATTTTGCAATCATTTTAGGATATGGTCATACCGGTTTAGCGCTTGCTAGTTCAATAGCTGCTTTGCTGAGCTCTGGTATTTTATTTACAATCTTAGTAAAGGATAAATATATTCAATTAAGTAATCCATTCAATAAATTTAATTTAGCTTTAATGGTAGGCTCATTTTCAATCATTATATTTTTGTTATATGGACCTTTTAATATCGAGTTCGATTCATTAAGTTTTTTTGAACGATTATTAAATCTAACTTTAGAAGTAGGAATTTCTATTATTTTATATTTAGTTATTACAAGAGCTATTCTAGGCAGTAAATTAAGAGAGCTATTTTAAAATTTATGTATTTAATTAGAGGCCAAAATAATATCTCTTTATTTAAGAAGAGACATCCTGATACTTTAATGTCAGCAACCATTGGGAATTTTGATGGGCTGCATCTCGGGCATCAAGCAATTTTAGATAATTTAAAAAAAGAAGCTAATGAGTTAGGCACATCAACATTAGTTTTCTTCACTGAACCGCATGCAGCAGAATATTTTTCTGCAAAAGGATTAACAGACATTAAATCACCTCCAAGACTATGTCCATGGAGAGAGAAATTTAGATTACTAAATAATTATGGTATTGATTATGCTTGCTTCTTAAAATTTAATTCTTCTCTTAAATCAATGACGCCTGAAGCATTTATAAAAGATATTTTAGAAGAAATGAATATAAAATCTTTAATAGTTGGTGATGATTTTAGATTTGGCGCTCAAAGAGTTGGTGATTTCAACTTACTTAAAGAATGGGGCCATAAAACAAATGTAATTGTTTCAAATACTGAGACCGTATTATACGAAGAGGAAAGAGTTAGTAGTACCAGGATAAGAAAAGCTCTTTTGGAAAGTAATTTTAAACTAGCTAATATTTTATTAGGTAGACCTTATATTTATTCTGGAAAAGTAGTTTATGGTAATCAGCTCGGAAGAACAATTAATATCCCGACTGCAAATCTATGGATACCTAAGCAAAAACTATCTATTTCAGGCGTTTATGCTGTTAACTGTGTTTTTCAAGGTAAAAAATATAAAGGCATATCAAATATGGGAGTGAGGCCAACTGTTGGAGGTGAACAGCCTGTTTTAGAGGTTCATTTATTTAATTTTTCTCAAGAAATCTACGGCCAAAGATTAGATGTTGAATTTAAATTTAAGATTAGAGATGAAAAAAAATTTGAAAGTTTAGATTTTTTAAAAGAACAGATACAAAAAGACATATCTTTGGCTAAAAAACTTTTACAATAGCAATAATTATGACTATTAATTATAGAGATACTTTAAATCTCCCAGAAACAGAATTATCTATGAAAGCTGGTTTGGCTAAAAAAGAACCAGAGATTTTAGATTTCTGGAATTCTATTGATCTTTATAATCAAATTAGAAAAAACTTATCTGGAAAGGAGCAGTTCATTCTTCATGATGGACCTCCATATGCAAATGGTGATATTCATATTGGTCATTCGGTTAACAAGATCCTAAAAGATATAACTATTAAGATTCAAACCATGCTTGGTAAGGATGCTCCATTTATACCTGGATGGGATTGCCATGGATTGCCCATTGAGCTTAATGTTGAAAAAAAACATGGCAAAAATAGTGATCTTGTTAAAAATAAACAAGAATTTATTGCTGCTTGTAAGGAATATGCTTTAACTCAAGTTGAAAAACAAAGAGATGACTTTATTAGACTCGGTGTTCTAGCTGACTGGTCTAATCCTTATAAAAGCTCTGACGCATCTTTTGAAGCAGATACCCTTAGAGCATTAGCTATAATTATAAAAAATAATCACTTGCAGAGAGGTGAAAAACCAGTTCACTGGTGCCAAGATTGCGGTTCAGCTCTAGCTGAAGCTGAAGTTGAGTATCAAGATAAAGTATCTAAATCTATTGATGTTTTATTTGAAGTCTCAAAGAGCTCACTTGAAAAAATAAGTTCTATATTTAACTTAGATCTAAATAAGAGATGCTCTTTTGTAATATGGACAACAACTCCTTGGACCCTGCCTTCAAATGTTGCTGTTTGTATAAATCCAAAATTAGATTACTCAATTGTTGAACGAGATAATGAATATTTAATTATTGCTACTGATTTAATTGAATCATGTTCAGTCAGATGGGGAATTGATTTAAAAGACTTATCTAATGTTAAGGGTAATTTATTCGAAGACATTGCTTTAGAACATCCTTTTATTAATAGAAAATCAGTATTATTACAGGGAGCTCATGTTACTACTGATGCTGGAACAGGTTGTGTGCATACGGCTCCTGCTCATGGCTTGGATGATTATTTTATATGCAAAGATAATAATCTTGAGCCTATTAAAGCACTTAATAATAAAGGTTTCTTTAAAGATGAGTATGAAAATATTGCTGGTTTCCCAGCGTTTAAGGCTGACCCTTTTATCATAGAAACTTTAACATCAAGCAATGCCTTAATTCATGTAGAGAATTATGAACATTCTTATCCGCATTGCTGGAGACATAAATCACCTTTAATTTTTACTTCAACCCCTCAATGGTTTATTTCAATGGATAAAGCTGGTTTATTAAATGATGCAAAAGCATCTATAGATGCTATAAATTGGGAACCGTCATGGGGACTACAAAGAATACAGTCAATGTTAGAAGGGAGGCCGGATTGGTGTATCTCTAGACAGAGAAATTGGGGAGTTCCAATTACGCTAGTAGTTCATAAAGATACAGGAGAAATTCACCCTAACCAACAAGAGCTCTTTGCAATCTTTGCTGACTTGATAGAAGAATCTGGAGTTGCGATATGGGATTCTGTTCAATTATCTGATCATATAGATGATGCAGATAGCTATACAAAAATAACAGATACCCTTGATGTATGGTTTGACTCTGGAGCCACTCATTTTTCAGTTTTAGAAAAAAGATTTAAAAAAGGCTTGATTGCTGATTTATATCTTGAAGGCTCTGATCAGCATCGAGGCTGGTTCCAGTCATCACTTTTAACCAGCATAGCTATTAACGGAAGACCTCCTTACAAAGAGGTACTAACTCACGGCTTTGTTGTTGATGATAAAGGACGCAAGCAATCAAAATCTCTAGGAAATGTTGTATCACCTCAAAAAGTATGGAATTCTTTGGGTGCAGATATTTTAAGATTATGGGTTGCTGCAACTGACTTTAGAAGTGAAATGAATGCTTCTGATGAAATATTAAAGAGAGTTTCAGATCAATACAGAAGAATAAGAAATACTTTTAGATTTTTATTAGGAAACCTTAATGATTTTGATTTTGAGAAAAATGCAGTTGATGTAGATGATTTAATAGAATTAGATAAATGGGTGCTTAATTCAACTATCCAACTTCAAAAGGAAGTTCAAGAGCATTATAAAAATTATCAGTACCATAATGCAGTGCAAAAAATTCATAATTTTTGTGTAAATGAATTGGGAGGAATTTTCTTAGATATAGTAAAAGATAGGCTTTATACAACATCTAGCGATTCTCACGCCAGAAGATCATGCCAAACAAGCATGTATTACATGGTTAATATTTTAGTTAGATTAGTAAGTCCAATTCTGTCTTTTACAGCTGAAGAGATATGGCAAACTTACGAACCTCTAAAAACACAAGAAAAATCAGTATTCCTATCTAAATTTTTTAATGAAATAAATCCCGTGGATCAAAATATTAATAATAAAGACTGGGATAAAGTCTTTGAAATTAAAGATTTAGTAAATCAATCCATTGAATCTGCTAGAAATAATGGGCTTGTTAAAGGCTCCTTAGATACTAATGTTGAAATCATATGCCCAGAAGATTTATATAAGATTCTAGAAAGTTTTGGCGAAGAACTTCATTTTGTATTTATATCCTCTAGTTGCCAAGTAGAAAAAGGACAATCTTTATCAATTAAAGTCTCCTCATCAGATAATGAAAAATGCTCAAGATGCTGGCATAAGTCATCATCCGTTTCTCAAAGTGTAAAACATCCAGAACTCTGCTCGCGATGTGAAGAAAATATTGAAGAATCAGGCGAGGTTAGAAGATTTGTCTAGAGCATCAATTTGTATTTACCTAAGTTTCCTACTTTTAATAGACATCGCTTTTAAACATATTGCATTAGGGAACCTTACGCCTTATGAAAATATATATTTTCTACCATTCCTTAACTTTTATCTAACATTCAATACTGGCATTGCTTTTAGTATGTTTGATTTTGGTGCTGGTTTATCTAGCTATTTATTGCTTGCTGTAGGGCTTTTAATTGTAATATTTTTAGTAAAGCAGCTTTTAATAGAAACTAAAAAACTAAGCCAAATTGCATTTGTATTAATAATTGGAGGTGCGTTAGGTAATATTGTGGATAGAGCAGGCGATGGAGCAGTTACTGATTTCTTACATTTTTATATTAATAATTTTTCATTTTTCATTTTTAATCCTGCAGATGCTTTTATAACTATTGGAGCTTTATTATTAATTGGTTCCGAATTTAGGAAGACCTCTAATGGATAAAGTCATCATTAACTTAGCAAATCCAAGAGGTTTTTGTGCTGGAGTAGATAGAGCTATTGATATAGTTAATAGAGCATTGGAAGTTTACGGAAGGCCGATATATGTAAAGCATGAAGTTGTTCATAATCGTTTTGTTGTTCAGGATCTAGAGAATAGGGGAGCTATTTTTGTTGAAGAAATAGATGAAATTCCTGATGATTCAATTGTAATTTTTAGCGCTCATGGGGTTTCAGAAAAAGTAGAAACAGAAACAAAATTGAGAGGGCTTGAATTTCATGATGCAACTTGTCCGCTTGTTACCAAAGTTCATATGGAAGTTATAAAGCATGCCAAGGCTGGAAGAGATATTATTTTAATAGGTCATGAAGGGCATCCAGAGGTTGAAGGAACGATGGGAAGACATACTGGCGGAGATATTTCTAAAATTTATTTAGTTCAGGACGAGATGGATGCAAAGTCTTTAGAGATAGATCAGCCCGGTAGTGTAGCTCTTGTAACTCAAACAACTCTCAGTGTTGATGACACCAAAGCTATTATTAACCAATTAAAAAATAGATTTCCTGATCTGATTACTCCAAAGAATGATGATATTTGTTATGCAACTCAAAATAGACAAGATGCTGTAAAGCAGCTAGCTTTAGAGAATGAATTCATGATAGTCGTAGGATCAAAAAATAGTTCAAATTCAAATAGGTTAAAAGAACTTTCAGATAGATGCGGGTGTGAAGCGATATTGATTGATGAGTTTAGTGATTTAGATTTAGAAAAAATTAGAAATGTTAATAAAATTGCTATTACTGCAGGAGCATCAGCCCCTGAGGATAGAGTGCAAGAAATAGCACTAGCGCTTAAAGATTTTACTGGCGGAGTGATTAATGAAATTGGGAAAGATGAAGAAAATATTATCTTCAAGATGCCGCCTGAATTAAGAAGAGAGCCAATTAAATAGGCTTATTTGTCAAAATTAAATTCTTATGGGATATTAAGTTATGTCCTTAATAAATATAAAAGATAATCTTTTAGAGAGAGTTGCTTTTCATCCGTCTCCTAATCACGATGCTAGACCTATAGAGCAAGATATATCTTTAATAGTTATACATTCAATTAGTTTGCCTCCTGGGATATATGGAGGAAATGAAATTAAAGATTTCTTTTTAAATCAATTAGATACATCAAAGCATGAATATTTCAAATCTATAAAAGATTTAAAAGTATCATCACATATAGTTATTAAGAGAACTGGTGAAATATTACAGTTTGTTCCTTTCAATAAAAGGGCATGGCATGCTGGAATTTCTTCTTACCTGGGGAGAGAGAACTGTAATGATTATTCTGTTGGAATAGAGCTTGAAGGCACTGATGATAATGAATTCACCAATGAACAGTATAATTCCTTGATGAATGTAACTAGCTCTTTAATTAAAACTTATTCCAATCTATCAAAAGATAGATTAGTAGGACATTCAGATATTGCACCAGGAAGAAAAACGGACCCTGGTTCTTTTTTTGAATGGGAAAGGTTGCTGATTAATTTATGAATTTAAAACAAATAAGTATTTGCTTTCTAGGCTTTGCATCTGGATTACCATATATGCTAGTTTTTGTAACACTTGGAACATGGCTAGCTGTAATAAATCTAGATTTAGCAACAATAGGATTTTTTGCCTGGATCGTATTAACTTACTCATTAAAATTTTTTTGGTCCCCGCTAGTTGATAATTTTTCTGTGCCAATTTTAAATAGATATGGGGCAAGAAAGAGCTGGATTATTTTGATGCAGATTCTAATAATAATTTTTTTATTGTTAATTTCAATTACAGACCCATTAACTAATCTAAGTTTATTTGCTCTATTTGCATTCTTTGTTGCTTTTTTTGGCTCCATCCAAGATATTGCCATTGATGCTTTTAGAATAGAACTTGCTGAAATAGATGAGCAGGGTAATTTGGCTGCAAGTTATCAATTTGGATATAGAATAGCAATCCTAGTAGCTACATCAGGAGCTCTTATACTAGCCTCAAGAACTAATTGGCCATTTGTTTATCAGTTAATGTCTCTATTTATGATTTTAGGAATTATTGGATTATCTTTAACTCCTGAAAATAAAAATACCTCGCTTAAAAAATTAGACTTATTAGACTTTAAAGCCTCTATCCTAATTCCATTAAATGATTTTTTTAATCGATTTGGCCTCTATGCCTCGGTACTGCTTTTATCAATAATTGGGACTTATAGGCTTACTGACATAATGACTGGGCAAATAATAAATCCTTTTTATATTCAAATGGGTTACACCCTAGACGAGATAGGGTTTGTTGTTAAAACTGTAGCATTAGCAGCATCAATTTTTGGCTTTTTTATAGGCGGTAAATTAATTAAATCTGTAGGAGTTAATAAGTCTCTGATTTTTGGTGCATTCTTGGTAATGATTACAAATTTATTTTTTGCTTATATTGCAATAACAGAAAAATCACTTATTTCATTATCTTTAGTTGTAGCTCTAGATAGCATGGCTGCAGGAATAGTAGGCACTGTAAACATAACCTTTTTAACTAGCCTAGTATCGAAACAATATACAGCTGTTCAATATGCATTATTTACGTCATTTATGATGCTGCCCGGAAAAATTCTTGCAGGATTTTCTGGCCTTATAATAATTAAGTTAGGTCTAATTTTTGGAGATAGCTATGGCTGGATGTCATTTTTTATTCTTACTTCGCTGCTAACAATACCGTCAATACTATTGATATCACTGTATAGAAAGAAATATGAATAAAATGATATACGGCATAAGATCTATTCTTTTTTTAACAATTTTATTTACATCAATCATGAGCTTTATTGCAATAGATGCATCAATTGCAAAATTCTTGATTCAAGATAAATTACTTCACCTTGCTGCATTCACTGTAATAAGCTTTTTAGCATATGCCTCTGACTTTAAAATAAGAAGAATTTTCTTATTTGCAGTATTAATTCTATATGGATTTTCAATTGAGCTTATACAGAATACCTTGGAATATAGAACTTTTGAATTATATGACCTACTTTCTGATATTATTGGCATAATAGTTGGGTATATGTCTTGGAAATATCTAAAAAAGTTCTATCCTAACTCTTGATTTATTACAATTAGTCCATAACTAACGTTTAGATTAAATTTTTTTATTAAATCACTTAATTAAAGTAATTTTTATAATTCATAAAGTAGGGAGAATACTAATGAAATTAAGGCCTTTACATGACAAAGTTCTTGTTGAAAGAACAGAAGAAGAAAAAACATCCGCAGGTGGAATTATCCTTTCAGGTACTGCTACAGAAAAACCATCGCAAGGTGTTGTTATAGCTGTTGGTCCTGGAAAGAAAAATGATGCTGGGGAAGTTGTCTCTGTTGGAGTTAACGCTGGAGATTTAGTTATCTTTGGTCCATATGGTGGCAGTGAAGTAAAAATTGATGGAAAAGAATATCTGATCTTAAGTGAAAACGATATTTTTGGTGTTATTGAATCTTAATTAATTATATAAAAACGGAGATATAAAGATGTCAGCAAAAGATGTGAAATTCGGTGACTCAGCTAGAAGTCAAATGTTGAATGGTGTTAATACCTTAGCAGATGCTGTAAAGGTAACATTGGGACCAAAGGGAAGAAATGTTGTTTTAGATAAATCATTTGGAGCACCTACAGTTACTAAAGATGGTGTTTCAGTAGCTAAAGAAATTGAATTAGAAAATAAATTTGAAAATATGGGTGCGCAAATGCTAAAGCAAGTTGCATCTCAAACTTCAGATGAGGCAGGAGACGGGACTACGACTGCAACTGTATTAGCTCAATCTATTGTAAATGAAGGTAACAAAGCTGTTGCTGCAGGCATGAATCCGATGGATCTAAAACGAGGAATTGATCAAGCTGTTCTAGCTGCTGTTGCTTTTGTTAAAGACCTTAGTGTTCCATGTGCTGACGATAAAGCTATTGCACAAGTAGGAACTATATCTGCAAATGGTGACGAGGCTGTTGGTGCAATAATTGCCGAAGCTATGCAAAAAGTTGGAAAAGAGGGTGTCATTACTGTCGAAGAAGGAAGCGGTATTGATAATGAATTAGATGTTGTTGAAGGTATGCAATTTGATAGAGGCTATTTATCCCCATATTTTGTTACAAATCAAGATAGCATGACAGTTGAATTAGAAAACCCACTAATTCTTTTACATGATAAAAAGATTTCAAATATTAGAGATCTTCTTCCATTATTAGAATCTGTTGCAAAAGCTGGAAGACCTCTATTAATTATTGCTGAAGATATTGAAGGTGAAGCATTAGCAACATTAGTTGTAAATAACCTTAGAGGTATCGTTAAAGCTGCAGCATGCAAAGCTCCAGGTTTTGGAGATAGAAGAAAAGCAATGCTTGAAGATATCGCAGTTCTTACTGGTGGAACAGTTATCTCCGAAGAAGTTGGTCTTTCTCTTGAAGGAGCAACTATTGAAGATCTAGGGACTGCAAAAAGAATTACTATGAATAAAGATAATGCGACAGTTATTGATGGCTCTGGAGATCAGGATGCTATAGCAGCAAGAGTAAATCAAGTTAGAGCTCAAATAGAAGAGACTAGCTCAGACTATGACAAAGAAAAACTTCAAGAGCGAGTTGCTAAACTTGCTGGTGGTGTTGCTGTCATTAAAGTTGGAGCAGGATCAGAAGTTGAAATGAAGGAAAAGAAAGCTAGGGTTGAAGACGCATTACACTCAACAAGAGCAGCAGTTGAAGAAGGAGTTGTTCCTGGTGGCGGTTCTGCATTAGTAAGAGCACTAGAAGCTGTTGAGAAGCTTACAGGAGCAAATGATGATCAAAATGTTGGTATTAATATTGCCAAGAAAGCTTTTGAGGCACCCTTGAGACAAATTGTCTCTAACGCTGGAGAAGAAGCTTCAGTCATTATTGCAAATATTAAAAATGGTACTGGTTCATATGGCTTTAACGCGGCTACTGGCGAATATGGAGATATGATTGAAATGGGTATTTTAGATCCTGCTAAAGTAACTCGAACAGCTCTTCAAGCTGCCGGGTCTGTTGCAGGGATGATGATTACCACAGAAGCTATGGTTACAGATATACCTCAAGATGCATCTTCAGCTCCAGCAATGCCTGATATGGGCGGAATGGGTGGAATGGGCGGAATGATGTAATTAGTTTATCTAATTAATAAAGCGGGGCTATGTGTCCCGTTTTTTTATGTTTTTTTAATAATCTTAACTTGGGCTATTGAATTATCTTCGATCTGTATAATTTCGAATCTATAACCATTTATTTCAACACAAAGGTTAGCTTGGGGTATTTGATCTAAGTACTCTGTAAGCAAGCCATTAATTGTTTTAGAATTTATTTCTGGTATTAACCATTTTGAATATTTATTTAGATCCCTGATTTTACAATTTCCATCTGTGATAATTGATCCATCCTTTCTTTTAATAAACTCTTTCTCAAATTCAATTTTCTCATTTCCAAATCTTCCAACTATTTCAGCAAAAATATCTTCTAGCGTTATCAAACCCTCAATCTCTCCATATTCATCTACAACCATGCCAATATTTCTATCAGATTTTTGAAATTCACTTAATTGTTTAATTAAAGTTGTTGATTGGGAAACAAAATACGTTTCAATAAGAATAGCTTTAAAATCTTCTTTTTCTTCTAAAAGATTTAAGAAAGAATGAGAATCTTTTAAATGCAAGACTCCCATTATCCCGTCTATTGAATCTTTATATACAGGTAATAATGAGTAAGCACTAGACTCTATAATACTTTTAGCATTCTCAAATGAGTCATTGATATTAATCCCAATGACTTCTGATGTAGGTATCATAATGTCTTCAACAACAAGCTCTTCCATGCCCAAGATAGAAGATAGCATTTCTTTAAATTGAAAAGGAATTAAGTCACCAGATTCGTCAAGTAATATTCTTAATTCCTGGGTATTAAGATTATCATTAGCATGAGACTTTTTAATATCCAATTTAATAAGCCTTAATATCCTCGAGCTGATTGCATTGATGACTAGTATTATAGGGCTAAAAATTAAACTAAATACTTTGAGTAAACCGGAAGATTTTATTGCAAATTCCTCAGGCTTAATAGCTGCTATAGTCTTTGGTGTAATTTCTGAGAAGATTAATACAAAGATAGTTAGCAAGATAGACCCAACTAACACACTGCCATTAAAATAATCTAACATCAAAATAGTTACAATCGCTGAGGCTAGTATATTGGCAAAATTATTCCCTACTAATATTGCAGATAAGAGTCGATCAGGTCTTTTAAGTAAATCTAATGCCCTTGCTGCACCTTTATTATTTTTCTTTGATAGATTTTTAAGCTTGACCTTATTAGAGGCCATCATTCCAGTTTCAGATCCTGAAAAAAATCCAGAAAGTACTAACAGAAATATTAATACTATTATTAAAAATAATAACGAGGGGTTTTCTAACATTAAGCTATTGTACTAAAAATAAATGAATTCCCTAAATAGGCTATTAATATAAATATTAAGGTAAAAACCAAACCTCTTACTGCATACTTAGTTCTTAAATTAAAGAATTTCATTCCAATCAATATTGCAAAATAAATTAACCAAGAAATTAAAGTATATAAGGCCTTAAGTTGTATCTCTGTTGTAACAATATCAGTAATATAAAAACCACTTAACAAAGCAAAACTTAAAAAAGCTATACCAAGGCCAGCGAGTTTAAAGGTAGTTTGATAATTCTTCTCTATAGAAATTGGCATTAAGTCATTAACTTCTCCACTTTTAACTTTATTTACACGCCACTCTAGTAAAAATACCTCATAACTAGCAATAAATAAAAATGCTATCGACATGCTCGTAACGTAAAAATGAAGTGACGTCATTAAGTCATTAGATTGCTGACTGTAAAAAATAAAATAGAAAAAAAAGCCTATTAAACAAGCAATTACAGCAGATATATAAATATAATTAGATCTTTTATAGAATATTTTCGTGAGAAAATACGCAGTAGTTGAGCTGAATGCTATATATAAAAGGTTCATTTAATTGTTAGTTTGTAAAAACTTATATATTAATACTATCAAAATTATCAAGGTTAAACTAAAATAAGCGCCTTTTTAACATAAATTTTTATTTGAGACAGTATGGTAATTATAAGATTAGCTAGAAGTGGGGCGAAAAAAAACCCTTACTACAATATAACAGTTGCAGACGAGAGAAAGCCAAGAGATGGCGCTTTCATTGAAAGATTAGGATTTTTTAATCCTTCGGCAAAAGGCCAAGAAGAAAGATTAAGAGTTGATCTTGAAAAAGTTGACCTATGGATTTCAAAAGGCGCTCAAATGAGTGATAGGGTTAATAACCTTGTTAAGGAAGCTAAACTATCTCCAGAAGAACTTGAAGTTAAACTTGCTGCTAAAAATGCAAAACAAGAAGCTAAAAAAGATGCAATTGCTAAAAGATTAGCTGAAGAAGCTGCTGTTAAGGCAGCTGAAGAAGCTGCTGCTAAAGCTGAAGAAGAAGCCGCGAAGGCTGCTGAAGAAGCTCCTGCTGAAGAAGCTCCTGCTGAAGAAGTAGTTGCTGAAGAAGTAGTTGCTGAAGAAGCTCCTGCTGAAGAAGTAGTTGCTGAAGA
>CAJJAC010000008.1 GCA_905181955.1 SAR86 cluster bacterium SAR86B
ATCCTCGCTCTTACCGTGCCGGCTAACGATGACATCACGCGGATCGCGCGTTACGTAAATGACATAGAGATTAGGATCGTCGATGACTCCTGGCATGTACAACGTATCTCTGGGTCGTTTCGTGATAACCACATCGTTGTTTTTTGCGGTTACGAGGTGAAAGCGAATCTCATGGTCATAATGCTTGTTTGTCCGAAAACAGGTGACCATCGCCTCGTGCAAGAGAGTAGTACCGGATCGCGGCGAGCAGGCAACAATGTGAATGTGCTTAAACAGACGTCAACTCCCTAGTGCGCCGTCGAGGGCCGAATACTTCTTTTGCCAAAACATTTTTTTTACACTCTTTACACTTACCTCTATGCATAAATTTATTTTGCCATGACTCTCTATAAATGTCTTATGAATACTCATAAGAGACCGCAAGTAGTCATATCAACCCCTCATGACTTTCGCTAACACGAAAAAATAGGTGAAATTTTTAGAGTAGTTTTTACCGGGGTTGTTTTTTTGGAATTTTTAAAACACCCGCAGAATGCGAGGTAAAAGTTAAAACCTAGCTATGGCTACTCGACGGTGACTGACTTAGCTAAGTTCCTTGGTTGGTCAATATCTGTGCCTCTTAAAAGGGCTACTTCATAAGAAAGCAGTTGAAGGGGGATGGTATAAATAATAGGTGTTAAAAGAAAGTCGCACTTAGGCATGCTTATCACAGCGCCATTATTTACATCCATAGTTACTGATGGATCTGCAAATACGTAAAGAGTTCCACCTCTAGCTTTGACTTCTTCTAAATTAGATACAAGCTTTTCTGCAATTTCACTCTCTGGGGCTAAAGCTATAACTGGCATATTTTCATCTATAAGCGCTAATGGTCCATGTTTAAGTTCGCCGGCTGGATAAGCTTCAGCATGAATATATGAAATCTCTTTTAATTTTAAGGCACCCTCTTTTGCAATCGGGTAAAAGACTCCTCTTCCCAAGAAAAGCGCATTATCTTTGCTTGCTATAGCTGGTGCTATTGCTAAAATTTGATCTTTGAGCTTTAAAGTCTCATGAATAACTTCTGGTAAAGTCCTTAGTGCAGTAACCACTCGCTTTCTTAGTATTGGATTTAATTCTCTGCTTTTTGCTAAAGATAGTGCCAGGAGCATGAGGCCGGCAAGTTGAGTGGTAAATGCTTTGGTGGAAGCAACGCCAATCTCAGGCCCTGCATTAGTAAATAAAACAAAATCTGATTCTCTGGCTAAAGAGCTTGTTGGCACATTACAAATTCCAACCGAGCCTAGATAGTCTTTTTCTTTTGCGTATCTTAATGCAGCAAGGGTATCTGCGGTTTCGCCTGATTGGGAAATAGTAATTAATAAAGAGTTCTTATCAACATGGGGGTTCCTATACCTATACTCACTTGCATAATCAACCTGACATGGAAGCTCAGAGATAGAGGAAAACCAATTGGCTGCTACTCGGCCGGCATGCAGGCTGGTTCCACAGGCTACTATTTGAATTCGCTCCACTTGTGCAAATAATTCAGCTGAACCCAGGCCAAAAATATTATCCAGCACATCATCGCCGCCTATTCTGCCATCAATGGTATTTAGAATAGCTTGGGGCTGCTCATAAATTTCCTTTTCCATATAATGCTTATACTCACCTTTTGAAGTTGCCTGACTGGAAATATCTATCTTAGTAATCTCTCTGGTGACTTGTTTTTTGTTAGCATCAAAAATTGTATAGGCTTCTGCTGAAATTTCAGCCACATCGCCGTCTTCTAAAAAGATAAATTCATTGGTTAATTGACCAATTGCCAAAGGGTCAGATGCAGCAAGTATTTCGTCTGTGCCTAGGCCCAATAATAAAGGTGACTTGTTTCTTGCAACTACAAGGCTTTCATTGTCGTTGATATCAATAGCTGCAATGGCATAAGCCCCCTCTAGTTTGGCTTTTGCAAGATACATGGCATCAATCATGTTGTTGCTTTGTTTAAGATAAAGATCAAGCAAATGGGCTATGAGTTCTGAGTCTGTTTGGGATAAAAATTCATAACCATCTTTGATCAAAGACTCTCTGAGTTCTATGTAATTTTCAATGATGCCGTTGTGAACAATATAAACGTTATTTTTTGATTGGTGCGGATGAGCGTTTATTTCTGATGGCTCTCCATGGGTTGCCCATCTTGTATGCGCTATACCCAGCTTACTTTTTGGTTTTTCAGCAACCATTTTGTCTTCAAGTAACTGAACTTTTCCAAGCGCTCTAAGATGCGCTATTGAGTCGTTTTGATGCAGCGCTATGCCAGCAGAGTCATAGCCTCTGTACTCCATCTTATGAAGACCTTGTACTAAAAGTTTACCTACATTTCTAGTAGATGCAGCAGCTATAATTCCACACATTATTTTTTATCCTTAGACCAATCTTCTTTGATTACCTGTTTGCCTCGGCCTACGGCCAAAGCATTATCTGGAACATCTTTAGTAATAACAGAGCCAGCTCCTACGTATGCATTGTTGCCAATCTCAACTGGAGCAACGAGTGATGAATTGGTACCAATAAAACTATCACTGCCTATAGTGGTCTGATGTTTGTTAGTCCCGTCATAATTACAAGTAATCGTTCCCGCGCCAATATTAGTATTCTCACCAACCTCCGCATCACCAAGGTAGGTAAAGTGATTGGCTTTAGCGCCTTTGCCTAAAGTGGTTTTTTTAGTTTCTACAAAGTTGCCAACTTTAGCTCCATCCTCAATTACGCTGCCCTCTCTTAGTCGAGCATAAGGGCCGATACTGCATTGTGAACCAACCTTTGCATTACACAGATGAGAAAAGGGCTCGATAGTTGTGTTATCGCCAATGACGACATCTTTTAAATAGTTGTTTGCGCCAATAGAAACTCCATTTCCAAGCTTAATATTGCCTTCCAATATCACATTGATATCAATTGAGCAGTCATTACCAGCATCTACGCTGCCTCTAACGTCTGTTCTTGATTTATCGGCTAGTGTGATGCCTTTGTCTAATAAGTCTTGTGCGTTCATATTTCTTAGTATTGATTCAAGCGCCTCGAGTTCTGATTTACTGTTTGCTCCTCTTACCTCATCATTATTTGCGGTAACAGGTATTATATTAATACCTTTTGCAGAAATAATCTTAACTAGGTCAGTTAAATAAAACTCTTGAGCCGCATTATCATTGGTAACTTCTTGGAGTCCAGCCTCTAAAAGCTCTTGGTTTATGCATAAAATGCCTGTAAAAATTTCTTTAATAAGTTTTATATCAGCTGTTGCATCTTTTTCTTCAACTATAGCTTGGGCTATATTGTCAGCATTAGTAACCACTCTGCCATAACCAAAAGGATTATCTAGAGAGGTAGTAAGAATTGAGAAACCGTCCTTGGATTTTTTAATTAATTCTCTTAAGGAGTCTTCTGATACCAAAGGAACATCGCCATATAGGACTAAGACCGTTTCATCCTTGCTGGTATGAGACATAGCGCTTTTTACAGCATCAGCAGTACCAAGTTGATTGGTTTGAATGACTGTAGAAACATCACCTTCTATGTTTTGGAGATGCTTTAAAACCCCGTCTTTGTCATGTCCTAAAACAACTGTAGATTTTGAATGAAGATTTGCTGTCGTTCTTAGAACTCTTTGGAGCATAGACATGCCACCAATGGTTTGGAGAACTTTAGCTTTATTAGATTTCATTCTAGAGCCAGCTCCGGCTGCAAGAATAATAGTATGTATTTTCACAATAATTTAAAGTTAAAGACTAACCTTAAATGTTTTTGCGCAGTTTTTGAATAGTTTTTAATCTTGCGACAGCTTCGACGAGTTGCGCTGCTGCTTTTGCGTAGTCAATTGTTGACTGCTGATCGGCTAAACTTTGCTCTGCTGCCTCTTTAGCTTTTAAGGCTTCTGATTCATCTAGACTATCTGCTCTTTCGGCTGTATCAGACAAAATAGTAACCATGTCTGGTTGAACTTCAACAAAGCCGCCTGAGCAAAAAAAGGTTTCTTCTTCTGAGCCATTTTGAACTCTAACAGGCCCAGGTGCTAGGCCTGTTAACAAAGGTGTATGTCCGGGCGCTATACCAAGCTCGCCTAGTGATCCAGTAGCAAAAACCATAGTGGCCTCACCTGAATATATTTCCTCACTCGAGGACACTATGCTGATCTTAATATTGCTCATACTTATAATGTTTTAGCTTTTTCTACTGCTTCTTCTATAGTACCGACCATATAAAAAGCCTGTTCTGGCAGACCATCATAGTCGCCAGCAAGGATGCCTTTAAAAGCTTTAATGGTATCTTCTAGTGATACATATTTACCTGGAGTACCTGTAAAAATTTCAGCTACGGTAAAAGGTTGAGATAAGAATCTTTGTGCTTTTCTTGCTCGTGCGACTAGCTCTTTATCTTCTTCAGATAATTCATCCATACCTAAAATAGCAATAATGTCTTTCAGCTCGTTATATCTTTGTAAGATCTGCTGAACTCCTTGGGCAACATCGTAATGCTCCTGTCCAACAGTGAAAGGTTCCAGCTGTCTACTCGTTGAATCCAATGGATCCACCGCAGGGTAAATACCAAGCTCAGAAATGGATCTAGATAAAACAACTGTTGCATCCAAATGAGCAAATGTTGTCGCTGGTGAAGGGTCTGTTAAATCATCAGCTGGAACATATACCGCTTGAATTGAAGTAATAGAACCAGATTTGGTAGAAGTAATTCTCTCTTGCAGCGCTCCCATTTCCTCAGCTAGTGTTGGCTGATAACCAACAGCTGATGGCATTCTTCCAAGCAGAGCTGAAACTTCAACTCCAGCAAGGGTGTAACGATAAATATTATCAATAAATAAAAGCACGTCTCTGCCCTCATCTCTGAATTTTTCAGCCATTGTTAGTCCTGTTAAAGCCACTCTAAGTCTATTTCCTGGAGGCTCATTCATTTGACCATATACCATGGCAACTTTTGACTCTAAAGGCTTTTCAATATTAACAACTCCTGACTCTTGCATTTCGAAATAGAAATCGTTGCCCTCTCTGGTTCGCTCTCCTACTCCTGCAAAAACTGATAATCCTGAATGCTCGGTAGCAATATTATTAATCAGTTCCATCATGTTAACTGTCTTACCAACACCCGCTCCGCCAAATAGCCCAACCTTTCCACCTTTTGCAAAAGGACACATAAGATCAATAACTTTAATGCCTGTTTCAAGCAAATCATTTGATGCAGCTAATTCTGTATAAGTAGGTGGTTTTCTGTGAATAGGCATTTTTTCTTTTTCGCCTATTGGGCCTCTTTCATCAATAGGATTTCCTAGAACATCCATAATTCTTCCAAGAGTCTCTTCGCCCACTGGAACTGAAATAGGAGCATTTGTTCTTAAAACATCAAGGCCCCTTTTTAAGCCTTCTGTAACTCCCATAGCAATAGTTCTAACAACCCCATCACCAAGCTGCTGCTGAACTTCCAAAACTGTTCCAGTTTCATCAATAGTTAGTGCTTCATATATTCTGGGAACATTGGTTTTTTCGAATTCAACATCGATAACCGCTCCGATAATTTGTGTAATTAACCCGTTACTCATATTTTTCTCCTTAAACTGCTGATGCGCCGCCAACTATCTCTGAGAGTTCTTGAGTGATAGCTGCCTGTCTTACGTTGTTATATAAAAGTTCTAATTCTTTAATCAAATCGCCTGCATTGTCTGTAGCATTTTTCATAGCAATCATTTTTGCCGCTTGTTCACATGCATTATTTTCAACTACTGCCTGATAAATTAAGGACTCTATGTATCTGGTTAAAAGCCCCTCTAGTAATTCTTTAGCCTCTGGCTCATATAGGTAATCCCAGTGCGTTGAAGCCAAAGGATCTTGCTCTACTGCTGGCAATGGTATTAATTGCTCTACTCCTGGTTGCTGAGTCATTGTATTAACAAAGGAGTTTGAGCAAAGATAGGCCTGATCAATATCTCCATTTTTATGAAGATCTAAAACAACTTTTGTTAATCCAATTAAATCATCAGGGTTTGGTTTATCCCCTAGCTTCTCTACTTTAGCAACAACCTCGCCACCTATGCTCTTAAAAAAGGATGCTGACTTTGAGCCAATAAGAGCAAAGCAAGATTCAATGCCTTGAGCATTTAATTCAGCTGACTTAGTAATAACCTTTTTAAATACATTAATATTTAATCCGCCACATAAACCCTTGTCAGATGAAACAATAATAAAACATGCTTTTTTAGGCTTTCTCTCTTCATAAAAAGGATGAGAGTATTCTGAGTTAGCAGTTGCAATATGAGCAATCACATCTTTAATTTTTTCAGAATAAGGTCTGCCTTCAAGCATTCCGTCTTGAGTTTTTTTCATCTTGCTCGCGGCCACTAACTCCATAGCTGAAGTAATCTTTTGAGTACCTTTGATACTCGCAATCTGCTTTCTTACTTCTTTTGTATTAGCCATTTCTTATTTCTTATTTCGTTAAAAGGTTTGTGTTTTCTTGAAAGATTCAACAAGTTCCGTGAATTGCTTTTCAATACCATCATCCCAATCGCCGGTATCATTAATTTGTTTTTCAAGATCACTTTTCTCAGCTGTTAAGTAGCCATGTAGTGCTTCTTCAAAAGCTAAAATTTTGTTCACTTCCACATCTGCCAAATAACCTCTATCTGCAGCAAATAAGCTTAGCGCTTGTTGAGCTACTGACATGGGTGCAAATTGCTTTTGTTTTAAAAGCTCTGTAAATGCTCGTCCATTTGCAAGCTGTTGCTTTGTTGCGTCATCTAAATCAGATGCAAATTGGGAGAAGGCTGCTAGTTCACGATACTGAGCTAAAGCTGTTCTAACTCCACCAGCAAGTTTTTTCATAATTTTAGTTTGTGCCGCTCCACCAACTCTTGAAACAGAGAGACCTGCATTAATAGCTGGTCGTATTCCTGAATTAAATAATTCAGTCTCAAGATAAATCTGACCATCTGTAATTGAAATTACATTAGTTGGAACAAAAGCCGAAACATCGCCTGCTTGAGTTTCAATAATAGGCAGTGCTGTTAAAGATCCTGTTTTGCCTTTAACTTTTCCGCCGGTAGCTTTTTCAACATAGTCAGCATTAACTCTAGCTGCTCTTTCTAATAATCTTGAATGTAGATAGAAAACATCTCCTGGATATGCTTCTCTTCCTGGAGGACGTTTTAATAGCAAGGATACCTGTCTATAGGCTACCGCTTGCTTAGATAAATCATCATATACAATAAGAGCATCTTCACCCTTATCTCTGAAATATTCTCCCATTGAACACCCGGCATATGCTGAAAGATATTGCATAGGGGCTGGATCAGACGCTGAGGCTGAAACCACAGTTGTATGCTCCATAGCTCCATGTTCTTCTAATTTTTTAACAACACTAGCAACAGTCGATTGTTTTTGACCAATGGCAACATAGATACATTTAACCCCTGTGCCTTTTTGGTTAATAATCGCATCAATAGCTACAGCAGTTTTTCCTGTTTGTCTGTCGCCAATAATAAGCTCTCTTTGACCTCTGCCAATTGGAACCATGGCATCAATGGCTTTTAGTCCAATTTGGACCGGTTGATCAACGGATTGACGAGCAATAACACCAGGGGCAACAACCTCAACAGGGGCAGTCGCTTCAGCTTTTATTTCACCCTTACCATCGATTGGAGCACCTAAAGTATTAACTACTCTTCCTAGTAACGCTTCCCCAACAGGAACCTCTAGAATTCTTCCTGTACAAACAACTTTTTGGCCCTCAATAAGCTCCAAGTAGTCACCAAGCACAACAGCGCCAACTGAATCTTGCTCTAAGTTGAGCGCAAGACCAAAAGTCCCGTTCTCAAACTCTATTAATTCACCATACATAACATCGCCCATGCCGTGTATTCGAACAATACCGTCAGAAATACTAACGATAATGCCCTCATTCTTTCTTTCTGCAGATAAATCTAAGCCTGCTATTTTGTCTTTTAGGACGCTTGAGATTTCAGATGGATTTAATTGACTCATTTTTTTACCTTAAAAATTTAATTGGTTTACTAGTTTTTTGACTCTTCCTCTTATGGAAAGGTCTAAAGTTTCATCACCAACCTTTAAAGACATGCCGCCCATTATAGAGGCATCTTCTTTAAAGTTGATGTTCGCACTTGCTCCATGCAAAGCTTGAAGTTTGTTAATAATAGTTTGTTTTGATTCAGCGCTTGGCTCAGAGGCAACGATGACCTCTATTGAGCTTTGATTGTTATGCTCTTGAAGTAATTCCTGATAAATATCAAAAATAGCACTTAGGAGATTTAATCTGCCATTTTCTGCTAAAACATCTATAAGGCGTTTAGTCAGGTTTGATAATTCTGCATCAAAAACACTTATCAGTTTTGCTGCCGTTTCTGTTTTAGAAAGTTCTGGGTTTTCTATAATTTTATTTATTTGCTCTGTTTGAATAGCTTGGCCTAAAAGATTAAGTTCGTTTTCAACAGAATTAACTTCGCCCGCCTCTAAAGCGGCAGAAAATATTGCTTTCGCATATGGTCTGGCTAATGAGGTGAGTTCAATCATTTCTATAGTTCCGCTGCAGCTTTCTTAAGAAGATCATCGTGCTTCTCAGGAGAAATTTCTTGATCCAAGATTTTTTGAGTTGTATCAATGATAATTTCAGACATCTGTGATTTTAATTCTTCTTTTGCATTATTTGTTTCATTCTCAATAGTTTTAGACGCTGAGGATAAAATCTTTTCAGCTTCATCTTGAGCTTTGTTTTTGGCATCGCTCACTATTTGAGAAGCTCTTTGGTTAGCTTTATCAATTAACTCTGAAGCTTCTACTTTTGCTTTATTTAGTTCTTTATCAAAAGCAAGTTGAGCTTCTTCTAATGAGTCATCTGCTTTTTTAGCAGCCTCTAACCCATCAGCTATTCTTTTTTCGCGCTCAGCCATGGCAGCAATAATTGGCGGCCATACATACTTCCAGCATATAGCCACAAAAATAACAAAAGCTATAGTTTGTCCGAATAAGGTGGCATTAATATTCATTCTAAATTAAGTAGCAAACATTAAGTAAAGACCAAGACCAACGCCAATCATAGGAATAGCATCAACAAGACCCATTACAATAAATAATTGAGTTCTTAAAAGCGGTATTAGCTCTGGTTGGCGCGCAGCACCTTCCAAATATTTACCACCCAAAACACCCACTCCGATTGCAGCACCGACAGCACCAAGGCCAATCATGATTCCTGCAGCTAAAATATTAAATTCCATTTCTTTCTCCTTTCAAAAATGAGGATCTATTAATGATCCTCTGTTTCGTGCGCCATTGCTAAATAAACAACGGTTAACACCATAAAAATAAATGCTTGTAACGCTAGTATTAAAATATGAAAAAGCGCCCAACCAACATGTAAAAATATTCCCATTATCCCAAATGCAAAGGAGCTAAAGAACATCATTAAAGCGATAAGTATAAAAACCATCTCTCCTGCATATAAATTTCCAAACAGCCTAAGCCCTAAAGAGATAGGTTTGGCTATAAAATTAACACCTTCTAAAACTATATTAACTGGGATCATGTATTTACCAAAAGGATGCAAAGTTAATTCGCCTATAAAACCCTTAAGTCCCTTTACCTTAATGCTATAAAAAATGGTTAAAATAAATACAGCTAAGGCCATGCCTAAAGTGATATTGGGGTCTGTTGTAGGAACAACTTTAAAATACTCAAGTCCGACACCTTTAGCTAATTCTGGAAGGTAGTCTACTGGGACAAGGTCCATTAGATTCATTAAAAATACCCAAACCATAATGGTTAGTGCAATGGGTCCAATAAGAGGGTTGGTTGCAGAAGTAAAGATGCTCCTGACATTTTCATTCACAAACTCTACCACCATCTCAACAAAATTTTGCAGCCCGCTTGGAGCTTCTGTTGTTAGTTTTGGTATCCCTAGTCTAAATAAGACAATAAAAACGATGCCCAAAAATACCGACCATCCCAAAGAATCAACATGAAAAGCCCAAAAACCCATCTCTTCGACACGATGCGGGTCGCAAGTCCAACCTTCATCTACTTTTCCACACGTTAGATTGGTTAAATGATGCTGAATATAGCTAGATGATGTAAGTTCTTTAGCCATTATGTTGCAATACCAGCGTTAGAATTATTTGGTTTGTAAAAAAAATTAATACAGACAAATGCGGTCAGAAGAAGCAAATAATGCTCGCTAATAAAGGTTAGTGAAAACAATAAAAAAGCTATAAACAAAGCCCACTTTGAAGTCCAGCCTGCCATTAAATTTGAAGCTTCTGTTTTAAATGCATAACTAAGCCTGTTTGCTTGATCGACAAGCAAAAGATACAACATGGTAATTCCTAAAACTTGTAGGTTGTAAATACCCATTAAAATCAACAAAAATGCTGTTAATGCTTGGTTTTTTGTTAAATTTTTTAGATGCTTCAAGTGTATAAAAAAATATTAGGAATACAGGCGAGAATTATAGAAAGATAACGCCTGAAGAACAAGTGATTTAAGTCTTTAAGTTAGACTAATTTGCTAATAATATTTTCTAACTCTTCTGCTGTTGAGTAATGTATTGAGACTTTGCCGTTTTTTTTGTTTTTTGCATCAATTTCTATCCTGTGACCAAAACCTTCTGACATCTCTTGTTCGATATTTAAAAGGTCTTTAGATTTTATTTTTGAAGGGGTTTTGTTTGGTTTTTTAGAGATTAAAGTTTGTGCCTCTCTAACCGTTAAGTTTGATTCAATAATTTGCTTTGCAAGGTTTGATGCTTTGTCGGCATCAAGCGAAACAAGGAGTTTTGCATGGCCTTTTTCCAAGCCTCCTTGTGATAAAAGATCTAGCACTGACGCTGGTAGTGATAATAATCGAAGCGAATTCGCTATCGTGCTTCTAGCTTTTCCTGTTGTTCTAGCTACATCTTCTTGGGTTAATCCAAACTCTCTTTTTAGCCTATCGTAACCTCTAGCTTCTTCAACAGCATTAAGGTCTTCTCTTTGAAGGTTTTCGATCAGCGCAGCCTCTAGGGCGCTTTGATCTTCTTTTTGATCAATCAAACATGGAATTGAATCAAGCCCTGCTTTTTTTGAAGCTCTTAAGCGTCTTTCTCCAGCTATAACCTCAAAAGCATTAAACCCAACCTCTCTTACAAGAATTGGTGAAAGTACGCCGTGTTTTTGTATAGAAGAGGAAAGCTCAGAAATTTTTTCTTCATTAAAGTCTTGTCTGGGCTGAAATCTTCCTGGTGATATTTCTGATATTTGTATTTCTTTTACCGATCTTTGGATTGGGCCCTGTGTTGATCCAAGAAGGGCATCTAATCCCCTGTTTAAAACTTTTTTATCAGACATTTTCCACCCTTCTTATTAGCTCGCCAGCAAGTGCAAGATATGCTTTTGCGCCATAGGAGTTAGGCATATATTGTAATGCTGCAACCCCGTGACTTGGGGCTTCTGCAAGTTTAATGTTTCTTGGTATTATTGTATTAAACAAGATGCTAGAAAAGTGTGCTTCCAGTTCTTCTGATACCTCTTTTGCCAAATTATTTCTCATATCTACCATGGTTCTAATAATACCCAAAACTCTGTTTGATGACAGATTTTTATTTGAAAGGGATTGAATTGTGTCCATGAGCCCAGATATTCCTTCGAGCGAATAGTATTCACACTGAAGAGGGATAAGTGTTCCTGATGCAGCAAAAAGCGCCTCTATTGTTAGTTGATTTAGTGTTGGCGGGGTATCAATTATGGTGTAATCAAAATCCGTGGTTATTGTTTTAATGGTTTTGGCTAAAAATTGTTGTTGGTTTTGATTGCGTATTCCAATCTCTAGGGCTAAAAGGTCTTGCCCGCCTGGGAGTATTTGGTAACCGCCTGAGCTTTCATAAATACTCTCATTGATAGAAATATTGTCGAAAAATATCTCATAAAGAGTGTTGGGGCTTTCTTCTTTAATCCCAGCTGCTGTTGTTGCGTTGCCCTGTGGGTCTAAGTCTATTAATAAAACTTTTCTTTTTGTAGCCGCTAGGCTTGCTGCAAGATTAACAGCTGTTGTGGTTTTGCCAACTCCGCCTTTTTGGTTTGCTATAGCTATTACTTTATTCAATTTTGTTTAGTGATTACAAGAATGTGTCTTTCTTCATATTTGTTTTTAATTCTGATTATTTCATACTTGTGTTCTTTTTTGTTTATAGTTTCTATCTCTTCTAGAATTTTTTCTTCTTTACCCTTTAGCAGCAAATACCTTCCTCCTGTTTGTAAAAATGGGTTGCATATATTAATTATGTTTTGGGTTTGTGAGAACGCCCTTGCTGTCACCACATCAAAGATTCCTATATCTGATTTGTTTGTAAGGTGTTCCTCTTGAACTTTTATGTTTAGTATTTCAAGCTTCCTAATGGTCTTCTTTAAGAAATATGTTTTCTTTTTATTTGACTCTACAAGGGTTATTTTGGTGTCTGGTCTTATGATGCCAATAAGCATTCCGGGAAAACCCGCGCCTGTGCCAACATCTAATATTTTATCGTTTTTTTCAATAAATTTTATTAGTGGCATACAGTCGTTGATGTCCTTTTGGTATATCTCTTCAATTGATTTTCTTACAAAAAGGTTATGGGCTTTGTTATATCGAAAAGCTTCCTCTACAAAGGTTTGTATTTTTTGCTCTTGGTTTTTAGGCAGGTCTAGGTTATGCATCTAAAGTTTCAAGTTCTGCTTTTTTTATATATACCAGTAGTAAATTTATAGCTGCCGGCGTTACGCCTTCTATTTTTGATGCCGCCCCAACTGTTGTTGGTTGTGTTTTGTTTAGTTTTTCCTTTACCTCGTTAGAGAGTCCTGATATTGATGTGTATGGAAAGTTCTTTGGAATGTCTTTTAGGTTAAGTTTTTTGTTTTTAAGGACTTCTCTTTTTTGCTTTTCTATATAGCCGCTATACTTTATCTCTACCATGGCCCTATCTAAAAAAAGAAGGTTTTCTGGGCCTGTGTCTGATATCTCTATAATGTTTTCTCTGGAAATGTCTGTTCTTTTTAAAATTGTTTCTATGCTTGCCTTTTCCTTTAAGTCAATTTTTTTGCCGCTTGAGTCAATAAAGCTTTTTACTTTTCTTTTTATAATACTGTTTTCTAAGAAGGTGTTGTATGCATTCTCTTTTTTCTCAAAGCTGTTGATTCTTTTTTCAGACACGAGGTCTGCTTTTTTTGCAATAATTAAAAGCCTTTGTTCGGCGTTATCTTGACCAAGCATCAGCCTGTGTTCAGCTCGGCTTGTAAACATTCGGTAGGGCTCAGTTACACCATGTGTAGTAAGGTCGTTAATAAGAACGCCTATATAAGCCTCGCTTCTCTCTAATATTAGGCTCTCTTTGTTTTTAATTTTGTTTGCGGCGTTGGCTCCCGCCATAAGCCCTTGTGCAGCAGCCTCCTCATAGCCTGTTGTGCCATTTATTTGCCCAGCTAGGTATAAATTTTTAAAAAACTTTGTTTCCATGGTTGGGTTTAAGGATCTTGGGTCTACAAAATCATATTCAACCGCGTAACCGTATTCCTCTATCTGAGAATTCTCCATTCCAGCAATTGAGTATATAAAATCTTCTTGTGCTTGTTTGGGCAGGCTGGTTGAAATGCCGTTAGGGTATACCAGGTCTTTGTTTATGCCCTCGGGCTCAATAAATATTTGATGGCTGTCTTTTCCTCCAAACTTAAAAACCTTGTCTTCAATAGAAGGGCAGTACCTGGGCCCTATGCCTGAGATGTTTCCGGAATACATCGCTGAAAGGTGAATGTTTTTCTTAATTATTTTGTGGGTGTTTTTGTTGGTTCTGGTTATATAGCAAGATAACTGCTTTTGGTGTTCTGTGGGGTGTTCTGATAAAGCCATCCAGGGTGTTGGGGTTTCTCCTTTTTGCTCCTCCATTAGGCCAAGGTCTAGGCTAGACATTTTAATTCTTGCCGGTGTGCCTGTTTTCAGCCTGCCCATTGGAAGGTTGAGGCTATATAGTTTTCTTGAAAGGGGTATTGCTGCGGACTCGCCGACTCTGCCGCCTTGAATTTTATCTTGGCCTGTATACATTATGCCGTTTAAAAATGTTCCTGTTGTTAGGATTGTTTTTTTACCCCTCACCTCTGTGTTGTCCGCCAAAAGAACTCCAAAAACACTTTCCTTGTTTGACAATAGGTCTATTACCTCGCCTTCTATGATTTCGATGTCTGTTAGTTTGAGTGTGTCTTGAATTGCTTTTTTATAAAGCTCTCTATCGCACTGAGCTCTTAGGGCTTGAACAGAGTTACCTTTTCTTGTGTTTAGGGTTCTATATTGAATTCCTGACATGTCCGTTGCTTGAGCCATTATTCCGCCCATGGCATCAACCTCCCTTACTAGGTGCGACTTGCCCAGCCCTCCTATCGCGGGATTACAAGACATTTGGCCAATGGTTTCGTATGAAAAAGACACAAGCGCGCAGCTTAGGCCGCTTCTGTAAACGGCGTGCGCAGCCTCCACCCCGGCATGGCCACCACCAACTACAACAACATCATATTCATTACTCATAATCTTTATTTATTAACAATAAAAAATTTATAACATAAGTATTATTATACTTATTGTTATTATTATTGGGTGTGGTTTTTTCTGTGCAAAACTCAAACCACCCCAAACCCCAAAAGGCCTAAGGGTTGTTTACAAACAACACTAAACCCTTTGGAAAAGCTATAAACAAGCTTTACAAAAACTGTTGACTAAAAAAACAGTATTTTTTAACAACAGCCTATACACATAAAAATAACACTATTTGCCTATACAAAAATCACTAAAAATATCTCCAAGAAGAGAGTCAGAAGTTTTAACCCCAACCACCTCATCAAAAGACGCCCTTGCAAACCGCAGATCCTCCGCAGCCAACTCAACATCACTCCCGGACCTCAATTTAAACATAGCGGCCTCAAGAAAACCCAACCCCTCATCAAACAACTTAATATGACGACTTCGAGCGAAATACTTTTGACCATCAGGCCCGGCATTCTCAGAAACTAAAGATATTTTATTCTTAAGCTCCGTTACACCATCTCCGTTTTTTGCAGAAACCAAAACATCAAACAAACCATCTTTATTAAAAACACCCAAATCAGACTTATTTAGGACAGATATAAAATTTTTACCACCAGCGAGTGCTTTTATTTTATTAAGCTCTTTATCACACAAGGAATCAAAAACACCAACAACAACATCAACATCTTTTATGTGTGCAATTGTTAACTCTATTCCTTTGCCCTCTACAACATCCTCAGTGCTTCTTATGCCGGCGCTATCAAGAACACCAAAGGAAGAGTTGTTATAAAAAACCTCAGACTCAATCAAATCCCTTGTTGTTCCCGGTATATCAGACACCAGGGCTCGATCAGAACCCAACAACCTGTTAAACAATGAGGATTTTCCAGAATTGGGCGGACCAACAAACAAAACCATTTTCTTTAACTCACCCTCCCCAGCCAAGTAGCATTTATTTACAAACCCACCAAAGTCAGCACAAAGGCATGAAATATCATCTACAACACCACCCTCTTTTATAAAATCATAATCTTCATCAGAAAAATCTATTGACCCCTCAATAAACTTTCTAAGAGTATCAACCCTTTCCGAGAAGCTATAAAGTTCTTCAGAAAACCCCCCGCTTAAGGAGTTTAAGGAAACCTCTAAAACCTCTTTACTAGAGGCGTTGATAACATCCACAACACTCTCAGCCTCACTTAAAGATAGCTTATTATTTAAAAATGCACGCTTTGTAAACTCACCAGGGCCAGCCTCGTCAAAATCCAACTCTTTAAATAAATCAACCACAGACCCCATAACAGCAAGGCCGCCATGAGCGTATACCTCAAAAGAATCTTCGCCCGTATAACCAGAAGACCCTTTAAAAAAAACAACACCAACACTATCTATGACACCTGATTGAGAAATTAACGAACTGTGATAAAACCTTCTCGGCTCAATTGGAGGATTGCCAAAAATAGAACCAAGAACTTTTAAACAACCATCTCCAGAAACCCTAAAAACACAAAGGGCAGACTTAGAGGCGGGTGTTGCTAAGGCAAAAACAATAGACAAAACAATTACTCGGTTAGTTTAGCGCCAACAGTTTTGTAGATAAATACCTGTTGCAGATAAGTAACAAGGGCATTTGTTACTGAATACAAAACCAAACCAGAGGGAAGAAACACAAAGAAAATTGAAAACATTATTGGCATAAACTTCATAACAGCCATCTGTGTTGGGTCCGATCCAGGCATTGGCGGCGCCAGTTTCTGAGTCATAAACATAATAAAAGCCATCAGCATTGGCAGAATAAACAAAGGGTCTGGAGCTGACAAATCTTGTAACCAAAGACCAAGAGGGGCATGCCTAAGCTCAACGCTTTCACGCAGAGCAAAAAATAAAGCTATAAAAAACGGAAACTGAGGAAGCATTGGTAAGCAACCACCAAGAGGGTTTATGCCCTTTTTACCATAAAACGCCATTGTCTCAACCTGGGCCTTTTGAGGATCATTTTTATATCTATTCTTAATCTCAACAACATCATCCTGATAGAGTCGCATTTTTGCTACAGACCTAAAGCCTTTAGCTGACAAAGGCCAAAAAATAGCTTTAATAATAAACGTCAATAGAATGATAGAAATCCCCCAGTTACCAACCAGGTCGTTTATTTTAGCAAGCAACCAAACCATTGGTTGAGCTAAAAACCAAAACCAACCCATGTCTATTGATAACTCAAGATCACTTACACCCCTTTTGTTTGCTAAAACATCTCTCGTTTTGGGCCCTATAAAAACTCTGTGCTCAAAAGAATTAAGCATCTCAAAGCTCTCTATGTCCGGCTCAACAAAATAACCCATTGAAAAAAGATCTGTGTCTGATTTTGGGTTAGCAAAGAAAGAGTAATCATACTTATCTGATCCCAGAATAGAGGCCATGAAATATTTTTGAATAAAGGCAACCCAGCCACCACTTTGTCTATATACCTGAGATTCATCAAGGGATCGCAGTCTTGTGTTTTTATAAGGATCCTCTTTGGTATTAAACGCAACACCTCTATAAGATGCATTTGTAAAAAAACCTGTAGGCATGTCAATTGGAAGAGCCTGATTTCTATATAATGCTATATAAGGCTTAAAAGAGGTACCTGATAAATTTTCATCAAATATATTTATCTCATATGGAGTTTCAGACAAAGATATTGTTTTTCTAGCACCAACCTCTTTCGACTCAAGAATAATTTTATTAGTATCTGAGGCAACAACCGTGTAAGGAAAAGGTGTATTTTTATTTAAGCCACTAAACCCACTTTTTAAGTAGTACTTTAATGCAGCCTCACCCGACGGAGATTTCTCACCAGAACCTAAAACCCTCACACCTCTTTGTGAGCCAGGGTAAACAGGGAACTCTTTGAGCCTTGATTCAACAATTAAACCATTTTTATTATTAATACTTAGTTTTAATAAATCATTTTCTAAAATAGATATATTACCAAGGCCATCTACCTCAAACTCAGCACGGGATTCTTCAACACCAACCTCTTTAGCTTTTTGAACCTGGCCCCATTGAAAAAACAAAACATAAGACAGCGACAGAACAATTGCCATGTAAATATATCTCGGGTTCATATCAGCCTTATTTTTTTTTGTATCATAATTTTACAGCTTTACATATCTCAAAAGAAGCTTCTTGATAACTTAATAATAAAAAAGGTTTAAAAACCATAATTACAAAAAGCTCATCATTTTTATTTAAATCATTTAAATGAAAAATGCTTTTAATCTGTCGTTTAATTTTATTTCTAGTAACAGCAAGCTTAAAATTTTTTTTTGGTGTAGCTATTCTTAGTTCAGATTGACTAGAGGGAACTTGAAAAATTTTAAGATTTTTAGATACAAATACTGGCTTTGGAAGCCTTTGAAGAGCCAATTTATTTAAGCAGAAAGAACCTTTCTACCCTTTTTTCTTCTATTAGAAAGTACAGCCCTGCCTGCTTTTGTAGCCATGCGAGCTCTAAAGCCATGAGTTCTGCTTCTTTTAAGTGTGCTAGGTTGAAATGTTCTTTTCATATCCGTCCTGTTAAATTAGGTCGTGCATTATAGCGCAAAAATAAAAAAAACAACCCATTATCTTAATAAAGTGTTGATATTTATTTATTAACAACTTATCCACAAGAAATACTAATACTTATCCTGTAGATATCTTGTTAATTTTTGTTAGACTATGAGGTCTATTTTAGGAGAATGATTTGGAATTTTGGTCAAAATTTACAGAAAAGCTTGAAAACAAGCTTACACAAGAAGAGTTTAACACCTGGATTCGCCCCCTAAAAGGCAATTTAAATAAAGACACTCTTGAAATAACAGCACCAAATGACTTTGTTTTAAACTATGTGGTTCAAAACCTATCAGACGAAATTAATCAAATTATTAGCAAAGAGCTAAAAAAGGACATAAGTCTTGTTTATAAAACCATTGATAAAGAAACATTTGTTGATAAATATAGCTCCCCAAAGACAAAATCGGGCCCAAAACTAGTTAATCATTATGTTTTTGACAATTTTGTAGAGGGCAAGTCTAATCATGTTGCTTTAGCTGCAGCAAAACAAGTGGCCTCTAACCCAAGTGGCGACTATAACCCGCTATTTATATATGGAGGGGTTGGTTTGGGTAAAACGCATTTAATGCATGCGGTTGGAAACCAAATTCTTAAAGAAAGTCCTGAAAAAAGAGTTGTTTATGTTCATTCAGAAAAATTTGTTTCTGATATGGTTAAAGCGCTCCAGCTGGGCGCAATGAACGAGTTTAAGTCATTTTATAGAAATGCAGACGCCCTTTTGATAGACGACATACAGTTTTTCGCAGGCAAAGAGCAGTCCCAAGAAGAGTTTTTTCATACATTTAATGCATTACTAGATCAAGACAATCAAATGATTCTAACTTGTGACAAATACCCCAAAGAAATTGATGGGTTGGAGGACAGGTTAAAGTCAAGACTTGGATGGGGGCTTCCAGTGGTAATTGACCCTCCAGAGCTTGAAACAAGAGCAGCTGTGCTTCTGAAAAAAGCAAGTTTAATGGGTGTAGACCTGCCAAGTGATTGCGCTATTTATATTGCGCAAAGAATTAGATCAAACATTAGAGAGCTTGAAGGAGCCCTTAAGAGAGTTTCTGCCAATTCAAAATTCACAAATCAGCCGATAGATATTGCCTTGGTTAAAGATGCATTAAAAGATCTTTTTGTGATATCCGCTAAAATGGTAAGCATAGAAAATATTCAAAAAACCGTTTCCGAATATTACAACATCAAACTTTCTGATCTTTTATCAAAAAGAAGGAGTAGGTCCATAACAAGACCAAGACAATTAGCCATGGCCTTAACCAAAGAATTAACAAATCACAGCCTGCCAGAAATAGGAGAAGCTTTTAACGGAAGAGACCACACCACAGTGCTCCACGCGTGTAAAAAAATTGCAGAACTTAGAAAGGAAGACCCTTCCCAGGAAGAGGATTATAGAAATTTAAACAGAGCATTAACAAACTAATTATGGATTTTTACGTAAAAAAACAAGATATAGTAAAAGCCCTATCTTTAACGCTTGGGGTTGTTGAGAAAAGACAAACACTTCCCATTTTATCTAATGTATTAATCGAGGTAGATGAGGGCTCTATGCAGTTAACAGCAACAGACCTTGAATCACAAATCTCCACAAGCTCTGTGGTTTCTAACTTCATTAGTGGCGGCAAAACAACAGCATCAGCAAAAAAATTAAGTGAGCTTTGCAGACTATTGCCAGATGATTCAGAAATCCATATATCTCTAGATGGAGATAAGTTAGTGATTGAATCTGGAACAGGTAAATACAACTTAAAAACTTTGCCAAGTGACGGCTTTCCTATTTTTGAAGAAGAGAGTGAGGGAGAGGCCATTCAAATAGACTCGAAGAAACTTAAATCATTAATCAATAAAACATCTTTTGCTATGGGCAATCAGGACTGGAGACATTACTTAAACGGCCTTTATATCACCGTTGAGGGCTCAAATATCCTTGCAGTAGCCTCTGATGCGCACAGACTAGCAATAGCATCAACAGATCTAGACGCAGTCTCGTCAAACAACACAAGTGGAATAATTCCCAGAAAATCAATTAATGAAATAGCTAAGCTTGTTGGAGATGTAGAGGGTGTTGTGGAAGTTAACCTAAGCAATAGCTCTATAAAAACTAGTACGCCAAATGCCTCATTTGTTAGTAAGTTGATTGAAGGCAAATTCCCTGACTATGAACAGGTTATACCATCTGGAGATAGCTCAGTTTTAAAGGTTTCTACAAAAAAATTCTCTGAAGCTTTAAGCAGAGTTAGCGTACTCTCTAGTGATAAATATAGAGGCGTAAGAATGGTTACATCTAGCGAAGGCGTTATGATATCAGCCAATAATCCTGAGCAAGAAGAGGGCGAAGAGTTCTTTAATACAAATTATGAAGGCGAGAATCTAGATATAGCTTTTAACGTTAACTATTTTCAAGAAATATTATCGACGCTAGATGATGATGAGTGTGAGATTCATTTCTTTGGTGCAGACAAGAGCTGCCTAATAACTCCTCCAAACAGCCAACATCTTAAATATGTTGTTATGCCTCTGCTTATATAGTGGCATTAAGCTCTATAACCCTTTCCAGCTTTAGATGCTTCAATTCCCTCAAGATTGACCTTTCACCTAGAGCTAATTTTTTTTACGGAAAAAATGGTTCAGGAAAGACATCAATACTAGAAGCTATATATTTAGTTTGCAGCGGCAGATCCTTTAAAAGCAGTAATATTGAATCAGCAGTAATGCTTGATAAGGAAAGCTTTCATCTCAAAGCTTATGATAATGAATCTGGTTTTATAATAGAGGCCTATAAAGAAAGAAGTAAATCTATCCAACTAAAACTAAATAACAAAAAAATAACAATTAGCGAAGCTGCAAAAACTTTCCCCGCCACTATTATTGATAATAAAACATTTTCCTTTACAGAGGCTGCTCCAGCCTTTAGAAGAAAAATATTAGACCGCGCAGTTTTTTTAAGTGATGAGAGTTATTCAGCTAATTGGTTTGCTTATTTCAGAGCACTGAAACAAAGAAATAAACTTTTAAAAGATAGACAGCTTGCATCGCTAGAGCCTTGGAGCGAAAAGTTAGCTTCATTAGGCGAGACTCTAACTGACAAACGTAAAATTTTTTTTGATCAAACTAAAAATGAATTTAGCAACATAATAAAAAGCCTTAACCTTAAAGCTGAAAAAATTTTTATAAACGATATTGATGTTCAATATGATCAAGGGTGGTGTAATTCACAAGACCTTATAAGCACTTTAACTTTGGAGAGAGATACAGACATAAGAAGAAAAGTAACAACGCGAGGCCCCCATAAAGCTGATATTAAAATCTATATAAAAAATGTTGATGCCAAAGAGATATTATCAAGAGGCGAGCAAAAGCTTTTAGCAATTATCTGGCTATGCTCGCAGCATGAAGTTCTAAGATCTATTTATGGAATTAAACCAACCTTGCTTATTGATGACGTTAAATCAGAACTAGATATTGATACCTTTAATATTTATATATCCCTGTTAAAACTTATTGAAAATCAAGTCATTTTTTCAAACATAGAAGACCAAATTAATAGTAAAATAGAGGCTGAATTAATTAATATTAAAAAGTTCCATGTGGAACAATTGAGTTAATAAAAAATGCCAAAGAAAGAAAATAATGCAACGTATGATTCCTCAAATATCCAGGTTTTAAAGGGCCTAGAGGCTGTTAAAAAAAGACCAGGAATGTATATTGGCGATACTGATGACGGCTCAGGTCTTCATCATATGGTTTTTGAGGTTTTAGATAATTGCATAGATGAAGCTATGGCGGGACACTGCTCGGACATTAATGTAATAATTAATAAAAACGGGTCAGTAACCGTTAAAGATGATGGAAGAGGAATCCCGGTTGATGTTCATAAAAAAGAAGGCATATCTGCAGCTGAACTTATTCTTACAACCCTTCATTCAGGTGGAAAATTTGATGACAATAGTTACAAGGTATCTGGCGGTCTTCATGGCGTGGGTGTATCGGTGGTTAATGCACTTTCTAAAAATCTAACTTTAAGAGTTTGGAGAGATGGCGGCGAGTTCTTTCAAGAATACAAAGAGGGTGCAGCAGTAGCTAAGCTTAAAAAAGTTAAGGCATCTGAGCTCACCGGAACAGAAATAACCTTTACTCCTTCAGAGAAAATATTTACCTCAGTTACATTTGAGGTGGATAGAATATACAAAAGAATCCAAGAATTATCTTTTCTTAATGCTGGTGTTTCTATTAATGTAATAGATGAGAGAACAGGCAAATCTAAGAAATTTCAGAATAGCGGCGGCCTTTCCAGTTACGTAACATACTTAAAGGGAAAAAAACAAAATGTATCAGAAGTCTTTGAGTGCTCTGCTTCTCACAATGACGTTGGGGTTGAGATAGCGCTCCAATGGACTGATTCATATTCAGAGAACGTACTCTGTTATACAAACAATATTCCACAAAAAGATGGCGGTACTCACCTTGCAGGATTTAGGGGTAGTTTAACCAGAGTGCTAAAAGCATTTATTAAAAAAGAAAACAATAAAAAAATACCTACAGACCTTCTTGGTGAAGACGTAAGAGAAGGGATTATTGCTATTGTTTCAGTAAAAGTCCCTGATCCAAAGTTTTCTTCTCAAACAAAAGAAAAATTAGTTTCCTCTGAAGTTGAGAGTGTCGTAAGCACGGTTTTTAGTAAGTATTTTAATGAGTATCTGCTTGAAAACCCCAAAGAAGGAGTTAGTATTTTTTCTAAGGTTGCAGAGGCAGCTTTAGCAAGAGAGGCAGCAAGAAAAGCTAGAGAGATGACAAGAAGAAAAGGAGTCTTAGAAATAGCAGGACTGCCAGGAAAGCTTGCAGACTGTCAGGAAAAAGACCCAGCATTATCTGAAATATATATTGTTGAGGGAGATTCAGCTGGCGGATCTGCAAAACAAGGAAGAAATAGAAAGAATCAAGCAATCCTGCCCTTAAAAGGTAAAATTATAAATGTTGAAAAAGCTAGAATTGATAAAGTTTTAGGTTCACAAGAGGTTGGAACCTTAATCAAGGCTTTGGGATGTGGTATAGGCGAAGAATTTAATATTGATAAACTTAGATACCATAGAATCATCATTATGACCGATGCTGATGTTGACGGATCTCATATTCGGACACTTCTTTTAACATTATTTTATAGACAGTTTTTTGACATAGTAGACAGAGGCCATATATACATAGCTCTTCCACCTTTATATAAAATAACAAAAGGAAAACAGCATGAATATGTTTCCGATGAGTCTGAAAAAGATGCTGTAATAGCAAGACTTTCAGAAGGTAGCACAAGAGGCTTAGAAGTTCAGAGGTATAAGGGCTTAGGGGAAATGAACCCAGATCAGCTATGGACAACCACAATGGAGCCTGAGAATAGAAAAATGATGAAGGTTACTATTAACGATGCAACAGAAGCAGACCAACAATTTGAGATACTAATGGGTGACCAAGTTGAGCCTAGGAGAGAGTTTATAGATAATAATGCACTCTCGATCACCGATCTTGATATCTAATTAATCTTAAGATACTCTTCTTTCATCCATTCTCTAACTTCCTTAGTTAAAGCTTTGGGGTCATTTCCGCTAAAAAGAGGACCAATACTTACATTTATAGTTCCAGGCCTTTTAATAAATTTTTTATTTTTCCAAAACCTACCTGAATTATGACATATAGGCAGTATAGGGATATTATTTTGAGCTGATATAAGCCCACAACTGTTACTAAATTCTGCAATACCGCTTTCTGGCTTTATTCTAGTTCCCTCTGGAAAAACAAGAACAGAAAAACCGTCCTCAAGCCTTATTCTTGCTGTGTCTATCACTTTTCTTAGGCTCTTAAATTTATTCTTTCTATTAATTGGGATAGGGCTCATAAAGGCTACAGCCCACCCAAAAAAAGGTATGAAGAGTAATTCTTGCTTGATAATACTGGAAATCGGATGGGTAAGAGTTTGAAGGTATATAGACTCCCATTGGCCTTGGTGATTTGAAACAATAATAACAGGCGAATCGGGTATATTAGACAATCCTTCCACCTTCCAATTGAGCCCACATAAGAATCGTAGAAGTTTTAGTATGCCAGATATCCATAATCCAGCAATTTTTGAAAGATTTTTAGAGGAAAAGAAGGGGTATGAGACTAATATAAGAAGGCAAGCAAAAGGGAGGCTTGAGTAAAGGACGATATTAAAGAGCAAACTTCCTAAAAAGCTCATTTATAGTTTCCTATATTTTACCCCTAGCATATAACTAAACATTTGTTCCATTTAATAACATTTCATGCAATTGAGTTTTGATTTCATCAACAGAAACACGTTTTTGCTCCATTGTATCTCTATCTCTAACAGTAACCGTCCCATCTTCCAATGACTCAAAGTCTACTGTTATACATAAAGGCGTTCCAACTTCATCATGACGTCTGTAGCTTTTTCCAATATTTCCAGAATTTTCTATTAGTATTCTCCCTAAGCGTAGATTTTGAAGCTCTGACTTAATTTTTGACGCCATATCAACCAACCCCTCATGATTTCTTTTTAAGGGTATTACAGCTGCTTTAATTGGAGATAAATGAGGTTTTAGGCTTAAAACCGTTCTTTCCTTGCCCCCATCTAAGGTTTCAACCCTGTAAGCTTCGTTTAGTACAGCCAAAACACCCCTATCTACACCTGCTGACGGCTCGATTACATATGGAACACTCCATTCATTAGTTTCAATGTCTTGGATAGCAAGCTTTGCATTAGATGCATTATTTTCTTTAACTGTTGCATTAATACCCAGTTCAGACTGATTTTTGCTGTGAGAACCCAAATCAAAATCCGTTCTATTGGCTATACCTTCGAGCTCCTCAAGACCATGAGGAAACTTATACATTATATCCACGGTTGCTTTTGAATAATGAGCTAACTCATCTGCAGGCACATGATATAGCTCTAAGACGTCTTTACTCACACCTTGATCTTCCCACCACTTTAATCTTGATTCTATCCAAAGCTTATGCCACTCCTCATCAGTTCCAGCTGCACAGAAAAATTCTAACTCCATTTGTTCAAACTCTCTGACTCTAAATATAAAATTTCTAGGCGTTATTTCATTTCTAAAAGCTTTACCAATTTGCGCAATACCAAAAGGCAGCCTTCTCGAAGTAGAATCAACAACATTTTTAAAATTGGTAAATATATTCTGAGCTGTTTCTGGCCTTAGGTATGCAAATGATTTCCCATCATCAATAGGGCCAACACTTGTTTTAAACATTAAGTTAAATGGCCTTGGTTCTGTTAAGTCATTTGATTTACATGACGGACATGTTGCTTCTTTTAGCTGATCTGCACGCCATCTGCTTTGACATGATTTACAGTCAACCATAGGATCTGTAAATGTATCCTCATGACCTGAATGCTTTAACACATTAGGCGCAGTTAATATTGATGCATCCAAGCCCTCAACGTCATCACGGTCATAAACCATAGAAGTCCACCAGGAATGCTTGAGATTATTTTTTAACTCAACACCTAAAGGCCCATAGTCATAAAGACCCTGCATACCACCATATATTTCATTTGACTGAAAAATAAAACCTCTTCTTTTACAAAGAGCAACGAGCTCTTCCATTGTTTTAGCTGCCAAAGTACTTCCTTATATTGTAATTGAATAGATCAAGATCATAGAACCCAGTATATTCCTGTAAAATAATAATTATATATTTAATAACAGTTTTTTTTAATTAAACAGCCATGAGAGTATTTTTATTTTTAGCTTCCCTGCTTCCGCTTAAGCCAGCAAAAAAAATAATAAGGGGACTTATGGTCCTCTTCCCTTTTCAAAGGTTAGAAGCATATAAAATAACTTTAATAAACATAAGCACATGTTTTCCAAACCTATCAACAGATGAGAAAGAAAGCTTAGCTAAAAGAAGCTTTGTTGAAACGGCATGCAGTTTCTATGAAACTCTATACTCTTTATCCAGGTCACCTAAAAAAATATCTCAGAACATCTTAAGAGTGGATAATAAATATTTAATGTCGCAGCCACTTAGAGCCGGAGGCGGATTAATTATTTCTGGAATTCATAATAGAAGTGTAGACGTGCTTCTGCAGTGGATTAATTCCCAAACGCCCACAGTTGGAATATACAAACCAATTAAAAATAAGATTGCGGATGCTCATGTAAAAAAACATAGAGAGCAGCTAAAGAGTAAAGTTTATTCAACTAGTTACAAAGGTGTAAAAGAGCTATTCAAAGCAATCAATAAAAATAAAGTAATTATTATGGCATCTGACCAGGTACCTCAAGACGGGATGGGTGAATATGCAAAGTTCTTTGGTAGAGAAGCCTACACAACAACTCTGATACCCTCCCTGGCTAACAAAACAAGAAAACCTCTATTGTATATAGGGCTATTTAGCGCGTCTGAAAATTCTTTAAAAATTTCCTGCAAAGAAGCGCCAGAAGAAACGTCCATTCAGTCAATGAATAAGACTATGCAGGAAATGATATTAAATTGCCCCGAAGATTATTCATGGGAATACAAAAGATTTAAAAAGCCGCCTGAAAATTTAGATTATCCCTATTGAGCTTAGCGTCTCCAGAATAAAGGCATAAATAAAATCAAAACTGTAAATATTTCTAGTCTTCCAAGGATCATTCCAAAAGCTAGAATACCTTTTCCAGCTGATGTAACAGAAGAGTAATTCGATGAAACTTCTCCCAAGCCAGGGCCTAGATTGTTTAAGCATGCTCCTATTGCTGAGAATGCAGATGTAAAATCAAGACCAGTTGCCAGCAATGCTAAAAGAAGCAACATAAATGAAATTACATAAATAGAAAAGAAACCCCAAACAGATTCAGCAACAGAGTTATCGACAACTTTAGTTCCAATTTTCACCGAAACCACTGCTCTGGGATGAATAATTTTAATTAATTGTTTATGAGCATGATTTAACATAATCAAAATACGCCATGACTTTATGCCGCCACCAACAGAGCCAGAACATCCGCCAATAAATGCCCCTATCAATAACAAGAAGCCAATTACTGTAGGCCAGGTTGAGTAATCTGTTGTTGTAAAGCCTGTTGTTGAAACGATTGATACTGTTTGAAAAAGAATATTTCTTTGAGAAGCAAGATCACCAGAATTAAAGAATAAGATTAAAGAGCTTATTACCAAGATTAATAAAATAATACTAACAAAAAATTTAAATTCTGGATCATAAAAATAGCTTAGAGCTCTGCCTTTAAATATAGCCGCATAATGAAGAGCAAAACTTGAAGCTGAGACTAACATAAAAAAGATACAAACCAACTCTATTCCAAAGTTATTGAAGTGGCCTATACTCTCATCGTAGGTAGAAAAGCCTCCTATAGAAACAGTGCTTAAGCTATGGGCAATAGCATCGAATCCACTCATTCCAGTAATCCAGTACATAGCCGCGCAAAGGACTGTTAATCCAAAATAAATTACCCATAAAGCTTTTGCAGTCTCAGTTATTCTGGGTGTAAGCTTTTGGTCACTCATTGCTCCTGGAATTTCTGTTTTATATATCTGCCCACCACCAATACCCAGAATAGGCATAACAGCGATAGCTAAAACTATAAGACCCATTCCGCCCATCCACTGCAGCAGCTGCCTATAAATAAGGATAGACTTATCTAAACCTTCAATATTAGTAATAACAGTTGCACCTGTCGTAGTAATACCCGACATAGCTTCAAAAAATGAATCTATCAAACTCATGCCGCTTAAATAAAAGGGTAAAGATCCAGCTATAGCCAAGATCAACCAGAAAAGAGCTATTATTATAAAACCATCATTTGAACTTAATTCTTGGCTATGATTTCTTGAAAGAGCCCAGAAAATAAAACCGAGTGAAATAACAGCAATAAAAGTTATTAGAAAAATTCTTATACTAGAATCATCATAGAGGAGAGAAACCCCTATGGGGACAATGAAGGATAGGCTGAACAGCATGAGCAACATGCCGAACAAATTTGAAATAGCTTTTAGGTTCATTAAATCTTAGTAAATAATTTTTCTACTTCTTTTACTTTTTCTTTGTTAGATAAGAAGATAATGAGATGATCTTCTATGCAAAGCTCAACTTCAGATGAGGGCATAACAACTACACCTTTTCTTAGAATAGCTGCAATAGACGCCTCGGCTGGCAAAGGAAGTTCCTTAATAGACTTACCAAAATAATCAATAGTATGTTCATTTGCGTGAACAATTCCCTCAATCGCTTCTGCGCCTGAGTGCATTTTTAAAATAACATCTTGGGCAACATCACTCTCTCTAAGATGTTGCAGCACAGATGACACTGTAAGCCTATGAGGGGCAATGCAACTATCTACAAATCCAGGAAGTATATTTACATAGGAAGGATTATTTAATATAACCATTGTCTTTGTTGCTCCAAGCTTTTTAGCCAATAGTGAAGCCATGATATTTGACTCATCATCATTAGTTAAAGCACAAAAAACATCTACCCGAGCTATATTTTCACTTTTTAGAAGTTCTTGGTCTGCACCTTTGCCTCTTAGAACTATTGTTTTCTCTAAATCTCTAGAGATTTCTTCGCATCTTTCTTCATTAGATTCAATAATTTTTACTTTATATGATTTTTCAAGCTGTTTAGCTAAGTTAAAGCCAATTTTCCCACCACCAATTATCATTACTCTCGAGTATCCTTGCTCAAGCCTCATTTCGTTAACCACAGCATCTACATTTTCGCTTGCTGTAACAAAATAAACCTCATCACCCTCTTTTACTATGGTATCGCCAGAGGGAATGAAGGGTTTACCTTTTCTATAAATCGATGGGATATAGCAGTCTATGCCAGGCATATCATCTTCAATTGTTCGTAATGCCTTATCTACCAGTTTCCCTGATTTTTTTACTTTTACAGAAACCAACTTAACCTTCCCATCCGCAAACTCTTCAATTTGCTCTGCACCAGGATGAACTATAAGTTCTTTTAAATGAGAGGTAACCTCATTTTCTGGACTAATAGGTATATCAATCATGTTCTCACCAAACGAATCCAAGCAACCTAAATACGTAGTATCTTTAAATCTACAAATAGTCTTTTTGACTGAAAATTGTGTTTTTGCAATCTGACAAGCTGCTATATTCACTTCATCATTATTTGTTACAGCGATGACTATAGTTTCCTCATCAGCTCCTGATTTTTTAAATGAATTTGGGTGTGCGGCATGCCCTTGAATTGCAGCCACGTCTAAACGATCTTGGAGATAATCAATTTTCTTTTTATCAAGATCAACTATAGAAATATCATATCCATCTTGAGATAAATTTCTTGCTAAACTTTCACCAACCTTGCCTGCACCTAAAATTACTACTTTCATAACCTCTTAAATTAAACCTCTTTTAATGTAATTAAAACCCCTATCAAGTTTTTTACAATCTGGTAAAAAAACTTAAGTAAGAATTTATAGCGTCAGATGTGCTTATGGATTTCTTATTGGGAAACTGTAAGTAAGTGATTACTATCGCTGAATTATATGTTTTTACAAGTATTCCAAGCTTATCAAAATTTAAGATTGAGCCTGGTTCAGCATCATAGTTACTATTATCTATATGCATTGCATGCACCTTAACCATTATTTCTTTATGTAAAAAATATGAACCAGGCCAGCCTTTATAAGCATTAAATTTCCTTAATATAACCTCAGAAGATTCCTTAAAATTAATTTCACCATCAACTTTTTTTATTTTTGAGCAGTATGTAGCCAATACTTCATCTTGAGTTTCTAGTCTGAAATTATCAGCCAGAACATCCTTCAAGATAGCATTAATATTATTTGCAGCCAGATCAGATAATCTATCTTCTAATTCATCTTTATTATCTTTTGTATGAATTTCCATTGGTAGGGTTTTGATAATATCGCCCTCATCCATTCTTTCATTCATTTTCATAAAACTTATCCCAGTTTCAAATTCGCCACTTATCAAGACTGATTGAATTGGAGAAGCTCCTCTGTATTTAGGCAGCAAAGAGAAATGAATATTAATAGGTAATTTATTAGGATGCTCAAGTAACCACTGGGGAATAATTTTTCCATATGCCGATACAACTACAAAGTCTACATCTAATGATTGAACTAAGCTCTTAAAATCTGGATCATTAAGATCTAAGGGTTTAATTGTTCTAAGATTTAACTCTTGTGCGACTATAGACACTTCGCTGGGATCTGTGCTTGAGCCCCTTTTACTTCTTTTATCAGGTTGTGATATAACTAAACTAATATTAATACCATCTAAATGCAGTCTTTTAAGTATCTTTGCAGACGGGGCCGGGCTTCCAGCAAATATTATATTCATTATCAGTAAGTTCCTCTAAAATCTTCTAAATTCTTCTAAAAGAAGCTATTTAGTAGCTTTGCTCTTTAAACGGGCCCTTTTTAATGGACTCAGATAGTCAACTAACAATTTTCCCTGCAAATGATCTATCTCGTGCTGTATACATACTGCCAAAAGTCCCTGAGGATTGTCTTCGTGCTCATTTCCTTTTACATCTAACCAATTTAGTTGGATTTTATCAGGACGAGTTACCTCAACGCTTGCACCAGGAATAGAAAGACAACCTTCCTCACAAGGAACAAGACTTTTGTTGTCTAATACCTTCACAATAGGATTTACAAAGATAAGCGGCTCATCTCTTTCTTCACTAATATCTATAACAACTAATCTAATATGAAAATCTACCTGAGTTGCCGCCAAACCAATCCCATTTTCTGCATACATAGTTTCTAGCATATCTTTTGAGAGATTATCGAGACTTTTGTCGAATTTAGTTACAACTTCTGCCACAGTTCTTAAACGCGGATCTGGGTATTTTAATATTTTCATAATAGACATATTGGCTTATTATAATCTCTTAATTTATAATCTGCATTATTAAAGAGGTAATTGTAAATATGACAAATAATAGCATCGATGTAGCAGTAGTAATGGGATCTGATTCTGATTTGCCTGTTGTAAGTGAGGTTTTCAAGATTTTTGATCAATTTGGGGTTAAATACAGTAAAAGTGTACTTTCGGCTCATAGAAGCCCTCATCAAGTCATAGAGCTGATCAAAACATCTGAATCGAATGGGTGTAAGGTTTTCATTGCAGCAGCCGGAATGGCGGCACATTTAGCAGGCGCAGTTGCAGCACATAGTTATAAACCTGTAATAGGTATCCCAATTGAATCCGGCGGGCTTGGAGGTTTAGATGCACTATTATCGACAGCACAAATGCCCCCAGGCATTCCTGTTGCAACAGTTGCAATTGGGAAAGCTGGCGCTAAGAATGGTGCAATTTTAGCTATACAAATGATAGCAATTTCAGACAACGATATGGCGCAAAAACTAAGTGATTACAGAACGAATTTAACTAACGAAGTCTTGGAAAAAAACAAGAATTTAAATGCATAATTTGTGAGAGTTTTCTTATCTCAGAGTGACGCTTCTGAGTGGCTAAAAAAAGGAAAAATATTAATATATCCCACAGAGGGTGTATGGGGCATTGGTTGTGATGCATTTAATAAAGACGCTGTTGCAAGAGTCTATGAATTAAAGCAAAGACCGGCAGATAAAAGCTTAATTCTTTTATGCAAAAGCTTGGGAGCAATGAATAATTATTTAGCACCCTTAGCACAAAAAGACATTGATTTTATAAAGACTCTGGGTGTAAATCCTACAACTATATTATATGAATATGATCCAGAAAGGATGCCAAATCATCTGCAGAATAAAAGTGGTAAATTAGCTATACGAGTAAGTACTCACTATCATATAAAATCACTAATTGATGGATTTAATAATCCAATTATTTCTACATCTGCAAATATATCAGGTACAAAAATATCAATGGATATTGATGAAATAAAAAATAATTTTGATTTTAGTGATGTTGCATTTTATAACAAACCTATTGGAATTTTAAATAGACCTACCTCTATAATAGATCTACAAACTCAAGAGGTCATAAGGGCTTAATGATTAAACAACTAGAAGCACATTTTCAAGAAATACAAAATGAAATCATAGATCATTATTGTGACTTTGAAACTAAAAAATCTTGTACTATTTCTGATGATAATTGGACAAGGGCAAAAGGAGGAGGAGGCAGAACTTTTGTCTTAGAAAACGGAAGATTTTTTGATAAAGCTGCAGTAAATTTTTCTTCTATTTCTGGAACAAAATTACCTGAATCAGCAAGAGAATATATAAAGAATAAAAAAGCAATTTCTTATAAAGCAATGGGTGTATCTGTTATCACCCATCCAAAGAATCCATTTATTCCAACAAGCCATATGAATATAAGATTATTCCTACTCCTAAATAATAAAAAAGAAATCATTGAGTGGTGGGTAGGAGGTGGTTATGACCTCACTCCATATTTTGCATATGAGAAAGATTGTTTGATGTGGCATAGGGATGCAAAACTTAATTTTGATCATTTTAATAAGAAATATTACAAAAAATTTGCAAAAAACTGTGACGACTATTTCTTTTTGCCGCATAGAAACGAAAAAAGGGGTATTGGAGGGGTATTTTTTGATAATTTCAATGATTTAGAGTTAGATGCATCTATAAAATTGCTAAAAAATACAGCTAGAACCTACTTAAAAAGCTACTTAAAGATAATAGGCCTAAGGAAAAGTCGTAAATATTCATCTAAAGATAAAGATTTTCAAGAGTACAGAAGAGGAAGATATGCTGAATTTAACCTTTTATTTGATAGAGGCACCTCTTTTGGACTCCAGTCTGGTGGAAGAGTCGAGTCAATCCTTGCTTCACTGCCTCCAAAAGCTTCCTGGGTCTATAAAAAAGATAAATCTTTTGAAAAAAATGAAAAAAATCTATTATTAAGCCTAAAAAAGAAATGGAGAGGTTAAAATTTATAAATAATGTCTAAATTATATAAATTAGGAGTTATAGGCTCTCCTATAGATCACTCTTTATCCCCATTTATACATTCACGATTTGGCAGGCAGGAAAATATAAATTTAGATTACAGGGCTTATAAAGTTGAAGATGAAAACCTAGAAGCCTTTGTCAAAGAATTTTTTCTCTCAAAAGACGCTAAAGGACTAAATATAACCTTGCCTCATAAAAAATCTGTAGCAAGAATAATTAAAAATCTTTCTGATGAGGCATCTTTTATAGATGCAGTAAATACAATCAATAAAATCTCAAATAAATTACATGCTTTATCCACAGATGGTGAAGGCCTTATTAAGGACATGGATGAAAAAAATATTAAGATTAAGAATCAAAATATATTGGTTCTTGGTGCGGGAGCAGCTGTTGAAAGTGTTCTATTTAAAATTATCCAATCCAAACCTAAATCTATAACTTTAATTAACAGGACAGAGGAAAAGTCTAAAAAGCTGCATTCTAAATATTTGCACATGATCGATATATCTCTTGGACTAGGAGCTAATAATTATGATTTGGTTATAAACGGGTCATCTGCTGGGCTCACTGGTAATTTTTTACCACCAGAAGATACTTTTTTTAACGAGAAAACAGTTTTTTATGACCTTAACTATTCATTAACAGGAACAGCATTTTGTAATTGGGCAGATAATATTTCTGATCATTCTTATGACGGCATGGGTATGTTGATATCTCAGGCTGCACTATCTTTTTATGAGTGGTTTGGTGTGTTGCCATCAACAACAAGCATTGCTGATGAGCTTAGAGATTTAAGAAATTGAAAAAGTTTATACAATTCATAGCTGGGGCGATCTGCCCAAGCTGCTCAGAGCAAGACTCGATAGCAATTCATCAAGATGATGATGAGATATACTGCGCTAAATGTGGCTATAAAGAATTTAGACCTGGTTCTATAAAAGATCCAAAAAAAATGACTACAATTAAAGCAGTTAATGTTGTTGATATAACAGATTTTAATAAGACTAAAAAGTAGTAATTTATTCCCCAAAGTTATAGAATACACGGAAATTAAGCCATAAGAATTGAGTAACTTTTTATGGCATCAAAGGTTCTATAAAAAACTAGTTATAAGGGACATACATGACTAATGTTAGAAGTTTAATTTTTTCAATTAAAAAACAATTTACAGTTATATTATTTGCGCTTTCCAATAAAGCTTCGGCTGAGTGGGATGACTTAAATATGACGCAGGGAGCAACTGCAATAAGTAGAGAGGTCTATGACCTGCATATGCTTATTTTTTGGATTTGTGTTGTTATAGGCGTCTTAGTATTTGGAGTCATGTTTTACTCAATGTATGCATATACCAAAAAGAAGAATCCTGTTGCAGCTACATTTCATGAGAATACAAAGGTTGAGCTAGCATGGACAATTATTCCTTTTTTAATTCTTATTGCTATGGCTGTTCCAGCATCCAAAACTCTTCAATCTATTTATAACGATGAAGCTGGCGATATTAATATTCAAGTAATTGGTCATCAATGGAAGTGGCAGTACAGATATCTCGAAGATGATGTTAACTTTTTTGCAAACCTATCAACTGATCTCGATGAAATATATAACAAAGTTCCTAAGGGTGAAAACTATCTTCAAGAAGTTGATGAAATAGTAGTAATCCCAGTTGGCAAAAAAGTTAGATTTCTTATAACAGCAAATGATGTTATCCATTCATGGTGGGTGCCTGCATTTGCCATAAAACAAGATGCTATCCCTGGTTTTATAAATACTGCTTGGACTATTGTTGATGAGCCCGGACTATTCAGAGGAAAATGCACAGAGCTGTGCGGAAAAAATCATGGCTTTATGCCCATTGTAGTTAAGGCTGTTGAGCAAGATGAGTACGATCTTTGGATAAAAGAAAAACAAGCAGGAGCAATAGCTTTGGCTGAATTAACAGAAAAAGACTGGACAGCTGCAGAGCTTGTAGAAAGAGGTGAATCTCTATATATAAAGAACTGTGTAGCATGTCATGGACCTAATGGTGCAGGTGTAACAGGAATTTTTCCTGCTCTGGCAGGAAGTGACATAGTTTTAAATAATAAAACTCGCCAAATAGAAATTTTGATGGAAGGAGTTCAAGGAGCCGCAATGCAATCTTATGCAGAACAACTTGCTGAAGTTGATATGGCAGCCGTTATTACTTACACAAGAAGGTCTTGGGGTAATGCTGAGAAAGGGGATGGAGAAATTGTTGTTCCCAAAGATATAGTTGAATATAAGAAAGCAAAAATTTAGTATTAAAAGAGGAAATATATGAGCGCTGTAATAGAAAATCACCATGACGATCATCATCATGGTCCTGCAAAAGGTTTAAAAAGATGGTTTTATACAACTAACCATAAAGATATAGGAACACTATATCTGTGGTTTAGTTTTGCTATGTTCCTCATTGGTGGAGCTATGGCAATGATTATCAGAGCCGAGCTTTTCCAGCCAGGCATGCAAATTGTTGAGCCAGAATTCTATAATCAAATGATCACCTTGCACGGGTTAATTATGATTTTCGGTGGAGTTATGCCAGCCTTTGTTGGTCTTGCTAACTGGCTAGTTCCTATGATGATAGGTGCACCAGATATGGCATTGCCTAGAATGAATAATTTAAGTTTTTGGATATTACCTTTTGCATTCTTTATTCTTCTATCTTCATTATTTATGGAGGGTGGAGCTCCTAATTTTGGTTGGACGTTTTATGCGCCTCTTTCAACTACTTATGCCCCTCCAAGCACAACCTTTTTTATATTCTCTGTTCATATAATGGGTGCATCATCAATAATGGGCTCAATTAATGTCATAGTAACAATCATGAACATGAGAGCTCCAGGAATGGGGCTTATGAAAATGCCTCTTTTCGTATGGTCCTGGTTGATTACTGCATACCTACTAATTGCAGTTATGCCAGTTCTTGCAGGCGCAGTAACTATGATGTTAATGGATATCCATTTTGGAACTAGTTTCTTTAATGCAGCAGGTGGCGGAGACCCAGTTCTATTCCAGCATATATTTTGGTTCTTCGGACATCCAGAAGTCTATATTATGATTCTTCCAGCTTTTGGAATTGTTTCTCATATTATTGAGACCTTCTCTAGAAAACAGTTATTTGGATACTCATCTATGGTTTGGGCGATGCTATCAATTGCTATCCTTTCTTTTGTAGTATGGGCGCATCATATGTTTACAGTTGGCATGCCTCTTGCGGCAGAATTATTTTTCATGTGGTCAACAATGCTTATCGCCGTTCCAACTGGAGTAAAAGTATTTAATTGGATAGCAACTATGTTTAGGGGCTCAATAACATTTGAAACACCTATGTTATTTGCATGTGCATTTGTTGTGTTATTCACCCTTGGTGGCTTTTCTGGGTTAATGCTTGCCATTACTCCAGCTGATTTTCAGTATCACGATACATACTTTGTTGTAGCTCATTTTCATTACGTATTAGTTCCTGGAGCTATCTTCTCAATAATGGCAGCAGTCTATTACTGGATACCTAAATGGACTGGCAACATGTATGACGAAAGACTTGGAAAACTTCATTTCTGGCTTTCATTTGTTGGTGTAAATGTAACATTCTTCCCACAGCATTTTATCGGCTTGGCTGGCATGCCAAGACGTGTTCCAGATTACGCGTTGCAATTTGCAGACTGGAATATGGTTTCAACAGCCGGAGCATTCTTATTTGGTTTTTCACAAGTATTCTTCTTATTTATTGTTATTAAGACAGTAGTGGGTGGAAAGAAAGCAACTGCTCAGGTATGGGAAGGTGCTAGAGGTTTAGAATGGACAGTTGATTCACCTGCTCCTTATCATACATTTACCACACCACCTAAAGTAAGCTAATTATGGGTAATAAGAGAAAGACTATATTAAAACTTTCAGCCGCAGTGGCGGGAATGTACTTATTCTCTTTTTTACTTGTGCCTTTATATGATGTTTTTTGTGATATTACAGGCCTAAATGGCAAAGTTGCTCAATCAACGAATGCAGAGTCATCAATATCTGTTGAAGGAAGAGAGATAAGTCTTCAATTTATCTCACATAATAATGCAGGAATGCCTTGGGTATTTAAGCCATCAAAAAAAGTTTCAAAAATAAAAACGGGGACACTTTATGAGGCTACATTTTATGCAAAGAATACTACTGATAAAATGATGACTGGTAGAGCTGTTAATAGCGTTGCTCCGTCAAATGCAAAAGATTATATTAAAAAAATAGAGTGTTTTTGTTTTGCTGAAGGCATAGAGCTTATGCCAGGTGAAGAGATACTCCTTCCAATCAAAATGGTTGTTGATAATGAGCTGCCTAAAAATATTAAGAATATAGTTCTTTCTTATACTATCTTCGATAGTAATATAGAACACAGTATTACAATGGATCACGATAGTGATCTCGCGGGGTCTTAAGATATGAGTGGTGGAAATTATTACGTACCAGATTCAAGCAGATATCCAATTTTTGCTGCTGTCTCTTTATTTCTTCTTGTTATGGGAGCAGGTGGAACAATAAATGGAGTAGCTAACGGCTCTACAGTTTTATATATAGGCTTTGCAACTATGGCTGTGACAATGTTTTTCTGGTTTAGAACAGTTGTTCAGGAACATCTAGCAGGTCTTGATAGTGCTCAGTTAAAAAAATCTTATGTATTTGGTATGGCATGGTTCATTTTTTCTGAGGTTATGTTCTTTGGAGCATTTTTTGGCGCTTTATTTTATGTAAGAAATTTTGCAGTGCCATGGCTAGCAGGTGAGGGAGAGAAAGGCGCACCAATTGCATTTGTTCAAGAGATGGGCGTAGACTTTTGGACTGGATTCCAAAATACGTGGCCAGTTATAGCTACTCCAGATGCTGGAGATGCATACGAGATGGCTGATAAAAGTATGGCTTTTCCTGGTTGGTCGCATGTTGCTGAGTGGTTACCTCTTTGGAATACAATCATTCTTCTAAGCTCAAGTGTTACCGTACATTTTGCTCATCTAGGTTTAAAAAATGGAAGCAGAAAAGCTTTTAATAGATGGCTTGGTGCAACAGTCGGCTTAGCTGTAATATTTTTAGGACTCCAAGCTGCAGAATACTATGAAGCATATGCACATTACGGACTAACCCTTAATTCTGGAATATACGGATCTACATTCTTTATGTTAACTGGGTTTCATGGCTTCCATGTTTTTCTTGGTTGTTGCATGCTTTCAGTGATGCTTGTTAGATCAGTATTCTTTAATCATTTTGAAACACATGACCATTTTGGTTTTGAAGCAGCATCATGGTACTGGCACTTTGTAGATGTTGTTTGGGTAATGTTATTTTTCTTTGTATATATAATCTAATTAACTTGGTCCCAAGGAACGCTATTACCTAGCTGCCCTGTATAAAGACCATACGTAATTAAAATTATTAATAAGATACCAAGACTAACTCTAGCTCCTAAACCATAAACAGTTCTTTTGCTTTCGGTTAAGCCCTGATCCTTCAAGAGAAAGAATAGGCTACTACCTAAACTTAAAAGGATTAAAGCGATTACAATGAATATTGTAGTTTTTAATAACATCTTGCGAGTATTGTAAAACATAGTTTTTTTTTTAGATATGACTAGAAACCAATCTTTTAATCCGGGTACAAAAATCTCTGTATTTTTTATCTTTTTTGCAACTGTATTTTTTGCACTAGGCGTATGGCAGATAGAAAGAGGTCAAAATAAACAACAAGTATTAGATGCATTTAACTCAGCCATGAAAGCTGAACCTTCCCCACTTAGCTCAAACTCAAAAAAATGGCAGCGTGTATATGTATCTGGAACATTTGATGAATCACGTCAAATTTTAATTGACAACACAATTTTTAGAGGTCGCGTAGGTTTTAAAGTTTTTACTCCTTTTATCTTAAAGTCATCAGAGCAATTACTGCTTGTTGATAGAGGCTGGATACAACAAGAAGACTTTAGAGTAAATTTACCAGCCATACCTATCAAAAGCCTATCTGCAGACCTTAGTGGGTTACTTGTAAAACCAGAGCTTGGCTTTGTTCTGTCTGATGAGTTAATTTCAGGCCCATGGCCAAAGATAAGCCAAACCCAATCATTGAATTATATTGTAAAAGAATATCCCGAAGAGCTTTATCCTTTTGTATTAGTCGCTGAACCAACATTTCAAGATGCCTTGAATTATATGGAAGTTATACCAACCAATATGCCTCCTGTAAAACACTATGGATATGCACTTCAGTGGTTTACTATGTTTCTTGTTTTATGTGGGATGTATATATATTTCGGTTTCAAAAATAAAAATTATGAAAAATAAAATAGCATTAATCTTTATCTTATTAACTCCTATTCTTATCGTAGCTCTATCTTCTATATATTTTAGTATGGGATATTCACCAGAAGGTACAAAAAATGAAGGCATATTCTTTAATGAATACTTTGATGTATCAGATATGGAAATTTATACAGAGGATAAAAAAATATCATTTCAAGACGGCAAATGGATTCTCGGTGTTTACATAACAGATGCAGATAAAGCAAAAAACTCTTTATATCTTATGCGTCAATTAAATGTTGCCTTAAATAGAGATATTTTTAGGGTTAAAAGAGCGGCTTTTTATAATAATAAAGAATTAGAAGCAGCTATAAAAAATACAAAGAGCGAATATCCCAGAATAGGCATCTATAAAGATCCTTCAAATATTTTCTTTAACTCTTTACAAAACAATTCTGATCTAGATCTTACTCTAGATAATCCAATTTTTGTTATAGATCCTTACGGAAGAGTTGTTATGTACTTTAATGTTGATCTTGATCCTAAGAAAATCTTAAAAGATTTGAAGGTATTAATTTAATGACATACATAAGAAATTTATCTCTATTTGGCGTTTTATTTGGTTTTGTTGTAGTCGCACTTGGTGCTTGGACTAGATTAGTAGATGCCGGTCTAGGCTGTCCAGACTGGCCTGGGTGTTATGGGTTTGTTGTTTTTCCTACGAGTGAATTAGATGTAGCGATTGCAGAACAGCGCTTCCCTCAATTTCCATATGACATTAATAAAGCAATACCAGAAGTAGTTCATAGATATTTTGCTGCTACATTAGGGTTAGTTGCCATAGTACTTTCTTTCTTATCTTTTAAACAAAGAAAAGACATTAATATTAGATACTGGTGTCTTGGGTTACTTGTATTTATATGTTGCCAGGGAGTATTTGGTTATCTTACTGTTAGCTTAAAACTCTTACCGATAATAGTTACAGGCCATCTCTTTGGTGGATTTATTACTGTATCGTTATTCTTCTTTATCTTTATTAGGGCAGGAAATTTTGCTTCATTAAATACCTTTAATATCCAAAAAGTTAAATATATTGCATTAACTTGCTTAGCCTTGCTCTTAGTTCAAATATTTTTAGGTGCCTGGACAAGTACCAATTATGCTTCACTAGCGTGCCCGGATTTTCCCACCTGCCAGGGTTCTTTTTCTCCTGATATGGATTTCAAGAATGGATTTAGTTTTAATCAAGAGGTTGGGCCCAATTACTTATATGGGTTACTAGATAATCCTTCCAGAGTTGCAATTCATTATTCTCACAGAGTGACCGCTTTAATTTTAATGCTCGCATATTTAATATTAATATCCAAACTTTGGTTTACAGCGGCAGCTCCATTAGCATCTTCAGTTGGCGTGATACTACTAACTCAAATATCATTAGGTATCATGAATGTTGTATATGTTTTACCTCTTTATATTGCTATAGCGCATAATCTAGTAGCTGCATTACTTTTAATCATAACGCTAACAATTAATTATTTAGCCTGGAAAAGATGACTATAGTTAGAAATTACTACGAACTCTGTAAACCCAATGTTGTATTGATGATGTTGCTCTGTGCACTTGTGGGGATAGTTCTTGCTAGCGAAACTTTAGTTCCACTGATAGATATTATTGTTCCTTTAATAGGCATCGGGTTATGTTCGGGCTCAGCGGCTGCTATTAATCAGATCATAGATAGAGAAGCTGATGCTGAAATGGATAGAACAGATAAAAGACCAATACCGCAGGGTGAAATTTCTGTTAGAAACGCTTCCATTTTTGCTCTAACGATTGGACTGCTTGGGGCAGCAATACTTATATTTCTTGTTAACAGCTTAACAGCCATTCTTACAATCTTGGCTTTAGGCGGTTATGCCTTTATCTATACAATCTATCTCAAAAGAGCAACACCACAAAATATAGTCATTGGTGGATTAGCTGGTGCAGCTCCCCCTTTGCTTGGATGGGCATCAGTTACTAACACGATTGAACCAAATGCTCTTTTACTTGTTTTGATAATATTTATTTGGACTCCACCACATTTTTGGGCTTTAGCAATTTATAGGAAAGATGATTACGCAAAGCAATCAATACCAATGCTCCCAGTAACTCATGGCGTAGCTTTTACCAAGCTACAAATAGTTCTCTATACCATTATTTTATTTTTAGTTAGCCTATTCCCATACATTGTTCTTATGTCTGGAACAATTTACTTGGTATCAGCACTTATTCTTAGCTCACTTTTTCTTTTTTATTCAGTTCGATTATATTTAAGTGATGATGATAAATATGCAATGCAGACTTTCTGGTTTTCGATTTACTATATATTTCTAATCTTTATTGCCTTAATAGTAGATCATTTTATTTATATATAAATGCAGAAAGCTATTAAAGTAAATCTCGCACTTATAATTATTTTTATCCTTACCGTACTGGTACTTTTTATTAATAATTTAACTACACCCAGAACACTTTCGAATCAGGAATTACTAGTTAACGGGTTATTTCTATTCCAAGAGCCTAAGCAGATATCTAATTTCTCTTTTGAATCATCAAATAATAAAATCTTCACTAAAGATGATTTAATCGGAAAGTGGTCAGTCCTATATTTTGGTTTCTCAAGATGCCCGAATGAGTGCCCTGTAGCAATGTATGAATTATCAAAACTCGTAGATGTGCTAAGAGATAAAGATTTTTACTTAGATGATAAGCAGTGGGTCCTTGTAACTATTGATCCAGAAAGAGACACTCCAGCAATTATTGACACATATGCAAAGGGGTTTGATCCAGAATTTATTGGCCTAAGCTCAAGCAGACCAATGCTATTAAACCTTGCGACCCAGCTTGCTGTAAATAATAAAATGCCGCCAATGAACAATGAAGATGATAACCATGATCATCTAGATGCTCATGTAAATAATATTATTTTAATAAATCCTGAAGGAAAGTTCGTAGGATTTTTTAGACCGCCATTTGATATTTCCAGGTTATCACTAACCTATCAATCGGTAACTCAGCCTAACTAAGGAGATTCTGGCAGATTTTCATAGCTTAGATCGTTATATGGGTTTTGAGCTCCAATAGCATCTGGATGGACAACCGATATATCAATATCACTTCCATAATCACCAGAAATAAAACCAGCTACTGTATTTTTTGGAGCAATATAGATAGTTGCGAATCTTCCATTTTTTGCATAAACCAATGTGACTTCTTCACCAACTTTAGATGAAACAAGTACCCAGCCCGTTGTAAGAGTTTCAGTCCCATAAAAGATAAGGTTTTCTGCAGGACTAAAGCCTGATGTCAACATAATTCTTCCAGAAATAGATTCACCAGTTCCTAATAAGACAGTTGGAGCTTTAACAATTTCAGCATCTGTAGGCAAAGGAAAGTCCTCTAAAAGATAGGCAATTACTTTTCTTTGATTGGCTTGATATTCATCAGTGATAAGCGCACAGCCAGAAAATAAGATGGTTGAAAATAGGAGCGTTAAAAGTGTTTTATTTTTCATATTTAAATTATGACAGCTTCTGTAATTTTTTTCATTACTAAGCTACATATTAATGATAACTTTTCCTTTAGCCTTTCTATTTGCTAAATGCGAGAAAGCTTCAGCAGAGTCTTCTAATGCGTATCTTTGCGAAACCTCAGGATTAATTTTTCCTTCAGCATGCAGTTTGAATAATTCATCAAAATTCTTTTTATTTTCATCTGGGAATAAGCCAACCCATGCTCCCCAAAAAACACCAACAATTTGGCATCCTTTTAAAAGCGTTATATTCAGTGGAATTTTTGGTATTTCGCCTGCAGCGAAGCCAATAACTAGATACCTACCTTCCCAAGCAGTTGCTCTAAGACAAGGTTCAGCGTAACTATCACCAACTGGGTCATAAACAACATTTGCACCCATTCCGCCTGTTAATTCTTTAATCTTGTTTGATAATTGCTTTTGCTGATCTCTATCAAGATTACCACTTGGATATATAAAACCCTCATCAGCCCCATGAGCCATACACATATCAATCTTATCTTGAGTAGATGCGGCTGCAATTACTTTTGCACCCATAGCTTTCCCAAGCTCTATAGCAGCTATACCTACTCCACCCGAGGCACCAAGAACCAGCAAGGTTTCACCTGGTTGGATATTTGCTCTTTGCTTAAGTGCATACAGACTAGTTCCATAGGTCATTGATAGAGCTGCTGCTGAATCGTAATCCATTGAGTCGGGTATTAATGTGCAGCTACCTTCATGAGCTAATATCTTTTCTGCAAAAGCTCCCGTTCCAGTCATAGCAAAAACTTTATCACCAACTTTAAATTTAGTTACATCTTCGCCGATTTCTGAAATAATTCCGGCTGATTCACCGCCTGGAGTAAAAGGTAGAGGCGGCTGATATTGATAAAGTCCTTGAATCATCAAAACATCAGGAAAGTTTATACTGCCTGATTTAACATCTATGACAACATGCCCAGGAATAGCTGAAGGTGATTCAACCTCATTTATTTCAAGTTTATCTGGCCCACCCATTTCAACACACTGCAAAGCTTTCATTATTTATCTCCTATATTTGCGAATTATATTGTTCAACATAAGCCTCAATATCTTTATGAGGGTTATGTTCAATATCTTTAAATCTTTTCAAAGACTCTTCTTTTTCTAATTCAAGATAGCTTAAATCTAAAGAGTTATTTTGCCTCAATTCATTAGTATTTTGCATACTTTTTTCAAAGGCCACATCATGAAAACTTTTATTATCTTTAACACTTCTTAATATAGCAGCGCTTTGATTCTCCATATTAGTAATAGTTCTTAGGGCCTTAGAATAATCATCATTATCACCATCTAAGTTTTTTGCTAATAATTCAAGTTCGTTAACAAGATCAACCATAGCACTTCCACTAGTAACCATCTTGCCTTTAAATAAAATCATGGTTGAATTATTTCGACCGGAAGCCACCATATCAGTATGATTTTTTTGTAATTGGATATTTTCTTCATCAGTTAGCTCCGGACTCTCGCTGACAAAACAATGTATTAAGAATAAATCTATTAAACGCATTTGATCTTTAGAAATGCCCCCAAGAGTATCTGGACTTATATCAACACCCCTTACTTCAACATACTCAATACCATATTCTTTCAATGCATTAGATGGCCTAAGGCCATCTGAAGACGTTCTTTTAGGTCGAATAGTATCGTAAAGCTCATTTTCAATCTGAATAATTCCATCTGATATCTGCTGCCTATTACCAGCATCATCATATAAGCCAAGATCTTTAAAATCTGGGTGTGGCATCTTAATACCCTTATTAACTGATTCTATAAAACCAGCCAAGGAGTTATATCTAATTCCAAGTGATGTTTGAATTGGACTTTGATAACCAATATTACTCATCCTTAAAGAGGTAGCATTAGGCAAAAAGACATCGTCAGCATTTAGCTCATCAAGATCATGGCTTCTTCCAGATACATAGGATTTATCAGCGACAGGAGATGCTGATAACTGAGCTAAGATAAACCAAAAATTTCTTTTAAAATTCCTAATAAGACTAAGATATAAATCATCAACCATGTCTTGAGTATATTCATCACCCAAAAGATTCTTATAACAAGCTGCATCAATTGAAAAATTATAATGAATTCCTGAAACACATTGCATGATAGAACCATATCTTGCTCTTAAACCTTTTCTATATATATGCTTGAGCATTCCTGAATCATTTGTTCCGTAATTAGCAATATTAATATCAGATTCTTTTTCTATCCTACAAGGCATCGAGTGCGCCCATAAGTACTCATCTTCATCAATATTTTGGGCTGTAAATACATGAAGGTCTTGAAGACAAGAATATAAATCATCAACATTATCAAATTTAGGCGTGACTAGTTCAATTAAAGCCTCAGCAAAGTCAGTAGTTATATACGGATTAGTTAAAGGAGAGCCAAGCGCTTCTGGATGAGGACGATTTGAAATAGAGCCATCTTTTGAAACTCTTAAAGTTTCACGTTCAATACCTCTATTAAATTTAAGATTTTTTAATGAAGTTTTTTCATTCCAGCGCTTAAGTTGGCTAAGAAAACTTTCATCAAACATTAAAAACCCGGGCCAGCTTTTACTATCTCATCACTTACATCAAAATTTTTGAAGTTTTCTTCAAACTCAGCAACAACCCGTTTTACAGTTTGCTCATATGCGTCTTGGTCAGCCCATGTTTTCACGGGATTAAGTAGATCAGTTTTAACACCCTCAACCATCAAAGGAACTTCTAGATTTAGCCCAGGAATGCTTTGTGTTTCAACGCCTTCTAACTCACCATTTTGAATAGCATTAACAACCCTTCTTGTTGTAGGTATATCAAAACGTTTACCAACACCATGAGAACCACCCGTCCAACCAGTATTCACAAGATAAACCTTAGAACCAAATGCTTCTACTCTTTTCATTAAAAGGTCAGCATAAACTCCAGCTGGTCTTGGAAAGAAAGGAGCGCCAAAACAAGTTGAAAAAGTAGACTCAATCGCTGAAGTAGAACCAACCTCTGTTGAACCAACCTTGGCTGTATAGCCGCTTAGAAAATGATAGGCAGCTGCTTCTTTAGATAATATAGATACAGGAGGAATAATTCCGGTTAGATCGCAAGTAAGGAAAATAACCGAATCAGGCTCACCAGCAGCATTTTCTGGAATTGCGTCATTAATAAATGCTCGTGGGTAACAACACCTTCCATTTTGAGTAAGGGTTACGTCTGAATAGTCGGGAGTTCCTGCATCATTTAAGACAACATTCTCTAGTATGCTGCCGCTTTTAATAGCATTCCAAATAACAGGTTCATTTGCTTGAGAGAGATCAATAGTTTTTGCATAGCAACCCCCTTCAAAATTAAAAACAGAGCCTTCTGCCCATCCATGCTCATCATCGCCAATCAAAGAGCAGGAAGGATCAGCAGAAAGGGTTGTTTTCCCTGTTCCAGAAAGCCCGAAGAAAAGAGCTACCTTGCCATCAGCATTAACATTTGCTGAACAATGCATTGGTAACACGTCTTTTTCTGGCATTAAAAAATTTTGAATACTAAACATAGATTTTTTCATTTCGCCTGCATACTTCATGCCAGCAATAAGAACTTTTCTTCTAGCAAAATTAATTATTACGCAACCTTCAGAATTAGTTCCATCTTCAGTAGGAACGCATTCATAGTTTGCAGCACTCATGATTTCCCACTCTTTTTTTGCAGACAGATTATATTGTTCAGGCATTATAAAAATTAGTTTCGAAAACAAGCTATGCCACGCAGTCTCAGTCGTAACTTTGACTGGAAGGTAGTGATCAGAATGAGCGCCAACATGTACTTTAGTGAGGTATCTATTTTTTTCTGCTAAATAGGTTTCCACTTTGTCCCATAAAGCATCAAATTTATCAGCTTCAAAAGGCTTATTTACTTTGCCCCAATCTATAAGATCTTCTGTTCCAGGCTCTTTTACAATAAATCTATCATTAGGGCTTCTACCAGTTCTCTCACCCGTAATAGCAGTCAATGCTCCATTATCAGCCAAGACAGCTTCATTGTTGCCTAAAGCCTTCTCAATTAGCTCTTCATTGGTAAGCTCGAAGATTTCTGATGTATTTATTTCCATGTTCATATTTTTAGTTACCAAATCATTTTATAGGACTAAGAGAGTTCAATAAATATATTAAACAATAATAATCAGCCTTATTTTGTAGTGAAGTTAATCTTAATAGGATTTAAAAGTCAATAATATAGGTTTTTGCAGTAACTTAAAGGCTTAAAAAGCTATTATTATGTAGTTTTACTACCAAATTTAAGCTTTCCAAGAGTAGATATTAAATAAATAATAAAAAATACCAAACCCCATTCTGCAAAATTAAATATAAACCTCCAGCTTTCCTCAGCACATGCTGGTCCGCCCTTAAAAGCATTTGCAAGACCACCAAACAGTCCAAAATATTCAATTTGAGTTTCAAGAGGCATATCACAACCCATTGGCAACATAGCAATTTCTTCAGGTGTTAGATTTTGTAGATATATTATTTTTAAAGAAACGATAATTCCATAAGCCGAGGCAAACGCTACTATTAACTTGTTTAGGACATAAAACCTTTTCAAGAAATACCCAATCAGCGACATGAGAGCAATTACACCAAAAATATATCTTGTTAATATACATAACGGGCAAGCTCGAAGATTTAATAGAGTGTCTAATAAAATAGCTAATAAGATAATTAAGCTTGAACCTAAAAAAGATGCAATTTCAAAATGATTTCCATACACATTTTTTACTATATTTATAATTTTTTGAAACATATTTACTTATATATCCTTTCTTGTATAGAGATTAAAAAATACCAATGACATAATAGATTTTAACTTAACTATAAATGAAAAACAGAATATTCATCATCGACGGCTCTTCCTATTTATATAGGGCTTATCATGCTATGCCGCCTTTAACCACATCAACAGGCAAGCCAACTGGTGCTGTAAAAGGCGTCACTAATATGTTGATGAATTTAAAGAAAGAGAGCGAAGGCTCGCCAATTATCGTGGTCTTTGATGCTAAAGGAAAAAACTTTAGACACAAAGTTTATGATGACTATAAATCAAATAGACCGCCGATGCCTGATGATTTAAGAGAGCAACTCCAGCCAGTTAAGGATATCTGCAAGGCTATTGGGTTTCCCTTGTTAGAGGTTGAGGGGGTTGAGGCTGATGATGTAATTGCTACGCTCGTTTCAATGGCTAGAAAAAAAGATTTTTATAGTGTCGTCTCTAGCTTAGATAAAGATCTGATGCAGCTAGTTGAAGATCCTTTTACTACATTAATGAATACTATGACTCACAAAACCTTTAATGAGACTATGGTATTTGAAAAATTTGGTGTTAAACCAAGTCAAATTAGAGACATGTTAGCTTTGGTCGGCGACTCTTCAGATAATATACCCGGGGTCCCAAAAGTTGGTCAGAAGACAGCAGCAAAATGGCTTAATGAATTTACAGATCTCCAGACTATTAAGGCTAATGCTGAATCCTTCCCTGGAGTGGTTGGAAATAATCTAAGAGAATTTCTGCCTAATCTCGATAGGAATATTGAGCTTGTATCTTTAAAGAGTGATCTAGATCTAAAAACAGATTTTGAAAGTTTATTAGTTTTAAATAATGACGATGAAGCTTTAGCTGAACTATATTTAGAATTTGAGTTTAAGCCTTTAAAAAATAGCCCAGTTAAAAAAACTGCTGAAGAAGTTGCTGTTGTTAATAGCCAATACGAAACCCTAGATACAATAGAGCAATTAGAGGCCTGGGCGAAACAGTTAGATAAATGCACTGCTTTTGCCATAGATTCTGAGACTTCATCTCTAGATACTATTTCAGCAAATCTGCTTGGAATTTCATTGTCTGTTGAAGAAGGCAAAGGTTGTTATATACCTATTGGCCACGATTATGAGGGCGCTCCAAAGCAACTACCTTTAGATAAAGTAGTAAGTATTTTAGGAGCCTCAATAGAATCAAATCAGAGAAAAGCTATAGGCCAAAACTTAAAATTTGATATACCTATTTTAGCTAGGCATGGAATTAAGCTTTCTGCTTTTTTAGCAGATACTATGTTGATGTCTTATGTTTTAAATAGCACAGGAACAAGACATAGCATGGATAGGATGGCAGAGCATTATCTTCAACTATCAACAATTAAATATACAGATGTAACCGGAACGGCCTCGAAGCAAATTAATTTTTCTAAAGTAGATATTGCGACTGCAACTAACTATGCAGCAGAAGATGCTGACATAACTTTAAGGCTTTATAACCACCTAGAAGAATTACTTAGAGGCCAAAATAGCCAATTAAATTTATTAGAGGCAATTGAGTACCCCCTTGTCTTGGCATTGATAACAACTGAGACAAATGGTGCAAAAATAGATAAAGATAAACTTGCTGCTCACTCAAAAGAGCTTGGAGAAAAAATAGAGGTTTTAACAAAAGAAGCCCACAAGCTTGGAGGCCAAGAATTTAATTTAGATTCACCCAAGCAGCTTTTAGAGATTCTTTATGAGAAACAAGGCTTGCCAGTTTTACAAAAAACTCCTAAAGGCCAACCTTCAACTAACGAGGCTACTTTGCAGAGATTAGCTGAGGAATATGATTTACCAAAAGTTATTTTAGAATACAGAACGTTGGCAAAATTAAAGTCCACCTATACAGACAGCCTTATAGCGATGGAAAATCCAGTGACCAATAGAATTCATACTTCTTATCATCAGGCAGTTACTTCTACAGGAAGACTTTCCTCAACAGAACCAAACCTTCAAAACATCCCCATTAAGACCTCAGAAGGCAGAAGGATAAGAGAAGCTTTTGTTCCTGAAAAAGGTAATGTGCTTATTTCAGCTGACTATTCTCAGATTGAATTAAGAATAATCGCGCATTTATCAGGTGATAAGAACTTAACCAATGCTTTTAATAATAATTTAGATGTTCATTCGGCAACTGCAGCAGAAATTTTTGGAGTTGATATTGATAATGTGAACTCAGATCAAAGAAGAAGTGCTAAGGCAATAAACTTTGGACTTATGTATGGGATGTCAGCTTTTGGTCTTACAAGGCAGCTTGATATAACTAGAGCAGAAGCGCAATCTTATTTAGATACCTACTTTGAACGTTATACCGGCGTAAAAGACTATATGGATAACGTAAGAGCAGAGGCTAAAAAAGATCTATATGTTGAAACGATTATGGGCAGAAGACTTTATGTTAATGAAATTAATGCAGCAAACGGTCTAAGAAGACAAGCAGCCGAAAGAGCAGCTATTAATGCGCCCCTTCAAGGCTCTGCCGCAGATATTATTAAAAAGGCTATGCTTGATGTTGATACCTGGATAGCAAATGAAGCCCCAGATACCACTAAAATGATTATGCAGGTTCATGACGAATTAATACTTGAAGTTAAAAAATCAGACTCAGAAGAAGTCCTAAATAAAGTAAAGGAAATCATGGAAGCTGCAGTTGATCTAGATATTCCTTTAATCGTCGAAGCATCTATCGGCTCAAACTGGAACGAAGCTCACTAAGAAACTATTTATAGGTATGTGTATAATATTTACATATAAATAATTCTATAAATATCCAATTAACAAAGTAATAATAAATTTCAAGAACTGCCTATTGATATTCCTTTTGTATTCTTTAACTGCTAACTCAAACCAAGACCTATCCCCATCATTAAATACTAAGCTATTAGAAATATATTCTAATTTGTTGCTAGATCTGGAGGCTTGTATAAATGACGAAGGTCTCGAAGACAAAGATAGACTTAAAACTGCATGTAATGCGGACAATCTTCATCCATTTCAAAATATCTTATTCCAAACTCAGTATAAGCATATATCTTTTTATTTAGATGGATTTGAATATCCTGAGCCGGCAATAACGGTTAAACAACACAATTATCCAACATCAATGCACGCTAAAAGCCGAAATGGGGTTGTTGTAATAGTTTTTTCAATAGATAAAGAAGGCAAGACATTCAACCATAAAGTCTTTAGCTCAACTTTTACTTATACAAAAAGAGAGCGTGGAAGTGAATGTCAAGATGAGTTTTGCCAAGAGGCTCTGAGAGCTGCATTAGCACTACGATATAAGCCGGCAACATACCTCGGAAGTCCAATTGTTTTAGATGGAATTAAAGTTATATATAGATTTGTTTTAGATGAAAATAAAGTATTTACTTCAAGAGGGGGAGCTGTTGAATTAAATAAGGTCAATAAGCTTATAGATAAAGGCAAGTTACAGAAAGCTAAAGAGAAGAGCTTAGAAAAAATAGACGATTATCATTATATGAATCTTCAGCTAGCTAAGATATTTTTTCTAGAAAAAGATTATCTACAAGCTCAAAAGTATGCATATGATTTCTTATATGACAACTGGAGTTTTATTGAGGGAGGGCAGAATAAGTTTCGGCTTCTTGGGCTTTCAATACTTACCGAGAGTTGCTTCAAACAGAATAAATATAAAGAAATTATAGACAACTATGAATTAATTCAAGATTTTAATTTACAGAAGGAATATAAAAATGATCTTGCTCAGGTAAATATGTTTCTTGGGCTTTCTTATTTATTTGAGGGAGATCTAATCAAAGGCATAGAGCACTTATTGATAGCTAAAAGAAGTACTGAAAATATTAAAGTTATTGAGATAATAGATTTATATCTAAGTGAGGCTGATAAAGCTATTTAGTAGGAAAGAAGTAGCTTACTTAGCTTTATAAAACCAACAATATCCTTAGAAGACACTGCATAAGTATCCATACCACCCAAGTCCCTTGATGCCTTAGCTACCGCTTGAGCTACTTTATTTTTTGATAATTTATCGCTCTTAGTTAGTACAGGTATGCAGTCAACGTCTGATTCTCTGCACAGATTTATTAGCTCAAGATCGCTATCTTTTAAAGGATGACGAATATCCATAAAGATCAGAACCGCTTTAAATGATTGTCTTTCCTTGAAGTATTGTCCTAATAAAGGCCCCCAGTCTTTTCTTCTAGAATATCCTGATTTTGCGTAGCCATAACCAGGCAAATCAACCAGCTTCAAATCCTCATTAACTCTGAAGTAATTAACCTCAGTAGTTCTTCCAGGAGTCTTACTTATACGAGCTAATTTTCTATTCTCAGTTAAAGCATTCAGCGCACTAGATTTCCCAGCATTAGATCTACCAGCTAAAAGTATTTCAACACCAGTATCCTCAGGTAGTTTTTTATACTGAGTAGCGCCCATCATGAATTCAGTATTTTTAAAAAGGTTTTGCATTTAATCGTTTATCTAAGTCTCAGCTATGTTTATAATACCCACTCTAAGGAATCTCAAACAAATGTCTATAAGAATATTATTTGCGACGGTATTTATTTTTAGTATAAGTACCATTGCAGCTGAAAAAAAGATGCCCAATGTCTTCGAAGACGGTGATGCATCTAAAGGCGCCAGCATGGTTGCAGCTTGTGCTGCATGTCATGGATCTGATGGTAATAGTATTAGCTCTGCTTGGCCTTCACTGGCTGGACAGAATCAAAAATATTTATTGGATCAATTAAACTATTTTAAGAACGGTGAGCGTGAAAATGTTCTTATGGGTTCGGTTGTACCGCTTTTAAGAGCCTACTCAGATCAAGATTTACTTAATATTGCAGCCTATTATTCATCGCAAACAAAGACTAATGGTCAAGCAGAAGATGATGAAGAGCTTTTAGCTCTTGGAGAAGCTTTATACCGAAGCGGCAATATGAAAAAAGCTATCCCAGCTTGCACAGCATGTCATTCAGTTAATGGTGCTGGTAATGCGTTAGCAGGATTTCCTTCCGTTGCCGGGCAACAAAAAGCTTACCTAGTCTCAACATTAAAAGCATATAGGACTATGGAAAGAAATGCTGGTGACTATGCCTTGGTAATGCAGGCAATTTCTAATAATTTAAGTGACGATGAAATCGACGCTTTAGCAAACTATATGCACGGACTATATGAATAAAAATTATAAAAACTTATTGTTATGTATCTTTGGATTTACGTTAATAGCTTTTAATGTCAATCTTCAAGCTGAGTACAAACTAGGCAAAGACTTCAAATTAATAGATAACCCACTTCCTGTAAGACAGGATGGAATAGTTGAGGTAACCGAAGCCTTTTGGTATGGATGTAATCATTGTTACTCCTTTGAATCTACCATTAATAACTGGGAAGCAGGCAAGCCGGACTATGTGAAGTTCTCAAAAATGCCTATTACTTGGAGTCAAATCCATCAATTACATGCTTCTTTATACTATACGATAGAAGCGCTTAAGCTTGATAAGGGAGCGCATACAGCAGTCTTTACAACTGTTCATAAAGAAAATAACTTTCTTGCTAGCCAGAAATCAGTTGTAAAATTTTTATCTAAACTGGGTGTCAGTGAAGATAAGGCAAAACAATATTTGAACTCCTTTGCAGTAAAGCAGAAAGTTAGTAGAGGCATTCAAGTTTCAAAACAATTAAGAATCACAAGCGTTCCAATGATCATTGTAGATGGAAAGTATATTATTGAATCCAAGCCAAGTAGACAAGAAATGCTAGAAGTTTTGGATTACGTTATCGAACTTCAAAAAAGTAACTCGTAAACGGAGACATCAATGACTTTAGGTACTAAAAAAAATATTTACTTAGTAATTTTACCTATCTGTTTTTTATTTTTATTTAATGGAAAAAAATACGATGACTCTGTCATAGCAAGAATTGCTGTGCCCGTTAAAATTTGTTTAGAGGGTCAGCCTTGTGGGAAACCAGCTCCAGCTAGCTCTATGGCATCTGCAAGCAATGTAGAAGTTAAGAAGATAGAACTATCTGAAGGTTCTGAGCATGTTGTAAAGATGTTAAATATGGGTGATGGCGGCGCAATGATATTTGAACCTGCAGTCATCAAAGTATCTAAAGGCGATACAATTCACTTTAAAGCAACTAATATTTCTCACAATTCAGAAACTCTTCCCGGCATGATTCCAGCAGGAGCAGAAGGATGGATGGGAGCACTAAATCAAGATATCTCAGTTACGATTGATAGTGAGGGTGTTTATGTCTATCAATGCAATCCTCATGCAATGTTAGCAATGGTAGGAGTTATTCAAGTTGGAGAGGCAGTGAACCTAGATGATGTTAAGGCAGCAGCCCAAAGTATGAAATCAACTTTTGTAAGTAATTCTGACAGATTAGATGGCTATCTAGCCCAGCTCTAATTCCCTTCTAACTTATTTAATCTTTCTTCAAGCTTCTCAGCGCGAGTTTTTAGTGAGTTATATTTAGACTCAGATACAAACCCAGCAGAGCTAAGAACTTTTTCAATTCCTGGTTTTAGTTTTTCTAGAGCATTAATTTCAGGAGCTGCCAGCTTCGACTCTATCCCCTTAAGCTCTTTGCCAACTATTGAAATTATTGCATCTAAGACTTTATCTTCTTTCATTTAAGCTATCTCATCTATTATTTTATAATTATACCAATCTAAAATTTCTGCTGGCTTCGATACTTCTTGTTCCCAATTAACCTTTTCTTTATTAAACCATATAGCTTTCATGCCAATATTTAATGCACCAATGACATCATTAACTTGATGGTCACCTATATGAATAACTTCATTAGAATTAAAACCGCTTAAATCTAAGGCTTTCTGAAAATGTTCTTTATCTGGTTTATTGCTTTGAACATCCAAAGAGCTCACTGAAAATTTAAAATACTCACCAATATTTAATCTATAAATATCCGCATTCCCATTTGTTAAAACCCCTAATTCATATCGAGTAGATAGATCTTTCAGCGCATCAATTACCCCATCATAAAAAATAACCTCATGTCTTTTATCTAAAAAATAATTAAAGGAATCTTCCACCAGCTCATTTAGTTCAGCTTCATCAGAGGCAATAGGAGCAAGCTTAAATCTAAATATTTCCCTTCTTAATTTTCCCAAATCCCAATATAAGGATGGGTCTTCTTTAGCGAGGTCTTTGCGTAATGCTAGAAAGGATTCCATGTCACCCCAATCAATAGCACCCACCTTTTCTTCTAACCATTTTCTTGTTGTTAATTCAGCATTAATGATTACAGGGCCTATGTCCCAAAATGTATCATCAAGATCAAATGTTATTAGTTTAATGTTACTCATTGTTTTCTTGCCTTAGGATGTGCCTCATCATAGATTTTTACCAGGTGTTGGTAGTCTAATTTTGTATATATTTGTGTAGTTGATAAAGAGCTGTGGCCCAGAAGCTCCTGAATAGTTCTCAGATCTCCACCAGATTCAAGTATATGTGTAGCAAAGCTATGCCTCAGCATATGCGGGTAAACAGGAGGTAAACCTTGCTTTAATGCCAATCTCTTCAATCTTAATTGAATACTTCTTGTAGTGATCCTTCCGCCTTTTAAATTAATAAAAACAGCATCTGATTCAACTTCAATTTTCTCCCTCTCGAGCAGCCACTTAGCAATTGCTTCTTGAGCAAACCTACCAACCGGAACTAATCTGGTTTTAGAACCTTTTCCAAAGACTCTTAAAAATTGCATATCTTCTTCAAAATCTTTTATATCAACACCAGCTGTCTCAGAAACTCTAAGACCAGATGAATACATAAGCTCAACAATAGCCAGATCACGAATTTCTAGATTATTTGAAGGCTTAAAATTCATTAGCATTTCCACTTCTTCAGGAGATAGAACATTTGGAAGATGCTTGGCAGCCTTTGGTCCAGAAATTAAATCAAATGGTGATAGTTCTATGAGTTTATTTTTAAGTAAGAACTTAAAAAAGCCTTTAGCTGAAGACAGATGTCTTTGAATGCTTTTTGGATTATTGTTTGATGCAAAGAGATTACCTATCCAGCTTGTACATACCGATTCAGTCGCAGCAGAATAAGACTTTATATTGAGGCTCTTTAAATAGATTAATAATTTTTTAAGGTCTCTTTCGTAAGATGAAACTGTATTTAAAGAGAGATTCCTTACTGAGCCTATATAAAGCAAGTATGCTTCAAGATCTTTTTCTATAAAGTAACTAGATTTACCCATTGGATGCTAAGGAAGATAGTCTTTTCTCAAGAACATCCCTGACATACTCAATAAATGTAGTATCTTCATCACCAAGATACTTAGCTCTATTATGACTTCCAAGCTGGAGCAGACCAATCTTCTTTCCATGAACTAATACAGCTATCACAGCTGACTGAACCAAAGTATTCTCGAACAATATAGATAATTTTTCTGAGGAGAAGCTACCACAATGAATTGAGCCTTTATGTAAAGATAGTTCAGTCTGCTCTTCAAGTTTAGATATATCAGAGTTATCAAAGAATCGTAACGAGCATTCATCAACTCCAAAATTCTTAGTAAATTCTTTTTCAATTTGTTGCGTAATCTCTTCATCATTACTAGCTTCTAAAATAGATAAAGTTAAATTTTTTGATTTAATAAATAAATCTTCATTCACCTTAGCCTCATCAACAAATGATGTAAGTAGGTCTATAAGTGTATTTTGCTCTTCTCTAAGTCTTTTGATTTGCCTCTCAAGAAGCGATGACGCATTGCCAGAGTTGTGCTTAAAGTCTAGCTCACTCAGAATTGCTTCTCTTGAAACAAAGAAATCAGGATTATCTAATAAGAATATTTCAACATCTTTAGGGTCTATAGATTTACTCATTTATAACTCCATTAAAACTAAATTCAGTAGGGCCTTGCATGATTAGTTTATCATTTGCTTTCAAGAAATTCAGGGTTCCACCATCTGAGCAAATATTTAATGCCTGCCCATCTTTAATGCTTAAAAATGCTACAGATGCTGAAGCAGAGCCGCAAGATAAAGTTCTTCCAACTCCATTTTCATATGTTGAGATATTAATCTCAGACTCATTTTTTTTGTATATTGAAAGATTTATTTGATGAGGCTTGGCAATAGACTCTATTTTTGTATAAAGCTCATCTATATTAATATCAGAGAGATTATCTGTTTCAATACACAGATGAAGGTTGCCAGTATTTACCAATGAAAACGGCATTTTGATAAGATCTTTTAAGGATGATTCAAGCTCAGAGCTTTCTTGGCGGTGAGGAATATCGATAGTAGCAATAACCTCATTTTCACCCTTAGGCTCAACTAAAGTAACTCTATTTTTAGTTTTCAGAGTCATCTTGCTCAAAGGAGCAAAATTATTCATCCATATATATCTACTCGCACATCTAATCCCATTGAGACACATCAGCGCTTCCCCGCCGTCAACATTATAAAATTGTATTAAAAAATCATGCTCATGACTTTCAGGAGGAGATACTAAAATTAGTTGATCAAAACTAACCCCATCAGCCCCGGAAGCAATACTTTGAATAAAATCTTTAGTCAAAAATACATTAGTATCAATTGAATTGATTATTACAAAGTTATTCCCATTTCCATGCATTTTTGAAAAGTTAATCATTAGATATTTTTCAAAACAATAAAGCTCACTAGAGCAAGCCTATTCCTGCAATGAGATTGATTGGACCTTTAACACCACAGCTGTTCAAAACCAGCAGGGCAATAATAGGTAATAAGGATTTAAAGTTAGTCATAGAGCTTATTATGATTAATAAACTCTATGATTGTATATAGAACTTCTAATATTTGTATGTTTCTTCTTTAAAAGGACCTTCTAGGGGCACGTTAATATAGTCAGCTTGATCTTGAGTAAGTTTAGTAATAACTCCTCCAAAACCAGCGACCATTAAGGCAGCCACTTCTTCATCAAGCTTTTTAGGAAGCACTTCAACAGAAATCATTTCTGCCTTTGTATCTTCATCATTAATATTTGCAAAACCTTGCTTATATAAATGTATTTGCGCTAAAACTTGGTTAGCAAATGAACCGTCCATAATTCTACTTGGATGTCCTGTTGCATTTCCTAGATTTACCAATCGACCTTCAGCTAAAAGAATCAGATAGTTTTTACTAGTTTGATCAGGTGTTCCATCAGGTTTTGTATCTCTAAATATTCTATGAACTTGAGGTTTAATTTCATCCCAATAATAGTTATCTCTCATAAATGCAGTATCAATCTCATTATCAAAGTGACCAATATTACAAACGACAGCTGTATTTTTTAATGTAGCTAACATTGCAGAGTCACAAACATTAACATTACCTGTTGTTGTAACAATTAAATCCGTGTTACCCATTACTTGCATATTGATATCTGCTTCATTTCTTGAAACAGCACCATCTTTATAACAGGACACAACTGCAAAACCATCCATACAAGCCTGCATGGCACATATAGGGTCTGCTTCGACAACACTTACTATCATTCCTTCTTGAGCAAGACTGGCCGCTGATCCTTTCCCAACATCACCGTAACCAATAACTAGGCCTCTTTTGCCCATAAGTAGCATATCAGTTCCTCTTTTTAGAGCATCATTAAGACTATGTCTACAACCATATTTATTATCATTTTTTGCCTTGGTAACTGAGTCATTGACATTAATAGCAGGAATTTTTAACTCACCTTTTTCTAACATTTCTTTAAGTCTATGAACTCCAGTAGTAGTCTCTTCTGAAACACCATGAATAGTTTCCAGCATGTCAGGAAATCTTTCATGCACCATGGCTGTTAGATCACTACCATCATCTAGAATCATATTAGCATCCCAAGGCACGCCATCTTTGCAGATAGTTTGCTCAATACACCACTCAAATTCTTCGTCTGTTTCGCCCTTCCAAGCAAAAGTTGGTATACCTCTGGCAGCCATAGCTGCAGCAGCATGATCTTGAGTAGAGAAAATATTACATGATGACCATCTGAGTTCTGCACCTAAATCTATCAATGTTTCCATTAGAACTGCAGTTTGAATTGTCATATGAATACAACCCATAATTTTTGCATTAGCTAAAGGTTGTTCAGCTCTGTACTTGTCTCTAAGAGCCATTAAGGCTGGCATTTCATTTTCAGCTAGAGATATCTCTTTTCTTCCAAATTCTGCTAGATTAATATCAGCTACTTTATAGTCGTTTTCCATTTTATTTCCTTAATTAAATTTTTATTGTGATATGTCTGAAGCTCTATCAGTTTTTTCCCAAGAAAGATCAATGTCAGATCTTCCAAAGTGACCATAAGCTGCAGTTTGCAAGTATATAGGTCTTTTTAGATCAAGCATATTAATAAGACTTTTGGGTCTTAGATCAAATTCTTCTTCAACTATCTTTACAATAGTTTCTTTTGATACTTTTTCACTATTAAAAGTTTCAATGTGAATAGATGTAGGTTCCGCAACTCCAATAGCATATGAAACTTGGATTTCACAATAATCAGCAAGTCCAGCAGCAACAATATTTTTTGCTACATACCTAGACGCATAAGCTGCTGATCTATCTACTTTTGATGGGTCCTTGCCTGAAAATGCTCCGCCACCATGTCTTGCCATACCGCCATAAGTATCTACAATTATTTTTCTTCCAGTAAGCCCGCAATCGCCAACTGGGCCACCAATAACAAATTTTCCTGTTGGGTTAATGTAAATGTTTGTAGAGTCTAGTATCCATTCATCAGGGACAACGGGTTTGATAATTTTATCCATCACCTCAGCCTTTATTTCTTCTTGCGATACATTCTCATCATGCTGAGTTGAAAGCACAATCGCAGATAAGCCTTCAATAGTTTTTCCATCATCAGAGTAAATAACACTCACCTGACTTTTTGCATCAGGTCTTAGCCATTTAATTTCTCCACTTTTCATAACATCAGCTTGCTTTTTAACTAGTCTGTGGGAAAGATCTATTGGAAGAGGCATTAGTGAGTCAGTCTCTCTGCATGCATATCCAAACATAAGACCCTGATCGCCGGCTCCCTGTTCTAGATTTTCACCTTCACCCTCAGTAACACCTTGAGAGATATCTGGAGATTGCTCAAAAACAAGATTAGTAAACTCACACGTATCGCCGTTAAAGCCGTATTCGTCTGTGTTGTAGCCTATGTCATTAATTGTTTTTCTAACAACAGGCTCAAGGTCTGGGCTACCTAAAGAGGTAATTTCTCCAGCGATGAAGACCATATTGTTTTTAATCATGGTTTCGCAAGCAACCCTACTATTAGGATCTTCAGCTAGGTATGCATCAAGAACGGCATCAGATATTTGATCGCAAACTTTGTCAGGATGTCCACCAGATACTGATTCGGATGTGAATATGTAACTCATCTATTTCTCCAAAAAAAATTTATAAATTGTGTGAAATAAAGAATTTTTTTAGCAGCTAATGTGTGCAAAAAATTAAAAAATCACAGATGGAGTATTTTATATTAAAAAGTCTAGATTTAGCTATGATTTTTTGTCTTAAAATATTACTATTCATAAAACCCTTACGGAAATAAAAATTGCAGCAATCTGAATCAATTAACGCATTAAGATTTTTATCAATAGACGCTGTTCAAAAAGCTAACTCTGGTCATCCAGGAATGCCCATGGGTATGGCTGAGATTGCAACAGCTTTGTGGGGTAATCATCTCAATCATAATCCATCAAATCCACATTGGTTCAATAGAGATAGATTCGTTTTATCAAATGGCCATGGCTCTATGCTTCTTTATAGCCTTCTTCATCTAACAGGTTACAAAATTTCAATAGAAGACCTGAAAAAATTCAGGCAACTTAAGTCCAAGACGCCTGGACATCCAGAATATGATTTAGATTATGGTATAGAGACTACTACAGGACCACTAGGGCAAGGCATAGCAAATGCAGTAGGAATGGCTATTTCAGAAAAAATGCTTGCAGGTGAGTTTAATACAACTGAACTCAGTCCAGTAGATCATTTCACCTATACCTTTTTAGGAGATGGCTGCCTAATGGAAGGTATATCTCATGAAGCATGTTCATTTGCAGGAACGCACGAACTTGGAAAATTAATTTGTTTTTATGACCAGAACGGAATTTCTATTGATGGAGAAATTGAAAATTGGTTTACAGATGACACAGTAAAAAGATTTGATAGTTATGGCTGGCAAACTATTTGTGTAGATGGCCATAATGTTGATGCTATTAATGAAGCAATTCAAACAGCTAAAGAAGAAACAAAAATGCCTTCTATGATTTTTTGTAGAACAACTATTGGGTTTGGATCACCTAATAAATCAGGGACAAGTGGCGTTCATGGATCTCCGCTTGGCGATGAAGAGATTGCAAAAACAAGAGCAGCTCTAGGATGGCAGCATGAGCCATTTGAGGTTCCAGAATCAGTATATGAATTTTGGGATGCCAAATCTCAGGGCGAAGCTAGTAATAATGACTGGAACCAGGTCATGCAATCGTTAAATGAAACAGATCCAGATAAATATAAAGAGTTATCTAGAAGAATCTCTGGAGAAATGCCTGAGAATTTTACAGAAAAGTATGAAGACTTTGTTAAACATTGCAATGATGAAAATACGTCAATGGCAACCCGAAAAGCCTCCCAGGTTTGCTTAGATTTTTTTGTTAAAGAAATGCCAGAATTAGTTGGTGGCTCTGCCGACTTAACCCCCTCCAATAATACTTTTTCGAAATCTAGTTCTACTTTTTCTAATGAAAACCCTACAGGGAATCATATTAATTATGGAGTAAGAGAATTTGGAATGTCAGCAATTATGAATGGCATGGTCCTTCATGGGGGTATTAAGCCTTATGGAGCAACCTTCCTTGTATTTACTGACTATGCAAGAAATGCAGTCAGGTTATCAGCACTCATGGGACTGCCTAATATATTTGTATATACCCATGACTCTGTAGCGCTTGGTGAAGATGGCCCAACCCATCAACCTATTGAACACTTGGTTACTTTAAGATCAACGCCTAATTTAAACAATTGGAGGCCAGCTGATCTAGTTGAGACAGCAATTGCATGGAAAGATGCAGTTAGCTCAAAGGACTCTCCAACATGTTTAATTTTTAGTAGACAAAACACCTCTCCCATAACAAGAAACAATGTAATGATTGAAGCTATTAAGAATGGCGGATATCTTCTTCAAGAAAATGCTGATGCACATATAACCCTGATTGCCTCCGGAAGTGAATTACAGATGATGCTGGATGCTTCTAATGTTTTAAAGGAATCTGGGATCATCGCTAATGTTGTTTCTATGCCTTGTTTAGATATCTTCTTAGATACCTCTAAAGAGTATCAAGCTTCAGTCATAAAAGATGATCTGCCAATATTAGTTGCTGAGTTAGCTCATCCAAATTCTTGGTTCAGGCTTTTAAATAAAAAAGATAAGGTCCTAGGAATAGAAACTTTTGGAGAGTCTGCACCCGCAGATGTCTTGCTTGATCATTTTGGTTTTAATGTGCCAAATGTGGTTGATATGGCCAAATCATTAGTGAATGAATAATCTATCTGAATTAACTTTAGAAAATAAAAAACTTATTATTAGGGTTGATATGAATGTACCAATACATAATGGTGCTGTATACGATCAGACAAGAATATTGGCCTCCATTCCAACCATTAAATACTGTTTAGGCAAGGGAGCAAAAATTTTACTGGTATCACATTTAGGACGACCTATAGAAGGAGAACCAGATAGTATATTTTCCTTAAAACCCATTGCAGAATGCCTGATAAAAATTTTAGGCGAAGAGGTGGATTTAGTCTCAGAGCTGAATGACACTTCAATATTTAACTCTTCATCAAGAGTTCAAGTATTAGAAAATATTAGATTTTTTGAAGGAGAAAAAGCTAACAGTAACATTCTGGGAAAATTACTTGCTGACTGTTGTGATATTTATGTTTTTGATGCTTTTGGGACTTCACACAGAGAACAAGCCTCTACTCACTCAGCAATAGTTCAGTCAAATCAAGCTTGTGCAGGTTTATTATTAGTCAAAGAGATTACCGCACTAACCAAAGTTCTTAATGAATATGAGAATCCATATACAGCAGTTATTGGTGGGTCTAAGGTATCCACAAAATTAGAGTTAATAAAAAATATTAATACAAAAGCTGACTTTGTTATAGTCGGCGGCGGTATTGCCAATACTTTTATTAAGGCTGCTGGTCACGAAGTAGGAATATCTTTGTATGAAGAGTCAATGCTGGATATAGCCAAAGATCTTTTAGATGGAGGCAAAATTATTTTGCCAGATACAGTAATTACTTCTTTAACATTTGAAGGAGAGGAAGTTAGCGAAAAGAATATTAGCGACGTAAATAGTAATGAAATGATCTTAGATCAACTACTAACAACCAAAATGATTGAAGCAATAAATGCCTCTAAAACTATTTTATGGAATGGCCCATTAGGTGTGTTTGAAAATCAATTATTTGAAATTGGCACTCGTGATCTTGCACAAGCTATAGCTGCCTCTAGTGCGTTTTCAATAGCTGGAGGCGGAGAAACAATCTCGGCTGTTAATAAATTTATTAAAGCAGATGATGTATCATATTGTTCAACTGGTGGAGGAGCTTTTTTAGAGTTTATGGAAGGAAAAGATTTACCATCGATACAAGCTTTAAAATCAAAGAGTTAAAAAGGAGATAAGCATATGTCATTAAATAGTTTAGAAGAAATAGCGACTTATATAGTTTCAGAAGGTAAAGGAATCCTTGCTGCAGATGAAAGCAATCCAACTTGTGGAAAGAGATTTGATTCAATAGGCGTAGAGTCAACAGAAGCTAATAGAAGAGATTATCGTGAGATGTTATTTAGAGCATCAGGGATGCAAGATAATATTGGTGGTGTTATTTTATTTGATGAGACAATCAGACAAAGCTCAAAAGATGGCACTTCTTTGGTTGATATTATTAAAGACCAAGGCGCCCTACCTGGAATTAAAGTTGATAAAGGTCTTCAGCCTCTTAATGAGTCCTCAGAAGAAGTAGTGACTCAGGGTTTAGAGGGTCTTAATGAAAGATGTAAAGAGTATGTTGCTCTTGGAGCAAGGTTTACTAAATGGAGAGCAGTTATAAGAATAGGAGAAGGGATGCCTTCTGATGAATGTATAGATGCAAACATGAAAGCACTAGCAGACTATGCAAAAGTCGTTCAGGACAATGGCATGGTTCCTATGGTTGAGCCTGAAGTTTTAATGGAAGGAAGTCATTCTATTGAAGATTGTTTTAATGCATCAGATAGATCTTTAAAATCATTATTTCGTCATTTAAACGAAAATGGTGTAAATATTAAAGGGACAATATTAAAACCAAGCATGGTTACATCAGGATCAACTGCGGCTGAACAAGCAAGCGTTGATGAGGTAGCAAAAAGAACTTTGGAATGTTTAATAGCAAATGTTCCTGCAGAACTTCCAGGTATTACGTTTTTATCAGGCGGTCAGTCTGATATTTTAGCTACTGCTCACTTAGATGCTATGAATAAGATTGGTGGATTTAGCTGGAAATTAAGCTTTTCTTACGGAAGAGCTCTTCAGTCACCAGCTTTAAAGGCTTGGAAGGGCAAATATGAGAATATGTTTATCTCCCAAGACGCCCTCTCTCATAGAGCTTTAATGAATAAAATGGCTGCATTAGGTCAATGGGATTCCTCGTTAGAAGACCAATAAATCATTGTTAGCAACTGTTCAAAGAGTTTCATCTGCAGAAATCCATATAAATGGGTTAAAACATGCATCAATTAATCAAGGCGTTGTAATATTTATTTGCATTGAATCCTCTGATGTCTCTAAAAATGTAATAAAAATGAAAAATAAGATATATTCATTTAGCATTTTAGAAGACGATATCAACACAATGTCTACATCTTTACAGAATTTAAACGAAGATATTATGATTGTAAGTCAATTCACTTTAGCCGCTATAACCTCAAAAGGCACTAAACCAAGTTTTCATAAGTCTGCGAAGCCCGAAGATGCTAAATTGCTGTATTATGAATTCGTGAATGAGTTCAAAAAAGAAACAAATAAACTCGTAGAAGGCGTCTTCGGAGAGAGTATGGACATAAAATTAACTAATAAAGGACCTATAACATTTAACTTTAAGGTGGAATAAGCTAAAAATGGAAAATATATCAATTTTTTGTGGCGCTCATGAGGGCAATAATCCAATTTATGCAGAAGAGGCTAAAAATATAGCTAAGATCATTGCTAAAAGAGGTATCAATGTTGTTTTTGGTGGAGGCAACGTTGGCTTGATGAAGGTGATATCTAATACAGCCCTTGATCATGGAGTTAAAGCTTTAGGAATATCTCTTAAATCTCTTTATGAATTAGAGTTAGTTAATCCAAGACTTGAAGAAGTTATTGTTGCAGAAACACTTCTGGATAGAAAAGATGTATTTATGGAAAGATCTGATGCTTTTATCGTTCTTCCCGGAGGCGTTGGATCTCTAGATGAGCTAGCTGAAGTTATGGCAAGTAATCAGCTTGGCATAATCAATAAACCAATTGGTATTTTAAATACAGCTGGATATTATGATCATTTGATTGCATGGATGAAAAAAGGAGTTGAAGAAGGATTTATTTCAGAGGCCAACTTTAATGAATTAATCATTACAGATTCTTGCGAAGATTTAGTTGAAAAAATTGTCAGTGAAGTTAGACCAGCTGCTGATGACTGGACTAATCGACTTGGCCTTTAATCACTTGTATTTTTAGATAAGAGTAATCCAATCTCAAATAATAACCACATTGGTATAGCTAAAAATAATTGAGAGAAAACGTCGGGTGGAGTTAAAAACATTGCTAAAACAAAAAACATCACAACTATATAAGGCCTAGTATTTACTAGAGTTTTCTTATCTACAATATTTGAATTAATTAGTAAGTAAGTCGCAACAGGTATTTCAAATGAAACACCAAACGCAAAAATTAGCTTTATAAAAAAACTAAAATATTGATTTATATCTGTCATCACTTGAATAGATTCAGGCGCAGATGCTATAAAAAAACTAAAAATAATTGGCGCTACAACAAAGTATGCAAAAGATACTCCTAGGACAAATAGAGTAATAGTAGACAGCATTAAAGGGGCGATAAATTTCTTTTCAGTTTTAAATAGACCAGGCACCATAAACATCCATATCTCATAAAACATATAAGGAATAGTTAATAACATAGCAGTAAATATTGTTAGTTTAATAGGCACCATGAAGGGTGTAGTTACTTCAGTAGCTATCATTGTCGAGCCTGCAGGTAAGGCATTAATTAATGGACTAGACACAAAGAGGTATATTTCTGAAGCAAAAGGCAGCCCAGCAATAGTTAGAATAGCTAATAGCCCAAGGACCCTAATAAGTCTGGTTCTCAATTCAATAAAATGGCTTGTTATAGAGCTTTCAGTCATCTTCTTTTTTTTCTTCGAAGAGCTCTGATTGTTCTAGCTCCTCCATTCTTAGCTCATTATAAATATCTTGCTTAATTTCTTTACTATCTATTTCTTTTTCAATATCGTCTTTAAAACTTAAAATATTTTTTTGTAATTTTTTGTATTGCTTTAAAACAAACTTAATAACAACTGGTAACTGTTTTGGACCAATGATTAATAGCCCAAGAGAAAGGATAAGCAGAATTTCAAAGAAGCCTATCTGAAACAATTTTTATAAATCTTTATTATCTGAGTCTTCGTCAGTTTCTTCTTCCTTAATAGCTTTTTTAAAACTCTTAAGACTAGACCCCAAATCAGAACCTAAAGATTTCAATCTTCCGCTTCCAAAGATCAGCACTACAACTGCTAAGATTATTAATAACTGCCAAACGCTTATGCCACCAATACCCATAATTACCTCCAAAGAGAATCTAGTTTAACCTTTAGTCAAAGAAACTAAAAATTATAATTTTATGATGTGAATATTAAGACACCCAATAGAGTGATTATTCCAACACCAATTAGCCGGACCATATATTTTTCTTTTGTAAGCTGAACTTTTAATTCCTGTATTTTTGCATCACTTGACTGTTTATTTTTTGAATAACCCCTTAATTCATCTAGAACTTCGTAAATAAACCCAGGCATTTCAGAGGTTTTAAATAAAATCTCTTCTTTGTTCTCTATAATAAAATCTTTTAATCTTAATGGACTAAATTGCTCCATCAACCAATTGTCTAAATAGGGCTCTGCAATACCCCAAAAGTTTAACTCTGGATATATTTGTCTTCCCATTCCCTCAATATGAATCAATGTTTTTTGTAGAAGAACCAAAGAGGGCTGCAAAGATAAACCAAACCTTCTCGTACTCTGGAAAAGATATAAAAGCAGTTTTCCAAACTCAATCTCAGATAAAGGCTTTTCAAATATTGGCTCACAACATGCTCTTAATGTGTTTTCTAGCTCTAATAAGCTCGTCTCAGGATCAACCCAGTGAGAATTAATAAAGAGTTGAGCTAATGCCCTATAGTTTTGTTTTAAAACTGCCTGCAGCATTCGTGCAAGCGCATACCTCTCTTCATTTGATAGTGAGCCGGTAATTGCACAATCTATAGCTATATAACCTGGAGATTCAGGATGCTCTTTTGATACAAAAATATTTCCAGGATGCATATCAGCATGAAAGAAGTTATCACGAAATACCTGATCTAAAAATATAGTTACACCATTCTCTGCTAATAATTTTTTATCTATTTTGTGAGCTTCTATTTCCTCAATAGAGGTACATGGGATACCGTCAATTTTCTCCAAGGTAAAAATATTAGATGTAGTTAACTCCCAATAAACTTCAGGAATATAAAGTCTTTTTGAATTGAAAAAATTTTTTCGAGTTAAGTTTGTATTAGCCGCTTCCAACTTCAGGTCTAACTCTTTATAAATAGTTTCTTCGTAATCCCTAATCACTTCTTTTGGTTTTAATCTATCACTATCCTTATATAAAATATTGAATACAGAAGCTGCACTTTTAAGTAATCGAACATTTCTTGATACGCTTTTTTTAATTCCAGGTCTTAAGACTTTTATAACAACATCTTTATCAGTGTTTTTAATTCTGGCAGTATGAACTTGTGCCAAAGAAGCAGCAGCAATTGGGTTGTCATTGAAATCATCATAGAATTCTTCGATATCTCCGCCTAATTCTTTCTTAATAATTTCTCGCGCTACTTTTACATCAAAGTTCTTACACTGATCAGTAAGAATCTGGAGATCTTTAGCGACCTCAATATCTAAAATATCTGTTCGAGTTGAGAGAAGTTGACCAAATTTTATGAATACTGGTCCCTGAGATTCTATAAGAGTTGCAAGTCTTTGACCTTCTCTTTTATCTTTAAAATTCGAATAAAAAGGGTTGAGCAATCGGAGTGATTTTATAAAATAATTAGAGCTATTTTCAAAGGGTATGCTTATAACTCCATGTCTAATAGAGCCAGATAAAAGCTTTATACCGCCTATTATTAATATTATTAAATTCATTTAGTTTTCATTATTCAGTGCTTCTAGCCTATCAAGGCGAATGCTAATAGATCTAAGTTTTTGCGAAAGATCGTCTGGCATGATTGTAACATCGGTATTCTGATTTATTTTAATGCCCGCTAGATATGATAAAACACCAGGCAGATGACCAAAATTTCTCTCAATTAGAATTGAGAAATCAATAGCAGTATTTTTAAGTATATTAATCAGGACGAATGCTTTTTCTTCATCACCCTCAATATGTTTTTTTTCAATAGTTTTACTGGTGATGTATTGAGCAATCCCCGAGACACCTATAGAAATTAAAAAATCTATATTTTCAACTTCATCCATAGAAACATTAACTATATTTTTATTTATTCTTATAAAAAAAGGCTCGATACCAGAAACGCTAAGACTAAATAAAATAGGAGAGATATTATCTAATTTATCTCCAAGATCAGGAGAAGAGCTTATAGCATCTTCTATAAATTTACTTACAGACTGATTAATCTTGTTCTTTATATCCAACATGGATAGCCACAATACCGTTTAATAAGTTATAAAATTTGCAGTCATCAAAACCGCTGCCAATAATAAGATCTTTTAAAGCCTCTTGATCAGGATGCATCCTAATAGACTCAGCTAAGTATTGATAACTATCACTATCATTTGCTAATAAAGCTCCTAATTTTGGAAGGATATTAAATGAATACCAATCATATACTTTGCTAAATAAAGGATTGACAGGTTTAGAAAATTCTAGAACAAGGAGACGACCATTTTTTTTAAGACATCGCTTCATTTCTTTTAAACCAGCAGGCTTATCTGTAAAATTTCTTAGACCAAAACCAATCGTTATTACATCAAAAGTATTATCCTTGAAAGGAATTGCCTCACCACTTAATTGACAGAAATATGTATTATTCGAGAAGCCTTCATCTATAGATCTCTCTCTTCCAAGTGCAAGCATCTCACTGTTAATATCTGAAATATAAACTTGTGATGCAGGGAACTGATTTGATATTAATTTTGCAATATCTCCTGTTCCAGCCGCTATATCAAGGACCACATCGTTGTCCTTAACTCCTGCAATCTCAACTAGTATCCTCTTCCATAATCTATGCAATCCCATAGACATAGCATCATTCATGACATCATAACTACTAGCAACAGATGAGAATACACCCCCTACGTGCTTAGCTTTTTCTTCTATATCTACTTCTTTATAGCCAAAATGTGTTTTTTTATTCATCTGATATCTGCTCGAGGAATTTAATAAAATTATTGTATCTACTTTTACTTATTTCTCCATTATTAATCATTGGGATTACGTTACAGCCCTCATCACCTTTATGGTTACAATTTGAAAATTTGCATAATTTACTAGATTCATATATTTCATAGAAACCATAAATAATTTCTTCTTTAGATAAGCCCTCTATTGGAACATCTCTTACTCCAGGAGAATCTATAATCTCAATATTATGTGGGAGCATATATAAACTTGATATGGAGGTGGTATGCCTCCCCTGATTATTAGACAGAGTCTTAGTTTTAATATCAATTCCAGTCAGCTTAGATGTCAGTGTTGATTTGCCGGCACCTGAGTTCCCAACAAATATTGTGCATTTATTTTCTAAATACTTAGTTAGATCTTTTAAGCCGGTATTTTCTTTAGCAGACACATTAAATATTTCTATATCAATGTTGTTATAAAGTGCTACTTTTTCTAAATAATCAGATGGCATCTCAATATCTATTTTATTATTTATTATAAACGGCTTGATATTCGAAGCTTTGGAAGAAGCAATCCATTTATCAATGAATTCAGTTGATGTGGTTGGATTTTGTACTAAAAGTATTCCTACATGACTAATATTTGCAGCAACTACCTTTGAGCCCCTAATACTCCTTTTAGTTAGCTCTGAAGTTCTTTCTTGTTTGGATATAATTAATGCTGACTTAGGGTCATTCTGATTTTGATATTCTATATTTACATTATCACCAACCACAATATCCTGTTTTCCAAATATTGCGCATTGAACTGCAAGACCATCGATATCAACCAAACATGTGTTTGAATAGAATTCAATTACTCTTCCTGTTTGAACTTTTTGCATATAAAGCACAAAATACACCAAAGGAAAGAATATAAAAAGTTATGAAGACTCAACAATCAAAAGAAAATTTAGTTTGGATCGATCTTGAGATGACAGGATTAGACCCTGAGAAAGAGAAAATCATTGAAATAGCTACGTTAATTACCGATTCTCAGCTTAATTATATAGCTGAAGGGCCAAATATTATTATTAAACAACCTCAAGAATATCTTGATCGAATGGATGATTGGAATCAAAAACAGCATGGGGGCTCAGGCTTAGTTGAAGCAGTTCAAAAAAGTAGTATTTCTCAGCAAGTTGCCGAAATGGAGACTCTTGAGTTCATTGCAAAATATGTCAGTGACAAGAAATCACCAATGTGTGGAAACACAGTCTCCCATGATAGAAGGTTCCTAGTTAAATATATGCCTACATTAGAAGCTTATTTTAATTATAGGCATATCGATGTATCTACAGTTAAAGAGCTTGCAACAAGATGGATGAATGAGGCACAAGTCTATGAAAAAAATGGAGCTCACAGAGCTATGGGAGATATTAAAGATTCAGTTGAAGAGCTTAGATTTTATAAAAATTTAATTTTTAACGAAGAAGAATTATTTTAAAAGTTATTCGCTTTTATTGGCAGGTTGAATATTAAGCGGAAACGGGCTAACAGAACTTTTATTTTCTTTTATTGTAGCTTCTCCAGATTCTACAACTTCATCAATTCTTATAATTGCATTAATAGGTATATAGCTTCTTTCAACTTTATTGAACTCATTCTTAAGTTTTTCAGCAGTCGGGTCTACAACTAGTTGTTTGTCTTTATTAAATATATAATCTTCTACCTCTATGAAGCCATACATGTCACTTTGATAAATTTGTTTTGCAAAAACTTCATATATCTCATTGAGCTGCATAAAGATTATTTTGTAAGCTGTCTTTTTATTCATAATTATTAATATGGGTACTAAACTTTATATTAAAACCTTTGGGTGTCAAATGAATGAGTATGATTCGCAGAAGACTGCGGAGATACTTCAAAATAAGAAAGACATGGAGATTACTACAAATGTTGAAGAGGCAGATATTATCCTCTTAAACACATGCTCTATTAGAGAAAAAGCTGAAGACAAGGTTTATTCTGAATTAGGCAGACTTAACAAGTTAAAAATAAAAAATCCTAATATTAAGATTGGTGTTGGTGGGTGTGTTGCTACTCAAGAAGGCTCTAATATTACAAAGAGAGCTCCTTATGTTGATTTGATATATGGCCCTCAAACCCTTCATAGGGTTGCAGATTTATTGGATGAAGATAATAAATTAAAAGCTATAGACATAACTTTTCCAATTGAAGAAAAGTTTGATTCCCTTCCAGAGCCTACAGCAACGAGTCCTTCTAGTTTCGTCGCTATTATGGAGGGCTGCTCAAAATATTGCTCTTTCTGTGTTGTTCCTTACACAAGAGGTGATGAGGTGAGTAGGAAAGCACAGCAAATTTTTGATGAAATTGCTCGTTTAGTTGAGCAGGGCTCATCGGAGATAGTATTTATTGGTCAGAATGTTAATTCTTATAAGCAAGTCCATGATGGCAGAACTCTTAGACTTTCAGATCTTATTGATATCGCAAGCAATATTAATGGAGTTGAAAGAATTAGATTTACAACATCCCACCCACTAGATATGACTGATGATCTAATTGAGATCTTTGGTTCTGTTCCTCAACTTGCTAATCAACTTCATCTTCCAGTTCAATCAGGTTCAGATAGAGTTCTAAAAGCAATGAAGCGAAACTATACCGCGGACTCTTATAGAGATATTATTGAAAGAGTGAAAAAAATTAGGCCCACTATAAAAGTTACATCAGATTTTATAGTTGGATTTCCTGGAGAAACGCATGCAGAGTTTATGCAAACAATGCAGCTAATAGAAGATATTCAATTTGATTCATCATTTAGCTTTATCTTCTCTCCTAGACCAGGAACACCCGCTTCAATTCTTCAAGATGATATTTCTAAAAGTGAAAAGAAAGAAAGACTAAATATTCTCCAAGCCAGACTCAATGAAATACAAAGAGGATTTGGTCAAAAAATGGTTGGTAGCATTCAAAGATGCTTGGTAACAGGCATATCAAAGAAACGCCTAGATCAACTCCAAGCAAGAACTGAGTGTAATAGAGTGATAAATTTTCCCTTTCAAAATATTGGTTTTATAGGTAAATTAGTAGATATAAAAGTTGAGGAAGCATTGGCATATTCATTACTAGGAACACTTCATAACACTAAGGAATTAGTTTAGTTAATTTATGCAAGAAGCCCAAAATTCCTTAAAAAATATTCTTTTAGAGCCAGCAGATGCAAAGCGCTTCGCTATTTTTGCAGGTGAACTAAATGGCAACATAAAGTTAATAGAAAAAAGCTTTAAGGTAAAGATTTTTCATAACAGTAATAAGGTTAACATTAAGGGACCCGAAGAGAATGCGCAAAGAGCAGCAAATGCCCTTCTCGATTTATATAAACAAACTCAAAAAAATAATGAAATTAGTAATGAATCCATTCATTTATGTATCCAGGAACATATGAACCAGCCAACTCAAGAACCAGTTAAATTAGAAGAAGTTAAACGCTTACATCAAATTCATACACCAAAAAAAATTATTACAGCTAGAGGCAAAAATCAAGAACAGTATTTAAAGAATATTGAATTAAACGAATTAAATTTTGGCATTGGCCCGGCTGGAACAGGTAAAACTTATCTAGCAGTTGCAGCAGGTGTTAATGCATTATTAAATGATAAGGTTCAAAAAATAATTCTTATAAGGCCTGCAGTCGAAGCGGGTGAAAAGCTTGGATTTCTTCCGGGAGATTTAGCTCAAAAAGTAGATCCATATTTAAAGCCCTTATATGATGCTTTGTTTGAAATGCTTGGATCAGAAAGAGTCCAAAAACTTATAGAGAAAGAGATCATTGAAGTTGCCCCACTTGCTTACTTACGAGGGCGTACCTTAAATAATGCTTTTATTATTATGGATGAGGGTCAAAACACTACCATTGATCAAATGAAGATGTTTTTGACCAGAATGGGTTATGGATCATATGCTGTTGTAAATGGCGATATTACTCAAATTGATTTACCAAGAAATATACCTTCTGGTTTAAGTAATGTTCTAGAGGTGCTTGCTGAAACTGAAAATATTGGAGTTATTAAATTTAGCTCGATAGATGTTGTTAGACATCCACTAGTTAGAAAAATTATAGATGCGTATGAGGCCTTTAAGAGCAGCAAAACTTAGTGAAAGTTAATCTTATTACCAAGGAAGAATATTTATTATCAAATAGACTTAAAGATAATTTAGACGAAGTTTTTGCTTTTGTTCTAAACTCCGAGAGTATTGAGGACAGCTCTATCAATCTTAGTTTTATTTCTTCAAAAGAAATGCAGGAACTAAATAATCAATACAGAGGCATAGATAAAGATACCAATGTATTATCTTTTGAGAATCAAGATATTTCAAGAGAACATACGAAGGATCTAGGAGATATAGCAATCTGTTATCCATATGTTGTCAATGAGGCCCTAGAAGCCAACAAAGAACTTGATAGTCATATTTCTCATATGTTTATTCATGGAATTCTTCATATCTTAGGTTATGATCATGAAAGTGAATCAGAAGCAGATAATATGGAATCAAAAGAGATTAAATTTTTATCAAAGTTTAATATCATTAACCCATACACAATATGAACGATAAAATAGAACCCGACTTGGAAAACTCTCCCTCTGGATTACTTTCTAAATTAAAGAAGTACCTAAGAAACCCGTTTTTTATAAAAACAACAACAGTTGCAGAGGTTTCTGAATTTCTAGAGAATGCTAGACAATCTAATGTCATAGATAAAGAAGCTCAGATTATGGCAAATAAAGCTATAAGACTAGGCGATACATCAGTAAAAGAAATAATGGTACCTACTGTTGAGATGGTAACAGTTGGTATAGATGAACCAGCCTCGTCTTATATAGAGAGGATTATCCAATCTGGGCATTCCAGATACCCTGTTTTAGGCAAAGGTATGGATGAAGTAAGTGGAATACTTTTGGCAAAGGATCTTTTGCCTATTTTATCAGCAGGGCAAACTGAATTTAATATAGAAGATATGTTAAGACAGCCAAATGTTGTTCCTGAAACGAAGAAAGCAGATTCATTGTTAGAAGAATTTAAAAAAGATAGATCGCATTTAGCAATAGTCGTTGATGAATATGGCGCTATCTCAGGGCTAGTTACAATCGAAGATATTTTAGAAGAGTTAGTAGGCGAGATAGAGGATGAGCATGATAGTGACGAAGAGGAGCTAATCCAGATTTCTGAAAATGAATTTATTGCTGATGCTAAATTAGATATAGAGTCTTTCGAAGAATATTTTGATTTAGATGTTGGTGAGCAAGACGTAGAGACTATTGGTGGCCTGATGATAAATAAGCTTGGAATTTTACCAAAAATTGATGATGAAATAATACTTGGTAATATGAAATTAAAAGTTGTCGTAGCGGATAAAAGGAAGATTAAAAAAATTGGTATTAGCATCTCCTCTTAATAAGCTTAAGCAAGCATATAATTTTTCAATTCCTTTTATATTTGGGCTTATTGGAGTCTTTGCATTTGCGCCCTTTTCAATTAAATTTCTTATTATTCCATCTTATAGTTACCTAGTTCATTTGACTTTTTTTTCACAAAATAATTTCTTTATAAGAAAGCTTATTCTCTGGACTTTAGGTCATTGGGGCGCAGGTGTGTCATGGATAATAGTAAGTGTTTACTATTATGGAAACATAGGTTATATATCATCATTTATTGTATATATATTATTTCTATTATTAGTATTAATCTTTGCTGTCGCGCCTATAAAGCTATTTAAAATACACAAAAAATATAACCCTAGTGCATATTTTATTTCCTATATAGCCTCAGCTTTATTATTACTAGAGCTGTCTAGAGATTTCTTCTTTGGTGGCTTTCCGTGGTTAGTGCCAGGAACAGTTTCAATTGATACCCTTCTGTCTAATATCTTGCCTATATTTGGAGTTGCTGGAGCATCATTTATTTTATATATAGCTGCCGTATCTATTGCCAGTTTTTGGGATAATTCAAAAAAAATTGCCTTATCAATTTCAGCCATAACAGCTCTTTTATTTATTCCATATACTGCTGAAAAAGACACATATGATGAATCTCTTTCAATAGCAATTGTTCAGCCCTCACTAGATCCAAAGCTAAAATCAAAAGAAATATATAAGCCTTTAATAGAAGAAACGCTTATCAAGTTATCTCTAAATAATACAAATAACCCCCAGTTATTAATATGGCCAGAAGCTGAGCTACCATATGCATACAAAAGCCCACAATATTACCAACTTAAACAAAGGTTTGGAGATTCAACTGAACTGATAACAGGAATTTGGTCATTTGAGGGAAGAGAGTTATTTAATTCACTTGTTAACTTAAAAACAGACGAAATCTACAAAAAACAACATTTAGTGCCATTTGGAGAATATATTCCATTTAAGAGTCTGCTAAATCCTATTTTAATATTTTTTGGTGCTCCTCTATCAGATATTACAGCTGGCTCATCTGAGCAAACATCTATTACAATTAGTAACAATTTAACGATAGCACCATTGATATGCTACGACATTGTATTTGGAAATGATGTTAGAAAAGCGGTCAAAAGTTCTCATATTATTATCAATATTAGTAATGACTCCTGGTTTGGGAAGTCCCTAGGACCATATCAGCACCTAGAAATTTCTAGAATAAGAGCATTAGAGAATAATAAATGGCTATTAAGAGCTACTAATGATGGTTTTTCAGCTGTTATTGACAATAAAGGAACAATTGTTGATTTATTATCAAAAGGTAATCAGGGTGTCATTAATCAAGATGTAGGTTTAACCAATACAACCACTTTTTATACTGGTTTTGGTTATTATGTGCCATACTTAATTGCGTTAATTTACCTTTTAAGCGTTATTATTAGGACTATATGGTCAAACTTAAAAACATAGCCTTAATATCAAGCCTACTGTTTGTATTAAATAGCTATTCAGAAACTTTAATTCAGGTAGATATTAGTGAGCAAAGACTTTACCTGGTTAGTAATAATGTAGTTCTTTCTAGTTATCCTATTTCCTCTTCCTCATATGGTGAGGGTCAGAAAGAGAATTCTTTTAAAACACCCCTTGGGACTCATACCATAAAAGAAATGATTGGATCTAATGCAGCAAAAGATACTATTTTTATTTCACGAATTAATACAAAAAGGGCAGCAAGCCTTGTTAAACAACCAATAGATACTGAAAATGATTACGTAACATCAAGAATTATGTGGCTTGAAGGCGATGAAGAGGGTTTTAATAAAGGTGGAGCTGTTGACTCATATAAAAGGTATATCTATATACATGGAACCCAAGAAGAGGGCTTAATAGGGGTCAAGGCATCACATGGATGCATAAGAATGTTTAATAATGATGTAATTGAGTTATATAAAAAGGTTAATATAGGGACAAAAGTTCTTATTAAAGCTTAATTTTTGTCCCTATCTATATTTCTTATAGATTTCCAGCTACAGATGATTCAGAAAAGCTTAACTTCTCTTTTCTATCTTCTTTTGCAGGAGCATCTCCAAATTTACCATCAGTCTCAGCAAGCTTTTGAATTAAGTTAGCAGGCTTAAATGTGTCACTTTTAGTTAATTCATGGTATTTGTTTAGCTTGTTCAATACTTCAGTCATTCCTGTTGCATTCGCATGATGCATAGGACCACCTCTCCATATCGGGAAACCATAGCCATTTATATAAACAACATCCAAATCTGCTGCTCGTTGACCAACACCCTCTTCTATAATGTCAGCTCCCTCATTAATAAGAGCAAGAATACATCTATCGACAATTTCTTCGTCTGATATCTCTCTTCTTTCAATCCCATTTGCAGCTGAAACTGTTTTATAGATATCTTCATTCTCAGGAGCTGGATTAGGAGCTCTTGAGCCTTCGTTATAATTATAAAAACCTTTTCCATTTTTCTGACCAAATCTATCTAGCTCACAAAGCTGATCACCGATTTTTGATGGAAGTGCTGGCTCTGTACCACTTAATTTTCTTGCTCTCCAGCCAAGATCCAAACCAACCAAATCTAACATTCTAAATGGCCCCATACTCATGCCAAAACTTTCTAGCGCTTGATCAACTTGATGGGGAAGGGCGCCTTCTAAAAGAAGCATATTTGCTTGTGCCGTATATCCAAATAACATTCTATTCCCAATAAAGCCTGGCGCATTTAAAGAAACAACTGAAGCTTTTTTAAGCTTCTTACCAACCGACATTACAGTAGCCATAGTTTCATCAGATGACTGAGAGCCTCTAACCACTTCCAGCAGTCTCATAATATTTGCTGGACTAAAGAAGTGAGTACCCACTACCAGCTCAGGTCTATTAGTAACAGCAGCTATTGAGTCCACATTAAGTCCAGAAGTATTACTTGCTAGGATTGCATCTTTCTTAACAACCTCATCAAGAGTTCTAAAAATCTTCTCTTTAAGATCAAGATTTTCATATACGGCTTCTATAACAATGTCACAATCTGAAACATCTTGATAGTCCAGACTAGAGGTCACTAAACCAAAAACACTATCCTTCATCTCTTCTGTCATCTTTCCTCTATTAACCATAAATTCATAATTCTTTTCTATAACAGACATACCTCTTTTTAGGTTATCTGCATCCTGATCAATAATGTGAACTGGTATACCAGCATTAGCAAAACACATTGCTATTCCACCACCCATTGTTCCTGATCCTATAATCCCTGCTTTCTTTATATCTTTGACTGGAGTTTCTCTTGGTATATCAGAAATTTTTGATGCTGCACGCTCACCAAAGAAAATATGAATCATTGCTTCTCTTTGAGGATTAACTAAACACTCTATAAAGTATTCGCCTTCTTTTTTCATACCATCATTAAAGTCATCACAGTTTATAGCCGCTTCAACACATTTAATAATTTGCCCTGGTGCGAATTGACCTTTTCTTGTCTTTGCAGCCATTGCTTTTGCTTCTAAAAGAATGTTATCTGAGCCCCTAGCTTCTATAACCTTTTCATTTAAGTCTCGGACTTTAGGATGATTTTCCGATTCAGAACTAACTTTTTGAATAAATTTAATTGAATCTTTGATTAGATCTTCACAAATTTCATCAATTATGCCCATAGATAAGGCTTTTTTTGCATGAACATGCATTCCAGTAAGCATCATTTTTAATGCTTCTGCAGGCCCAACAAGTCTAGGAAGTCTTTGTGTGCCTCCAGCTCCTGGTAGTAGACCCAAATTAACCTCTGGAAGGCCTACAAAGGCTGCAGGTCCAGCAATTCTATAATTACATACCAATGCTGTTTCTAGACCGCCACCTAAAGCTGAGCCATTTATAGCTGCAACTACTGGTTTTGAACAAAATTCAAGTTTTCTTAATGCTTCATCAAGACTTGGCCCTTCAGGAGTTTTTCCAAATTCAGAGATATCTGCTCCTGCAATAAATGATCTTCCTGCGCCAGTTAAAACAACACCTAATACGTTTGAGTCGTTTTCAGCTTGCGTTATACCATCTACAAGACCAGCTCTTACGCCGTCACTTAGTGGATTTACAGGCGGATTGTCTACAGTTAGTATTGCTACGCCTTCTTTTACTTCGTAATGAACAGTTCCTTTCAATTTATTCTCCTAAAAATATCAAGAAAAGCATTATACATAAAAAATAATAACTTTATTTTATAAAAAGCATTGATATATAATTATAAGTGTGCATAATAATGCTTGTCAGCGACTCTCTCCCCCTATTTAGATAGCTGACATCCTCTGAACTAAGATGGAGGGCCTCGCCCTCCATTCTTTTATTAAATAAGGTTAAATATGAAAAAATATATAGACAATTTAGAAGTTTTTGTTTTAGTTACACTATTTTTAAGCTCAATCTACGCTATAACTCCAATATTGTAGTATTATCGCTCTATGAAAAACTTAGCACTGCTTTTAATTGGTATATTCTCCACATCCGGCTTCGCCTGTTCTAATCTTCTTGATTCAGAGCTCAAGGTATTAGATTCTTCAGAAAAGATAAATATGTGTGAATATGAAGGTGATGTCATCTTAGTTGTTAATGTTGCTAGTAAGTGCGGTTACACCTATCAGTACGAGGGCCTTCAAAGTCTTTATGAAAATTACAAAGATGAAGGTTTGGTGGTTGTTGGAATACCTTCTAGAGATTTCAGACAAGAGTATAGCGAAGAGTCGGCAGTAGCAGAATTTTGTTCTACAGAATATGGAGTTGATTTCCCTATGTTTGCTACCGCTAAAGTTAAAGGTGAAAGAGCGCATCCTTTTTATAAAAAATTAGCTAAAGAATCAGGAATGGTTCCTAATTGGAATTTTAATAAGTATCTTATTGATAGAAATGGAAAAGTTCACAAAACTTATAGATCAAAAGTTAAGCCAGATTCAGAATTACTTATTACAGCTATAGAAAAACTTCTTTAAATTTCGCTTACAAGAACAAGACTTGGCTTTTCAAAGCTAAATATTCCATTATCAACAACGCCAGCAAAAGAGTTAAGTTTTAATTCAATTTCTTCTGGATTAGATAAATCTAATCCTGTTACATCTAGTATTTGATTCCCCTGATCAGTCATTACGCCAACCCTTAATTCAGGAATCCCTCCGAGTGCAACTATTCTTCTAGCCACCAAGCTTCTAGATTCTGGAATGACCTCAACCGGAAGAGGGAAGGCTCCTAGCTTTTCAACTAATTTTGATTCATCAACAATACATATAAAATCTTGAGCTGCAGAAGCTACAATTTTTTCTCTAGTATGAGCGGCTCCTCCGCCCTTGATAAGATTATTGTTCTTATCAACTTCATCAGCACCATCAATATAAAACTCAATACCATTTACATCATTTAAATTAAAAACTTCAATACCCTTGGATTGTAATAATTCTGAAGATGCATTTGAGCTTGATACAGCTCCCTTAAATAAATGTGAAAATTCAGATAATTCTTCTATGAAACAGTTAACAGTTGAACCAGTTCCAATTCCTAAAATCATAGAGGGTGTTAACTTGTCTTGAATGAAGGAGATAGCTTGTTTGGCAACATTGATTTTTGAGGCACTCATGAAGGTATAATACTGGAAATTAACAAAACTATTACATTGAGATTAAAAATAAATAAAACAGGAAGCTTCAAGCATTCTAAAAAATACCTACAACTCATTAAAGAGGCTAAGGTTTATGATGTTTCTATAAAGACTCCAGTTACTTTTGCTACAAATATGACAGCAAAAATAAATAACGAAGTTTTTTTAAAAAGAGAAGATCTGCAGCCTATTTTTTCATTCAAAAGTAGGGGCGCATATAATAAAATTACCAGCCTAACGCCGGCTCAGAAAAAGAAAGGGGTCATAGCAGCTTCTGCAGGTAATCATGCTCAGGGCGTAGCTTTTGCATGCAAAAAGTTGAAGATACCATGTTTAATAGTTATGCCTGTAACCACACCTGACATAAAAGTTAGATCAGTTAAAAATTTTGGCGCTAAGATCATCTTAGAAGGTGATAACTTCAATCAGGCTGTTAAAGCTGCTCTAAAGCTAACAAAAATTAAAAAGCTCGAGTTCATTCATCCCTATGATGATCAATACACGATCGCTGGACAAGGAACTGTAGGCCAAGAAATATTAGAAACAGATGATGAATATGATGCAATCTTTGTTCCAGTTGGCGGTGGCGGATTGCTAGCTGGTGTCTCAGCATGGATAGCTCAACATACAAAAAAAGTAAAAATTTATGGTGTTGAGGTTGAAGATTCAGCATGTTTACTTGAAGCAGTTAAATTTGATAAAAGAGTCAGATTAAGAGAGGTTGGCTTATTTGCAGACGGCGTTGCAGTAGAGCAAATTGGTAAGAATAATTTTGATGTTATTAAAGAATGTGTAGATGGCGTAATTACTGTTAGTGTTGATGAGGTATGTGCAGCTGTTAAAGACATATTCGAAGATACTCGAGTTCTATCAGAGCCAGCAGGAGCACTAGCGTTAGCTGGATTAAAAAAATATAGTAAAAAAATTAAAGGCAAAAAACTTTTAGCAATAAGCACTGGAGCTAATGTTAATTTTGAAAGATTAAGTTATATCGTCGAAAGATCAGAGCTTGGAGAAAATAGAGAAAAAATCTTAAGTATTCAGATTCCAGAAAAACCAGGGAGCTTTTTAAAGCTTTGTAGAGTTTTTGGTAAAGCTCAAATAACAGAATTTAATTACAGAATGGCTGATAACAGAAAAGCTTTTGTTCTTGTTGGCATTAAAACTAAAACAGAAGAGTCATTTAAAGTTTTAAAAGATAAGCTAAAAAAATCAAAATTTAAGTTTAATGATTTAACAAGAAATGAGATTTCAAATGATCACTTGCGTCACATGGTTGGTGGAAGAAATAATCTAGATATAGATGAAAGCTCCGAGCGTATTTTTAGAAGTGAGTTTCCACAAAAACCTGATGCATTAATAAACTTCTTAAAAGATTTTGGAGCCAACTGGAATATTTCTTTATTTCACTACAGAAATCTTGGAGCGGCTTTTGCTAAAGTTCTTATTGGTATTCAAGATACGAATACTAATGGTAAAAAGCTTGAAAAGCATTTAAAAGCATCTGATTATAGTTTTATTGAAGAAACCTCAAACAACGCCTATCAAGATTTTTTAAGGTAAATGAACTCTAGAATCTTAATCTAAGCTTTATAGCAAAGATTTTACCTGATGGGTTGCTCCATGAATCTTGAACTATAGAGCGACTGTCAGAATTTATGTTTTCTTCATAAATATTTCCACCCTGACTATAGACAATATATAAGTTAGATAATGGCGCTAGCTCATACTTATATCTAATTTGTACTGCAGCTTCGCCTACATTAAATCCACTTACCTCCCTTTCGCTTAACGAAAGATAGCCATTTTGATTAGACATTAAGCTGGTAGGGTTGGATGCATCTAAAGCAACAAATTGTGCCTTAAATCTTAGCTCATGCTTATTACCTTTAAAGTAATTTAAATCTAAGGCTACGAATTTTTCAGTAGCATCATATGCAGCAAGATGGTTTGCATCTATCCATTTTAGCCACTCTTTTTGATCTCTAAGACTAAATCCTATTTTCATAGTCAAATAATCAGTTGGAAAGAAATAGTATGCCGCCTCCATCCAAGTTTTTTTATAACCATTAGAGTTCCAAGAATTGTTTTTACCGCCTTTTTCAAAATTTATTTTAAGACCATAGGCAAAGTTAGAATAATTTTTTGACTCAAAAGCCCCACCATAATTATATCTATAGGGCGTCTTTATAAATGGAGAATCAATATACTTCCTTGTAATAGTTGTATTTTTTCCAGATGACTCAAGGCTAGTCCAAAAATGCATAGATGATGTATCTTTAAATCCTAATTCAATTTTTGGATTTATATAAGAAGGATTACTATTTCCATTGGTATCAGTATGATGACCATATCTTAAAGAATATTCTATATTTTTAAACTTAGAATTCTCATCAAAATATCTTTCAAAAGAAGATCTGCCACCTAAAGAAACCCAATCATTCTTTTGCAGATAGCCCATGTCATTTATATTGAGATCATCACCGTAGTAATGAAATCCAAGACTATGATTATCGTCTTTGTTGGGCTTAAATCTCATTCCGCCTTTAAAACCTACCGATGACTGATCGCCAGCGTCCGCATGAAGCAATATAGAATAGATTCTTAATTTATCATTAATAATATTGTCATAATCAATCGCATTGACCATCGCAGTTCTATTTAATATTGGATCATCGGTGTAGGTGAGCATATAACCAAGAGTTTTATTATTATTTTCTTTTTTTACTCGCGCAGCATAATAAGATCTACCCAGTGAAAAATTTTCATCTTGCTCACTTGCAGTAAAGAAGCCATATTCTGTACCACCTTCCTTTTGAGTATATCTAAGGGCGTAATCAAGATCTGAATATTGCTGTTTAGAATCATTACACAGATCCTCATTATCTGATTGGCTACAATTGTATGAGGGCTTTGATCCAATCCTTCTGGTATGCATCACCTTTAATCTTTCTCTGTCAGTAATATCAAAAAGTGTTTGATTTTCATTAAAGAAAGCTCTTTTTTCACCATAGAGAGTTTCCTCAGCAGAGAAATTAACCACAACATTATCACTTTCAACTTGGCCAAAGTCTGGATTAATAGTTGCATTAATTTGTTTGCCTGTTCCCGTATTATAAAAAATTTCAACACCAACTTTATTTATTTCGTTGTTTGTAATTGAGTCTTTAGCAGCAGCAATATACGGAAAATAATTAATATTACTTTTTACAGGAAAACTATCTATTACTAACTTATCAAGTTGGTACATATATTTATTCCTTTCAGGATGAGTCTTAGAAGTTCCACTGAGTTCTCCACTTTCTGCGTTATATCGAAAAGCCCCAAATTTTATTTCTCGTTTTCCATCTACAGGAATCATATTGCCTATAGACCATGGGATAAATATTTCAGAAACCCAATTGTCATTGTTAATTTTTGTAGCGCCAACCCAGTCACCATCCCAATCGTAACTTTGATTATTTCCATTTCGAATCGTTGAATCAAGAAATGAATCACCTAATGAAAGCATAAAGGTATATGCCGTATTACCATCACCATCAAAATCTACAACAAATGCATTCCTGTCTGTTTTAGTATTCCATTCATCGCGAACATGCTTATAAGAACTCATGGTTGAAGGGTCTTGTGTATTTATAAAGCCAATATAAATCCCATCTTTATTAGTAAAAATTTTTACCCTAGTTTGATTTTCAGAGAGATTTAATGTAAATGGGTAAACTTCGTAGAATGTTGAAAATGATTTTGCATTTTCCCACTCAGCTTCATCCAGGACGCCATCCACTGATATCGCAAAGCTTTCAAGCGAGAGAATTATAGAGACAACAGCAAATAGTTTTTTCAATTATATTATTCCTTAGAAAAGAGTATTTTATAGCTATTTTAAAAACAGACAACATTTAGATTTAAGGCAATTTAAATAGATCTTCAAATTTTCCTTATTTTGGAAGTACAAACAGATCTTCAACTTTGCACATAAGAATCTTTGAAATTTTTAAA
>CAJJAC010000009.1 GCA_905181955.1 SAR86 cluster bacterium SAR86B
AGAATGGGCATGACTGTATTCAAGCCATGAGCGGTCAGCAAAGTGAAACCCTGAGGATCCCAACTAGGCGCGATCGCTATATGATAAACAACGGATACCATAAAAATATAAGATGCAAGAGCTGCACGAACAGCAGGACGCATGAAAAAATTATATAACTTTCTATCTTGATCAAGTAATGGCGCCGTAAACGCAAGCGCAATCAGGATGTTAGTCCAAACTGTGAAAAACCCAAAATAGACAAACAATTCTTCAGCGATACTAGCGTACTGACCGATTAATAACACATCGACAAGTCTAAGAGATAGCGCTAGCCATCCAATAAGTGCACATATAATTCTATAGTTATACTTCATTTTTTTTCCAGTTTATTAGAAAAATATTATAACAACCTCTGTCATAATAAGAAAAGAGATGTGCAGAATCTTTATGGAAGATGATGACTTTGATATCTATTTGAGAGAGTTAGATAAAACTAGTTCTTAGATGAATAAATTACCTGATATTATTAGTAATATAAACATAATAACTATAGAGACTATGGGTAAATATTTTTTCATTACTTAGAGTTTAGACCAAATAGAAGGACTTATGAAGTGTGAGGGTATTTAAGAAAATGAGACAATCAGAAATAAATAATGCAACAACGAGAATTTAAACCTTTCAGCACTGTAAGCGCTCTTAGTTTGGGAGGTGGTGGCATCGGTAATGTTTGGGGGCAAACCACTAGATCTGAAAGAGTTTCTACTGTGAACTTAGCAATTGAATCCGGAATCAATCATCTTGATATAGCTCCAATGTATGGAAAAGGAGAGGCAGAAAGAGTTGTTGGAGAAGCTTTTAAAGGCCAAGATTACTCAGCAATAAACTTAACAACCAAATGCAGGCTTGGAACAGTTACAGACTCAGAAGTTTATACCAGACTAAATAATTCTCTTTGCAGAAGTTTAGATACAATGGGGGTCGATAAGGTTAATTTGTTTCTTCTTCACTCCCAACTCATAGAGGATGACTATCAACTGCCTTTTTTAAATGAACATAGAGCTACAAATGCCACCACTCTTTCATGTTATTACAATGCGGTAATTCCAGCTTTTGAAATGTTAAAAAAAGAAGGAAAAATTGATCACTGGGGAATTGGACTAGGGCAAGAAGAAGCTCTTATTAAAGCTATAAATCATGAGCATCCACCTGAGGCTATGCAGTGCGCAGTAAACATTTTAAATTCAATTGGTGCTATTGGGTATATGAGTGAAAAACCCGATCCCAGTAGAGTGTTACTAGAATGTCAAAAAAAAGATATACCGATTTTAGCTATTAGAGCTGTTCAAGCAGGGGCGCTTACTTCTAATATGGATAGAAAACCACATCCTTCAGGAATAGATAAGGCTGATTTCATGGACTTTGAAAGAGCCTTGCCTTTTAGAAAGCTTGCCAAGGAATGGGATGAATCTCCTGCATCTTTAGCGCATAGGTACGCTCTGAGTGTTCAAAAAGTAAGTTCTGTAATCTTAGGAATTAAAAATAGAAAAGAATTACAGGAATGTATTGATGCAGAAAGTAAGGGCAAACTTAGCTCTTATCAAATGGAAACTCTACAAAACCTCTTTTAAATATGAATATTTGATTTCATCATAATCTTAACTATAAAAAACTTACTAGTTCAGGTAATGCCGCTTCTACACTATCAGCAAGAAATGTTCTAAATATTCTAGATTCTGATATATTGCAAAGATGATTAAAAAAATAATACTAGGGTTAGTCTTTGTAATTTTTCTTTCAATCTCCGCAGGTAGGATTTTTCTTCCAGCTATGCTTGATAAACAAATGAACCCAGTCTCAGATCATTTGCCTTTTGTCGTGTCAGATAAGGCTAAAGAGTTGCACAAAACATTAATAATAGGCGATTGGCACTCAGATAGCGCTTTATGGAATCGAGATTTAAGCAAGACTTATGATTATGGTCATGAGGATATACCAAGGATGCAAACAGGAAATATAGCTTTGCAGATGTTTACAACAGTAACTAAATCACCTTCTGGTCAAAATTTTGACAGTAATGAGACGGACGCTAGAGATAATATTACTGCTCTAGCTATTGTCCAAGGTTGGCCAATTAAAACTTGGTCAAGTCTTACAGAAAGAGCAATCTTTCAGGCAGAAAAAATGCGTGATTTGTCACTTCGAGATTCTAAAAATTTAATGTTGATAGAGTCTCAATCTGATCTGAAGCAATTCATGATTAAAAGAGAATTAAATCCAACATTAATCGGTGGTCTTATTGGTACCGAAGGATCTCATGCTTTAGATGGGGACTTAACTAATATACAAAGGCTTTATAACAAAGGCTTTCGGATGATGAGTTTGCATCATTTCTTTGATAATAAGCTTGGGGGATCATTGCATGGGATAACTAAGCAAGGGTTAACTGATTTTGGTAAGCAGTCCATAATTGAGATGCTTCGCTTAAATATTATTATTGATGTTTCCCACTCTTCTGAAAATGTTGTCAAAGATGTTCTGGATATCACTAATAGACCCATTGTTGTTAGCCACACGGGCTTTAACGGATATTGTGAATCTCCTCGTAATATTAGCGATGGTTTAATGCAATCAATTGCTAAAAAAGGTGGATTAGTCGGTATTGGTTTTTGGGATGGAGCAATCTGTAACAATACCCCCAAATCAGTTGCTGAAGCTATTATGTATGGTATTGAGCTTATCGGCGTTGATCATGTAGCTTTAGGATCAGATTTTGATGGAACTATTACTCCAGGCTTTGATAGCTCAGAGCTTGTGGCAATAACGCATGAATTACTTGAACTAGGCTTAAGTGACTTACAGATTAGAAAAGTGATGGGTGGTAATATGTTTACTTTCTTGCAACAGAACTTACCCATAAATTAAACACAGTTTTAAATGATTAATTATCTTCGTCCTGTTTATCCCTTTCTTCTAGGACTGGGTTTTATTTTATGGTCCACAACATTCTTTAAATTAGCTCTTTTAAATAGCTTGGCTCAGTTAGTTCTTTTTACCTTAGTAGTATGTATACCTATTTGGCGAACTGGGAGAATGAGCTATGTAGATATAGGCTGGCCTTGGGGCTTAGTCTTACTTGGTATTATCAGTTTTTGTTTTAGCGATGGTTACTGGTTGAGGTCTCTTATTGTTAGTAGTGTAGTTATATTGATTGGACTTCGCATGGGTCTAGGTGCTCTAAAAATGTGGCGCTTGGGCTTACTAGAAAAAGAGTTTCCTAGATATCAATATCAACGCATAGTCTGGAAAGAAGAAGGTAAAAATAATACAGCGCTAGCTTTGCAGATAGATGCTATTGCTCAAGGTTTAGCTAATGCATCCTTTTTAGCATTTCCTGTTTTTATTATTGCCTCCAATAGTAGTCAAGAGTTTCTGCTATTAGAGTTAGTTGGTCTTGTTATTTGGATTCTGGCATTTACGATGGAATCCATTGCAGATTTTCAGAAGGCTAGCTTTCTCCAAAAAATGAAGAAAGAGGGCAAACATAGCCAAGTGTGTAATGTTGGTCTTTGGAAATACTGCCGTCATCCTAACTATTTTGCGGAATGGATGGTGTGGAATGGTCTAGTCATCGCTGCTCTTCCTTCTTGGCTATCGCTTAAAGCTTTCGAAAGTGAACCAGTGTGGTTGTTATTGGGGCTAGGACTTTTATTAGCCTCCAAATTTATGTATACCACTTTAGTTTATACAACAGGAGCTGTGCCATCAGAATACTTTTCTGCGCAGAAAAGACCTGGCTACAAAGACTATCAAAAGCAGACAAATCGTTTTTTTCCAGGACCCAGAAAAGGTCTCTAGGTTCATTAGAACAACTATTGAAAGTGATAAGTCCATGGCATATTATTGCCTCAGCTATATAAAGATATTGAGTTAAAAAAAGATTTTAAAGGAAAATTAATATGTCTAAATTTACAGGAAAAACAGCAGTAATTAGTGGCGGTGCTGAGGGGATTGGCTTGTCTATTGCTAAAGCGCTAGGTGAGCAGAAGATGAATATTGTTCTCACAGATATTAATGAAGAAAATCTTCAAAAAGCTACTTTAGAGCTTGAAGCAAATGGAGTTTGTGTATTGCCTGTTGTACTCGATGTAGCTGAAGAAGATCAGTGGCAAGCTGTAGCAGAGCAAGCTATTGCACGATTTGGAAAAATTCATATGGTGGTAAACAATGCTGGAGTAGGTGGAGAATCAGGATCGATCGAAAGTCAGAATAAAAAAGCATGGCAATGGGCATTAGACGTTAACTTGATGGGCGTAGTTTATGGAGCCAAAGTCATGGTTCCATTGATAAAGCAGCATGATGAAGGTGGATGGGTTGTAAATGTTGCTTCCATGGCAGGAATGGGTGGCGTTCCCTATAGTGGAGCTTATACTGCAACGAAGGCTGCAGTAGTGGCACTATCGGAAAGTTGGGCTGGAGAGCTTGAGAGTAAAGGTATCAATGTGTCTGTTTTATGCCCCGCTTTTGTTCAAACGCGTATTTATGATTCTGAAAGAAATCGTCCAGCTCAGTATCAATCTGATATGGTAAATCTAGATAATGAAAATAGTTTTTTTAATAAAGCCAAAGAAATGGTAAAAAATGGGATTGAAGTTTCCATTGTTGGGAAGAGAGTTGTAGAAGCTCTTAACGATGGAGAATTTTATATATTTACTCATCCTAACTATCATGCTGTTATGAAGAAAAGATCTTCTGACATTGATGCAGCATTTAAAAAATCATCAGAAAGTCCATTACTTCAGCATCTTGTAAATCAAAAGATTGAAATGCTTTGATCGATAATTAGAATGGAATTCTGGATAAAAAAGATCTTATCAAGGCGGATAAGCAAACTAAGTTATATCTTGGTAATCATTTTTATAACAATCACCATGTCGAGTTGCGGAGGAGGCGGAGGAAGCGCAAGTAATGACTTAACTTCAGAGACTAATTCAGCAACCGCATCTATATCAGCAAATCCAACTACTGTATTCCTGGGCGAGTCTACTATAGTCTCGTGGAGTAGTACTAGCGCATCTTCTTGCTCGGCATCAGGGTATTGGTCTGGTACTAAATCTACATCTGGAAGCGAAACTATTGCTATTACTAGTTATGGTGATCAAGGTTTTACTATCACATGCGGAGATGCCTCTTCAAGTGTCGAAATTACAGTCAACACAGAAGATTCTGAAGGCTCGTGTGTTAATCCACACAATCCAGATATCCCACAGTCTTACATAGGAGAATACGAAGTGCCGATGGCTCAAAATTCATTTGGCGATGATCATCTTTATAAAGGCATAGGATTGAAGGATTACTCAGCAGGACAAGTTTACGGCGCCCACCAAAGAGCTGGTACTAGTTGGATAGCTGATTGTACTGAAATCGAATACAAAAAACTCATGTATAGGATGACCCTACGTAGACTTAAAGATCACGGCGTGAATACTGCATCGATTTATAACTATGGTTATTGGGACGTGACTAATGATGGGGCATGGGAAGTAAATCATGATACCAAAGATTTGTCTGATGCTGATATTGATATGATTACTGCAATAGCAAATGATCTAGGATTAGATTTGCATTATGCATGGCAATTTAACATGCGTATTGCAAATACTGATCAATTACTGTTTCCGTTTGACGGGAACGTTAGGCTTGACATGCCGCTGTTAATAAAAATTATGGATGCACATGAAAAACATATGGTATGGGAAGCAGATCGATTGGAGACTCTCGGTGTTGAGTCTGTGTCAGCAGATTGGAGTGCTATGTGGCTATGTTTTTCATGTGGTGTAGACGGTCAAGGACATACTCAGGCAGAAACTGATGCACTCAAAGACTATTACATGGAAAGAATGGGTATTCTTATCGACAAAATTAGAGAAAGATTCTCAGGCAAAGTATATATGGGTGAAGGTCTGGTCTGGAATGACAAACGTGTATTTGACAAGGTGGATGGTGTTGGGCTTTCTGTCAATATGAGACTGACTGCTGAAGAAGTTGCATATGCAACTGTTGATCTGCTGCAAGAAAAAGCGGCATGGTCGATTCAAAATACGTATGAGGAATGGAATTGTTTAACTCAATACCCTTGTTGGCATAATTCAAGTACGACTATACCCAAAGTTATCTTCAACTTTTTTAGTCAAAGTAATACAAGATACTTGTCAAAGGGCTGGTGGGAAGATGGATACTGCACAGCAGGAACTCTTGATGGTGTCTATTATGAATGTACACAATATGAGATACAAACTGATTTCTCGGCTCAAGCAATGCTTACAGAAGCAGTATTGAGAGCAGTCGATAATCAAGCAGTGTTTGAGGCGTTAGGTACGACTACAACCACTGGATACTGGCTATCTGACACATTGTATGCAGAGCCTGATCAGCATCCTAACAAGACACCACTTGAAGGATTCCCCAATATTTCTCAGTCAATTAGAGGGAAACCAGCAGAAAAGATCATTAAATACTGGTACACAGGCGAATACGAAGCATATACACCTGTTTATACTGACTAAGATTTAGGCTGCATCAATAGATAGGCTGCGTAAGCTCCAATAAATCCACAAGCAGATATTATTAAATAGTAAATCTGATAACCAAGCACACCAGGATATTGCTCTAGAAGAGGTGCGCTAATTAACGGGAGATAGAATTCAGGAAAGTAACCAATCATTGAAATGACACCGATAGCTAATCCTTTAGTTTTATTAGGAACATTACATCCAGCTAATGTAGCCCAGTAGATTCCCCTCACTCCATAGGTTAATAAGCCTATTAACAATACAACAAGTAACATAACGATAACTGATGAAGCAGCAGGTAAAAATGCCATTATTCCCAGTGATAGAGATGCAAGTATCAGCAGTATGGAGAGAACTTTTTCCGGACTACTCCAGTCACCAATAAAACCAGCTGTAATTCCTCCAATAGGTCTCATCCATAATTTAGCTACAGTAATTGTTCCCACTGCGACAGCTGTTAAACCAAAATTTTGCTGCAAATAAGCTGAAAAAGAGTATGTTGCATAAAATAACTGATAACCACAGATAATACAGATTGCACATAACCAGATTTCACGATGTTTTAATATAGTTTTTAAATCAGCTATAAAATTAGTATTAGTAACCTTTGTATTATCTTCCTCAAAGTCATCAAGAAGCCAATAGACAAGTGGAGATACCACAAGTAAAACGCCTATATAAAGATAAATAACCTGCCTTAATGCCATGCTTGTTGATCCAGATTCCTGACTTAATACATAAGCAAAAAGAGTGATAGCAATTGTAGCTAAAATAGCTTCAACCAAGCCCCGTCCTCCATCTAGAATTCCAAAGAATTTACCCTGTTGATCTTTTTTTGCAAGTATTGCTACTAACTTGATATGTGCCGACCAAAAAGTAAGTCCTGTAGCAATACCCCATGCTCCATAGATAACTAATAACGAAGAATAAGAGGGCATTGTTGAAAACCAAATACCTAATAAAGCAGTCGCTAATAAAGAGTAGGCAAGTAATTTACGAGATGAAAAGCGATCTGCAAGCCAGCCACTTGGAACGTAGCTAATCATAAAAATAAGCCCAAGCATTGAGCTACAGTAACGAAGTTGTGTCTGAGTAATATCGAAGGATTCCAATATGGAAATCTCAAAATTTTGTCTTAGATAAAGAAGGGGATATATGGCTCCAGCAGCAACAACAATAAGTGCCAGCTGACTATAGCTTCGAAAAGCATTTGATCTGAAAGATAGCAAAGAAAATCCTCATTTAGACTTAGTTATCTAGTGTAGCCTTATTGGAAGGCAACGCCAAAAATATCCCTACAACTTAAACCTTATCTTGCTTTGTCTAACCTATTAATAAGGTATTATTAACTACATAACATTTATTTATTAAGGAGAAAGTCATGATAGCAAGAATATTATCTGGTCTAGTTGGAGTAGTAATGCTTATTTCAGCTCTAAATTGGATTATTGATCCAGTTGCAGCTGCAGCAAGTCTTGAGATTAAAGAAAGTTTAAGCGAGGTTGGTGGTGAAACTTTATTAGGAAGAAATACATTAATAGGTGACTTCACTGCTTTCTTTTTTACAGCTGGTATTTTGTCCTGTATTGGTTCTTATAGAAATGAACATGAGTGGCTTTATGGTCCTTTAGTCTTACTAGGGTCAGCTGCTATATTTAGATTAACTGCAGGCGTTATGCATGGTACTGAATTTTGGGTAGCTGGAATAATATCAGAGATTCTTTTTGCAATTATGCTTATTGTTAGTATAAATTTAATGAAAAAACCTTCTGCTTAGTTGAAAGAATTAATTAGCTTTAATTTTAGAATTTCTTAACTATGGAAAATCTGTTTTCTTATGGAACTTTGCAGCAAGAAAATATCCAACTTGAAAGTTTTGATAGAGTTCTTGATGGTACTTTAGATGTCCTGCAAGGTTATCAGCTAGAGGAATTAGAAATTACAGATGAGTTTGTACTTAAGACTAGTCAAAAAAAATCCCATCCAATTATTTTTTCATCAAATAGTCTTCAGGATGAGATAAACGGCACAGTATTTAAAATCACTTCATCAGAACTATTACATGCAGATAGTTATGAGGTTGCAGATTATAAAAGAGCTGAAGTTACTTTAAAGTCAGGCATTAGATGCTGGGCTTATATTGGTAAAAGATAACTTAATATGAGTATTTGGTCTGCTGATTTAGCAAATAGCTGGTACAAGGACCAGGATTGGCTAGTAGGCTGTAATTTTCTTCCCAGCTCTTCAATTAATCAATTGGAAATGTTCCAAAAAGATACTTTTGATATTGAAACCATAAAGAGAGAAATTGGTTGGGCAAAAAATCTTGGGTTTAATACCCTAAGAGTATATTTGCATGATTTGTTATGGGAAGAGAAAAACGAATTTATTTATACATTTAATATTTTTCTGGATATCTGTAGTGAGTTTTCAATAAAACCAATGATTGTTTTATTTGATGATTGCCATTACCCGCTAGCCGAATTAGGCAAGCAACCACTTCCTGTTAAAGGGGTTCATAATTCAGGATGGAGGCAAAGTCCAGGCCATTCAATTGTTGCAGAAATATCACGCTCAAACTCTTCAGTGCATCTCCCTAGGTTGAAAAGGTTTACTCAAGAAGTTTTAGATTTATATAAAGACGATGAAAGAATTTTGATGTGGGATTTATACAATGAGCCTGGACAATTTGGAATAGGAGAAACTTCTTTAACTTTATTGGAATATGTATGGGATTGGGCTCATGAAGTTAGACCATGTCAGCCACTCACAGCCTGTCTTGATGGTTCTATTGGAGATAATATTATTGCTTTGAATAAAAAAAATTCCGACATAATAACTTTTCATACTTACGAGGCTGATAAATTAAATCCTTCCATTGAAGAATTAAGTAAGATTGGCCGACCGCTCATGTGTACTGAATATATGGCAAGGGAATACGGAACTACTTTTGAGTTTTGTTTACCCATATTTAAAGACAAAAATATTGCATGCTATAACTGGGGACTAGTTGCAGGAAAGAGCCAAACTCATTTTAGCTGGGAAACAATTTTTTATTTAAATGAACGAAGAGACAAAGGTGAATTAGTTCAAGTTGGCGACCAGCTCATCGAGCCAGAGGTTTGGTTTCATGATATTTATAGAAAAGATGGCTCCTCTTTTAGTGATAAAGAAATACTTTTCATTAAAAAAATACTTAATAGGTAATCATGCTTAATAAAAAATTCGATATTATTGTTCTTGGTGCAGGTGCTGCAGGATTAATGACAGCATTAACAGCGGCACAAAGAAATAAAACTGTTCTGGTATTAGAGAAATCTAATAAAGCTGGAAAAAAAATATTAATGTCTGGCGGTGGGCGTTCTAATTTTACAAATCTTTATGTTGAAGCTGAGAACTTTCTTTCCAATAATCCTCATTTCTGCAAATCAGCTCTAAAAAGATATACCCCCGATGATTTTATTGCCATGGTTCAAAAACATGGTATTGATTATGAAGAAAAAAAACATCATCAATTATTTTGTATTAATTCTTCAAAAGATATTCTTAATATGCTGATAGAAGAGTGCACTGAGTTAGGAGTAGAAATTCATACAGATGCAGAAACTGAAAAAGTAGTAAAAATTAATAAGGAAGGTGCTGAGCCCTTATATGAGGTCACTTCAGTATTTAATAGCAAAACATCTACAGAAAAAACTGCTCTTCAATGCAAATCTCTAGTAGTTGCAACTGGAGCTCTTTCAATACCAACACTAGGCGGGAGTGGCTTTGGTTATGAATTGGCTAAAGAATTTAAATTACCACTTGTTCCTCGAAGAGCAAGCTTAGTTCCATTTATGTTTTCTGATGAAATTAAAGGCTTATGTGAAAGATTAACCGGTTTATCTGCGCCAGTAGATATTATTAGCAATGGCATGAATTTTTCAGAATCAATGTTATTTACCCATCGAGGATTAAGTGGACCAGCAATTCTTCAAATTTCAAATTACTGGAATCCCGGAGATGAAATTACTATTAATCTTCTTCCTGAGATTAATGCATCTGAAATGTTATTAATTAAAAAAATAGAAGATCCTAGAACTTCTATCAAAAAGCATTTAAATGATTTATTACCAAAAGCTCTTGTCCTTGAATTAGAGGAAATGTGTTGGCCTGATTATAAAGATCATATGCTTGCTGAGATTAGTAAAGAAAACATACAAAATATTGGCAATTTTCTAAATGCTTGGAGTTTGAAACCTGCAGCCACAGAGGGTTATAGGACAGCCGAGGTAACACTTGGTGGGGTTGATACTGATGTAATTAATTCAAAAACTATGGAAACAAAAGATCATCCTGGTTTATTTTTTGTAGGAGAGGTTCTCGACGTAACCGGTCATCTTGGAGGCTACAATTTTCAATGGGCATGGGCATCTGGCTATAGCGCAGGGTTAGTTGTATAAAATGGACTACTCAGATAAATTTATAAAAGAAATACTTACCGAGGTAAGAACTATTGCAGTTGTAGGAGCAAGCTCTAAGCCTGAACGAGATAGTTATAAGGTCATAGAATTCTTGTTAGATAATGGCTATGAAGTATTCCCAGTTAATCCTAATGAAGAAGGTAACTCAGTTCTAGGGCTTAATTTTTATTCTAATTTAAAGTCAATTCAACAATCTATTGATATGGTCGATGTATTCCGTTTACCAGATGCAGTAATGGGAGTAGCTGAAGACGCAATTCAAATTAATGCTAAAGTTTTATGGCTACAGCTTAAAATAATAAATTATGAAGCCGCTAATCTTGCTGAAGCAGCAGGCCTGAAGGTGATTATGGATAGATGCCCTAAAATAGAATTTAAGAAATTAAATTGGACTAGTAAGACTAATTAGCTTTAAATAATATATATGGAAACTGATAATTTTTTACTAAAAGATAAAATTGATAATGGCATTCTTCGCCTTACTCTCAATAATTCAAAGCATCAAAATACCTTATCTGATGCAATGATGAAGTCTTTAAAAAAAGAACTATCAGATGTTGCAATCAATGAATCTATTAGAGTAGTTATTTTGGCTGCAAATGGCCCCATTTTTTGTGCAGGACATGACTTAAAGGAGATAACAGAAGCAAGAAATAATGAAGACCTAGGATATGCTTATTTTGAAAAGTTATTTAATACCTGCTCTGAGTTAATGCAATTAATAGTTAATAACCCTAAACCAATTATTGCTGAAGTGAATGGAATTGCTACTGCTGCAGGCTGTCAATTAGTTGCGAGTTGTGATCTTGCTATTGGTTCTGATAAAGCAAAGTTTGCTACTCCTGGGGTAAATATAGGTTTATTCTGCTCAACTCCAATGGTTGCATTATCAAGAAATATATCAAATAAACATGCAATGGAAATGCTTCTTACGGGGGAGATGATAGATGCAAAAAAAGCTAAAGAGATTGGTTTAATTAATAATAATGTGAGCAGCAAAAACTTAATGCAAGAGACATTAAAGTTAGCTAAAAAAGTTGCGAGCAAATCATCCATGACTCTTAAAGTTGGAAAACATGCCTTCTATGCTCAATCTTCATTAGATCTATCTGAAGCATATAAATATACTTCAAAGGTGATGTTAGACAATATATTAAAAGATGACGCAAAAGAGGGTATAGATGCATTTATTAATAAACGTGACCCTGAATGGAAAGATAAATAAAGAATGAAAAAAATCAATGAAGGATAGTTTAAATTATCTTATAGAAAATCTTACTGATTAGCTGTTTTAGTTCTAGCTCATATAGGCACCGGCTTCGACTTCCATATTTTTTATAATATCTAAAAATGATTAAATCTATTAAAATATTATTTTAATAAAATATATTAAATATGAGTGATACAAGAGATAAAAATATAGAATTTAATGTTTCATCTGTTACTGAATTTACCCAAGAGTATTTTCAGGCTATGAGTGATGCTCAAAAGGAAATAGATTTATCAGACCTGCCTGAGATAATTAAAGTCATTCAAGACACAATAGATTCTGGCTCAACTGTCTACTCAATGGGTAATGGTGGCTCCAGTGCTATTGCAGATCACCTCGTATGTGATTTTACAAAAGGATGTTTTACCGATAATTCAAAACTTAAATCATTCTCTTTAAATTCTAACACTCCATTATTTACAGCTATATCTAACGATCTCTCTTATAAAGAATCTTTCTCAAAGCAGTTGGAATATTATCTAGATGATAGTGATGTTATTCTACTCATTTCTTCATCAGGACATAGCGATAATATAGTACATGCAATTGATTACGCTAATCAAAGAGGTATTAAGAGTATTACATTAACTGGCTTTGATGGTGGTGATGCTAAGATTAAATCAAGTTTAAACATTCATGTTTCCATTGATAATTATGGAATTATTGAAGATATTCACCAGTCTTTAGTACATGTAATAGCTCAATTTGTGTATTTAAAAAATAAATAAATTTAATTAAAAATGTCAGTTCAAGAATATGGTCGACTCATGGTAGATATCGAAGGCATATCTCTATCTAATGATGATATTGCTTTAATTAAAAACCCTCATGTAGGCGGGCTTATTCTTTTTGAAAGAAATTTTCAATCTCGTCAACAATTACATTCCTTATGCGCAGATATTAAAAATATTAAAGATGAAATATTAATAGCTGTTGATCATGAGGGTGGAAGAGTGCAGCGCTTTAAAGATGATTTCACTCATATACCTTCTATGCAATCTTTAGGAGATTTTGTAAAAAAACATCCTATTGATGGGATTAATCTAGCAAAAGATATTGGCTGGTTACTTGCTTCAGAATTAATTTCTTCTGGAATAGATATTAGCTTTACACCTGTTTTAGATATAGACAGAGATAGAAGTACTATTATTGGTAATAGGTCCTTTGGAGATGATCCTCAGCTTGTAATAGATGTAGCAGAGGCTTTAATTAAGGGTATGAAGGATGCAGGCATGGCTGCAACAGGAAAACATTTTCCAGGGCATGGTGGTGTAGCAGAGGATAGTCACATAGAAGCTCCTATAGACAATAGAGCATTAGAAGAATTATTTGAATATGATTTAAAGCCATATATTGTTTTACAAGATTTGCTCGGTGGAATCATGTCAGCACATTTAACTTTCCCAAATATTGATTCTGATTCTGTGGGCTTCTCATTTTTTTGGCTTACTACTATTCTTCGCCAACAATTAGGGTTTAATGGTGTTATTTTTAGTGATGATTTATCTATGAAGGGTGCTGATATAGCTGGTAACTATTCTGACAAAGCAAGAATGGCGTTAGAGGCTGGTTGCGATATGATACTAGTCTGTAATAATAGAGCAGGATCAAAAGAAGTAATAGAGTATTTAACAGAGAATAAAACTTCTAAAACTTCTAAAATAAATACTATGTTAAAAAATAATGAAATAGAATGGAATGAACTTAAGAATCATCCAAGAAGATTAAATACAATATCTATGCTTAATAATATGCAGTCAATATAATGGATTACGTCCCTCTAGCAGTTCCATTTTTTCTTTTAGCTATAGCGCTAGAATTTATATTTGGCTGGGTTAAGAACAAAAATACATATCGTTTAAATGATACTGTTAGTAGTCTTTTCATGGGATCTCTAAGTACCGCCTCTAAATTAGTTCTTATCGGTGTCGGCGGTGCAGTTTTTTATTCTATTGAAACCTATTACGCGCTTTGGAGAATGAATGATAGTTTGGCAATTACTTGGATTTTTGCTTTTGTAGCATACGATCTTTGTTATTACTGTTTTCATAGAATTGGCCATGAACGTCAGATATTCTGGGCTTCTCATGTTGCGCATCATCAAAGTGAAGAATACAACTTATCAACCGCATTAAGACAAACCAGCAGTAGCTTTCTATTAAATTGGATATTTTATGTACCTTTATTTCTTATAGGCGTTCCTGCAAAAGTTTTTGTAACTGTTGCCTCCGTAAATCTTATTTATCAATTTTGGGTTCATAGCCAACATATTCCAAAGCTTGGCTGGTACGAACTCTTTTTTGTTTCACCTTCAAACCATAGAGTTCATCACGCAACTAATGATCTTTACATAGATAAAAATTATGGAGGGGTCTTTATTATCTGGGATAGGATGTTTGGAACTTTTCAAGAAGAGCAAGAAGATGAACCATGCGTCTATGGAATAAGAGGGCCTATTAGATCCTTTAATCCGCTTTGGGCAAATACTCATATCTATCTTGGAATTATCAAAGATTTTCTGCGTGCAGAAAAATTAAAAGATAAATTTCATGTTTTGATAGCTAGAACTGGTTGGCAACCTAAAGATGTTGCTAAAAAATATCCACGTGAGAAATATGATTATGCAACTTATATCAAATTCGACCCAGTGGTTAGCAAGTTAATAAGTCTGTATGGGTTTATTCAGTTAATAGTATTAGCCATAGTCGGACCTCTTATTATTGAATACGGCTCTTCAAATTATATATTGGGAGTTATATATGTTGGAATGCTTGTTTTTACTATGGTTTCAACCTCAAGATGGCTAGAAGGCAGACCTGCAATATATATGGAAGCCTCAAGACTTTTAGTTTTTACGGTAATAGGGGTAATGGGATTACAGTATTCAAGCAGCAGCGAAGCAGCAATATTTTTATTAATTTATATATTTATAAATATTTTAGCCCTTCCTTTATTAGGTAAAGTATCCAATAGTCACAATAACGAACTGCAACATGGGTGATTCCAAAGATCCTAATAAAAAAGATGGCAGGCTAGAAAGAAGTAAAAAAAGCCGAGATCTTATTATCCAAGCTATGCGTGACCTTATTGATGAAGGCATCTTAAGCCCAACTGCGCAACAGGTTGCTGAAACTGCCCAAGTTGGAATTAGAACAGTTTTTCGCCATGCAAATGATATGGAGACACTTTTTAAGCAAATTGGGAAAACTAATGCCAAGCAACGCAGCGCACTATTTCTAGAAGCTGATAAAACAGGAACACTTGAACTGAGAATTAAAAATTTTCTTAAAACAAGAACAACTGGCTATGCAGAAATGCAGAATTTTATTCTAGCCAATGCAGCTGCAAAATGGAAATATAAGTTTCTTGATCAAGAATATAAAGCTGTCATAAAGACACTCAAACAAAATCTTCATGAATGGTTTCCAGAGATGGTTAACTTACCTAAAGAAAAACAAGAAATGATTCATGCTATAACCTCCTTTGAATTTTGGTATAGATTGAGAGCGCATCAAAATATGTCAAATAAGAGCGCTAATGATTTAATGGCAAATCAATTAAGATCATTATTAAAATAAGTTATTTTTTCACGATATAATTAATTTATATATGGCATATGTAATGCCATATAATTTTGAATACACTTTAAGAGGACAATATGAAAGAATTTATTAGAATGCTGGGGGAGTTAAAATATATGATTCCTGTTCTTCGATACAAATGGCCTGATTTAGAGAGTAATACCTCTTTAGCTCACACCTTCCAGAACTCAACGGATAAATTTGGAGAACGCCCTTTTGTATATTTTGAAGACGAGACTTGGACATACTCTCAGGCTAATAAAGCAGCCAATAGTTTTGCTAGATACCTCTCTCAAAACGGTGTAAAGCATGGTGACAGAGTTGTTCTGTTTATGGAAAATCGACCTTATTACACAATTTCACTTTTAGCTTTAAATAAATTAGGAGCTATAGGCGTTTTAATTAATACAAGTTTGACAGGAGATCCATTAATTCATTGTATTAATTCCTCTGATTCTACTAAGTGCATAGTAGGTGCTGAACGAGCTAATCCTCTACAAGAAGTTTTAGATCAAATTAATATTAAAGAAAAAGATAATTTCTTATGGGTTGAGGATACTGATGAGTATGTCTTACCTGAATGGGCAACAGATTTAAAAAATACTATAGATTTTACAGATGATGACAATTTAGAGGAAACTAATTTAGTTAAAGCCAAGGATGTTGCTTGTTATATATTCACTTCAGGCACAACAGGAGTGCCAAAAGCTGCAGTCTTACCTAATGCAAAACTTATAGCAGCTGCTACAAATATAACTCAGGCTGGATATAGAATTAATCATGAAGACTGCATGTATAACTGCTTACCTTTATATCATTCAACTGGTTTAATGTTGGGTTTATGCGGTGCTATTCATGTTGGAGCAGCTTCGTATATTAAAAGAAAATTTTCTGCTTCTTCTTTCTGGAAAGATGCACATAAATACAATACAACAGCATTCGTCTATATTGGAGAGCTATGCAGGTATCTTGATAATCAAGATCCTTCTGAAGCAGAACTCAATAATCCAATAACTAGCATGGTGGGTAATGGACTGAGACCTGATGTCTGGGATTCTTTTAAAGAAAGATTTGATGTAGATAGAATTATTGAGATTTATGGAGCAAGTGAAGGAAATGCTTTATTTATGAATCTTTTTAATAAAAATAAGACTATTGGCATGACAAGTGCTGATGTTGCTTTACTGGAATATGATGTGGCAGAAGATAAGATCCTTAAAACTGAAGACGGCTTTTCTAAAAAAACTTCCGATCATGAGCCTGGACTTTTAGTAATTGAGATTGGACCAAATGCAGTCTTTAACGGCTATACCGATAAAGCAGCGAGTGAAAAGAAAATTTTACGAAATGTTTTCAAAGAAGGAGATGCTTGGTTTAATACTGGTGATTTAATTAAAACAGTTGATGTTGGATTCGCTTTTGGAAAAGAGCATTATCAATTTGTAGACAGAGTAGGTGATACCTTTAGATGGAGATCAGAGAATGTTTCTACCAATGAAGTTGGTGAGATTTTAAATGGTTATGCAGACGTAAATATGTCAAATGTATATGGTGTTGAAGTTCCTGGTTGTGAAGGTCGTGCTGGCATGGCTGCATTTAGTCTTGAAGATGCTAAGAATTTTAATTGGACTGCATTCTCCGAACACGTTGAAAATAATCTACCAAAATATGCTCGACCAGTTTTTATCAGAATTATTCAAGAAATGGATACTACTGGAACATTTAAGTTAAAAAAGAATGAATTACGAGAAGAGTCATTTAATTTACATAAGTTTAATGATGTAGTCTATTGTTTAAAGCCTTCCTCAAGCACCTATGAAGCGCTTGATCAGGACTGGCTGCAAAAAATTAACTCATGTGAAGCAGGTTATTAATAATAAGAATTTAAAAGGAGAATTGAATGAATGGAAGAAAATTTGATGTTGTTATCTATGGAGCTACAGGATTTACAGGAAAGCTAGTTGTTGAATATATGCTAAATGAATATGGAAATGACAGTGGCATTTCATGGGCTATGGCAGGTAGAAGTCATGAAAAATTAATAGCAGTTCGAGATGATTTAGGAGTTTCAGAAGAAGTTCCTTTATTAATTGTTGATAGTAATGAAAAGTCCAGTATTGCCGATATGGTTAAACAAACTAAATGCGTTTTAACAACGGTTGGCCCTTATCAGCTATATGGAGATGATGTTATTGGAGAATGTGCATCTCATGGCACTGATTATGTTGATTTGTGTGGAGAGCCTGGTTGGATGCATGAAATGATAGAAGCTCATAGCGAAGCTGCAAAAGCTTCTGGAGCAAGAATTATTTTTTCATGTGGGTTTGATAGCATTCCATTTGATTTAGGTGTTTTGTTTCTTCAAAAAGAAGTGATTAAAAGATTTGGTATCCCTGCTGCAAATGTTAGAGGCAGAGTAAGAGCAATGAATGGTGAATTTTCTGGAGGAACGGCTGCTTCAATGACAGCTACTATGAGCTCATTAAAAAATAAACCTGAGCTAATTGCAGTTTTAACTAACCCTTTTGCATTATCTAATGGCTTTACCGGACCTCAGCAACCAGCTGATAATAAGCCGATCTTTGATGATAAATTAGAAACTTGGGTAGCTCCATTTTTTATGGCGCCTATAAATACAAAAAATATCCATAGATCTAATGCCTTAATGGATCATTTGTATGGAAAAGATTTTTGCTATAACGAGATGTGGATTCAAGGGCCTGGAGAAGAAGGTAAGGCCGCAGCAGATTTTATTTCAAGTATAAATCCACTAGGAGATGCGCCTAAACCAGGGGAGGGGCCTTCAAGAGAATCTAGAGAAAATGGAAACTACGATGTTTTATTTTGTGCAGATGTTGATAATGAAAGTGTTCATGTGTCAGTTAAAGGTGATATGGATCCAGGCTACGGATCAACGTCTAAAATGATTCTTGAGAGCGCACTTTGTTTAGTGCAAGATTGTTCAGAGCTAGGGGGTGGCATATATACGCCAGCACCTTCTATGGGAGTGAAATTAATTGATAGACTTCAAGCCAAGGCGGGACTTACCTTTAAAATAGAAGCTTAATGATTAAAGAGAATATTAAGAAATGGCATGATCATACGCATGGAAATTTCCCAGGTGGGCTAGATGAATTGCTAGCTGATGATGTTATTTTTTACTCACCTGTTGTTTTTACACCCCAAAAAGGTAAAGACCTAACGAAGTTATATCTTATGGCTGCTGGGAATACTTTTGGTGGCGATGATACAAAAGAAGCAGATGGATTAAAAGAGTCTAGCTTTCACTATACAAAAGAGGTCCTTACTGGAAACCAGGCAATTCTTGAATTCGAGACCAAAATTGAAGGTAAATATATAAATGGAGTTGATATTATTACTTTTAATGATGAGGGTAAGATTTCAGAATTTAAAGTAATGATAAGACCATTACAAGCTGTAAATATTATTCACATGCAGATGCAAAGGATGCTAGAAGAATTAGCATAATGAGTAAATTTTTAATTTATCATAATCCAAGATGCAGCAAATCTAGACAAGCATTAAAAATTATTCAAGATAATAATTGTGAATATACTATTAAGTTATATCTAGAAGAGACTTTAACCATTAAAGAGATAGAAGATGTTCTTCTTAAACTAAAAATGGAGCCTAGAGCATTACTTCGCATAGATGAAGAAGACTATAAATCAAATAATTTAAGAAATTTAGAACTATCAGACCAAGACATCATTAATTTCATGATTAAATTTCCAAAATTAATCGAAAGACCAATTATAATCAAAGATCTTGATGCAGTTTTAGGAAGACCTCCTGAAAATGTTAATAATTTAATTTAATTAATATAATAATTTATGACAATAGGATCTAATTTTACATTACCTTGTGGTGTTACCTTAAAGAATAGGCTTTGCAAAGCTGCTATGACTGAAGGCATTGCTGATTCAAATAATTTTGCAACACAAAGACATATTAATCTTTATAAAAAATGGTCTTCAGGTGGAGCTGCTATCCTCTTGTCTGGAAATGTTCAAGTAGATAGAAGATATCTCGAGGGTCCAGGAAATGTCGCTATAGAAAAAGATTCTTATCTCAATCAAATAGATATGCTTAAAAAATGGGCTGAAGCAGGCACCAAAAATAATACACAATTTTGGATGCAAATAAGCCACGCTGGCAGACAGACACCTGGCGCAATAAATCCAAATCCTATTTCACCATCCTCAGTCCAGCTAATAATTCCAACTGCTAATTACGGGGTTCCAGTTCCTATGACAGTTGATGATATAGAGGACGTGATCGAAAGATTTATTTTTGTTGCTAAAATTGCAAAAGAATCTGGTTTTACTGGTATTCAATTGCATTCAGCTCATGGTTATTTGCTTTCACAATTTCTTTCACCGGACATTAATTTAAGAGACGATGAGTGGGGTGGCTCAATCGAGAATCGATCCAGACTGATGCTTCGCATCATTGAAGGGTGTCGTGCTGCATTAGGCGATGATTTTCCAATAGCTGTTAAATTAAATTCTGCTGATTTCCAAAAAGGCGGCTTTAGCGATTTAGATTCAGTAAAAGTTGCAAAATTTTTGGATGATGCCGGTGTTGATGTTATAGAAATATCAGGCGGTACTTATGAGCAACCAAGATTATTAGGATTAGATAGTATAAGCGTTAACAAAGAACGAAGTGAAGTTAGAAAGCCAAGCACTATCGCTAGAGAGGCATATTTTTTAAATTATGCAGAAAAAATACAAAAAGCTATAAATACTCCGCTAATGGTAACCGGTGGTTTTCGAACTTCAGCAGGAATGAATGCGGCATTGAATTCTAAGGTATGTGATTTAATTGGAGTAGGAAGACCTTTATGTGCGCAGCCTTTAATTTTAAATGATCTACTAGCAGGTTCAATTCAAGAACTACCATCCTTTGAAAAAACACTTCAAATTGGAAGATGGTGGCTATCTCCAACAAGCCCATTTTTACTTATTCAAGCTCTTAATGCCTTTTCTCAGCAAGCTTGGTTTTATATCCAAATCAAAAGAATGGCTGATAATCTTGCTCCAAATCTAAAGCTACCAATCTTCAAAGCATTTAAAGTAAATAAAAAGCTTGAAAAAGTAATGATAAAGGAATTAATATAGCGATTTACAGCATTAGAGAGTTAATTTATGAGTATTGTTCATCCACCAGCAAATATTTCAATTGGTTCTAGAATTAGAAAATCTCCATTTTATGATTCAACAAGAAAATATGGAGCCAAGAGTTTTACTATTTACAACCATATGTTTATGCCTACGGTTTATACAAGCCCAGAAGAAGAATATTCTAGCCTAGTTAATGATGTGACTATGTGGGATGTAGCTGCTGAAAGACAAGTTGAGATAAATGGACCAGATGCTTATGAGTTTGTAAGAACTCTAACGCCACGAAATCTTGAAAAATGTGAAATAGGACATTGTTTATATATTCTTTTGACCGGTGAAGATGGAGGAATTATTAATGATGCAGTTTTATTAAGAGTTCAGCCAGATCAGTTTTGGATCTCACCTGGAGATAGTGGGGTATTGCTATGGATTCAAGGTGCTGCAATTAACTCAGGCATGGACGTTAATGTATTTGAGCCTGATGTATCTCCTTTACAAATAGGCGGTCCAAAAGCTCACATGCTTATAGAAAAATTATTTGATGAAGATCATAAAAATGTTGGATTTTATAGAGCGAGAGAAACATCCTTGCAAGGTATACCTCTTGTATTAGGAAGGACTGGATGGAGTGGCGAGATTAGTTACGAACTCTACCTTCGAGATCACAAGCTCGGAAATAAATTATGGGAATTAGTCCGAGAAGCTGGATTAGAATTTAATATAGTTCCTATAGCTCCGAATGCTATTAGAAGTATAGAAGGAGGTTTATTATCGTATTCCTCAGATATGCTAAGAGAGGATAGTCCTTTCACTATAGGCTTAGATAGGTTAGTTGATACCAGTCAATCAATTGAATTTATAGGCAAGGCAGCTTTAAAGAAAATAGAAGAAGAGGGCACTAAGCGAAAGTTAGTAGGTGTAGTTATCGATGGAGATCCTATTAAAACTCCACCAGAGCAATTTTGGCCAGTTAAAGATAATAATGTAAAGATAGGCCATATCTCAAGATGTATCTTCTCACCAAGATTAAATAAAAATATAGGCTTTGCTAATGTACCTGTTGAATTAAGTCATATCGATACTACTTTTTCAGTAGTAACCCCAGATGGTCAAAAAGAAGCTACTGTATGTAAATGGCCTTGGTTTCCTGCAGAGAGAATTAATAAAAAAACTTAAAATAATATGACCATGATTAAAATATTCTTAACCTTACTTTTCTCATCATCTTTAATGGCTGATAATTTAGTTATTGAAGATTTTGACAATAATCGAGCTCAATGGGACCCTGTTTCAGACCAGGTTATGGGCGGCCTGTCGGAAATAAAATTTTCACAATTAGCTGATGAAGATATTAATTTTTATAGACTTGAAGGCGAGGTTAGTACTAAAAATAACGGAGGCTTCATTCAATTTAGATCAAGAGTTGATGCCGGCAATAATGATTTTGAAGGGGTAAGAATTAAAACAAGAGGAAATGGAGAGGTTTATGAAGTTCATCTAAGAACTCCAGCAACATTTCTTCCATGGCAATACTATAAAGCTACCTTTACAGCTAATCAGGATTGGGAAACTATAGATATCCCTTTTAGTTCTTTTGAAAGAGTTGGACCTGCCTATGTATCCAAAAAAGTTAAATCCTCAAAGATTAACTGGATTGCTATAGTTGCTTATGGAAAAGATTTTTATGCAGAAGTTGATTTAGCAAAAATCGAACTTTATAAATAAATCCAATGTTTTCTGACTCCGACCATGCATTTATGCAGGAAGCTATTCAGCTTGCAAAAGAGGCAGCATTAGTTGATGAGGTCCCAGTTGGAGCAGTAATAACTCTAGATAATAAAATTATTGGTAGAGGTTTTAATCAAGTTATTTCAATGACCGATGTTACAGCGCATGCTGAAATTTTAGCTATAAAAGATGCAAGTCAAACTATACAAAACTATAGATTAAAGAATACATGTATCTATGTAACTTTAGAGCCATGCCACATGTGCGCTAAAGCTTTAATTGATGCAAGAGTATCGAGGCTTGTTTATTCTTCATTTGAACCAAAAACTGGTGCTATTACCTCAATAGACAACCTTTACAATAAACCATTTAATCATAAGATAGATTGTGAGCAAGGTCTCCTTGAACAAGAGACTAGCAAAATATTAAAGGATTTTTTTAAAACAAAAAGAAACTAACTACCTAATTCTACCCATACAGGGCAATGATCTGATGGCTTCTCCATTGCTCTAGCATCATGATCTATTCCAACTGCCTTAATATTCCCAACAAGATTATCTGAAAGCATTATGTGATCAATCCTAAGACCTCTCTTGGGATTATCATCAAACATCCTTGATCTATAGTCGAACCATGAGTAAATTGTCGATTCTTCGGGGTGAATGCAGCGCCAGGAATCTTGAAAACCTAAGTTTTTTATACTATTCCACATTTCACGCTCTTGAGGTTGGAATGATGTCTTACCATCTCTTAACCAACGCTTCATATTAGGCTCTCCAATACCTATATCGATATCTTCAGGAGCAACATTAAAATCACCCATTACAACAAGATTCTTTTCTTTTTTCTGTAGCTTGCTTATATGTTTATGCAGATCGTCATAGTATTTTATTTTTTTCGGAAATTTACTTTCATGATGGATACTTTCTCCTTGAGGGAAATAACCATTCATAACAATAATCTCTGAACCATTAAAATCATAAGTGCATTGTATAAAACGCTTTTGATCTTCTTCTATGTCATCTGCAAAACCTTTTTGGGTTGCAATAGGTTTATTTTTACTTAGCAAGGCTACACCATAATGGCCTTTTTGGCCCCAATATTCAGGATGATATCCAATCTCTTCTATTACCTCTAAAGGGAAATCAGGATCATTTACTTTTGTCTCTTGTAAGCCTATAACATCTGGTTTAAGGACATCTCTTATATACTCTAATTGATGAGGCCTGGCCCTAATACTATTAATATTAAAAGAAACTATTAGCATAATTATTGATTTAGTTTGGTAATTAAAAATTTATCATTTAAGTATATATAGTCTGCAATAATATTTGCAGTTTCCTGCAATAAATAATCATTTTCAACATCTATATCTTCATCTTTCTTATCTTTTTCTTTATTAAAATCTTCCATATCTGAATATTCTTTAAATATATCTAACCCTGTATCTTGTCTTCGTTCATTTTCAACATTAAGAATCCAATTTTTTCTTTCACTCTTCTCTTGTTGTCTCTTATCAATGTTAAGAGACAACTCTTTCTTATTTTTTACAAGGTCATATCTTTCTCTAAGATTTTGAATATAAGTCATGTTAGGACTTTCATTTAAACGATTTAAGTGTGCTTTTTTAACTGCTGCAACAATATCCTCATCAATATCAAAGGTTCTATACCTCACTGGAGGAATCGTATCCCATGGAAGTGACATATGCAGTGAACTTTCACCGGTTGATTCAATATCCCATGAAGAGGGTAATTCAATATCTGGAACTACGCCCTTATTTTGAGTGCTCTCACCTGTAACTCTATAAAATTTAGATTCAGTAATTTTAATTTGACCAGATGATAGGTTATCGATAGCTTGAACCGTTCCTTTGCCAAATGTTCTGTGCCCTATAACAAGACCTCTTTTATAGTCCTGAATTGCGCCTGCAAATATTTCAGATGCAGATGCTGAACCTCTATCAACTAGAACAGCCATTGGTTTCTTCCATGCTTGTTTTGCATAGTAATCTCCCCATGAACCAATTTTCCCTGAATTTTGTTTAACTTGAACTGTTGCTCCAGATGAAACAAAAAGACCTGTAAGTTTATTTGCTTCAAGTAAAGACCCTCCAGAATTTGATCTTAAATCAACTATTACAGCATCCACCGATTCTTTATTAAATTCCTTTAATATTTTCTTTACATCATTACTGCTACTTTTGTAATCAGGATCTCTTTTTCTATAAGCCTCAAAATCAATATAAAAAGTGGGCAGATCAATTATTCCAATCTTATATTCTTGATCCAAGATATTAATAGAATGGATACTTGATTTTGCAGCTCTATCTTCAAGTTTAATTTCTTCTCTAACAAGATTAACAACCTTTCTATTGCTGTTATCTTCAGAATCTGAGGGTATAAATTCTATGTCCAAACTTGAACCAGATTTTCCTCTAATTAAATCAACAACTTCATCAACCCTCCAGCCGACAACATCAACAAAGTCCTCAGAGTCTCCTTGCTTAATTCTAGTAATTTTATCTTCCGGATCTATTCTTCCTGATTTTTCTGCAGGCCCCCCTGGAACAAGGCTAACAATCTTCGCATAGTCATCTTCTGTCGTTAGAAGAGCTCCTATACCCTCCAGCTTAAGACTCATATTTAATTCAAAGTCTTCAGCTGATCTGGGAGAAAAATAGGTTGAGTGGGGATCAAACTGACTTGTTAAGGAACTCATTGCTAACGAAAAGATATCCTCATCTTTTCTTTGATTAATTCTTCTTATTCTATTGGTGTATCTTTTTTTAATATTCTCAATAGAATTATCATCTGACTTATCAGCTAACTCAGAAGTAAGCATGTCGTTTTTAGTAATTTTTTTCCATAATTTCTTAAGTGCTAACTTAGAGGCCTGCCACTCATTATCATCGGAATAAATATCTAAAGAGTCTACACCGCTATAAATAAATGCCTCTTTCTCAATCAACATTATTTGATAATCAGAAAATTCTAGGAGCCTATTAAAATAAAGATTAATTATTTTATAAGCGGACTTAATATCAAATGTTTGCTTTGATGGGTTAAAAAGCTTCGCTGAATTTAAGAAACGATTAACCTCATATTTAGTAAAGTACCGTTTATTATTATCAAGCTCATTAATAAGATGCTCAATATATTTATAATTAAAATCATCATCTAAGATTTGAGCATAATGCTCTTCAGTGAGTTTTGTAAAAATCTCATCACTTAATAAAACTCTATTTTCGTCGGCTTTAAAGGCAATATTTCCTGCCAATAATGATTGAGAAAATAAGGTAAGAATAAAAAGCTTAGAGGTAAATTTTATTTTTTTTATGTTCAATTTATTATTTAGATGTATAGTTTTGTATGATGAATGTTAACTATATAGAATTTTTCTTTGATTGTTCAAGTCCTTGGACATATTTATCTTTTAGTGCTCTAAAAGATCTAGCAGAAGAGAACAATATTGAAATTCAATATAGACCAATCTTAGTTGGTGGAATATTTAATACTGTAAATCCTTCAGTCTACAAAAGTCGAGAAAACCCCATTCCTGCAAAAGAAAAATATTATTTAAGTGATATTCAAAATTGGGCAATGAGCAGGGATATTATTATAAATTGGCCAAGTATATTTCCCATTAATTCTGTAAAAGCAATGCGGGGATGTTTATATGCCGAATCTAAGAATATCTCCTATGATTTTGCATTAGACATTTTTAAAGCTTATTGGACTGATAATAAAGATATAAGTTCAGATAAAGTGCTTGAGGATATTTGTCTTAATAGAGGATTAGATCCTTTAGAGTTTTTTGAATTTATCAAAATGCCATCAACAAAACTTCAATTGATTAAGAATTCTGAAGATCTAATTGAAAAGGGTGGTTTTGGTTCACCAACTTTCTTTTATCAAGATAAGATGTTTTTTGGAAACGATAGGCTAGATTTGTTATCCAGCCTATTAAATAAAGATCTAATCTAGAATCCTTGAATTCTTCCAGCTTCCTCTCTTACTATTTCTGGTGATCCTAATAATTGTCGATTCATACCTATTCTCTTGAACCAATAATGTAGGCCTAGAAGATCAGTAAAACCCATTCCACCATGAACTTCAGTTGCTTTTTTTGAAACCATTTTACCAACTTCTGATACATGGGATTTTGATTGACAAGCCATTAATCTGGCTTCTTCTGGAACATTACTAAAGCAATGGGCTGCATGCCAAACAATTGCATAACAAGGCTCTAATTCTGCTGCCATCTCAGCACACATATGCTTTACAGCCTGGAATGATCCAATAACTCTTCCAAATTGCTTTCTCTCTTTTGCATACTCTACAGATTTATCAATCATAACTTGAGAAGCGCCTACACTATCGGCAGCCAGCATAATTCTTCCGGCATCTATAGTTTTTGTAATTGGATCTTTGTTATTTACAGAATTTTCTAAAACCTCTGCATTTACATCTTTAAGCAAGATTTCAAAGTAACCTCTAGTCTTATCAATAGCTGTTAGTTTTACGATTTCTATACCTGGGTCACTAACATTTATTATGCACATAGCTCCCTCATTATCTGCCAGTATGAAATGTGTTGCATTATCTCCATCAATTGCAAATAAAGCTCTACCATTAACCTTATTCCCAGTTATTTCAACTCCTGCATCTTCACGAGCAGCAATATACTCTGTCAATCCAATACCAAACCTAACCTGATTAGCAGAAATTTTATTTAGATAATGTTCTTTCTGAGCATCATTGCCACCATGCATAATTGCAAGAGGTGCCATAACATATGATCCAATAAATGGTATTGGGGCAATGCCTGATCCTAGGCCTTCAGATACAGCTGCTGCAAATAGCAGGTCTAATTCCAGCCCACCATACTCTTCAGGAATTAATAAGGAATTAAGACCTAAATTAATAAGACCTTGATGAATCTCTTTTTGAAGATCGTCACCTTCTCCAGCAACAATTCTTCTAATTACATCTAATGAAGCTTGATCTTCAAGAAATTTTTTAACATTATCTTGAAAAAATGCTTGCTCTTCTGATAGTCCAAAATACATATTAAACTCCTTGAACCTTAGGTTCTCTTGGAAGACCTAAACCTCTTTCTGAAATTATATTTTTTTGAATCTGGCTAGTCCCACCACCTATTATTAAACCTAGAAAATACATATAAGTGAACTGCCAAGATCCTCCATCTCTCAAGTGAGGACTATCTTCATACAAAGTTCCTAATTCACCCATAATATCTATACCCAAACCCTCAAGTTCGTGCCTTAGCTCAGTCCCAATTAATTTTTGAATCATTTTGCCAACTTTGACATCCTGCCCAGGATTTAATTTTGCAGACAATACCCTTAAGGCGTGAGATTGAAATGCCATAACTTTGCCCTGTACCTGGAGCAATCTATCTCTGTAGATAGGGTTTTCGATTAGAGTTTCTCCATTTATTGTTTCTTTCTTCATTCTATCGATTAACATATTCAATCTACTCATAGTTGCATTTGGGTTAGCGAGAGATCCTCTTTCATGGCCTAAAGTTGCATTTGCAACAGCCCAACCTTCACCTCTACTTCCTACTATATTATCTCCAGGAATAGTAACGTCAGTAAAAAATACTTCATTAAATCCTGCTTTGAGTGTCATATCTACCAAGGGTCTTATTTCTAAACCAGGAGTGTCCATTGGAACTAGTAAATAACTAATTCCTGCATGTTTTGAAGCTTCTGGCTCTGTTCTTACAAGGCAAAACATCATTTGAGAATATTGAGCTGTGCTAGTCCAAATCTTTTGCCCATTAATGACCCATTGACCATCAATTAACTCGCCTTTAGTTTGCAAGCTAGCTAAGTCACTTCCAGCGTTAGGTTCTGAATAGCCTTGGCACCATATCATTTCTCCATAAAGCGTTGGCTTTATGTACTTATTTTTTTGCTCTTCTGTTCCAAGTTCTAGCAATGTTGGAACAAGCATATCAATCCCTTGACCACCCATTGGTCCTGGAATCCCTGTATTTGAAAATTCAGTAGCCGCAATCCTGCTCTTTATTACATCTGACTCCCCACCAAATCCGCCATACTCTTTGGGAATTGATCTTGCAAAAAAACCATTTTCAATAAGAGTTTTTTGCCAGTCCGATCTAGACATCTTAGGTCCACCAGATTCATTACTAAAAGCACTAGAAGCCAAGGTATTGAGATCTTTTGTAAATTGAATACCTTTATATTTATTACAAAATGCCTGAACTTCTTTCTTATATTCTTCGTACTCTAGTCCGTATTCTAAATCCATAATTTACTCCTTATTTTCTTTATCCCATTTCGGCTCTCTTTTTTCTAAAAATGCAGAAATTCCTTCTTTGGCATCATTGCCTTCAAAACATTTAGCAATTTGTTTCTGCAAATAGGGTAATGCTTCATCAAAACTCATACCATCTTGCTTTTCATAAGCCTCCAAACCAAACTGCATAGTTTCAGGCGCCAAACTAGCTAGCTCATTCGCTAAATTGCTTACTGTTTCATTTAAATCTTTACTTTCAACTGATTGATTAATTAAACCCCATTCCTCAGCTTTATTTGCATTAATTGACTCACCTCTCATGACAAAATCTAGACCAGCCCTTTTTGGCATAACTCTAAATAAACCAGCCATGACCATGAATGGCCATAATCCTCGTTTAATCTCTGGTGCTGAGAATTTTGCCTCTTTAACAGCTATAGCATGAGTTGAATTGGTTACCATTAAAAGCGCTCCAGCTAGAACAGAGCCCTGAATTTTACATATAACAGGCTTATAAAGATGTCTTAAAGCTAAACTAATATCGTTTGCATATTCTAATATTGGCACATTTGATTCAGATTTTTCTCTTCTTAAATCTGCTCCTGCGCAAAATATATCTCCCTCTGCTGCAAGAACTACTACTCTTATAGATCTTTCTTGTTTTGCATAAGCGAGAGCGTAATTAATTTCGTTCATCATGACATTATTTATTGCATTCTTTTTTTCTGGACGATTAAGCGTAATAGTTATTATGTTATTAGAAATATCTATTTTTGTAGCTTGAAAAACTAAACCTTCCAATGATAATTTATCAGACATCACTCACCCTCCTTAATTATTGAACTTGGTATATCTACTATTTTTGCTCTTAAGTATTCACCCAATGATTTAGCTTGCCCATCTTTTCTATTATTTGACGAAACACCGTCTTCAAGTATTCCATGAATATAAAAATTTAGTGATTTAATATTTGGCAGATCATATCTATCTATTTCATATTTATTGAGATCAGGTAGTAATTCTTTAAGCTTATCAACACTCAGAAAATTATATAAAAATGAATAAGCTAAGTCAGTTTTTGCCCATACGCCTAAGTTTGCACATCCGCCTTTATCACCTGATCTAGCTCCAAATAAAGTGCCAAGAGGACTCCTTTCTGTTTCGCCTTCAGGTGCTGAAGCTATTTCAATTAGATTTTTTTGATAAAAGTTATCTTTAAAACCCATTTGACTTGTTGGAATTATTTCAGTTATTTTGCCATCCAGATGAACATATTCCTTTATATATTTGCTATCTACTAGTGCTGGCCAATAAACAATAACTGGCCCAGGTTTTTTTCCGCCACCACCTGAAAAGAATCCTGGATAATTTGCTAAAGATAATTCAATTATCTTTGCACTAAATAATCTACCAACCAAATCAGCATTCATAGATTTTACTGATATGGATAATGTTGCCATAGCCTCTTCATTAGAATTTGGATTTTCTTTATCAGTCCTATGTAGATTAATTGAAACATCATCAAACTGCTCTTTTCCTCCAACTGAATTAAACAAAGCAGAAGTGAATGCCTCAGCTTTTGCTTCAATATCTAAACCAGTTAGAACAAGATCCATTCCATTTCTATAGCCGCCTGCAAGATTAATACATGCTTTGTGTGTTGAAGGAGGGGTGCTACCTCTGCAGCCTGAAACATAGACCCTATCTTCGCCTTCTTGCTCTATATTTAGAGTATCAAAATGACCAATTACATCTGGATTCAAATAGGCTGGTGAACTAATTTCATAAAGTAATTGAGCCGTTACGGTTCCAATTGAAACTAATCCGCCTGTTCCTGGATGCTTAGTAATAGTAAAACTTCCATCACTTTCTATTTCAGCTATTGGGTAACCAACATTATCAAAACTTGGAACTTCTTTAAAAAATGAATAATTTCCTCCAGTTGCCTGACATCCACATTCAATAATATGACCTGCTGCCAAAGCGCCTGCTAAAGCATCATAATTTGTTCTATCCCATCCAAATTTCCATGCAGCAGGACCAATAACTACTGCAGCATCAGTAACTCTTGGACAGACAACTATGTCAGCACCTTTATCTAAGGCTTCTTTTATTCCCCAAGCGCCTAAATATGCATTTGCTGTGAGTGTTTGGCAGCCAGAATCCTCAAGAGGTATCTTTTTATCCATATTATTGAATAACTCTCCTTCATTATGCAATTCAGCAATTCTTGGCATAAGATCGTCGCCATCGATATAGGCAACTTTTAAATCTATAGACAACTCTTCTAGTATTTTTTCTATTTCTAATGCCATAGAGGAGGGGTTTAAACCACCTGCGTTAGTTACAATTTTTATATTTTTATCTTTGCATGACTGAGCAACATCTTTAACTTGTTTAAGAAATGTTCCAACATAACCTTTATCCTCACCTCTTTGCATCCTCTGATTAAAAAGAATTGCCATAGTTAATTCTGCAAGATAATCACCTGTGAGAACATCTATAGGACCACCTTCAACCATATCCTTAGCTGCAGAGAGCTTATCTCCATAATATCCACTGCAGTTAGCAATTTTTATAACATCTTTACTCATTTTATTTCTCCAACTTTATTCCATCTAAAATTATTTCTGTAATAGAATTTGCTGATTTTTCAGGCGAATCTGAAAGTTTTTTAATATTAATATCTTTAGCAAAATCCCTACCTATACCACCTAAAAGAAGAGCAAAGGCTTGAGTATCTATATTTTCAATTTCTTTTTTAGATACCGCTTCATCTAATAACTGCTTAGTGAAGGAGGTAATATAGTCTTCATGGTAATCAATCATCTCTTTTGATTTATTATTATTGCCTAAATTTTGAAGATAAACCCTAAACTTTGGACCTACTGCCTGATTGGCATGTTGTAAATATTTTTTTAATTTTTCAATTGGGGAGTCAATATTAGCCACAGTATCTAGAGCCTCTTTACCCAACTTCATCAAAATCCTATTTACTGTCATTCTAATCAAGTGATCTTTACTTGGAGCAATTTCGTAAAGTGTTCTTAAGGATACTTTTAATTTAGCTGCCAGTTCAGACATAGTATGATTAGGAATACCTTTTTCTAGCATTAATTCTAGTTTATCAATAACCTGTTTATGTTTTTGGCTAAAAGGTTTTATAGATTTACCTGAGATAATTTGAATATTTTTAGTTGCATACATTACTAATCTGAGTCTAAAACCATTAAAAGAGCACCATTTTCTACTTGATCATTACCACTTATAAATAACTTACTTATTACTCCATCTTCACTAGCTCTTATTGAATGTTCCATTTTCATAGCTTCTAAAATAACTAACGTATCTCCAGCTTTAACTTTAGAGCCTTTTTTTACTTTTAAATCAATAACTTTACCAGGCATAGGTGCTACCAGACCTCCTGCCTGAACCTCTAAGCCTGGAACTGTAAATCTGGGTACAACTTCAAGTAATACATCACCAAAAGGCATATGCACAAGAACCTTGTCTTTATGAATAGTTACTTTTGAAAAATGTCTTCTTCCATCAAACTCAAGATCAATTCCATTCTCATAACATTCATAAATAAATGCTATTGATGAATCATGAATAACAAATGAACCGTCTCTTTTTGCTTGATAAGTTACATTAATTTCCTCATCTTTATATTTAAATTTGATATTTTGTTTTGGTGTTCTTCCATTAGTCCAACCAGATGGTAAGTGACCTAATACGTCATCATGTAATCTATTTAATTCCTGCATCCATAATGCAGCTATTGATGTTACATGCTGAATTTGTTCTTCACTTAACTCAAGCACTCTTGCAGGCTTAACTCTATCAATGAAATCAGTTGTTGTATCGCCATCTAGAAACTCTTGTGTTTTCAGGGTTGCAACAAGAAAATCTCTATTAGTAGTCAGACCTCCAATATGAGCTGCTTCTAATGCTCTAGCAAGTTTTGAGGCTGCATCTGCCCTTGTCGCACCATATGAAATAACTTTAGCTAACATTGGGTCAAAGGATGTGCCAACTATTGAGCCAGATTCAACTCCTGAATCCCATCGAGCTTCAGCTTCATAGTCTTCCTCAAAAGCTATTAATGTTCCTGTTTCTGGTAGAAAGTCATTATTAGGATCCTCAGCATAAAGCCTTGCTTCAATAGAGTGGCCATTCCAACTTATATCATCTTGGGTATATCCCAGCTCTTCACCTCTAGCTATTCTTAGCTGCTCATAAACAAGATCCATATCTGTAACTTCTTCAGTTACAGGATGCTCTACTTGAAGCCTTGTATTAACCTCAAGAAACCAAAATTCACCAGTCTTATCATCAAAAAGAAATTCAACTGTACCAGCTGATTGATATTTTATTTTTTTTGCTAATTTTACTGCTGCAAGACCCATAGCTTCTCTTATTTCTGGAGATATTCTTGGTGATGGAGATTCTTCTATAATTTTTTGATGCCTTCTTTGAATAGAGCACTCTCTTTCACCTAGATGGACAATATTTCCATGGGAATCACCAAGGATTTGTATCTCAATATGCCTTGATTTTTTTACATACCTTTCTATAAAAACTCTTTCATCCCCAAAACCAGATTTAGCTTCTCTTTGCGCGCTTATAATTGATTCTTTTAAATCTTTTTGAGATTCAACTATTCTCATTCCTTTTCCACCACCGCCAGCAGCAGCTTTTATTAAAAGAGGGTAGCCAATATTTTTTGCATCTGCAGGTTTTGAAGTCATAGGCAGAGTTGGGACATTAGCTTTTATAGCTAGTTCTTTAGCTTTTAATTTATCTCCCATCACTGAAATAACATGAGCAGAAGGACCAACCCAAACAATTTTTTCTTTAAGAACTTTTCTTGCAAAAGAAGCATTTTCTGAAAGAAAACCATAACCTGGATGAATAGCTTGAGCACCTGTTCTTTTAGCAGCGTCAATAATAAGATTTCCATCAAGATAACCTCCATCTGGAAGACGAACTGCTTCATCAGCAGCCCTTACAAAAGGAGCATCAGCATCAGCATCTACATAGACAGCAACACATCTAATGCCCATTTCATGAGCAGTCTCTATTATTCTTATAGCTATCTCGCCTCTATTAGCAATTAGTAGTGAATTAAATATCATAGTCTGTATACCCCATATTCAGTTGCACCTTCAATTGGAATATTGCTAACCACCGATAAGCAAAACCCTAATATAGTTCTAGTATCTCTTGGATCAATAATTCCATCATCTGTAAGCATGCTACTTGCGACCAAAGCGTGTGACATACTTTCAGCAGCTGTTTCAACCATTTCTCTTATTTGAGCATCAGCTTTTTCATCAAACTTTTCTCCAGTTCTTTTTGCTTTAGCTCTTCTTACAATAGACATAACTCTTGCGATTTGCTCTGGTCCCATAACAGCAATTTTTGCAGTCGGCCATAGGAAAGTAAAACGGTTATTGTATGCTCTTCCTGACATTGCATAAGTACCAGCTCCATAGGATGCACCAACAATAATAGTGATGTGAGGGACCATTGAATTGGATACAGAATTAATTAATTGAGAGCCTTTTTTAATAATTGCCTGTCTTTCAAAGTCTTTTCCTACTAAAAATCCAGTGACGTTCTGTAGAAAAATAAGTGGAATATTTCTTTTATTACACAACTGAATAAAGGTTGCAGCTTTTTCTGCACATTCTGGATAAATAGGACCATTATTTCCAACTATACCTACCTGATAACCATGAACACTTGCCCAGCCACATATCATGGTAGGACCATATAAAGGTTTATATTCCTCAAATTGAGACCCGTCTGTAAATCTTGCAATGACTTCTCTTATATCTACAGGAGATTTAAGATCTTCACTTATTAAACCTAAAAGCTCTTCTTGATCATAAACGGGTTCTGTTGGAATTTTTTTAGGCATATCACCGCCTTTCTTCCAATTTAAATGCGATACAACTTCTCTACATATTCTCAGAGCATCCATCTCATCTTCTGCTAGATAATCTGATAAACCAGAGATTTCTGAATGCATCTGAGCGCCACCTAAAGTTTCAGCATCAGATTCTTCACCAGTTGCTGCTTTTACAAGGGGAGGTCCGGCAAGAAAAACTTGAGACTGATCTTTAATAAAGATATTGTAATCTGACATACCGGGCTGATAGGCTCCACCTGCAGTAGAAGATCCAAAGACTACAGATATAACAGGAATTCTTAGTTTAGAAAGTTCAGTCATTTCATAAAAGAACCTTCCAGTTGCAGCAAAGTGGGTGTGCTGAATAGTTGGAGATATTGGAGCTTGACCACTCTTGCTTCCAGTTCCCATGCTTAAATCTCCACCAGCAGATTCAACAAAACTTATAAATGGAATTTTATTTTCTCTTGAAATCTCAATTGCTCTTTTCCATTTTTCTCCAACGTAAACCGTCATAGCGCCAGCTTTAACAGAAGGATCATTCCCAAAAATCACACACTCGACACCTGAAATCATTCCTATACCTGAAACACAACCACCACCAACGGTAAAATCAGTTCCATAACCGGCAAAAGGGCTAATTTCTAAAAAAGGACTATCATCATCAATAACATTCATGACTCTTTCACGAATAGGCATTTTACCTCTTTTAGCTAATCTCTCATGGTGATAAGCACCGCCACCTAATTCTGCTTGATCAAGAAGATCATCTATAAAATCAAGCTTTTCAAGCATTCCTTTTTTATTTTTTTGATACTCTTCAGATTTAGTATCTAAGTTACTTCGAAGTTGAGGGGCTATATTCTTAGAATGCATATAATATTAATTAGAAATAATTCACAATATGGTAATATAATATTATTAATATTACCACTCAAACAGAGTATTATTAACCTATTAAAATGCCCAAGGAGTTTATATGACAATTAAAATCTATAGTTGTGAAGGTTCAAGAGGAATGCGACCTATATGGACAGCTGAAGAAATGGGTTTAGATTATGAAGTTGAGATGATGCCATTTCCACCTCGTTTTCTGCATAAAGAGTTTATGGATATTAATATTTTAGGAACCATACCTTATATGATTGATGGTGATGTTCGTATGACTGAGTCAGTTGGAATGAGTCAATATTTTGTAGATAGCTATGGCCCAACTGATCTTAAGGTAAATGTTGATGAGGCTGATTATGGTAATTATCTCAATTGGCTTTCTCATTCAGACGCTACCTTAACTTTTCCTCAAACAGTTGTATTGAGATATACACTTCAAGAAGTTGGAGTTGCTGACAAAGCAGCTGAAGGTTACAGGCGTTGGTTTGTTGCTAGATTAAAACTATTAGAGCAAACTTTAGAGAGCAGAGAGTATCTTTGCTCAAATAGATTTACAATCGCTGACATCTGTGTGAGTTACGCGCTATTTTTAGCAAAATCTTTAGGAATAGAGGAAGCCTTTAAACCTAATATAACTCGCTGGACAGATATGCTTTTTGAAAGAGAGGCTTTTCAAAAGGCTAAGAGTTTTAAATGGGAGGTATAACAATAAATGAATAGCTTTATAAAAAATTCTCTCTTATTAATAATTTTTACTTGTTCTATTAATTTTAATGTATTTGCTGTTGAAGAAAGTAGCACTAATCATATTGAATCCATAGTACTTGGATCTGGTTGTTTTTGGGGAGCAGAAAAGGGCTATGAAGCACTTCCAGGTGTTATTAAAGCTATCTCCGGATATGCCGATGGAAGAGGTGTCAGGCCAAATTACAGAGATATAACTCAGTTAAAAAATAGATCAAATCCCAATAATCACGCAGAAGTTGTAAAAGTTACTTTTAACTCTCAATTAATCAATCTAGAAGACTTACTCCAGCATTATTTTGAAAGCCATGATCCAACTCAACTTAATAGACAAGGCAACGATATAGGCACTCAATATCGCTCCATTATTTTATATGAAAACGATAATCAAAAAGAAGTAGCAAAAAATACAATGAATACTTTTCAAGCATTGCTTTCAGATTCTGGCTATGGACAAATAGAAACAGTGCTTAAAGAGCTTGATCAATTTTACAATGCAGAAGAATATCATCAAGATTACATAGCTAAAAATCCTAATGGCTATTGCCCTGATCACTCTACTGGAATTAAATTTAATACAAATGATCAAATTGCTAAGCTAGATAATAGCAAGCTGCAAGTAGGCAAACAGATCGTCATTATAGAGCCAGAAGGTTTTTGTCCTTATTGTGAAAGTTTTAAAGCAGATGTCGCTAATGACTACAAAGGAAGTATAGCTATGTCATTTCGTTTAGCTTCTAATCTTGAAGGCTTGAATCTTAAGACTCCAACTTGGGCCACTCCTACAATTCTCTTTTTAGAAGATGGAACTGAAGTATTTGGTTATCAGGGCTACCTCGAGCCCGAAGCATTTTATAAATTTTTTGGAGCTTTTAAATTAGGTAGAAGTGAGGCTTATAACGTTGCTTTTAATGAAGGCACAGATTCAAGATTTTGTCAGGAATATGAAATTTTTAAAAATACACCTGATGGAGTATTTGTAGATAAGTTAAGCGGCGTGGCATTATTTGATACTAGAGATAGATTTAACTCTTCTTCTGGATGGCTCTCGTTTACAAGTCCAGTTCAAAATTCTACCTATGAACTTGAAGATAATAGTTTCGGTATGCGAAGAACTGAAATAAGATCGAAAAGTTCAGGTATTCATCTTGGTCATGTATTTCCTGATGGTCCTAATGGAATGCCCAGATACTGCATCAACGCGACTGTATTAGAATTTGTTCTAAGAAAAAATATTTAACTTATAAAACTATATATAATTGCGCTATGAATAATCATGACAAGTTTATAAAAGCTCTTAGAAACTTAGCCTATCCTGTATGCATTATTTCTAATTCAGTGAATGCTGGTAAGAATGCCATAACAGTTTCTTCAATGACTTCTCTTTCAATAGATCCAGCGTCTTTATTGGCTTGTATAAATAAATCAGCCAGTATTCATACAACTTTAAAAGTAGGCAATTTAGTTAATGTGAATCTATTGAGCTCTTCGCAACAAGAAATTTCTACAATTTGCAGTACTAGTGATTCAGATGTCGGGAGGTTTGATAATGATTTCTGGTCTTATGATGATAATCAAATGCCTTTTTTACCAGATTCACAAGCCATAATAACTTGTAAAATAGAAGAAATGGTTGATTACGCAACTCACTCAATCCTAATTTTATCTATAGATAATGTAGTCTTAAATAGCGAGGAGCCTGACCCTTTGCTTTATGGTAATGGCAACTATTTAAAACTATAGAATTTTTATTAGTTAAATCTTAAAACTATTCATCAAAGAGTGAAGTCATTCTTTCATAACCGACTATAAATTCCTCTTTAAATTTTTGAACTGTTTGACCAGCTGTAATAGTTTCATCAACTAATCCAATGCCTTGCCCAACCCAATAGGTTGCTAGCTGTTTTGCTCCTTCATGACCAATTTCAGCTTGCTTATTAACTACCGCTAAGGCTGGCTCACTAATCATAGTCTGAAGAGGCATAGGCAATGGCTCAGGAGCATCTTTAGATTCCCATGCATCTGTCCATGCAGATTTAAGCTGTCTTGAATGTTTACCAGTCCTACTCTTTGAACGAACAGTTTGACTAGATGTCGCATTTACCATTTTTTCTTTAATGACTTCTGAAGTTTCAGCTTCTATTGTTGGTAAGAAAACTGATGCACACCAAACTCCATCTGCGCCCATAGCCATAACTCCTGCCATTTGCTCTCCAGTTGCTATCCCGCCTGCTGCAAGGATTGGTATATCGCCATAATCTTTGATAGCTCGTTTTACCTCAGGCACCAACACCATTGTAGAAACACTTCCACAATGACCACCGCCCTCAGTTCCAGAAACTACTAGAATATCTACCCCAGCTTGAACTTGCTTAATAGCATGTTCTTTAGCACCTAATAGAGCAGCAACTTTTACATTGTTTTCTTTACCCATATCAAGCATCCATTTGGGAGGAACTCCTAATGCATTTGCTATTAGTTTAATAGGATGTGCAAAAGCAACTTCTAAAAGTTTTTTCGCCCCATCTTGTCTTAAATTTTTACCAAACCTGGAATCAGAAGCAAGCTCAATATTTTTAGCTTCACTGCCACCTCTTAGAATTTCACCATCCACATCATATTGTTTGAGAACATCAGCTCTAAAATCTCTATATTCTTGTGGAATCATATCTCTTAAATCTTCCGAAGTTTTATTTGAACCCTTTCCCTCAAAGGAATTAGGTACCAATAAATCAACTCCATAAGGCATTCCATCAATATGATCATCAATCCATTTTAAATCTTGTTCAAGCATTTCTGGAGTATGCCCAACCGCTCCCAATACTCCCATTCCACCTGCTTTTGAAACAGCAACAACAACATCTCTACAATGACTAAACGCAACCATTGGGAATTCGATATCAAACATTTCACATATTGGTGATTTCATATTTTTTACTCCTAATTTGTATCTTTTATAAATACTTTTTAAAACTTATTGAATTTATTCTATCTCAGTTTAAATAACTTCTGTAGTTTTCAAACCAATATAGAAATAAACAATTGTTAATTAATTGTATTAAAATTAGAGGATGAGTAATAGTTTAAATTTTTCAGTACCTGATATTTGCGATGAGCATGCGGATAAGATTCAAGTAGGCAGTCTGAGCTTTAACTCTTACGGGGGTGAAGAGATATTTTCAGGTGAAATTGAAACCATTATCTGTCCAGACGATAATTCATTAGTTAAAGATACCTTAAATCAACCAGGCAATAACAGAGTCTTAGTGATTGATGCAAAAGGGGTAGAGCATGCTTCTATGATAGGTGATCAAATTGCAGCAAAAGCATTAGAAAATAACTGGATTGGAATTATTGTAGATGGTTTTGTAAGAGATATTGAGGTGCTAAAAACTATTCCGATTGGAATATATGCAAAAGGTTCTATTCCTAAAAAAACAAATAAAAATGGTTTAGGAACTCTTGGAGCTGATATTTTTGTTGGAGGGGTGATGATACGATCAGGCAACTGGATTTACATAGACTCCAATGGCTGGGTTATTGTAAAAAAGCAATTAGAACTTTAGCTCTTCAAATATATTATCTTTTTTTATCCATAAGTTATCGATCCAATCTTTAAAATTATTTCGATAAACTTCATCGCTTAAATAGTTCTTATTTTTTAGATTTTCAGGCACTTCATACTCTTGAATATGAACTTTAACATTTTTCATTTCACCCTTTAAAAACGACCAAAAGCTTTTCTTTTTAGATTCATAAACAATCGTAAAGTCTAATAATTTATTAATTTGTGGAATAGCAGATAAAGCAGTAGCAATCCCTCCAACTTTAGGCTTTAGTAAATTTTTATAAGGCGAGTTTTGTTCTTGATGCTTTTGATCAGTATGCCTAGTGCCTTCAGCGTAACTAAAAACTGTAGTTGGTGATCTGTGAAAGCGTTTACAAGATTTAATAGTATTTTCATAATCTTTGTACCTAAGATTAGGATTTTTCTCTATTTCGGCTCTAGAGTGCCTATGGACAAAAGGCATATTTAAAGTTTTGTTTGCAAGAAATACAAAAGGTATCCACCATAATTCTTTTTTCATAAATATTTTAAGTAATGGAATTCTATAATTTGTAGCTACGAGAATGACAAAAATATCCGCCCAAGAACTGTGATTTGACATAGCTAAATACCAATCATCTGTAGATAATTTATCATTACTAATAATTTGGATAGAGTGCTTTCCATACATGAACTGCATAATATACTTAAGACCGAGCACGGTTAGCTCACCTATTGTATTTGATACATTATGCAGAAAAATTTTAAAACGCTGGGTGCGCACAACAATTCTAGGAATGTTTACTATTGCTAGAGTTGAAAACCCAATAATTAATTCAGTAAGAATTAAAACAAGGCTAATAATGCCAATTAAGTTAGATTTAAAATAATTCATAATTAATCTCTCGGCTAAAAGAGATATTTATTATAACAATTAGATAAATTGCTGTTAGATTTATTAGAAATTGCTTAAATTTGCGTATCTTTCTTGGTGAAAGTTAGCTCCGCCAAAAATAACTTCAGCAACTCTAGCTCTTTTCATATAAAAACCAATATCATACTCATCCGTTACACCAATTCCACCATGCATCTGTACGGATTCATTGGAAACTAAATATAAAGTCTCTCCTGCAATAGATTTAGCAAGACTCGCCATTCTTTGAAGGTCGTTATTATTCTCATCAGCACCCTGCATAGCTGCCATAACAGCAGACTTAGTTAGCTCTATTTCAACAAACATCTCGGCTGCTCTGTGTTGAAGTGCTTGGAAGGTTCCAATTAAAACTCCAAATTGTTTTCTTTCTTTTAAATAATTTAGTGTCATTTCAAAAGCCGCTTCTGAGTTACCAAGCATTTCTGCAGATAAAGCTATTCTTCCTTCATCTAAAATTTTATCAATAGCTTCGCCACCAGACTCTTGATCTCCTAATAAAGCTTTTTTAGCTAATGAAACGTTATCAAAAACTATATTTGCATAGTTTCTGCAATCAGCCATGTCTGTTTTAATAACCTCAACACCTTCTTGATTTGCATTAAGAATAAACAAAGTAAGGCCTGCATTCTCACCTTTAACACCAGAAGTTCTAGCTAAAACAATTAAAACATCAGCACTTGAACCATCGACTACAAATTTCTTTTTACCATTAATTACCCACTCATCTCCAACTAGCTCGGCTTTAGTAAGAGTATTTGATGGTGCATGATGACTTTCCTCATCAACCGCTAGAGCTGTAGTAATTTCTCCTGAAGCTATCTTTGGAAGATATTCTGCTTTTTGTTCTTGAGTTCCAAAAGTATTAATAGCTGATGCTCCCAAGACTGCTGTTGCTAGAAGGGGTGATGGAGTAAGAGTTTTCCCTATCTCTTGCATAATTACGCTTATACCAGCAAGACCAAAATCTGATCCACCAAATTCTTCTGGAATTAAAATTCCAGACCAACCAAGCTCAACCATTTCTTTCCAAACTTCTTTATCCCAATTTTGAGGATCATTATCATCCCTTAGTGATCGAAAATGATTAACTGGAGTTCTATTTTCTGCAAAATCTTTTGCAGAGTCTTTAAGCATTTGTTGCTCTTCATTAAGTATTAGTTTCATTATTATTTTCCTTGAAAATGTCTTAAATATTTAACTAGGAAGACCTAGAACTCTTTTAGATATAACATTCAATTGAACCTCAGAAGTACCACCTTCAATTGAATTTCCTTTTGTTCTGAGCCATGCTTTGGTGAGGTCTTTTTCCTCTTGATCATATTCATCACCATCCCAAGCAACACCATTTGAACCCATAGCAGCTATCATCATTTCATGTCTCTTCTTATTATGTTCAGTTCCATAATACTTAAACATTGAGGCTACAGCTGAAGCTTTACCACCCTCATCACCAGCTCTTTTTAGAGTTAATCCAAAGGCATGTTCTTTCATTTTATGTGTAGTTACATCAGATCTAAATATACCATTTGCAATCTTGCCATCCTCTTCACCAAAATGTTTCTTAGCAAGAGTTACAACGTCATTACCGCCACCAGAAGCAGCGCCAGCAAGGCCAAAATTAGATATAAAGTTTCTTTCATGCTGCAGCAATGCTTTTGCTATTGTCCAACCAGCATTCACCTCTCCAACTAAATTTTCTTTTGGAACTTTTACATTGTCAAAGAACGTTTCGCAAAAAGGCGATTTACCACTTATAAGTGTAATTGGCTTAGTGCTAACGCCTTCAGTAGCCATATCAATCAGCAAGAAACTAATGCCAGTATGCTTAGGTTCTTGAGGTCCAGTTCTAACTAGAGCGAAAATCCAATCTGCCTGATCTGCATAGGAAGTCCAAACTTTTTGACCATTAACTAAATAATGATCTCCCATATCTTCTGCTTTAGTAGATAGACTTGCTAAGTCAGATCCAGACCCTGGTTCTGAGTAACCTTGACACCATCTAATTTCACCTTTGATGATTCTTGGAATATGTAATCTCTTTTGCTCTTCGCTTGCATACTCTAAAAGTGCAGGAGCTAACATCCAGATACCAAAACTCAATAATGCTTGTTTAGCACCTATTGACCATAATTCTTCATTTAAAATCTTAGTTTCTTCTTTAGAAAGACCACCACCACCATACTCTTTTGCAACAGTTGGCATTGTCCAACCCTTAGCCCCCATTCTATCTAACCAAAGTTTAGATTCTGGGTTTTTATAAACAGCATTTCTTCCACCCCAAACCTCATCAGTTGCACTACTCGCATCAACCTTTGCTCCGGTTCTCATTGAAGGTGGGCAGTTTTCCTCAAGCCACTCTTTTACTTCTGCTCTAAAAGATTCTAAATGTTCCATTTGACTAGTTTCCTAAATTTTTAATTTCAATCCCATTGTAAGGACAAATATAGATTTTTCTAGTCTAAGTAAAACTATGGCAATAAATTAAATGTTTACTTGATTACAAAATAATTATGATAAATTAGTATTTATAAATTTAATTTACTATTTAAAAAGGAATTCAAATGAAAGCATATCAAGTAGTTGAATCAGGAAAGCCATTAGAGCTTAATGAATTTGATACACCTAAACCTCAGGGTGAAGAAGTTTTACTAAAAACAATTGCTTGTGGGGTATGCCATTCAGATGTGCATATTCATGAAGGGGCTTTTGATCTTGGTGGTGGAAATAAATTACCTTTACCGCTTCAGATGCCCTATACCTTAGGCCATGAAATATTTGGTGAAGTAATTGAACTAGGTCCTGATGCTAAAGATATAAATATTGGCGATAAAAGAGTTATCTATCCTTGGATAGGTTGTAATGAATGCAATGTATGCAGTTCCGGTGATGAGCATTTATGCTCCGGAGGCCCTGTTTTAGGTGTGCAAAAAGGTGGAGGTTTTGGTGACCATGTTATTGCGCCTCATTCTCGATATCTTATGGATGCTGGAAATACTCCTGATCACTTAGCTGGAAGTTATGCTTGTTCTGGATTGACTGCATATACAGCATTAAAAAAAGCAAACATAAAAGACTCTGCTGACTCACTCGTAATTGTTGGTGCAGGAGGGCTTGGAATGATGGGTATCCAAATTGCTAAAGCAGCTTTTAACGTTCAGCCAATTGTTGTTGATGTTGATGAGGCTAAACTAAACTTAGCTTTAGAAAGTGGAGCTTCTCACGCAATAAATTCAAGAGATGAAGATGCAGCACAAAGAATTCATGCAATTACCGGAGGTGTTAGCGCAGTAATTGATTTTGTTGGTTCTGATTTATCAACTGGATTTGCTACTAATCTTTTAAGAAAGGGCGGCAGGTATATTATAGTTGGGCTATTTGGAGGTGAGTTAAATCATCCGCTACCAATGATGGTTTTAATGGAAAGAAATATTCAAGGTTCTTATGTGGGTAGCTTATCGAATTTAAAAGAGCTTATGAAATTAGTTAGAGAGGGTAAAATTGATCCTATTCCTGTTGAGAGAAGGCACGCATCAGAGGCGAACCAAACTCTGATAGACTTAAAGGAAGGTAGGATAATGGGACGAGCTGCTTTAATGCACGATTGATAAATTTTTAGATATTTTTAAAAAAATATCCTGCAATTCTGCATTTATAACCACATCCGCTTGATGATCTAATGGGGTAGCGTCCCTATTAAGAATAACTAGTTTAGATCCATTTTTTTTTGCCAATTCAGGTAATTTAGCCACTGGCTGCACACTTAATGAAGTTCCTATTGAAATAAATAAATCAGCTGCTTGGGTTAAATACATTGCATTTGTATGGTCTTTTTCATTCATCGGTTGACCAAATGATATAGTTGAAACCTTTACTAATGAGCCGCAGTCACTGCAATCTGGAACCTCAAGATGATTAATAACAGATTTATGAAATATGCTTGGATCAAATTCTTTAAAGCAATTTAGGCAGGATGCTTTAGTAGCATTCCCATGAATTTCAATAATTTTTTTCTCATCAAGGCCCGCCATTGAATGCAAGCCATCTATATTTTGTGTAATAAGATGATGATTTGTTGAGGTGTTAATTAAATCTCTAACAAAGAAGTGTCCTGTATTTGGTTTTATTGATTTAAGTTTTTCTTTTAACTCCAAATTTCTCTCCCATGAAAGTCTTCTAGATTCTGCATCTTTTAAGAATTCTTTAAATAATATAGGTTTATTTTTTGTCCAAAAACCATCATCACTTCTAAAGTCAGGCAGACCAGACTCAGTACTAATACCAGCGCCAGTTAAAATAACAATCTTATTAGCTTCTTGAATAAGACTTAAAAACTCATTAATTTTATTTGTTAGGTGCATATATTTATTTTCCAATCTATCAGGGAGTATAATGCCTCATTATGTTTGAAAATATAGGTATCGTAGTTAAAAAAAATCAGGAAGATGGTGACGTCCTATTCCTTGATTCCCTATTACCTATTCTTTCTAAATATACTAATAAAATTTTTATTGAAGCTGGTGCAGAGGTCAAAAATGATCTTATCACTGAGCTAACTTCAGAAGATTTTGCTCAAACAATTGATCTACTTATAGTCTTTGGTGGAGATGGAACTTTACTAAGCTCATCAAGAAAGTTTTTAGAGTATGAAACTCCAATATTAGGTATTAATCTTGGAGCTGTTGGGTTTTTAACAGATGTAAATATAGATAATTTTGAATCTATCATTCAAGATATTTTGCAAGGTAACTATGAAATAGAAGATAGATCTTTGGTTTCAGCAAATTTCCTTGATAAGACATTATTTGGACTCAATGAAATAGTTATTCATTCAGGATCATATGCACAATTAATGCGTTATCAGCTCAGCGTTGATGGCAAGCCAGTTTATGAACAAAGATCAGATGGACTCATTATTGCAACACCAACAGGCTCAACTGCATACGCTTTATCAGCAGGCGGTCCTATTATTCATCCAAGTTTAGATGTTTGGAGCATCATACCCATGATGCCGCAGAGCCTTTCATCAAGACCATTTATTATCTCCTCTGATCAGAAAATAGAAATAAAATTATTAAGCGGCCCTCTGGATGAAGCTAAAATATGTGCAGATGGTCAAGATGATATTTCAGCAAAATACGAAACAGTTGTTAATATTCAAAAGATGAATAAATCTTTAAAGCTTGTTCATCCAAAGGATAATGATTTCTTTGAGGCTTGCAGAGAAAAACTTGGATGGAGTTTAGACATCACTAAAAACAATTCTATTTCTTGAATATAAAAAATTTTCATATTCCTATAATTGTTATAGCTACACTCATAACAGTTATTTCTAACTTTGGACTCAATTTTGAAATTATTAGAAATTTATCTTTTCTAGATTTTCAACGATCAGGACTTTATTTAGAGTTTGTAACGTTTAATCAGACTTACTTTATTCAAAATGATTGGTGGAGACTTATAACGCCTATATTTATTCATTTCTCATTGAGCCATTTAGCTTTTAATGCGCTCTGGATATTCATATTAGGATCTAAAATTGAGATGCTTGATGGCAGACTCTTATTTCTTTGTTTAGTTATTTTCTCAGGCATTACTAGTAATTATATTGAATATCTTTGGAGTGGAGTTTCATTATTTGGAGGATTATCAGGAGTAGTTTACGGATTGCTTGGATATTGCTTTTTAATAGAGCTAGATTCAAACAAAGAACGTTACGGTCTTCCACCTGCAATATATATATTTATGATCATTTGGCTAGCATTAGGATTTATGGGAGTTCTCGAATTATTTGGTTTTGGCTCTATTGCTAACTATGCCCATCTTGGGGGGCTTATATCTGGGTTAATCTTTGGTATGCTTACTAAAATCTTAAGGAAAATAGCAATTTAATGAAACAAGTTACTAAAGCAATCTTACCGGTAGCAGGCCTTGGTACTCGGTTTTTACCAGCAACAAAAGCCATTCCTAAAGAAATGCTTCCAATAATTGATAAACCTTTGCTGCAATATGCTGTTGAGGAAGCTATAGATATAGGTGTAAAAGAAATTATTTTTATTACCAGTCATGCAAAGAAAGCTATTAAAAAACATTTTCTTCAAAATAAAGACTTAGAGGAATCACTTTTAAGACATGGCAAAGGCGAATATATTCAATCTATTAATCCTGAAAAGTTTAAAGATATTAAATTTACTTTTGTTGATCAGAATGAACAAAAAGGCCTTGGTCACGCCATATCATTAGCTGAAAAATGCCTTACTGAAGAGGATGAAGCTATAGCAATACTTCTTCCAGATGATTTATTTATTGCTGATGGAAAGAGTTGCCTGCAAACGTTAGCTGATCTTTATAACGAAACCTCAAGCTCAGTTATTGCAATTAATGAAGTGGCTGATGAAAAGCTACCTAATTATGGAGTTATTGATGCAACAAAAATCTCAGATTCAACCTATGAAATTCATGAAATTATTGAAAAACCAACAATTGAGGAAGCGCCATCTAATTTAGCTGTATGTGGCAGATATATCCTGACTTCAGCAATTTTCAGTTCGTTAAAAAAAATACTGCCTGGATCAGGTGGAGAATTACAACTAACAGATGCCATTAGGGATTTATTGAATTCAGAGAAGGTTATAGCCTCATCCTACAAGGGTGCAAAATTTGACTGTGGGAGCAAGCAGGGATATGTGGAGGCAACCATTTCATTAGCTCTAGCCAATAAAGATATCAATAAAGATATCCTTAAATCCATTCAAGCATTAATAAGTTGAAATTTCTATTTTCAATTTTAAGACTCTTCTCACCAGAGATAGCTCATTCTATTTCATTGAATGGTTTAAAGATTGTTCATAACTTAGGGTTAATTAATTTTTTTACAAGCAAGAATACTCATTTAGATTCATACACATTAAATAATCTTACATTTACTAATAGATTGGGAATCGCCGCAGGTTTGGATAAAAATGGAGACTTTATAGATTCTCTTGGAGCGCTAGGATTTGGTTTTATTGAAGTTGGAACAGTTACACCCTTAGCTCAAGACGGAAACCCAAAACCAAGAATTTTTAGAGTATTTAAAGAAAATGCAATTATTAATCGCTTAGGGTTTAATAATAAAGGGGTAGATTATCTAGTAAAAAAATTAGAATCTAGAAAGTATAAGGGCGTTGTTGGAGTCAATATTGGAGCCAACAAGGAATCAAAAGGTGATAAACGAATTACTGACTATGTTGAGTGTTTTAAAAAAGTTTATGTATTATCTGATTACATAACTATAAACATATCTTCACCAAATACACCTGATCTTAGAGACCTGCATAGTAAAGAAAATATTTATAATTTATTAAAATCACTAGATAGCCAAAGACAATCATTTAATACAAAAAAACCTGTCTTTCTTAAAATATCACCCGATGAATCACCTGAAACTCTTCAAATTATTTTAGATGCTGTTAGAGAGTTTAATATTTCAGGATTAATTTTATCAAATACCACAATAGATAAATCTCTTCTTCAAGATAAATCATTTTTAAATGAGGCCGGGGGTTTATCCGGAGAACCTTTGTTTAATAAATCCACTCAATTAGTTCAATCAATTAAGCAGCTTGATCCCAGCATACCTATTATTGGAGTTGGAGGAGTTATAGATAAGGCTGGTTATGTTAAAAAGCTAGATGCTGGTGCTGATCTTGTGCAAATATATACAGGCTTTATATTAAAAGGGCCAGATATTATCTCTGAGCTTTTAGATTAATAGTAGCTATCAAAAAAAGGGAATATTAGTGGGATATATAATAAGTGCATTGGTTGTGATCTTCTTTATAGGCTCAGCAAGCTTTTTGATTCCATCAAGGCGAACTAAGCACATAGCTCAACTCAGATTAGATGCTGTTAAGCTAGGATTTAAAATTTCATCACTAGCATATTCAAATGTTTCATTTAAAAGTGACGATATAAAACTAGCAAGTTATCAAATAAAAAATTCATCAAATATAAAAGAAGCTCATTTTATTAAAGACAAAAATGAATTTATTTTGTATTCTCCTTCCAGGCTTAAGTATTCTGAAGAATATGCATCTCTTTTATTGAGTATAAGATCTCTGCCAGAATCTATTATAGAAATAATATTTTCCAAGGCGGTCATGGTGTTTCTCTGGGATGAAAATTTAGGCATTGAAGAATTAAGAAGAATTGATAGTGATTTAAAAAAATTATAAATATCTCTTGCCAAAAGAAGTAAGAAAATGGTATTTATAAAAAAAGGAATATATTTTTATTATGGCTAAATCTCTCGTAATTGTTGAATCACCTGCAAAAGCTAAGACAATATCTAAATATCTAGGGTCAGAATATATTGTTAAATCAAGTGTTGGGCACATCCGAGATTTACCTAAAGGTAAATCTAAAACACCAGCAAAAAGAAATGTTTTACCCAAAGATATTTCAGCTGCAGAAAAAGAAATCCTTAAAAAAATTAATAAAAGAAAGGCTGATGTTAAGCGATGGGGTATTGATCCAGAAGATGGATGGAAGGGCGTTTATGAAATTATTCCTGGAAAAGAAAAAGTTGTAAAAGAGCTTCGAGCTGCTGCAAAAAATGTTGATCATATATATCTTGCTACTGATTTGGATAGAGAGGGAGAAGCTATTGCCTGGCATCTTAAAGAAGCTTTAGGCCCAAATAAATATAAATTTTCAAGAGTTCGTTTTAATCAAATAACAAAAACCTCAATTTTAGAATCTTTTGCTGATCCTAAAGAAATTGACCAAGATCTTGTTAATGCTCAGCAAGCAAGAAGATTCTTAGATAGAGTTGTTGGGTTTGAGCTATCACCATTATTGTGGGATAAGATCGCAAGAAATCTTTCAGCGGGAAGAGTTCAATCTGTAGCTTTAAGATTATTGGTAGAAAGAGAGCATTTAATTCAAGCCTTTATACCTGAAGAGTTCTGGGAAGTAAGCATGTCTGTGATGAATGCTTCTAATGAGACTATTAAATTTTCTTTAAATAGAAAAAAATCAGATCCACTTTTAAAAGAAGACGAAGCAAAGATTATAGAAGGAATTATTAGATCTGCAGATCTTACTATCGACGATGTTTCAAAAAAGCCTGTAAAAGTTAAACCTAAAGCACCCTTTATAACATCGACATTGCAACAAGCAGCAAGTACTAGATTAAGCTTTAATGTAAAGAGAACTATGCGAGTAGCGCAGAAGCTATACGAGGCTGGATTGATAACTTATATGAGAACTGATGCTCCAAGCTTAAGCAAAGACTCAATATTAGATGCTAGAAATTATATTAGTGAAACTTTGGGTGAAAAGTATCTTACAAACGCACCAAGAATATATTCAAGTACTGAAAATGCTCAAGAGGCTCATGAAGCTATTCGTCCAACAAGCGCATTTATGACTGGTAACCAGTTACTCAATCATAGTGAAGAAGAAACAAAACTTTATGAGCTTATATGGCATCAGTTCATAGCATCTCAAATGCCAGATGCTGAATACCTATCCACTTCTGTAAAAATTAATCTAGAGGATTATGTATTTTCTGCAAGAGGCCGAGAGATTGTCTTTGATGGTCATACAAAGATTTCAGGCAATGCATCAAAAGACCCTGATGAGGCAATTCTACCTCCTCTGGCTGAAGGCGATTCTTTAAATTTAGAAGAATTAGATTTAGAGCAAAAATATACAAAACCACCTGCAAGATTTTCTGAAGCAGCTTTAGTTAAAGAATTAGAAAAAAAAGGAATTGGTAGACCCTCAACTTACGCTTCAATCATTTCTACTATTCAAGATAGAGGATATGTTGATGTTGAAAATAGAAGATTTTTTGTTAAAAAAATAGGTTTGATTGTTGCTGATAGATTATTAGAAAGCTTTAGTGACATTATGGACTATAGCTTTACTGCTAATTTTGAAAATCAATTAGACAGGGTTGCCGAAGGCGAGCTTGAATGGAAATCTGTATTAGATAGCTTCTATACAGCCTTTAAGAAAGATTTAACTCTTGCCTTTACCGATGAAGGTATGAGAAAAAATACACCCACACAAACCGATATTGATTGTCCTACCTGTGAATCAAACCAAATGGTTATAAGAAATTCCGGTACCGGGGTGTTTTTGGGTTGCAATGGATATAACAATGAAGGTGTTGATAAGTGTAAAGGCACTTTAAACCTCATATCCGGTGATGAGGCTATAAGTCTTGATGATCAAGACGAAGCATCAAACCTAATGATTAAAGAGCGATGTCAGCTATGTGAAACTAGTATGGATAACTTTTTAATGGATGAAACTCGTAAACTGCATGTTTGTGGAATGAATCCTGATTGCTCGGGTTATAAAATAGAACAAGGCGCCTTTAAATTAAAAGGATACGACGGCCCTTTATTAGAATGTCATAAATGCGGCTCTGAAATGCAGCTTAATACTGGAAAATTTGGCAAATACTTTTTATGTCTAAATGATAATTGTGGAACCACAAGAAACTTACAAAGAAGTGGTGAGCCTAAACCAATTGTTATGGAGCCTATATTATCTGAATTGCCTTGTGAAAAATTTGAAGATCACTATTTACTTCGTGACAGTATGAAAGGTTTATTTTTAGCTGCAAGTAAGTATCCAAAAAATAGAGAAACCAGAGCCCCCAAGCTAGCAGAATTTTTAACCATAGTTACAGAGGATAATTTATTAGAAGCTTGCAGATACTTAAAAGATCCCAAGAAGCACTTTTATCTTTTAACTGGACCTTTAAAGGATAAAGATAAAAATCCATATGTGATTAGGTATAACAAAGCAGAGGATACTCATTATTTAGCATCAGAAAAAGATGGAAAGAAGACTAAATGGACAGCTGTTTATGATAATAATGAATGGAGAGAGCAATTAAAGAAATAGCTACCTCAGCGGAACTTGCTAACCTTTATCAGGATATTGCTAAAAATTTATTAGATCAGATTAATCTTAATAATCAAAACTATCTTTTTTTAATCTCATTAGAAAAAAGCTTAAGTTATTTTGCTGATGAAATTTTTGAGAAGACTCAATCAGCAGACTCTAATCTAATTATCAATCTGTCATGCAAAGCTAAATGGGAATCTCTTTCAGAAAATACAGCTATTAAAAATATTATTATTCCTGAAATAGCCACTGGCGGAGTTATTGAACAGATAAATTTCTACCAATCATCACTTATTACACCAAAAAGAGATGATTTAATTTCAACAGATAGCTTAATTGACTTGAAAAAACTAAATGAGTTATTAAATAGAACATATAGATGGATAAGCTTGCTTCGCAAAAACTTAGATGAATGTTAAGCTATTTGAACAAGGAGAATAAATGTCAAATTACCTAGAACTTGCCCAATTACCAGATGGAACTATCGTCCTAAGACGATCTGATGATCATGAAAACCCAATTGTAAAAATACAATTTTCAGGTGAATCAAAAGATTTTCTTCAAGGACAAGAATTAAATGTCGCAAAAGAAATGATTAGAGCTGGAATCGAGAGTGTTAGTGGCAACGTAACAGATTTTGATGAATTCTTAGAATCACAAAAAGGTAATATTTCTAAAAAACCTGTAATCCTTCACTAGTTTTCTCTTATCAGACCTACGCTTTTACCTTCTATATGAATTTCTGTTTCCCTTAGATCAATTTCAATATCATTGAAATCTTCATTGGCTGGCTTTAAGTGAACTATTTCAGGAGATTTTCTTTCAAAGTATTTAACAGTTACCTCGTCTTCAATTCTGGCAATTACAATATCTCCATTTCGTATATCCTGTGTTTTTTTAACAGCAATCAGGTCATCTTCCATAATTCCAGCATCTTTCATGCTGAGACCTTTTACTCTTAAAAAGTAATCAAAGCTACTTCCAAAGAAAGAAGGTGGACAATTAACTGTCTTTTCAATATTTTCTGAAGCGAGTGTTGGGGATCCAGCAGCCACTAACCCAATGATAGGAAAGCCACTTTCTTCTTTTCCTATAGGATTTACTAAAGTTATGCCTCTAGAGGTGCCGCTTTCAATTCTTATAAAACCTTTTTTTTCTAATGCTCGAAGATGAGTTTCTGCTGAATTAGGCGACTTAAATCCTAATTCTTTGCAAATATTAGCTCTTGTTGGAGGAAATCCTGTCTTATTAATGTATTCTTGAATACAATCAAGTACTTTATTTTGTTGGATTGTTATTTCTTTCATAATATTATTAAATAGTACTGGGTATTTATACAGTATATTACTTTAACCATGAACATAGCAACAATTATTTAAATGGAAAAATCTAAGTTAATCATAGGCATATCTTCGAGAGCTTTATTTAATCTTGATGACAGTCATGCGATTTACCTCAAAGATGGATTAGAGGCTTATCAAAAATATCAAATAGATAATGAAGATAAAACTTTAGAACCAGGAGAAGCATTTCCACTGGTACAAAAAATATTAAATATTAATTCGTGTTATTCAGATGGTGATCGCATAGAAGTTATTTTGCTATCAAGAAATACATCTGATACCGGTCTTAGGATCAGAAATTCAATTGAAGCACATAATCTTAATATTAGTAGAGCTGCATTTTGTGGCGGAGAAAGTCCGCATAAATATGTAAAAGATTTTGGTGTACATTTATTTTTATCTAGCAGTATTGAGGATGTAAAATTAGCTATTGATAGTCAAGTTGCCGCAGCTACCATAGTTTCCAAAGCTAGCTCTCAAAAAACAAAAAATGATGATGATTTATTAAGAATTGCTTTTGATGGTGATGCTGTAATTTTTTCAGATGAATCTGAGCAAATTTATCATGATAAAGGCTTAGAAGCTTTTATCGATAATGAAAAGAAAGCCACTAGCATTTTAAAAGCTGGGCCTTTTAAAAATTTTATTATTGAATTAAATAAAATACAAAGCGAGTTTAAAATTAATGAGTGCCCCATAAGGACTGCTTTAGTTACAGCAAGATCAGCTCCATCGGATAAAAGAGTCATTAAGACTTTAAGAGAATGGGGAGTGAGAATAGATGAGTCATTATTTCTTGGCGGCATGTCTAAACAGGATTTTTTAAAGTCATTTCAAGCAGATATATTTTTTGATGATCAAGAAATAAATATAATAGAAGCCTCCGAAGGCACGGCATCAGGCCATGTTCCTTACGGTGTTAAAAACAACAAAGACTCATAATGGAAATCATATGCTTGGATATGGAGGGAACGCTTACTCCTGAAATATGGGAGCAGGTTGCTTTTAACACTAAAATAGAAGATTTTAGTAAAACCACTCGAGATATTCCCAATTATGGCGATCTAATGGATTACCGTTTAAAACTTATGCAAAAGCATGGGTTAAAGTTGACTGATGTTCAGCAAGCAGCAGATCAATTAGAACTTCTTCCCGGAGCTCTGGATTTTTTAAATCGAGTTAGAGAACATTTCCAAGTTGTTATTCTCTCTGATACCTTTCATGAAATTGCTAACCCTTTAATGGAAAAATTAGGCTACCCACTTTTGCTATGTCACAACTTATCTATCGGAGGTGATGGAAGTATTCTTGATTATCACTTGCGTCATGAAAAAGCGAAGCAACAAGCAATACTTGGGTTTCAATCTATGGGCTATAGGTGTCTTGCCGCTGGAGACTCTTATAACGATCTTCAGATGTTTGAAGTCGCAGATAAAGGGTTTTTCATTAATGCGCCTATAAAAATATCGACTGAACATCCTGAAATACCAGCATTTAATAGTTATGATGACCTAGAGCATGCATTTAAAGAGCATTCTCATTTTATAAAATGAGTGAACATCTAAAACTAAATAATTACGAAAGACCAAAGCTAGATCTTCCTGGTGAAGATAATAGTCTGCTTTTGCATAGCTGTTGTGCTCCTTGTGCTGGAGAAGTTATGGAGGCTGTAGCAGCCTCAGATATCAAAACAACTGTATATTTCTATAATCCCAATATCCATCCTCTGGCTGAATACGAAATAAGAAAAGATGAGAACAAAAGATTTTGCGATAAGCTAGGTTTTGAATTTATTGATGCTGATTACGATAAAGATAATTGGTTTGAGAGAATTAAAGGGCTTGAGAATGAGCCTGAAAGAGGCAAAAGATGTACAGAATGTTTTGATATGAGATTTGAGCGTTCAGCCTTGTATGCTCATGAAAATAATTTTGGTGTATATGCTACAACTTTAGGAATATCTCGATGGAAAGATATGGATCAGATTAATACCTCTGGAGATAAAGCAGCAGAAAGATATGATGCAGTTACTTACTGGGATTTTAACTGGAGAAAGCAGGGCGGATCTTCTCGTATGATTGAAATATCCAAAGAAGAAAATTTTTATCAACAAGAATATTGTGGTTGTGTTTATAGCTTAAGGGATACAAATAAGTGGCGAATGAAAAATAATAAAGACAGAATTATAAGAGGTGTAAAGTTTTACTCGTAAGTCTTTATTTGGGAAACGGCCATACCATCTTGTACAATAGCCTCACTTTTTATGACAGCTGGAAATAAATTTAGACAAGCAATCGAGGATAACAATCCTCTTATGATCGTGGGTGCTATAAATGCATACTCAGCAATCCTTGCTGAAAAACAAAATCACAAAGCAATCTACCTTTCAGGTGGTGGTGTTGCTGCAGCCTCGCATGGAATTCCAGATCTTGGGATTACTACCATGGAAGATGTTTTAGTAGACGCTAAGAGAATTACTGCTGCGAGCTCATTGCCTTTATTGGTTGATATCGATACTGGATGGGGTGGCGCTTTTAATATTGCTCGAACTATCAAAGAAATGACGAAGGCAGGCGTTGCTGCAGTTCATATGGAAGATCAAGTTTCTCAGAAAAGATGTGGCCATAGACCCAATAAAAGTTTGGTATCTTGTAATGAAATGGTAGATAGAATAAAAGCTGCTGTTGACGCTAGAGAGGATGATTCTTTCTTTATTATGGCCAGAACTGATGCTTTTGCCTCAGAGGGGATGCAAGCTGCAATAGATAGATCATCTAAATACCTTGAAGCTGGCGCTGATGGAATTTTTTTAGAAGCTGTAACTGATTTAGAAGACTATAAGAAATTTAAATCCCAAGTAAATGCTCTTTTATTAGCAAATATAACTGAATTTGGAAAAACACCACTCTTTACCAATGATGAATTAGCATCAGTGGGAGTTGATATGAGTTTATATCCATTATCAGCATTTAGAGCTATGAGCTTAGCCGCTGAAAAAGTCTATGAATCTCTTCTAAAAGAAGGGACTCAAAGAAATGTTTTAGATATAATGCAGACGCGCGAAGAATTATACGAGCGCCTAAATTATCACGAGTTCGAACAAAAATTAGATAAATTATTTTCTGAAGAAGGGGAAAAATAATGGTTAAAAAATTAGAAGGTGCTGGTCTTAGGGGTCAGGTAGCAGGCGAAACTTCACTATCAACTGTTGGTCAAATTGAAGGTCTTGCATACAGAGGACACAAAATTGAAACTCTAGCAGAAAAGGCAACATTCGAAGAGGTCGCTTATTTATTGCTTTATAGCAAGTTACCTAATCAAACAGAACTTGATGCATATAAAGCCTTATTAAAAGGTCAAAGAGATTTACCGCAAACCTTAAAAGAAGTTTTGCAAAAGATTCCTGCTTCAGCTCATCCAATGGATGTCATGCGCACAGGTACTTCTATGCTTGGCAACCTTGAACCGGAGGGTGATTTTAAAAATCAGCTTCATTCAATTAATAGAATGATTGCCACCATGCCTTCGATTGTTACTTACTGGTATAAGTTTACTCACGATGGACAAGATATAGATTTAGTGAACGATGAAGATAGTATGGCAGGTCATTTCTTGCATATCCTTCATGGCAAAACACCTTCAGATCTACATAGAAGAGTTATGGATGTCTCATTAGTTCTCTATGCTGAACATGAATTCAATGCTTCAACATTTACTGGAAGAGTTTGTGCTTCAACTATGTCAGATATTCATTCTTGTGTAGTAGCAGCAATAGGATCATTAAGAGGTCCTCTGCATGGCGGCGCTAATGAAAAAGCTATGGAATTAATTGAAAATTGGACTAGCAGAGATGAAGCAAAAGAAAAAATCTTAGCTATGCTTGCTAATAAAGAAAAAATTATGGGCTTTGGTCATGCTGTTTACTCTATAAGAGATCCTCGAAATGCAGTGATTAAAGAGTTCGCTAAAGAGCTTTCTTTATTGCATGACAATGATGATTTGTATCAAGTAGCTGAAGAAGTTGAAAAAGTTATGGCTGATGAAAAGAAAATGTTTGCTAATGCTGATTTTTTCCATGCACCTGCATATTTTTATATGGGCATTCCTACTAAACTCTTTACACCTATTTTTGTAATGTCACGAGTTTCAGGCTGGACAGCGCATTGTATGGAGCAAAGATCTAATAATAGAATTATTAGACCAAGTGCTGATTATATTGGGGTTGAAAGCTCTGAATGGATTGATATAGAAGATAGGTCCTAGTTATGTCATCTAATGTTGATCAAAATGTCAGACCCGACTATGACGCAGTTATTGTAGAAATTGCTGATTACGTTACTAACTTTAAAATAGAATCTGACCTTGCTTTAGATACCGCAAGAAACTGCCTTATAGATACCATTGGTTGTGGTTTGCTTGCTCTTACATTTCCTGCCTGCACAAAAATGTTAGGTCCACTAGTCGAAGGTACCTCAGTACCTTTTGGTGTCAGAGTTCCTGGTACCAATTTTAAATTAGATCCGATTAAAGGCGCTTTTGATATTGGCTGTATTATCAGATGGCTTGATTATAACGATACCTGGCTCGCAGCCGAATGGGGACATCCATCAGATAATCTAGGAGCAATCTTAGCTGTCACCGATTTTATTTCTCAACAAAATATAGCTGAAGGCAAAGACCCTTTAACTATGAAAACTGTTCTTGAGTCCATGATCATGACGCATGAAATTCAAGGCATTCTCGCACTTAAAAATAGTTTTAATAAAGTAGGTTTGGATCATGTTGTTTTAGTAAAAGTAGCTTCCACTGCTTTGGTTACAAAATTAATGGGTGGAACTAAGCAGCAAATAATGGATGCAGTGACTCATGCATGGGTAGATGGGCAGAGTCTTAGAACTTACCGCCATGCACCCAATGCAGGTTCTAGAAAAAGTTGGGCTGCAGGCGATGCAACCAGTAGAGCAGTTAGATTAGCCATGATTACTCTTTCGGGAGAAATGGGTTATCCAGGAGTTTTATCAGCACCTGTGTGGGGTTTTGAGGATGTATCTTTTAAAGGACAAAAACTTTCATTACCGCAACCTTTTGCAACCTATGTTATGGAGAATGTGCTTTTCAAGATTAGTTTTCCAGCTGAATTTCATGCACAAACTGCTGTAGAAGCAGCTGTTACTTTACATCCAGAAGTTAAAGACAGATTAGAGGACATTACGTCAATTGAAATTACTACTCATGATTCAGCTATAAGAATTATTTCAAAAGTTGGTAATCTTAATAATCCAGCAGATAGAGATCATTGTCTGCAATACATGGTTGCCATTGGATTATTAAAAGGTAATTTAATTGCTGAGGATTATGAAGATGACGTAGCTGCCGATCCAAGGGTAGATGCTTTGAGAGAAAAAATGGTTATAAGTGAAGATGAAAGATATTCAACTGAATATCATGAAGCTGATAAACGCTCTATAGCTAATAAAATTCAAATTCATTTTAATGACGGCTCGTCAACGGAAGCTATAGAGGTTGAATATCCCATTGGACATAAACGCAGAAGAGAAGAGGGTATTCCCGTGCTAGAACAAAAATTCATGAGTAATCTAAAAATAACTTTTGATGCTAATAAGTGCGATGAAATTTATGCGCTTTGCACAGATCAAGAGGCATTAGAAAATACTTCTGTTACAGATTTCCAAGAACTTTTTACTTTACAAAACAACAATTTTTAAATTATGACTAAAAATATTCTCATTATTGGTGGAAGTTCAGATATTGGACTTGAAATAAATAATCTTGCTACAGCAGAAGGTCATAGTGTTTATGCAACCTCAAGAGATGAAGCTGTTTCAAATAGTTATGATAATTTTATTCACTTAGATCCTAATCAAAGCTTAGATGCGCTGGATGACATTCCTGAAGATATTCATGGATTAGTTTATTGCCCAGGAACCATTAATCTTAAATCACTCCAAAGACTTACTCTGGAAGATATCAAAGCTGAGATGGAAGTAAATTTTTATGGCGCCTTTAACGTTATTAAAAAAGTACTACCCAATTTAAAAAAGAATGATGGTGCATCTGTAGTTTTATTTTCAACTGTAGCAGCCAATACAGGAATGCCAATGCACTCATCAATAGCAGCATCCAAAAGTGCGCTAGAAGGCTTTGCAATTAGCTTAGCTGCAGAACTTGCCCCAAGAGTTGCTATTAATTGTGTGGCTCCATCGATTGTTGATACTAAATTAGCCTCTCACATCCTTTCTACCGATGAGCGCAAAGAAGCATCAGCAGACAGACATCCTTTAAAGACTATTGGTAATCCGTTAGCTATTGCTAAGACCGCTTACCACCTGCTTGATGCAAAAGATAACTGGATCACTGGCCAAGTTATTGCTGTTGATGGTGGCCTATCTTCTTTGAAGATATAGACTTATTAAGCTAGAATTAAACTAGTACTTAATAATAAAACTATTTTTTTTAAAAACTTCAAACTATTAGTATATTCACTTGGAATTTTACTCTTCATTTCAGCATGTGGAGGCGGAGGAGTTGGCGGAAGCACTCCTACTCCAGAGCCTAGCCCAACTACTACTCTTTCTAGTTCATCAGCATCGGTTTCATTAGATTCAGTTATTACATTAACCTGGTACTCAACCAACGCTACTAGTTGTAGCGCTTCTGGTGCCTGGTCTGGCACTAAAGCAATTAGTGGAACTGAAGATATAACAATTTCAACTCCAGGAAATAATCAATTTACCATTTCTTGTTCAGGCTCAGGTGGCTCATCATCAGCTTCAACAACTATTGAAGGCTATCGCAATGCACAGGGTATGGTTGCATATGCGAGTTATACACGTGGAGCTGAAGTTTTTATAGATACTAATAATAATTATATTATTGATAATTCAGAGAGCTCAGTTACATCTAATAATGATGGAAGTTTTGCAATGAGGTATACCGATGGAAATTTAGTGAGTTTAGGAGGAATAGATCTAGATTCAGGGGTGCTTCTCAGCGATTTATCAGCAATTCATTCACTCGCAGGACATTCTGCATTTGTAGTAATTACACCAGTAACTTCGGTAGCATCCTTTATGATAAATGCTGGAGATATTAATAACTCTCTTGGTATTCACTCCTCTTTAGATATTTTCAGTTTCGATCCTATTGTAAACAAGGGTGATTCAGGGATTAATGATTATTTATTCGAAAAGGGAAACCAAATAGGTGTTCTAGTAATGTCCGCTCAGAATGTAACTAACTATTTAAATAGCTCTTCTGATTCCACTCAAGATTTTTATAAAGCTATTGCAGAAGAAATAGAGGCAGAGTTTGCATTAACTTCTAGCAAAGTTGATATTGAATTAAATGCTTTTATAACAAAACTTTTAGACAACGTAATTAATATTAAGAATATTAGTATTTCTGATCAAGCCAAGTTAGATACTGCAGAAGCATTAGCATCAGTCATTCCAATCTTAAAAGTAAAAACTAATAACTCCATAAACACAGCTATATTTAATTTTACATCTACAACTCTTCAAAATGATATACAGCAAATTGCTGCAGGAACAGCAAGCGCATCTTTAATCAATAGTTATCGTAACGACATCATAAATTATATAGCTACTGATCAGAATATTGATCCTGCAGATATCACTTCAAATATTGGAGAAGGTGATGACACTTTATATGGTGGAGATGGCGATGACACTTTATATGGTGGAGATGGCGATGATACTTTATATGGTGAAGCTGGGAATGACACTTTATACGGTGGAAGTGGTCAAGATTTACTGTATGGCGGCGATGGCAATGATATTTTATATGGTTCTGATAATTTCGACGAGTTATATGGCGGGAGTGGTGATGATATTCTTGATGCTGGGGATGGTAAAGACCAGCTTTATGGCGGCAGCGGCTCAGATATTTTTATTACTCGTAAAGGCGATGGTTCAGATGGATTTACTAGAACAAGCGTTATTCATGATTTTGAAGATGGAATTGATAAAATTCACTTAGATGATGATTTAACTTTCTCTGACCTTTCGATAACACAAGGTACTCAAGGCTCATTTAGTGTTGCCGGATATACTTTTTATTACGATTACAGAAATCATGCTTTGCTAAGAGCGGGTAGTGAATATCTATTCATGATACTTGATACTGACCATAGTACTATTTCAGCAGAAGATTTTAACTAAAAATAATTTAATTGGATTTGAACATATAACCTTTAATCAAAGAACAGAACATTACTTCGATAGAACCTATGGTAATTTAGGAGCTAAATTAGTATTTAATTTTTAGAAAATCTATAAATTGCTGCTTTAAAGCATTTTTGGACTATAATCAGAGCCATGTCAGGCAATACATTTGGAGAATTATTTAAAGTTACGACCTTTGGCGAGAGCCATGGGAAGGCACTCGGCTGCATAATTGATGGCTGTCCTCCACAAATTGAACTATGTGAAGCTGATATTCAAGGCGAGCTAAACCGCAGAAAACCAGGCCAATCAGACGTTACTACTCAAAGAAAAGAGGATGATGCTGTAGAAATACTCTCAGGTGTATTTGAAGGTAAAACTACTGGTACACCTATTAGTTTGATCATTTACAATCAAGATCAAAGATCAAAAGACTATTCAGATATAAAAGATACTTTTAGACCGAATCACGCAGATATCACTTATCAAGCTAAATATGGTCATAGAGATTATCGAGGTGGCGGCAGATCAAGCGCAAGGGAAACTGCAATGAGAGTTGCAGCTGGCGCTATTGCTAAAAAATATCTTGAAAGCCTTGGAGTGAAAACTACAGGCTATGTGAGTCAAATTGGAGGCATTAAAGGCGAGACTATCAATCCTAGCGATGCGAATACTAATAAATATTTCTTTGCCGATACATCTAAATTAGGTGATTTAGATACTATGTTTGCTGAGCTTATTGCAGAAGGTAATTCAGTGGGCGCTAAATTAGGCGTTGCTATAGAAAATTGTCCTGTAGGCCTTGGAGCTCCTGTTTTTGATAAGTTAGATGCAGATTTAGCTAAAGCTATGATGAGTATTAATGCTGTTAAATCAGTATCCATAGGCAATACCGATGATATTTTAAATTTAAAAGGCTCTGAGGTTAGAGATGAAATGCGAGCAGATGGCTTTACTTCAAATAACGCCGGCGGAATTCTTGGTGGTATCTCTAATGGTGATGTTATTAATATCGATTTTATAATCAAACCTACCTCTAGCATTAAATCAAAAGGTAAAAGCGTTGATACTGATGGTAAAGAAGTTGATATAGAAGTTACCGGTAGACATGATCCTTGTGTTGGCATTCGAGCAGTACCTATTGCTGAAGCCATGGCTAATTTAGTGATCATGGATCACTTATTACGCAACCGAGCTCAATGTGGAGACATTAAGCAAGAACTCCCATTTACTAAGTAACATGCCAAAGACTTTATACGACAAGCTTTGGAATGAGCACCATATCACTACTCTTCATTCTGGCGAATCACTGCTTTATATTGATAGACATTACTTGCATGAAGTCACATCACCTCAAGCCTTTGAAGGCTTAGCTAAAAAACATTTAGTGCCATGGAGACTTAACGCTAATATCGCAACACCTGATCACAATGTTCCAACCGAAAGAGGTGAAGGTTTTAATACAGATTCTATTGAAGATGAAATTTCAAAGATACAAGTTGTTGAGCTTGATAAAAACTGCAATAGATTTGGTATTAAACAATTTGATATCACTTCTAAAAATCAAGGCATAGTCCATGTTATAGGCCCAGAACTAGGCTATACGCTGCCTGGTATGACTATTGTTTGTGGTGATTCACATACCTCAACTCATGGAGCCTTTGGCTGCTTGGCTATGGGTATAGGAACTTCTGAGGTTGAACATGTATTGGCAACTCAGAGCTTAAAAGTCACCAAATTAAAAAATATGCATGTACGTTTTGATGGCAAGCCTCAAGCGGGAGTTACTTCAAAAGACATTGTTTTATATCTCATTGGTAAAATTGGGACAGCGGGTGGTAATGGCCATGCCATAGAATTTTCAGGCTCTTATATAGAAAGTATTTCTATGGAAGCAAGAATGACCATTTGCAATATGGCAATTGAAGCTGGTGCAAAAGTAGGTTTGATAGCAACCGATGCAACTACTATTGATTATGTTAGAGAGCATAGTGATTTAGATTCACATTTGCTTGAGCAAGCAGAGTTACATTGGAGCACCTTACAGTCTGATCAAGCTGCAAGTTTTGATAAAGAAATTATTATTGATATTTCTGGTATTAAATCTCAAGTTACCTGGGGAACTTCTCCTGAAATGGTAGTTGATTTTGATGGCAATATTCCAGATCCAGAGCTTGCTCCGGCAGATAAAAAGAAGAATATCAAACTTGCTAAGCAATATATGGGTATTGGCGAGAATGAAAAGCTAACTGATCTTAAATTTGATAAAGTTTTTATAGGCTCTTGCACCAATTCACGTATAGAAGACCTTCGAGAGGCAGCAAGTATTGTTGAGGGTAAGCAGGTAGCAGATACTATTATTGAAGCTATTGTTGTCCCAGGCTCTGGGATGGTAAAACTGCAAGCTGAGGCAGAAGGTCTTGATAAAATATTTGAGGATGCTGGTTTCGTTTGGAGAGATCCTGGGTGCTCTATGTGTTTAGGTATGAATCCAGATCAATTAAAGCCTTATGAAAGATGCGCCTCTACTTCGAATAGAAACTTTGAGGGTAGACAAGGTAATTTAGGCAGAACGCATTTAATGAGCCCGATGATGGCAGCTTTAACAGCTATCAATGGCACAGTGAGTAATCCCTCATGAAGCTTCAAGGCAACGAATTACAAATCCAAGGCTTAGTTGTATGTATTGATAGAGACAATATTGATACAGACCAAATTATTCCAACTGAATATCTAAAATCTATTAAAAAATTTGGATTTGAAGATTATCTCTTTGATGGATGGAGATATCTTGATGATGGCAAGCTGGGTGTTACTAAGGAGCAAAGACAAATCAACACAGATTTTATTTTAAATAATGCACCTTATGATCAAGCAAGCATTCTTTTAACCAGAGATAACTTTGGTTGCGGCTCTTCAAGAGAGCATGCTGTATGGGCGCTAAGAGATTTTGGAATAAAAATAGTAATTGCTTCTTCTTTTGGTGATATTTTTTATAATAACTGCTTTAAAAATGGTGTTTTACCTATAAAGTTATCGAAAGACCAGATAGAGGAATTATTTTCTCAAACTCAAGATACGAGTAACGAAATAACAGTGAGCCTGGATGCTAAAAAGCTCACAACAGCTAGAGTTGAATATTCATTTGAAGTTGAAGATAATTTATTAGAAAGAATTATTTATGGTCTAGATGATGTTGATATAACATTACAAGACAAAGATGTAATTAGAGAATTTGAAGATAGCAGGATGAAAAGTAAACCTTGGATATATGCAAATGACTAAAAAGATTTTAATCCTTCCAGGAGATGGAATAGGCCAAGAAGTTACAGCTTCAGCTCAAGAGGTTCTTAATTATTTAATGGTTGAAAATGCTTTAGATTTTTCAATCACCCATATGGATGTTGGTGGCACTGCCTATGAAAAGCATGGTTCACCTTTGCCTGCTAATGTACTTGCAGAAGCAAAAGCATCAGATGCTATTTTATTTGGTGCAGTTGGTGCTCCTCAATGGGATGATTTAGATTGGGATCATAGACCTGAACAAGCCTTGTTAGGTTTAAGAAAAGAATTAGAATTATTTGCTAATTTAAGACCAGCATTTTTATTTAATGAATTAGCATCAGCTTCACCCATTAAGAATCATATTATTGAGAATCTAGATATTCTTATTGTCAGAGAATTAACCGGTGGTGTTTATTTTGGTGAGCCTAGAGGTTTAGTTACTTCAGAATCACCTAATTATGCTTTTAATACTATGATTTATAACGAAGATGAAATCAGACGTATTGCTAAAGTTGCATTTGAAGCTGCACAGAAGAGAAATGGCAAACTATGTTCGGTTGAAAAGGCTAATGTGCTTGAAGTATCTAAGTTTTGGCGCGCTATAGTGACTGATATGGCAAAAGATTATCCAGATGTGGAGTTATCCCATCAACTTGCTGATAATACCGCTATGCAGCTTGTACTTAACCCTAATCAATTCGATGTCATAGTAGCTAGTAACCTTTTTGGTGACATTCTTTCTGATATTGCTGCAACCTTATCTGGTTCTATTGGAATGCTGCCTTCTGCATCCTTAAATAGCACTTCTCAAGGTATGTATGAGCCTTGTCATGGCAGTGCTCCAGATATCGCTGGACAAAATATAGCGAACCCCATTGCAATGATTGCATCATTAGCTATGGCACTTAAGTATTCACTAAATGAGGTGACACTTGCTGAGCGCATAGACAATGCAATTAAAACATTTATTGCTAATGGTCATAGAACTAAAGATATCAGCACTGATAATAATTCTTTAAATACCAATGAAGTCGCACCTTTAATTATTGAGATATTAAAAAATGACTCAACCAATTAATATCGCACTTGTCGGAGCTTCAGGTGTTGTTGGCACTAAGATTATGCAGCTGCTTGAAACCAAAGCTTTCCCTATCAATAACTTTTACCCACTTGGCAGTGCATCAGTTGGCCAAGCAGTTACCTTAAATGGAGCTGAATACTCCATTGCCGATACTGGTAGTTTTGATGCCAGCTTGGCTGATTTAACTATTTTCTCAGCAGGCTCTAGTGTTGCTGAAACCTATGCAAAAGATTTTGTAGAGGCTGGTTCTTATGTGATTGATCTATCTTCGCATTTTAGATATGAGGATGATGTGCCTTTAATAATTCCAGAAATAAATGGTAGTTTGGTTGAAGCTCTCAAGGCTCCAGCTCTAATTGCAAATCCAAATTGCTCTACCTCTCAACTACTTATGGCTTTAAAGCCGATTCATGATGAACTTACAATAGAATTTATTAATATAGCTACCTATCAAGCAGTTTCTGGCACAGGCAAGGCAGCAGTGGAAGAATTAAACAATCAAACGTATTTTTCAGAGTCCAATCATGAGCCTTCGGTTTATCCAAAACCAATTGCCTTTAACGCTATTCCTCAATGTGATGTTTTTATGGATAACGCCTTCACTAAAGAAGAAATGAAATTGGTGTGGGAAACACATAAAATTTTAGATCCCAATATAGCTGTCCAGGCTACCTGTGTAAGAGTGCCGGTATTTAACGGGCATTCAGAAGCTGTTTTTTTCAAAGTATCAAATCCATCATCAAGAGAGGCAGTTATAGAATTACTCTTAAATGCACCTGGAATTAAAGTCTTGGATAACCCTGACTTACTTGAATATCCAACTCCTGTTGAGCATGCTAACGATACTGAAGAAGTTTATGTCGGTAGAGTCAGAGTGCAAGAATTAGCTGGGGATACCTGGGTTTCGCTTTGGGTAGTTGCTGACAATGTTTACGGAAAAGGTGCAGCCCTTAATGCTGTGCAAATCGCTCAAACTTTACTTAATACCAATAAATTCTAATGAAAAAAATTCTTGCTCTATTCTTAATTTTTAGTGTAACCATTCAAGCAGATACAGCCTTATCATCGCCTAAAGTAAGCGTAAATGAACAAGGTCAGTTTTTAATTCAATTTACAGTTAATTCAGATTCTAAAATTAGAAGTAAGGATATTGTATTAAATGAATATCAATCAGACATTCCTTTGGCTGAAGATCTTTTAGCTTTTACCTTGTTTGAAGAAGAGGGTGCCTTTGATAAATTTACCATAGCACTTGGTAATAATTATCCAGAAGATTATTTTAGTTTTCAGCTATTAATCAAAAATAAGTTAACAAAGAATGTTTTTATTTTTCTACCGAGTAGATACAAAGCTTTTACTAGCCAACCAAATTATTCAGCCCCTCAAAAACAGATAGTCAAAAGCAAGCCTTTAGCAGAAGCAGAAGTTCTTATTGAAGAGCCCTTAAATCCTATTGAAGAGGTTTTAGCAGATACTCAAAGTGAAATAGCGGCAGAGACTGAGGTTGAGGAAGTTATTATTGAGAGTTCTGAAATTACAACAATATGGAGTCTAGCTTCGCAAATAGCGAAAGAAACCGATGCTGATATCTACCAAATCATGTGGGCAATATTTTTAGCTAACGAAATAGCATTTATAGATAACAATATTAATCTTGTAAGAGCTGATATTGATTTAGTTATTCCAAGTAATGATGTCTTATCTAATATTTCAACTCAGCTTGCTAAAGATAGTATTCAACAAATGAACTCTACTAGGCAAACACTCAGAGTGAGTAAGAATATTCAGTCTCTTTTAACATTAACTGCTCCAATAGATAACACGCAAATTACGCCCACCCCAGCAGTAGCTCCCAAAGAGGCTATAGCTCAAAAGAATTTACCCCTTCCTATAAATAAAAATCAAGGGGATTTAAGTCCAGATGATTTTATTCAAAGTAATACAAAAACAATAGAGTTAGGTGTTGATAATGAACCGCTTGAAGCGCTTCAAGAAACATCTAAAGAAGTTTCCAATTCAAGCTCAATAGGTATTCTTGATATGCTTTTAGTCAGTCTTGCTGCACTTTTAGCTGGGTTTATTTTAGCTGTGCTTTATATAAGAAAAAATTCTAAGACAATCACCGAAGATGATATCTACGGTTTTGATAATCCTGCTGATGAAGGTGGTATTGAAGGCTTACCAAAAGGCTTAAGTGTTAAAAATGATGCTGATACCCAGCAACTAGATTTAGCTTCAACCTATGTTGAAATGGGTAATCTAAGTGATGCAAAGCAGATACTTCAAGCGCTAGTAAAGTCGACTGATAGTGATTCTGTTAAAGCAGAAGCAGAAGCTTTGCTTTTAAAAACTTTATAAAAGTGAGATTAGCTTGCACGATAGAGTATAAGGGAACTTCGTATCATGGTTTTCAAAATCAAATTGATTTACCAACAGTCCAAGGCAGTATAGAGAAAGCTTTAGAAGCAGTTTCAGCTCAGGCTGATTCATTTAATTATGCCGGAAGAACAGATGCAGGAGTCCATGCATTATCCCAAGTATTTGATTTTCAAACATCAGTGCAAAGAAGCACAGAAGATTGGCTGAAAGGTTTAAATGCTAATTTACCCAGAACAATATCCATAAAAACAATTATCGAAGTAGCTGATGATTTTCATTCTAGATACTCTGCTAAAGAGCGATTTTATTCTTATGTTATTTATAATAGTAAGAGCAAGCCAATCTTTTTTGATGATTTTGTGCATTGGGATAATAATTCTTTAGATATTGAAAAAATGATTAATTCAGCTCAAGCCTTATTAGGCAAACATGACTTTTCATCATTTAGAAGTTCAAGCTGCGGATCCAAGAATCCAGTCAAAGAAATTAAAAGCATAGCTTTAATTCAAGAAGGCCCTTTTCTTATTCTTAATATTTCAGCAACTGCTTTTTTACATAACATGGTTAGAATTATTGCAGGCACCCTAATAGGCATTTCTAAAGGCGAGCTTGATATAACAATCCCAGAACTCTTGGAAGCAAGAGATAGAAGGTTAGCTGGAAAGACTCTAACCGCTAAAGGTTTATTTTTTCTTGGACCACGTTATGATGCAGAGGTACCAATTAATAGCCCATTTAAAGATATTATTTCAAGATTTGATATATGAGTGATATAAATATAAAAATTTGTGGTATTTCTGAACTTGAAACTCTGCATAGACTGCTTGAACTTGAGATAAATTATAGCGGCTTTATTTTTTATGATAAAAGTATTCGCAATGTTACCTCGAACTTCTTAGAGAAGCTTGAAGGCATTAATTTTGGAGCTACCAGACCTGTTTGTGTATTTGTAAACCCAAGTGAAGAAGATGTTTATAGAGCCATATCTTTTTTTGATAATCCTATTTTGCAATTCCACGGAGATGAAACCTGCGAGTTCTGTGAATCCTTTGGTTTAGATTATTGGAAGACTATTCATATGCAGTCTAAAGATTCGTTAACCACTATTAATAATTATTCTTCAGCTGATGCATTTTTATTGGAAACTTTTAAAGAAGGAGTGATCGGAGGAACAGGTGAGAGCTTTGATTGGAGTTACATTAGTAATGAAGTAATTGAAAATGCCAATATTGTGCTTTCAGGTGGTATTAATCTTGAAAACATCGATAATGCAGTAATTGTTAAACCTTGGTGTCTTGATATAAATTCAGGCGTAGAGTCAAAGCCTGGTATTAAAGACATAGTATTAATCAATAATATGGTTAAAAAAATTAAAGCATGAATAATAAAGATAATCTTCCAGACGTTAATGGGTTCTTTGGTGAGTATGGTGGCAAGTTTGTTCCAGAAACTCTTATGTTTGCACTTGATGAGCTTGAAACCACTTACAATAATTTAAAAGATGACCCTGCGTTTATAGAAGAATTCTATAAAGACTTATCTGACTTCGTTGGAAGACCTTCACCTCTATATTTTGCTAAAAGACTTACCGAGCATTATGGTTCTGGCAAAGTATGGCTAAAAAGAGAAGACCTTAATCACACAGGCGCTCATAAAATAAATAACACAGTAGGTCAAATTCTGCTTGCCAAACATATGGGTAAGAAAAGAATCATTGCAGAAACTGGAGCTGGTCAGCATGGAGTTGCCACAGCAACTGTTGCTGCAAGACTGGGTCTTGAATGTCATATTTATATGGGTGCAGAGGATGTCAAAAGACAGTCCTTAAATGTATATAGAATAAAATTGCTTGGTGCCCACGTGCATCCTGTTGATTCAGGCTCAGCAACTTTAAAAGATGCCCTTAATGAAGCGCTAAGAGATTGGGTAACTAATGTAGATGACACTTATTATATTATTGGAAGTGTTACCGGACCTCATCCTTACCCCATGATTGTAAGAGATTTTAATTCTGTAGTTGGTCAAGAACTTATCACTCAATCAAATGAACTTTTTAATAAATTACCTGATGCAGTTGTTGCATGCGTGGGTGGTGGCTCAAATGCTATGGGAGCTTTTTATCCTTTTATAAAAGAAGAGGGAGTTAGACTTATTGGAGTTGAAGCCGGCGGAAAGGGTGTTGAAACTGGCGAACATGCAGCACCACTTAATGATGGAACTCCTGGAGTTTTACATGGTGCTAGAAGTTACCTTATGCAAGATGAGGCTGGTCAGGTAAAAGATACAAAATCTGTTTCAGCTGGCTTGGATTACCCTGGAGTAGGTCCAGAACATTCTTGGTTAAAAGATATAGGTAGAGCGGAGTATGTTGCCGTTACTGATGATGAGGCTTTAAAAGCATTTCATGAGGTTACTGAGCTTGAAGGCATCATGCCTGCACTTGAAACAGCTCATGCCTTTGCATACCTGCCAACTCTTATGCAAGAATTTGGCCCTGAAGCTAATGTTGTAGTCAACGTATCAGGTAGAGGTGACAAGGATATTAATACAGTTGCAGAAATAGACGGTATTAAATTTTGAATAAACTTCAAACCAGACTTGAGGAACTTAGAGCAGATAATAAAAAAGCTTTAGTTGCTTACCTGGTAGCAGGTGATCCTGATCTTGATACCACGCTTGAATTGATGCACTTATTTGTTAAATCAGGTGTAGATGTCATTGAAATAGGTGTGCCTTTTACTGATCCCATTGCTGAGGGACCAATTATCCAAAAAGCTCATGATAGGGCCTTAAAAAAAGATATATCACTTAAAAATATAGTCGATATGGTTATTAAGTTTAGAGAAACTAATTCTCAAACGCCTATTGTTCTTATGGGCTATTTAAATACCTTTATTGCTCATTCTGACCTTATTGAAAATTCAGATAATCTAGGTATAGATGCACTGTTAGTAGTAGATATTCCTGGAGAGCTTAAATTGGATAGTTATGGCATTGCTAATCCAAATATTGACACCATTTCATTAATTTCTCCGACAACTAGCGATCACAGAATTAAGCAAATAACTGAAAATAGCTCAGGATTTATTTATTACGTAAATTTACGGGGTGTTACAGGCTCATCAAATCTAGATATGAATGAAATAGAAAAAAATATCAGCAAGATTCGTCAATACACAAAGATTCCAACGCTTGCTGGCTTTGGGATTAAGACACCTGAGGATGCTAAGATTCTTGCAAAGTGTGCTGATGGTGTTATCGTTGGTTCATCAATTGTAGAGATGATTGATGCTGCTAAAGACACAAAAGATTTTAGTGATATAGAAGAATATTTAAAGGACTTAAACAGGGCAATTAATTAAATGAACTGGTTAACAAGACTTATTCCATCTATTGGAATAGACACTTCAACCAATAAGAGCAAGGTTCCAGATGGTCTTTGGATATCATGTCCATCTTGCGAAGCAACTCTATATAAACCAGAATTAGAAAAATCTCTCTATGTATGTCCCAAATGCGATCATCATTTAAGAATTGGAGCTAGAACAAGATTAGAACAATTTTTAGATAATGCTGTTTACAAAGAAATAGCCGCTGATATTAAAAGTAAAGATCCGCTAAAATTTAAAGATACCAAATATTACACAGCAAGAGTCAGAGATGCCATGAAAGCAACTGGTGAAAATGACGCTATCGTTATTGGCCAAGGTCACGTTAAGGATATTCCTGTCGTCGTTGCAGCTTTTGAATTTAGATTTATGGGCGGCTCCATGGGCGGAGTTGTAGGTGAAAAGTTTGTAGCTGGTATTAATAAGGCTATAGAAGACCAAATACCTTTTATTTGTTTTTCAACCAGTGGAGGCGCCAGAATGCAAGAATCAATGATTTCGTTAATGCAAATGGCAAAAACGTCAGCTGCTATACAAAAATTGAAAGGCCATAAATTACCCTATATCTCTATTATGGTAGATCCAATCTTTGGAGGAGTTTCAGCAAGTTTAGCTATGCTGGGCGATATTAATATTGCAGAACCTAAAGCCTTTGTTGGCTTTGCAGGCAGAAGAGTTATTGAGGATACAGTAAGAGTTGAATTGCCAGATGACTTTCAAAAAGCAGAATTTTTATTAGATCATGGTGCGCTTGATATGATAGTTCATAGAAAAGATTTGCGAGCTAAGGTGTCTGGACTATTAAATAAAATATACAACAAATAATGACTAACGAAAGACTAACAGGTATTTTATTCTCAGTAGCGTTACTGCTATTTATTTTATTGTACGTCTTATCGCCGCAACCAAAATATAGCAAACCATTGGTAATAGATATTCCAGATATAGCACAACCTGTATTTGATACATCGCTTATCCCTGAACCAGTTAAAGATATAGATTCAAGTTTTGAGGCCCTCGAAATACCTCAAGGAATTGGAGAGAAGGCAGCAGCCATTAAGATGGATGATTTCAAGATGTATTTATATAGAATTGGAATTTTTACTTCCTTTGATAAAGCTTCAGAACTTCTTATTAAAATAAATGATAACGGCTATATGGGCGAAGTTAAGGCGCTAGAAAATGATAAAAACAAACATGCTGTCTATGTTATTTTCTTTACCGAAGAGGAAATTAAAAATAATAAGAGTAAAATTAATAAAATTGCTGGAATTGAAACAGGAGTCATAACACCATGGATGCCTTAGGTTTAAATATTACAGATTGGGCTATTCTAGTCATAGTCACAGTGTCAGGCATTATTTCCCTCTTTCGTGGCTTTACTAAAGAATTTTTATCATTACTTCTTTGGGTATTTTCATTTTTAGCAGCTATTAGTTTTGAGTATCTAGTTTCTCCATTTATTACCGGCTACATAGGTAATCCAGAGATATCTAAGATTGGTGCTTATGTTGTAATATTTGTTGCATCGATATTTCTTGGTGGAATTGCTATCAATATGATTAGCAAGCTCATCAAATGGTCAGGCGTTTCAGGTTTTGATAAATTCCTTGGAGTTATTTTTGGTATGGCTCGTGGTCTAGTTCTTATTTTTGTTATTTTTTTATTAATGCCTTCAGGCATAAAAGACTCAGACTTAATGGGTAATTCAAAGATATCTCCCTTTATTGAAAAGATTGCACCCGAAATAGAAGCATATATTCGAGATTTGATAGATAATGACGCCTTAATTGAAGCCAAAGACTTAATTATCACTACCGAAGAGGAAGCATAATGTGTGGAATAGTTGGTATATCAGCAGAAGCTAATGTAGCTGGAGATATTTACGATGCCCTTTTGATGCTACAGCATCGAGGTCAGGATGCTGCTGGAATGGTTGTTTGTAATTCTGAGGGTAAATTAAATTCAAGAAAATCCATGGGTTATGTTCGCGATGCCTTTCAACAAAGGCATATGAACAAACTAATTGGAAATTATGGAATTGGTCACGTTAGATATCCAACAGCTGGCGGAGCTGGAAAAGAATTTGCACAACCTATGTATGTTAATTCTCCTTATGGAATTAGCTTGGCTCACAACGGAAATTTAACTAATTCTGAATCTTTAGCTAATGAATTATTTCATGCAGAAATGCGACATCTAAACACAGACTCAGATTCTGAAGTTCTATTAAATATATTTGCACATGAACTTGGAAAGCAGCGAGAAATTTATCCAGAAGCAAAACATATATTTAAAGCTGTAACAAAGACCCATAGACGATGTGATGGAGCCTATGCAGTTATTGCTCTTATTACTGGCTTTGGTTTATTAGCCTTTAGAGATGCCAACGGAATTCGTCCTTTGGTTATCGGAATAAGAAAAGGCAAAACTAGAGATGAATATATGATTGCCTCAGAAAATGCAGCCTTTGCTTCACTTGGATTTGAAACCTTGAGAGATGTTGAGCCTGGAGAAGCAGTTTTTATCGATAACAAAGGCAAGCTGTCTACTCAGCAATGCGCAGAAGTCTATCAAGAGAGACCTTGTATTTTTGAGTATGTATATTTCGCAAGACCTGATTCAACTATCGATCAAATCTCAGTTTATAAATCTAGAATGCGTATGGGTAAAATGCTTGCTAATAAGATCATTCGTCTTAAGCCTGATCATGATATTGATGTAGTTATTCCTATTCCAGATAGCTCAACTACCGCTGCATTGCAGCTAGCTCATGAGCTAAAAATCCCTTATAGAGAGGGCTTTGTTAAAAATAGATATATTGGTAGAACTTTTATCATGCCTAATCAAGAAGAGAGAAAAAAATCAGTACGTAGAAAACTTAATATTCTAGATTTAGAATTTAAAGGTAAGAATGTACTTTTAGTTGATGACTCAATTGTAAGAGGAACTACAAGTAGAAAAATTATTGAAATGGCAAAAGAAGCAGGTGCTAATAAAGTATATTTCGCCTCAGCAGCGCCTCCTGTTAAGTATCAAAATTTATATGGCATCGATATGCCTGCAACCAAAGAGCTTGTTGCATCTAAAAAAACTGATGAAGAAATTGGTGCAGAGATTGGTGCTGATTGGTTAATCTATCAAGACCTAAGTGATCTAATTGCCTCTGTTCAAGTGGGCAATCCAGCTATTAAAGAATTTGAATGTTCTGTATTTACAGGAGAATATATTACTCCTCTAAGTGAAGGTTATTTAGAGAATTTAGAAAACACTAGAGATGACAGCTCAAAAGTTACTAGACTAAAAGCTAATTAATATATTTTTTAAAGAAATTCCAAATTTCTGAGCTAGTATCTAGCTCCTCAAGTGACCAATTATGCTCTCCGGTATGAACATAAAGCCAAACCTCACTATCCGAATTGCCAGAGATGTATCTTTGAAAACTCACAGCTTCATCATAGTCGTTAAAATTAGGTGCATTTTGTAGGTCTAGTTCTTTTGTATATTCAAGAGCATTTAAATCCACCCAATGCTCAATTACAGCAGGAATACCTGGATAGGGACCCCATTCATCTTTGTTTGCCATATCGCCATCAAAATAGGTAACGTTATCTGCCTTGCCATGAACTGCAAAAATAGGCATAGCTCCCTCAGGCTTACAAGTATCAACTGTTGTTTGCATCATAGTGCCAGCAATTGGAGCAACAGCACGAAACATGTCAGAGGCATAGCAGGCTAAAAAGTAACTTAGATCGCCACCATTAGACATACCAGTAGCAAAGATATGATTTGAATTAAGTTCATATTCATCAATAAGTTTCGTAACTAATGCTTTAATAAAACCAAGGTCATCAACCTTTGAGGATGCATGAAAATCATAACCAACATTAAAAAAATTATTACCTCTAATATCTTTAGTTCCTTGAGGATAGACCACAAGAAATTTTTCTTTATCAGCTACTTTATTCATGCCTGAATAAGACATTATAGTTTGTGCGCTAGAAGTATAACCATGAGATACAACCACCAAAGTTGCATCATTCGGTAAGTTTTCAGGGACATAGACTATGTAATCTCTTGAAAGGCCGTTATGGACAATGGATTGTTGCAAGCCCTCATCACTATTTGAATTAGAGTTAAAAAACCATAGAGCTATTATTGCAGTCGCAATAAACGCAATAATAAAAGTTCGTTTCATAAAATTAAGATGGATTAACTATATTAATAGCCGGTATATCAGCTGACTCAGCGCTAGCAACATAAGTATCTATTTCATTAAAGTTTAGGTACTTATAAAGTTCATCAGCAACAGGATTAATTTCTTTCATATACTCCTGATACTCCTCAGGGGTTGGCAATCTGCCTATGATGGCGGCAATAGCTGATAATTCAGCTGATGCTAAATAAACATTTGCTCCATCACCCAATCTATTTGGAAAGTTTCTAGTTGAAGTGGAAACTACAGTGGAGTTAGCTAAAACTCTAGCCTGGTTGCCCATGCACAAAGAACATCCTGGAATTTCAGTTCTAGCACCAGAGGTTCCAAAAACGCTATAGATACCTTCTTCCATTAACTGTTTTTCATCCATCTTTGTTGGAGGAACAACCCAAAGTCTTGCTTTGGTTGTATTGTATTTTTTTAACAGATGTCCAGCAGCTCTAAAGTGACCTATGTTGGTCATACATGAGCCAATAAAGACTTCTTGAATCTCAGTATTACAAACTTCTGATAGAGGCCTTACATCGTCAGGATCATTTGGGCAGGCGAGTAGGGGCTCTTTTATATCATTAAGATTAATTTCTATTATTTCTGCATATTCAGCATCAGCATCAGGTTCTAATAATTCAGGGTTATCAATCCACTCTTCCATAGCTTGAGCTCGTCTCTCTAAGGTTTTTGGATCTCCGTAACCGCTAGCAATCATCCAACGCAACATTACTATATTAGATTTAAGATATTCAATAATTGGTTCTTTATTAAGTCTTACAGTACATCCTGAGGCAGATCTCTCTGCAGAAGCATCTGATAACTCAAATGCTTGCTCAACCTTCATATCAGGCAAGCCTTCAATCTCAAGACATTTTCCTGAAAAAACATTTTTCTTACCTTCTTTGGCTACAGTTAGAGAACCACTTTGTATAGCTGCGTAAGGAATAGCATTTACTAAGTCCCTTAAGGTAATACCTGGTTGCATTTCACCTTTAAATCTAACTAAAACAGATTCAGGCATATCAAGCGGCATAACGCCAAGAGTTGCTGCAAAAGCAACCAAGCCAGAGCCTGCAGGAAAACTTATTCCTATTGGAAATCTAGTATGACTGTCTCCACCTGTTCCAACACCATCAGGTAACAACATTCTATTAAGCCAAGAGTGAATAATTCCATCCCCCGGTTTTAAAGATACACCACCTCTATTCATAATAAAGTCAGGTAAATTATGCTGTGTCTCAATATCAACTGGTTTTGGGTAAGCAGCTGTATGACAAAATGATTGCATAACCAAATCTGCTGAAAATCCTAAGCAAGCTAACTCTTTGAGCTCATCTCTTGTCATAGGTCCGGTTGTATCTTGTGAACCAACAGTTGTCATTCTAGGTTCACAATAAGTACCTGGTCGTATGCCAGCAACCCCACATGCTTTACCAACCATTTTTTGAGCTAAGGTATAACCTTTTGTAGAATCATCTGCATCATCAGGTCTTTTAAAGACATTAGTAGGCTCTAAGTCTAAGACTTCTCTAGTTTTATCGGTTAACTGCCTACCTATAATTAATGGAATGCGACCATTAGCTCTAACTTCATCAAGCAAAACATCAGTCTTTAATTCAAAAGTGCTGACAACTTCTCCAGTATTAGCATCAGTTATCTTGCCATTAAAAGGCTCAAGTATAATTTCTTGACCCATTGTAAGATTTGAAACATCACACTCAATTGGAAAAGCGCCTGAGTCCTCAAGAGTATTAAAGAAAATAGGAGCTATCTTGCTACCAAAGCAGAACCCACCTTCTTTTTTATTTGGAATGGCAGGTATGTCATCACCCATATGCCATAAGACAGAATTGGTTGCCGATTTTCTAGAAGAACCAGTACCAACAACATCACCAACAAAAGCTAATGGATTTCCTTTCGCTTTTAATTCTTCAATAGTTTCAAGTGGTCTATCCAAGCCTTCACGAGGCATTTTAAACATAGCTAAGGCATGCAGTGGTATGTCAGGTCTCGACCAAGCATCCGTAGCTGGAGAAAGGTCATCTGTATTAATTTCACCAGAAACTTTATAAACGGTTAATTTTATTTGTTCTGGAATTTCAGGTTTGTTGGTAAACCATTCACCTTCAGCCCATGAATCTATAACTTTTTTAGCATGGGTATTAGTTTTTGATAGTTCAAATATTTCATTAAAAGCATCAAAGATAAGCAATGTTCTACTTAAAGCCTTAGCAGCTGCATCTCCAAGACCATCAATTGATAAACAAGCTATAAGAGGTTGAATATTGTATCCACCAAGCATGGTGCCTAGTATTTTTACAGCTTCAACTTTCTCAATGTAAGGACTTTGCGTTTTATCTGTTGTTATATCAGCTAAAAAACCAGCTTTAACATATGCTGCCTGATCAACTCCCGCTGGAACTCTTTCTTTTAAAAGCTCTAATAAAAACTCTGATTCATCATGATTATTCTTTAATAGGTCAACCAAAGCAGCAGTTTGCTCTGTGTCTAATGGCAAAGGAGGTATATTTTGTTCTGCACGCTCTTGAACATGCAGCTTGTATTCATTAATCATAAGTGTTTCCCACACTATTTTACTTCTCTTACGTCTCAGTAGCCACTAAATCACTGATAATATTTCTTAAAATAAGGTATTATTTTACAAATATTATGGCCATGTCTCGATCAACTACACCTTGCTTAGGAATCTGCTCAACCACCTACGGTGATAACGTTTGTAAGGGCTGTAAACGCTATGTTCATGAGGTTATTGATTGGAATAAATTTAATTCTAAAGAAAAAGAGCTGGTGAATATTCGCTTGGAGAAATTCAAGAAAATTGTGCTAAAAAGCCGTTTTTCTATAAATGATGAATCTGTTTTAGCACAAAAGCTTAAAGATAACGCTATACGCTTTAATAATAGTTTAGATCCATTAACCTGGATCTTTGACCTTTTAAGAGCCTCAGGAACCCAAGAATTAGATTTAGCAGAGTTTGGTATTACAACTCTTATTAAAGAACCGCTATCGGTCACTAGAGAAGATATTAATAAAGAATTTTTAGAGCTTTCAGAAGCTCATCACGAGAGATATTTTAAAGGTCTTTAATTATTTAGTCGGTGGCCATAAAAATAATTGAGAGGTCTTTTGCATATATTCAGCATAATCTGATCTTCTTTCCAGGCTTCGATCATCCATCATCTTGCAAGTTACCAAAGCAAACATAAGGTACATACTTAAAGGGCATATAAATAACCAGACAGGATAATTATCTCCAGCTACAGCCATTAAAAATAAGCCTAGCCAAAATGAAATTTCACCAAGGTAATTAGGGTGTCTAGAGAATTTCCAAAATCCAGAACGCATCGTGGTTCCATGATTAGATGAGTCGCTAGCAAATGCTCGCATTTGTTTATCAGCAAGAGTTTCTAAAGTTACTGCGAGTACAGTAAAGATACTTGCACAATATAAGAGCCAAGTTACATCACCTATATCTTTGGAAAGAATATAGTAAATGGGCAGTAAGGATAGGTTGACCTGAAAGGTAGGGAATAAATGAATACCAAAGAAATCAACAAAGTTAACCCATAATCTTGAGCCCTTTTTAAGATTTACATAGCGAAAATCTTCTTCTATTAATCCTGGCCATTTTCTAATCCAGTTTAAATTCAATCTAAATGACCAAAAGATTACAGGGATTAATACCAAGAGAATTTTCTCATAATCTACCACGCCTGATTCTGGCCAAAGAGCTACATAGACTGCAATAGGAGCAGGAGCAAACGACCAAAAAGGATCATACAAACTAGAATTTTTATAAACAAAACTTCCAATATAAACAATGCAAGTTGAAACGAAATGGGCAAAAGATACGACGACCCACTGATGAGCTCCAATAATTTGATTGGCAGCATAGATCGCAACAACAAAGGCTATTAAATATACCCAAAAGCAAATTAAAAGACCTTTGAGTCGCTCGTTCATATATCTAAATAAGATTTATACCCATATTAACCAGTAAGGCAATTGAGACACCCCAGACAAGTCCTCTAACTGGCTGTGGCACATAAGTTGAACCTTCTTTGGGTGACTGTAAGCCAATTCCAGTAATGTAAATGACTGCATAGATAATTCTTGCTATTAACCAATAGGCAGCTAGATAGAAATTTGCATCCACACCAAGATGAATGGAGAGTATTGCCAGAGCAAAAAATACCGGCAAAGATTCTCTTAGGTTATGTACTGCATTATCAGCTCTACTTTTGACTGCTGCGCTAGCACGCTCTCTTAATACGGCCGCAGTTATCATTTGTATCAGATACAGCAGAGCTGTATAAAGTATTAATGTAATCATTATTTGTTAGGGTTTACAGTAACTTCTAATGGAACCATGACATGAACAAAATCATTACCTTCCCACATTACATAAGGTCCACCCGCATAAGGGTCTCTAGGCATATCTTTCATTAAACTTGCTGGCATTAGCATCATTATATGAGGTCCTTCTTGAATCCATACACCTGAAGATTTATCAGTATTAAAAGGACTATTATTATCAACTGCAACATCACCTTGTAGCATGTAAGACATACCAAAGCCTTCTTCCTCAGAATTATATTCCCCTTGTGCCATGAAAGCTGCAAGCCATCTCTGCCATGCTTTATCAACACACATTGGATTTACATTCTCATTAGGCGGTGTGCCTGGCATGCAAGTCCAACCATTAGTGCCTTCAACTAAAATAGTTCCATCTGAACTCATAATAGTTGCATTTCCACTAACATTAGCTGGAGCAGCAGACTTGGCTATCTTAATAACTTCTGCTTCTGATATTTTATGTCCTGAAGCCTCATGATGCATTGCAGATGCAAATGGGATGAGCATTAAGCAGCTCAAAATAGTAAACATTGTTTTTTTCATTTTTTATCCTCTAAAAAAATTAATTAGGTACTAAATGTAGATGAATATGTAATTAAATCAAGTATATTTTTAGCACCTAATCTACCAAAGGTATTTCATGCCAGCTAGTAGTATATTTTGGTGAAATCATATTTTGTCTTACTGGAGAATAGTGTGATGTATTTTGTGAAGCAAAATAAATTTGTGTCTTATAAGCGTTCATGACATCAATATATTTCATTAAAGGAGAATTATCTTTAGGCTCATCAGGATCTTGAAATAATGAGTATTGTTTTATACCTTCATTTGAGAATAGGCTCAATAAAACTCCTGCTTTTGCATAGGAATAGTTAGGTCTAAAAATAGGTTTTAAAGCAATTTTTGCTCCATACAGTATGTCGCGAGTATCGTTTGTAGGATTAGAAAACCGGAAGCTATTAAAGCCTCTATGTTGAGGTTTTTTATCATTAAAAGGACTGGTTCTTACAAAGACAGAGACTTGTGAACATTTTTGTTTTTCATCTCTTAACTTTTCTGTAGCTCTTACTACAAAATTACTCACAATAGGCTGCAGTACAGATAAATGATCTACTCTTTGACCAAAACTACGACTGACAACAATTTGTTTTTTTGCTGCCACATCATGCTCTATCTCAAGACATCTTTCACCACGTAACTCTCTGACAGTTCGCTCTAAAACTATGCTGAATTTTTGTCTAATATAAGCAGGATCACATTGGGCTAAATCTAAAGCTGAAACGATACCCATTTGCTGTAGATGTTGATTGAGTCTTCTGCCTACACCCCACACTTCACCTACTGGTGTGAGTGATAAAGCTTTCATAATTTCTTGCTGAGTGATCAGCTGTACTACTCTTGTAGCAACATTCATTTTTTTAACTTGATAGATTGCTACTTTTGTTAAGGTTTTAGTTGGCGCTATGCCAACACGAACCGGTACCCCAGTCCATTGCTTGATCAGGCCTTTGACATGGCAACCAAACTTATACAGATTAAAATTTTTATCTAATGTATCTAAATCTAAAAAGGCTTCATCGATACTATAAACCTCAACACTTGGAGAAACTGATTCTAAGATATTCATGACTCGTGCAGACATATCACCATATAGGGCAAAATTAGAGGAGAAAACATAGCCACCATTTTTTAAGTAATGATCTTTAACCTTAAACCAAGGTACTCCCATTCCAACGCCTAAAGCTTTAGCTTCTTTGCTTCTAGCAATGACACAACCATCATTATTAGACAGGACTACTATAGGTTTATTTTTTAAATCAGGGCGAAAGATTCTTTCGCAAGAGGCATAAAAGCTGTCGCAATCTACTAAAGCTAGCGGCATTAAAATTTATTAATTGCTGCTGTAACAGTTCCTAGTATTTCTAACTCTTGTCCCTGATTAATAAAGATAGGAGGGTAACTTGGATTATCTGGCATCAAGCACATTTTTGGTCTTAACTTAAGACGCTTACATACAAACTCACCATCAAGAGAGGCAACCACTATGCTGTCATGTGATGGCTTGATACTTCGATCAACTACAAGCACGGCTTGATCTGTAATTCCTGATCCAAGCATGGATTGTCCTTGAGCACGAACTAGAAAAGTTGCAGCACCATTTTTAATAAGATGTTTATTAAGATCTATAGGACTTTCCATGTAGTCACTTGCCGGACTAGGAAAGCCTGCGTGCACTGATTCAAGAAAATAAGGCACAAATATCGCCGGCAGATTTTCTTCAGAAATTTTTCCGATGTAGTTAACTTTCATAAGGATATTGTTTTAAATTACTGTACAAATATACAGTAGTATTTCAATTAGAACAATAGGATTTATATATTAAATTCTTGAAGATCTATATTTTTTGAATTCAGTGCAAGATACCAGCCAGTTTTACCCCAATCACCTAAAACAATGCGTTTGACGGCGATATTTTCCAATTCAATATTATGAATATTGGGTCTATGAGTATGCCCGTGTATAAATAAATCTGGAGTATGTTTATGTAAGAAATCATGAACTGCAGCAGGATTTACATCGGTGATGGCATTAGATTTCTCAGCAGTAGCTTCCTGGCTTGCATCTCTCATTGATGCTGCAATCTCTTCACGCTCAGCAATAGGTTTGTTTAGAAAATCAGATTGCCACTCATCGCTACGAACTTGGTTTCTAAAGGTAATGTAATCAACGTCATCAGTGCAAAGAAAGTCTCCATGGCTAATAACTATTTTTTGATCATTTATGTTTAATGTATAGGGATCGGGCAGAATAGTTATGCCTGTCTCTTTTGCAAAAGCTTCTCCGATTAAAAAATCTCTGTTGCCGTGTATAAAAAAAGTTGCAGGACCATTATCGGTAAATGTACGTAAAGCATTTTTTACTTCTTGTGCAAGAGGGGTGGTGTCGTCATCTCCAATCCAGGCTTCAAAAAGATCGCCGAGAATATAAAGATGAGTACAAGCCTCTTTTGATTCGTTTAAGAATGTAAAAAAGGCTTGAGTAAGTTCAGGGTGTTTATCGCTTAGGTGTATGTCTGAGATAAAGCGAGGCTTCATTCAGATACAGTAACCGATTCGATAGTTACAGGTTCAAGTGGCGCATCTTGATAACCGCCAACCATGCCAGTAGCACTTTTAGCTAAGGTATCAACAACATCCATGCCATCAGTTACTTTACCAAAGACTGCATAACCCCAGCCTTGAGCATTTTCTGCGGTATGGTTTAAGAAATCATTATCTTTATGGTTTACAAAAAATTGTCCAGTCGCTGAATGCGGATCTCCAGTTCTAGCCATAGCAACAGTTCCACGATCATTCTTTAGACCATTATTTGCTTCGTTTTGAATAGGATCAGTTCCGCTAGCTTTATTCTGCATATCTTCAGTTAAACCGCCACCTTGGACCATGAAGCCATCAATCAGTCTATGGAAAATAGTCCCTTCATAGTAGCCAGCATTAGCTAGAGCTACGAAATTTGCTACCGTAATAGGAGCTTTGTCTTGGTCTAACTCTAAATGAATAGCGCCAATAGTGGTGTTAATAGTTACAGATGTCATAGCATTCTCCTTGCTTTGAGATGAAGCTTCAATTGATGATGAGAACACAAGGCCACATATAAGGATGCTTAATAATTGTATTTTCTTCATGGTATAGCTTTATAGGTTTTTAATAGTTGGGATATTTTATCATCAAAAGTTATGAATGCGGTTGTAGTTAGAGAAAGCTTCTTGAACTTCTTCTTCACTTAAACCAAAATCCTCTAACTTATAATGATGCGGCGTATGTTCTTCTTCTGACTGATTTTGAATAAAGGTTTCCATTGCATCAAGACTTTTTGAACTTAAGTTGTAACCAAAATGTGTATAAATTGCTTGAATTTGTTGGGTAGGATTTTTAACAAATTCACGATAATCAATATCTATAATCTGTTCTGGTTTTAGAATTTTCTCTCTATCTGCAATACTTTTATTAATAGCATGCTGCCAAAAATCTAAAACTCGTTTGCCAATTACATGCGGGTTTGCATGTTTAGAAAGACCAGAACGAACGCTGGTTGTAAGGCTTGATAAAGATCCTATAGCCTTCACAGGATTTCTGTGGATATGAATGAACTTTGCATTAGGATAGGTAGCTAATATTTCTGGCGTATGGCTAATATGACTAGGGTCTTTAAGCAGCCATTTCTCAGGCCTATGCTGAGTTTCTAGGGCTTGAAGAAAGCGTTTATGCCACATAAAAGCAGCAGTATAATCACAGGTCTTTAGGTAATCCTCATAGCCTGGCGAGTTTGCCATACACATATAAATAAAACTTCTCACACTCATTGTATTAATAAGCGAACATTCCTCTGGCATCTCGCCATGAATATGATGCATGCTCAAAAGCTTGGGTATAAATTTTCTAGCAAGGCCTAATTCTCTATTAGTTTGCTTCACTCTTTTTTTAGCTTCTTTGCTATCTTTTTTAACTAATGGAAAAGGGCGGGTAATTTCCCAAAATAGAGGTGAGCGATATTGTGGATCGCAACTAAGAAGATCAAATAAAAAAGTTGTGCCAGAACGAGGTAGCCCCATAACAAATAATGGGCTTGCTGGATTTGGTAAATCTTTATCTTGAATAAATTCGTTAAGCTGAGCACGAACTTTTAAGCGATTTACTAATTGATGGCGAACGGCAAGGTTGCCCGCTAAATTAAAACGAGCTTCTTTTTTAAAGGATTCAACTAAAAAATCTAAAGGCTCTACATAATCATCCTCACCCAAACGACCTTCAAGACCCTTAAGTATGGATTTTTTTGACAAACGAAGCTTCACTACATTGATTCCTTTATTGTCTATAAGATACTATTAAACAGTAAAATCTACAATTTACTTTATACATATATCTTTTAAAGATATGAAGAAAATTAATCTAATCTATAAACCTGGCTAAATTTCTTTTTGTAAAAAATTTTTTTCAATAAACTATCGCTTTAAAGCCGAACCCCAGTAATTGTAACTAGCAAAGCTCGGAGTGCTAGGTAAGTACATTTGCTCCATATTCTCTATTTTAAAACCTGCAGCGGTAATGAGTTCTGGGATATTTCTATTTAGATGACAACCACCTGCAATTTTTCCCCATAGAGGATCAATTCTTTTTTGCCATTTAGCTACCTTAGGATCAGGAGCTAATCCATGCTCACAAAAGATTAATCTTCCTTCAGGTTTTAATACTCGAAGCATCTCTTTATTAGCTTCCATGACTTCTGGAATAGTACACATAGTGTAAGTAACTAAAACAGTATCTACATGATTATCAGGCAGGGGAATGTCTTCAGCGCCACAGAGCATAAAATCGACATCAATGTTATGTTCTTTAGCAACATCTATTGCCAATTTATTAAGTTCTACTGATGGATCAAGGCCGATAACCTTATCAATTTTTGTCATATTATAAAATGGAATATTAAGACCAGATCCAATTCCGACATCCAGAACAATACCTTTTGCTAAAGGTACGACTTTTTTTCTTTGATAATTAATTGGTTTAGAGCCACAAGTGCAGTTTAAAAATTTAGGCAGCACATATTTATCATACAAACCCATAATTAATCCTCAATCTCTCTTAAAGTCTCTTCAATGCCTGTTGAGCCCATAGACATACCACTAATGCGTGTATCACCCAATTCTGCAGCTGCAGCCTCACGCATACCTTTAATTAGTCCAGTTCTGTCGACTGTTAAACCACCATCTACACAAAGATTATGCCCAGTAACAAATCTAGATTCATTTGAGGCTAGAAACAAAGCTGCATAAGCTATATCTAATGGTTGCCCAAGTTCTTCAATGGGTTGCAGTCCTTTAATCCGATCATCCCAATCTTCAGAAAGAGCATTGAGAAGAGGGGTATTGATAGCACCTGGAGAAATACTATTTACACGTATTTTAAATTCACCAAGTTCTAAAGCGGTAGTTTGCGATAAATTTATAACTGCGGCCTTTGCTGCCGAATAAGCTTGAGGACCACCACCACCTGACATCCCAGCAATGGAGGCAGTATTAATAATAGATGCACCATTAGGATTAGTTTTCATTACTTTGGATGCATGCTTAATGCCCATAAAGACTGATTTAAGTAATATGACCATAGATTGATCCCATTCATCTCCATCAATATCACTAATAGAACCAAATGCGCCACCAAGGCCAGCATTGTTAAATAAAATATCCAAGTGACCAAATTCATCCATAGCAGTCTTGACCATAGCCTCAATAGCATCTTCTTTAGATACATCAGCAATTACACTCACTGCATTATCTTTAAAACCCTTTTGAGAAACTAAATTCATAGTTTCTTCCAACGTAGTCGCATTAATATCAGCAAGAATAACTTGAGCACCTTCTTCTAAAAATAATAAAGAGGTTTCTCTTCCGATTCCACTTCCAGCTCCAGTAATAATAGCTACTTTATTAGATAATCTTTTCCCCATATTTTTTATACCTCTTGCTAGATTCTATAGAATAAATTCATACCAAACCATATACTTGATATATATTTTTTGGAGATTTTAAAATGGAAAAAGTTTTAGTTACGGGTGTATCTGGATTTATTGGCATGCATTGCGCGCAACAGCTGCTGGAGCAAGGCTATGAGGTTGTAGGAACTACGCGTTCTTCAAGTAAGCACGATGAGGTCATGGAAGCGATTGGTCATGAAAATCTTAGTTTGGTTAATGCAGATTTATTATCAGATGAGGGTTGGGACTCAGCTATTGAGGGTTGTGACTATGTGCTCCATGTTGCCTCACCGGTCATGATGGGTGAGCCAGAGCATGAAGATGTTCTAGTCAAGCCTGCCAAAGAGGGAACTATGCGAGTGGTTCAATTAGCTGCAAAACATAAAGTAAAGAGGGTAGTTATAACTTCGTCTGTTGCAGCAGTTTCATTTGGACCTCATTTTCATAAAGACCATTTTGATGATACCGATTGGTCTGATATTAATGATCCAGGAATTCCTGCATACAATAAAAGTAAAACAGTTGCTGAGAAAGCTGCAAGAGAATTTGTAGCAGGATTAAGTGGAGATGATAAATTAGAGATCTGCACTATGCACCCAGCTTTAGTAGTTGGCCCATCACTATCAGGTGATATCGGTGAATCAAATATAGTGGTAAAAAGAATGCTTGATGGCTCAACTCCAGGAACTCCAAAACTTCAAATGGGATTTGTAGATGTAAGAGACGTTGCAAAGATGCACGTTGCAGCTATGACAGCAGATGGTGCTGCAGGACAAAGATTTATATTATCCGAAAGCTCTTTGTGGTTATCTGAGATGGCAACCATTTTAAGAGAGGCAGGGTTTGATAAAGCGCCAAAAAGAAATATTCCCAATTTCATTTTAAAAATTATTGCTCTGTGGGATAAAGATTTAGCAGGGACTATTCCTTTGCTTGGAAGAACTGGTACTTATGATATTTCAAAAACAAAAGATATTTTAGGTTGGCAACCCACTAAAGCTGCAGATGCAATTGTAGATACTGCTGAGCATTTAAAAACTAAGGGTTTGATTTAATACAAAAAGAGAAGTGGCTCCCCGAGCAAGGCTCGAACTTGCGACAAATTGATTAACAGTCAACTGCTCTACCAACTGAGCTATCGGGGAACGCGTTGAGCATTATAATTAATTTTTTAAGAAATAAGTATAAATATTTATGACAAAAACACTAAAGGTTGTTTCTGACTTCGAACCAGCAGGAACTCAGCCACAAGCTATATCTAGTTTAGTAGAGGGTCTTAATGATGGATTGCTGCACCAAGTGCTGCTTGGAGTAACGGGTTCTGGTAAAACTTACACCATGGCAAAAGTCATTGAGGAGACTCAAAGGTCTGCAATTATCATGGTGCATAACAAAACTTTAGCAGCCCAGCTCTATGGAGAGTTTAGAGATTTCTTCCCCAATAATTCAGTTGAGTATTTTGTTTCTTACTATGACTACTATCAGCCTGAGGCTTATGTCCCAACTTCAGATACCTATATTGCTAAGGATGCATCAATTAATGAGCATATTGAGCAAATGCGCCTATCGGCTACCAAAGCATTACTAGAGAGAAAAGATACTATTGTTATTGCAACTGTTTCCTCTATCTATGGTTTGGGAGCACCTGAGTCTTATTTAAAAATGGTCATGCATTTGGATAGAGGTGACATTATTGATCAAAGAGATCTTTTAAGAAGGCTCTCTACGCTTCAATATACGCGTAATGATCTAGATTTTAGAAGAGCTACATTTCGAGTTAGAGGCGATACCATTGATGTTTATCCGGCTGACTCAGATAGCGAGGCTTTACGCATAGAGTTATTTGGAGATGAGATAGAAAAATTATCTTGGTTTGATCCACTAACAGGAGGTCTTATTAATGAAATACCACGAGCTACCATTTTCCCTAAAACCCATTATGTAACTCCTAAAGAAACTGTGCTTGGATGTATTGACGATATTAAGAGTGAGCTTAAAGAGCGACTTGAGTATTTAAGATCTATTAATAAATTAGTTGAAGCTCAAAGATTAGAGGAGCGCACACGATATGACATAGAGATGATGCAAGAGCTTGGTTATTGCCAGGGTGTTGAAAATTATTCACGTTACTTATCAGGCAGAGAGCCTGGTCAATCACCACCTTGTTTATTTGACTACCTTCCTAAAGATTCCATTGTTTTTATAGATGAATCCCATGTATCTGTTCCGCAAATAGGTGCTATGTATAAAGGCGATAGATCAAGAAAAGAAACCTTAGTTGAATATGGTTTTCGACTTCCATCTGCTATGGATAATCGTCCTTTAAAGTTTGAGGAATGGGAGGAGTTAGCTCCCCAAAGAGTTTATGTTTCAGCAACTCCGAATAAGTACGAGATGGAGCGCAAAGATAACTTAGTTGAGTTACTAGTAAGACCCACAGGGCTAACTGATCCGGATGTAGAAATTCGTCCAGCTGGAAATCAAGTTGATGATGTTATTGGTGAATGTAATGAGCGAGTGAAACTCAAAGAAAGGGTCTTGATAACAACTTTAACTAAAAGAATGGCAGAAGACCTCACCGATTATTTAAATGAAAATGGAATTAAGACAAGATATATGCATTCTGATATTGATACGGTTGAGAGAGTCGAAATTATTAGAGATCTTCGCTTGGGTGCTTTTGATGTTTTAGTGGGTATTAATTTATTAAGAGAAGGCTTAGATATTCCAGAGGTAAGCTTGGTTGCAATATTAGATGCAGATAAAGAAGGTTTCTTAAGATCAGAAACTACAATGATTCAAACTATTGGAAGGGCTGCTAGAAATATCAGAGGTAGAGCTATTTTATATGCAGATAAAATAACAGGCTCGATGCAGAGAGCTATCGATGAAACCGATAGAAGAAGAAGCGTTCAGGAGATTTATAATAAAGCTAATAATATTACACCAACCTCAATCACCAAAGGTGTTAAAGATATTATGGAAGGTGCTAGAACCATAAAAGGTAAGGTTAAGAATAAGCCTAAGGATCTGGAGAAAGATTTACCTTTTAAAATTAAAGATGATTCAATTAAAAATTTAACTGAGACTCTTCAAAAACTTGAAGATCAAATGTATATTTTTGCCAAACAAATGGAATTTGAAAAAGCTGCTTTATGCAGAGATAAAATTAAGTACCTGAAGCGGCAGTTAATTGATTTATAGAATCTTGGCATGAGTTAACTTTCATCAGTAAAGCGTACTCCCTAGTTCTTTCAACAAAATCAATGGTTTGCTGCCCTCGCGAATAACCATTTTGAGGTTCAAAATAAACCTCATCACCATCAAGAACCATTAGTGCAGTTTTCAAATCATTCCAGGTCAAAGACTCTGGAGCAACTTCAATTGTTGCAATCGTATTATTGATATTGGTTGCACCAAGATTATAAGTAGCAAGAGTAAAGTTAATTTTATCTGATTCTGTAAGGCCATAATTTATTGAGGCTGTTATGTCAGCTAGATGCCTTGAGCCACCCATAATACTATTTCTTGGATCTATTCTATTTGTTATTCCAAGACTTTTAGCAGTTTGCTGGGTCAACATCATCATTCCACGAACTCCCATATTAGACTTAGCCCTAGGATCCCATTGTGACTCTTGAAAAGAAATTGCTGCCAAGAACTCCCAATCAAGTTGAGTAAGTTCTTCTGCTTCGAGAAATAAATCTTTAAATTTATAGAACCTAGTATCGAGCAGTTCGGCAAATTTATTCCTTTCAAAATTATTTAAGGTTAAAGTCTCAGCTGCAGTTTTTGTATATTGCGCGCACTCACTAATAATAGGATTTACCTCCTCCACCTTAGAACAGCTAGAGAGACCTAGAATTATCGAAATAACCAAAAAATGTTGAAAGAAATTACTCATTTATATATTTTTAATTCAAAACATCACTATAATTAGTGCATACATTATTTCAGACCGGAACAAGTGTCAAAGACTAGTTGCCTATTTCTTCAAGGTAAAAAAAGTTTTTCTATCTCCAAATTGGACCAACTCAACCACGCTTTTAATAAAGCCAATGCTCAAGAAGCCTCTATTTCTTGTTATGAAATATATTTAATTGCTAGTGAATCAGACCTAGACAGCCAACTTGATGAGATTTTACAAATAGTAAAAGGGTCTAAAGATTTAGACCAATTTTCTTTCTTAGTAGGCCCTAGAAGTGGAACCATTACTCCTTGGTCTTCGAAAACAGAAGATATTTTTAAAAATGTTGGCATTAAAAATATTGAAAGAGTAGAAAGATTTTTTGGTTTTTCAATAGAAGGTTTTAATAAACCAATAAGCAGTTTAGATCTATCAATGCTCTTTGATCGAATGACTCAAGATGTCTATCCATCAACTGCAGATTGTTCTTCTATTTTAAAACCTAATCCTAAGAGACTTATAAATCATATAGACATAATAGCTAATGGAAAGGGAGCGCTGGTTAGCGCTAATAAAACTTTTGGATTTGCTCTTAGCGAAGATGAGATACATTACTTATTTAATTTTTATTCAGCTGAAAATAGAAATCCAACTGATGCAGAATTAATGATGTTTGCTCAAGCTAATTCTGAGCATTGTCGCCATAAGATTTTTAATGCAGATTGGATTGTTGATGATATTAAAGTTAAAAATTCTCTTTTTGATCTGATTAAGGCAACTAGTAAACATTCTCCAAATGGAATTATATCTGCCTATAAAGATAATGCTGCTGTTACCAAGGGAAGGGAAGTTGAAAGATTACATCAGGATGAAAAAAATCTTTACACCTTTAAGAAGGAATTATTAAATTCAACTATTAAAGTTGAAACCCATAATCACCCTACAGCTATTTCTCCATATCCTGGAGCAGCTACAGGCTCAGGTGGTGAGATTAGAGATGAAGGAGCTACAGGAAGAGGCGCTAAACCTAAAATAGGTTTAGTTGGTTTTAATGTTTCTAACCTAAGAATACCAAGCCTCCAAAGAGAGTGGGAAGATGATGAACATTCTCCTGAAAGGATTGCCTCACCCTTAGACATTATGACTGAAGCACCTATTGGAGCAGCAGCATTCAATAATGAATTTGGAAGACCTTGTACTTTGGGCTATTTTAGATCTTTTGAGACCCCATTTAATAATAACAAGGTTGCTTTTGGTTATCACAAACCAATTATGTTAGCTGGCGGCATTGGTGAGATTAGAGATAAAAATAATTTTAAACTACAAATTGAAGATGGATATATTGTAGTGGTGCTTGGGGGCCCAGCCATGCTGATTGGTCTTGGTGGAGGAGCTGCCTCATCAGTTTCCTCTGGGGATAGTGATGAAGATTTAGATTTTGCATCCGTACAAAGAGATAACGCAGAAATGGAGAGGAGATGCCAAGAGGTTATCAATAGATGCTCATCAATGGATGAGAGCTATATAGAGTTTATCCATGACGTAGGTGCAGGCGGACTATCTAATGCAATACCCGAACTTGCCAAAGATTCTGAACTAGGTGTTCTCATTAATCTTGATTCAATTCCATTATCAGATGAGTCTATGTCACCTATGGAGATATGGTCGAACGAATCTCAAGAAAGATATGTATTAGCAATTCATCCCGATAACAAAGAAGCTTTTGTTGCCATTTGTGAACGTGAAAGATGTGCTTATGCATTAGTTGGATATACAACAGAAGAGAAGTTCGTAAAGCTTTATGATTTTTCAACAGACTCTTATCCTGTGGATGTTCCTCTAAGTATGCTTTTTGGTGAATTGCCTATTAGTAACATGAAAGTTAAATCTGAATCCTATGAACCGCATATTTCTAATATGCAAAGTTATGATTTAGATCAATCTATTCACTCTGTTCTAAGACATCCAACAGTGGCATGTAAATCATTTTTAATTACCATTGGGGATAGGACTGTTGGAGGCATGACAGCTAGAGACCAGTTTGTGGGACCTTGGCAAGTTCCAACATCCAATTTTTCTATGAGCTTAAGGTCATTTACCGATCATTCAGGTGAGGTTGTTACTATTGGTGAGAAGCCTACGCTAGCTATTAATAATCCTGCTGCCTCTATGCGCATGGCAATGGCAGAAGCTCTTACTAATATGGTTTCAGCTCCTATTGTAGGAATGGATCAAATTCAAGTATCTGCAAATTGGATGGCAGCTTCGGGAGAAAATATAGAAGATTTAGCCCTGCGAAATGGTGTCCAAGCTTTGTCTGATTTCTCTATAGAGTTAGGGATTTCTATTCCAGTAGGTAAAGATTCTTTATCCATGAGAACAAAATGGGAAGAAGGTAATGACCAGTATGTTGTAAAAAGCCCACTCTCAGGAGTTATTACAGCCATGGCACCAGTTGATGATGTAAGGGATGCAGTCACAACACTTCTTAACAAAGATATTGATTCACAATTAATCTTAATAAAGATGAACAACAAAAATCGTTTAGGTGGTTCAATTTTCTCAGAAGTTTACAAGCAAGATATTCAAGAAACTCCAGATGTAGATAATGCTGAAATCTTTACTAAGATGTTTAATCTAACCCAATCTTTAATTCAAGAAGGCTCTATTCATGCCTTGCATGATATTTCTGATGGTGGGCTGGTAGCAGCTATGAGTGAATTAGCTTTTACTGCTAGAACAGGCCTTAGCATTTATTTAGATTCTTTGGCTACAGATACTGATTCTATAAACGAAGTTTTATTTAATGAAGAAATTGGATTAGTTCTACAAATTAAAAAATCTAAAGCTAGCAATATTATTGATCAGTTTGTTAATCAAGGTCTAGGTGCTCATATTATTGGAGCAATAAACACCAATGATGCATTAGAGATATATTCAGACAATCAAGCTATTTTTTCTGAATCTATTTCCAGCTTAGAAATTATGTGGCGTGAAACATCTCATGCTATTCAAGGTCTTCGTGATAACAAAGAATCAGCTGACTCAGAGTTAAGTCTTGTAAGTGATGGTTATTCAGGACTATTTTCTAAAGATTCCTTTATTGATACTGATTTAAATACCTTTAGCATTAAATCAAGCAAGCCCCGAGTAGCTATTCTTCGTGAACAAGGGGTTAATGGGCAAATGGAAATGGCAGCGGCATTTCATCTGGCAGGATTTGATGCTGTAGATGTTCATATGCAGGATTTATTGAATGGCTCTAAAGATATCAACGCTTTTAATGGCATGGCTGTATGTGGTGGATTCTCATATGGTGATGTATTGGGAGCAGGTGGAGGTTGGTCAAAAACCATACTGCATAATCAAAGAATTAAGGATCAATTCGAACAATTTTTTTCCAATAATTCTACCTTTACCTTAGGCGTTTGTAATGGCTGCCAAATGCTTTCTAATTTAAAAGATATTATTCCTGAAGCAGACAATTGGCCAAGTTTTGTAAAGAATCGCTCTGATCAATTTGAAGCTAGGTTAGTTCAAGTTGAAATAAATAAAAGTAACTCAGTTCTACTTAATTCGATGGATGGCTGGCAAGTTCCAATCGCTTCAGCTCATGGTGAAGGCAGAGCTTCTTTTGCAAATAAAGGTCAGATTGCCTCATTAGGTGCCTCACATCAGATTGCTATAAAATACGTTGATTCACATGGACAAGCTACTGAACAATATCCTTTAAACCCTAATGGATCTATTGATGGGCTTACTGGTATTACTGCCGCAGAAGGAAGAGTAACGATTATGATGCCGCATCCCGAAAGAGTATTTAGGGCAGCTCAGTTTTCATGGAAGCCAGATACTTGGAAAGATTTCTCTCCTTGGATGCAAATGTTTATAAATGCTAAATTATTTAGCGAAGGCTCATAATTACCAAATAGTAATATCTTCTTCTCTGAAACTGAAGTTGTTATCTTTTTTGTCTTGAATGTAGTACTCCAAAGTCTTTTTAACAGTTGGAAAAGCAAGCTCATCCCAAGGTATTTCAGACTCATCAAATAATTTAACTTCCATGCTTTCAGATGTGGGTCCGTAATTATCATCGAGTAAGTCAGCAAGAAAAAAGAAATGAATTTGATTGATATGAGGCAGGCTGAACATCGTATATGGCATTTTAACTTCAGCTTCAGACATAGTCTCCTCAAAGGTTTCTCTTAAAGCTCCAGCTTGAAGCGTTTCAGCATTCTCCATAAATCCTGCAGGCAGTGTCCAATAACCTTTACGAGGATGAATATTTCTTTTTGCCATTAAGATTTTATTGTCTTTAATGCAAAGCGCCCCAACTACCATATTTGGATTGGTGTAATGAATAACACTGCAATCAGCACAAATATGACGTTTTAAATTATCATCTGCTGGGATTTTAAATTCTATATTTGAGCTTCCGCAATCTGGACAGTATTTCAATTTTCTACCTAAAAAAAAGATTAAGTAAGTTTAAAAAGTTAAACTTATCAACATGATCGATAGCATAAAGCAAAAGCTCACAAAACTAAATCCTAGAGAGCCTACAAATTTAAAAAAAGCAGGTGTTTTGATAGCAATTCTTAATTATGAAGAGTATATCGACTCACCTTCTATTATTTACACCCAAAGATCCTCTATAGTTTCAACTCATTCCGGGGAGGTAAGTTTTCCAGGTGGCATGATGGAGGAGGTTGATACAGATCTATATCAAACAGCTTTAAGGGAGTCTAGTGAAGAGATGAATCTTGATCCCTTAATAGTAGATAAAATTGGCAGATTGGATTATTTAGTTTCAAGATATGATATCGAGGTTAATCCATTTGTTGGCGTTATCCGTGAAAAGCCTAATTTAGTAGGTAATGCTGAAATTAAAGAAATATTTGACGTGCCTATTAAGTACTTATTAGATAAAAATAATATGACCACTCAAACATTTCAAAGAGATAATATGAAGCTAGAAATGCCTACTTGGTATTATAATGAACAAAAGATATGGGGACTTACAGCTATGATCACTGCAGATCTATTAAATAGATGCTTTGATGCGAATATTGGGATGGGAGTAATAAGATGATTACAAGCTTAGGCGACAAGAAATTAACAACTGATAATGAAGATTATTGGATTGCACCAGATGCCAATATCATTGGTTCAGTTCATTTAGCTAAAGATGCTAGTGTTTGGTTTAATTGCACTCTAAGAGCAGATAATGAGCCAATCATTATAGGAGAGGGCTCTAATGTTCAAGATGGTTCTATTATTCATACAGACCCTGGTTTTAAATGTACCGTTGGTAAATTTGTAACTATTGGTCATATGGTAATGCTGCATGGTTGCGAGATAGGAGATGGCTCTCTTATTGGTATAGGTTCGGTTATTTTAAATGGAGCTAAAATAGGTAAAAATTGTATCATCGGTGCAAAAGCTCTTGTTACTGAGAATATGGTAGTGCCTGATGGATCTATGGTTTTAGGGATGCCAGGTAAAATTAAAAAACAACTTACCGAAGAAGAGCAAATGATGCCTGCACTTAATGCGCATCATTATATTGAGAACTATAAAAAATATAAAAACATAAAATAATTTTTAATTATCATGAATACTAAAGAGTTAAGACAAGCATTTTTAGATTTCTATAAATCAAAAGATCATACGATTGTTGATTCTAGTTCATTGGTTCCGGTTAACGATGATACTTTGCTTTTTACTAATGCAGGAATGGTTCAGTTTAAAGATGCATTTCTTGGGACTGAGCAGCGTAAATATGTGAGAGCTACAACATCGCAAAGATGTATTAGAGCTGGTGGAAAGCATAATGATCTTGAGAATGTAGGCTATACATTAAGACATCACACTTTTTTTGAAATGCTTGGTAACTTTAGTTTTGGTGATTACTTTAAACATGATGCTATTGCCTTTGCATGGGAATTTCTTACGGATGTACTAAAGCTTCCTGAAGATAAACTCTGGATTTCTGTATACAAAGATGATGATGAGGCCGCAGCTATTTGGAGGGATGAGATAGGGATAAATCCTGACAGAATAGTTCGTTTGGGTGAAGAAGATAATTTTTGGACTATGGGGGACACGGGGCCATGCGGGCCATGTTCAGAGATTTATTATGATCATGGAGACCATATTCCAGGAACACCTCCTGGTAGTGATGGTGATGAGGGTGATCGTTTTGTAGAGATATGGAATCTAGTCTTTATGCAATTTAATAGAGATAGCTCAGGTGAAATGACTCCGCTTCCAAAACCCTCTGTTGATACTGGTATGGGATTAGAAAGAATAGCTGCAGTAATGCAGGGCGTAAATTCAAATTACGATACTGACTTCTTTAAAAGCTTAATTGATGCATCAGAGATGCTTTTAAGTAATGCTGGCAATGTATCTCATAAAGTTATTGCTGATCATATACGTTCAACCAGCTTCCTAATTGCCGATGGTGTTATGCCGGAAAATGAAGGTCGAGGTTATGTTTTAAGACGCATCTTAAGAAGGGCGATTCGCCATGGTTATAAAATGGGCGCTACAAAACCATTTCTAAATAGCCTAGTTTCAACATTAGCCTCCTTGATGTCAGATGCTTACCCAGTCTTAAAAGAGAAAGAAGAATTTATCACCACTACTATTTTTAATGAAGAGCTGAAGTTTTTTGAAACTTTAGAGAAAGGTATTCAGATATTAGAAGATGCTATTAATAATATGGATGACAAAATTATTCCAGGCGATGTTATTTTTAAACTTCATGACACCTTTGGATTTCCTTTTGATTTAACTGCAGATATAGCTAGAGAAAAAGACTTATTAGTAGATTTAGATGGTTTTAATGAGTGCATGGCTAAACAAAAACAAGCCTCTAAAGCTGGAAGTAGCTTTACATCAAAGCTACCAGCAGCCTTGGGAGTAAAAGAAACTCAATTCTTGGGATATGAGTTATTAGAAGCTCAGAGCAAAGTTATAGCTATATGGGAAGGGCTGGATGCTGTCGAAAGTACTGAAAAAAATAACGAGATCTTCTTTGCCACAGAAGAAACTCCATTTTATGCAGAATCTGGTGGCCAGGTTGGTGATAGAGGAACCTTTGCATCTAAAACTTCTAGTGGTGCTATTATAGATTGCAAGAAACAAGGAAAAGTCTTTATTCATAAAGCCATTTTAGATAAAGGCACTTTAAATAAAAGTGATGTAATTGATATGAGTGTTGAAAAAGATAAAAGAAAAGCTATAGCAATACATCATTCTGCTACTCATTTAATGCATGCAGCTTTAAAAGAAGTATTGGGCGAGCATGTCCAACAAAAAGGCTCCTTAGTTGATGAACATAAGCTTAGATTTGATTTTTCACACAGCAAGCCGCTCTCAAAAGAAGAAATATCTCAAGTAGAAACAATAGTTAATCATGAAATGCTGACTAATGTCGAAGTCACTACTGAAATTATGGAACTCGATAAAGCCATGGAGTCTGGAGCTCAAGCTTTATTTGGTGAAAAATATGATGATGAAGTAAGAGTTTTAAGTATGGGTAAAAAATCTTTTTCAGTTGAACTGTGTGGAGGAACTCATGTTGATAGAACTGGCGATATGGGGTTATTTATTATAGTTAATCAATCTAGTGTTGCATCAGGCATAAGAAGAATTGAAGCACTTTCAGGCAAACAAGCTATTTCCTATTTAGAAGAGTTAAGGGCGGTAAATGATTCAATTCAAAGCTTATTAAACTCACCACAAGATTCTTTAGAAGATAAAATTAAAAGCTTAATAGATGAGAATAAAAAACTTAAAAAAGGTGGAGTTCAATCATCCTCTGTAGAGGTTATTTATACAGAGACTTTTGATCACGGCGATTGGAGCCTTGTTCTTGAACAGGTAGCTGTAACTGACAATAAATTACTTAGAGGCTTAGTAGATAAAAAGAAAGCCGCTTTAGAAAATGGAGTTATTGTTCTTTTAAATGTTATAGATTTAAAAGTAGCATTAGTATGTGGAGTCACTCAAAGCATGACTTCTAGAATATCAGCAGGCGACGTTGTTAAGTCACTTGCAGAATCTTTAGGTGGCAAAGGTGGCGGCAGATCTGATTTTGCTCAAGGCGCAGGCGAAACAAAAGATATTAATGAGTTCGTGACATCTATCTCAGATATCGTAAAATCTCTCGCTAAATAATAAATAGTCTTATGTCAGATATCATAGTTCAAAAATTTGGTGGAACTTCTGTTGGCTCTGATGAGAGAATTGCTGCTGTTGCTCAAATAATCAAAAAAGCTAAAAAAGATAATCAGATAATTGTTGTTGTTTCTGCAATGAGTGGTGAGACCAATAGGTTGATTAATCTTGCAAAAAGCTTTGGTGATAATCCTGATAGAAGAGAGTTCGATGCATTAATCTCAACTGGTGAAAAAGTAAGCGCTTCATTATTAGCAATGGCTTTGAATTCAATTGGAGTTAAGGCTAAATCTTTTTCAGCATCTCAAATTTCAATGAAAACAACTGATCAGCATTCTAAAGCCAAAATTATTGATGTTGATGGAGAAAAAATTCTTTCAACTTTAGAGGAAGATGTCGTACCTATTATTACAGGATTTCAAGGTGTTACAGAAAGTGGAGATGTCACTACTCTTGGCCGCGGCGGCTCCGATACAACAGCAGTAGCTATTGCTGCTCATGTAAATGCAGCTAGATGTGATATTTATACAGATGTTGATGGAATATATACTACAGATCCTAGAGTGGTCCCTGAAGCAAAAAAATTAGACTCTATAACGATGGAAGAAATGCTGGAGATGGCTGGACAGGGAGCGAAGGTTATTCAAATCCGCGCTGTAGAATTTGCAAACAAATTTCAAGTTCCCGTTAGAGTTCTTTCAAGTTTTAAGGATGGAAATGGAACACTTATATCCCTTAAGGAGGAGAATATGGAAAATGCATTAATATCAGGAATAGCATTTAATAAAGATCAAACTAAATTTACTCTTCATGGTGTCGAAGATACACCAGGAATTGCTTATAAGATTTTAGGACCAGTTAATGATAAGGATATAAGTGTTGATGTTATTGTTCAGAATATAAGCGTTAATGGAAAAACTGATTTTACTTTTACAGTTGATTCAGAAGATGAAGAGCAAGTAAAATCTATTCTAAAAAGCAAGCAATCTGGATTAGATTATATAGATTTATTGATAGATGCAGATATTGCTAAAGTTTCTATCGTTGGAGCAGGAATGAGATCTCATGCAGGCATTGCAAGTAAAGCCTTTGAAGCTCTTTCTAATGAAAGTATTAATATTCAGCTTATCAGCACTTCTGAAATAAAAATAACAATGGTGATTGAAGATAAGTATCTAGAGCTAGCAGTTAAGACTCTTCATAAAGCCTTTAACTTGGATAAATAATGTACGATTTAATTTTAAAAAACTGCAATATTATTAATGAAGATTCTATTTTTGAATCAGATATAGCAATTAAAAATGACAGAATCGAATTAATAAGTATAGATATTCAGGCTGAATCTAAAGAAGTTATTGATATAAATGGAAGATATGTCATGCCAGGCCTAATTGATGATCAAGTTCATTTTAGAGAGCCAGGTCTTACTCATAAAGGTGATATAGCATCAGAATCATTTGCAGGATTAGCAGGCGGAGTAACTAGTTATTTTGAAATGCCAAATGTAAACCCAGCTACCACTACACTAGAAAACTTAGATAAAAAATTTGCATTAGCAAGCCAAAGATCTCTTTCAAATTTCTCTTTTCACCTAGGAGCAACTAATAGCAATATAGAACAAATTAAGAATGTAGATATTAATAAAGCAGCAGGCTTAAAAGTTTTCATGGGAGCATCAACAGGAGACATGCTTGTTGATAGCATCGATGCTTTGGAGGATATTTTTAAATATTCACCATTAAATATTGTTACTCATTGTGAAGATACTCCAAGAATTAGAGCAAATGAAAAAGCTTTTTTAGCTAAATATGGCGATGAGCTATCAGCCAAACATCATCCTTACATAAGAGATGCTGAAAGTTGTTATCTATCAAGCTCATTAGCAGTTGATTTAGCTAAAAAACATTCAGCACATCTTCATGTATTTCACCTTTCAACTGAAAAAGAAATGAGCTTATTTACAAGCGGCGCTGTTGATCACAAAAAGATAACAGCTGAAGTTTGTGTTCATCATCTACATTTTAATAACAGTGACTATGAAAGGTTAGGCAATCAGATTAAATGCAACCCATCAGTCAAAGAAGAATCTGATAGACAGGCTTTAGTTGATGCAGTCAACCAAGACAAGATTGATATTATTGCTACAGATCACGCGCCGCATACTTGGGATGAAAAGAGTATGAAGTATGTCGATGCTCCAGCTGGACTTCCTTTGATCCAACACTCTCTTCAGATACTTTTAGATTTTTACCATGATGGAGTATTTTCTCTTGAGCAAATTGTCAGAAAAACTAGTCACAATACAGCTACCAGATTTCAAATAAAAGACAGAGGTTTTATAAGAGAAGGGTATTATGCTGATTTGGCAATTATTGATATAGATAAGCCTTATACAGTTGACCAATCTAACATTCTATACAAGTGTGGATGGTCTCCCTTTTTAAATACTACCTTTAAATCTTCAGTATTTATGACTGTCATTAACGGTAATATTGCCTTTAAAGATGGACAAGTAAATCAAAATCTACCTTTTGGCTCTCAAATAGAATTCAATAGATAATTAGGTATTTTTTTATATGAGCAAAGGGTTATAATCTTCCATCGATTCCGGAGAGTTGGCTGAGTGGTCGAAAGCGCCTCCCTGCTAAGGAGGTATATGGGTAACTGTATCGAGGGTTCGAATCCCTCACTCTCCGCCAGTAATTTATGTTTATAAATTAACTATAATATTACTTCCAATATATTTTTTCTTTGTTATATTTATACTAGTACTTAAATAAATACAGAGAGACACAAATAATGAATAAAATTAAATATACGTCGCTTTTTTCAATTACTGCCATGCTTATAATTGCTGGTTGTTCTGATAATTCGATGGATCAAGAGAGCACAAGCGCTGAACTAGCACCTGTAACATACTATAACCAATTTATGCCTTGTACAGTTGGACCTGACTACTCTCCAGAAAATATGAGGAAGATGATTGCAGAATGGAATGAGCTTGAAGCTATGTCAGATAATTTAGTATGGGCTGGTGGCTATGCTCCCAAAGGAGACAATAACGGTCAGGATAATGGTTGGTGGGAACTTCAATGGTCATCAAAAGAAGCCGCAGATGCTGGCTGGGAAGTATGGATGGCAAGTGAAGAAGCTCAAGCTTGGGACAAAAAGAATAATTCAATATTAGCATGTGACAATTCTGCTGTATCTTCATGGACATTTAATACTCCTGGAGTAGATTCTCCTGATTTTGATTTTAGTTATTTTGCAACTGAAACAAATCCATGTAATTTAAATGATGGAAAAACAACTGAAGACTTAATGGCTGTTGCTGAAAAATATAACAACTGGGTTGCAGAAAATACTAGTGCAGAAGCATATTTTTATGGTATTTATGAAGCTTTAGATGATGATGCTATGTTTGATTTTTTATGGGCAAATTTCCATCAGAGTTTTGAGGGTTGGGAGGCAGGAAATACAAACTTTGCTGAAAAGGGTGCAGACATGCAAGCAAGTTTTAATGAAGTCGCTTCATGCAGAGCACCTGATCTATATGATAGCTATGAATTCAGAAGCTTAATGTCAGACGCTTCGTAAAATAATTCTATCTTTAATCAATCCATCAAGTAAATTGATGGGTTGATTCTTGTATTCTAGTCTAGGAATACATTTATATATCTCTATACTATCCTTAATATTTTTTAATCTAAAAGGAATCTTTACTTGGATAATCATAATCAAACATTCGACAGTTTTGATGATATAAAAGATCAGGTTATTGAACTACTCAACGGCGATGAGCAAGAATTTATATACTTAACCGGTGCAGCGGGAACTGGTAAAACAACTCTACTAGAGGTTGTAAAGTCTGAATTAGATAAAAAAATGATAGTTGTTGCTCCAACTGGTATAGCAGCACTTAATATAGGTGGAACAACCATTAATTCTGCTTTTAGAATTGGCTTTGATACCTTTCCTGAAATTACTAAATCTAAAGATCCTAGGTTTAATAAACTCTTAAAAAAACTTGAAGTGCTTATTATTGATGAAGTGTCAATGGTTAGAGCGCCGATGCTTGATGCTATTTCACAAACTTTACAAATACACAGAGGTAATGATCAGCCTTTTGGCGGTGTAAGCGTTCTTGCCTGTGGAGACTTATTTCAATTACCACCAGTAGTAAAAGAGTACGAAGAAAAAATTATTTTTGATAAATATGATTCAATCTATTTTTTTAGTGGTCATAGCTTTAAAGAATTTACTCAACCCAAATTTTTTGAATTAACAAAATCATTTAGACAAGAAGATGACAGTGATTTTTATGATTTGCTTAATAATATTCGGCTAGGTGAAGATCTTGAAAATACTATTAATAGCTTTAATAGATCTTGCTTTAGTCCAGAATCTGAAACCGAATCATCTATGATTATAACTTCAAGAAAAAATAGAGCTGAACATATCAATGAGGAGATGTTAAATAGAATAGAGGGCACTCAAGTGTCAACAAAATCAAAAGAATTTGGAGATTTAAATGAAAATGATCTTCCTGCTCCAAGAGAATTAAAAATAAAAGTTGATGCAAAAGTCATGTTCATTAAAAATGATAGTGCAGGCAGATGGGTAAATGGAACAGTTGGTGTAGTTACTCAATGTTCAGAAAAAACTAAAAAATATATAAAAGTTAAAGTTGGTAAAGATATCCATAAAGTTGAAAGAGAGGAATGGAATAAGGTTAGATATATCTATGATGACGATGATGACGAAATGTTTGAAGAAGTAGTCTCGTCATTTAAACAGTTTCCTTTAAAACTTGGATGGGCAGTAACCATTCATAAAGCTCAAGGATTAACTCTTGAGAGCTGTTCAGTTGATTTAGGCACTGGCGCATTTGCTACAGGGCAAGCTTATGTAGCTTTAAGTAGATGTAAGACGATGAATACATTAAATCTTTATCGAGAATTAAGGATAAGTGATGCCATGGTAGATCCTGATATTCAGGACTTTCATACAGAAAATTTCAAATAACCCATTAATTTTATTTTGATCTTTGTTAAGATAAATAAAATACAAACATTTAAGAAAAAATTATGAGACTTCCATTTAAAGCTAATGATGAAACAACTGAAGAATATATCTCTATTATAAAAGAGTTATGTATTATTCAGCATGAGGATACTTGGTACAAAGATAAATCACATGCAATGCTTTATCCAGATCTTGAGGATGCAAAAAAGAAAGTTGCTAAACCCCATTACTGGATTCTAAATTCTATAGACGAATATGATGCAGCTGAAGAAAAACAGCCTGGCTTATTAGCTATAGCTCAAATAGTTTTTAATACTAATAACTACTCTGAAAAACTAGTCTCTGAAAATGAAAACATTGAAGCTAAGACAGAGCTGGCAGAATCCTTAGCTAATTTTGATATAGAAGTATCAGTAATTGCTGAGCATATGATAAGTATGGATGTTCCCAAATACGCTCGATTAATGACAGATGCAGCCACTGCTGAAACTCAGATTGGTGAATGGCTTAAGTAATAATGGTGAATAAATTTATTAATCCAGAAATCAAATCAATCGATATAACTGACGAACAACTACAAAGGATGAAAGATCTATCAGATAATCATAATCAATCTCTAGAATCCGTTATCTTCTTTGTTATTGAGCATGGCCTGGTAGCACTAGAGAAAAGTTAATTGGCATCAACTTTTCAAATCCTTGTATGGGCTGAAATAGATAAAATACCCAAAGGTAAGACTCTTACTTACAAAAAAATTGCTATAAAAATAGGCAAACCTAATGCAGCTAGAGCTGTAGCTAATGCTTGTGGTAAAAATCCAAACCCAATCGCTACACCTTGCCACAGAGTAATAAATTCTAATGGAACCATTGGCGGATATAGTGGGGTTGGAGGCATTCAAACTAAAAAATATCTTCTTGCAAAAGAAGGAGTTTTTTTCTAAACTTCATTAGAACCAATTAACATATTACTTATGTATAAAAATATATTTCTTTTGGCACTTACTTTTACTTTTTTACCATCAATCTCAGCAGACTCACATTCTGAGAAGGCTTTAGAGCAGGAATCAAAAGTTGGAGTCTTTGGTTATTGGAAAAAAGAAGACTGCCGAAAAATCAGCGAGTCTTCGGGTAAATTACTTTACTCTTCAGGCGTAGAGCTAGAAAAGAGCAGAAAACACAGAGAAGCTGGTCATCCTTTGAAAGCAGATCAAACAGCCGCTGCTGCAAAATACTTAGCAGAAATGGCTTCAGATTATGCAAATAACTTTGAGGCATACTGCAAAAGACCAGCTTAATGCAAAATAATTTCTTTCAAATTCTCTTAGTTTTAGTCTTCATTATTTCTTGTGGAGGTGGAGGAGGCGGAAGCACAGCAGCACCAGTTATTCAAAATTCTACACCTACTATTTCTGGAAGCATATCTGAAATTAGAGTTGGCGAATCTTTAAATTTTTTACCTACTGCCAATGACCCAGATAATGATGTATTAACTTTTAGTATTACAGGCATGCCTGCATGGGCAAGTTTTAATTCTTCCTCAGGCTTGTTAACTGGGATACCTTTAGCTGAGGATCTTGGTTCTATAGCAGCTATAACGATTGCTGTCTCAGATGGAGAATTTAATGCCTCAATTGGGCCCTTTAATCTTACTGTTACAGAGCCTGTTTTTTTTATAAGTATTGGAGTGGACACGATCGATGCATATAGAAATATGGATTTCGAGCTCAGTAGCTGTTTTATTACTAATGGTGATGCTGAATGTATAGATGATGACGAACTTCTCACGATAGATGAAAACGGCGTTTTTTCTTTTCAAGCTGGAATTGAAACTGGATCTTCATATGAACTGAAAGTAGATAGAGATCCTGGAAGACAAGAATGCACTTTAGAGATTGAAGAGGGTGTTGTTGGATCAGAAGATCAAACTGTAGTTGCAACTTGTCAGCCTGATGCATCAGCTGCATTATTTGCCCTAGATAAAATGCATAAAATCCGACTAACTATGACTATCGATGAATGGAATAGATTTGTTTTAGATACAGAAAGAGCTAGATATACAAATGGCGATGCTAATGGAAATATTTCAACATGGAACACATGGAGCCATAGTGAAATATATAGACAAGTTGATTTTGAATATCTTGATGCTGAGGGTAATACGCTTGAAAGACATGACAAAGTTGGTTTTAAGATGAAGGGCAATACGAGTAGGCAATGGCCAGAATATTTTTACTACAACGATGACGGAAACTTAACTGCAAAACCCAAACGTTTTAGTTTTGGAATTAAATTTGATGAAGAGTTTGATGAGAATGAGGGAGTTTACTCTTGTATAGACGCAACAGGAGTTCCTGGAGCAGTTCCAGGCCGCCCTTGTTATGAAAGAATTGGTAAAGATCTTGAGGAAGTTCCAGAGAATGATGGAAGAGAATTTATGGATCTTGAAAAAATATCTTTTAGATATAATAGAGATGACCCTTCTTATCAGCGAGAACTGTTGGCACATGATATTTTAAATTCTATCGGAGTCCCTGCATCTAGAGTAGCTCATGCAAATGTAGAACTTTATATAACTGGCGAAGGAAATTTCTATGGGAACTCTTTACCACAAACTTTTAATATGGGTATCTATCAAATGGTAGAGCAGGTAGATAAACCTTTTTTAAAGAGATTTTTTGGTAAAAATGGTTTTTTATTTAAAATAGGTGGAGGAGATTTAGCCGGATCTACTGAGGTTAACCCTAACTGTGTATTTTATGAGGATACGATTTCTTATAGAGACAGTAACTTTTGTCAGATTGGAGTTGAAAAATCTGATCCAGATTCTAGAGAAGAGTGGCTTGGAAGTGATAATTATCTTAATCCTGCTTTTGTAAATTCTGATATTAATGATGATGGTGAGGACTCTCAGTTTAGACCCTATAAACCAAACTATGACCTAAAATCAAAGAAAAAAAGCATCGTTGATGGAAGAATACTACTTCAAGACTTCATTAATTTTGTTCAAACTTATCCAAGCGCATCTATGCTTGCAGAGCAATTTGATGTTGAAGGATTTATAAAAGCTCAAGCTGCAGAAGTAGCTATTGGAGCGGTTGACCACTATGTAAGAGTCGCTAACAATTATTATCTTTATTTCAATCCGCTTACTGAAAAATGGATTTATATGGTCAATGACTTTGATTTTGTCTTTAGAAATAATCATCCTATTACATGGGGAAATGAAGGTTGGTCTGCAGCTTTTAGGGATATTGCAGGAACATATGCTTTTCCTGAAAATGGAAAAGTTGACTGGGCTAGCAGAGAGCTCGGCAATGTTAATCCTATTTTATGGAATATTGTTTTTGCTGAACAAGTGAATAAAGATTTACTTTATAAAGAGATAAAGTCAATTTTAAATAATCATATGGATTGGGAAAATCTTAGAAGCATCTTATCTGCAAGGAATGCTTTGGTTGAAAGAGCCATCAATGAAACGGAAGCGGGATTACCTGATGGGTGCGAGCTTATTTACAATCCTGCAGCTATAGATGCAAGCGCTGGAACTTCATTGTGTGACTATAATGACGTTTCAATCAAAAGGTTTATTGAATTAAGAAAAGCTGCTTTACAAGCAGAATTAACCAATAATGGTTTTTAGAACAGATTCTTTTAATCTACTAATCAAGATATAATCTACATATGAAAAACATTTACCTAGTTCTTATTGCCACATTATCATTTTCTGCAGCAGCTGCTGAAGAAGGAAGGTTTGGAAGAGATACAAATGATTACCAATACACATCTTTTGGATTTAGTCTTATTAGTGCTGAAGATGAGGGTATTGCTTTTAATGCTTCTTTAGCCCTGCCTGGTCCATTGTATGCGGTTTTAGAAAGAAGGGCTGATGGTGTAGATCTAGACTCTGAAACTTATGACAAAGTAGTTAATTCTGTAAGAGTTGGTGCTCATGTTGGTATAGGCGATATTTTAAATTCAGTTTCTGCAAAAGGTGTATCTTTTAGCATCGAAAATTTTTTAGATATCTACGCAGAGGTTGGTGTTAAATCTACAAGTTTAGAGAATGACATTAACAAATTTTCTGAAGATGATACTCAAGCAAATGTTATCGCAGGAATTAGATTTGGTAATAGCAATGCATGGGAAGGTAAAATTTTTGCTGACTTCTCAAAAGAAACTGAAATTGCGTACTTTAAATGCGCAGAAGGCGATGTCTGCACACAAGAAGTCTCATTTATTTTAAATGATGAAACGGATAGAAAATTTGGAGCAGAGGCAGTATTTAATATTAGCAAGCATTCAGCTGTAAATATTAAAGTCATCTCAAGCGATGTGCTTGATAGCTCTTTTGAAATTGGTTTTAGGCTAACTTTCTAGCTTAAAGCTCTATCTGATACATAAGCATTATTAAGTCTTTCTTGTCCAAAAGTTGATCCAGGCCCATGGCCACAAACAAATTTAATATCATTGCCAAGTGGCCATAACTTAGAAGTAATAGAATCAAGCAGGTCTTGATGATTGCCGCCAGGTAAGTCTGTCCTTCCAATAGATCCTCTGAACAAAACATCTCCTACAACTGCAAATTTTGAATCTTTATGAACAAAGACTATATGACCAGGTGTATGTCCTGGGCAAAAATAAATATCTAATGTTAAGTTACCAACACTTACTTGATCACCATCTTCAAACCAAATATCAGGAATAAATTTCTTAGCTGGTATTCCCATCATCTGCCCCTGCTCTTCAATAGTATCTATTAGAAATTGATCATCTTTATGCGGACCTTCAATTTTGAGATTAAGAATTCTTGAAAGCTCATGAGCACCTCCGGCATGATCGATATGAGCGTGTGTTAAAAGAATTTTTTCAGGTATTAAGTTATTTTGCTTTGCAGCTTCAAGCAAGATTTCTAGATCTCCACCTGGATCTACAAATGCACACTTTCTTGTTTCAGTGCAGTAAATTATTGGAGCATTCTGCTGAAAGGGAGTTACGGGATTTATTAATGCTTTTATCTTTGACATTGTTACAATTAAAATACTTTATTAAAAATTAAGGAGCTTTATGCCAATTCATCATACTAAAGAAGGACGAATTGCCAAAATTAATATCGATTGTCCCCCAGTTAATGCAATTGATTCAACTCAATGGCTCAATCTTTGTAATATTATAAATGATTTTTCTGAAGATAAATCAGTAAACGTTATAGTCATAACGGCTTCTGGTAAGGGTTTTTGTGGTGGCGCTGATAAAGCTGAAACTAGAGACAGTATCGAATTAGTCCCCACTTTAATGGATCATCTCTGGAAAGCAGCAAGAAGTATTCATATGTGCAATATTCCAGTAATTACAGCCTGTCATGGTTATGCGTTAGGTGCTGGAGTTTTTATTCCTGCATCCGGTGATTTTATATTAGCATCGAAGGATGCCTATTTCGGTTTTCCTGGTATTAACTTTAGAGTCATCGTAGGTGCAGCCCATATGACAAGATTATTTCCTTTAAATGTTGTCAGACAGATGATTTTAACTGGTGAACCAATTTCTGCTGAAGAGGCAAATAAATATGGTGCTATTACCTCTTTGCATAACTCTATACAGGAACTTCATGAAGCTGCTTTTATATTAGCAGAAACAATAGCGGGCAAAGAAAGACATTCTTTAGTTTTGGCTAAAAAATCTCTTAACGCAATTGAGCCTATTAATATAGAGGCTGGATTTAAGGTTGAGCAACAAATTAGCATGAACATCGATACAGATTAATTATGAAAGTTTTAGTATCTAACAACACAGAGCAATTCTTTGGTGATCAAATAAAACAAGTTGATCCTTCTATAGAATTAATAGCAATTGACCCCAATGACCCTGCAAACCCTTCATGGAAAGGTATAGAAAAATGTGATATTTTTTTTCTCACTTATGAATTTATGTTTGCGGCTGATTTAAATCCAGCTATAGCAAAACCACTTATTGAACTTTGTGAACAAATGGATTTTATTCAAACTGGTTATGCTGGTACCGACAGCCCACTTATTCAGAATATTCTTAAAACAAATGCAAGAGTAGCAAATGCTAGTGGTATTCATGCAATACCTATTGCTAATTATGTTTTTGCTCAAATGCTTAGATGGACTAAAAGAATTGATAAACATATTGAATTACAAAAAAACACTAATTGGGAGGCTTGGGGTGGAGATGGTGAACTTACCTTCAAAAGCATATTAATTCTTGGTTATGGTGGCATAGGTCAAGAAGTTGGAAGATTAGCTAAAAGCTTTGGCATGAATGTAACTGCAACTAAGCGCTCTAGTTTTGAATGTGCTTTTGCCGACTCAGTTCAGCACCCAGATAAAACATTAGAGCTTTTACCGCATGCAGACTTTGTTATTGCCTGTCTTCCATCTTCTCAAGAAAATGACAATATTATAAATAAAGAAACTTTATCTTTAATGAAAGATACAGCTATGTTTATTAATGTAGGCAGAGGAAATGCAGTAAATGAGGACGATCTAATAAAAGCGCTAAATTCAGGCCAAATAGCCTGCGCCGCTCTTGACACAACCAAAATAGAGCCATTACCCAGTCAATCAGGTTTATGGAATGCTAATAATTGTTATATTTCACCTCATGATTCAGCTCATTCATTACATGCAATTATTAGGATGAATGCATTATTTTGTGAAAATCTATTAAATATTATTAATGAAAAACCTATTAAAAACCTTATTTAATATAAATTATTAGTAAAGGTATGTAATTTAGACTTTTATTTAATTTCATATCAGATAAAATGGCATCAAACCGATTACACATTTAGGAAAAAATATGTCAGATATGATCAGGCCTACTAAAGAAGAAGCAATGGAAGCAGTTAAAACTTTAATTTCATGGGCAGGAGATGATCCAACTCGCGAAGGATTACTCGAAACTCCAGATAGGGTTGTAAGATCTTATAATGAGTTTTTTGAAGGCTACAATATTGATCCAGAAGCCGTATTAGCTAAAACTTTTGAAGAGGTTGAGGGTTATGATGAAATGGTTATCGTAAGAAATATTCGAGTTGAGTCTCATTGTGAGCATCACATGGTTCCAATTATAGGAATAGCTCATGTGGGTTATATACCAAATAAAAGAGTTGTTGGTATAAGTAAATTAGCCAGAGTTGTTGATATATTTGGAAAACGTCTTCAAACACAAGAAACAATGACTGCTCAAATTGCAGATACCATTGAAAGAGTTCTTCAGCCAAGAGGAGTTGCGGTGGTAATTGATGCTGCACACGAATGTATGTCAACAAGAGGTATTCATAAAACAGAAGCAAGCACAGTAACCAGTAGAATGTTAGGGCTCTTTAAAGCAGATCCTAAAACAAGAGCTGAGTTTATGAACTTAATAGCTTCTGGTAATGCTTCAAGTTAATGACCAGCAGGTCTGCTTCTTTATTTATTCAAACTAAAAAGCCTCTCATTCTTGCTTCTGGCTCAGCCAGCAGGCAAGTTATGCTTAAAGATGCAGGCATTAACTTTAAAGTAGTTACTTCTGATGTTGATGAAGCAATCTTAAAAGAAAAAATATGCGCATTGCCCTTTAATGAACAAGTTATTGCATTAGCTGCAGCAAAAGCATCTGTAGTCAGCTCCCAGTTTCCCGAAGCATTTGTTATTGGTGGAGATCAGATGTGTATTCATGAGGATACTATATTTGATAAGCCAGGAACCCAGGAAAATGCAATTAATAATTTAAAGAAACTTTCTGGTACTTCACATTTTCAATACAGTGGTATTTGTATATATCAAAATAATATACCTATATGGAAGTATTCAGAATATGCAATTATGACAATGCATGAACTTTCAGATCAAGAGATAATCAATTATGTTCAAGCAGAAGATCCAATTGGAGCTGCTGGCGCATACAAATTTGAATCTCTTGGTTGTAATTTATTTAAATCAGTAGAAGGCTCTTCATATACAGTTAGAGGGATGCCTCTTCTTCCATTACTCAATCAACTAAGAGAACTTGATATAATAAATCTAGAAGCTATAGAAACTTTAAAATGAAAACATATCAAGTAATAAAAACGTTTGGAACTGATAGAGGCTTTTCTTGTGCCTTTAGACAATGGAAAGCAGATTCTGCATGCAATCAAATTCATGGATATAGTTTAGGCTTTAAGTTGACCTTAGAAGCAGCAGACCTTGATGATAAGTCTTGGGTTTATGATTTTGGTGGCTTTATAAATATTAAGAACTGGATTGAAGATCACTTTGATCATACCTTTCTTATATCCAAAGATGATCCTGAGTTAGAGCTGTTAAAAGAACTTGGTAATAAAGGAGTTGCAAATATCATTGAGCTAGATGCAGTAGGGTGTGAAAAATTTGCTGAAATGACCTATAACTTTTCAAACCAATATATAAATGAACAAACCAATGGAAGAGTTAAATTACTCTCTGTAGAAGTCTTTGAACATGGTGCAAATAGTGCAGTCTTTAAAAATACATAATACTCTTTCTGGTAAAAAAGAGGAGTTCAATCCTTTAAACCCTGAACACATAAAAATTTATGCATGTGGGCCAACTGTTTATAATTTTGCTCATATAGGTAATGCCAGAATGGCAGTAGTCTTTGATAATCTTGTGAGGCTGCTTAGATATTTATATCCAAAGGTAACCTATGTATCAAATATTACTGATATAGACGATAAAATTATTGATGCTGCAAATACACTGAATGTTCCTTTTAAAGATATTACTGAGAAGTATGCGGATATTTATAATACCGATATGGCAAAACTTGGAGTCTTAATTCCAGATATTCAGCCCAAAGCAACTGAATATATTCCAGAAATGATTGAATTAATCTCAGACTTAATAAATAAAGATCATGCATATGAGAGAGAAGGGCATGTTCTTTTCGATGTTCTTTCATATCCAAATTATGGACTCTTATCAAATAGAAACAGGGATGAGCAAATAGCCGGAAGTAGAGTTGAAATTGCTCCATTTAAAAAAGATCCTGCAGATTTTGTACTTTGGAAGCCTAGCTCAAAAGATCAACCTGGTTGGGATTCACCTTGGGGTTTTGGAAGACCTGGTTGGCATACAGAATGTTCAGCAATGTCTCAAAAAACTTTAGGATTACCTTTTGATATCCATGGTGGCGGAAGAGACCTTACTTTTCCTCATCATGAAAATGAAATTGCACAAAGCTGCTGCTCTAGTGCTGATATAGAGAATCCTAACTCTTATTCTAATTACTGGATGCATAACGGCTTTGTGACAGTTAATAGTGAAAAAATGTCTAAGTCTTTAAATAATATTTTATTAGTTGATGACCTTATTAAAGGTTACTCAGGCGAAGTTCTTCGCTTAGCATTGCTATCATCTCATTACAGACAAGGTCTTGATTGGAATGATGGAATCTTACATCAAGCAAAAAAATTACTAGATAAGATGTATAGAATCCTACGAGATTTAGAGAATATTGCACTAAGTGAAGCTGATTTAATCAATCCTCCTAATAATATTATTGAAGCCCTTTGTGATGACCTTAATACACCAAAAGTTTTGATGGAATTAAATACCTTGCTTGGTGATATTTCTAATAAAACAGATGATGAAAAGAAGAATATCAAGATCAGTCTTTTATCCTCCGGAAATATATTGGGGATACTTCAAGAAGACCCAAGTAGCTGGCTAAAAATCGGCATAACTAAAAATACTATCGAACCAGAAGCTATTGATAAATTAATTGAATCTAGAAATAAAGCCCGAGCTGATAAAGATTTCAAATTAGCTGATTCAATCAGAGACCAGCTGAGATCTATGGGAATAGAAATAGAAGATACATCTTCTGGAACTATTTGGAAGAGTATTTAGCAGACAAAAAAAATGCTGGTATTAACCAGCATTTTTAATCTACCTGCGCTCTTAATAGTTATATCTGTAACTAAAAGTAACACTTCTAGGCGGTATCCACTGCATATAATCTCTAGGTCTCCAGCTAGGTGAGCTTACTGAATACTTAAAGGCTTCCGTTCTCTCATCGGTAGCATTATCAACAGACAATTGAATACTATTATTCTCATCTATCTCCATACCCCAGTTAATATTAAGTTTAGTGTAATCAGGAGAAAACATACTTTCGCTTTGTTCAAAAGTAGCAAAACTATCACCGTAGTAAAGATAATCAGCTCTTATAAATGAAGCTAACCCCATTAATGGTGATGAGTATTCATAAGTAAGACCTATGTTGTATTGCTTCTCTACTGTATTAGGTAATCTGTCTCCCTTGCTAGCACCCAAACTAACAATGTCAGTATTTGTTTCAGCTGTCATTGAGCTTCCAGTGAAGTCTAGATATAAATTATCAGCCAAGGCATAAGATACATCTAACTCTATACCTTGAGAGGTTGCTTCAGCTCCATTAAAGTAGTAACTCCATCCACATGCTGGAGACACAATAATCTGAATATCAGTCCAATCAATATGGAAATATGTAGCATTTATAGAGAAACCATTACCTCTAGCCTTAACACCAAATTCAGTATTTTCAGCTTTGTCAGAAGTATATCTTCTCTTAAATGATGAAGCTGCCTCTGGGTCTTCTGCACAAAAATAAGGAAGTGCGGCATTATTACCACCGGTTCTATAGCCAGCTGAGCTTACTGCAAAAAAAGTAAGATCATCATTTGGCATATAGCTAGCTGTAAATTTAGGTCTTGAGTCTGATTCAGATCCTGACTCTTCACCACATGAAATACCGTCAGGCCCTGTTTGATCTACATCATCACAAGCGTACTCACCTTCATAGAAAACGCCATAGTTTTCACCTTTAAATCCATCAGATAACTCGTAATCTCTTATTCCAGCAGTAAATTCAAATTTATCCATGTTGTAACTAAGTTGGCCAAAGAAGGCTTCCTCATCTGCATAATCACCATAACTATAAAAACCATAATATAACCTTGAATTATCCCATCCAGGATATCCAGGATTATAATTCTGCCAAGGAAGGTATTCTGTTGGTGCTGAGCCTGTGTAACCCATAATTACATTTGCTATGTAATCATATGCTGCATCGCTTATACCAAATTGATCCTGTCTATTACCAGGTAGGCCTCTTTTTTCATCCTTGTAATAACCCACAACCCATTCAATAGTTCCAGGATTCGAAGAAATCCTTAATTCAGTGGTATCTCTCTCATCAGTTGAAACGTTATATAATGGAGCGCTGTAGAGGTCATCCATATCAATTCTTCCCCATTCAGTTTTTTCAAATACATTCGTTTCAGAACTTGATTTAACTAATGTGGCTGTAAACATATCAAAGTCATAAGTTATTGTTGTTGCAAGCATACTCATATCAGTCATTCCGATCTCATCCGCTGCATCTGCAAACCATAAAAGAGGATTATAGCCAGATGTATCAACTCCAATCTCTGCTGCTATCGAAGCTACTCTTGAGCAATTAGGCAAGCCATCCCAGTTATACCAATAAGAAAGATCTGAAGTGCAATTTGGGTCATAAACATCTGCTGAGCCAGGTTTGGAAGAGTTTCCTGTCTCCTGAACACCATTATCTTTTCTTGATTTTTCACTGTACCTAACCATGACACTAAGAGGGCCATCCATATAACCCAAAGTCGCAGTTTTTTGCTCATCTTTTTCATCACCAACTGACTTATTACCAGTCATAACATTTTGATATATACCGGGATCAAAAGATGAAGTAGAAATAACTCTCATAGCTAAATTATCCGCTAATGGAATATTAACCATTGCGTTAAGATTTTTTACAGCCTTGGAGGCAAACTTTTTACTACCAGCTATAAACTCAACCGAAGCATCAAAACCAGAAGGATCTGGTTTTTTAGTTATGTATCTTAAAGTTCCACCAATAGCATTAGAACCATAAAGAGTTCCTTGAGGTCCTCTGAGTAATTCAATTCTCTCAACATCAAAAATATTTACCATGGCCATGTTGATTTCATCAGTATAAACATTGGTTGTTCCAGAGCTTCTTTGAGCAGCCGAGGTATTTAAGCCTCTAATAATAAAAAATGAATCTCCTCCAGGCGTTGAAACGCCAGCAAGGGTCCTCAAGTAATCCTCAGGATTTGAAATACCGCGATCTTCAATATCTCCAGCTGTGATCACTGAAATATTCATAGGTATTTCTTGAACTGTTTGTTCGCTCTTATTGGCTGTCACTATTATTTCTTCAACCTCTTGAGCAAAACTTACTCCAGAAATAGTTACAAATAGCAGCGCTAGGCTAGTGTTTAATTTATTCATTTGTTTCTCCAAAAAATGATGTATACACAAAATACTAATGTCTATTATATATTTTGCAAGCTTTATTACCCTTACATACATAAAGATGCAATTTACATGCCAATAAATAAACCCATTAGATATAAAAAAGGCACCCTAGAGGTGCCTTTTAAGTACATATCTCTTATGAGAATTGAATAATTTGGACTGCCATACCTATAAGTGCTCCTAAAGCTCCAAACCAAGAAAGCGTTCTCATGTAGGTTGCTCCTGCCATATATGAAATACCATGAACCCCTCTAAAGACCAACCACCAACATGCCATGTCTGTAACATCAATTCCTTTAATCATCGACAAAAGAGCTAAAGCTAAAAATATAGGCAAAGTCTCTTGAAGGTTTGCATAAGCTTTTCTTGATCTAATAAGGACTGGTGAGTCATCTAAAACTTCTTCTCTATTAGAGAGCATCCATTCAAGATTACTTGAATTTAATACCATTGGGATAATCCAAATTTGTAGTAGTGCTAGAACCAAAGCTAAGATAATATAAACTTCCATAATGTCTCCTAAATAATATAATTAACTAAGACTAGCAGTGCGTATTCATGAATTCAAGTAAAATAAACTACAAATAAAATGAAACAATATTCAAATACAAGATTTCTTTTTACCTGCTTCTTCATCATATTGACGTGCAGCTTAATTGCCTCATTAATTCAATCAGACTTTGGTCGCGTAGAAGTTAATTCAGTAAAATTGTCTACCCAAAAAGGGCAACATTTAGTTTTTGATTTATACAAACCCAATCTTGCAACTGAAGAAAATAAACTTCCTTTTGTAGTGGTGGTACCTGGATTCCAAAGATCAAAAGAAGCTTTATCAAATATTGCAATAGAATTATCTCGAAGAGGTATGGTTATAGCTCTTATTGATCCCTATGCACAGGGTCTTTCTAGTTCCTCAAGAAGCAAACGATCAGCAACCACCGAGGGTTATGGAATGTTTCACTTAGTTGAACAAGCGCATTCTGGAAATTTTTTAAATTATATAGATACTAGTAAAATTGCATCTACTGGTCACTCTATGGGTGGCAATGCTGCTATTAGGGGAGCAAATTATTTTGGCAAAGAGGCTATAAACAATAATGAGCTAAGTAAACTTCATTCTGTTTTTGTATCTGGGTATGTTTTAACTCTGCAAGATAAGGTTCTTAAGGATATTCGTTCCAATGTAGGCGTTAGCTACGCTTTGTATGATGAAGGAGCTTTTAGAAATGAATTATCAGGTTGGGATGCATCAAATATGAAAATTGCACCTGAGTCTTTAAGAGTTATTAATTGGGGAATCAATAAAGGAAAGCAAGATCTTAAAGAGGTTGAGTTAGGAAAGTATTATGGTTCTTTAGCAGACAGTAATTTGAGAGTTATACATAATGAGGAGTTGATCCATCCTTTTCAACCCTACAACAATATAGCTACTGCTAATCAAATAGAGTACTTTGAAAAAGTTTTTAATCTGAATTCATCCATGTCCTCATCAAATCAGATTTGGCAATGGAAAGAGTTAATGACTTTAATATCAATGATTACAGCGATGGTTATGTTGATTCCGCTATCACGATTTTTATTATCATTAAAAATATTTAAGTCACTAGTAAAAGAGATACCAGATGCACTTCCAAAACAAACCAGAAATTCAAAAGTAGTCTTCTGGTTAATATTTTTCTTAGGAGCGTCTATAGCTTGCTTGTCTTATATACCGATGGTCGATGCTGCTAAAAATATTTTTCAAGCAGCTGCAAGTCGAGAAATGACATGGTTCTACCCTCAACGAATGAATAATTCTGTTATGTTATGGGCTTCATTTAATGGGCTTGTAGGATTGCTCTTATTTACGCTTTCATACCAACTCTTTGGAAAAAAACATGGGGTTTCATCTGCATCATGGGGCCTGAATGTAAATATGAACTACATAATAAAAACATTAGCCTTATCTATTTTAGTTTTTAGTATTTACTACATATTTTTATTTTTTATTTATTCTATTTTTCATGTTGATTATAGATTCTGGTTTATGGGTGTAAGAATATTTCAACCTGAAATGTTATTAGTATTAGCAATGTATGCTCCGTTATTCTTTATTTTCTTTTTTTCTAATTCACTAAGAGTCAATGGTGCAATGAGAATAGAAGGGCAACAAGAATGGAAATCTATGCTAATTGCAGGAATTGCAAACTCATTAGGTCTATTTTTAATTATTTTTATTCAGTACATAACTTTTGCAAGAACAGGAACTGTTTTCTGGACAACTAACTGGCTAAGTGTAAATTTACTATTTGCAATTGTTCCTATGATGTTCATCCTTCCTTACTTTAATAGATATTTTTTCTATATGACGGGCAGAGTTTATCTCGGGCCTATGGTGACAACATTAGTTTTTATAATGATACTTTCAACTAATACAGTTGTGTATTTACCTATATAATATTATCGATATGAACATTACACTGCCAGATGGAAGTATTCGCGAGCTTGAAAAGGGCTCAACTGGACTAGATTTAGCTAATGATATTGGACCAGGTTTAGCAAAAGCAGCGATTGCAGTAGTAGTTAATGGATCTCAAAGAGATTTATGTGACCCAATTATTGATGACTCAAAAGTATCTATTGTAACTATAGATTCTGATGAAGGATTGGAAATAATGCGTCATACACTATCTGCTCAAGTTTTAGCAAGAGCAATTAAAAACCTATATCCAAATTCAAAGCTAGCTATCGGACCAACCATTGATGATGGTTTTTATTATGATTTCTTAACTGAAAAAGCTATCTCATCTGATGACTTGCCTAAAATTGAGAACGAAATGCGTAATATTATTGCTTCAGGTGATTCGATTAGTAAATCTTTAAATACAAAGAAAGAAGCTATAAAGACTTTTAAGGCAAAACAAGAAGGTTATAAAGTAGACATTATTAATGACTCAGACCAAGAAGATAATTTTCAAATATATCAGCAAGGCGAATCAGACTTCATTGATTTGTGCAGAGGGCCACATTTACCTAATTTAAAGCATATAGGCGCTTTCAAACTTACTAAGGTAGCTGGAGCTTATTGGCGTGGTAATTCAGATAATGAGATGTTGACTAGAGTCTATGGAACTGCATGGAAATCAGATAAAGAATTAAATGCTTATCTTCTTAGGCTAGAAGAGGCTGAAAAACGCGATCATAGAAAACTTGCGAAAGAAATGGACTTATTCCATTTTCAAGAGGAAGCACCTGGCATGGTTTTCTGGCATCCAAATGGTTGGACTATATATAGAGCTTTAGAAGACTATATGCGTTATCGATTGAATAACTCTAACTATCAAGAAATTAAAACACCTCAAGTCGTTGATAGAAAACTTTGGGAGGCATCAGGTCATTGGGATAAGTATAGAGAGAATATGTTTATCACTGAAATAGATGAAGAGCATGCCAATGAAAAAAGAGTAAATGCTCTTAAGCCAATGAATTGCCCATGCCATGTTCAGGTATATAACCAAGGACTTAAATCATATAGAGATCTACCTTTAAGATTAGCCGAATTTGGTTCATGCCATAGATATGAAGCATCAGGAACTATGCACGGTCTTATGAGAGTTAGAGGATTTACTCAAGATGATGGCCACATATTTTGCACTGAATCTCAAATTGAATCAGAGACAGCCATATTCATAAAACTTCTATCAAGCATTTATCAAGACTTAGGTTTTGCAGACTTCTCTATTAAGTTATCTACAAGACCCGAAGTGAGAGTTGGTTCTGATGCGGTTTGGGATAAAGCTGAAGCAGCATTAGAGAATGCAATTAAGAAACTCAGTCTTCCTTATACCCTAGAAGAAGGGGATGGTGCTTTTTACGGACCAAAGCTCGACTTTGTTTTAACTGATGCTATAGGTCGCGAATGGCAATGTGGTACTTTTCAAGCAGATTTCAATCTACCAGATAGATTAGATGCTGAATATATAGGTGAGGATGGCTCAAAACATCAACCTGTAATGATACATAGAGCAATTCTGGGATCTTTTGAGCGCTTTATTGGTGTTTTAATTGAAAACTATTCAGGTAGGTTACCTTTATGGCTTGCGCCACGCCAAGTTGTTATAGCTTCAATCATCTCAGATGTTGATTCCTATGTAGATGAGGTTGCTCAACTTTTAAAATTAAAAGGTGTAAGAGTAGAAACTGATAAAAGAAATGAAAAAATTAGTTATAAAGTTAGAGAGCATAGTGCAGCAAAGGTTCCAGTTATTATGGTCATAGGAAAAAAAGAGGCTGAGGAAAGAAGTCTTTCAGTAAGACGTCTTGGAAGTGATAAAAATATCTCCTATGATCTTGATCATATAATTGATGAAATTTCTCATGAGTCAAAATCACCCCATAGTTCATAAAACTAATAGTGCTTAAAGCTTTTTTTATAAAGCTTGTTAAGAGCTATCAATACTTGATATCTCCATTAATGGGCCCTAGTTGCAGATTTACTCCTACATGTTCAGAGTATTCAATTCAGGCTATAGATAAATATGGACCCATAAAAGGTACTTGGTTAAGTATTAAAAGAGTTTCAAGGTGCCACCCTTGGAGCAAAAACGGATATGACCCATTAGTGTAGTTTTTAAACCTATCTTTTATACCTAAAATTTAAATCTATTTTATTATGACTAAGAGCTCTTTTTATGAGAATATAGCGATAATTTTTATATACACAAAGGGAAAACCAAGTATGAACATATCATTAAGATATCTAATGGGTGCTACTGCATCAATATTTTTATTAATACCAACAAATCTTTTTGCTCAAGAAGTTGAAGAGATTCTGACAACTGCGACAAGAAAATCTGAGTCTATTCAGGATGTTGCGCTTTCAGTTCAAGCTCTTTCAGCAGATGCTCTTGATAGTGCTGGAGTAACTGAAGTTCAGGATTTAGCTGAATTAGTTCCAGGATTCTCATACCAAAATGTTCTTGGTTCAGGTTCTTTATATACTATTAGAGGAGCTTCTAGTGCTGCGGTTGGAGCAGGTACTGCTTCTTCCGTGCAAACAGCTATTAATGGTCATACATTAGCAGGAAGTGCTTTTGGTGAAATTGGTTTTTTTGATGTCGAGCAAGTAAATATTCTTGCAGGTCCTCAAGGAACTCTTTATGGAAGAAACGTTGTTGGCGGACTCATTAACTTAGTAACTGCAAGACCTGAAGCTGAAGTTGGTGGATACATTAATGTTGAAATGGGTAACTATGGATCAGAAAGAATTACTACAGCGATCAACTTACCGCTTGGTGACAATGTAAGAACAAGACTAGCTTATGGTTCATTTGTTAAAGATGGATGGGTTAAAAATATTGGTACTGGTAATGATATTGATGGAAGAGATTCTTATGCAATCAGATTATCAGTTGATGTGGATTTAGATGATTCAAGCTCATTGCGTTTTAATACTGCTGAATATTCTTCAGATGACAACAGAATGAATATTGGTGGTCAATACTGTGAACAGGATATTTTTTATGGCTGTTCACCTTTTGAAAAGGGTCAATTAGGCCAAACAGCTCATGAAGCTGGAACTATTATTGGATTTATTGATTCTCTAACGTTTTTAAGACCATCATCTAGCTTTGATTCTTATGCAAATACTACAAAGTTCGCAACTCTTGATAGGGTTAATAAAAACCATGATCCAGATAGACAACAGGTTGTTCAAAACTCGCAGATTGAGTACATAAAAGAACTATCTGACATGACTTTTAAAGCTAAATATTCTTATTCAGTAAGAGACTATCAGCATACAGATGATCAAGATCATTCGTTTGCAAGTGAAACATTCTCTACTGCGGTTGGTCCTGTTCCTGCAATGGAACTTCAATTCCAGTGTTTTAATGCTGCAATGGTTGATCGTTCAGAATCTGTGGAGTGTTCTCAAGCTGTTGACATCAACAGACAATCAGAAATTAATTTAATCTCAGATTTCAATGGTCCACATAACTTTACTGCTGGTCTATACATGAGAGAAAATGATGGAGCTAATAACTACATCCTTCAAACTGCTGGTTATCAAATGCTAAGATCTTTTGATCTTCACCCTTACAGCGCTTCTCTATTTGGTGGAGCTTTGAATGGTAAAGGCGGAATAGCATTTTGGTCAGTATTCGGTGGAGTGTTTGGTGCTGTAGCTCCTGCAATTCCTGCGATTGGAATTCCGGCTGCTTTAGGATTAATCACTCAAAATACTTTAGGCACATGTGCTGCTTATGGTGGATTATGTGATAGAACTCTTCCAAATGAATTAGGTGGATTAATCACCAGTCAAAATACAAAAGTTAAATCAAATGCTTTATTTGGTGAGTATTACTATGACATAGACGATGCTACTAAATTAACCTTAGGTATGAGATATAACGATGATACTTATGAAAGTACTATATTTAGTACTTTAGGTGATGTGACTAACCCTAACTACACATATAACCCTACATATAGTAGAAATAATTCTGGTCAAACTAGAGAGCAATCAGAGAATAGTGCTTTTACATACAAGATGGCAATTCAACGTTTTGTTAATGACAACACTATGGTTTACGCATCTTATACAACTGGTCTAAAAGCTGGTGGAACATCTCCTAATGAGCTAGGTATATCTTTACCTTATGGCGAAGAAGAGTCTATTAATACTGAAATTGGAATCAGAAATATTCTAATGGATGGAAGATTGCTTTTAAATGCTACTTACTTTGAATTTGATGTTACTAATGGTCAATATGGTCAGCTAGAAAGAGCCGGTGTTGTTAATAGAACTTTTGATTACATGAACAAAGGTTTTGAAGGTCAAATGAAATTCTTCTTAACAGATAATACTGAAATTGATTTCAACTTCTTAGCATCTGACTCAGCAATGGGTAACGGTGTTGCAAGAGATCCAAATAATCCAAATAACGCTACCACTATGATCACTTCTGGTTTTGGAACTAGTGCTTTAGCAGGAATTCTTCAAGCAACTGGTATGGATGCAGCTACAGCAGCTGGAACAGCAGCAGCTGTTGGAAATGCTTTTGGTTCATACGCATCACTGGTGCAATGGGGCTTAACAGACGCTGGTATTATTTATAATCTTCAAGGAGATGTTCAAACATTAGCTGGCTTCTCAAGTGATGCTATGCAGCAACTTGAAGGCAATAAAGTTCCTTTGGTATCTGATCTTGATTATAACTTATCAATCTCACAAAGATTCCCTACATCAGGTGGTGTAACAGACGTTAAATTAACATATGTTCATAAAGGTGAAAGAGAAGGAGATCTCTTTAATTCTGCTAGATTTAAACTTCCTGAAGCACAATATATGGATATATTAGCTACATTCACACCTGCATCTGAAGAATGGTATGTTGGTGGTTTTATTAAAAATATAGCTGATAAAAGATTTCAACATGGCGTTACTGCAAACGGTAACTTAGCTGGTGGTGGTGTTCATATCACATTTGCTAATCCTAGAACTTATGGAATCAAGTTTGGATTGAATTTCTAAATTAAAATTAGATAAATTAAAAGCTCGGCTTATGTCGGGCTTTTTTATGCAAGATCTTTTATTTTAAGCCTAAGCTCCATATTAATTGGATGCTTGGTATTGTCTTTCATGATTAAAAGTAGGTTGTTTAGAAAATCATTTTGCATCTCTGAAGTTTTTCTAGACTTCATATCAATATGTCCAAGAACAGTTTCATACAATGCGCATACATCTCCACTTTCGTTAGTTAAAACTCCAGCTATATGAATAAGCTTTTTATTAACATTATGCAGCCTGTATCTGGGTAGTATTTTTTCTCCCAATAGACATTCTTTCATATATCTATAGTTATCTTCTAAGGTAAAGGATGAGAATCCTAAATCAAAATACTCATCAGAAAACCCCATATCAATTGAATAAAAATTTCCAAAAGCAAAACCCAATAACTGGTTGTAATAAAGAACATTCATATGACCATTCAGATCACACATCTCTTCAGTTATTTTTATAGATTCAGCATTGTATGGAAATGTTTTTTTTAAATTGTCTGACATAATTTTTTAATATTAAATTTTAAAAGTATTATAATTAATGAGTTGTTAATTGCCATAACTTTGTATTTTAAAAAGGAGTACTTTTGAATAAAGATAATAAAGATAATAAAGATATAGATTCCATCGAAACGCAGGAATGGACTGAAGCAATTGATTCTGTTATTAAAAATGCCGGCCCAGAAAGAGCTTCTTATCTTCTTACAGAGCTTGCGAAGAAACTTACTGCAGCAGGCGAAGTTCCTTCATATAACTTAACAACACCTTTTAGAAATACTATTCCCTCAAACGAAGAAGCTGCTATGCCTGGTGATCTTTTCATGGAAAGACGCATTAGGTCTTTAATTAGATGGAATGCATTAGCGTTAGTCTTAAGAGCAAATAAGGGTGATGAAGAGTTAGGTGGGCATATTGCGACCTTTTCATCTTCTGCCACTTTGTATGATGTCGGCTTTAATTATTTTTTTAGAGGCTCTGAAAATCAATTAGAGGACCTAATTTACTATCAAGGTCACTCTTCTCCAGGAATTTATGCAAGGAGCTTTCTCGAAGGCTACTTTAGTGAACGTGATTTAGATAATTTTAGAAGAGAAGCTGGTAGCCCAGGACTTTCTTCTTATCCACATCCTTGGCTAATGCCAGATTATTGGCAGTTTCCTGTAGTTTCGATGGGGCTAGGACCTATCATGGGCGTCTATCAAGCTCATATTATGAGATATTTATCGGCAAGAGGCCTTGTACCGAGAAATGATAGAAAGGTATGGGTTTTTTGTGGTGATGGTGAGATGGATGAGCCTGAATCAAAGGGTTCAATAGGTTTGGCTGGCAGAGAGAAGCTTGAAAATCTAATTTTTGTAATTAATTGTAATCTTCAAAGACTAGATGGGCCTGTTCGCGGAAATGGAAAAATCATTCAAGAATTAGAAACAGAATTTAGAGGCTCTGGTTGGAATGTTATCAAGGTTGTATGGGGTAGAAAATGGGATGCATTATTTGCGAAAGATAAAGAAGGGAAGCTCCAAGAAATAATGGACCATGTGGTTGATGGAGAATTACAAAACTACAAAGCTAAAGGCGGCGCCTATACAAGAGAAAATTTCTTTGGAAAAAATCCAGATGTTTTGGAAATGGTAGATGATCTTACCGACGAAGATATATATAAATTAAATAGAGGCGGGCACGATCCTTATAAAGTTTATGCTGCATATCATAAAGCTGTTAATTCCTCAGGAGCACCAACAGTTATTTTGGCTTTAACTACAAAAGGTTATGGCATAGGCTCAAGAGAGGCTGACAATACTACCCACCAAGTCAAAAAACTTTCTTTAGAAAATATAAAGGCATTTAGAGATAACTTTGATATTCCAGTTAATGATGATGAAATTGAATCATTGCCTTATGTTAGACCGCCAGAGAATTCACCTGAAATAGTTTATATGAAGAAAACTCGTGAAAAGCTGGGTGGCTTCATACCAAGACGAAGAAATAAAATAAAGAAACTCAAGATGCCTGATGAAAAGCATTTCGAACCCCTTATTAAAGGTATGGGTGACAGAAAAGTTTCCACGACCATGGCAACTGTAAGGCTTATGACAAGCTTATTAAAAGATTCAAATATAGGTGAAAGGATTGTTCCAATAGTGCCTGATGAGGCTCGAACGTTTGGAATGGAAGGTTTATTTAAACAAATAGGTATTTATTCCTCAGAAGGACAAAAATATGAGCCTGAAGATGTAGATAAGGTTATGTGGTACAAAGAATCAAAAGAAGGCGTAATGCTTGAAGAGGGAATTACAGAGGCGGGTTCATTTTCAGCCTGGCTCGCTTTAGCTACCGCTTATTCGAATTATGATCTGCCTATGATTCCAATTTATCTTTTTTATTCAATGTTTGGGTTTCAGAGGATTCATGATCTAGCTTGGGCAGCTGGTGATGCACAAGCTAAAGGTTTTCTTATTGGTGCCACATCAGGAAGAACTACTTTAAATGGAGAGGGCTTGCAGCATCAAGATGGCCACAGCCATGTCTTGTCATCTACTATTCCTAATTGTTTATCTTATGATCCAGCTTATGCATATGAGCTAGCCATCATCTTTAAAGATGGTATTGAGAAGATGTTTGTCCAGCAAAAAAATTATTACTACTACATTACTGTTACCAATGAGAATTATGAACAACCTGAGCAACCTAAAGGCATAGAAGAAGATGTTATAAAAGGTTTATACAAAGTAAGTTCATGTAGCAACCCACAAATTCGCTTACTTGGATCAGGGGCCATTCTTAAAGAATCTATAGCAGCTCAAGAGGCGCTAAAAAAATATTCAATCAATGCTGAGGTATGGAGTGCAACTAGTTTTAATTTATTACGAAAAGATGGAATGGAGGCTGAAAGATATAATCAATTAAACCCCCATAAAGAAAAGCAAAAAACTCATATAGATAAGTGTTTTGGTGATCATGATATCCCTGTAATCGCCACTACTGATTACATGAGAGTTTATGCTGATCAGATTAGACCATATATATATTCATCATATGCAGTTCTTGGAACTGATGGTTTTGGTAGAAGCGATACAAGAGAAGAGCTTAGAGAATTTTTTGAAATCAATACAAATCATATCGTCAGGTTAACAGCATTTACTTTGTTTAAAGAATCCAAGATTTCTAAAGAACTACTTGATGATATTTATAAAGATATAAAAGTTGATCCAGCTAAACCAAATCCATGGGAAGTTTAGATGACTATTGAGAAGATAAAAATTCCAGATCTTGGAGATGCATTAGATGTAGAGGTTATAGAGATATGTGTAAAGCCAGGAGATATGGTAACTAAAGATGACTCTATTATTGTCTTAGAGTCTGAAAAAGCAGCCATGGAAATTCCTGCTTCAGTTGCTGGAAAAGTTATCGATATAAAAGTTAGCAATGGCGATACAGTAAATGAAGGAGTAATATTTCTTGAGATTGAAGCTGCAGAAGTTGTTGTTGAGGAAGTTGCTGAAAAAGAAACCCTAATTGAAAAAGAAGCCAAAAAGGCAACACCTACGATTGAAGAGCAAACTGTTGCAAGTAAGCCTAATGAGACCAATGCTAGTATTAATTATACCGGCAGTATCTACGCTGGTCCTGCAGTAAGAAAATTAGCCAGAGAATTTGGAATCAATCTAAATGAAGTATTACCTTCAGGCCCTAGAGGAAGGATTTTAAAAGAGGACCTTCACCATTTCGTAAAACAACGATTAGATCCTAAGGCTCAAACTTTTTCTAAGAATCCAAGTGTTGATTTTTCAAAATGGGGTGATATCAAGACGGAGCCCCTTACTAAGTTTCAGAAAACTTCAGCTGAAAACCTTCAACAGTCCTGGCGCAATATCCCTCATGTAACTCAGCATGATGAAGCTAATATTGATGAATTGATGTCACTTAGAACAGATTTAAATAAAGCATCTGGTCTTAAAATATCACCCCTAGCTTTTTTTGTTAAAGCTGCGGCAAGTCTTTTAGAAGAATTCCCTCTAATGAACTCCTCTTTGGATGAAAATACTGAAAATATTGTTTTTAAGGACTATATCAATGTAGGTATAGCAATTGATACACCCAAAGGACTCATTGTTCCTAATATAAAAGGAGCTAATAAGCTTTCTATAATAGAAATTTCAGAAGAAATTGGTCGTATGGCTAATGCTGCAAAGGATCGGAAGCTCAAAGTTGATGAATTAAAGGGTTCAACTTTTTCAATATCATCCTTGGGAGCTATTGGTGGAAAATTCTTCACTCCCATTATCAATCCTCCTGAAGTTGGAATACTGGGTATTTCAAAAACATTTAAAGCTCTAGAAATAATTAATGGTGACGTGAAGGAAATTAGCATACTTCCTATTTCCCTTTCATATGATCATAGAGTTATTAATGGTGTGGAGGCAGTAAAATTTACTACAAGATTTTGTGAAATGATGACCGATCTAGAATTTTATAAACTAAACTATTAAATACAGCATGCATAAATATATATACTTAACTCTTCTTATTTTTTCAATTGTAAATCTTCAGGCTGATTCTTTTAGCGTCATGTCTTTTAATGTTGAGAATCTTTTTGATACCCAGGATGACTTTAAAAAAGATGATAAAGCTTTTTTGCCGCTATCAAAAAAACAGTTAAACAAGCACAAACAATCTTGTAAAAGAATTAGAGTGCAAGTATGGAAGAATGAGTGCTTATATTTAGACTGGAATGAGACAGTTAAAGATGCCAAATTAATTAATATATTAAACTTAATAATTGCATATGAAGACTCTGGTCCGGATGTAATAGTGTTCCAGGAAATAGAGAATAATAATGTTCTCCAGCAGTTGTTTAATCTATTAGAACCTTACGGTTATTCTGACTATAAATTATTAGAAGGTAATGATTACAGGGGTATTGATAACGCTGTTATATCTAAATATCCAATTAAAGATTCTAGGCTTCATTACATTAAGTTTAGCGGCGAATTTAGCAATAAAGATTCAAGACCTATTCTAGATGTATTGATAGACATAAATGGTACAAATGTAAGATTTTACGGAGTTCATTTCCCCGCTCCATATCTTAATTTTCAAATGCGCGAATCAGCATTTATTGCTTTAAATCAATTACTTATAGATAATAAAGAGCCCTCAGTTGCTCTTGGAGATTTCAACGTCATAAGAACAGAGGCAAAAAGCAGAAACACTTTTTATAATCAAGAAATATTTTGGGAAATCTCGCATCATGTTGGATGTAATAGCTGTAAAGGTACTTACTATTATGCTCCTAATAATGACTGGTCATTTCTAGACGCAATCCTTGTTTCTAAGGGAAGAAATATTTCATTTATGCCTGAAAGTATTAAGCTTCATACGACATCTATTAACATGGATAAAGACAATATTAAGCCAGTAGGTTTTGATGTAGATACGTTAGAGGGAGTCTCTGATCACATTCCGCTAGTTGCCAAGATTAATTTTTAAGGCAACTAAATTTTAGTGAGATAATTTGTAGTTCCAGAGGTGAGCATTTATCAAAGCTACACCACCTATAATTGTGAAAAGTGTTTCAAAAATATCTGGAGAAAATAAAGCTATAAATAAAATAAAGGATCCACATACTCCAAGAATAATAGGATATTTATTTTCATGATTTTTATAAGCGCTAGGAAAACTAATCATCCCAATTAGAACTACGATAATTAGAAGAAGAGGGTGAATTAGATAATCAGTAGAAACTAAAAAATTAAAGTAATCTGCTCCTCCAAGTATAAGTATTAACGTCACAGCAATACAATGAACTACACAAAGTCCTGAAAAGAATATCCCTAGTTTATCTTTCACTGTATTAAGTTATATTTAGAAATTTAAGACTCGTCTTGTCTCCAACCTTCTCTATCAAATATTCTTATATAAGTTAATTGATCATGTTCAGAATCGTTAATGATTCTGCAATAGTCTCCAGACTCAACCAGAATGACATCTCCATTGGATAAAGCATATGAATCTTTGTGCTGTACGCCAAAAGATGGATTTGATCCGTGACCATCTTCATCATTCATATATTCAACTATTTCCATTGTTCCTCTGCCATTTGTTATGACATAAGCAACATCAGAGTTTATTAATTTATGCCCAGTGGTAGATTTTGCAGGCTGAATAACTGTCTTACTTGCAATAATTCTTTTTAAAAGATCATTAGTCCATACAGTATAGTCTTCTGTCTCTTTTTGGGGTGTTCCGCCAACACGGAAATTTACATATTTTTTAGCCATTTTTATTTTTAAATATTAATTAACTTTATCATTATAAAGATTTGAAATTAAGTTGCTATTGTTAGTTCTAATAATAATTTTTTTAATGTTTTAAAATTGTATATACTTGGTCATCACAAATTTTAGCGTGCAGATTATTAAATCTTGCTAATTAATGTTTTAGCAAGCTGCATCTTTAATAAATTTATTATTTAGGAGATAAGCAATGAGTAAAACATATATACACCCAGAGACGATCGGACTTCATGCAGGTTGGAGAAAGGATGAAAATACTAATTCAGTAGCAGTCCCAATTCATCAAACCAGTAGTTTTCAATTTGATGATTGCGATCACGCAGCAAATCTTTTCTCTTTATCAGAGTTAGGTAATATTTATTCAAGAATCATGAATCCTACATGCGCAGTTCTAGAAGATAGAATTGCTGCTCTTGAAGGTGGAGTTGGCGCTCTAGCTGTTGCTTCTGGTCAAGCAGCATCAGCATATGCAATTCAGAATCTTGCAAAAAATGGCGATAATATCGTCGCATCATCACATTTATATGGAGGAACTTATAATCAATTTAAAAATGTAATGTCTGATATGGGTATTGATGTGCGTTTTGTAGATCCTGCCGATCCTCAAAATTTTGCTAATGCTACTGATGATAAAACTAGAGCATATTATGGTGAAGTTTTACCTAATCCAAGTTTTGAGGTATTTCCAATATCCGAAGTTGCTGAAATAGGAAGACCGCTAGGAATTCCATTAATTGTTGATAATACAGCTGCACCAGTTATCTGTAAGCCCTTTGAGCATGGTGCTGCTATTTTAATTCATTCAACTACTAAATTTATTGGAGGTCATGGAACTTCCATCGGTGGAATTATTGTAGATAGTGGTAATTTTGACTGGGAAGCTTTTCCTGAAAGACAGCCTGCTATGAATACACCTGATCCTTCTTATGGAGGAGCTATATGGTCAGAAGCTGTAAAGCCTTTAGGCCCTATTGCATATATTCTTAAAGCAAGAACAACTATTTTAAGAGATATGGGTGCAGCAATGAGTCCATTTAATGCTTTTATGTTTATTCAGGGTTTAGAAACTCTAGCCTTAAGAATGCGCGAGCATTCAAGTAATGCAGAGAAAGTAGCTCAATACTTATCTAATCATGAGTCTGTTGAAAGAGTTATCTATCCTTCTGTAATGAGTGGTTATTCAAAAGAAAGAGCAGAAAAATATTTAACCCGTGGCAATGGCGGCTTGATGGGCTTTGAGATAAAAGGTGGAATTGAAGCTGGTAAGAAATTTATTAATGCATTAGAGATGGTTTACCACGTTGCAAATATTGGAGATGCAAGAAGTCTAGCAATCCATCCTGGAAGTACTACGCACAGTCAGCTCAATGAAGAAGAGCTATTATCAGCAGGTATCACACCTGGCTTTGTCAGGTTATCCATTGGTCTAGAACACATTGATGACATTATTGCTGACTACGAGCAAGCTTTAGCTAAGATCTAAAATCTTGAGCCAAGAATTAGTAACCTATATAGTTCTTGGCTCTCATTCGAGGCTTGCCAAGCTCAAAAAGTTTAAGGTCGACAAAGATGAGGAATGCATCTTTTTAAGCTTTAAGGAATACGCATCATTTGTAGAAACACTAGATAACGTTGTTGCTGATAGCCTTGGCTCGATAATTGTATTGTTACCACCAAGCTCCTCACCAAAGAAAAATAACAGAATGTCATTAAAAAAAATGGCTATGATTAACTATCCTGTTTGGGGTTGGTTTAACTTAACCCTTACAGAAGATAAAGTGTCATCCAATCTTAAAAAATTAAATACATTTATAAGAACAACCCCATCAATTGAGCAGGGAATTTATTTTACCAAGGACCTATATTTCTCAATAGGTGGAATGGGTAAATTTAAACCAGACTACTTTACAGAAATATCCAAGAGACTCTATTCAAGACTTGATCCGCAAAAGCCTCTTGCTTCATTAACATCTAGAAGTTCATCTAAGGTATCATTGCTCTAATGTCAGGTAGCGCTATGTTAGAAGTAAAAAATATCTCTTTTTCTATTAATCAAAATAGGTTGTTTCAGAATCTTTCTTTCAATTTATCGAAAGGGCAAGCTATTCACGTAAAGGGCAGCAACGGTTCTGGAAAATCTTCATTATTAAGAATTTTACTTGGAATATCCTCTGCCTCAAAAGGAGAAGTTATCTGGGATGAAGAGATTGGTAAAGTATTTTTAGGTCATAAAAATGTTCTTAAAAACCATCTATCAGTAGCAGATAATTTACATCTTCATGGATTAGACGTAGCACATCCTGAAGTCAGATCAATACTAAAAGACCTTAATCTTGACCAGAAGGCTGAACTTCTAGTGGGTAATTTATCTTATGGCCAGCAAAAAAAATTAGCGCTTGTAAGAATATTCCTTAATCAATCTAGTGTAATTATTCTAGATGAGCCTTGTGTAGGTCTAGATGATCAAACAAGGCGCCTGATTACTACTTTTTTAACAACAGAACTAGGTAAAAATAAATCAATTATTTACACATCCCATATACCACTAGAACTCCCAAGCAGTGAAGTGATAATAGGAATCCTGTAATGTTTGATTTATTTAAATTAGAACTATTTAAGTTACGTAAAAAATTAAGAGCATGGCTTGGTCCTATTTTAGTTTTTCTTCTAATTACAATCTCATTTCCATTAACCGTTGAGCTAGCAAGTGATGATTTAAAAAATGTTTTTTATTCTATTTTGTGGATTGCAAGTCTTTTGACCGTAATGGTTTCAGTTGAAGGTATCTTTTTAGAGGATTATGAAGATGGCACTTTAGAAAACTTCAGCGTTGCAAATGATTCGCTATTTTCAATGGTACTAATCAAGATATTTATCTACTGGCTATTAATTGGTATCCCAATATCATTGTTAGGAACATTTTTTTCTGTAAGTATGACAGGGGAGATGTCATCTTTTTATATAGCTCTTCCATCTATGCTCATTTCCACATATATTTTTATTAACCTTTTTGCATTAGGTAATTCTCTAAGTCTTAACAAGGGCTCTGTATTGGGCGCACTAATAACAATGCCGCTTTTATTTCCAATTTTAATTTTATTAGGCAAGATTGTTTTAAATGCAAACTTTGGTTTTGAAATTTCTAACCTTTTATTGTTAATGCTTGGAGTTTTATTGCTTATAATTGTATTTATTCCATTTATAATCTCATTCATTATTCGGACTCACTTGGAATAAGATAAAAATTTAAAAAAATTGTGTTAAAGAAACTCTATCATCAATTTGCATCTCCAAAAACTTACGTTGTTTTAGTTAACAAGATGTATCCCTATATTTTTTATTTCTCTCTTTGTATTTATACGATCGCTTTGGTGTGGGGCTTGGCATATGCACCAGCTGACTATATGCAGGGTAATTCTTTTAGGATTATGTACTTACATGTTCCCGCATCCTTTTTATCTCAGAGTCTATATCTTGTAATGGCTATAGCCGCAGCAGTCTTTTTGGTCTGGAAGGTCAAATTAGCAGCCTATATGATTAAATCAATTGCTCCAATTGGAGCTCTTGTAACCTTTATTGCACTTGTTTCTGGATCTATATGGGGGATTCCAACTTGGGGAACTTGGTGGCAATGGGATGCAAGAATTACCTCAACTTTAATTCTATTTATTATGTATTTAGGCTTAATTTCTCTACATGGGTCTTTTACTAACTTTGAAAAAGCAGATAAATTTATATCTGTACTAGTATTAGTTGGCTTTGTTAATATCCCAATTATAAAAAAATCTGTTGATTGGTGGAGTACGCTTCATCAGCCAGCTTCTATAACTCTTACCAATAAACCATCAATTGATCCCTCTATGCTATATCCATTATTTTTTTCGATGATAGGTTTTAGCGGTTTAATAATCTGCTTAGTAATCTTATCTTCAAAAGTCCAGATTTTTAATCGTGAAGGAAATAAGTCCTGGGTCAAAGATCATGTTTAATTTTGCTTTTGATAGTTTTGATACTTTTATTTACATGGATGGTCATGGGATATATGTTTGGTCAGTTTTTTGTATTGTGATTATTTCGCTCTTATCTATGTTCATGTTTTATAAAAACCAACTGAAAAAATTGAAAAAAAAGCATATTAATGAATAAGATAAGAAAAAAAAGATTAGTCTCTGTGATGACCTTGATTGCAACTTCCTTTTTAGGAGTTTACTTAATACTTTCAGCACTTAATTCGAACTTGGATTATTTTTATACACCTTCAGAAATTATCAATGCTGAAATACCTAATAATAAAAGAGTAAAGCTTGGTGGAATGGTTCAAATGCAGTCCGTAATTAGGGATGGTACAAATATATCTTTTAATATCACTGATTTTAGTAATTCAATTAATGTCTCCTATAATGGGGTTGTGCCTGATTTATTTAAAGAGGGTAGTGGCATAGTTGCCTATGGAATGATTGTTGATAATAGGCTTATTGCAGAAAATATCTTTGCCAAGCATGACGAGAACTATATGCCACCTAATATAAAGATACCTAGCGAATGATAGTCGAAATATCGCATTTTTTTTCAATTCTGAGCGCAGGATTATTCTTTCTCGCATTCATTTTTTCTACTCGAACCTATCAAGGGAATCACAATCTAGAATTGCTTGTAAACAGAATCTTTAGTTATGGATTTTATTTTATTTTTATCTCATTTCTTCTTTATGTCTGGTTAGCAATTCAAAGCGATTTCTCCATAAGATACATAGCCGAACATTCCAATAAAGACTTACCAACTTTTTATAAAATTTCTTCTATCTGGTCTGCTCATGAGGGTTCAATGTTTTTATGGATACTATTCTTAGCTGGGTGGAGTCAATTATTTAATTATTTATTATCTAAAAATGATTTATTAAAAGCACCAGCTATAGGTGTTTTAGCTTTTATTATTTTTGGTTTTTTAATCTTCTTATTATTTACCTCAAATCCATTTGAAACAATTCTTCCAATAGCACCTATAAATGGAGCAGATATCAATCCAGTTCTTCAAGATCCAGCTCTTGTAATACATCCACCATTTTTGTATCTAGGCTATGTTGGTTTTGTTATAGCATTTGCCTACAACACAGCATTTCTTATTAAAGGAGATATGCAGATCAATTGGGAGGATGTTATTCGACCATGGAGTTTAGCTGCTTGGATTCTTCTAACTATAGGAATTTCTCTTGGAAGCTGGTGGGCATATTATGAGCTTGGTTGGGGTGGTTACTGGTTTTGGGATCCTGTTGAAAATGTTGCACTCATGCCCTGGCTTGCTGGAACTGCATTAATCCATTCACTTTATGTATCTTCTAAATCCAAGGTTTTAAGAGGCTGGACTATCTTATTATCTATCTCAGTATTTTCTTTAAGTTTATTTGGAGCATTTATTGTACGTTCAGGAATAATAGATAGTGTTCATGCCTTTGCTAATGATCCGCAAAGAGGTTTATACCTACTAGCCTTCTCTGCAGTATTAATAACAACTTCTTTGATATTTTATGTATATAGATTGCCTCAACTAATCTCTAAAAACCTTGTTGTAGCTAAATCAAAAGAATCATTCCTTTCTATTAATAACATTCTCTTTGCTGCCGCAATTTTTGCAGTAATGCTTGGAGTTATGTACCCATTGATATTTGATTATCTATACGATAAACGAATAAGCGTGGGACCGCCTTACTACAACACTATTTTCGCACCATTAACATTTTTAGCAGCAATTTTTTTAGTCTTCTCAGTAGGTAGCTTATGGCAGAGAACCTCAAAACTATTAAATTTTAAAAGCTTTTTATCAATGTCTATTTTATTTGCAGCAGCTGCATCGATTTGCATCTCATATATATATCAAGATTTCCAATGGTGGTTTGTAGGTGCTTTATTCTCTGGCCTATTAATTTTAATAAGATATTTCCTTCTTATAGTTGATAGCATGATCAAAAAATCATATTTCAATAAACCAAGCGCAATAGCTCATATCGGATTCGGAGTTCTTATACTTGCAACTGCTCTAAATGCTTCTTTGAGTTATGAAAAAATTATAAATATAAAGCCTGGAGAAATCTATAAAGACAGCGATTATGAATTTTATTTAATAGATTTTGATTTAATAAATGAGCCCAACTACGACTCAGTAAGAGCAAAGTTTTCTGTAAAAAATATTTACACTCCAAATAAAACTTTCTTCATGTTCCCTGAAAAAAGAAAATATTTTATAAGAGGACAGATTACATCCGAATCAGCTATCAAAATAACACCTTATAAAGATATCTATATGACGCTTGGAGATCAGCTTGATAATGGTTATTGGGTAGTAAATATACAATACAATTATCTAATTAGATGGATATGGATAGCAGCTGCAATCATGGGTATTGGTGGTTTTGCAGCCCTCATGGAGAGACTTAAAAGAAAATGAATACCTTGTTAAGATTTTCTATTTTGATTATTCCAATTGTGGGTATTTTATTTTTTTATAATTTATTGACAGAAGATAAATTTTATCCAGGGGCTAATTTTAAAAATTTCAATGTTCCCAATTTCAAATTACAAAGTCTTGATTCGGCCTCATCTTTCAAAAAAGAAGACTTACAAAATGAGCTATTACTTAATGTTTGGGCTAGTTGGTGTATAACTTGCAGAATTGAACATGACTTTTTAATGAAATTAAATTCTGAAGGCGTCAGGGTAACAGGACTAAATTACAAAGATGAATCAATTGATGCAATCAATTGGCTGAACTCCTATGGTAATCCTTATAATTTTAATCTCCATGATTTAAAAGGCTCATTGGCCTTAGACATGGGTGTAACAGGCGCTCCTGAAACCTTTTTAATTAAAGATGGAGTGGTGTTAGTTCACTATAGCGGTGAAGTAAACCAGGCTATCTGGGATAGCGTTTTTATTCCAATTATTCAAGAAAATAAGATGTTTAAATGAAAAAAATAATTCTATTAAGCTTTATATTTTTATCATTTATTGGTTTCACATCTGAAGTTTATACATTTAATTCAGAAGTTGATGAGCAAAGATTTTATAAGTTAATTCATGAGGTTAGATGTCCTAAATGCACTAGTGGATCTATAGCAAGCTCAAATGCTCCTGTATCAGAAGATCTAAAAAATAAGATTGCAGAACTTATTAATAATGGCTATTCAGATAAAGATATTAAGCAGTATGCAAAAGATAGATTTGGAAGTGGGGTTTTATATGACCCTGAAGTAAATACCTCAACTTATATATTATGGTTTGGACCCTTCATCTTTCTTGCAATTATTTTTATAGGTTTTGTTTTTAGAAGAAGGCTAGGATGATAATTTTTTATCTAATAATGCTTTTAGCATTTTTTCCAGTAGCTGGCTTTTTGCTTGCAAGAGAATCCTCCAATAAAGCCTTTGTTTTTAGTTTTTCTTTCATGGTATTAGGCTTAGCTCTTTTTGGTTTTATCAGTAAGTTTTCCATCCTTGGGTCTGTTCATGAGCAAATGCTGTCAGATAAGTTAAAGGACGCTGTGTATGAAAATACCAAGCTTCAAGATAAATATTTTGATGATTTTAGTCTATCTATTGAGGATGATAAAAAGATTCTTTGGTTAGAAGAGATTATTTTATTTGCTATCAACAACAATAGCTTAATTACAGCTGAGCAGCTTGTAGAATTTGCAGAGCCAATTTTTAAAGATGCAGACCTACAAATTCGTTTTTATGCTTTATACAGTATTCTTAGAGATAAAAAATTTCCAGACTTTGCCTTCTCATCAATAAATACTAGTTTCACCATTCCAAAGACATGCAATTTCGTATCCATAAGATTTACCGCTTTTATTAAAAATGGCCCTGCTGTTCCAATTGCTCAACAATTATATAAAGATTCTAGTACATTGAATATTTTACTTACAAATGCAGATGCTCTTATACCTGGTTTTGATTTAGCTTCAGCTTTAATTAATGATGAAGATATCCTTCTAAATGGCCTAGTAAATTGTCAAAATAGTATGAGTTTTTCTTCATCTATATTCCCTAAAAAAATCTCTACGAATAAAGCGTTATTTAGTGCAAAAATTAGTGAAAAAGATTGGTTTGTAAACTCACAATAGTTTAATATAAAGCTTAATAAATCTTTCATATCAATGCAGCTTAAACATATTAAACTGGCTGGTTTCAAAAGTTTCGTGGACCCCACGAGAATATCTTTTCCTACAAATTTAGTGGCAGTTGTTGGTCCAAATGGTTGTGGCAAATCTAATGTAATTGATGCTGTCAAATGGGTTCTAGGAGAGCTATCAGCTAAGAACCTTAGGGGCGACTCAATGTCTGATGTTATTTTTAATGGTTCAGACTTAAGAAAACCATCTGGTCAATGTAGTATTGAGCTTCTATTTGATAACTCAAGTGGTAAATTAGGCGGTGAGTATGCTGCTTATAATGAGATATCCATTAAGCGATTAATGACAAGAGATAGCCAGTCTACCTATTTTATTAATAGCACAAAATGTCGACGTAAAGATGTTCAAGATCTATTTCTAGGAACAGGGCTTGGTCCTAATAGCTATGCAATTATTGAACAAGGTATGGTTTCAAATTTAGTAAGCGCAAAGCCTGAAGAATTAAGAGTACATATTGAAGAGGCAGCAGGGGTATCTAAATATAGAGAAAGACGAAAAGAAACAGAGCAAAGAATCAAGAAGACAAAAGAAAACCTATCAAGAGTTAAGGATATTAAGGACGAAATCTCAAGACTAATTAGACGCCTTGAGGGCCAGGCTAATGCTGCAGAAAAATATAATCAACTTAAAGCTGAAGAAAAAGAAAATGAATTAAAAGTAGCTATATTATTTTCCCTTGAAGCTAAAAACAATAGAGATGCATTGCAGAAAAAATTAGATGTAACTCTTAGAGATCAAACTATTAAGGATGCAGAAGCTAATACCAAGCAATCACAGATAGATAAATATAGAACTGAACATGAGTCTGTAAGGGCATCTTATGACGAAGCTCAAAAGAACTTTTATGCAGTAGGAGCAGATATAGCTAGGCAAGAAGCCGACCTTCAAAATGAAACCAAGACACTTATTCAAAGCAAATCAGATATAGAAAGAGCTAAAGAGAGTTATGCAAAAGCTATAGAAAAAGAATCAACTTTTGAAAATTTAACGCCTAAAGAAAAAGAATTAAAGTTAAATATATCTATTTTAAAAGCATTAGAAGCTTTAGATAAAAAAGCAGAACTTAATTTAAAAATATCACCACTAGAGTTAGGTATTGCAGAAAAAACCGCTGAGCTTGATTTGCAGCAATCAAGATTAACAGAAGTAAAAGAAAGCTATGCTTCAGTTGCATCCGGATTTGAGGCAGCCAGATCTTCCGCATCTTCAATTAGTTCAAATATAGCCATGCATGAAGCTGATCTTAGAAATATAAATAAGATTGAGGTTCAAAGCAAAATAGATCTTGAGAAGGCTAAAAAGAGTTATGCAAACGCACTAGAAGAAGAAGCTAATATTGATAATTTAAGTCCTAAAGAAAAAGCTATTAATTTATTAGATATGATTATTGATACGCTCAAAGCTATGGGTTCTGGAAGTGATGGAGTCTATCAAAAAGCTATTGAGTTAAAAGATCAATTAACTCAAATATTAAATATTGCTTCAGCTCAATCTAAATCTCTAACTGATGAGTACCTTAATAGACAAAATAGCTTATCTGAACTTCTTAAAGATAATGCTGAGAAAAAGTCTATAACCGAAAGAGAGTTAGGTGAATTAGTTCAAAGCAAATCAACTATTGAGATTGAGTTAGAGGAATTTAGAGGCAAGCGAACACAAGCAGATGATCTTATAAGAGAAATGGAAAATAAGCGCTCTGTTGCAGCAGCTGACTTAAGGACTCTTGAAGCACAAATAAATGCATTAAAGCTAGAATTAAGGACTTTTGAAGTAAATCTAGAGAATGCCTCTCACGCCTTAACTAAAGAAGGAATTAATCCAGCTGAGCTTAACTCCTCTGAGTTTAAAGATATGAATTTATTAGAGCTAGAAGGTTCGTTAGAAAAAATTCAGGAAAGTATTTCAGCTCTAGGCTCTATTAACCTTGCTTCACCTGATGAATATTTAACAAGACAAAATGATCTATCTAAAATAATTACTGAAACTGAAAGTAAAAAACAAAAATTAGAGCAAAGTATTGCTGAGCTTGTGCAAAAAAGCTCTTCTGCCGAAGGAGTGCTTGTAAATATTAGACAAGAGCAATCTAAAGTTGATCAAGAGCTTCGAGATCTTGAAAATAAAAGATCCATTGCTGAATTAGACCTAAGAGCTATTTCTGAAAAAGTTACCAATATAAAACTAGAACTTAAGACCTATGAGATTAATTTAGAAAATGCTAATGCAAGAATAAAGAAATCTGGAATCAATATAGAAGATATAAATTATGAAGATTATGAAGATTTTGTTATTAAAGATATCGAAGATCAACTTACAGATATTCAGGCTAAAATTATTAGACTTGGCGCAATTAATCTTGCTGCTCCTGACGAGATTGCAGAAGAATCTATAAGAGGTAAGAAATTAGAAGAGCAATACAATGAACTTACCGAAGCATTGGATAAGCTAACTGGAGCTATTAAGAAAATTGATGTTGAAACAAAATCAAGATTTAAAGATAGCTTTGATGCAGTCAATAACAGATTAAAAGAAGTTTTTCCCATCCTCTTTGGAGGAGGATTTGCAGAGCTAACTTTACAGGATGATGATGCTTTAAATGGTGGCGTAGTATTAATGGCAAGACCTCCAGGTAAAAAGAATGCATCTATATCACAACTATCTGGAGGTGAGAAAGCTCTTACAGCATTATCCTTAGTATTTTCTATCTTTGAACTAAATCCAGCACCATTTTGTATGCTTGACGAGGTTGATGCTCCGCTAGATGATTTAAATACACAAAGATTAATCAACATGGTTGAAGAGATGTCAAAAACTATCCAATTTATTTTTATTACCCATAATAAAGTTTCCATGGAGCGAAGTGATCATCTGATGGGTATTACTATGCAAGAAGCCGGGGTATCTAGATTAGTAACGGTAGATGTTAATCAAGCATTAGAGCTTGCTAACACTGATTAAATGCAGGCGAATTCAGATATATACTTAATTGGTCTTTCGATCATACTATTTTTAGTTATTACTTTCTTTTTTCTTAAAAAAATTGCTAGCTCCAATGATTTAAAAGTTAAAATTGAAGAAATTCCTGATATCTATGAAGGTGTTGAAGATGACATTGATCGTATTGCTCAGTCATCTTTTAATTTCTCAGAACAATCTAAAGCGTCTAAAGAGTATGAGCAAGAGCTCATCATATTTAATCTAATCTCAATGGATGCTTCTCTTTATGATATTGATCAACTATTTGGCTTTCTTTCAAATTACAATGCAAAACTTCGTAATGGGTATTTTTCCTATAAAAATAATAATAAAGAAATATTTAGAGTAGCTAACGCTCTTAAACCAGGAACTTTTGATATAGAAACTAAATCTCATGCAATTTTACTTGCTGCAGATCTTAATGATGTTGATGATGCCATTCTTACAGTTAATTTAATGTTAGATTTTGCAACACAGTTTAGTGAAAACTTCCATGCGAGCATTTGTGACGGAAACAGACTCCCTTTAACTAAACAAATGATCTCCCATATCAAATCAACTGCTCAAGAAGCTTCTAGATTAAAGCAAGTGAGTGACTTCGCGTAAGCTCATGCAAGATAAGAATTCAAAGTATGAAACTTTAAAAGAGTCAATTAGAAAGCATGACTATAACTATTATGTTTTAGATGATCCTGAGATAAGTGACAGTGAGTATGACCTGCTTTTTAGTGAGCTAATTGAGTTAGAATCTCTTAACCCAGATTTTATTACTCCCGAATCTCCAAGCCAGAGAGTTGGATCAACTCCCTTAGATAGCTTTAATAGCTATAACCATAAAAAACAAATGCTCTCCCTTGCTAATGTCTTTAGTGAAGATGAGTTGATTGATTTCTTTACCAGAGTAAATAAACGCCTTATTGATATTAAAAGCTATAAGGTGTTTTGCGAGCCTAAAATGGATGGGGCGGCAATTTCATTAATATATATAAATGGAATTTTAACTACTGGGGCTACAAGAGGAGATGGAATTAAAGGTGAGGATGTAACATCCAACATTAAGACTATAAAATCTATCCCTCAAAAACTGCTATTAACTAATAAGTATTTAATGCCTAGCTATCTTGAGGTTAGAGGTGAAGTTTATATATCCAAAGAAGATTTTATTAAGCTTAATAAGAATGCATTTTTGAATGATCAAAAAATATTTGCTAATCCAAGAAATGCAGCTGCTGGAAGTCTAAGGCAGCTTGATTCAAAGATTACCAGCCAAAGACCCTTGTCTTTTATTGCACACGGCATTGGCGAGATTAAAGATATTGATATTAGTAGCTTGGATGAGTTTTTTACAATGTTAAAAGAGTTTGGTTTACCTATTAATCCTTTAAATAAAAAAGTTTCAGATATTAATGGATGTCTTAAATACTATGAGGAGATACTCAAAAATAGAGAGGGCATACCTTTTGATATTGATGGCGTTGTTTATAAAGTTAATAACCTTAGTTATCAATCCAAGCTTGGAGAAGTATCAAGATCTCCTAGATGGGCCATAGCTCACAAATTTCCTGCTGAGGAAGCCACAACTTCAATTGAGTCAATTGATTTTCAAGTTGGGAGAACTGGAATACTAACTCCAGTTGCTCGATTAAAACCAGTTAAGGTTGGAGGTGTTATTGTAAGTAATTGCACTTTACACAATATAGATGAAGTGAAGAGGCTGGATCCAAGAGTGGGGGATACAGTTATCATAAGAAGAGCTGGAGATGTCATACCGCAAATTATTAAAGTTGTACTATCTAAAAGGCCTTCTAATTCCTCTAGAGTAGATATTCCAAATAAATGCCCAGCATGTGGCTCGAGCACTTTAAATGAAAATGCTTCGGATTGGGTGGTGGTTAAAGGTAATAATAATCAGCAGATTAAAAAGTTTGGTTCAGAGATTGAAGCTAATTACTTTATTTCTAAAGAAGCTAATGATTATTCAGTTAAAGAGATAAAAAATAAGGCAGCATTTGTTAAGTGCTCTGCAGAGTTTACCTGCCCTGAAATTGTTAAAGGAAATATTGTGCACTTTGTCTCCAGAAAAGCTTTTGATATAGAAGGCTTAGGTCAAGAAATTATTAATACTTTTAATAAAAAAGGTTTTTTAAAAGATGTAGCAGATATATATAACCTAAAAGCTTTTAAAAATGAACTTATGGAAATGGATGGGTTTGGTCAAAAATCCATTACAAAACTTCTCAATTCAATTGAGAGCTCAAGAAGAGTTAATCTTCACAAACTCATATATTCTTTAGGTATTTCAGAGGTTGGTGAAGCGACTTCTAGAAACCTAGCTCAGGAATATACAAGTATTGATTTGTTTCTCAATGCAGATTTTGATCATTTATTGGGTATTGATGATATAGGGCCTAAAGTCGCAAGTAATATTATTAATTACATCAAAACTGACTTTGCTAAATCTTTATTACCAAGATTAATCCTGGAGCTAGATATAATAAAAACAGCTGAAGTTGATATAGCAAATATGCCTTTAAATGGAGTTCAAGTTGTACTAACAGGCAAACTAAATAATTATTCAAGAGATGAAATTAAAGAAAACCTTATATTAAAAGGAGCTAAAGTTTCCTCTAGCGTCTCATCTAAAACTAATTTTGTTATAGCGGGAGAGAATGCTGGATCAAAATTAAAAAAAGCAATTGAACTTAATGTTAGAATCTATGATGAAAATGAGTATGAATCAATTCTTAAAAACCCATCGAAATATATTTAGCATAATAATCTGTTTTTGCTTTATTCAGGCATGCACAACCGCGCCTCCTGAAAGCCCAGATAATATTTGTAAAATTTTTAAAGAAAAGTCGAGCTGGTATAAGGCAGCTATTCAGGCTGAAAAGAGATGGAAAATTCCACCATATGTTCTTATGTCCTTTGTGTTTCAAGAATCTAGCTACAGAGCTAATGCAAAACCTGAAAGAGATAAATTACTTGGTTTTATACCATGGTTTAGACCCTCATCAGCTCAAGGTTACTCTCAGGCTCTTACTAACACCTGGGACGACTATATGGATGAAACAGGGAACTCTAGAGCTAAAAGAAATAACTTTAAGGACTCAACTGATTTTATAGGCTGGTATGCGAGTAAAGGTTATTATCAGGGCTTTCAGAAAGCTGATGCTAGATCTTTATATCTTGCATATCACGATGGTTATGGAGGTTTTAAAAAGAAAACCTATAGAAAAAAACAATGGCTTATAGCTGTATCCGATAGAGTTCAAGCAAGATCATCAATGTATCAACAGCAATATTGGGGTTGTGCTGAGGAACTTAAGAAAAAACGTTTTTGGATATTTTAATTAAATTACTTTAATTTCAAAGCCTTGATCTTCAAGAGCTTCTTGAAAACTCTCACCTGCTAATACAGCTCTTTTAGACTCAGAAATAAAATATTTGGCTGCCATTTCTTTTAAATCACTCAGTTTACAATCTTTAACTCTTGCTCTAAATTCTAGACGCTCATCTTGAGATTTACCTTGAATTAAATTCATGAAATCATTGCCTGCTTCTCCTGCAGGCGACATTGGTTTATCTATACTAGAGATAACTCCTAAAATACCTTCCTCAAGCTGTGCAGATGAAATATTATCTAATGCCCACTGTCTTGAATTAGAGAACTCAGCAAAGGTTTCTTTACATTTTGGATCTCTATAAGAGTAAAAAAGAAAAACTTGAGCCTTGCTATCATGAGAAGCTCCAGCTCCATAAGCACCACCTTTTTCACGAATTGCAGAATGTAAGTATCCATTCCTTAAAACTGTTGCTAATACACTCAATATTGGAGCATCTGGATGAGAGCCATTTACGGTTGGAAATGCCTCTGCGCAGAAGCATACCTGTGATCCAGTTATCCACCCAAGCTCTCTTTGCTGAGTAGGGGCTAATACTTGATTATCAAACTGCATCTCTGACATAAAGCTTGGTATGCCTAAATTTAGCCCTTTTTGCTCCAAGGAGGAGGCTGTAAATGAATACATAGGAGTGCTTGAAATTTTATTTTGTATATCAATTAGGGAATCAATATATCTATTAAGATTAGCATCATCACTAACGGAATCCTTAAGTGATTTAAGACTATTTACGTAGGTAAGGCCTGATGTAAGCTCATTAGTAGCAGCTCTTTTGCTAATTTGAGCAGCAGCGCTGCTCATTGCTAAGCTATGACCACCTTGAGTTAGAGATTTTTCAGCGTCTGCAGAACTAAATTCGATAATTTCTTTTACTCTTTTTGGATTAGCAAAATTAGCATTACTTACAGTTTCCATCATAAGTTCCTGCATAGCTTCTGCATTTTTTTCCAGACTACTGCTTGTTATCTTTAGACCCATTTTTCTTGTTTCAGCTTCATTACCAGGAAGTAAAATAAATGATGCACCAATGCCACCAGTTATAGATGCCTGACATTTTTGAATTTCTTCAAATGACTTATTGCCTAATCCAAGATCCGTTAACAGGTCAGAGTAAGTGTGAGTAGCACTTAATTGATCCAGATTTAGATCTTCACACGGATATATTAGTGAATGATAAACAATTCCATTTGTTCCAGTTTTGTAATAAAAGTCTCTATTCTTTTCAGTTACATCATTCTGGATAGCCGTTGGAAATTTTCTAGTTAAAGGTATATCTGCAACGGTAACTTGCGGAAGAATTCCAGGATCATCTTTTGCATCCTGTCTGTTCTTGAGATCTTTTGCGAGTGTATTAATTTCATCTTTTTCAATAGCACTTAAATTTTTTGTTTTTTCAGCAAGAAAATTTTTAATTTCTTCTTCCTTCTTTTCATTTAAACCAATTTCTGGCTTTAATTCATAATTTACTCTATGAGGATTATTAATAAGATGTTTTTCAATTAAAGATTCAAGATATTTATCTGTTTTCAAATTTTCTTTTAATTGAGTAAAGCTTTTATCTAGGTCTAATATTTCGAGAGGATTATCTCTATGAATGCATGCAGGAAGACAGCCAAGCATAAGCTCAAGCCCATAAGGCATCCCACTGCCAGAGACTTCTCTTTGTTTGATTTCTAATTGATGAACTGAAGAATCAATAACATCCTTTGAAACCCCATTTTCCATGAGATCATTTAATGTATTGAGAATTAAATTCTCAACCTCAGTTTGATTGCCAGCAGATACCCCTTCAAGACCAGCAGCAAATACAATTTCTTTATGGCTTGTCTCTAATCCAGTTAAAGGAGAGGGCGCTATGCCCAATTCAGAACTTTCTAGAGCTTTCCTTAATGGTGATGCTGAATTATCTAAGAGGATATTTGAAAGTAAGTAAGTTTCCAATAGCTCAACCGGGTCATGACTTTCACTTAAAAGCCAGCTCAGAACTACATGGTGATTTTCATCATCTCCTGGAAGTGGATTATATGTTTCAGATCTTTGAATTGGACTTTGTATTCTTGTTTCATTTTTAACCTCAATTTTTTCCAATGAAGGTTCAAAATTCTTTAAAACATTTTCAGCAACAACTTTTTGTATCTCAGATGGATCCATGTCACCAAATGTAAAAAAAGTAGCATTGGACGGGTGGTAATGTTTTTTATGAAAATTAACTAATTCTTCATGACTGAGTTCAAGAATATTTTCTGGATTACCTCCACTATTATATTGATAGGTTGATTCAGGATATAGGTATTTTGAAAGACCATGCCATAACTGACTTGGTATAGAGCTCATAGCACCTTTCATTTCGTTATATACAACACCTTTAATTTCTAGATTGTCTTCCTCATTAATTTCCAAGCGATGACCTTCCTGAGCAAAATCAAGACTATCAAGATTGGGAAAGAAAGCTGAATCAAGATAAACATCAAGCAGATTAGCAAAATCTTTTTTATTCATTGTTGCAAAAGGATATGCCGTCCAATCACTTGAGGTAAAGGCATTCATAAATGTATTTAAAGACCTTCTTATCATCATGAAAAAAGGATCTCTCACGGGAAACTTTTTTGAACCGCACAAAGCGGTATGTTCTAAGATGTGAGCTATACCTTTAGAGTCTTGTGGAACAGTTCTAAATGCAACCATAAAAACATTTTCAGTAGACTCAGAAGCTAGGTGAATATGTTGGCAATTGAACTCATTTTCGTTAAAAACTTGAGCTTCAAGATTTAATAAAGGTATAAATTTCTTTTCTTTTAATATGAACATTGGCTAAATATATTTTTTTCTTTAAAATAAAGAAATGATTAATAAAAAATTAAAACAACTGTCCCTAATTATAAGCTTAGTTTTTATTCAAAGCTGCTCTTTGAATCTAAATAATTATAATTTTGAAACTGATTCTCTTGGTAGTTTTAACCTTGCAGATTATAACGAATTCTCATTAAATATGAACCAATCTGATTTAAGTGCAGAAGTTAATCCTATTAAGTTTGAAAAATTAAAAGATTCTTTAACTGAAGCTCTTGAAGATAGAGGTCTTACTCTAAATCCAGAAGCAAATATAAATATTGAATTAATACTTGAACCCAAAGAAAAACTTAAATTATCAAAATATCCTAGAAGGTCTCCCTACATATATGGTTATGATACTTGGAATATGAATGAGCTTGAAACAACTCAGCAATTTATTTTAAGAGTAAATATAAAAGATATGAGTGCTGACAAAGTTGTATGGACTGGTTTAACAAAATGGAGAAAGAGTGCTTCTCAGGATCCTTTAACTGAAGAGTATCTTCAGTATATTGTAGATAGTATTTTACAATCTAATTAATCATTAAATCTTAAGGGGCTTATAGCCTCTTTAACTTCTTGGCTTATAGGGCTTGGTATATTGCAAATCTCATTCATGATTGTTTCAGCTAATAGCGGCGCTAAACTCAAACCTCTTGAACCTAGTCCACCTAAAGCATAGACTTTTTCTTTTTCAATAGCGCCTGTTACAGGCAGATAATCTGGAAGAGAAGCTCTTGTTCCAATCCATCTAGATTTAATATGAGAGATATCTTCATCAATTAAAAGATGATTATTTTTTTCAATTATATTTTGATAATTAATTGAATCCCCAGTATTCATCTCATCATTGCTATATATGGAACCAGCCCAATTAATGCCATTACATTCTGGTAGCACATAGCCATTATTGTTAATTGGGTATTGAATATTTTTAAGAAGTTTATTGTCAAAGCCAGCTATAGCTCCATGCTTTAGACCAATTTTTGGTATTAATGATTGCAGAGAACCACCAGAACACAGAACTAAATGTGTGTAACCATTAAAAGTTTTACCATTATCAAACTCTAATTTAATTCCATCTTGTAATTTATAGCTCAAAAAATTCTGTTCAGATATGAAGTTTATATTTTCATGCTGCATAAGAGCTTTATTTAATTCTTCTATCGAAATACAGCCACCTATATTTATCTTGATCCCATCGTAATCTTGACTAACTTTATTTTGAGTATTTATTTCGTCTGCAGTTAATTTTACGAAAAGATCATCCCTATCAAGCTTTAAAATTCTTTTAATCCAAGAATCTCTATCCTCACCATTATTTAAAAATAAAATACCTGTATTTTTATATCCACTCAGTACTTTTGTATAAAATCTATGAGCGTAAAGGTAACCTTGAACCAATAAATCACTTCTAGGGTCTAGTCCTAGTGAAAACTTAGGATACATAGCAGCCCATGGATTTAAATTTAAATCCTTTTTTTTATCAAAAATATCAACACTGATATCTTGATTTGCTAGCTTGTAAGCTAGGCAAGTTCCAGCTATACCTGAGCCTATAATAGCTACTTTTTTAGGTGTGAGTTCTAATTGTGTTGTCTTGTCCTTTTTGGAAAAAACTCCTTGCAATCTATGCCTCTTATTACCAAAACCTTTAACTTTACTTACATTAAAGTTATTTTCTTCTAGACCTCTTCTTACAAAGCCAGCAGCAGTGTATGTTCCAAAAGTTGTATTTTCTTTGCTAAGTAAATTAATGTTACTAAATACATTTGGTGACCACATGGATATATTTTTACTAGGATCAAAACCATCAAAATACCAGGCATCAAATTTATTATTATCATTTCCGACTAATGAGACCAAGGCATCATCAACATTATTTATGATAAGAGTTAACCTAATTTTAAATTTAGGAAAATCTATTCTAGTAAAGCCATTACATTCAATAGGAAAATTTAGGACCAACTCATCACCATACTCTTTAAGCAGCGGATAGTTTTTAACAATTTTTTTAAAGTCTTCAATATTTAATGAAAAGCAATCAATGGAAACATAATCCAACCATTTTTTATTATTTAAATTATGCTCATGCCAAAATTTTGCTGTAATTAGAAAATTTAAGCCAAAGCCAAAGCCAAGTTCCGCTATCTTAAAATTATCTTTTTCTAGGTTTTGCCATCTATCTTTAAGATTATTTGCTGTGATAAAGACCTCTTGAGTTTCATCTATAACATTTGCTTGAAAAAACCTGTCATCGTAATCAAGACTATGCGGCTGATTATCTTCCCAGCTCAACTTTCTAGAATTTATTTTAAGAGGATGTAATTTATTCATTATTTATCTTTAGCATTCTACTATTAATTATTTTATACAATGTTCTATAATAATTTTTAACTCTTTTAAAAAAATATGAATACAAAACTCTATTATATTTCTATCCTGCCATTAATATTTTTACTAAGCTCGTGCTCAGATGATGTCACTAGATCCCAGCCTGTTGAGTATACATCCTCAGTTGAAAAACTCGTTCAACATAGCGAAGAGTTTATTCCTACAGTTTACTCATACGATAATGGCATTCATATTGCTGTTGGCTTCGGCATAGCTAATTCAATCATGGTTGAAGGCGAGGGTGGCAATATAATAATTGATGCTGCCGATAGTGTTGTTGAGGCAGAAAAAATATATAAATTTTTTAAGAATATAAATTCAAATCCAATTAAAGCAGTTATATATACTCATAATCATGGCGATCATACATTTGGTGCAGCCTACTATGACAGCATTAGTGAAGAAAAACCGCAGATCATTGCGCATGAGACCACTGCATTTTATATAGAAAGAATAATGGGGATATTAAACCCAATTATCAGCGCAAGAAGTTCTAGGATGTTTGGAACCTTTTTGCCAGAAGAGCAATTAATTAATGTTGGTATTGGGCCATTTTTAGGAGTTTCACAAAGCACTCCGGGTTATATGAAGCCTGATATCACATTTTCAGATGAACTTAAGTTAACCATCGCTGGCATAGATATAGAGCTATATCATGCTGTTGGTGAAACGAATGATCAGTTGTTTGTTTGGTTGCCACAACAAAAAGCATTAATGCCTGGTGATAACCTTTATAAAACTTTTCCTAACCTATATACGATTAGAGGAACGACTCATAGGGATGTTAAGGGTTGGGTAGATAGTTTAGATCACATGAGATCTTTTAATCCTGAGTATTTATTTCCAAGTCATACAAAGCCTATAGAAGGTGAAGAGGTCATGAAGACCTTAACTCTTTACAGAGATGCTATTCAGTATGTCCATGATCAAACCATTAGATTAATGAATCAGGGCTTATACCCTGACCAAATTATTGAAATGATAGAGTTGCCATCTGAGATTGCAGATTCCCCATTTCTTAATGAATTTTATGGAACTATCAGGTGGTCTGTAAAAAGTATTTTTAATGGATATTTGGGTTGGTTTAATGGCAATATCTCAGATCTTGATCCTTTATCAAGAAAAGAAGAAGCTTCAAGATTGGCTTTAATGGTTGGAGGTGTTGAGAATATCTACTTACAACTTGAAGCTGCAGTCACAGCAAAAGATATGCAGTGGGCGCTTCAACTCAGTGATCATCTGATAGCACTTAATCATAAAGTTAATGACGTAAATAAATTAAGATCAATTGCTGCAGAGTATATTGGTCAGCGATCACCCAATCCCAATAAGAGAAATTATTTACTTAGTTCTGCTCTTGAACTAGAGCCAGGATTCGAATTGGAAAATATAATTAAGAGTGATGCATACCTATTAAAGCAATTATCAATGGATAACTTTTTTAATATCCTGTCTGTTACTTTAAATCCTGAAAAGGTTGAAACTGGTATATATAGAGCATGCTTTGCCTTTGATTCAGGTCTTAAGAAAACTATTACATTAAGAAACAAAATTGCTGAAATATCATCTGCATCAACTGATTGCGATTTAAATATCGAGACTAATGATAGTTTATTTAAAGAAACTTTAGCTGGAATTCATAACCCTATAAGCAAGGTTGCATCCGGAGAAATTAATACTAACGGTAAGTCAGCAGAGTTTCTTATGTTCTTATCAAAATTTAGAAATTAATCTTTACTAGTGCCTGATGGTATATCTTTATATGCCACGCCCTTATCCGCTCTTGGATCCTGAGGTAAGCCTAAAACCCTCTCAGCAATGATATTTCTAAGAATTTCATCAGTTCCACCAGCTATTCTTAGTCCTGGTGATCCTAGCCAAGCTCCTTGAAAGCCATGAACATCTGAATTATCTGTTTTAAGCATTCCTGCCATATCAAGTGAGTCAATTCCAAAATTACCAATTGCCTGAAGTTTATTAGCACTAACCACCTTAGTAATAGATGCCTCTGGTCCAGGGGTATCTCCTTTTGATAAAGCTGACATTGTTCTTAGTTTTGTATTTTTTAAACCATTTGCTTGGCAATACCAATCTGCAATTGATTCTCTTACAGCTCTACTTTGAATCAAAGGTTCTCCATGATCATCCTGCTTTTTAGCCCATTCAAACGCCTCATTAGCATCTGCACCATTAGCATCTCCAACAGCCAATCTTTCATTCATTAATGTTGTAATGGCAACTTTCCAGCCATCACCAATTTCACCCAGTCTTTGTGAATCAGGAATCCTAACGTCATTGAAATATACCTCATTGAAAGATGAGCCTCCGGTAATTTGTTTAATTGGCTTAATGTCTATGCCAGGAGATTTCATGTCTACAAAAAAGAAAGTCATGCCTTTATGCTTTTCTAGATTAGGATCATGTCTAACAACCAATATCCCATAATCACAAAAATGAGCGCCAGATGTCCAAACTTTTTGACCATTTATTATCCAGTCATCACCATCCTTAACAGCTTTACTTCTTAGTCCAGCAACGTCAGAACCAGCAGAAGGTTCTGAGAATAATTGACACCAAATCTCTTTACCTTCTGCCATTGGTGGTAAATATCTAGCTTTTTGTTCTTCAGATGCATATTGCATCATTACAGGCCCAGCCATTCCTAGACCAATCTCATAGATTCCTCTAGGTACACTAAATTTAGACTCTTCTTGGCCCCAGATAATTCTTTCAATTGCTGATGCAGCTAATCCGCCATACTCTTTAGGCCAATGAAGCATTGCCCAGCCAGCATCAAACTTTTTTCTTTGCCATTCTTTAGCAGAGTCTAAAAAAGCTTCCTCGCCTACCATACCCTCTCTTTTATCTTTAGGCGCTGCGGTTTTAAGTTCAGCATTTTGCTCTAACCAACTTCTACATTCAGCCCTAAATTCTGCTTGCTCTTTCGAATCATTAAAATCCATTGAATACCCCTTTAATTTGAATTAACTAAGTTTGATTTCTCTAAACCGCTGACTAGCTTTTCTTTCCATGTGGATAATGATCCTATATTTAAAGATAGCAATTTAGATCTTCTGTAAAAAAGATGGCAGTCATATTCCCATGTAAAACCATTACCACCATGTGTTTGAATATTTTCTTTTGAGCAAAATTGAAATGCTTCAGTAGAGCTAACTCTAGCAGTAGCTGCTGCAACAGCAAGCTCTGATGAATCCGTTAAAAGCGCCCATGCTCCATAATAAGAATTGGATTTAGCAAGAGTTATTGATATATACATATCTGCAAGCTTATGTTTAATGGCTTGATAAGATCCAATAGCTCTTCCAAAGGCAAACCTTTCTTTAGCGTAATTATTAGCCATATCAAGTGAAGCTTGAGCTCCTCCAATTTGTTCAAAACTAAATAGAACCGCAGCTTGATTTAAAATACTTTGTAATAATTCCCAACCATTTCCGGCTTCACCAACTATTTGACTCTTGGTATTTGTAAAATCAATAGAGAAATGACCTCTACTTTCGTCAATATTTTCTTGGTTATCAATATTACAACTTGATTGATTGAGATCAACAAGCCTTAACTCAATCCCGCTATCACCTCTGCAAACAACGATTGCATGAGTTGCAATTCCAGCATCTGGAACAGCAATCTTTTTACCATTAATCTCTTCATTTAAAGATGTAACGCTTATATTATTTTCAGTAGGAGCAAGTAAATCTTCAGTCACCGCAAGGGTTCCAACACATTCCCCTGAAACAAGCTTGGGTAATATCTCTTGTTTGATTTCTTCACTTGCATATTTAATGATTGCCTCGGTAAAGAGGTATACAGATGACGAGAAGGGCACTGGAGCTAGAGATCTACCAAGCTCCTCAGCAACCACGCAAAGCTCTAAATGTCCCAAACCTAATCCTTCATACTCTTCTGGAATTCTGATACCAGTCCATCCCATAGCAACAATCTTTTCCCACAACTCTTTATCTAGACTATTTTTATCATCCAGTACCGATCTATTTCTTTTAAGAGAACCCTCTTTTTCTAAAAACTTTCTTGCTTCAGATTGAATTTCCTTTTGTTCATTTGAAAAATCTAAATTCATAATTTTTTATAGTAATATAATGTTAATAAATGGTAATAGAATATAATTACAATTACTATAATTTCATTAAAGTAATATTCATTAAATAAAGATGTCGACTCAAGATTCACAAATAAAAGTAAACAAGGAAGATAGTAATTATTTAGATAAACGTCAGCAAACTGGTGGCTTATTTTTAGGTTTTGTATTTGTTCTTATGCTTTCAAGCATTATGGCCCTGGCTTTATGGGTCAATCAAATCTCAACCAGTAGTCAAGAGCTTGTAAATAGTTACGAAGATAGAATTGCTTTACTAGAGGAACAATTAAGCATTGTTGATTCAGTCAATGCTGACTCTATGACTGGTGTTGCATCGCAACTACAGTTCTTAGATAAAGAGATAAGGAAGCTTTGGGACCTAAGTAATAAAAGAAACAAAGTTAAAATTGAGGAAACTGAAAGTTTAGTTAAAGATTTAAAAAATAAGCTTAAATCTCTTCAAGATTCATCAATAAAGCTAAATAAATTAGCAATATCAAATCAATCTAAAATTAAAGATCACATTAAACAATTAGAATTAGTAGCGTCCACACTTAAATCACTTCCTCAACTACAAAAAGATATTAAATCATTAAATACCGATATATTACTAATGGAAGAGTCTATTCAAGCCTTTAATAACTATAGAAAACAAAATAATGCAGTCATACTTCAGTTACAAAATGAAATTAGATTGCTGAAAGCATCAATTATTACCTCAAATAACCCATCTACAAATAATAATAATAGTTTGGTCGATTTAGAGATAATTGAAGAATAATATTTTGGATTATGTGCACTCTTAAATCATATCATTTTCTTAAAATTGACTTTATTATAAATTCATAGTCTTATAGAATTACTTGAATGAATAAATGGATATTACAGCTTTTTCTCTTTTTAGCTTTTATACCCTTAGCTATATTAATAGGCTATGGGGTGATAGTTTTTGCACCTATTTTTTGTTGTATTAAAGCTATAAATTCTTATAGATTTCAGAATCCCAAAGAAATGTATTTCTGGATTGCTCTTGGCTTTGTTTCATTTCTTCTTGCACTCAAGATGCTGGGAGCTATTTAATGGAAAAAATAGTTAAATTCTTATTAGGTTTATTTACTTGTTTTTTTCTACTTATGGGTTGTTACATAATGTTAAAAAGCGACCTATCTTCAACTGTATTTCCCTTCACTATTAACAATCTGGAGACTGCAGGTGAGCTAAGGGCTGTTTTTGGCGGATCTTTGCTAGCATTTGGCTATTTATTACTTAGATTTCTTACTTCATCATCAAACGTAACGGTTTCATCAGTAATCATATATATCCTGGTTTGCATCAATATTGGAAGAATTATTAGTCTTTTTTATGAAGGTTATCTTACTTTTACTTTTTACTCTTGGATGCTTGAATTATGTCTCCTTATTTTGGTATGTTTTGCACACAAAAACCGAAAAAATAAGATAGACTACTATTTATAAAAATTTACAAGATATCAGGCTTACAGGAGTCTTTTTTATGTTTAAAAATAATTTAATAGCAATTGTTGTTTCTTTAGTATTTATAGCTTCATGTGGCGGTGGCGGGGGTGGTGGATCACCAACTCCTCCAGAACCAAGTCCAACTGCAAGCCTTTCCGCATCATCTTCTTCTGTTATTCTTGATACGGTTATTACCTTAACTTGGTCTTCTACTAATGCGACTTCATGTTCTGCTTCTGGAACCTGGACAGGTACTAAAGCTATTAGTGGAACTGAGGATGTAACTATCTCGACTCCAGGTGATAATACTTTTGGAATTAATTGTACTGGTGCTGGCGGCTCTGCATCTGCTTCAGCTATCGTTGAAGGTTATAGAAATACTGATGGTGTTTCTGTTGATGGTTATATTCGTCAAGCTGATATTTTTATTGATACCAATGATTCCTATACTGCTGATGGTGATGAAGATTCAACGACATCGGATAATGATGGTAAATTTACTATCAAATATTCAGATGGGAACCTTATTAGTTTAGGTGGTACCGATCTCGATTCTGGTAATGCTTTAGATAATCTTTTAATTGTTCATAAACTGACTGGTCACTCAGATTTTAAAGCTGTTACTCCAGTTACCTCAGTTGCAGCATTTATGACTGATGCCAGTCTAGTTAATGCAGCTCTTGGTATAGATTCAAGTCTTGATATTAGTGTTGTTGATCCGGTTGTAGGAAAGGGTGATGGCGGCATCAATGATTATCTATATGAAAAAGGTAACCAGCTCACAATTCTTGCTTACGCACTGCAAAATATTACGAATAATCTGAATACCACAACTGAGACTACTCAGGATTATTTTAAAGCTATAGCCGAAGAGCTTGATACAGAATATACAGCTACTGAAACCAGAGTTAATATTGAAACGGAAGCTTTTATAACTAAAGTTCTAAATAATGTTGTTGAATCTAAATCTTTAACCTTAGATGCCACAAATAAAGCTAATACTATAAGTGCTCTAGCTGCTGTGCTTCCTGTAGTTCAAGTCAAAGCAAATAATGAGAATACGACTGCTATATTTGATTTTGCAACTAGTACCCTACAAACAGATGCTCAAGCAATAGCCAATGGAACAGCTACCACTGCAACTCTTACTAGTTATCAAACAGATATTTTGAATTATGTTGCTGCTGATCAAAATGTAGATGTTAACGATCTAGTTCCAGATATCACCGCTCTTTCAGATAAAGTTATTATTAATGAAGATACCTCAATTGATATTAATGTTCTAGCAAATGATTCCTTCAATACGACCGCAACATTATCTGTTGCTATTGATGCACCAAGCAATGGATCCGCATCAATATCCAATAATATAGTTTCTTATACGCCAGATAGTGATTTCTTTGGAAATGATGAAATTACTTATACACTAAGCCAGGCTGGACAAACTTCTGTATCAAGCATATCAATTACTGTTACTTCAGTGAATGATATTCCAAAATTTACCAATCTACTTACAAATTACACAGTTGATGAAAATCAGACAGCAGTTACCAGTATCGATGTAAGTGATGTAGAGAGTGAGCCTCTAACTGTTTCAATCAATGGAGCAGATGCTACAAGTTTCAATTTATCTTCTGAAAATGTTTTAAGTTTTGCATCATCACCAGACTATGAAGAGCAAAATTCATATGCCATAACTGTCTCTGTTACAGATGGAATAGATACATTAAGTAAAGATGTAATAGTTAACTTAAATAATCTTAATGATAATAATCCTGTCATTGCGTCATTAGCTTTTGATGCACCTGAAAACCAAACTGCTATTGGTAACGTTAATGCTTCAGATGCAGATCTAGATGCCCTTATATACTCCAATACCGGCTCCGAAGTATCTATTTCAAGCAGCGGGTTATTAACATTTGTAGTAGCTCCAGATTATGAAACAAAATCATCATATACAACTGCGGTAACGGTATCCGATGGTCTAAATCAGTTAACTGAAAATATAACTATTGATATAACTAACTTAAATGATAATCCAACTAATTTCTCTTCTTCAGCAGCTTTTAGTGCAAACGAAAATCAATCTTCAATTGGGACTGTTGTAGCGACAGATGCTGATACTGAATCACTGACATATAGCATTTCTGGTTCTGAGTTATCTATTACCTCTGTTGGAGTTTTATCATTTGTAGATATACCAGATTATGAAGCTAAAACTTCATATTCAGCAACGGTTACTGCATCTGATGGAGTAAATTCAGGTTCTCAGGATATTTCTGTAAGCGTTATCGATGTTAATGATAATGCTCCTGTATTTACATCTGAGACAACATTCAATATAGCTGAAAACCAACTTGATATTGGTTCAGTTACTACGACTGATGCTGATGATGGGAATACAATTACCTATTCTGTAGATAACTCTGTTACTCAAAAAATAGAAGTATCTGTAGCTGCTAATGCTAGTGGCTCAGGCAATGTTTATGTGATCAGTGGAGCTCAAAAGAAACCACTTTTCCTTGAAGTTGGTAAAACTTATAGACTCGAACATCCAACAGCTCACCCATTTAGATTCTCAACAACTTCTGATGGAACGCATGCTGGTGGGGAGGCTTATACGGCTGGTGTTGATACTTCAACAGACGGAGTTACTCTTATCACAGTATCTGCTGATACGCCTGCAGCTTTATATTATTACTGTAGCGTTCATCCTGGAATGGGTAGCGATGTAAGCTCAAGTTCTAACAGCTTTCCTGCAATAAGTGCCGCTAACTCAGGAGCTTTAACATTTAGCCAAAGACCAGATTTTGAAACTTTAGCTTCATTCTCAGCAAAAGTAACTGCCTCTGATGGAGTAAATACAACTGATCAAGATATTCAAGTAAACATTTCTGATGTTGATGTTGAGGGCCCAGTTTTCTCTACACCAGCAACTCTAAATGCTGATGAGAATCAAACTGAAATTGGTACAGTATTAGCAGTCGATCCGTTCGATGCAGTTGTCAGCTACGCGCTTTCAGGAACTGACGCTAGTGTAATGACTCTTGATTCTAGTTCTGGAGTATTGGTATTTAATTCATCAACTGACTATGAAACAAAATCTTCTTACTCTGTAATAGTTTCAGCGGCAGGTGAAATTGCTACAACTGATCAGAATCTAACAGTAAGTATCAACAACTTAAACGATAACCCTCCAGTATTTACTTCTTTAGCCAGTTTTAGTGCTGCTGAAAATCAGACAACCATTGGGACTGTTACAGCTTCTGATGCTGATAATCTTTCATTAACATTCTCAATTACTGGTTCTGAGCTAGCTATAACCTCATCAGGAACCCTAACTTTTGTAACAGCACCTGATTATGAAACAACAACAAGCTATTCTGCGACTGTAACAGTAACTGATGGAGCAACCACTATTACTCAAGCTATATCAGTAGCAATTACAGATGTGGATGATGTCGCTCCTGTGATTACATCTTCTGCAACCTTTAGTGGAGCAGAAAATCAAACAACTATTGGAACTGCTACCGCTACAGATGTTGATAGCTCATCTATAACATTCAGTATTTCAGGGGCAGATCTAGCGGCAACTTCAGGAGGTGTTATAACTTTTGCAACAGCACCTGATTTTGAAACAACTCCTTCATACACAGCAACTCTCACAGCAACAGATGGAATTAATTCATCTACTCAAAGTATTACTGTAAATGTTACCGATGTTAATGAGATGCCAACCTTTACTTCTTTAGCGAGTTTTGATGCAGATGAAAATCAAACAACTATTGGTTCAGTTACAGCAGATGATGTTGATAGCTCATCTATAACATTTAGTGTTTCAGGATCAGATTTAGCCTTAACCTCAGATGGAACTTTGTCTTTTATAACAGCTCCTGACTATGAAACAAAATCTTCATATTCAGCAACAGTTACTGCATCTGATGGTGATCTGTCGGCTACACAAGCTATAACTGTTAATGTAAATAACTTAAATGACAATGCACCAGTATTCACATCTTCTGCAAGCTTTAGTGCAGATGAAAATCAAACTTCCATAACTATAGTTTCAGCAAGTGATGCTGATGATAGCTCATTAAGCTTTAGCGTATCGGGATCAGAACTGCTGATTACAGATGGTGGCGTCTTATCCTTTGCATCAGCACCTGACTATGAAACTAAATCTTCATATACAGCAACTATTACTGTGAGTGATGGTGTAGCTTCAGCTACACAAAATATTACAGTAAGTATTAATAACTTAAATGATAACGCTCCAGTATTTACTTCATCTGCTTCATTTAGTGCTGCGGAAAACCAAACAGCTATTGGAACAGTTACAGCAACTGATGCAGATGGAAACTCAATGAGTTTCTCTGTCTCGGGATCTGAATTATCTATAAGCGCAGCAGGACAATTATCTTTTATAGCCGCGCCTGATTATGAGACAAAAACAACTTATACGGCAACAGTAACAGTTTCTGATGGTAATTTATCAGCAACACAAACTATTACTATTAATGTTTCAAATGCTAACGATAATGCTCCTGTTATTGCAGATTTTGCTGCAAATACAGAAGTTTCTAACGGACAAACTTCAGTCTTAACAGTAACAGTTACAGATGCTGACGGGGACACTCCAACGCTTTCACTTATTGGTGCAGATGCTGCTGCGTTATCTATTTCTTCAGAAGGAGTCATAGTATTTAATTCAAGTCCTTCCTTTGCATCACCAACTGATACTGATGGTGATAACGTATATGAATTTACTGTAAAAGCAGATGATTCAGTTAATACCTCAACAAAATCAGGAACTGTTACTGTTCTTGAAACAAATGATCCTCCAACATTCACTGATTTAGAGTCTTCTTATACTCTAGAAGAAAATACTGTTGATGTTGTTACTGTTAGCGCTTCAGATCCTGATGGTAATGCAATAACATTCTCACTATCTGGCGATGATGCGGATGACTTTACTCTATCAACAAGTGGAGTTTTAGCTTTTGCAGCTATCTCTAATTATGAGGTTCCAACAGATGCTAATACAAATAATACATATGAAATTAATGTTGTTATTTCTGATGGAAGTAATGAAGTTGCCCAAGCAGTTAGCATAATTATTACTGATGTTTCAGAGGCACCTGAGTTTGTAGGCCTTCCTGCTATTTTCTTAATAGAGGAAAATGATAATACTGTTCTAACTTTAGAAGTTGCCGATCCTGAGGGTGATGACTTTGGAAGTGTAACCATGACTGGTGTTGATGCAGCTGAATTTTTACTTGGCTCTAACGGCTTCTTAAGATTTAATGCTCTGGAAGGCGCCAATTATGAAGGTCCAACAGATGCTGATGCTGATAATAACTACGAACTTACTTTTTCAGTAACAGACACCACCAATAGCTTAACAAGAGAACAAAATCTTACAGTTCAGGTTACAGATTTAAAAGATACCTTCTCGTTAACACAAACCATTCTTACCTCTAATACAACAGTCTTAGATGGGGATGTGCCAACACCAATGAATAATGGAGTGGGTTACACAAAAACACCTAATGACGTAATTGAGGATGCTAAAGCATTAATAACCCCTAGTGAGGTTACTGGTTTTATTGGAGACAAGCTTATAGATGTTTATAGTAGAGACGAAGATGGTAATGTTATTTTTGATGCAGAGGGGAATGCTGTTATCACAGCTCTTCAGACAATTGATCCAGAAGATTGGTATAAATTAAATACAGTTCCAGGACTTCAAATTGAATTAGCAATTGAAGATTATCAAGAAGAGGTTACTGATGCTGATGGAAATGTTTCAACAGTTACTAACAAAGCCACACTTCTTTTATATAACTCAAATGGAGTTTTAACTGATTTCTCATATACAGTAGGCTCATCAGAGCAATACCAAAAAATTAACCTTCCTGATACAGGTATTTTTTATGCAGTAGTTGCTAAAGATCAAGGCGCTAGTAAATATACTTTACTGCTAGCTCCAGGTGGCTCTGCATCCAGTACAAGCTTTACTCCTTCCAAAGACGCCTTTGTTAAAGGAGAGTTTATATCTTACAGATCCTTCTCAGGTAAACTTGATACCTATGAGGATATATATCCTGAATTTAATCAGAATGAAGATTTAAATCAAAAACTTTCTTATATCGATAATTCAGATTTCATGGGATTGAGAGTTATTGAATTCAATCTTGAGAATGAATATTCAACTATATTTGGAAGTGAAACATATTTAGATTCTAAAGATTTAATAGCCAATAATTCTGAACAAGTTTTATATTTAAAACAATGGAAAATTCTACAGCATTATAAAAATATTAATCCTAAATTAAATCTCGAGTTTAATAAGATTTACCAAAAACTTGGTTTTACTAAAGATACATACTGGGATTATCAGTGGGGTCTTCAATTAATGGGCTTGGAGAAAGTTCTAAATGCATCAGGTCAAGAGGTTAAAGATGTTGCTGTTGCAGTAATTGATTCTGGCTCTCCACTGATAACATCTTCTGCATGGACAACTTCTCATTTCCTAGATGGCGGGTTTGATTTTATTGATAATGATTTTGATCCTACTGATGCTGTTGATGTTGCAAGTAACTCTCATGGAACCCATGTAGCTACAACTATTTCTGCGGCAAATGATGGAAATAATATAAACGGATTTGGAATTCATACAGTTCCATTTAGGGTTTTTGGTCCTAGTGGAGGAGCTTCACAGTCAGATGTTACAAACTCTATGTTATTTGCCGCTGGACTTCCTAATATTACTGGCCAAGTTTATGGAGGCTCAGTACCTATAAAAGTAGTAAATATGAGCTTAGGAAGTATAGGTGGTGGCTGTAGCACAGCTTATAGAAATGCAATTCTAGATGTTACTAATAGTGGTGTAACTGTTGTTGCTTCATCTGGTAATAGTGCTGAAGAATCTCCTGGAATTAAGGGTTATCCTGCATCATGCGATAATGTTATTTCAGTTGCAGCAGTTAATCCTCTTTCACAAAGAGCATATTATTCAACTTACAATGATGCGGTAGATGTAGCAGCTCCAGGTGGAACTACAGGTACTGATTTAAATGGTGATGGTCAGTCTGATGGTATTTTAGCTTTTGATGGAAGTGAAAATCTTACTTATTATCAAGGAACATCTATGGCAGCCCCTCATGCTTCTGCAGCTATTGCTTTAATATACGCATTAAAACCTGAATGGGATGCTATTCAAATGGAAGCATTTATTAAATCTGGTTTCTTTACTGATGACATAGGAACAGAAGGCAAGGATGATGAGTTCGGTTATGGGTTAATAAACCTTGATAAAGCCTTTACCAATCTAATTGATGGCGGGCTTGATTTTACATATGCAACCATCACTCCTGGTTCTTTTGTGTTTGGTTATACAGACACTGAAAAGATAATAACTGTAAGTAAAGTGGGAACTGGCGATCTTACTGTTACTCAATTAGTTTCATCAAATTCTTCATTAACATCAATTTCAACAATCGATGTTGATAGCGATGGTTATGGAACTTATAAAGTTACTCTTACAAGAGGAGAAGTTCCTGATGGCACTTATACTGGAAGCATTATTGCTGAATTAAGTGACGGTACTAAATCGAATGTTACCTTCACATATTCATCTGGTGCAGAAAGAACTAGTCCGGAGATTGGATATGTACTAGCATATCTTTATGATGAAAATGGTGATTATTATAGGGGTTGGAGAGTTCAACTAGGTGCTGGTGGCTTAACATTTAACGTTAGTGATATTGATATAGGAAGTTATTATTGGCTTTTCTCTACCAATATTGATAGCGATGGCTATATTAGAGGCACAGGAGAGATTTGGGAGCAGTATCCTGAGGTTACATCACAATATGAATTCTTTACTCTAATTGATAGTGATGTTGAGGCTACGAGTGTATATCTTAAGACTCGATCAAGCGGAGGAGGTCTAAGTGCATCTTCTATGCTCTCTAAATTAAAAGTACAGAATGAAGCTGAGGCAAAAAATACCAAATCTAAATTAACGATAATAAAAAATTAAATTTATATATTAAAAATATTATTTAATTTTTCATACTTATTGGATTATAATTCTTAATCTTTTTTTTGAAGATAACAAGTTTTTGGGGATGTGGTGGAACTGGTAGACACGCTAGGTTTAGAACCTAGTGCCGCAAGGCGTGGGGGTTCGATCCCCTCCATCCCTACCATCTAACTTTTCATATAATTTTTATTAACATATTAATTATGTGATTCAGGTAAGATGTTTGAGAAATTAATAAATAAACTTGAATGAATTTTCCATATCGCTTTAGATTAATCTCACTTTCAACACTAGCAGTTTTCATCTGCTATATAGATAGAATCAATATTTCAGTTGCTGCTGTAGAAATACAAGACCAGTTTGGTTGGGATAATACTCAGCTTGGATTAGTGCTTTCTTCTTTTTTTGTAGGTTATATATTTACTCAATATTTGGGTGGGTTCTTGGCTGATAGGTATGGTGGCAAAAGAGTTCTTGGATATGGTGTTTTACTATGGTCTCTTTTTACAATTCTGACTCCGGCTGCTGCTCATCATAGCTTCTTCTTATTATTAACTACCAGAGTCCTTATGGGACTAGGTGAAGGTATTACTTTTCCAGCTTGGCATAGCCTTTATGCTAGATGGGTTCCATATCAAGAAAGAACTCGAGCTATAGCTTTTACTAATAGTGGGATACCTCTTGGAAGTATTTTTGCGTATGTTGCAACACCAATCATAATGATTATGTTTGGATGGGAGTGGGCCTTTTATTCATTTGGAGCTCTTGGCGTCGTATGGTTCTTTTTTTGGCATAGAAATATTACCTCTTTACCAACCGATCACCCTGATATCTCTATAGACGAGCTTGATTATATTATTAGAGAAGCTCCAGCTAAAGAGAAAGCTCCAAAACTTCCTCCATTCAAAACATTGGTAAAAAATAAACCATTATGGGCAATTATTGTTGCTCATTTTTGTGCAAGTTGGCCTTTATTTGTTCTTATATCTTGGCTACCTATTTTTATTAGAGACGGGCTTGGAATTAGTTATCAGGAGGATACTGCTACATTTATTTTACTCATATTAGTCCCATCAATTGTATCTGTTGTCTTTGTTAACCTAGGTGGCTACTTGTCAGATCTTTTTATTAAAAAAGGGCACCGCATCTTAACTGTCAGAAGAACCTGTACAGTTATTGGGTTTGGCGGGTCTTCACTTGCGTTAGGTCTTCTTCCATCTACTGATTCTATTATTGGCGTAATGATAATGCTCTCTATTACTAATATCTGTGCAGGTCTTGGTACTGGAGGTTACTCTGTAAATCATGCTGATATAGGTCCTAAGCATACAGGCTCTATAATGGGGATCAGCGCAACTATAGCAACGATTCCTGGGATAGTGGGTGTTGCTCTATCAGGGTTTTTAGTGGATTTTACTGGCTCTTTTGATAGTGTATTTTATCTTTCATCTGCTATTTTATTATTTGGCGGTATCTTTTATTTAACTTTCGCGAGTACAACTAAGCAATTTGATTAAAGATTTTTAGTAATAATATTTCTTATAAATACATTAACTTAATTCACTAATTTTTAAAAAGATTCGAATAAGTTATAATGATTGATGGAAACAAAATTAGAAATAGCAAAAAACTGGCTTCCGCGCTACACAGGAATGCCTCTCGAGAAATTTGGGGACTACATCCTCGTTACCAATTTTAAAAATTATGTAGAGAAATTCTCTGAGAGATTTTCCGTTGAAATTCATGGTGAAGGTCGCGCTATGCAAGCAGCAACTAATTCAGAAGGTCTAACTATCATTAATTTTGGAATGGGATCTCCAAATGCTGCAACCATTATGGATCTTTTAGTAGCTGTTAACCCAAAAGGTGTTTTATTTTTAGGTAAATGTGGAGGTTTAAAAGATTCTTCTGAGATAGGCAATTTTATCCTACCTATAGGAGCCATTAGGGGTGACGGAACTTCAAATGATTACTTTCCACCCGAAGTACCAGCGCTACCATCATTCAAACTTCATAAGTTTGTTTCAGATATTATTATTGAAAAACAAAGTGACTACAGAACAGGAGTTATTTTTACTACCAACAGAAGAGTCTGGGAGCATGATAAGAAATTTCTTAAGCGTTTAAAGCAGACTACATCGATTGGAGTAGATATGGAAACCGCAACTATATTTTCTGTTGGTCATTTCAATGAAATAGCTAGAGGAGCCTTATTGTTAGTATCAGATGTTCCTCTTACTCTAGATGGAGTAAAAACCGAAGAATCAGATAAAGCAGTTACTCAGGAATGGGTAGATCTTCATCTGGAAATAGGCATTAAAGCTATGACTGAAATTGGGAAAAGTGGAGAATTGATCAAACACTTTAAATACTAATTTGTAACAACAAACCTCTGAAAGTAGTCATAAATTTCTTGCTGCTTTCTATCTCTAGCTGTTGTCCATTCACTGCTTGTTGCTGTATTCAAAATATTCTTTTCAAGGTCTAATATAACTACTCTTGGGACACCTTTCTTAGACTCTATATTCAGATGATCCATTAATTCCATATTTTTATCATATCTACCAATATCTATATGCATTACTTGATAATACTGTTGCATAAATTTTTTAATAGTGGGTATATCTAAAGTGCCATCAAGTATTCTGCAATCAGGGCACCAATTACCACCAAATATAATTACTGGCTGCTTACCTTTTTGAATAGATGTATCAATAAAGTTATCAAGCTCAGAAGTCTTAACTACTTTTTCGTTATACGGCAAGGGCAGAGGCGTTGTTAAGACATCATCAGGTCCTAGATTTTTAAAGTCTGTATATCCATTCATGCTTATAATCAGTATTAATAAATAAGTTAAATATTTATACATCTATATTAGAATAATTCATAAGCATGTAATATAGCTTATTGCTTATAAAATAGGGAGCTTGTGATGATTTGGATTATTAGGTTATTTCTTCTATCAATGACACTTATGTATTTTGGTATTGGTGTATGGGCAATACTATCGCCACTATTTGCTGCAGTAGATGCAGATTACCCTTCAATAACTGAATATATTGGTCTAAGTATCTCTAGCCAGATTGGCTACTCTGAGATTGCTGGGATATATGGTGGTTTAAATCTAGGGGTTGGAGTCTTATGTTTTATTGGTATTTTTTCATTAAATTATATGAAAATCTCTCTCCAACTTTTAATGTTTCTTACAGGAAGTATTGCTGCAGGAAGAATAATATTTGCTGCAATACCCTCAACACCACCTCTGGTTAATACCTTTTTTCTATTTGAAATTTTAACTTTTACTTTTTGCTTAGTTGCTTTATTGCTCTTTAAGCCGCTAAAGAAGTCCGCTTAGAACTGCAATATAAATAACATAGCCAGTTACAAGAGCAACTCCTATGAATCGATACACATTGGTAGATATATTTTTATAGTTAAAGCTTAAAGCTATTAGCACAAATACCAGAGTTGTAAAAGACATTACAATCATGTCTCTTGTCATTATAGAGGCATCATAAGTTTGATCTGAGAATAGACCCAAAATAGGCATTACAACTGCAATATTTAAAACATTTGAACCAATTATATTTCCAAGCACCATTTGATTCTTCTTCTTAACTAGAGCGCTTATCGTTACAGCAAGCTCAGGCAAGCTTGTTCCTATAGCTAGAACCGTAAGACCCACTATTAATTTCGGTATTCCCATCAATAAGGCAATTTTTTCTCCATGAATAACTGCATAATTTGAACCAATAACTAAAGCAATTAATCCAATTGTAAGAAAACTAATAAGACTCAACCAAGCTGAATTATCTACTTCTATAACCTCATCTTTATTATTGGGTTGTGTTGCCATGACGTAAATAAAATATACAAGAACTAAAAGAAGCAATAAAGAATCAAGCTGACTAATATTTAGGTCGCTAAGGGCATAAATAGCAATAATGACACTTAAACCAAGGGCTAAAAAAGTTCTCTTTGATGAGGGATTGATAGCAGTCGAATAACCTATACATGAAACACCAAAAATTAATGCAACATTAGAAATATTGGATCCAACAATAGCACCAAGTGCAAGCTCTTCATTATTGTTAACAATAGATGATATTCCAACAAATATTTCTGGAAAAGAAGTTCCCAAGGCGATAACACTCAATCCGATAATAAAATCACTTATACCCAATTTCCCTGCAATAGAGGAGGCACTATCAATAAATTTATTAGCTCCCCATATCAGAAGAGTCAGAGATAAGGTGAGCCACGCAGCACTTGTAAATAAATCCATTTTAACATTTTACATTGGATTGTAATATCAAACACTTATCTAGATATTTTTCTTTATTTGCTTCAATCAATCGATTTTTTTATTTATATAAAAAGGATATATAATTATTTAAATTTATTATTTCTTAGGAGTTTTCAAATGAAAATAAATGATCTTTTTGGTATTGAGGGTAAGGTTGCAGTTATATCTGGTGGTTCTAGAGGTATAGGGGAGATGATTGCAGCAGGTTTTCTTGCTAATGGTGTAAAAGTTTATATAACAGCTAGAAAAGAAAGAGAACTTCATTTAAAAGCTGAAGAACTATCAAGCACTTATGGTGGCGAATGTATTTCAATTGCTAGCGACCTTAGTACTGTAGATGGCATAAAAGACTTTGCTAATCAAATTAAAGAAAAAGAAGAGCATATTGATTTTTTAATTAACAATGCTGGTGCAGCTTGGGCAGAACCTTTTGGAGCTTTTTCTGAAGGCGGTTGGGATAAGGTAATGGATTTAAATGTTAAAAGTATCTTCTTCTTAACTCAAGAGCTAGCTCCATTATTAAGAATAAATGGAACACCAGATGACCCATCAAGAATTATTAATATTGGATCTATAGATGGAATGAATGTTGCTGCATTTGAAACTTATTCATATGGCGCATCTAAAGCAGCTGTCCATCATTTAACAAGGCATCTTGCTGCAAGATTAATTGACGAAAATATTCTAGTAAATGGAATAGCCCCAGGACCATTTCCAAGCAATATGCTAGGTGCTGCTGTTGCTCATGACTACAGCGAGATTGCTAAAAGAAACCCTAGAAAAAGAATTGGTACTCCTCAGGATATGGCAGGTTTAGCAATATTTTTATGCTCAAGAGCCGGCGCGTTTACTGTAGGAGAGACTATTACCTGTGATGGCGGTGTAGTTAAGTTAGGTGGTCATAACTTAGGCTAGAATTAGATCTTTATAGCATTCTTGTAAGCTTCAATTAAAAGATTACGCATCCAAATATGAGCACCATCCATATCATCACTTGCGTGCCATATTAAAAAGTATTCCATTGTTGGAAGTTCTGCAGGTATATCAACATACTCAAGCTGATGCCTCATAGCAAAGCTATGTGTGCAGAAGAGAACAATATCAGTATTCCTAACAACCTCTGGAGCGATTAAGAAGTGCTGAGCCCTAAGAGCAATATCTCTTTCAAGACCAAGTTTCGCTAACTCTACATCAATAATATGTGGACCCTTTCTTCTTTGTGAAATATTTAAATGTCTTTGAGAGAGAAGGTCTTCTAATGTGATGTTATCAATTTTAGTTAGAGGATGATTCTTTCGGTGCGCAACAACATAGTGATCTTCAAAAACTTTATGAGACTTAACTTCATTTGATCTTGGTATAACAGGATCTACAACAAAATCTAATTGGTTGGTAGCAAGAGCATGCACCTGATCACGTCTTGCATAATGAAAGCTTCCCACTGATATATTAGGTGCAATTTTATCAATCTCTTCCATTAAGTAGGGTAGGATTCTTCCTTCAGAAACATCAGCTAAAGATATTTTAAAATTTCTAATACTTGTTGAAGAGTCAAACTCATCAGGCTCATCAACACTTTGCTGCATAAGCATGAGAGCATTTTGAATATCTGCAATCATATTTTCAGTTTTTTGCGTTGGAATCATTCCTGATCCAGTTCTTAGAAATAATTCATCGTTAAATTTTGCTCTTAATCTTGATAAGGCGTTGCTTACTGCTGGCTGTGTAATACCAACCACATCTGCGGCTTTGGTTAGGCTTCCTTGGGTATAAATAGCATTTAATATTACAAATAGATTAAGGTCAAAAGTGCTTATTTTCATAGTTTTTTTAATTCCTAACTAGTATTGAAAGTAATGTGAAGTTATCATTGTATTAACTATAAACAAGACATTCACGAAACTTATAATACCATATTGGTAGCAGTTTAGAAGGGAGAGTAAAGATGGAATATGAAATTAGTCAAAAAGCACAAGATCTTATAAATAGAGTTCAAGATTTTATTAATAAGGAAGTTGCACATAACGAAACTTTATACCATGAGCAATCTAAGGATGCTGATGGCACATGGGTAGTTCCGCCGATAATGGAAGAGATGAAAGTTAAAGCTAGAGCTGCTGGATTATGGAATATGTTTCTTCCAGAAAGTGAAAATGGCGCTGGATTAACCAATCTTGAATATGCTCACTTAGCAGAAGTTATGGGAGCTCATGGAATTTCATCAGAAGTATTTAATTGCTCAGCACCTGATACTGGAAATATGGAAGTTCTTGAAAGATATGGTTCAGATGAACATAAAGAGATGTATCTCAAGCCATTGCTAAATGGTGAAATTCGTTCAGCTTTTGGTATGACTGAGCCAGGTGTAGCATCTTCAGATGCAACAAATATAGCTTCATCAGCTGTATTAGATGGGGATGAGTATGTCATCAATGGAGAAAAGTGGTGGACATCGGGTGCTGGCGATCCTAGATGTAAATTTATCATTTTTATGTGTGTAACTAATCCTGAAAATCAAAGACATCAAAGACAGTCTCAAATACTTGTTCCAATGGATGCTGAGGGTGTTGAAATTATTAAAATGATGCATGTTTTTGGTTACGACGATGCACCGCATGGCCATGCTCATATGAAATTTACTAACGTTAGAGTGCCAAAAGAAAATTTATTACTTGGTGAAGGCAGAGGTTTTGAAATTGCTCAAGGTAGATTAGGACCAGGAAGAATCCATCATTGCATGAGAGCCATTGGATTAGGTGAAAGAGCTTTAGCTATGATGTGTAAACAAAGTTTATCTAGAGTTGCATTTGGGAAGCCGTTAGCAAGACTGGGTGGAAATATGGATATTATTGCCAATTCAAGGATTGAGCTAGACCAGGCAAGACTATTAACTTTAAGAGCTGCTCGAATGATGGATACGGTTGGAAATAAAGTTGCAGCTAGTGAGATAGCTCAAATTAAGGTTGTAGCTCCAAATATCGTATGCGACATAATAGATAGAGCTATTCAAATGCATGGTGGCGCAGGTGTTTCGCAGGTTTATCCGCTAGCAAGTATGTATGCTCATATGAGAACATTAAGGCTTGCAGACGGTCCTGATGAAGTGCACAGACGAGCAGTTGCAAGGCATGAGCTAGGAAAATATACAGTCAACGAGGCTGGTGAAGTTGAGTCTTCTAACATTGCTAGAACTTAAAATTTAGGTGCCAGATAACAATAATCTGATTTTTTATGACACTGAGACGACTGGAATCCAGCGAGATTTCAGTCAGATTCTTCAGTGCGGGTCTGTTTTAACAGATAAAGCATTTAATTCTTTAGGCGAACAAGATATTGGTTGCGCTCCCTTGCCTTGGGTTATTCCTAATCCAAGAGCCATGCTAACTAACAAAAAAACTAATCTCTTTAATTCAAATGTATCTCATTATGAGATGATTTTAGATTTACAAAGACAATGGAAGCAGTGGACGCTAGATAATCCAGGTATATTTATTTCATATAATGGCCATTCTTTTGATGAAGAGTTAGTTAGACGACAATTTTTTTGGAATTTACTTGAACCTTATACTACTAATACAAATGGTAATGGTAGATTAGATTTAATGTTAATGATGCACAATGTTGTGTGTTTTTTCCCTGAAGCAATCAACATCCCATTATTTGAAGATGGTCCTAAAATTAGCCTTAGGTTGGAAGATATTGCTAGAGCTAATAATATTAGTGCTGATAGTGCGCATGATGCAATCGCAGATTGTAATTTAATGATAGATGTAACAAAAAAGATAAATGCAGTTGTCCCAGACGTATTTACATCATTTTTAAATATTTCAACCAAGCCTGGTGTTATGAATTTACTCAACACAGATGGATTTTTAGCTTTAGGTGAAGTATTTAGACGCCAAATGTTTAAATATCCAGTTGTATTTTGCGGAGGTGATCCATCTAGGCCAAATGAAATTGTTTTCTTTGATTTAAGTTTCGATGATCCTGAGGAAATTTTGGAATTAGAGCTTTCAGAAATATTTAAACTAATTAATGCTGGCGGAAGGGATGGACCATTAAAGAAATATAAAATAAATAAGACTATTCCTATATGCCATAGTGATCTCCTGACTGATAGAAGTGTCTTTGATGTTAATTTTGATGAATTAAATAGAAGAGCTCAATTAGTTAAAAATCATAAAGACTTTCAAACCAAGGTATCTCAAGCCATGTCTGACAGAATGATGAGCTTTCCAGAACCAGAGCATATAGAACAAACAATATACTCAGGTGGCTTTCCTTCATATAAAGATAAAGATCTCATGCAAGAATTCCATATTACAGATGATGCAGAGCACAGAATTAAAATTGCTAGAAATTTTGAAGACGAAAGAACCCGTATTTTTGCTGAACGTATTATTTGCCAAATGCATTTTGAGCAGGCTCCAGATGACTTTAAAAATAGATACAAAGAGTTATTTGATGAACGCATTGCTACAAAGGGTGTATGGGGTCATGTTGAATCTTCAGTTGAGGAAACTTCAAAATTGCTTGATGAGTCTGATGATCAGGAAACATCTAATATCTTAGAAGATACTTTGGAGCATCTTAAAAAAATGCAAACTTTGGTTGATTAATTCTAATATTAACTATTAAATAAAAGAATGAATAATGTCAAAGTATGTTCATCTCTCTTAATAATCATTTTTTTATCAGCATGTGGCGGCGGCGGTGGCTCGTCTGCATCAATAGCACCTTCACCCGATACTCAAAATCCTTCAGATCTAGCATGCGCAAGCTATCAAACCAATACTAGAAAATGTAGTTTTACTCATAACGGAGTCTTTAGAGAATACTACGTATACACACCGTCATCTTATTCGCCATCATCTAATGCACCCTTGTTGTTTGTATTTCATGGTTATGGAGGTTCGGCAACCAATATATTGTATTACTCAGACTTTAAAAATAGTGCAGATCAAGATGGGTATATCTTAGTTTATCCGCAAGGGTCTTTATTAAATGGAGTAACGCATTGGAATGTAGGCGGCTGGACTGTTGGAAGTACTGTTGATGATGTCAGTTTTACTGAAGATATTATAGATATTATGACTAATGAATATTATATTAATACAGATCGAATCTATTCTACTGGAATGTCTAATGGTGGCTATATGAGTTTTGGGCTGGCATGCAACTCGAGCAAGTTTGCTGCTATTGCATCTGTTACTGGATCAATGACTCCTGAAATAGATAATAATTGTGCTCCAGATCATCCTATATCTATCTTGCAAATCCATGGTTTAGCAGATAATACTGTACCTTATGATGGAGCATCATGGTCGTTGAGTATTCCTGCGGTCATGGAGTATTGGTTGACATCAAACTCATGTGATCCAGAGCCATTGTCTGTAATTGCTGATTTAGAAGATGGGAGTTATATACTCTTTGATTCGTATCAAAATTGCTCAAATAATGTTGGTGTTGAGCTTATTCTCCACAGCACTATGGGACATACTTGGCCATCTATAGATAATCATAGTTTAAGTGCGACTGAACAGATTTGGGCTTTCTTTGCTAAGTACGATATTAATGGAGCAATTAATTAAAAATTCCTATTTATTAGACTAGAAGTGACTAATTTCATTATTAAGCTTTTTAATTCCTTTAGTTACCGTTTCTAAAAAAATTACAGGCATTAAGGCATGAATCAAGCCTGCTATACCAATTAGTATTAATTTAAAACTTACAAGAGAAACTCTTAAAGCGTGGGGAATATAACCAATTTTTGCTTTACTCAGATGTTTAAAATCTATCCACATTCTTAGATTCTATACTATTCAAAATAATTTAAAAACTCTAAATAAGAAAGGTTAGAAAATGTCTGTATAATGCAAAAACTATTTATAGACCCGTAGCTCAGTTTTGGTTAGAGCGCCGCATTGACATTGCGGAGGTCGATGGTTCGAGTCCATTCGGGTCTACCAATTTTTTAAAGATCTATAGTTGCGAAATGTAGTCAATTAATCTTTCTTTATTCATTACAAACATAGCTTTCATACTTTCAGCTTGAGACAAGACTTCATTTAGATTAGTTGGGTTTTCTCCAACTTGAATCACCCCAACCATTGCCATAACAGAATGAGGAGTGCATTGATAAGCATAAAGACCCTCTATATTAAAAGTAACACTTATATCCTTACTAAGTTCGCTAGTCCATGTTTCTGCTCCAGCTGGAATCATGCCTGGAAGAGAGGCTGAGTTATGAGCTGCATCAGTTGCAACAAAATTAACTGTATCACCCTTATTAATTTTTAATATAGCTGGCTCAAAAATCATAACGCCACCAGTACCTTGATTTAACATCTTGACTGTATAGTCAGCAGCGAAAGCATTAAAGTTAATGGAGAGTAATATTAATAGTAGCAATTTTTTCATAGTAATAATCCTGTAATAATAATTAAGGTTGTAACGATTGCAAGAAAACAAAACCCTAATAGAATTGCAATCGCAAGAATTCTAAGAGGAGAGGGGGTAAAGTCAGTTTCAGCGCCACCTAGACCCAAAAGTAATTTAAATAATCTAACCAAAAAAGATGCCGTTTACATACATAGAAATAAGCATGAATGCCATAACTACTATCTGTATAACAGCAGGAATAACAACAAATAAAACCAATGGATCAAATTTCATAGCCATAAAATAATCATTTTCTAACCATTCACGAGTTTCTTCTGCGGTTGCTTCTTGAACATTTGTAATCATTAGGTGCTCCTGATATCAATAATTGGCTTTATTATAGATACTTATAATCAATTATCAATAGATATTATAATAACTGTATACAAATATTAACTATATATATTAAGAAGTTAGCCGAGGATGGTATTTATATACCTGAATTTATGAAATGGAGGTCTAGGGATTAAGTCCAGACAAATAGGATCATAGGTATCGATACTGTAATTATAAGTAAATCCAGAGGAAGACCTAATCTCCAGTAATCAGTAAATTTATAGTTTCCTGGGCCCATGACAACAGTATTACATTGATGCCCTATTGGCGTTAGGAATGCGCAACTAGCGCCAACAGCTACAACCATTAAGAAGGCTTCTATTGGATAACCAAGCTCTATAGCTATTCCAGCTGATATAGGTGCCATTATTACAGCAGTAGCGGCATTATTAATTATATCTGTCGTTGCCATTGTTACGATTAATATCGTAAAGAGCAGCCAGAATTGACTTAAATCACCAGCTAATCCAGATATACTAGAAGATATAACATCAGTTAAGCCTGTTGTTTGAAGAGCAGTCCCAACTGGAATCATTGCTGCCAACATTATCACTATAGGCCAATCTATATCTCTATAAAAATTACTATCAATTATTTTTATACGAGCAAAGCCTAGAACACATAAAAGAAATGCTGCTGCCGTCGGGAGAATATTAAAGGCAACCAAGCATATTGCTGCGGTAAAGAAAATGAGGCCTTTTAGTAGTCTACTTCTACTAGGTATAGTCTGAAGCTCTCTTTGACGCAAAGGCATAAGACCGAGATGTTTTATTTTATTTGTAACATCTTCTTCATCTAAATCTCTTACGCCCAGCAAAAGGACATCTCCTGATTTAAATGTTTCTCTTGTTAGTCTTGTTCTATATTTAGCTCCCTTTCTCCATAAGCCTAATAAGTTTAATTCTTCATATGCTAGTTTTAAAAAGAAATCATATTTTCTTCCAATTAATCTTGAGCCTGGCACGATCATGGCTTCAATTTCTTCCAAATCATCATCATCAAAAGAATGTAGTTCTTTCGGGATTGTTAGATTAAACCTATCCAATAAAACCCCTATCTCATCAGGAGGACTTTTGATAACTAAAATCTGCCCTGATTTAATCTGAGTATTATTTTTAACCTTACTAACTGCACCTCTTTCATTAACCACACCTATGATTTCCACATCCTCACCAGCTAATTTTTTGAACGCAGATAAGGTTTTACCAATAAGCTCACTTGTATCACAAATACAGACTTCAAACAGATAACCTTTTAGATTAATAAGACTTGAACCTGACCCTTTAAGATCTCTTAACTGAATAAGTTTAGTTCCAAGTATGCATAAGAAGACAAGACTTAATAAAGTAATAACTAAACCTACATAAGAAAAATCAAAGAAGTTAAATCCCATTGAACTAATGGATGCTTTGTACTCTGAAATTATTATATTTGGTGGTGTACCAATAGCTGTATTCATGCCACCTAAAATACATGCAAAAGATAGTGGCATTAAAAATTTAGCAGGATGCCATTCAAGACGCTGACAAATATTTAAGGTTATAGGAAGAAGGATAGCTAAAGCACCAATATTATTAATAAATGATGATAAGAATGCAGCTATAAATAGAAGTGAGACAAGAAATTGAAATTCAGTAAATTTTCTTCCCCCAATAAGCTTACCTACCAAACCAGTTAATCCTGAATTTTTTAAACCTTGGCTTATGATTAATACTAATGCAACCGTAACCACTGCTGGATGCGCAAACCCCAGAAATGCTTCAGAAGACGGTATTACCCCAAGCACAACAAGAACAACCAAGGCTCCCATGGAGATAGCATCATATCTAAATTTACCCCAAATAAAGAATCCTAAAAGGGTAACAAGAGTTAGAGAAAGTATAAGTTGATCGTTCATCAAATATTATGAATTTTCCGGCATGCTCTCAAGATAAAGTGATGTTGAAGGGAAGGCGAATTCAGAATGATTTCTTTTAACTATTTTCATAATATTAAAAATTAACGATTCCTTTGTATTGCAAAAGTCTGCAAAGCTGCAAGGGTCAGAATAACAAACAATCATCATATCAATTGAGCTTGATCCAAGTTCAATGACTCTTACGACAGGGTCCAGATCTCCATCTGAAGCAAAATCATCACTTTTAATAATATGATCTTTAATTTCAGATCTAATAGCTTCTAATTGTTCAACGCTTGTTGAGTAGACTAAATTAATTTTCCAATCTAATCTTCTGTTGGTTATGCCTGCATGATTAATTACTATTACATCTGATAAATCTTTATTAGGAATAATCATAGGAGATGTATCAAACTGTCTTATTACTGTAGAGCGGAAGCCAATAGTATCGACCATGCCATGTAATTTACCACTGACTTGAATTCTATCCCCGGGTTGAAATCTATTTTCTCCAATAATTAAAATACCAGCTATTAAATTTTTAAAGAAATCTTGTGCACCAAGCGCAACGGCAACAGAGAATAATCCTAGACCAGCTACTAAAGGACCAATCTGAATTCCAAAGATATCTAAAATAACACCAAGACCTATAATCCAGACTATAGCTCTTGAAGCTCTTTCAAGCCACATCTGCATAGAAGCTGTAAGCCATGAGCTAGTAGACAAGGCTTCAAAGATTGGTTTGATGCTATTGGCTAAGACGCTAAAAATTGTATACACAACAAAAGCTTTTACAATATTTGTTGCAGAATCTCCAACAACGCCAGATATCGGAATAATAAGTGTAATAATATAAAGAGCAATAGTCACAGGGACTAGGCCGAGTGGCTTCTCTAAAGCAGATAAAATTTTATCATCAACTTTTGACTCAGTCTTAGCGGCAAGACGGCCAATAGCATTAAGCACCGTGGCTATAATAAAGCCTCTTAATAAGAATGCTGTCAGTAAAACTATAAATGAAATAATAATATCTGAGAGGTTTACTCCATAGAATCCCCTGTTCCAAACATCACTTAATAAATTAATAAAACTATCCATAATCATTTTTCAATAAATTGATATGCCATTTTAAGGCTATTTAGGGCTATATAGCAAAGTTAGAGACCTATTAAGTCGATATATATTCTTGAAATTTCTTATTAGAAATATTACCACCAGAAAGCAAAATTAAGACTTTTTTACCTTCAAAAGTTGCTCTTGAGCTCATAAGGCATGCTAATGCGATAGCTCCAGATGGCTCAAGAATATAATTAAATTCTTGATATGCAAATTTCATTGCTGCAATAATCGCCTCATCATCAACTGATAGACCTTTTACGTTATTGTTATTATTAATCTCAAAAGTTATCTCCCCAGGGAAGGGAGACTCTAGAGCATCACAGATTCCATGTTGACCATTTTTTATAAATATTCTTTTATTTGCCTGAAAAGATAATTCATGGTCATTCCAGGCCGATGGCTCAGCTGTATATAAGTCACAATTAGGATTATGATCCTTTAAAACAATACTAGTTCCAGCAGTTAATCCGCCCCCACTTGCACACACTATAGCCGCATCGAAATGCTTATCTTGTAACTCAATAGATTTTACCGCTTCCAGTGCAGCGGTACCTTGTCCAGCAATAACTTGAGATGAATCAAATGGCTTTATTAATGTCCTATTTTCTTTTAAAGCTATAGTTTCTCCAATCTTTTCTCTACTATCTTTTTGACGATCATAAAAAATGACTTTTGCACCATAAGATTTAGTATTTTTAATTTTTATGTCAGGCGCATCACTTGGCATAACGATGACAGAGGATGTTTTTAATATTTTTGCAGCACAAGCAACACCTTGCGCATGATTACCTGATGAGAAAGCTATAACGCCATTTTTTAATTGATCTTTGCTAAGCAAGGTCATTGCTGACATAGCTCCTCGAAACTTAAAAGAGCCTGTTCTTTGAAGCTGCTCAGGTTTGAAATATATCTCAGCATTCATTGCATTATCTAAAGATTCGCTTGAGACTATTTCTGTGTCAGCAAGATATGTTTTAATCCTTGAATGAGCGCTTCTAACATCATCAAGATTAACTTGTGACATCAACTACCTATTATTTAATTTATTCTTAATTCCAATTGGAAGATAGATTAAATAAAATATACATACTGTTATCATTAATGACGGCAGTATATGACCAGGAGGAGGGGGAAATAGATTTAAAAGACTATCTCCATCTGGTTTAGCCATTAGGTACCAATAGTTAGTTACTCCACCTGGATCAATTCCATAGGGCGCAAAGTCACCTAATATCAAATTAATGACATATATTATTGGAAGTAGAGCAAATATGGTTATTAGAATAACTTGATGTGCATCCTTAAGAGTCGGTAGATTACCCAAAGCAAGGATGGCATAAAAAACTCCAATAACAATCATTCCATGGCCTGCAAAGAATAAAATATAATCTAGATCTCCTCCAACAGTAACATCAGGTGTAAGCAGAGCCATAACTCCTCCAGCAATACCCCAGAAGTAGGCTATGTTAAAAAGTATCTTTGGGCCACCCAGTAAGAACCAGGCAAGAATAATCTCTGAGAAATCACACATATGAAAAGGCAGAACCTCTTTCCAATGATATGGATTTTCTAAAATAAATAATTGTTGGTAGGGGCTAGCAACTGCATGAAGCAGAAGAAGAAATGCTATAGCCTTCGTTATAAAATCTTTTTTAGCATCACTTGACCTATTGGCAGCGTAAGGGAGGCCAATAACTATTAAAAAAATAAGAGCAAGTGAAAATAAATGAATGGTTCCAAATAAAACAAATGGTGCATTTCCCATAACTAATTACCTCTGAAAGTACTAATTTAGATCAATTATATTAATTTATGCTGATTAAAAATGCTACTTTATTTAAAAAATTATAGTGAGCTGATTAACAGGTCTTCAGTTAAAACTGCAGGCAAAATTATTGTTTTATCCAGACCAGGCTTCCAGTATAGGTATAAGGGCACCCCAGTTCTTCCATAGCTTGTAAGCACTTGTAAAATATCATTGTCTCGATTAGTCCAATCAGCCTTAATATATTTAATATTATTATCTTCAAGATACTGCTTAACTGCTGGTCTTGAAAGTGCTAGCTTGTCATTTGCCTGACAGGTAATACACCATGCTGCAGTAAAATTAATTAAATAAGCTTGATCTAAATCTTTAAGCTCATTTTCAATATCAATATTCCATAATTCAGAACTAGTGCTAGAATTTTCGATTAAATTACTTTGTTCAGCATTAGCCTCTAATGCTTTAATTGCTCCTAATTGCAGCATTATAATAATCAAAGCACCTAATAAGCTTATAACCTTTATATTTCTTGAAGAGCTTTTGGTAGATATCCAAAATACAACAGATACTAATAAGATAGTTATTAAAAGAGATATCAAACTATCTGCACTTGTTTGAAAACTAAACACCCATAAAAGCCATAAAGAGGTAGCAAACATTGGGAATGCAAAAAATTCTTTTAATGTATTCATCCATTCACCAGGCCTAGGCATTTTAGTTATAAGGCTAGGAAATATAGCTAGAAGTAAATAAGGTGCAGAAAATCCAATTCCTAGTGATAGAAATATAGGTAGAGTGATTCCAGATGGCTGAATTAAGGCATATCCAATAGCTGCACCCATAAAAGGAGCAGTGCAAGGAGATGCAACTATTACAGCTAAAACACCAGTCATAAATGACCCTAGGTAAGACGTGTCATTATGCCCAACAGCACCAAGTCTAGTTAATGAAGTACCGATATTTATATCCATTAATAACACTAGGCCTATAACAAACATAAGGATAGCCAAGAAAGCCACAATTAAAGGAGACTGGAGCTGAAATCCCCAACCAACCATAGTTCCACCTTTTTGTAATAAAAGAATGGCCGTAGCAATAGTTAGAAATGAAATTATTACTCCAAAGCAGAAATTTAAAGCATGCAATCTTACTTTTTTAGATGAACCCCCACCCATAGAAACGAAGCTTAGGGCTTTCAAAGATATGATTGGGAAGACGCAAGGCATTATATTTAAAATTAACCCGCCTATAAATGCAAAGATTAGTGCCTGCCATACAGAAATAGATTCTAAAGTTGAAAGGGATGATTCCTGTAGTGCAGCTTTAATAATAAAAGATTCATTATTTATAACCAAAATACCATCCACATTATCGGGTACATCTCCAATAAGAGGAATTTTTAAAAGCCAATTATTCTCTTCTTTTACGAACTCTTGATCAGAATTGTAGATAAAAATATTCTCATCTGTTGGAAAGAAATAAATATCTGTAATAATTTCATTAAAAGAAAATCTTAATTCAAGGTTGGTTCCATTAATCGAAGCTATATTTGGTAAAAGAACTGAAGGAACTTTATCCATCCATTCATCTAATTCATTATTATTATTAATCGTATTCAGTGAAGTTTGAATTAAAGCTGTTTCTGGAATACAAACATCGGCACAAATAAGAAAATCAATTTTTGCTGTTATGGAAATATCTTGATCTGGATTGTTTACAGATAAAGTTACTGGAAAAATTACATGATCTTCATAACCAAATGTCATCAATGGTGGATACGGAATTTTATGAGGTGTTGGATAAGAAACTTCACTTACAGTATTACCCTTTGGCAGAGTCCATTCAATATCAATGGCGCCACCAGAATCACCTGGGTTTATCCAGTAGGTATGCCACCCAGCTTGCATATCCATTTTAATACCTAGATGTACCATCGAAGTATCAGCTGATTGCTCACTTTTAATAATAGAAACTTCAGCGTGACCAGTTTCTATAGGTGCAGCAAAAACTATACTGCTTAGGAAAAAACTCGTAATGAATAAGGTCTTTAATTTCATAAATACATGTTACCTGAGTCTATAAAAAAAGGGGTGCATACACACCCCATACTAATATTTTTAATTAAAACTATTTACTACCAAGAATTTTTTTTGGTGTTTTTATTTCAATAGTTCTTGGTTTTTTCTCATCAGGAATAATTTTTTCTAAATTGATAGTTAGTAAACCATTAATAAGATCAGCTCCATTTACAGCTATATCTTCAGCTAATGTAAATTGTTGTTTAAACGCTCTTTGAGCTATTCCCTGATAAACAACCTTACTATTATCATTGACCACTTCGGCTTTAGGGCCTTCATGGCTTACAGATAAAGTTCCATCTGATAATTCAATTATTAGCTCATCTTTAGAGAGACCAGCAACTGCAATTTCAATGGTTATATTATTCCCATCCCTGTGGATGTTATATGGTGGATAGTTGGTTGATCTTTCAGAAGATTCTGAAATCCTTTGCAATCTATTCAGTAGTGGTTCAAAACCCAATGCACGATTTGTGAAAAATGGATCTGTTAATTTAAGTATCATAATTAGTCCTCCTTTAAGCGACTATTCTTGCACCCCGAAGGCATGCTTTCATTTATATATGTAGACCCAAATGGCATCTACACTACTTATTTATGGTATTTTTATTGAATTTCAAGGTTAAGTTAAAAAAATACACAGAAGTTATAAATTTTAAAAAGGAACTAAACAAACTTATGTTAGTCTATACAAATATGAAACACATACTATTAACAAGCCTTATTGTTTTTTCAACAATGAATTTTTCAACTGAAATAGAAGAAAAATTAGTAAATTCTGGAGACATTTGGACCTTAGGTTCCGGAACTGGAAATAACATGTCCATTGGTGGAGAAGTTCTCTATCTTATGCCTAATAGTGCATACGAAACTTATAGAAGTAGAAAGTTTAGTGATTGGAATCAATTTTCTATGGTGGATACAAGAAACTTAGTAAAATTAAGAAGAGGCTATCAGGTTGAAATAATAGAAGGTCTCTATCAAGACAATATTTTTAAAGTTAAACTTTTAAGTGGAAATTCTAAGGGAAGAAATTACTATGTGATCGCTGAAGACCTTCTTAAAAAATACACACTAAATAAAAAGCTAGCTACAAATAATACAATTGAGAGTACTAGTGAGTATCTAGATTATGAGGAAGAAAAATAATGAAAAAATATATCTTATCTTTATTTATAGCAATTACAGTAATTAGTGGATGCTCAACAACCTCTTTAAGACCAGATGTTGTTGATAAATCAGTAACACAAAGAGCTCAATCGGTTGTATTTGGAGTTATAGAAGAAGTTACGAAGGTTACAATTGAAGGCAATAGAGAGCTTGGAGCTCTTACTGGAGGAGTTATTGGAGGAGCGGTTGGTTCTGCTAATAGCGATGAGGAAATTGAATCTGGAGTTGGAGCAATCTTAGGATCCTTAATTGGAAGCAGGCTTGGAGCTGAGATCGGGAGTGCTGCTACTAAAATGGAAGGCGTAGAACTTTTAATTCTTAAGGATTCAGGTAGGTACATATCTATCATTCAAGAGGCTGGTAATTTTAATTTTGAATCAGGACAAGCTGTAAAAATTGTAAAATCTGGAGGCAAGTCAAGAGTGCTGCCTCGTAAAAGTAATTAAATAATTTAGGTATTTATTGTTACATTTGATCATTTAAATATATGAGCGAAAACCTCTATTCAGACATATACAATAAAGCTCTTGATCTTATTTCAAGAAGAGAACACTCAGTTAAAGAAGTTCAAGATAAATTATCAAGAAAATTTGATTCAGATGAGACTATAGAATCTGTTATAGAAAAATTAACTCTTAATAACTTAATCAATGACTCTAGGTTTGCAGAAATGTATACCCGCAGCAGGAAGAGAAAAGGATTTGGCCCTAAAAGAATTGCTTATGAATTAAGTATTAAAGGGGTAAAAGAATATATTGCTAGCGAAGCAATTGATGAAGAGGGTGGCTGGATTGAATCGGCTCTAAATGTCTTCAAAAAAAAATACAAAAATGGCCCAGCTGCTGATTTTAAAGAATCTATGAAGCAAAAAACATTTATGCAAAATAGAGGCTTTACTTTTAAAGAAATTGAATCAGTTATGCGATAGGACATGTTATGATTTATCGCTATGTCCTATCAGGTTTTAGCTCGAAAATATCGTCCAACTAACTTCGAAGAGGTTGTTGGTCAAGACCATGTTGTTCAAGCATTAAGTAACAGCATATCCCAAGACAGAATCCATCAAGCGTATCTTTTGGCTGGCACAAGAGGTGTTGGAAAAACAACAATTGCTAGAATCTTGGCTAAGTGCTTAAATTGCCAATCTGAAGAAAACCCCGTCACTATCCCATGTGATAAGTGCAATGTTTGCGAAGAGATAAAGGTAGGAAGGCATTTAGAGTTTCTAGAAATAGACGCAGCATCAAGAACTGGTGTTGATGATATGAGAGAGCTTATTGATAATGTTCAATACAAACCCGCTAATGGGCTTTACAAAATTTATTTAATTGATGAAGTTCATATGCTTTCAAGAGCAAGTTTTAATGCCTTATTAAAAACTCTTGAAGAGCCACCAGAGCATGTAGTCTTTATTTTTGCTACAACAGATCCAGATAAGATTCCTAAGACAGTTTTATCAAGATGTCTTCAATTAAACCTAAAAACAGTAGCTCATAACATCCTTCAGGATCATTTAGCTTCCATAGTAAAAAATGAAGAAGTTCCTAATGATAATGAGGCCTTGGGACTTATAGCAGATAGTGCGAATGGTTCAGTTAGAGACGCTCTTACATTGCTTGATCAGGCTATTGCTCATGGCGCAGGATCTATTAATTTAGATGAGGTTAAATCTTTATTAGGAACTATAGATCATTCATATTTATATGGAATGATGCATTCAGTTATAAATGGGGATGGTAAAAATGCTTTTCATCATCTTGATTCTATAGCTGAACTTAATCCAGAGTACGATCATATTTTACAAAGTATTATTTCCATTCTTCATAAAGTTTCTTTGGAGCAAGTTCTCAATAATAGTGATACAGATGAGATTAAAGAATTAGCTTCAATAATTGATCCTGAGTTTTGCCAGTTGCTATATGAAATCACCGTAAACGCTTATTCAATGTTTCATGTTCACCCAAACCCAAAAGAAGCCTTAGAGATATGCCTTCTTCGAATGTTGGCTTTTAATCCCTTAAAGCAACCTTTAGAGACTAGTATTGAAGCCTCAGGAATTGAAAAAAAAAATAATAAAATAGAATCACCTCCGCCAATAAAAATAAATAAACCTATAGAAGAAAAAGCTCAAACTATTGAGCAGCCACCCATAGCCCCATTAATCGAAGAAGCTAAGGTTGAACAAGAAGAGCCCTCTATATCAGTTCAGTCCTATGAAGACTGGAATAAGGCTTATCTCTCAATGGATTTAAGTGCATTTTCAGAAGCTTTATTTGGCAATCTTGAATTTTCATCTCATGAGAGATCATCAATAACATTAAAGGGAGATATAGATAAATCTTCAATTCCTCAAAGTGTTTTAACTGAATTTCAAGATGAATGTTCTAGTTTTTTTAAAGTTAAAATTACTCTTAAATTTGAACAAGGATCATGCGAAAATAGTCCATCAAGTATTAAGCTTAAAGCGAATAACGTGAAACAATCATCAGCTCAATCGTCTATTACTAACGATGCTGGCATTCAGGATATTATGAAGAAATTTAACGGCAAGATTCAAGATGGATCAATCAAACCCCTAGATTAAAATGACTAAAGATCTCTTAAATGATTTAATCCAAGCTTTAACAATACTTCCAGGTGTTGGAAAAAAATCTGCTCAACGTATGGCTCTTTACTTATTGGATAAAAATAAACAAGGTGCAAAAATAATGGCTTCTACCTTGCTTGAAGCTGTTGAAGATATTTCTCGATGTAAACGTTGCAGAATGCTGACATCCAATGATTTATGTAGAGTTTGTTCTGATCTATCAAGAGATGATAAAAGTATATGTATAGTTGAATCGCCATCAGATGTTTTAGCAATTGAGTCTACCGGAGGCTATAAGGGTAAATATTTTGTTTTACTTGGGAGACTATCTCCTATTGAGGGAGTAGGACCAGAAGAGCTAGGTATAGATGAACTTCTTATTATTATAGAATCAGAAGGTATTGAAGAATTAATTCTTGCTACAAGCTCTACAGTCGAAGGTGACGCTACAGGTATGTATATTAAAGACCATATTCCTGATATTAAGGTATCTAGAATATCTTATGGCATTCCTATTGGCGGTGAATTAGAGTATGTCGATAGCAATACAATTGCTCAAGCAATTCAAGGAAGGACAGAGGTATAAAATGAGTATCAAATCAGATAAGTGGATAAAAAAGATGTCATTAAACGAAAAGATGATAGAACCTTTTTCTGATAATCAGGTGAGGGTAGATGAAAAAGGTAATAAGCTTATCTCCTATGGAGTATCTAGTTATGGATACGACGTAAGGTGCTCTGATGAATTTAAAGTATTTACAAATATACATTCTGTAACAGTTGATCCAAAGAATTTTGATGATAATAGTTTTATAGATATTCAATCAGATGTTTGCGTAATACCACCTAATTCATTTGCTTTAGCAAGAACTGTTGAGTATTTTAAGATTCCAAGAAATGTACTAACAATTTGTTTAGGTAAGTCAACTTATGCTAGATGTGGAATCATAGTTAATGTGACACCACTCGAGCCTGAGTGGGAGGGGCATGTCACCTTGGAGTTCTCAAATACAACTAATCTACCTGCAAAAATTTATGCTGGCGAAGGTGTAGCGCAAATGATTTTCTTTGAGTCAGATGAGGATTGTGAAACTAGTTATAAGGATAGAGGCGGTAAATACCAAGGACAGCTCGGAGTAACTTTACCCAAGACTTAGTATTTTTTGCAATTTAAGTCTTTCAGTAGCAGCTTCTTTTTTATCAATAACTTCTAAAATAAGAAAGCCTAATTCTGGAACTAAATAATACTCAGTAACTCTTGAGTCTTGTTCTCTAATCCTTTCAATGACGACAGATTTATAGGATTCACCATCAAATTCATATATATCATTTCTTGCAAATTTATAGGTATTTACCTCTATGTCACCATCTCTAATATTCTGAAGTGCTATTTTAAAAGGGCTGTAATCTTTTGAATCAATCATTTTTTTAACATTTATTCGCATTTGGACTTGAGCATTTAATGGATCTAGAATTTTTAGATCTTTTTGATATGAAATTTCCCATTTATTTTGACCTGAAGATTCAATAACTCCATTACCTTTTCCATATTTAATTAAATATTTTCTTTTTATTAAAAATGCTTTTATTGTCACTAAGTATTTTTCTGAAAATACCTGATTGTTTATAACGTCAAAAGTTGATTCAAAAAATAATTTTATAATTTTTGTTTTAGCATCAAAGGTAATAGAGGCTTTGTTATCATCTGTCTTAAATTCTCTAATTCCAGTTACTGAAAATTGTTCAGTCTCAAAAAGATACTCAGCTTTATAATCTTGAACCTCATTAGCTTTAACTAATAATGGAAGTATTAATATTAGAACTAGAATTTTTTTAAATTTCATAATTTTTATATATCACTTCTTGGTCTAAGCCTGTTTTTTTAAGATTAATTTCGCCTGAGGCTATCATACCTATAACTTTCGGAAACAAAAGATGCTCAGCTTTATGAATTCTTTCAATCAGATCATCAAGCTTCTGATCCACATTAACTGATATCCTTGCCTGAGCTACTATGGGGCCAGCATCAAGCTCTTCTGAAACAGAATGAACTGTTACACCATGCTGAGTATCTTTATTTGCTATAACCTGCCCATGAGTATTAAGTCCTGGGTATTTTGGTAACAGTGAGGGATGAATATTAATCATCATACCCTGAAAAGCTGATGTCATAACAGGCGACAATATTCTCATAAAGCCAGCTAAGACAATAAGATTAGGTTCAAATCTGTTTATAGATGATACCAATGCAGCATCAAAGCTTTCACGTGAATCATAGTCATTATGATTAATTACTTTTGAGGGAATATTAAACTTTTTAGCTCTCTCAAGACCAAAAGCATCTGCATTATTACTAATAACGCCTACGACATTTCCATCAATTGCTCTAGCTTCACAAGCCTGCATAATTGCCTCTAGGTTTGAACCACTTCCAGAGATTAATACAATTATTTTAAACACTATTATAAATATGTAACTGGCGTGTCTGTGTCTCTATCATGAACATTACCTAGATAAAACGCTTCATAGCCAGATTTTTTAACACAGTCCATAGCTTCTTGTTTTAGCGATTGATCTACAATTAACGTCATCCCAATGCCGCAATTAAATATCCTATACATATCACCATCAGAAATACTTCCTTGAGCTTGAAGCCATTTAAAAACCTCAGGCATTTCCCATGAATCTTTAAAGATATCAATATTTAATCCAGTAGGAATTATTCTTGGTATATTTTCAGTAATCCCGCCACCAGTAATATGGGCCATACCGTTAACTTTTATAGTTTGTAGAATTTCTTTTATAAGTTCTGGGTATAAATGAGTAGGCTTTAATACCATGCTTACAATAGAATTAATTTCGTCTTGTGATGCTGAAGATTCATTAATAATTTTTCTTATTAACGAATAGCCATTTGAGTGAGGTCCGCTAGATTCTATTCCAATAATTACGTCACCATTTTTAATATTTAAACCATTTATAATTTTACTTTCATCAACTATGCCAACTGAAAAACCAGCAAGATCAAAATTTTTGCCAACATAATGCCCAGGCATTTCAGCAGTTTCACCGCCCAGAAGGGCGCAGCCGCTATCTTTGCAGGCAGCAGCAATACTTTTAATAATTAAAGCTGCTTGATCAACATCAAGAGCAGAGGTTGCAAAATAATCTAGAAAGAATAAAGGTTTAGCACCACAGGTTATAAGATCATTAACACACATGGCTACCAAGTCTTGACCAATCGTGTCGAGCTTATTATTTTCTTGAGCTAAGGCCACTTTTGTACCAACGCCATCAGTGCATGCAACCAGAGTAGGATTCTTAACTGAGCCATCTAATTTAAACATTCCTGCAAATCCACCAATGTTTCCTAAGACATTAGGACCTTGCGTAGCACCAACATCAGCCTTGATTTTATCAATAAGTGAGTTACCAGCTTCGATATCAACTCCAGCTAATTTATAAGGATCATTGTTCTTAATTTCTTTTGTCATTTAAAATACCTATGTGAAGAAAATTAGCAGTCAATCATTCAATTTCATTCTTACGTTTGTAATTATCTTTTCTAATTACTCCTATGGGAAGGAATTTCAGAAACTTTTTGAAATAACCGCTCCTATGAGTGAAGTCTCAAACGTAGATGCAGCAATCAATAAATCATTTAATGATCTTATTTATCGATTAACAGGCACCAATGATCTATCTACAATAAAACAAATTGCTCCATCCGTTAAGCTAAAAAAAGATTTCTTAGTAAGTTATGAGCCAATTAATATTTATGACAAATCATTTTTAGTTACAAGATTTAATAAAAAAAGTCTTTTAGAAAAACTTGATTCCTTAAAAATACCTATTATTGGTTACAACAGGCCTACGATCATGCTGCTTGTAAAAGTTGAAGATGGAAATGATGCTCCATATATTTTAAACAATTCTTCAAGTAAATTAGTAGATCATGATATTAAGTTAATTTTAGATGAAGTATCTAATCAAAGAGGTATCTTTTTTGAGCTCCCAGTTTTTGATCTAGATGATATCAAGGAGCTGAGCAGCTTAACTATTTTTGATTCTGAAGAAGATATTATTTTGTCTAATTATGAATATGACTATCAACTTAATTTAAATATTTCTCAGTCTTATATAAATAAATGGGTAATAACAGGTGATATAAATTCTGATAAAGCTACAAGTTTAAAATTAACTCTAAGTACATTACGCAAAAAGCTAAACACTTTAGCTAACGACTATCTCCATGCTTTTAAAATTCCTAATTCACAAAGCTCAATACGAGTAATTGTTAATAATATAAATTCTTATAATGAGCTAAAACAACTTCAAGACGTCATGTCTCGATTAATATCAATTAAAACTTCTAAAATAAATAGCTATGTAGATAGATCAGTAGTTTATACCTTACAAATTAGTGGTGACATTAAATCATTTAAAAAAGAAGTGAATGCAAACCCATATCTTCAATTGATTGAAAGCGATGACAATGTTACTTTTGTTTTATTGAATAATTAATTATGAGCCAGTACTTTATTTTTATACCCAACCTCCTTTCTATAGCTAGAATAGGGCTTGTATATCCTATTTTAAACTCAGTCTATATTGGTGAATATTTATTAGCTTTAATATATTTTCTTATAGCCTCTCTTACAGATGCATTAGATGGGTTTCTGGCTAGAAAAATGAATTGGTATACGGAGCTAGGAAAAATCTTAGATCCTGTAGCTGATAAGTTATTAGTTATAGGGACTATTTTTGTTTTATGGGTTAATGACTTTATACCTTTATATGTATTTATAATATTAATCAGTAGAGATATATTAATTCTACTAGGTGCTGCTATGCATATGAGTTTAATTACCAATAATGCACCCAGTCCAAATATTCTGGGCAAGATAACAACTGGCGTTCAAATTTTTTATATTACTCAGATATTGATTCTTCAATCTTTATCTTCCGAACTTCACCTTTTTTGGCTGGACTGGCTTATTGTAATAATTACTGCATCGAGTCTCTTGGTGTATTCATCTGCATGGCTCAAGTCCATTAAAGGACATCATGACCAACCCTAAGCAATTAATTTTCCCTTTTAGTATTGATAAGAAATCTTCTATTAAGAAATTTTTTGTAGCAGAGGGTTGTGAGAATTTAGTAGCTGCAATACAAGATAATAAAGCGGGAGATATTTTTCTATTAGGGGGCGAGGGTGTAGGTAAATCTTATCTTCTTCAGGCAACGTGCAATGATCTTAGTTCCTCATCTTTTACTACAGCTTATATTCCTTTAGCAGAAGCAATTAAACTGAAGCCAATGCTGTTAGATGGTCTTGAATCTTTAAATTTAGTCTGCTTAGATGATCTGGATGCTATTGCTGCTAACAAAGACTGGGAGGTGGCTTGCTTTAACCTCATTAATCGATGCAATGAATCAGGTTGTAGGTTAATTTTTAGCTGCTCAAAGGATGAGAAGAATTTCTTTCCAGATCTGCTCTCTAGATTAAAAAAAATGACTAGTTATATATTACGTTCTGTTCAAGATGCTCAGCTTAATAACGCGATTAAAGCAATTGCTTTGAATTTAAGAATACCTATAGAAGAAAAAGAAATTAATTTTTTACTCAATACCCATACTCGTGATCTAGCAACTTTAATAAATTTTATAAAAAAGATTGATGATCACTCAATGGGATCGAAAAGAAAGATTACAATCCCATTGATAAAAGAGTTGTTATAAATTTACTTTAAGTAAAATAAATCCAAAGAGATTGAGTAGTAATACTCATAATAATCACTATCAAAAATATCTTAAATATAAATTTATTTAAGTAAGCCATAACTATTCTACTAATTCACACTCGCTACAATAAGCAATTGGAGTAAATTTACCATTTTGCTTTATAAGCTGGTCAAACGCATTAAGTTCTTTGAGTAGAAGTTGTCTTGATGAGCTAAATGGAAGTTTAATATTTACATTCTTTGAAATTTCAAAAAATACTTCCCATGGCTCAAGATCACGTTTGTAATACTTAATCTTATAGTTATCCAATGCATGTGTTTCAGCTACATGCGCTATCACATCATTTAGAGTTCCAAGCTTGTCAACTAGGCCTAATTCTTGAGCTTTATCACCAGCCCAAATTCTTCCGCCAGCAATCTTTAAAACATCTTCATATTCCATGCTTCTATTATTAGCAACAACCGATACAAAGTTTTCATAGATACCGTCAACATTAGCTTGATATAGATCTTTCATATAATCTGGCATTGGTTCAGTAGGCTCCCATTCACCCATTTTTGTAGAACTTACACCATCAACATTAATACCTGCCCAGTCTAATGCTCTACCAAGTGTTGGAACTATTGAATAAACACCAATTGAGCCTGTAACAGTATTTGGCTCAGCCCAGATCTCGCTTGAGTTAGTTGTAATCCAAACACCGCCTGATGCAGCAACATTTCCCATAGAGGTATAAACTTTTCTACCAGTTGATTTGAAATCATCTAATGCATTTAATATAAGCTCGGATGCATACACATCTCCTCCACCACTATTTACTCTTAATATAAGTACTTTGACATTCTTATCATTTTTAGCTTTGTAAATTTTCTCAACAATAGAATCTGAGCCAGCAGTACCTTGAGATTCTTGACCGGTCATAATGACACCTTCAACATTTATAATCGCAATAATATCTTCAGCATCTTCATCAAAGCTAGCATCTAATGTAGAAAGGTACTCAGCATATGAAACTCCCTCAGGCCATTTATCTTTATCAGCATCTTCGCTGCCAAACTCTGCAATCATATAGTCTCTTATTTCTTCATGTTTCATTAGTCCATCAACTAAGCCGAGGTTAAGTGCAACTTTGTTCATATCACCTTTTTCATCTTTAGCTAAGATATCAAAGTTGTCTCCATATGACTGAATAGTTCCTGCTTCTAGGTCTCTACCACTTTCCATTTTTTGCTTGTATGTATTCCATAAAGGATTAGCAAAAGCATTCCACGCTATCTTGTCGTTTTCTGACATATTCATTCTTGTATATGGCTCTGGACCTGATTTAAAGTCACCAGCTGAAAATATTTCATAATCAAGCTTAATATTGTTATAAAAATCTTGCATATATTCACGCTTTCTAGAAAAGCCTGAAGTTTCTATACCATAATAGCTACTAGTATTTAGATATAACTCTGTGGCTTGCGATGCAACTAGATAATCACTAGTAAGCAATCCATTGGTATAGGAAATAACACGAATATCATTATCGACAATATTTTTAATTGCATCTGCAATAGCTAGAGAGAAAACTTGCCCTCCCATTGATAAGTTATCAACATCTAGGTAAACAGCTTTTAAATTTGTATCATCAGCTACTGCATCTAATACTTTTAGAACATCTCTTATTGCATAAACATTTGGCTGAGTATCTCCAGCTAAAATTATGCTCACTGGGTCTGATGGGCCACTTTGCGGCTGATCAACAATCACACCAGACATTTCAAGATATAAGATTTTATTCTTAGTATCTACTTCATCATCTCCAGCAAAAGAACCAGCAACTCCACCTAGTATTGAAAAAGTTAGAACTAATAAAACAAGCGTTGTTATTACTGCTACAAATATTCTTCTCGCTTTATTTAAATAATTCTCAATCCATAAAAATATACTTTTCATCTTTTCTCCTTAAAACTAAATTAAAAAACTAACTGCAGTTGCTATTTCAGAACAACCCAATAAACAAATATCTAAGTAAGGTAAAACCTTAAATAGAAAAATTCCGATACTAGTAAAAATTAGTATCGATCCAACCACAAAACATATAACCATTTGTAATTACTCCTGTTCAAAAAAAATATCTTCAATTCTTTTGTCAAAAAAATTTGCTATTTTCATAGCCAGAGGAAGAGATGGATCAAATTTATTATTCTCAATAGAATTAATAGTCTGACGACTAACATCAACCTTAGAACTGAAAGCATCTTGGCTCAAATTAAGCTCATCTCGAAGTTTTTTAAGATTATTATTCATCTAGTTCATGTTTCATCATTAATATCTATTACATACATTGCTTTATAAGCTTTTCTTCCGCCTATACTCAGACCAATGCTATAAAGTAAAAAGTACTCAAAAAAAACAAAATCAAATCCCATAAAGACTTCAAGCGGCCATGCAACTAAAAAACCTGTAATCCAAAAAAAGTTTATACCATAAAGATTTGCTTTAATATTAAAATCTATAAAGCCTTCATCCTGGCGTTTCATAAAATCAGCAATTAGTTTTCCGCCCGCAAGAAAGCCTAATATGGCCATAGGATAGAGGTAACTATATATCCATGCCATCTCATCCGTCTGCCCAGTAAGTCTTTCACCCCAAATACCCCCAAGGATAAAGCCAGAAAGCGCTGATGCTAGCGTCACAAGAACTAAGCCGCCTCCATAGGTTTTTTTATCTTGGGTATTTAATGAAGACCATTTAATATTCATTCCACCCCAATTCACTTCTGCCATATAAAATCCTTTTCTTGGTTATGAGCTAATTATATGTAAAGTAAACTTTACATGTCAAGTACACTTTACATTTATTTATTATTTCTTATAGTTCTTGGTCCATACATTGAATGTATAAATAAAATAATAATTAATATAATTTCAAATGTATCAAGCAGCAGCCCACCAATTCCGAAAACTCTTATGGAGGCGAGCAAGAAATATATTAATAAAATAAAGCAAAAGCTTTGGTAAGCCTTAATTGATTTTTTAATCAAGAAGGGCGCAAAGGTCAAAAGAGGAAGGGACCAGATAACAAAGATTGGATAATTAATTCTGCCTGTAAAAACTATAAAAAGTTTTACAAGAATTAGTCCAAGTAAAAGCGCTAGGGTTGTCTGTGTAAAGGTTTTAACTTTTAGCATTTAGTTTTTGAATAATTTTAGCCATCCTCATACCAGTTTTATGAGCTATTTTATATTCATCTGGAGTCAGGGTTGGGCTTGAATTAAAGCTCTCAACATGAGAAGGGCCATAAGGGGTACCTCCAGATTGAGTTTTGTTGATCTCTTCAATCGAATAGGGTGATCCTACTATTACCATGCCGTGATGTAACTGATAAGTTAATAAATTCATTAAGGTTACTTCTTGACCACCATGCATGGAACCAGTTGATGTAAATGCACACCCTGGAATATCCTCAAGAGCATGGGTTGCCCATAAATCACCAGTTGAATCTAAAAAGTGTTTCATTGGTGCTGCCATAGAGCCAAATCTAGTTGGCGATCCCAAGGCAAGACCAGAGCAATTCAGCAGATCTTCTTTTGAGCAATAAGTCTCTCCTTCCTTTGGAACACTAGGGTCAGTTAACTCTGTATTTGGAGATACTTTGGGAACAGTTCTTATTTTTACATCAAGACCTAGCTCCTCAGCACCATCAGCAAGAGCATGTGCTAAATTTTTTACTGCACCGCTGGCAGAATAAAAGAGTATTAATAGATATTTTTCGGTCATTTTTTGCTTCTTTGTAATATTATAGGCACATGAAAAATAAAATTATATCGTTATTCTGCCTGTTTTTATTAATTAGCTGTCAAAAGGCTGATATTGATTTACATAATTCTAAAGATATTGTTTCAGAGAATCTAAAGGGTCAGTGGGTAATGATAAATTATTGGGCTGATTGGTGTCCTCCATGCTTAAAAGAAATGCCAGAATTGGTTGCCTTTGCATCGGCTAACAAAGATGTTCAAGTTTTCGCTTTTAATTTTGATCAATTAGATGGTGAAGATTTAGATTATGAGATTAATAAATTTGGTGTTGATATTCCATCGATTCTTACTCATCCAAGAGATATATGGGGAATTGAATCGCCTGCAACTTTACCGGCTACTTACTTTATAAACCCAGAAGGGAAAATCGTACAAAGTTTATTTAGACCTCAAACTCAAGAAACTTTAGAGGATATCCTGCGAAGCCTTAAAGAGGTTTTGTAAAAAATTATCTTTTAGTAAATTTTCAGGATTAATTTTTTCTTTATTAAGATAAATAGTCCAATGCAGATGAGGACCAGTGACCCTTCCTGTTTCTCCGACAGCTCCCATGACCTCACCTTGTTGTATCATTTGACCCTCCTTGACTATAGATGAGTCAAGATGGCTGTAAGAGGATATTAGACCAAAGCCATGATCTATAAGAATGGTATTTCCTGTATAAAAGAAATCACCAGTAAGGATTACCCTTCCTTTTAATGGAGCAGATACTTCAACACCTAAATTTGCTGCAATATCTAGAGCAAGATGAGGAGATCTTGGTTTTTCATTTATAAATCTTTTTTTACCATATCTACTCGAAATAATACCTTCTACTGGATTTTTAAAATAAAAGGAGGGGCTTATTGATGTGTCATAACTTTGGATAGCAGCACGAATTAATAAAGCTTCGGCATTAGCTCTTTCTCTATCCTTTTTATTAAGATCTACTTTGGAGACATCTTTTATAGTGATTCGAGATTCTCCAAAATTTTTAAATTGAACTTTTATATTCACATCCCCAATAGTTTTTATTGAAGTTTTATATACGTAAGGCAAGCCTAGTATTAAATAATCAGATTGATCATATTTAAAGATTAAATTTTCTGTTGATGCTGCATTAGCTTTCAGGGCTATAACATCACCAGATATACCTGATATTTCGTTGGCTGATGCTTTATAGGAAACAATAAGCATCAAGCTTAATAGGCATAGAGCATAATTATTTCTCATGCTTAATAACTCCTATTTTTGATTCAAAGCTTCCAGAACTTAGCCTGGTTGTAACAAGCTCTCCACTTTTAATTTCTTGTGAGTTTTTGATTGCTTGCCCAGTTGAATTTTGAACTATTGCGTAACCCCTATCTAAAACGGCTAAAGGGCTAAATGCATTTAAATTAGAATTAATTTTCTCAAGTAACTTTGATTTATTTGTAACAAGGTATGAAAAACTTTTTATCATCTCTTTAGATAAAGCCTCTACATCTTTTAATAGATTCCTGATAATTTTAAATGGATTTTTTTCTGTAAGTGATTGATTTAATAATGCTAATCTTTGGTTAGAGCTTAAGAAACTCTTCTCTAAAGATTGTTTTAATCTTAGTTCAATATTGTGCAATTTTTGTTTCTGCTCATTTAAAATAACTTGAGGGCTTTTTAAGTTTGACTCAAGGAGATCCAACCTTTGCTTATTAGTTTGAATGACATCCTCAAATCCATTTATTAAGCCTATTTTAATTTCTCGAAGCCTATCATTTAATTGAAATTGAAATTCAGTAACTAATTCAGCTGCAGCTGTTGGAGTAGGAGCTCTCATGTCAGCAACAAAATCAGCAATAGTAAAGTCAATTTCATGCCCAACACCAGAAATAATAGGAAGAGGAAAATCATATATCTCTCTAGCAAGATCCTCGTTATTAAATGCCCACAAGTCCTCAATAGAGCCTCCGCCTCTAGTCATCACAACTGTATCGATTGGATTAGGTGCAGTTTCATTAAATAGCAGGATTAAATCTAAAGCTTTTATAATAGACCTAGGTGCAGTATCGCCTTGAACCATTGCAGGAGATAAAGTAACTTCACTTGCAGGCGCTCTTCTTTTTATAGTCGAAATAACATCCTGTAAAGCTGCTGTCGATGCAGATGTGATAACACCTATATGTTTAGGTGGGAAGGGTATGTCTTGTTTTCTTAAAGGATCGAATAAGCCTTCTTTATCTAATTTTTGTTTTAATTCTTCAAATTGCTGCATTAAATTACCAACACCAGCTGGCTGCATATGACGAACTATTAATTGATAATCACCTCTTGCCGCATACAAACTTACTTGCCCTTTTAGAACACACTGATCTCCATCCTTAGGACTAAAGTTCATCCGCATTTTTTGATTTTTAAACATGGCGCATCGAATAGAGCCTTCAGGATCCTTTAGGGTGAAATAAATATGACCTGAGCTTGGCTGGGCAAGATTAGAAATTTCTCCAAGGACAGACACAGAGCTAAAGTTACTTTCTAAAATTGCCTTAGCTGATCTATTTAACTCTCCTACAGAGATTATTTCTTTATTCTGATCTAGAATGTCATTCATAACAGAAGTATAGCTTTATGACCGAAAATTTACATCGAGCAAATAATTTTATTTTACTAGCAGGCGGGGCAGCTCTTATAGGCTTTGCTCCAATTTTTGTTAGATGGAGTGAAATGTCACCATCTTGGATTCTTTTCTACAGGATGTTGCTAACACTGCCAATGCTTTTGTTAATAAACCTATATTTTAATAAATCTTTTGTATTTAAAGTTCGATCTAAAAAGACTATTTATATAGCTTTTGTTGCAGCTTTTGCATTTACTATAGATTTAACTTTATGGCATTGGAGCATGACTATGACTTCAATTTCCAATTCAACCATTATTGTTAATTCAGCCCCAATTTTTGTAGCATTAATATACTTTCTTTTTTTTAAAGAAAGCTTGAATAGGCATTTTTTTATTTCGCTTGGAGTAACTTACTTAGGAGTAGTAGGTTTAATTCTTTCTGCTGACACCTATACATCAGGTAATCTTATGGGCGATATCTTAAGCCTAATCGCAGCAATTTTTTATGCTACCTATTTAGTTTTTATTTCAAGACTTGGAAAAGAAGAGGCTCTAAGTATTATTTTTTACACCAGTTTATTTTGTTGTATATTTTCCCTTCCTGCTGCATTAATAGAATCATCTCAAATACTTCCACCATCTTTAGATGAATGGATAAACCTATTTCTACTTGCTTTACTATGCCAGGTTGGTGGTCAGTACATGATTACTTATAGTATCGCCAGAATTTCACCATCCGGTGGCTCTATTGGATTATTGCTACAGCCTGTAACTGCAACAATCTGCGCTGCTTATATTTTTGGTGAATTAATTAACGTTACTCAGATGTTATTTATTTGCGTAGCTTTACTTGGAATATATCTAGCAAGAATTAATGTGGCAAAGTTATAGTAAATAGATGATTTAATTTATTTAAATTATCTCAATAAAATAGTATATTATGCGGCTCATGAGTAATAAGTACTTATGAATAGGTAATTTTAGATTACAGCTTTGGGTGATTAGCTCAGTTTGGTAGAGCATCTCGTTTACACCGAGAGGGTCGGCAGTTCGAACCTGTCATCACCCACCATTTGGTAAGCTTGTAACTTATTGGTTGCACTTTTGTCTTAACAGGATATTATTCAATCAAATACCAAAGTGGTCTGGTAGTTAAACGGTTATAATCTCGCCCTGTCACGGCGATGTTCGGGGTTCGATTCCCCGTCAGACCGCCACTTAATTATGAATGAAACAGTAATAGTACTTTTAACACTTTCATACTCTCTTATACTAGGGATTATAGTCGCTCAGGTTGTTTTAACATCCCCTGTAGTGTTTAAAGTTCTAGATAACGATAATGCTTCTAATTTTTTAAGAGCTATATTTCCAAGATACTATTTACTGCTTTTTTTAATATGCCTTGTTGCTTCATTAATATCTTATCTGTGGTTTTCAAGCATGGATCTTTGGATTGCTTTAGGCGCTTCTATTCTTGCATTTATAGGTTTTATTATTATTCCTCTTACAAATAGCGCTCGAGACAGAGGGTGGAATCGACTTTTTAAATTTCTACATAATCTAAGTGTTTTAAACACCATTATTCTATTTATCATTGCTGTAGCACAATTAATTAGAATTTCTTAGTATTTGCATTTATCTGTTTTTAACTTGAATTTAACTAATTAGACCCAAAAAATGGGTTTACGGAGATTTAAATATGGCACGAACTAAAACAAAAGTATTTCAGACTGAAACTAAACAGCTTTTAAAGCTAATGATTCATTCTTTATATTCAAACAAAGAAATTTTTATAAGAGAGCTAGTTTCTAACGCTTCAGATGCATTGGATAAGTTAAGGTTTAGCGCTCTGGCTGATGAAACATTATTAGAAGATGCATCAGAATTTGGTATTAGCGTTAACGTTATTTCTGCTGAGAATAAAATAGTCATCTCTGATAATGGTATAGGAATGACAGAAGCTGAGGTTGTTGAAAATATAGGAACAATTGCTAGATCAGGAACAGCTTCTTTTCTTGGAAATCTTACTGGTGATAAGAAAAAAGATTCAAATCTAATTGGTCAATTTGGAGTAGGCTTTTATTCTGTGTTTATGGTTGCTGATAAAGTTGAGGTTTTAACCAGAACAGCTAAAGGCTCTTCAGATGAAGCTACTTTATGGAGCAGCTCTGGAGAAGAAAGCTATCAACTCAAGTCCGCAGAAAAAGAAACAAGAGGGACAGAAATAACTATCTTTTTAAATGATGAAAATAAAGAATTTGCTGAAAAATCTAGAGTGAAATTTTTATTAGAAAAGTATTCTCAATATATAAATTTCCCTTTAAGTCTAATAGAGGATAGTGGGGAGAGTGAAAGAATAAATAAATCAGAGGCACTATGGCTTAAATCAAAATCTGAGATTTCAGATACTGAGTATTCTGATTTCTATAAATTTATTTCTTATGATCAAAATGATCCACTACTTTGGATTCACAATAAGGTTGAAGGTAATAATGAATATACTAATCTTTTGTATATTCCAAAAAATCCTCCATTTGATCTCTGGAATAGAGAGGCTCCTAGAGGAGTAAAGCTATATATTCAACGTGTCTTTATAATGGATGATGCAACCAATTTTCTACCTCTATATTTAAGATTTGTCAGGGGTATTATTGACACTAGCGATTTACCCCTAAATGTATCAAGAGAAATTCTTCAAGAGCATCAATTGGTTGATACGATTAAAAAATCAGTGACCAAAAAGGTTTTAGATTCTTTAATCAAGATGAAAAAGAATTCTTTAGATTTATATAAAGAGTTCTGGAAAGAATATGGCTTGGTAATCAAAGAAGGCCCTGCTGAAGATTTTGAAAATCGTGAACTTCTAGCAAGTTTGATGCTTTTCGCATCATCAATTAATGAAGAGAATGATGTTAGTCAAACACTGGATGACTATGTATCAAGAATGCCTGAATCTCAAGAAAAAATTTACTACTGCGTTGCGGATACTTTTGAGGCAGCCATTAATTCTCCTCATATAGAAGGGCATAAATCTAATAATACAGAAGTCTTAATGCTCACAGATAGAATTGACGAGTGGCTTATGTCTAGTTTGATGGAATATAAAGGCAAAGAGCTAGTTAATGTTGCAAAAGACGATATTCAAGATAGTGAAAAACCAAAAGTCTCCGAAACAGATCAGGACGTTGTTACTAAAATTAAAAAACATCTTTCAGATAGAGTATCTGATGTTGTGGTAAGTAGTCGCTTGGTGAATTCAGCAACATGCTTACTTTTGCCTAAAAATGAACCTGGGGCTCAATTACGAAAAATACTTGAAGCAGCTGGCCAGGATTTAGGTGAATCTAATCCAATATTTGAAATAAACTTAAAGCACAAACTCTTGAAAAGATTAACCACACTTAAAGGAAAGCAGTTCTCATCTTTTGTAGATTTCCTATATGATTATGCTGTAATTGCAGAAGGCGGCTCGCCCAAAGATCCGGCAAAATACCTCCGACAATTAGATAAATATCTTTCATAGGATTTACCATGCAAAATAAAGTAGCAGTTCTAGGTGGCGGAAGTTTTGGAACTGTTCTTGCAAACATAGCTGCCTCTAACGGCAATGAAGTTACTTTGTGGGTAAGAGATGCAGAGCAAGCTCTTAGAATTAATTCAGAAGGAGCCAACGCAACCTATCATCCTGAATTACAGCTATCAAAAAATATAACTGCTTCTGATGATCTTGGTGAGGTTATCTTAGGAGCTAAGCTAGTATTGATAGCAACACCAAGTCTTATTTTTGAAACTATTGTTAAAAGAATAGCTCCATTAATTGATTCCAATATTGATGTAATATCCTGTACTAAAGGCATAAGACATAATCCATTTAAGACCATGAGCGATATTATCGAAGATAATTTATCATTTAAAGGCGTAAATGTAGGAGTCTTAAGTGGGCCCAACTTAGCTAGAGAAATTGCTGAAAATAAAATAGCAGGAACAGTTATTGCTAGTAAAAATCAATCTCTTATTGATCATACTAAAGCAATTCTTTCTTCAAGTACTTTTAAAATATACTCTAGCGCAGACGTTAATGGTATTGAGTTGGCGGGTGCTTTAAAAAATATTTACGCTATCATTTGTGGTCTAGCTAGCTCACTTGAGGTTGGTGAGAATGCTAATGGGTTAATACTTACAAGAAGCATGGCGGAAATGAGCAGGTTTGCAGTTGCCAAGGGTGCAAATCCAATAACATTTTTAGGCTTAGCAGGAATGGGGGATTTACTAGCAACATGCACATCAACTCTTTCAAGAAATTTCCAATTAGGTGCTTTTTTGGGAAATGGATTGAATTTAGAAGAAGCTAAAGATGAAGTGGGCCAAGTTGCTGAAGGAATCAGAACATTAGAAGTTGCCCATGAAGAAGCAGCAATGTATAAAATTAATATGCCGCTTATGGAATCTTTATATAAAATTATTTATAAAGATGAAAAGCCAGAAAGCTTATTAGATGATTTGATTAATCATCCGCATGAAATTGATGTAGAATTTACACATAGAGGAAAATAGATTATGGAAAATTTTAATAGAGAAGAAGTAAAAGAAGAGGTTTTAAAGGTAGGAAAGTGGAAACGCTTTTTCTTTATGATAGTTTATGCATTTGTATTAGGTTTTGCTCTAAACATTATGTTGGGAATTGCTTTTATACAATTCTTGTTTTTCTTATTTACTTCAAAAATAAACGAAGCATTATTTAATTTTAATAAGCAGATATTCTTATTTTTTGACGATACATTAAATTTTTTAGCCTTTCAAACAGAAGAAATGCCATTTCCTTTTAAGAAATCTTCTAATGGAGATGAAGCATCAGAAACATCTGAGATAGTAGAAGGAGAGGCAGATTTTGTTGAAGACGAAGAGCCTAAATTTTCAGAAAGCTCAGAAGAAAACACAGCTGAGGTTTCCGAAGAAGAGCCTAAATCTTAGATCTTTGAGCAGATTGAAGGGTCTGAAGTATTAAAGTATTTATTGTCATAGGTCCTACTCCTCCTGGAACAGGGGTATAGGCAGAAGCTTTTAATTCAATATTTTCTAAGTCTATATCTCCACATTTTTCTGGATGATATCCAGCATCTACAACCACTGCACTTTCTTTAATCCATTCATGCTTAATAAATCTTGGGATTCCAACAGCACCAACTAAAATATCTGCTTGTTTGATTATGTCTTCAATATTCTGTGTTCTTGAATGACAAATAGTAACAGTAGCATTCTTGTTTAATAGCATCATAGCCATTGGCTTTCCTAGAATTGGGCTTCTTCCAACTACAACAGCATTTTTACCTTGAATTTCAATCTGATAATGTTCAAGCAATCTCATGATGCCTGCAGGTGTACATGATCCAAATGCAGGAAGGCCCATAGACATGTTTCCAAATCCAAGACAGGTAACACCATCAACATCTTTACTTAAATCAATAGCGTCAAAACATTGCCTTTCATCAATCTGACTTGGGACTGGGTGTTGTAATAGAATTCCATGGACATTTTTATCATCATTCAACTCTTTTATCTTACTTAAAAGTTCTTCTGTTGTTGTTTTGTCAGACATTTCAACAGCTATAGATTTCATTCCTACTCTTGCACAAGTATTTCTTTTCATCTTTACATATGTCTCTGAGGCTGGATCCTGACCAACTAAGATGGTGGCTAAGGTTGGAAATATTCCATCATTATTTAATTCAGTTACTTGCTGCGCAATAGACTCTTCGGTAGCAAGAGCTAGAGATTTACCATCTAATATTTTTATAGTCATAGCTGTAATTATGTCATTAAAAAAAATTTATGCACATGGTGATTGCTTATTTATTCCATAAACTTTACTATTTGCATCCTCGGGGTATAGCGCAGTCTGGTAGCGCACTCGCTTTGGGAGCGAGTGGTCGTAAGTTCGAATCTTACTACCCCGACCATATGCGCCTGTAGCTCAGTTGGATAGAGCAACGGTTTTCTAAACCGTGGGTCAGGAGTTCGAATCTCTTCAGGCGCGCCATGTTTATATTTAACAAATTATCCCCTAATCACCATTCTTTTATATAATATAAATACTCATTTAAAAATCACTATGTACTCTGTAGCAGCTTTATATAAATTTTCACCAGTAGTTGATCCTGCTTCTACTCAAAATATCTTAAAGAAGAGATTATTAAACCATCAGATTCATGGAACTATATTGGTAGGTCATGAGGGCTTAAATGGAACTATTTCTGGAGATGAAGCTAATATCTTGCTCGCATTAAATTGTATTAAAGATCTTGATGGCTTTGCTGATATTGATGTTAAATTTTCTGAATCTCAAGAAAATCCATTTTTAAGATTAAAAGTTAAGCTAAAGGATGAAATTGTTACAATAGGAAATCCTGAAATTAATCCCAATATTCAAGCTGGAAATTATGTAAATCCTTCTGAATGGAATAATTTAATTAAAGATGAAGATGTTTTATTAATTGATGTAAGAAATAACTATGAATGTTCTATTGGTTCATTTAAAAATGCCGTGAACCCTAAAACTAATATATTTCAAGATTTCCCTAAATGGGTTGATTCTCAAAGTTTTTCAGACGCAGATAAAAAATCAAAAAAAGTTGCTATGTTTTGTACCGGTGGTATCCGGTGTGAAAAAGCATCTTCTTATATGAAAAATGAAGGTTTTGAGGATGTTTATCACTTAAAAGGCGGTATTTTAAAATATTTTGAATCAGTTAATGAGAAAGAGAGTCTATGGGATGGAGAATGTTTTGTCTTTGATGACAGAGTTTCAGTTAAGCATGATTTATCTGTTGGATCATATGATATGTGTCACGGTTGTAGATTTCCTATAACTGATTTAGATAAATCTTCTGATAAGTATCAAAGAGGAATATCATGCCCTGGCTGTTTTGATAGCAAGACCGATGATCAGAAATCTAGATATGCCAGCAGGCAGCTACAAGTAGATTTATCTAAAGAGAGAAATGAAAAACATCTTGGTGCTGATTTCGCTAAAGAGAACTAATATGAAAAAGCCTATATTGTATTCATTTAAAAGATGCCCTTATGCCATGAGAGCTAGAATGGCAATTTTTTTAACTAATACTAAGTGTGAGCTAAGAGAAGTCCATTTAAAAAATAAACCTCAGTCAATGCTAGATCTATCTCCAAAAGGAACGGTGCCAGTTCTTAAAATTGATAATGATACAGTGATTGATGAGAGTCTTGAGATTGTTGAGTGGGCACTAGATATCAATAATATATTTATAAATCAACTCCTTCCAGATCAGCAAGCATTAACCAACGAGCTTATTACACTTTTTGATGAGGAATTTAAGTTTAATTTAGATAGATATAAATATTCGGTAAGGTATGAAGATGCTAATCCATTAGAAAGTCGAAGTAAGTGCCTAGAGATCTTAAAAACAATTGAAAAAACTATTTCAACTTCACATTGGTTTTTTGGTAATTCTGTAAATAAATTGGATATATGTATTTTGCCTTTTATAAGGCAATTCAGAATTGCAGACCCTGAATGGTTTGATTCTTTAGATGAAATCAAGCAAGTTAAATCATGGCTTGAACATTTTTTAGAAAGTTCGTTACTAGCAAATATTATGAATAAAAATGATCCCTGGAGGGAAGGGGATCAAATTTTAATATTTCCCCAATAAGGTTAAATTTATTAAGACAAGTATTTATAACTTAATGACATGCTATGCCAAATTTCTTTAGTCTGTAATAGTTATATGGCCAAGGAGTTAAGAACCCCGCAGTCAACATAATTGGAATTACCCACCAGGTTAGAACCCCACCTACTAATATTATATCTGTGATATTCATAGCAACCTCCATTGCTACCATACTCACAAAACTCATCTTAAATGCTGTCTCTAGAGCTGACTTGAATTCAAAAGCCTGTCTCATTAGTATCACTGTCTCTAACGCAATACTTGTTATTAAGCCGTTTATTATCGCCAAAGACATTACTATCCATATACTTAATCCATGATCAAACTGTTGAAATGCAAAAATAGTTCCAAAGTCTCCAATGGAACATCCGAGTAAACACCATTTAGTATTATGAGCACTTCGTATCCATGTATGCCTGCACTTCCAATTCATCAGAATTTTTTCTAAAGCCCGATTGAGTCGTAAGACATAGCAATTTTTTCAATCGCAACCTTATAGGCGGCAGTCCTAAAATCAGTTATCTTGTCATTACTCATAAACTCTTTTTTAACTTCCTGAAAGCCATCAATCATCATGTCATCTAAACCGGATCTTATTAAATCAATCTCATCAACTCCATTAAGAAAATTTGACTTGAACTCTTGCGGCATAGTTTTACCAGTCATGGACTCAATACCCTCAATTAAAGTATTGAATTGAAATAAGTTTTCTCTTTTCTCAAGCCTACCAAATCGAATATGCCTAATATTTTTAACCCATTCAAAATAACTTACAGCAACCCCACCTGAATTAGCTAAAATATCTGGAATTATAAAAACTTTCTTTTTATTTAAAATTGAATGTGCTTTATAAGTAATTGGCCCATTAGCCGCTTCAATAATTAATTTAGCTTTTATTTGATTAGCATTTTTTTCAGTTATAACAGCTTCTCTAGCAGCTGGTATTAAGAGGTCACATTCTTTCTTAAGCAGAAGAGAGCCATCTTTTATAAATGTAGCTTTCGGATACTTTTCAAAACTTTTATGCTTAACAAAATACTTTTTAGCATGCTCAGCATTAATTCCGTTTATGTTATAAATACCGCCGTTATGTTCAGCTATACCTATTAATTTCATTTTATTTTCTTCGCTTATAAACTTTGCTGCATTAAAGCCAACATTACCTAACCCTTGAACAATAAAAGTTTTGTCTTCCATGGAGTTTGTAAAATTGATGAGCTTAAGAAGATCTTCATTTTTAAAAAATTCCCTAACTATATATTGAACTCCTCTTCCTGTGGCTTCCTCTCTTCCAACAAGCCCATTTTTAGTTGGTGGCTTACCTGTAACACATGCAGCAGCATTGATATCAGTAGGTTTAATTTTTCTATACTCATCCGCAATCCAAGCCATCTCCTCAGATGAAGTTCCTATATCAGGCGCTGGAACATTCTGGGAAGGGCTAATTAAATCTCTTTTTATGAGTTCTTGAGCAAATCTTCTTGTTATTTTTTCTATTTCTTTTCTTGACCAATCGTCTGGATTAATTCTTAGTCCACCCTTAGATCCACCAAAGGGCACATTAATAATCGCATTTTTATATGACATAAGAGCCGCTAAGGCCTCAACTTCTTCTGAATGAGTTGCTAAATCGTACCTTATACCACCTTTAGTAGGTTCCATATGCTCAGAATGAACTGATCTCCAGCCCTCAAAAGTATGGATATCATCTCTAAGCCTCACTCCAAAGCGAACGGTATAGGTTGAATTACAGGTAATTATTTTATTTGCTAGACCTGGAGATATATCTGAATGCTTTAAAGCCTTGTTAACAAATTTGGTTGTATCACTTAAAAAATCACTCACAATAAAAAATCCCCTTTAATAAATAAATTATAAGATTTTTAATCTATAATGTCTCGTTTCTTGGCGGGCGTAGCTCAGTAGGTTAGAGCGCTGGATTGTGGCTCCGGAGGCCGTGGGTTCGAACCCCATCGCTCGCCCCATTTTTTTATTGGAATTAATCATGACAAGTAAGTTAAAAAAATTAAAAGATCTTGAAAGAAAATTAGATGTTTCTGTTCCCGTTGAGGAATATAAAGCTAAATTTGATAGCAAGATAAATAAAATTAAAGGCACTGCAAAACTAGATGGCTTTAGAAAAGGCAAGGTTCCTGCAGACGTTCTTGAGAAAAGGTATGGCCCTTCAATCCATGCTGATGTTCTTAACGAATTAATACAAGACTCTTACCCAAAAGAGCTTGCAGAGAATAAAATCAGGCCTGCCTGCGTCCCATCTATCAGCATAGATAGCGATGACCCAGCTAAGCCTATAAAGTATTCAGCTGTATTTGAAGTTTTTCCTGACATAAAAGTCAAAATTTCAAGATGGTCTAGTTATGAAAAGCATTCAATCGAAATTGAAGATTCGGATTTAGATTTAGCAATAGATGATATTCGTTCTAGATATGGAGATTGGGAAGATGTATCTAGAAAATCTCAGAACGATGATCAGTTAGTTATGGATTTTGAAGGCATGGTGGATGGCGAGCCCTTTGAAGGCAATAGCGCAAAAGACTTTAAATTAGTTTTAGGTAGTAAATCCATGATACCTGGATTTGAAGAAAATTTATTAGATAAAGACCCTAAAACAGAATTTACCATAACTGCAAAATTTCCTGATGACTATTTTAAGCAAGATTTGGCTGGAAAGGATGCAGAATTTAAAATCAACTTATTAAAAGTTCAAGAGAATAAGCTTGCTGAAATAAATAAAGATCTATTTGAAAAGTTAAGCATGGAAGTTGAGGACGAAGCTGCTTTTAGAACTGAAATTAAATCAAGAATGGATAAAGAGGTTGAGATGCAAGAAAAAGCATTAACTAAAGAATCTATATATGAGTTACTTTTAAAATCTCACTCATTTGGCGCACCTAATGCAACTCTTAAAGAGCAATCTGAATTAATGAGAAAAGATGCATTAATGAGAATTGGTCAAAGTGTTGAAAATGCAGAAGCTGATTTATTTCCAATTGAATCATTTGAAGAAGACGCATCTAAAAGAGTTAGATTAGACCTACTTTTTGCAGAATTAATTAAATTCTATGAAATTAAAGTTGAGAGTGATAAGCTCAAAGGGTTCATTGCTGAAGAATCTAAGAAATACAAGGATCCAGAGCAGTTTGAGTCCTGGGTTGTAAGTCAGCCAAAACAGCTTGAACAATTTAATATGATGGTTTTAGAGAACCAGCTCATTGAAAAATTAGAAAATGATCTTAAATCAAAGAGTAAGGTAATAAAATTCTCAGAACTAGCTAATAAATAATTAAAGAGAAGGCTTATGGAAAATTATAATTCAGCATTGATACCAATGGTTGTAGAACAAACTGCAAGAGGTGAAAGATCTTTTGATATCTACTCACGCCTATTAAAGGAGAGAGTTATATTCTTATCTGGACCAATTGATGACTATATTTCAAATTTAGTTGTAGCTCAGTTGCTATTTTTAGAATCTGAAAATCCAGAAAAAGACATAAGTATTTATATCAATTCGCCTGGGGGAAGTATTTCAGCAGGACTAGCTATATATGACACTATGCAATTTGTATCACCAGCAATCTCAACTCTTTGTATTGGACAAGCAGCCAGCATGGGGGCTCTTCTTTTGGCAGGTGGAACTGATAAGAAAAGATATGCATTGCCAAACTCAAGAATTATGATTCATCAACCTCTTGGTGGATTCCAAGGTCAGGCTTCTGATTTTGAAATTCATGCAAAAGAAATATTACATGCTAAGAAAAAAGTTAATGAAATTTTAGCTAAACATGCAAAGAAAACTATAAAGCAAATTGAAAAAGATACAGATAGAGATAACTTCTTAGATGCTGAAGCTGCAAAAGAATACGGTATTGTTGACGCTATATTAGGCTCAAGGGATGTAAAAAATGCCAAGTAAGGAATCTGCAGATAAATTAAATTGCTCTTTTTGTAGTAAAGTTCAGGATGATGTTAAAAAATTAATTGCTGGACCTAGTGTTTATATTTGCAATGAATGTGTAGATCTATGTAACGATATTATAGAAGAAGAAGTTAAGAGCGAGGAGATAGATCCTCTAGAAGAGCTTCCTTCACCGTTAGATATTTTTCAACAATTAGATGACTATGTTATCGGTCAAGATAAAGCTAAAAAAACACTATCAGTTGCAGTTTATAATCACTACAAAAGACTTAGAGCTACTTCTTCGAACTCTGAAATAGAACTTCAAAAAAGCAATGTATTACTTCTAGGGCCTACAGGAAGTGGTAAAACATTATTAGCTCAAACTTTAGCTAAAATTTTAAATGTCCCATTTACTATTGCTGATGCAACAACATTAACAGAAGCTGGATATGTTGGAGAGGATGTAGAGAATATTATTCAAAAGCTTTTACAAAAATGTGACTATGATCCTGAGAAGGCTCAGCTAGGAATTGTTTACATAGACGAAATAGATAAAATAGCTAGAAAATCTGATAATCCATCGATAACAAGAGATGTATCAGGTGAAGGTGTTCAGCAAGCATTGCTTAAGTTGATTGAAGGAACGGTAGCCTCTATTCCTCCTCAGGGCGGTAGAAAGCATCCACAGCAAGAGTTTATTCAAATTGATACCTCCAATATCTTATTTATTTGTGGCGGTGCTTTTTCTGGTTTAGATAAAGTTATTAGAAACAGAACAGAAAAAACTGGAATAGGTTTTGGAGCAGAAGTTAGTAAAGTAGATAATAATGTTTTATCTATTCATGGAGAAATGGATAGTATCGAGCCAGAAGATCTAGTTAAGTACGGACTAATACCAGAGTTTGTTGGCAGATTGCCAGTTATATCTACTCTTCATGAGCTTGATCAAGATGCTTTAGTTAGAATTCTTCAGGAACCTAAAAATGCTCTTGTAAATCAATACAAACATCTTTTTGAAATTGATAATGTAGATTTATCATTTAGAAAAGAGGCTTTAATAGAGATTGCTAAACAGGCTATAAAAAGAAAGACAGGCGCCAGAGGCTTAAGATCAATTATAGAAAATATTCTTATGAATACGATGTTTGAATTACCTAATAAAGAGCTTGAAAAAGTTATTGTTGATGAGAATTCAGTTAACAATACATCTGATCCAATCAAAGTATTTAAATCAACTAATAAAAAAACCTCTTCAGGCAATTGATAAGTTGATAATCGTCCCTATCTACTAGGTATGGCAATTATAAAAACAGATCATCCTATTATTCCTTTACGTGACCTAGTGGTCTTCCCTGGCGTTGTAACAACATTATTTGTTGGCAGAACTAAGTCTGTTGAAGCCCTTAATGCAGCCATGAGCTCAGATAAGAAGCTTGTATTAGTTGCTCAAATGGATGCATCTAAAGAAGATCCTTTATTTACAGATATGTATCACTATGGAACTATAAGCAATCTATTACAGCTAATTAAATTACCTGATGGAACTATGAAAGTTCTAGTTGAAGGTCTTAAAAGGTGCAAAATAGATAAGCTCATTGAAGAAGATACTTATACTAAAGCTAGAGTTTCTGAGATAGCTGATATTCCAGTTAAAGCCTCTGAATCAACAAGCCTTGTAAGATTTACAAAAGCAAAATTTGCTGATTATGTTTCTATAACAAAACGCATACCTCAAGAGATAGTTGCATCTATAGATGCTTTAGACGACTTGCCAAGATTAATCGATACTATTATTGGACATCTCCCTATTGAACTAAATAGAAAACAGGAAGTCTTAGAGCAAGCTGATATGCAAAAAAGAGCTGAGACACTTCTTACATTTATAGAATCTCAATTAGATGTTGTTGATGTTGAAAAAAAGATTCGTGATCGCGTAAAAAAACAGATGGAGAAATCTCAAAGAGAATATTATCTTAATGAACAAATTAAAGCTGCTCAAAAAGAACTTGGTGAGATTGATGGAGAGGGTGATGAATTTGAACAGCTAGAGAATAAAATTGATTCATCAGGAATGCCTAAAGAGGCTCTTAAGAAAGCTAAAAGTGAATTATCTAAATTTAAATTAATGGGTCCAACTTCTGCTGAAGCATCTGTTACTCGCTCATATCTAGATTATTTAATTGGGGTACCATGGAAAAAGAAAGGCAAGATTAAATCTGATCTAAAAGCTTCATTAGAAATTCTTGAAGATGATCATTACGGCTTAGAAGAAGTTAAAGAAAGAATATTAGAATATCTAGCTGTCCAAAAAAGAGTAAAAAAATTAAAGGCACCTGTTCTGTGTTTAGTTGGCCCGCCTGGAGTTGGTAAAACATCATTAGGTGAATCTATCGCACGATCAACCAATAGAAAATTTATAAGAATGTCTCTTGGTGGTGTAAGAGATGAATCTGAAATTAGAGGCCATAGAAGAACTTATATAGGATCTATGCCTGGAAAGATTATTCAAAATATTTCAAAAGCTGGTGTTAAAAATCCATTATTTCTTCTAGATGAAATTGATAAAATGGGAATGGACCACAGGGGAGATCCAGCTTCAGCTTTACTAGAAGTTCTTGACCCAGAGCAGAATAATACTTTTAGTGATCATTACCTTGAAGTTGATTATGATTTATCTGAAGTTATGTTTGTCTGCACTGCAAATAGTTTAAATATACCAACTCCACTTTTAGATAGAATGGAGATTATTAGGATTCCTGGTTATATAGAAGATGAAAAATCAAAGATAGCAGAGAAATATCTTCTTCCTAAGCAAATGGAAAGAAATGGCTTAAAGGACAATGAGATATCTTTAGATAATCAAATCTTTTTATCTTTAATTAGATATTATACAAGAGAAGCTGGCGTAAGAGGTCTTGAAAGACAACTTGCAAAGATATTACGTAAAGTTGTTAAAGAAAGGTTGATGGCACCTAAAAATGAAAAGAAACCAACCATCATCAATGATAAGAATTTAGAGAAGTACTCAGGTGTTAAGAAATTTAAGTTTGGAGTTGCCGATAAATCTAATGAAGTAGGCCAAGTTACCGGTTTAGCTTGGACCGAGGTTGGTGGTGAGTTATTGACTATAGAGACCTCTAATGTTCCAGGTAAAGGAAGAGTTATTAAGACTGGCTCACTAGGTGATGTAATGCAAGAATCTATTCAGGCAGCTCTTACGGTTGTTAGATCAAGATCTGATGCCTTAGGTATTAATAAAGAATTTTATGAAAAATATGATATTCATATTCATGTACCTGAAGGCGCTACTCCAAAAGATGGTCCTTCTGCAGGGGTAGGTATGTGTACTGCATTAATTTCTGCCTTTACAGGAATTCCTGTTAGATCTGATACTGCAATGACAGGCGAGATTACATTAAGAGGACAAGTTCTAAAAATAGGAGGCCTTAAAGAGAAGCTTTTAGCAGCTAAGCGAGGCGGCATAAAGAGAGTTATTTTACCTAATGAAAATGCAGCTGATCTAACTGAGATCCCCGATCAAATTTTAGACTCATTAGAAATTATTACAGTTGATTGGATTGATGAAGTTATTTCAAATGCGCTGGAATCAGAGCCAATGCCATTAAAGAAATCTAGGAATTTATCAAAAAAAACAACAGTAACAAAAGCAAAGCCAAAATCGGATATTAATCAAACTCACTAAAAAGCCTTTATTTACTTGACTTTTCGACCTAATTAGCTTTTCATAGGTTGTGATTATTTAATTTTAAAGAGGAGTTTTACATGAATAAATCAGATTTAGTTGATGCGGTTGCAAATGATGGTGATATGACAAAAGCTTCAGCTGCTAGAGCAGTTGATTCAGTTCTGGCTAATGTAGGTGATGCACTAGGAACCGGTGATAGCGTTTCACTTGTTGGATTCGGTACATTCTCAGTCAGACATAGAGCTGCAAGAGAAGGAAGAAACCCACAAACTGGAGCTTCAATGCATATTGCTGCTTCTAAAGTACCAGGTTTTAAAGCTGGTAAGGGTTTAAAAGATAAGGTTAAAAATAGCTAATCTTTAGAATTTTTAAAAGGGTGCAATAGCACCCTTTTTTTTATTATTTATTTATAGGAATTAATTATGTTGGAATCACTTAGATCTTTTTTATCAGGCAAGACTCTGCTTATCTTTGTAACTGTTATGGCTATTCCATTTATTTTTTTTGGATCAAGCGCAGCAGGAACTATTTTTACCTCCTACGGGAAAGTTAATGGACTAGAGGTCACGCAAGCTGATTTAAATTCTGCTAACAGCACAATTAATCAAAGATTAGTAGATGCTTATGGTGAAGAATTTTCATCAGATTTAATGCCTGAAGACATTTTGCTAGAAATGGTTAAAGAAGAAATTATTTCTCAAAAAACACTTTTATCTCAAACAAGAGATATGGGTATTGTTGTTTCTGAAGATGATGCAAAAGAAGGAATCATGATGAGCCCAAATTTTCAATCAGATGCTCAATTTGATGAAATTGCATTTGAGACAGCAATTAGAACCCAAGGCTATACACCCAATGATTACATCTCAATGGTTAGGGAGGGCATGGCCAAAAATTATTTAATAGATGCTATAGCCTCATCCTTTTTCACTTTAGATAGTGAAATTTTAGATATTGCTAAATTGATTGAACAAGAAAGAGATATTAGTTTTACAAAAATAGATTTCAATTCTCTTAAAAGTTCAATTCAGGCAGATCTCGTTGAAGCCCAAGCTTATTATGATAATAACTCTATTGAATTTTATTCTAATGAAGCAAGAAGTATGAATTATGTAGTTCTAATGAACGATAGCTACAAATCTCTTGTTGATGTCCCTGAAAACTATGTTGAAGAAGCTTATGCTGATTATCTTCAAAGAGTTGAGATGAGAGCAGAAAAGAGAGCTTCTCATATCATGGTTGATTTAATTAATTATGCTTCTAAAGCAGATGCTCTAAAAACAATCACTTTAGCTCAAAATGAACTTAATTCAGGAAAAGAATTTAACGAAGTTGTTTTAGGTTTTAGTGAGGATATTATTTCAAAAGAACAAGAGGGAGATATTGGATACTCCTCTGGTGATGTATTTCCAAATGAATTTGAAAGTGCTTTATCCAAAATGTCTCAAGGCGAAGTTAGCGATATTATTTTTTCAGATGCTACAAACTCTTTTCATATACTTAAGTTAACTGAAATTAATAAAGAAGAACCTAATTCTTTTGATGATATGAAAGATAATCTTTTAGAAGAGCTTATTAATGCAGAGTCATTGGCATTAATGGATGAGGATAGGGATGTTATAGATAACGCAATTTTAGATAACTTATCATTGGACGAGGTTGCCTCATCTTTAGGACTAGAAATAAAGACTGCTAATGACTTAACTATTCAAAACTTTAATTTTGAAATACAAAATTCACAAATTGTTCAAACATTATTCTCAATTCCAAGGGGATTTAATTCAGCTGAAGTTATAGAATTAGATGATGGAATGCTTGTTATGGGCTTAAGCTCAATAAAAGATTCTGAACTTATGCCGTTTGATTCAGTTGTTGAAAGAGCCTTTGACTCAGTAAAAGATGAGAAAGCTTTAGCTTTAAGTCTATCAGTTCAGGAGTCGCTCAAGGTGGACGAGTCTTTTGATACATCAGCTATATATTTATCTAAAGATACCTTTGTTGGAGTAAAAAGATTTTCTTCACTACTACCTGCAGAAGTTCTTAAAAAAGCATTTACGTCTCCGATGACTAAAGAATTTCAAGTTTCTGCTAGTAATGGCGATTCTTATCTTATGACTATAAATTCTATAAAAAGCCCTGATGATGAATTTCTTGAATCAATGGTGGAAGAATATAAAGAGTTCAGTAAAGGTCAGGTTAGCAATAAGATGGCTACTCTTGTTTTTGATGAGCTAAGAAATAGTGCTAAAGTAAATCTACAGAACTTATAATCATAAAAGGAAGTTAATCCAATGAATAAATATCATTTCAGTGTATTGCTATTGGCCGCATTTATCACGTCTTGTGGTGAAAATATTTCACCAGTTGATTCTGGATTAGAGCAGCAGATCTTTCATTATGGTAATGGTTCAGAACCACAAGGCCTTGACCCTCACATAGTTACAGGTGTTCCTGAGCATCATATTCTAATAGCTTTATGCGAAGGTCTTACCTCATCAAATCCTAAGGGTGGCGAGCCTCTACCAGGAATGGCTGAGTCTTGGACTTTGAGTGATGATGGAAAAGTTTATACCTTCAGGATTAATAAGAATGCAAAGTGGTCAAATGGAGATTCGGTTACTGCGGAGGATTTTGTATGGTCATGGAAGAGAGTATTAACTCCAAGCCTTGGATCTCAATACACAGACATGCTCTACTATGTTGAAGGTGCTAAAGATTACTATGACGGGAAAACTGATGACTTTAGTACAGTTGGTGCTAAAGCAATAGATGAACTTACATTTGAAGTAATTCTAGAAAATCCTACCCCTTTCTTTTTAGGACTCTTAAGCCATTATTCAACATGGCCTGTTCATAAAGAAACTGTTTTAAAGCATGGAAAGATTGATGACAGGAATGGCCAATGGACTAGACCTGGTAATTTTGTCTGTAACGGACCAATGCAGCTTAAATCATGGAAATTAAATAATAAAATTGTAGTCGAAAAAAATCCATTTTACTGGGATGCAGAGACTGTCACATTAAATGAAATGCATTTTTATCCAATCAGCAATATTATGACTGAAGATAGAATGTTTAGAGCAGGCCAGCTTCATAATACTTATACTGTTCCAGCTCAAAAATGCCCAGTTTATATAGAACGAGGAGACTCTACTTTGCATATCGATCCTTATATGGGAACTTATTTTTATAGAACAAATACACTTCATCCAGTTTTAAAAGATGTAAAGATTAGAAAAGCTCTAGCTTATTCAATAAACCGACAGCAAATTGTTGAGAAGGTAAGTCAATGTGGTCAAGCTGCTGCATACTCTTTCACACCTCCAGGCGCTTCTGGTTATGAGCCTCAAACCAACATGCCTTATGACCTAGATTTAGCTAGACAACTTCTAGCAGAAGCTGGCTATCCTAATGGCGAAGGCTTTCCTGTATTAGAGATACTTTTTAATACTAATGAAGATCATCGAAAGATTGCATTAGCAGTTCAGCAAATGTGGCAAGCCAATCTTGGAATCTCAGTTGAATTAGTTAATCAGGATTGGAAAGTCTATTTATCAAGAGAAAGAAGTGGAGATTTTCAAATCTCCAGAGCTGGATGGATTGGTGATTATGAGGACCCAAATACTTTTCTTGATACTTTGATGCCTGGAAGAGGAAATAATAAAACAGGATGGGATAACAAGAGGTATGAAGATCTCGTGAATGCTGCTAACCAGACTCAAGATGAAGAAGAGAGATTCGAGCTTTTAAGACAAGCAGAAACAATTCTTATCGATGAAATGCCTATAATTCCAATTTATACCTATGTTAGGCAGTATCAATTATCTGATGATGTCAAAGGCTGGTATCCAAATTATCTAGACCATCATCATCCTAAATATATTTCATTAGAAAGAGACTAGTTTTATATGCTACTTATATTTCTTAAGAGGCTCTTAGCAGCAATACCTGTTTTAATAATTGTTGCTAGTTTAACTTTCTTTTTTGTCAGACTTGCCCCAGGCGGTCCCTTTGATTCAGATAGAGCTGTCTCTGCAGAAGTATTAATTAACTTGCAAGAGGCCTATAACTTAAATGCTCCGCTTTCAGAGCAGTATTTTGATTATATGGGTGGAGTGCTTGTTGGTGATTTTGGTCCATCATTTAGATATCCTGGAAGAGGTGTATCTGAGATGATATTTACTGGCTTACCAATAACTCTTGAATTAGCGCTTTATGCAATACTGATTGCTGTATTTGTTGGAGTCCTGGCTGGAGTCCTGGCTGCATTAAAAAGAAATACTTATCTTGATTTTATTCCAATGGCGATAGCCATGATTGGTATTTGTGTCCCAACTTTTTTAATGGGCCCTTTATTAGTTTTAATTTTTGGTATTAATTTAGAGCTACTCCCGGTTTCGGGTTGGGGAAATTTGGCTGGGGACAAGATACTTCCATCCATAACCCTAGGATTTGCATATGCTGCCTATATTGCAAGACTAAGCAGAGGAGGTATGTTGGAGATACTCAGTCAAGATTTTATAAGAACTGCAAGAGCAAAAGGTTTATCTGAAAGAGTGGTTGTAACAAAACATGCTATGCAAGGCGGACTTATTCCAGTTGTATCTTTTCTTGGCCCAGCAGTCGCTGGATTATTAGCAGGATCCTTTGTTGTCGAAACAATTTTTCAAATACCAGGCTTAGGTAGGTTTTATGTAGAGGCTGCTTTCAATAGAGACTATACGATGATTCTTGGGACCACTATCTTCTTTTCTTCAATGATTGTATTTTTCAATCTACTATCTGATATGGCTGTATTAATGCTAAACCCAAGAGCAAGAGATTAATTGTGAATAATAACTCAAGCTTATGGAGCGATGCTTATAGAAGACTAATTCAAAATAAAGCTGCAATGATAGGTGGCATAATTCTGATTTTTCTTATTCTTTGTGCGTTATTTGCTCCTTTAATTGCACCGTACTCATACTCATATCAAGATTTAGATTTAGGAGCATCAAAGCCTTCCTGGGAACATCTTCTAGGAACAGATGTAATGGGTCGAGATCTATTAAGTAGAATTCTATATGGAGCTAGAATCTCTCTAATGGTTGGTTTTGTAGCAACTAGTGTCGCACTAGTTATTGGAGTTTCATGGGGCATTGTTGCAGGGTACTTAGGTGGCCGAGTTGATTCTGTGATGATGAGGATCGTAGATGTTTTATATGGGCTACCTTTTATAATTTTTATTATTCTTTTAATGGTAATTTTTGGAAGAAATCTTTGGTTACTATTTGGAGCTATTGGAGCTGTTGAGTGGCTTACTATGGCCAGAATTGTAAGAGGCCAAGTTATTGGATTAAAAAATCAAGAATTTGTATTAGCCGCTCAAGCAATGGGCGTCAGTAATATGTCTATGTTTAGAAAACATTTATTTCCAAATATATTAGGGCCTATAGCTGTCTATGCAACATTAACAATTCCTCAGGTTATGTTACTTGAGAGTTTTTTAAGTTTCCTTGGTCTTGGTATTCAGCCGCCAATGAGCAGCTGGGGAACATTGATTAAGGATGGCGTTGAGTCTATGGAAGAATATTCCTGGCTTTTAATATACCCAGGATTAACATTTACAATTACACTTTTTGCTCTTAACTTCTTTGGTGATGGACTCAGAGATGCTTTAGACCCAAAAACCTCTGCAGATTAAAAAGCGCTAATTATAATTTTAATTATTTGACCAGGCATGATAGCTGCATCACCAAGGTTATTAATTTTCTTTATATCTTTCGCCTCTACTCCAAATAAGTCAGCAATCCGATATAAATTATCACCCTGCTTAACTGAATAGAGTATTGTTCTCTTCTTGGAATCAATGGTTCTATGGATATTTTTATTGCCTATATTTAATTGCTGGCCAATCCTAAGAACACTATCCGTTTCAATGCTATTATTTCTTGCAATCTCTCTTGGTGATAGATTATATCTAGATGCAATTCTCCAAAGCGAATCACCCTCAGAAACAACATGCACTTCAAATGGTATAAAATTATTTGAATCAGATTGACTCAGTGGAATTAAAATAGTTTCATTAATAGACAAAAGATCTTTTTCTAAAAAGTTAATCTTTTTAATAATTTCAACTCTCGTATCATATTTTCTTGCTAGATCCCACAAACTATCTCCAGACTTAATTTTATGTGTGATCCAATTAATTTTATTTTCTTTTAAAAAGATATCTTTATCATTATTAATTAAATTAGCTTTATCTAGCGGTATATAAAAAATACTTTTTTCACCAGGAGCTGAAGCCCACTTTGTATATCCAGCATTTAATTTATAAACAAATTCCGGTTTAAGGCCAACAAAATCACTAAAAGCTAAAATTTCTACCTGACCATTTATTTCTACTCTTTCAACAAGTTCTGTATAAGGTATGTCGGGTAAAACCACATCATATTTTTCTGGGTTGCTAATAATTTCATAGATAGCTACAAATTTTGGAATATAACTTTTTGCTTGAGAGGGGAGTCTGAGATTTGCAAAAGATGAATCTTTATTAAGTTTAATATTTCTTTTAATCCTTGACTCTACCAGGGTAGGCCCAGCATTGTATGAAGCTAGAGAATGAAATAAATCGTTATCAAATCTCTCAAATAAGTAATCAAAGTATTCCACTGCAGCATCAGTTGACAGAAATGGATCATGACGATCTTCTTGCCACCAGCTTTTATCGAGATCATACAGTCTTCCTGTACTTGGCATAAACTGCCATAGACCGACAGCGCCAGAAGGTGATATAGAAAAAGGATCATAATTACTTTCAATGAATGGCACTAAAGCTAACTCAACAGGAAGCTCAGCCTCATTAAGCTTTTGTATGACATAAAACATATAAAAAGTAGAATTTTCTAAGAATCTATTAAAAAGCTTTTTATCTCTTAGGTGGTTATTAATATACCTTTGAGTAGTTTTATCAATAGTGTAATTTTCAAGTTGAGAATTTTGTTGAATATATTCCCATACTGTAATGGGCAGCTCTTCAATAACTACCTCATCAATGGGAGTTATTATTTCAATTGGAGTAATTTCTTTGATTGCTTGAGGTATTAGTTTTTGCTGAAACAAAGCCTCTGTCTGCTGACAGCCTGAGGCAAGAATTGCTAAAAGTGCAATAAATACTATGTGTTGTCTTTCCATTCCCTTACAGCCTTAAATATTTCTATATCACTAGGTTCTTCTTTGTAATCAAACTTTTGCATTATACATTCTCGAATTATTTTTTGATCAGATCTTAAAAATGGGTTGGTTTGTATTTCAAGCTCAAGTAAGGAAGGAATAGTTGGCTGGTCATTATTTCTTAAGTTAACACAAGACTCATATCTATCCTTTAAGGCTTGATTAGAATGTTCTACTTCAAGAGCAAAGGTTAAATTTGCTAAAGTATATTCATGACCACAATAAACTTTTGTATTTAAAGGCAACTTTTTTAACTTATTTAAAGACTCGTACATTTGTAAATAAGTGCCTTCAAAAATTCTTCCACAACCACCAGCGAAAAGTGTATCTCCACAGAAGAGAAAAGGCTCACCATCATTTTCTGCAAAATATGCTATGTGATCTAATGTATGACCTGGTATTTCAATGATAGTAAAATCGATGCCAATAATATTTACCTGATCGCCATCTTTTAATTCTTTATTAATACCATCAAAGATAGAGGCAGTTGGCCCATAGACATCTAAAGACGAATTATTAACTAACTTTTTAACTCCACCAGTATGATCAAAATGATGGTGGGTAATTAAAATATTAGACAATTGTTTTTTATTAATTGTTAAATAAGCATCAACAGGTTCAGAGTCTCCAGGATCAACTACAAGTAATCCTTCATTAGTTGTCACTAACCAAATATAATTATCACTAAATGCTTTTATAGGCTCAATCTTAATCATATGAAGATTTTATATTTAAATAGATGAAAACGGTAAAAATTTATACAGATGGTGCATGCAGAGGCAATCCTGGCTTAGGGGGTTGGGGCGCTTTAATGATATTTGAAGGCAAGGAGAAAGAGCTTTGCGGTGGTCAGGAGAATACAACAAATAATCAAATGGAGCTAAAAGCTGCTATCGAGGCTTTAAAGGCACTAACAGAACCTTGTATGGTCGAGTTAACTACTGACTCAAAGTATGTAATGCAAGGTATAACTCTATGGATTGATAACTGGAAAAGAAATAACTGGAAAACCGCAACCAAAAAAGATGTTAAAAATAAAGATTTATGGATCGAACTTTATGATTTAAAGTCTCAACATCAGATTGATTGGAAATGGGTTAAAGGGCATTCAGGCCATAGAGAAAATGAAATCGCAGATGATCTAGCGAACAAAGGAATTGATAATTTATAAATAATGGCTAAAAAATTCATAATTCTTGATACAGAAACCACTGGGCTGGAGGTTAGACAAGGCCATAAAATTATTGAAATTGGAGCAGTTGTTCTTAATGATAGAAAAAAATCATCTGATCATTTTCACGCCTATATAAACCCAGGAAGAGCTATCGATGAGGAAGCTTCAAAGGTTCATGGTATTAGTAATCAAGATCTAGAAAATGAACCCATGTTTGCAGCTATTGCTGATGATTTTATTGAATTTATTCAAGGCTCAACCTTAATTATTCACAACGCTCCTTTTGATGTAGGCTTTCTTAACAGTGAGCTAAAGTCCGTATCAGCAAAATACCCAAAGCTAGAAGATATATGTGAAATAGAAGATTCATTAGTTCTAGCAAGAAATAAATTTCCAGGCCAGAGAAATTCTTTGGATGCCCTAGCTAATAGGTTTGAAGTTTCTGGTTATGATAGAAGTTTTCATGGAGCCTTACTGGATGCAAATATATTAGCAGATGTTTATATTTATTTAACAGGCGGACAAAGTAAGTTTGAGTTCTTAGATAATACTTCGACCCTTAATAAGAATCAGCATGATAAAGAATCACATTTATCTCTAGAAGGGTTGAAATTTGTTAAAGTATCAACCAGTAAATCAGACATAGATGCTCATCAAACTAGATTAGATGAAATTAAAGAAAAAAATAAAATAGAAACTATTTGGAATAACTATTCATGACTACCATTACACGTTTTGCACCAAGCCCAACTGGAACTCTTCATATAGGTGGTGTGAGAACAGCATTATTTAATTATGTATACGCTAAGCAGAATAATGGTTTATTTTTAATTCGAATTGAGGATACTGATTTAGAAAGATCAACCAAAGAATTTGAAAAAAATATATTAGATAGCTTAGACTCTTTAGGTCTCTCTCCAGATAACGAACCAGTACATCAATCAGAAAGAACTGAGCTTTATTTAGAGTCAGCTCAGCACATCATCAATTCTGGAAAAGCATATTATTGTAATTGTTCTAAAGTAAGATTAGATGAAATGAGAACAAGTCAGCAGAAGGCAGGTCAAAAACCACAGTATGATGGCAAATGTAGGGATCTAAATCTTGCTAAATCTAACGATACAGTTTTGAGACTTAAAACACCGAACTCAGGTGAGGTTGTTGTAAATGATTTAATAAGAGGAGATATTGTTTTTGAAAATTCAGAATTAGACGATCTTATTTTATTGAGAAGTGATGGAACTCCAACTTACCATCTTTGTAATGTTATTGATGATTATGAACAAGAAGTAACAACAGTTATTAGAGGTGAAGATCACATAAGTAATACTCCTCGACAAATACATATCCAGCAAGCGTTAGAATATCCGCCGCTTGAATATGCTCATTTACCTTTAGTACTTGGCCAAGATAAAAAAAGATTATCTAAGCGTCACGCTGCAACAAGCTTGGATGAATACCAGGCCATGGGATATCTGAATGTTTCTATTATTAATACACTTGCTAGACTCGGATGGTCTCGAGGTGAGAATGAAGTCTTTAATTTAGATGAACTTATAAGAGATTTTGATATTAAGGAAGTCCAAAAAGCTGGCGCTATTTTTGACTTAAGTAAATTAGACTGGATAAACAGCCAGCATCTTAGTCAGTTAGATGAAGCTGCATTTAAAGCAGAGCTTATGCCGTTTATAGATAATCTAAATCTAGATTACTCTGACTATGATCAACTTGATGATCTAATAGAGGCCATGCGTTCTGTTAAATCTAATTTAAGCCTTATAGCAGAGGCATTAATTCCCTATTTAGATTCTTTCAAAGAATATGATGAAAAAGGCGTTAATAAGTTCCTAGTTGGCTCAGAAGTAACACTAACGCATGTTATCTTGATGTTAGAGAGTCTTGATGATTGGAATGAAGCTATTATTGATGAGCATTTAGCAAAACTACAAGAAGAATTAGAATTACCAACACCTAAGATGAATCAACCTATTAGAATAGCTTTAACAGGTTCAACTCAATCACCATCACTTGGAATGACTATTAAATTAATGGGTAAAGACAAATCCATTAATTTGCTTAAAAAAGCTTTAGATTTTTTATCCTAAAACACCTTAAGTACTCAGATTCGACAGGTGATTAAAACTTCCCAAACCCTATAAAAGTAGATACAATTTAATGGTATGGTAGTTTTTTTACCATCTTATTCATTCTTATGGGGAAAATAAAACATGAATTATTCTAAATACTTACTTTTAATACCTGTCGTATTATCTTTTAATATCTTTGCACAAGACACTGCTAACGCTTCTGAAGTAGAAGAAGTAACAGTTGTTGGTTCGCAAATTAAAGGTGCAAAAATTACTGGAGCACTTCCTGTCTCTATCATTACATCTGATGACATAGAAGGTTTAGCTGTAGAATCTGGTGAAGAACTTTTTGCTGCTATTGCTGAAAATGGTGGTAACAATTTCAACCAAACGGATTTTAATGGTGGATACAATGCTAATAGAGGAGACGTCGGGGCTCTTGATCTAAGAAACATTGGTACAGGAAATACAGTTACACTTTTAAATGGAAGAAGAGTTGTTAATTCTCCCGGTTACGCTACTGAGTGGGTTGGTGGAAGTTATGTTCCCGTTACAAGTGTTAATTCAAATGTAATCCCAGTATATGGTGCAGAGAGAATAGAGATTCTGCGTGATGGTGCTTCAGCTATTTATGGTGCTGATGCTGTTGCTGGTGTTGTTAATACAGTTTTAAAGAAAGATTTTGAAGGTACTACAGTTAGATTAAGAACTAACTGGTATGACAGTTTTGCTGCAAAGGACAATAAAGTAAGTGTTCAGTGGGGAAAAAATTTCTCCAATGGCACAAACGTATCTGTTTACTTTGATCATTATGATAGAGGAAGAATCAAAGCTACTGAAGATCCTAAGTGGTCTAATGGAGATTTAAGAAGATTCTTACCTTCACCTGATGAAGGTGGGTTAGGTGAATTCAATGACACAACTTGGAGAAACCAAAGCGCATCAAGCCCTTGGGGACAATTCTACGAAGGAAGTAACATTTTTAGTATCTATAGAGCAGATGATTCAAATTGCTTATCTAATTCCTCAAGCAACCTCTATAACATAGCTGGTCAAGACCACATGTGTTTATATGATTCTTCATCTATTCGTGCTGACAATAGAGTCAACTACGGTGAGACAATGGACAAAAGAGGAAAACTTAATCGTGATAATGTCATGATCTTTATTAATAAAGAGCTTGCAAGTGGAACAGAGTCCTACACAGAAATTGGCATATATATGTCAGAAGCTAATCGTACTTTATACCCAGGCACACTGTTAGGCTCAGGTTCAGCTACCAAAAATGGTGGAGGAACTCAGCCTATGGTTATTCCATCTACCAATTACTGGTTAAACCAGCTTGTTAGAACCGATGGTTCTAAGTTTGTAGATAGAGAAGGTGATGTTTTATATGCAAGATACTTTAGATTTAATACCCCAAGAGGCTATGATTCATCTAGAAAAACTTTTAGATTAGTAAAAGGCTGGAGAGGTTCTAATGGAGATTGGGACTGGGATACTGGAATGGTTTGGTCTCAAGCTTCATCAGAAATGGATAATTATGGAAGAGTAAATATGAATATGCTTGACGCAGCATTGGCTCTTGATACACCAGACGCATATAACCCTTTTTGTGCAACTGTAAATTGTAATGAAGATGCATTCATGACAACTATTTTTAGAAATAACACTTCTTCACTTTATATGTGGGACTTAAAATTCTCTAATCCAAGTGTATTTAGTCTGCCTGCTGGAGATGTGGCTATGCTGGTTGGAACTGAAATTAGAAGTGAAAAAATGAGTGATCAAAGAGATCCTAATATAAATGGTGATATACCTTGGACAACAGTCAAAGGCGTAACTTTCCCATATGTTTCTAATATCTCTAATTCAAGCCCTTCACCAAACACAAGTGGAGCTAGACTTATTTCTTCAGTATTTATGGAAATGCAGATTCCTCTTATGGAGAACATGGATTCACAGTTTGCTGTTAGAGGTGAAAACTTTAATGATATCGGAAGCACTGTTGTTGGTAAATTTGCAGTTGGATATCAGCCAATTGAACAAATTAAGTTAAGAGCTTCTACATCAACTTCATTTAGAGCTCCTAACCTTATAACTGTTAATGAGGGACTTATTGCTAGAAGTAATACTCAAGAAGATCCTTTATACACGTATTCAGTTGGTGAGAATTATAATAACTATTCAATTCAAAGAGTTGCACAAGGTAACGAAAATCTAGAGTCAGAAGAGGCAACTAACACCTCTGTTGGTGTCATTATAATGCCTGGTGAACAATTCCCAGTTTTAGATGGTCTTGTTGTTACTGTTGATAAGTGGACTATAGAAACTGAAAATACCGTTGGTTTATTTGGTGAAAGAAACCATATGCTTCTTGATACTCTTATTAGAGCTCAAGGCGGACCTACAGAATGTATTGGTAATCCACTAGTTGTTCGTGGCCCATTTCAAGGCGCTTCAGATAGTGATGGTAATCCTTTAACTTGGAGTCCAGATTTATGTGAAGCTGGTCAAGTTATCAGAGTTATGGATACATATGTCAACCTAGACGATAGAAATTTGGCTGGTACAGATATCTCTGTCCAATATTCTAGAGAAACTGACGTTGGTGATTTTGGTGCTAAATTTACTAAAGTTTCTTATGACGAGTTTGAGCAAGTAGCTGGTACACAAAGTGCTGCACTTATCGAAGCTGTAAAAGCTGGTGGTCCTTTAGAGGGTTTAATTGCTCCTGCTGGATTTGGAGATCTTATTGGTACTTTTGGAAGAAGAGCCTATCCTGAAGATAAATATTCAGGAAGCATTTCGTGGAGAAATGGTTCATGGTCTGCATATTTAACTGGAACCATGGTTGGTGAATTCCTTGAAACAGGTGTTACAGATAATGCAAAAACTTCTGATGGAAACTATGCATGTTCAGGAACATCTAGCTGGTCTGGAGATAATTGTGGAGATTTCTGGTTAGTTGAATCAATGCTAACTTTAAACTTCAGTCTTTCTTATAAGTTCAGAAATGGTCTAAGAATTAAAGGTCAGGTCAGAAATCTTGAAGATACTAGAGCTCCATTAGCTGATGAGTACACATGGGGATATGTTGGAGATGTACATCAGGACTATGGTAAAAGTTATGCAGTAGAACTTTATAAAAAGTTTTAATCGATAATGAATTTAAAGGGAGCTCAGGCTCCCTTTTTTATAAAAAAAGATTAGGATATAGATATGCACGCTTATCAAAATAAAGGCTTCTTCATCGGTCTATTGGCATTTAGTGCAATTGTCTTATGTGGTATTTTTAATTTAATACCAGATAGCCTTCTTGCTTTAGAAGGAACATCCTTTGAAACAAATAAAGGTATTCAATATATAAATAGTCAAGCAGCCTGGTTTGTACTTGCAGTTCTTGTTCTGATGGCAATATGGTGGGCTACTGAAGCACTTCCTGTTGCAGTTACCTCGTTACTTCCATTGGCATTATTTCCTCTTCTAAATGTTGCTAGTTTCCAAATTTCTGCCAATCCTTATGCCAACAAAAATATTTATCTATTTTTGGGTGGGTTTATTTTAGCTCTTGGTATCGAGAGTTCTGGTTTGCATAAAAGAATGGCACTAAGAATGATTACTTTAACAGGTTCAAGTGGAGCAGGGCTTATTGGTGGCTTTATGGGGGTAGCAGCCCTTGTAAGTATGTTTGTCATGAATACGTCTACTACGTTAATGCTCTTACCAATTGGGCTTGCGGTCTGTACCGTTGTTGCTAAAACGATTCCTGATATATCAAATCAACAGCAAAAATATTTTGATACAGCTCTGATGCTAGGTATTGCATATGCAGCTACTATCGGAGGAATGTCCACCATAATTGGCACGGCTCCAAACCTTGTTTTCGTAACCTTTATGAGTGAACAGTATGGAGTTGAAATTGACATGATAAGTTGGATGAAATTAGGAGTTCCTGTTGCTTTAGTTATGTTAATTTCTGCATGGTTAATTCTTACTAAGTTTATTTTCCCTGCTACCTTTATTACAACTAAGGAAACTAAATCCAAATTTAGACAAATGTTAAATGAACTAGGCCCACTATCGAAAGATGAAATAAAAATTTCTATTATTTTTGGATTAGCTGTTTTGGCATGGATGACCAGTAGGTTAATTAGACAGACTTTTGGAATAGGATTAGAGGATGCAGGAGTTGCAATCATAGTTGCTATTTTGCTATTTATGATTCCATCATCTAACAAAGGTTCTGATTTAATGCATTGGGATAAAACCACTAAACTGCCTTGGGGTCTTTTGATTTTATTTGGTGGCGGTTTATCTTTAGCAGCTCAAGTATCAAGCACAGGGTTGGGAATATGGATTGGTCAGGGCTTAACAGTGCTTCAAGATGTCGAGCCGATAGTTTTAATTCTTGCTGTGGCAACGCTTATAATATTTTTAACTGAGATGACAAGTAATGTTGCTACAACCAGCACCTTTCTTCCGGTGATTGGAGCATTGGCAATAGCTATAGGGGTGATTCCTGTATCTTTAACAATTCCAGTATGTTTAGCTGCAAGTTGCGCCTTTATGTTACCGGTTGCAACACCACCAAATGCTATCGTTTACGGCTCAGGTAAATTCACAATAGCTACTATGATGAAAGCTGGCTTCTTTTTAAATTTAGTAGGTATCGTTGTCGTAACTTTATTCTCATACTATTTAGCGCCTATAATATTTGGATGAGATTTTTATTACTTAGTTTTCTTGTAATTAGTTACACAGCTAACGCTCAACAGAACTATATAGATTACAGGTCGCCTTTTCATCCTGTTGTAGCTTCTGCAGGAATGGTAGTTTCACAAAACCTTCTATCATCAGATATTGGAATTGAGATTTTAAACAAAGGTGGAAATGCAGTCGATGCCGCAGTAGCTGTAGGTTTCTCACTGGCAATAACTTTACCAAGAGCTGGTAATCTAGGTGGCGGTGGCTTCATGCTTATATACATGAAGGAGCAAAAGGAAATTTTTTATATAGATTACCGAAGCAACTCTCCATTAAATTCAAACCTAAAAGATTTATTTGGTACCAATCTCCCAAGAGATTACAACAAAACAGATTTCAATAAATCAAAATACGGATATAAGGCCTCAGCAGTTCCTGGAACAGTTGCAGGCCTGATAGAAGCCCATTCTAATTTTGGAAAACTTTCTTTAGCTGAAGTTTTGGAACCGGTTATCAAACAAGCTCAAGATGGAATTCTAGTTTCTTATGATTTACAAAAAGCTATAGAAAGCACTCCTCAACTATTGGCTGATAAAGAATCTACAAAAATATATTTTAAAGATGGCAAAGCTCTTTCTGAATATTCATTAATGCAAAGGCCTGATTTAGCTAAAACACTCATTGCTATAGCTAATAATGGTTCTAAAGGTTTTTATGAAGGGGAGGTAGCAAAAAATATTGTAAAAGCTATGAATGCAAATAATGGCTTCATGACTCTTGATGATTTAAAAAACTATAAAATTAATGCTGGTGCTCCTATCTCCGTGTCTTATAGAGGTAATACTGTTTTTGCTCCAGGCGCTCCATCAGGTGGTGGAGTTGTGCTACTTACCGCTCTTAATATTTTACAAAATTATAAATTTAAAGATGAAGATAGTAACGCTACAAGAACTTATCATCTAGTTGCAGAATCTTTAAGAAGAGGTCATAACAATAGGTCGCATCATATTGGCGATCCAGCATTTTATGATGTTCCTATGGAAAAGCTTATTTCAAGAGCAAGAACTATTGAACTTCAAAAAAATATTAAATTTAAAACAGCAACACCAAGTTCAAAGATAAAACCTATGTCAGTAGTTAATGAGAGTAGAGATACCACTCATTACTCTATTGTTGATTCTGAGGGTAATGCAGTTTCAAACACTTACACCTTAGGCTACTCCTTTGGTTCAGGTGTAACTATTCCTGGAACCGGAATCTTGTTAAATAATCAAATGAATAATTTTGCCTATAGATATGGCGATAAATCAGTTGAAGGAAGGGCAGCTAGCCCAGGTAATCGATTTGCTCCAGGTAAGAGACCCATGAGCACTATGACTCCGACAATGGTTTTTGATAAGTCAGGTCAACTCATGCTTATTACAGGTTCACCAGGTGGCTCTTTTATTCCTGCTGCAGTTTTAAGAGTTGTATCTGGAGTCATAGATTTTAATTTAAATATCGGTGAAGCAACCATGCTTCCAAGAATACATAAAGACTGGCCATATTCTGGTTTGGATTATGAGTCTATTCTAAGTTCTGATATTGCAAGGCAATTAGATAGCATGGGTCATAAATCAGAAGCTCAAAAAACTATGGGAAGCACCCAAAGTATTCATATCCAAGATGGATTGAACTATGGCTATGCTGATTTAAGAAGACCTGGAGCAGCAGTTTCAGTTCAAAAGTAAATTATTTTCTATAATTTAATGGTGGCAACCTATCACCTAGCAAAGGTTCATACTTAAAATCTTTACCTACTCTTTGAGCAAGTTCTATTTTTGCATCTTTAATAAGCTCAGGCTGAAGAAATAATTCTATAGCAGTAGCACTTAAAGTTTTAACCGCCATCTCTGCTCCTTTTAAACCTATAGAAGTTCCACCAGAGGCTACTGCTTGCCAAGAGTGAGCAGCAGTTCCAGGAACCCATGTTGCAGCTCTAAATCCAGCAGTTGGAACATTCCAACTTACATCACCAACATCAGTTGAGCCATAACTATGTGACTCTCTATAAGGTCTAATATCTTCTTGAGAACCAATATCTTTATCAGGCTTCATAAAGGTTTTATAAATCTCTCGAGCATAAGCATTTTCCTCTTTGGAGTATGTTACTCCTCCAGCCTCTGTTAATTTTTTATGAACCAGTTTTTGTAAAACTGTATTTGGAAGTAAAGAGTAATTCCCATGCATGACTTCATAACTAACAGATGTCTCTGTTCCCATTGCTGCTCCTTGAGCAGTCTTAACAACTCTTTCAAAGAGTTCTTCAACCATATCCATCTTAGGATGTCTTACGTAATAATAAACTTGAGCTAAATCAGGGACAACATTGGGAGCTAACCCTCCTTTTGTAATTACATAATGTATTCTGGAAGATTGAGGCATATGCTCTCTCATCATATTTACCATGAGATTCATTGACTCAACTCCATCCAAGGCTGATCTTCCTAACTCAGGTGCTCCTGCAGCATGAGCCGAGATACCTTTAAAGGTAAATTTAGCTGATTTATTCGAATTATTTGTCATGGCGCTTGCACCATTTACATCATCCGGGTGCCAATGCAAAACAATATCCACATCGTCAAATAAACCACCTCTGACCATGTAAACTTTTCCTGATCCACCTTCTTCAGCTGGAGTGCCATAAAATCTAATTGTGCCTTGAACATTATTTTCTACTAACCATTCTTTAATGACTACTGCAGCCCATGCTGAGCCAGCTCCAAATAGATGATGCCCACAAGCCTGACCCGCTCCAGTAGAATTGGATTTAATTTCTTTAAAAGGTGATGTAGTTTGCGCAAGACCGGGAAGGGCATCAAACTCTCCAAGTATTCCTATAATAGGACCACCATTAGAATATTCAGCTATAAAAGCTGTAGGTATACCAGCAACACCACTAGTAATTGTAAACCCCTCGTTTTTTAACTCGCTCATAAGAAGATTCATACTCTGCTTTTCCTGATAGCCTAATTCTGCAAAGTTCCATATATCCATCGCAACTTTTTCAAATTGCTTTTTATGATTATTTATATTTTGATCTATTGATTGAGCAAAGATCTGATTATTAAGATTTAATAGAATTATTAAACTAAGTATTCGCCTTTGAATTTTACTGATTTTCCAACCCATTCCTCTTCTCCCATATTTTGCAATGTAGCCTTATCATAAGATATTAATACTTTTCTATCTCCATTTATATCTTCAATATAAACAACTGCTTTTTCTTCATCTTTTTGGTTTTTTGGTAGAATTGTGTATCCAATAACTTTACCAAGCCCATTTTCAAGCTTAGATATAGATATTGGTTTTTCTAAAACAGCAGCATTGTCTGTAACATCTTTACTCGTAAAATTTATTAATGGCTCTTTTGCCCATAAAGCAAAAGCCTGCTTAGTCATCATTCCGGAAACACCAGTAACAAGACCAATCTTTTCAAAATTTTGCCTTATTTCATCTATCATTTTTACAGTTGAATGAATCATATAATTATTAAGTGGTCCGCCTGCAAAAGACATACCGCCTGTTACAGTTAATTTTTTATCAGCTTCTAAACCTAGCGCCTCAGCAAACATTTGAACTGCAATTGGAAAACAACTATAGAGTTCATAAGTATTTGGCTTAATATTATTTTGCTTACAAATATTTAAAATATATTCAGCTGCTAACTTAAGTCCAATAGGTTCAATTAAGTTGGGTCTTTGAATTGCTGCAATCATATGATTAGTTTCAGATGAAGCTAGCGGATAAACTCTTTTAGAGTCAGGAACATTTAATGTATCTGCAAGTTCTTCACTGCATAAAATCATTGCTGATGCCTGATTAACATTCCAGCTAGTGCAATGAAGTTTATTGTAGGGAAGTGCTTGTAGAGTATTTTTTTTATTAGCCAAAGCAATGTCTTGCCAACTAAATTCTCTTTGTGACCATCCATCTGGATTTGCGGCAGCTATCTTCGAAAACTCAGAATACATTTTTCCAAGGTATTGTTTGTGCTGATTAATATTTAGATTTTTCTTTGATCTCAAGGCGCTTTCTAATATTGCATAGTACCCAACAGCCATTAATCCCAAATGATCTTCTTCTTCCTTAATATGCAGATCATCCTTAGCTTTCACGTAATAGTCTGGATTTATACTTAAATCAGTTTCAAAAAATTCCTTATCTTCAATTAAAGCTCTTATCTTTTTATACCTAGCCTCACCGCCAACAATTAAAGAAGCTCTTATCTCACCTGAGATTATTTTGTCACACGCACTGTTAATTAGGTTTTGTTGTAAAACGCCAATCTTTGTAACGCTTGTTTTGGCAGCACTAAAGCCATTACGTTCTGCTATCCATCTTCCAGGATCACGATATTTCCAAAAGCCCTTAGGAACTTGAACTTCATCAATGTATTTTGCAATGTCTGGATTGGTTGAATCCAGAAGGGCATTTTGAGTAACCAGCTCCATTAAGACCAAAGCTTCATCTAAATCATTAAAATTACCAGTTTGCTGTAAGGAGTTTATTCCAATTACAACAGGCCTATTTTTCATTAATTGATTAAGTACTTACTCAATATCCAATAGAGGCATTGCTGCTGTATTAAAGCCCGCATCTACATAGGTAATTTCACCTGTAATACCACTAGCATAATCTGAGCATAAAAATGCTGCTGCATTTCCAACCTCTTCAGTTGTAACAGTTCTTCCTAGTGGGGCTCGAGCAGAATGTTGCGTAATCATTTTTCTGAAGTTCTTAACTCCTGATGCTGCAAGTGTTTTAATTGGTCCAGCTGAAATAGCATTAACTCTTATATTATCTTTACCCAAGGAAGCGGCAAGAAATCTTGTATTAGCTTCTAAGCTAGCTTTTGCTAAACCCATAACATTATAGTTAGGAAGAGTTTGCACGGCTCCAAGGTAAGTAAGTGTAAGCAGGGCAGAGCCATCATTAAGCATCGGCTTTGCAGCTTTGGCTAATGCAGTAAAACTATAAGAACTAATATCATGAGCTATGCGAAAGCCTTCTCTTGTTGTTACATCTACAAAATTACCTTCAAGCTGATCAGCTGGAGCGTAACCAATCGAATGAACAAATCCATCAAAAGTTTCCCAAGATTTTTTAAGCTCTATAAATGACTGTTCAATAGACTCATCAGAGCTAACATCACTTTCAATTAATATATTTGAATTTAGTTCTGCAGCTATAGGTTTAAGGTTTTTTAAAAGTCGCTCATTTTGATAAGTAAAAGCTAGCTCAGCTCCTTCTCTATGCATGGCACGTGCAATGCCAGCAGCAATAGAGTACTTATTTGCAAGCCCAGAAATTAAAATTCTCTTTCCCTTTAGTAACATATTTATCTAACCTATTATTAAATTGCTATAACTACATTATATTGAATTTATAAATAGATAGTTTTATTTTTTTAATTTTGACTTTTAATTCTTACTTTATTGAAATTAATACCTATAAACATACTCTCTACCTATATTTTTTATTTATTAAATTAACTTGTGTGTATCAAGATTTTAGTGTCTACTAATGACTTACACGCATTTTGGCCGGGGCTTAATGCTATTTAATAATATATAAGGGGTAATTATATAATGAATAATTTTCTAAATCTTAAAGGTTTATTAGCTGCTTCGTTGATCTTTTTTGTATCATTTTCAAATGCTGAAGATGCTACATCAGGAACATTGGAAGCTTCTGTATTAAACCAATCGGGTACAGCTGTTGCTGGGGCTTCTGTCTCTGTTACTTCTGCGGATACAGGCATTTCTAAAAATGCTGTTTCTAATGCAGATGGATCAGTCAGATTTCCACTTTTAGCAATTGGTATGTACAACGTTGAAGTGTCTGCGAGCGGTTATGGCTCTCTTGCTGATTCAGTCCAAGTCGCACTGGGTAACTCAGGTTACAATTTTGTACTTGCGAGTGATTCTGGTTCTATGGAAGAGATTGTTACAACAGCTGGTGTGATACAAGCAATTGATTTCAATTCAACAACAACAGGTATTTCTATTGATGTTGATGAATTAATTAAAAATACACCAATTAACAGATCTTTAACTAGTTTAGTGCTTTTAGCACCTGGTACGTCTGCTGGTGACTCTGCTTTTGGAAGTCTTGCTTCTATCGGTGGTTCATCTGTTGCTGAAAACGTATACCTAGTTAACGGACTTAACATTACTAACTTCAGAAACTTTACTGGTTCATCTACTGTTCCTTTTGAGTTCTATGATGTTGTTGAAGTTAAAACTGGTGGATACATGGCTGAGTTTGGTAAAGCTATTGGTGGTGTGGTTAACGCAGTTACTAAAAGTGGATCAAACGAATGGAAAGCTGGTGTTAACTTAAGTTACTACCCAGATAGCTTTTATCATGACAAACCTAATACTTATACACAGATTAATGATCAAGATTCAAGAGATTACATGGAATATAATGTATCTTTAAGTGGTCCAATTATTCCTGATAGAGCTTTCTTTTACATCTTAGCTAATCCAGTTGACAACGAAACTTCTGATACTAACGTTTCAGGAACTCAGTTTGACGCTGCTTTTAAAGAAGATTTCTTTGGAGCTAAACTAGATTTCTATATTACTGAAGACATTCATTTAGAGTACACATACTTTAATGATGATTCAGTAGGTACTACTTTGTCATACAGAGATGGTGCGCAAGTTGGAACAAGTTATGACAATGTTGGTGGTGACAATGAGATATGGAAACTATCTGCTGTTATAACTGATAGATTAACTGCTGCATTAACTGTAGGTACTAATGAGTACGAAAGAACTGCTGCTGGTACTGGTGACTCTTGTCCATATATCTGGTGGCCTTATCCTACAACTAGAGTAGGTTGTGCAACACAGGGACTTGTTTCTTCAGGTACTGACCAAAGAGAAATTTTCAAGTTTGATGTAGATTACTATATCGGCAATCACCATTTAAGATTTGGTATTGAAAATGAAGATTTAACAGCTACAGATTCAACTAACTACTCTGGTGACGCTTATTACCGTGGATATGATGACAATGGTAATGGTGCGATTGATCCAGGCGAAACTGTAAGATTAAGAATCTACAGAAGTGGTGGAGAATTTGAAGTAAAACAAGAAGCTTTCTATATTCAAGATAGCTGGGATGTTACTGATAACTTAAACGTAAACATGGGTCTTAGAAATTCTACTTTTGACAACAGAAACGCTGCCGGCGCTACTTTTGTTAAAACAGAAGATCAACAAGCACTTAGATTTGGAGCTACTTACGATATCGTAGGTGATGGTTCTAAGAAACTTTACTACTCATTTGGTGAGTACTACCTACCTATAGCAGCTAATACTAATATTAGAATGTCTGGTGGTGAATTTTATTCATACCAGTTCTGTGAGTGGGATGGAACAAATGATAACGGAAGCTTTAAAACTGTTGGTCTTCAAAATTGTGGAGACATTGGTTACTATGCAGACGGTTCAGTTCCAGACACAAGAAGTTTAACTGATACAAATCTTAAGCCTATGTATGGTGAAGAGACAATCATTGGTTATTCACAAATTCTTGAAAAAGGCGCTTTCGCTGGATGGGATTTTAATGCTTACTACGTTCAAAGAGAGCTAGCAACAACTATTGAAGATGTTGCGATTGATGCTGCTGTGAACGCTTGGTGTGCTGCTGGTAACGGTGATGCAGCAGGTTGTGCAGCGTTTACTGGTTTCCATCAGTATGTTGTTACTAATCCTGGTAATGATATGAATGTGTATCTTCCAGAATTTGATCAATACGTTGATCTTTCTGCAGCAGATCTAAACTACCCAAAACCAATTCGTGAATACGATGGTTATACTGTTGAACTTGAAAGAGTTTGGGACGGTGATTGGGCTTTAAGACTTGCTTATACTAATTCAGACACTATAGGTAACTATGAAGGAACTGTAAAATCTGATAACGGTCAGGACGATGCTGGTATTACCCAAGACTTTGACCAGCCTGGTTTAACTGACGGTAGTTTCGGAAAACTTCCTAACCATAGAAAACATATATTTAAAGCTAATGGTTCAAAAATGTTAGCTAATAATCTTGTTGGTGGTATGAATATGTCAGTAACTTCCCCTAGATACTTCGGTTGTATCGGTGAGCATCCAACTGATGTTTATGCAGCAGCTTATGGAGCTTCATCATGGTACTGTAATGGCGTATTAACACCTAGAGGATCAGTTTCTCAGAGTGCTTGGATTATCCAATTGGATGCCTTGCTTGCTTGGAGTCCTCAAGTTGCTAATGGCGATCTAACTTTAAGAATGGATATATTTAATATTCTTGATCTAGATGCTATTACTGATATAAATGAGTATGGCGAAGATGGTGGTGGAGTAGGAAGCATGGATAGTAACTATCTTAGACCTACAAACTACATGAACGCTAGAAGAATTAGATTTGGAGCTTCTTGGAGGTTCTAAGTTTTAATTAACTTTTTAAAAGGGGTGCTTTTAGCGCCCCTTTTTTTTGGTCAAATTTAAAGAGATTTAATTGGAGATTCGCCGGCTATAGTAATGCGATGCATTAGCCTTTCATAACCATCATAGCCACCTTCAGCCATATGCATAACAGACCTGTTATCCCACATAATTAACATATCTGCATCCCATTGGTGTCTATAGATATATTTATCTTGAGTCATATGTTCAAATATTTCAGATAAAAAAGTAAAAGCCTCCATATCTGTCATACCTTCAATACCAACCGTATAGACAGGGTTAACAAATAAAGACTTTCGCTTAGTATCCTTATGTTCTCTGACTACAGGATGATGGTGCTGTTTGTTAGCTGACTTTGATGATTTTATCTTCATAGTCCTTTCTTTGCCTTCAAGAGCATAAAACCCATCATCAGCATAAGGTAATTTTGCACTATGGATTCCATTTAAACCTTCAACCTTAGCCTTAAGGTCAGCAGATAGATCATCATAAGCTAGAGCAGAATTTGTAAATAATGTGTCTCCACCAAATGGTGGAACAATCTTAGAATGCAGCATTGTTGCAGACGGGGGCGATGATTGAAACGACCAATCAGAATGCCAACTACCACCAAAATGAGAAGCTTCTTCTGTGGCTTTTCTTCTCAGTTCAACAATATGCATTTGTGTCTTCATTGTTGTTAGAAAAGGTTCCTTACCAAAGGCACCAAATTGCATTGCAAAATTATTGTAAGCGTCATGAGATAGCTTCTGACCTGGAAATATAGCTACTGAGTTTTTAACCCACAGGCTGTGAATTGAATTAAGATCAGTCTCGTTTAAAGGTTTTGAGATATCGACATCAGTTATTTCGACACCTATTTGTGAGGGGGATTCAGATTCTTTATATTTCATATAATTTAAATATACCAAATAATAATCATTAGGAACATTGCTGATATATAATTCTTCAACTTGGGGCTATAGCTCAGCTGGGAGAGCGCTTGCGTGGCACGCAAGAGGTCGGCGGTTCGATCCCGCCTAGCTCCACCATCCACCCCTTCAAAAAATATCCACCAACCTGCTTGACTTAAAGTACGCTCTAAGCTGTAAGGTATGTTTATTCGAACAGACAATACTCTTTACAAGGAAGAAAACGATGTACATTGAAAATACTGGTAGCTGGGTTGCATTTGCAATAATTCTTACATCAATCCTAACTGCATGGGCCTTAAATTATAGCGCTCCCAAAGTGAGAGTTTTTGGAACTTTGCTTGCAGCTTTAGGCTGTTTTGCTGTTGCTGCTTGGTTTTTCTTTTTTGTGGTTGGCTCTGGCTTGTTAGAAAATCCTAAGCCTAACCAAACACCATTAGACTCTGCAAAGCCATCATTGCTATGGGCACAAGCTATTATTGCGCTCTCATCAGGGCTATTCCTTTTGTTTATAGCTAGAGGCCAAAGCAAAAGCAATCATACCCTTGTCTTAGCATCAACAAATGAAGCGGGCCGTTACGGAAGGGTGTCACGCATGCTGCATTGGATCATTGCTATTCTATTTCTTGCCCTTATTCCAATGGGCATTTTTGCCTCTATGATTCCAGAAGGCACAGAGTATCGAGTGGCTTATTATGTTGTTCATAAAACCTTAGGTGTCAGCGTATTCCTTTTAGTGCTCTTTAGGTTGGCATGGAATCGTTTTTCAAAACGACCAACTCTTTCCGATTCACTCACGCACAAAGAGAGAAAACTTGCTCATGGCGCACACATTACTCTGTATTTTATGATGCTAGCCATTCCAGTTACTGGCTATGTGATGACTAGCTATCACGGCTATGGCACTTATTTCTTTGCGTGGGAGTTGCCGCCGTTGTGGGAGCAGAGTGATGTTTATATTGTTTGGGGAGCCATGCATAAATATTTATTACCATATTTACTTTACATTGTTCTAGGCGCTCATGTATTGGGTGCCTTAAAACATCAGTTCATTGATAAGCACGACAATGCTTTCAAAAGAATAGTCTCGTAAAATTAGATCTTTTTCTACTTAACACCTCATCTCATAGACTATACGAGCGCTCCTCAGAGAGCCTATGCAGTAGAATGAACTTAGGAATTAATTGGTTCCAATTTTGAACCATTAGCTCCACCAAGTTTGTATACTTTTTTAATCATATTATTTAGTTAAAAAGGTATAGTTAGTTCATGAAAAAAGTCTTAAAGACCACGAGTTTATTTTTATTTCTCAGCATAGGAATTTTAATCTTTACAGGAATTTACTTCGATATTCAAAGAGAAAAGTTAGAGACTAAATACGCAACCGGAGCCTCTCAGTTTCTTGATTTACCTGACGGAGCCAGAATTCATTTCCGTGATGAAGGAAAGACTGATAAACCTGCAATTGTATTACTGCATGGTTTTAACGGTTCTTTATTAAACTTTGAAAGACTAGTGCCTTTGTTGGCTAATAATTTTAGGCTTGTTAGCTTAGATTTACCCGGTTTTGGGCTTACAGGCGCTACACCTAATGCTGATTACACTACAAAGAATTATATGGATACTGTTACTTCTATAACTAATTATTTAGGTATAAATAAATTTTCTATAGCAGGCAACTCTATGGGAGGCGGAGTGGCCTGGAGATATGCTATTGAATACCCAAGTAAGGTTGAGGGTTTAATATTATTGGCTTCAAGCGGTGTCATGACAAAAGCAGACAGAGATAGATTTGAAAAAAGAAAAGATAATTCACCGATTGTGTGGAGATTGATGGGTTCTAGTGTGATAAAAAAAATTCTTATGTATTACACGCCTAGATTCTTTGCTACACAGGGACTTAAAGCATCAGTTTTTAATCAAGAGCTAGCCACTAAAGAATACGCTAGACAATTTCATGATTTAACCTTGCTTGAGGGTTCAAGAAAAGCGATCCTTTCTATGGGCTTTGGTAGTAGAGATCGAATGTATGGGCCTGAGATATTCAAGAAAATTATTGCACCAACTTTAGTAATACACGGTAAAGAAGATAATATTATCGGAGTTGAAAGCTCTGAGAGTTTTAAAAAGAACATAAAACATGTAGAAGTTAAGGTTTATTTAGACACGGGTCATTTACCAATGTATGAAGACCCTAAAAGAACTGCTAACGATATTATTAAGTTTTTAAATATCGAATTGAATAATTCCAGATCAAATGAATAGATCTATAACATTAATTAGGGGCCCCTCTTACTTACTGGAAATATGGTAGACAGTAGAAGCAGGGGCCTTGTACTTGGTTATTAAGTCTTCAAGGGCTGGCATGATTCTTTGCCCTAAGTCATTGATATGGCCGTGCACGTACTCATTACAGATGGTTTCTTTAAGATCTGCCTTCATGTATTGTTCTCTGAGTAGTTGTGAAGGAAAAGGAATTTTGGATATAAGCGGTTCCAATTCTTAACCAGAAGGTCCACCAATAATTATTTAATCTTTATCAATTTTGCTCAAAATGACTATTTATATATAATCATATAAGTGCTTATTAAACATAGGAAATAATGTCTGAGAATATATCTTTATGGAATAAATTAACAACTCATCCAACAGTAAGAGCTGGATCCACTTATGCAGTTATTGCATTTATTACTGTTCAAGTAATTAGTCTTGTGGCTGGTCCATTTAACCTAGGTGACAACTTAGTTCAAGGTGTAATCCTAGCCAGTATTATCGGTTTCCCGGTGGTTATTCTTTTATCAATTATTATCTCTTCCCATTTCAGCACCCCTAAATTATTACTTATTTCAGTTGGAGTAGTTATAGCCGTTTATCTTGGCTGGTCTTTTTACTGGATTCAATTTGTTAAATCACCTGAATTAAAAAAAGCTTTTGATAATGATAATTATGCAAAAACATGGATTATTGCTCGTGAAATTAATCAAGTTTTTCCCTTCATATCAGATGTTCAAGAAGCATATGATCAATTAAGCAGGTCTGCTAACTTTAATATTAAACAAGACAATGTTGATGTTTATTGGAAGCCTTATGCATCTAATGATTTTGAATGGGAGTTTTTAGGTACAGACCCTAAAGGTATTCAAAATCTTCCAGTTGGACCTGTACAACTAAGATTAGAAAAAGATGGATTTGAAACAGCATATATAAGCTCTAATAACCCCAGCCTACTGTTTAAAAATCTTCCTGTTGATTTAGGTTTTGAAGTAGCGCCTATGGAACTAGTTAATAAAGATATCATCCCAAATGGAATGGTCTATGTTCCTGGTGGTCAATTTGTTCCCGCTATTTCTGGTGAAAGCACAAAACCTTTTACATTGAGTCCTTATTTTATAGATAAATATGAGATCACTAATGAGCAATTCAAGATATTTATAGATGCAGGTGGCTATACAAATCCAAGATACTGGGAGGATATGGATTTTATCAAAGATGGTGTAAGTTTAACTTTTGAAGAAGCCCTGGTTCTCATGAAGGATCAAACTGGACGATCTGGACCTCTCAATTGGGAGTTATCAGATTATGCTGAAGGAGAAGAAAATTTACCAGTTACAGGAATTAGCTGGTATGAAGCTCAAGCTTATGCAAAATTCATGGGCAATATTTTGCCTCCATATTTTCATTGGGCAAAAGCAGCATTTCCACCAGATGAGTGGATTTCTCCCTTAGCTCCTGAAATGCTGTCACAAAGTAATTATAAAGGTGACGAGGTTGTCGAAGTTGGTACTTTTAAATCTATCGGGCCTTATGGGACTTATGATATGACTGGGAATGTGAGAGAGTGGGTGTGGAATATCTTTGGTGGCAGGGGTATGACTTTAGGTGGCGCAGTAAGTGAACCTCAGTACACTGGTTTTCAAGCCAATCCAATGCCAAGATTTAACCGCTCTAATTTAACAGGCTTTAGAACTGTCCGTTTATTAAATCCAGCTGACATGAATCCATTTGGAGGTCCAATCAATAGACCTCAACCCCCATCTGCAGATTTCTTTAAACCATTAGATGATCAAGCTTATAAATTATTTACAACTCAATTTGCATATTCGCGCAGAGATCTTAATCCTAAAACTATATATGTAGATGATACGCATCCTGACTGGATTAAAGAAAAAATATCTATTGATGTGGGTTATAACAATGAAAGAATGGACGTCCTAATATTCAGACCCAAAAATGTTTATAACAGCGTTAGCTCAGTTCTTGTCTACCCAGGTTTAAATTACTTTAGAAACCCACCAGATATTGATGAGATTGATCCAGGCGAATATGGATTAGACTTTATTATAAAAAGTGGTAGAGCTTTGGTTTGGGCTTCATTTAAAGGATCACTTAACAGAATGGTTGATGCCTCTATTGCTCAGCCAACTACAGATGACCAATTTAGACAATTTAGAGAAATGATGGTTAATTGGAGAGTAGATACAGGAAGGGTATTAGACTATTTAGAGGATAGACCTGATTTTACAAATGATAAAATAAATTACCTCGGAATGAGTTATGGAGCAATCTTTACCCCTATAGTCTTACTAACTGAGAAACGCTTCAAATCTGCTGTCTTTTTAAGTGGTGGTTTTGCTCCAACATACCCTCCACATTCAGATGGTATATTTTATTTAGATAGAGTTAAAACTCCAGTTCTAATGCTCAACGGTGAACAAGATTTCTTGATTCCTATTGAGTCTCAAGAAGCTCTATATAATGGCTTAGGCACACCTGAGGAAGATAAGAAATATGTTGTTTACAAAGCTGGTCATTGGCCTCTGCCAAGAAATCAAATGATTAATGAAACTTTGGAATGGTTGGATAAATATGAATCGCAATAATATAAAAAATTATTTATTTACACTATTAGCAACTCTTTCTACAGTCGCTTTGACTAATGAAGCTATATTAGTTCCTGACAATATTCTAGATGTTAGATCAGGCAAGCTTATACAAGCTCAGATTCACATTAAAGATGGTTTAATTAAATCAATTGCAAAAAAAATAGATTCTAAGGCTGATATTGAAGTTATTAATCTTAAAGGTATAACCTTGGTGCCTGGTTTGATGGATGCGCATGTTCATTTGATTGGAAATAATGAGCTGAATGGATACCAATCAATGAGTGAATCAAGTCAAATGGCAACTCTTTATGGGGTTAAGAATGCAAAAAGCACTCTTATGGCTGGTTTTACAACTGTAAGGAATGTTGGTGCAGGAGAGTTTGCGGATGTTGCGCTTAGAGATGCAATTAAAAGAGGGATTGTAGAGGGCCCAACAATGCTTGTCTCTGGTCCAACTTTAAGTATTTCAGGTGGTCATGGTGACAATAATCTTATGCCTTATACGAGTGATATTAAAACTAAAAAGCATAATATTGTTGATAGCCCTTGGGAGGGCAGAAAAGCTGTTAGATTAAATAGAAAATACGGCGCTAACTTAATTAAATTCACTGCCACTGGCGGAGTCATGTCAAAGAACACCGATGTTAATGCTAGACAATTTACCTATGAAGAAATGCAAGCAATGATAGATGAAGCGCATAGTCATGGAATGAAAGTTGCCGCTCATGCTCATGGTCTTGAGGGTATCAGAACAGCCATAAAAGCTGGAGTAGATTCAGTAGAACATAGTAGTTATATAGATGAGGCTACAGTGAAGCTAGCAATCGAGAATGGAACCTATTTATCTATGGATATTTATGTCTCTGATTACATCTTAGGTGAGGGAGCTAAAAAAGGTATTCTTGAGGAATCTCTTGCAAAAGAAAGAGTTGTTGGCAAATTACAAAGACAAAATTTTAAAATAGCTCATTCACTTGGGGCATTAATGGTTTTTGGAACAGATGCTGGAATATATGATCATGGCGATAACGCCAATCAGTTTAAGTATATGGTTAAATGGGGAATGTCACCACTAGAGGCTATCCAAGCTGCCACAATTAATACAACAGATTTATTTGGTCTAACTAATACTGGTGAAATAAAAGAAAATTTTGCTGCTGATATTATTGGTGTTAAGGGCAATCCTTTAAAGGATATAAGTATTCTAGAAGATGTAGTTTTTGTTATGAAATCTGGAAAAGTCGTTAAGAATTAAATATGGCTCATAATCACGCTCATGGTCATCACCATCACCATCACCATCACTCACCAGACTCTAGTGATGGATTATTAATTGGTGCAGTTTCAATTAATCTTATATTAACGATTGCGCAGTTTGTTGGTGGAATCATTTCAGGCAGTTTATCTCTAATCGCAGATGCTCTGCATAATTTAAGTGATGCAGCTTCTTTAGGTATAGCTATCTTTGCAAGAAAAATTTCAAGAAAACCAGCTGATCATATCAATACATTTGGTTATAAAAGAGCAGAGGTGATAGCTGCTCTAATTAATTTAACTCTATTAATTACCATTAGTTTGTATTTAATCTATGAGGCTATCTTAAGGGTTTATAACCCAGTAGAGATATCTGGTTGGATCATTGTCATCATTGCTGGCGTGGCTTTGGTAATTGATCTTGTTACAGCTCTTATTACTCACAGTATGAGTAAAAATAATATGAATATGAAAGCGGCATTTTTACATAACCTTTCAGATGCATTCGCATCTATTGGCGTAATCGTTGCTGGGTCTCTTATTATTTTATATCAGTGGTATTGGGTAGATACTTTAGTGACTTTAGCCATTGGTGGGTTTATCTTATATCAAGGAATCTTAATGCTTCCAAAAACTATTCATTTATTAATGGAGGGTGCACCTGAGGGAATTTCCTTAGATGATATTAAAGATGAACTAGAAAGCTTGGATGGTGTAATAGATGTTCACCATATTCACCTTTGGAGTTTAGATGAAACAAGGATAGCTCTTGAAGCACACGTAGTTACAAATAATGCTAATACTCTAACTGAGCTAGAGCCAATTAAGGCTAGTATAAAATCTTTATTACTTTCCCAATTTAATATTTCTCACTCCACGCTTGAGTTCGAGGATCCCTCTCTTGAAAACTGTGACTAAATTAGATTTATATCAAGTAGACGCTTTTACAAATACATTATTCAAAGGCAATCCTGCTGCAGTTATTTTTTCGTCTCCCTTGCCTCATGATGTCATGCAAAAAATAGCGCTAGAAAATAATTTATCAGAAACAGCTTTTATTAGTGAAGATGGTGGAAATTATAATATTAAATGGTTTTCTCCTTTAATGGAGATTGATCTTTGTGGTCATGCAACTCTTGCATCAGCACATATATACTTTTCAGAGATTAATCATAAAGCTAAAAAAATTACGTTTACTTCTAATAGTGGAAATCTTGAAGTCTCCAAAAAAGATAAATACATATATTTAGATTTTCCAAGAGATAATTACATGCCTCTGGAGATTGACGATAATTTATTAGCAATGCTGGGTAATGTTCCTGTTGAGGTCTTTAGAGGAAGAGATGACATTATGTGCATTTTTGAGAATGAGTCTTCTATACACGAGATTAGGCCTGATATGGACTTACTAAAAATATATCCAGTTAGAGGTCTTATTGTTAGTGCTAGAGGAACAGATTGTGACTTTATATCAAGATGCTTTTTCCCTGTAACTGGCGTTGATGAAGATCCAGTAACAGGCTCAGCACATACAACTCTCACACCTTATTGGGCCAAGGCTCTAAATAAAGAATCATTGAATGCAAAACAAGTATCTGCGAGAGGTGGAGAGCTTAGATGCACCCTAGCAGGAGAAAGAGTAATTATTGGAGGAGAAGCTATAACCTATATGAAAGGATCTATAGCTATATAAGATTCGTTAAAGTTCTAAAATGCTTTCTGCAAACTACTTGATAAGTTTCATTGCCACCTATTTGAATTTTCTGCCCTTCAACTAAAACTTTGCCATCCTCATTAAGTCTTACTACCATGATTGCTTTTCGTGAACACATAGAGCAAACAGTTTTTAGCTCAACCAGATTATCAGCAAGTGCTAAAAGATATTTACTGCCCTCAAATAGCTCTCCTTTAAAATCAGTTCTAATTCCATAGCACATAGCCGGTATATTTAAAGTATCAGTAATTTTACCAATCTGAATTACCTGATCTTTATTTAAAAATTGAACTTCGTCTATTAAAATACAATGCAAGTTCTTAGTTTGATTTTCTTTAACATGTTTATAAAAATCAAATTCAGAATTAGCAATAATGGCTTTAGCCTTTAAACCAATTCTAGATTCAATATAGCCATTATTCATTTCAGCATCGGCTTTGGGAATAAATAGCATAGTTTCCATGCCATTTTCCAGATAGTTATGATTTGATTGAAGGAGGGCGGTAGATTTCCCAGCATTCATGGTTGAATAAAAAAAATGAATCTTTGCCATGATTTAGTAAAATCTCCTTAGTTAAATCTATAATAAGTTATGAACGTATTTGTTGAAAGTGGTATTACACATTTAGATCTCCATAGAGTTCGTCATCATGATGCCAAAGATCTTGTTATGGATTTTGTTCTTCAATACCAAGACTCTATTCCACTTATTATTATCTGTGGAAATAGCAATCGAATGATTGAACTTGCTAAAGATATGCTTTTAAATAATGATATAATTTTTTCAGAACCTAGATATGGGATTATTAGAATAGAGTCCCTCTAACGAACATTTTAAAAAACATTATGATTCCAGATATATTTAATTTTGATGACCAACTAACAGAAGAAGAGCTTTTAATAAAAAAGACTACCCAAGACTATTGCCAAAATGCTTTGATGCCAAGAATTCTTGAGGCTAATAGAAACGAAGTATTTGATAAAGGTATTTATAAGGAGCTAGGTGAATTAGGTTTACTAGGACCTCACATTAAAGGTTATGGCTGCTCCGGAGTTAATAACGTTTCTTATGGATTGATTGCTCGTGAAATTGAAAGAGTAGATTCCAGTTACAGATCCGCATTCAGTGTTCAGTCATCATTAGCTATGTATGCTATTTCTAACTTTGGTTCTGAGGATCAAAAAAATCATTACTTACCTGAGATGGCTAAAGGTAACTTAATTGGATGTTTTGGCTTAACTGAACCCGATGCTGGCTCAGATCCTTCAAGCATGAAAACTGTTGCCACTAAATCAGATGGTGGTTACAAACTATCTGGATCTAAAACCTGGATTACAAATTCACCAATAGCAGATGTTTTAATAATTTGGGCAAAAGATGAGCAGGGTGTTTTAAGAGGTTTTATAGTAGACAGAGATTCAACTGGATTAGACACACCTTATCTTAATGGTAAATTTGCATTAAGAGCTTCAGCGACTGGAATGATTTTCTTAGATAATGTTTTTGTTCCTGATGACAAGGTTCTGCCTGATGTCCAAAGTTTCAGAGGTCCTTTTACTTGTCTTAACTCAGCTAGATATGGAATTGCATGGGGAGCACTAGGCGCAGCTGAATTCTGCTGGTCTCAGTCGCTTACTTATACTTTAGAAAGAGAGCAGTTCGGAAAACCTCTAGCTTCCAAACAATTAATTCAAAAAAAGCTTGCTGATATGCAAACTGAAATTACTCTCGGGCTTCAAGCTGTATTGCGTGTGGGAAGGTTAATTGATGATGGCAAAATGAAACCAGCAATGATCTCTCTTGTTAAAAGAAATAATTGTGGAAAGGCTTTAGATATTGCAAGAACTGCTAGAGATATACATGGTGGTAATGGTGTTAGTGATGAATACCATGTAATAAGGCATTGCATGAATCTTGAGGCTGTAAATACTTATGAAGGTACTCACGATATCCATGCTCTCATCCTAGGACAAGAGCAAACTGGAATAGCGGCTTTTAGTTAAGATTTCTTTTTAAGAATTTTTCCATGTCAGTGTATAACTCAAGGTTATTCATTTCTCCATAAAACCCATGAGCTTCATCACCTCTAATCATATATTCAAAAGGAATGCTTTTATCTTCAAGTGCATTCTTTAATTCTATAACCTGTTTGTAAGAAACATTTCTATCGCGTCTTCCGTGGACTACAAAAAGCTCACCCTTTATATTGTCTAAATAATTAATGGGACTGGCTCTTTCAAGTAAAGCTCTGTCATCATCCTGATGACCCATGCCCTTATTCCAAGCCGGTCTTCCCATATCTGCAAACATCCACTGCTTGTCTCCCATGATGCTAACAAGATTAACAACACCAACATAATTGATAGCGCATTTAAATAGATCTGGATTTTTTGTAATACCTACCATTGCTGAATAGCCACCATAACTTGCACCGGAAATACAAACGTTCTCCATATCAACATAACCCTTATCGTTAGCCCAAAACAGACCATCAAGAAGATCTGTATGCATATCAAGCGACCATTGCTTTTTAGCTGCATTCATATGATTAAGACCATAACCAGTTGAGCCTCTAAAGTTAACCTGAACAACACCATAACCTCG
>CAJJAC010000010.1 GCA_905181955.1 SAR86 cluster bacterium SAR86B
CGCATATGGAATGCCTAGTTCCAACAATATACTTATATGATCCATAGCAAACTCCTCAAAATATTAAATTTTTCTAAAAATGTAACGCAAAGGTATCATCAATAATATGAGAAGTAAAGGTTACATAAGCACAAAGCCTACTTAATTTTTTTAGATCAAAAGTTAATGATATTTTTTTCAGTAATCATTAAATCAACCCTAGTGTCATGACTTTCACCAAAACTTTTTTCTACATATTGAAAGTCATAGCCTAAACCTATGATTAAAGGTTTTTTTATATTTTTAGGAATGGTTTGCAGGCCTCTATCATAATAGCCGCCGCCATGGCCAAGCCTAAAACCAGCATGGTCGATACCAAGCACAGGAAGAATAATAAAATTCAAATCAAGAGGATTTATTAACTCCTCGCTTGTTGACTCAAGAATATTATATTTATTAGATATCAAGGCAGCACCATTATCTAATTTATTAAAGACCAGATTATTACCAGGCATGACTTTTGGCAAAAATATATTTTCTTTCAAATCTATAAGATAGCTCTCAACCTTATCAAGGCTAACCTCATTATTTGTCTGCTTGTATAAAAGGCTGTTGCCGCCTTTATAGTCACTTAAATAATTGAGTAGACTTTTTTGAATAGTAGATGACTTTTCTAAAACCTCACTCTTCGACATTAAGGATAGTTCTTGCTTTAGAGATTTTCTAATATTATTTTTTGTCATAAAGATTCTAAGAATCAACAAACCAATTCACCGCTATGTGCTATACCTGAACCGAAAGGACAGGTGGTGAACTTCATATCGAATCAGGCTTCCCTCTAAAGAGGTAATGCTCAACAACGACATTGGATTATCACCAGATAATTTAATATCGGTTCAAAATTAATTAACACATTGGCAAATGAACCAGAATGTATAGTTATTATAAATTAATTATTATGAAAAGTAGAATATTAACTTTCTAGAACTTCTTCGATACTTTGAAGCATATCCTGCATGGCACTTTCATCCCCAGCATTAGTCGATGAAGCATTTTCATTTTGAAGAAATTTATTAGCCAAACTTAATCCTGCAAGGATTAAAGCATTACTTTTATTATCAATTCCATCTAATTCAGAATTTAAAAGTTCTGCTGCTTCCAGCAAGGCGTTTTTTTCTTCTGCAGGACAGGAGAGGTTAATCTCTCTTCCAAAAATCCTTAATGCGACTACTTCCATTTCACTCATCAGCATCTGCCTCTTTATTTAATTCAGCTATTTGATCATTTAATAAATTAATTTCTTTAGTGTATTCAAGTTTAGATGACTTCCAGTCTCTTTCTCTTTTAATATATGAATCAATAATTCCCTTTTGCTCATCAAATTTATTGATAAGTTTACGGAGCTTCATTTTTAGGTTAGTTAGAATTGTTGTTTCTTCAGACTCATTCATGTTTTTGGTTTAAATCCACCAACAGTAGTTGGGAAGTTTAATTTAAAAGAGTAAAATTAATTTTATGAGCAAAGTATATCAAAAAAGAAGACACATATTAGGCAATCTATTGCCTATAAACTCTACGATTATTATTCCAGGAGCTGATCTTAAGTATAGAAACGCAGACTCTTCGTATAACTTCAGGCAGGACAGTAGTTTTTATTACTTATCTGGTTTTTGTGAAGCGGACTCAACTATGCTGATAGTTAATACTAATGGGGTCATTACATCTTCAGTTTTTGTTCCTAGAAAAGATAAATTAAAAGAAATTTGGGATGGCTATAGAGAGGGTCCTGAGGGCGCTAAAGAAAATTATTTTTTTGATAATGCTTTTAATAATGACGAAATTAACTCTGAACTACCAAATTTAATTCAAGGTATGGATAAAGTTTTTTATCCTTTTGGGAAAAAAGATGGCTTTGATCAATTGGTAATTAATTGGATGAAGACAGCTGGAACAAAAGATAGGCATAGCAAAGCAATAGATATTGCTGACGGATCTTCCTTGATAGGAAATCTTAGATTAATTAAGGATAGTGAAGAAATTGAAATAATGAAGCAAGCTGCAGAAATTTCTGCTGAAGCCCATATGGAAGCTATGAAGACAGTTAAGCCAGGTATGAATGAGCAATCAATTGAGGCGTTGTATTTATATGAATTTGCTAAGAAGGGCGGCCGTTTTGCAGCTTATACATCTATAGTTGCTGGAGGACATAATGCATGCGTCCTTCACTATGTTGAGAACAATCAAGAGCTTAATGAATCAGACCTTTTGCTTGTAGATGCTGGTTGTGAATATGAGATGTATGCATCAGATATTACAAGAACTTTCCCAATCAGTGGGAAGTTCTCAGAAGAACAACTTGCTGTATACAACGTGGTATTAGAGGCGCTTCGTACTGCTACAGATTGTGTAAAAATTGGCAATAATATAATGGATCCTCAAATTGCATCAGAGAAAGTAATCACTAAAGGATTAGTTGATCTTGGTATTCTTAAAGGAGATGTTGATGATTTGCATCAAAAGGGAGCCTTTAAAGATTTTTATATGCACAAGATTGGTCATTGGTTAGGTCTGGATGTTCATGATGCTGGTGATTACATGGAAAATAACGAGCATATGGGTTTTAAGCCTGGAATGATCACAACAGTTGAACCTGGAATTTATATAAGCAAAGATGCTGACGTTGATGATAAATGGAAGGGCATTGGAATCAGAATTGAAGATGATATTTTAGTTACTGAATCAGGCAATTTTAATTTAACTTCAAAAGTTCCATCTGATCCTAAAGAAATTGAAGCCTTAATGGCCTAATAATCTTATGAAATATCCTGTCATAATTTCGGGAGGAGGGATTATTGGTTGCTATATTCACTTGCGACTAAAACAAGAGGGAATACCTTCCTTAATCATAGAAAAAGGCTTAGCAGCAAGAGAATCAGAAATTAATATTAGAACTATTTCTCTTAATCCTAGCACCTATAAACTTCTTTTAGATCTAGGTATTCAGCTTGAGACTGCATCAGTCAATACAATTAAAGTTTCAGACAGAGATGGCTCTGGAAAAATTGAATTTGTGGCTAGTGAGGTTGGAGAGGAGGCTTTATCGCATGTTGCCATGTTTAATGATCTCTTGGATAAGATGCAGGACTTAGCTAAACCTGCAATTCAGTTTGAATCTGAAATTACCTCAATATCTAAATTAGAAGAATTAACAAAGATAACCCTAAATAATAATTCTGAACTTAAAACTTCATTACTTATTGGTTCTGATGGAAGGAAGTCCCCAGTTGCCCAGCTATCAAATTTTATTTCAAAAGATAATGACTATAAACAGACAGCTTTTACTTTTCTTGCGAGCGAGGAGTCAGCTAGTAATATTTTTGTAGCTAGTCAGATTTTTTCTGACAAAGGAATTTTTGCATTAATGCCAATAAAGCATGAAAACAAAAATATGTTTTCAGTTGTATGGTCTGTTCCCAATATACTTATAAAAGATATAAATATAGATGATTTTGTTAGTAAAAATATAGATACAGTGACATCAAATATTAGTTCTAAAATTACATTAGAATCTGAAATTATAAGCTTTCCCTTATCAAATCATCATCTGGATTCTTATATGAAAGAGGGCGTGGTTGTAGTTGGAGATGCAGCGCATTCAATTCACCCTCTGGCTGGTCAAGGAATCAATCTTGGCTTTGCTGATGCAGATATTTTATGTGAAGAAATAATTGCTGCCTTCAAAAAAGGCTATTCCATAGGGTCATATAGAGTCTTAAAAAAATATGAAATAAGAAGAAAATCAATTAATGAAATTATGCTTAAAGCTATGGATGGTTTTATAGGTTTATTTGGCTCAACTAATATTTATATTAAGGTTTTAAGAAATCTTGGGCTGAATCTTTTCAATAAGATTTCATTTATGAAAGTATTTTTTATTAATCATGCTTCAGGATCTCATAAGCTATAATTCGTAAGTTGCTTTTTAAATGAGAATGATTATCATCTGATTATTCATTTACTTAATTTTAAGAATGAGATTTTCACAACTATTATGCATTTCAGTTTTATTGGTTTCATGTAGCCAAGCAAAAGATGTAGATCTACTAACCATTTATACATCTAGACAGCCTCAGCTTATAGAGCCCTTGTTAGAGCAATATAAAGAAAAAACCGGCATAGAGGTTAGATTGCTCTCAGGCAAAGCTCCTCAACTAATGGAAAGAATTGCAGTTGAAAGCGATATGACAGAAGCTGATATATTTATGACAGTAGATGCTGGAGTGTTATGGCAAGCTGGTGAAAAAGGAATTCTTGAAGACATAAATTCAAAGATTTTAAATGAAAATATACCTGAGCATTTAAGAGATGCTAGCGGCAAATGGTTTGGATTATCAAAAAGAGCTAGAACTATTGTTTATAACTCTGACAAAGTTTCTACTGACGAGCTTTCTTCCTATAAAGACTTAGCCGATCCAAAATGGGCTAATAAGCTCTGCTTAAGAACCTCAACTAAAGTCTACAATAGATCACTTATTGCTAGCATGATAGATGCAGACGGTTATAAAAATACAAAAAACATAGTTCAAGGATGGGTAAATAACCTTGCTACTGAGGTATTTTCAAGTGATACCCAGGTTCTAAAAGCAGTCTCAGCAGGGCAATGTAATGTAACAATAGTAAATACATATTATTTAGCAAGACTTGCTGATGACCCGACATATTCTAATCTTAAATTGCATTGGGCAAATCAGGATGGCAGAGGAACTCATGTAAATATTTCTGGTGCGGGAGTTACTAAATATTCTAAAAATAAAGTCGAAGCTACAAAGCTACTGGAATGGCTTTCATCTGCAGAGGCTCAAGAAACATATGCTGGAGCAAATAAAGAATTTCCTGTCATGGATGGAATAGATGTTGGTCAAATTCTTCAAGGCTGGGGATCTTTTAAAGAAGATCTTATTTTAGTAGAAAAGTTAGGCTTACTTCAAAAGGAAGCAGTTCTTTTAGCTCAAGAAGCAGAATATAAATAATTTTTAAAGAGTAAGAAGGAGAGTCTATTTGATTCTAAACTTTTTCGCCGCGTGAACGCATTTCTTTGAGTACTTCGCTAATACCTTTTTTATCAATAATACGCATTCCCTTTGCAGACACCTTAAGGTTTACAAATCTATTCTCAGACTCGACCCAGAATTTGTGCATGTGCAGATTAGGAAAGAACTTTCTTTTAGTTCTATTATTGGCATGGGAAACGTTGTTTCCAGACTGTGGTATCTTACCTGTTACTTGACATATTTTACTCATAGAACCGCGATTTTATAGAACACAGAGACACTTAGCAATACTATTAGCAATTAATATGAAACATTTACTCTTAATAAGGCATGCAAAATCAGGATGGGATAATGCCAATCTTCAAGATTTTGATCGCCCACTCTCAGACAGAGGCAAAAAGGATGCTATTTTAATGGAAAATTTTCTTAATAAAATAGAATATAAGCCTCATTTAATTTTATGTAGCCCCGCAAGAAGAACCCAGCAAACATACGATATCCTTTTTGGAGTTAGTGAAATAAAATCAACCTTATACCTAGATGATTTATACCATGCAGGCGATGAAGAGCTACTAAACATTATTAAATTAACAGATGAAGGTAAAAAAATTATAGTCATTATTGGCCACAATCCATCGTTACATAATCTTTTAGAGCAGATGACCAATAAAAAATTTACTAATTTTCCAACATCTGGGATAGCTTGCTTGCAAATGGATTTAGAATGGGAGAAAGTAGCAAATACTGAAGCAAAATTAATTTTTTTCAAAAAACCAAAGGACTTTCAACCTTGTTAGATATAAAAATAAAAATATTAAATCCAAAAATTGGAAAAGAAATACCTCTTCCGGAATATAAAACTTCTGGCTCTGCCGGTATGGACGTTCGAGCATGCATTGATGATTTCATGATCTTAAAACCGGGAAAGACTGAGATGATACCGCTAGGATTTGCTATGCATATTCAGGATATCAATGTGGCTGCATTAATTATTCCTAGATCTGGCCTCGGATCAAAACATGGTATTGTTTTAGGTAATCTGGTTGGTCTTATAGATTCTGATTATCAAGGCGAGCTCATGGTTCCAGCATGGAATAGATCTGATGAAGATTTCAAGATTTCGTCTGGTGACAGAATTGCTCAAATGGTTATTGCGCCTGTAATACAAGCCAACTTTGAATTAGTTGATGATTTTGAGGAAACTGAAAGAGGTGATAAAGGTTTCGGAAGTTCTGGAGTAAGATGAATTTACTATTTCTTTTTACCAAATCTCTCTTCGAAACGCTGAACTCTTCCACCAGTATCAATAATTTTCTGCTTTCCAGTATAGAAAGGATGGCATGCAGAACATATATCTAATGATAAATCATCTTTTAATGTGCTCATGACAGCTAAGGTATTACCGCAACCGCAAGTTGCTTTAATTTCTGAATATTCTGGGTGTATATTGCTTTTCATAATAAATCTAAAATTTGGATGAGAACTATAACAAATAAGTCGATCTTTTCAATTAAAACATGAATATTTTTTATTACGACATTGCTATACCTATTCCTATTAGAGAAACATTTACATATCAATCAAAAGATATTATCCAAACTGGTACCAGAGTTGCTATTAAATTTAGGAATAAAGAGGTAGTTGGCTACGTTATTAAAAACCTTAAAAATAAACCTAGTTTTCCAACTACTGAAATATTTGAAATATTAGATAGTGAACCAATTTTTAAATCTTCAGATTTGCAAATTATTTCTTGGCTTGCAGACTACTATCATCATCCTATAGGAGAAGTATTTGATACTTTTTGCCCTCCATCATTAAGAAAGAGAATTAAGACAGATCCTCTTATAACCTCATTTGATACAACTTATGAAGTTATAAAAGAAGATAAAATATTTGAGTTAAATGCAGAACAAGAGAATTGCGTAAAAGAACTTAAAGCCTTAAAGGGATTTGACCCATGTCTTCTTTATGGAGTTACAGGATCAGGTAAAACGGAGATATATCTAAGAATCTCAGATATATACTTATCTAAAGGTAAGTCAATATTAATTCTCGTACCAGAAATCTCCTTAACCCCTCAGCTTCAAGAAAGATTTATTAATAGATTTGGAGATAACATTGGCATCTATCATTCGCGACAAACACCCAAACAAAGATACGATGTGTGGAATAAAGCCAGGTCAGGCGAAATAAAAATAGTAATTGGAACTAGATCAGCAGTTTTATGCCCATTACATAATTTGGGCCTAATGATAATAGATGAAGAGCATGACCAATCTTATAAACAACATGAAGGTTTTAGATTTTCTGCAAGAGACTTAAGTATAAAAAGAGCTCAGGTAGAAGATATCCCAATCATTTTAGGAACAGCTACACCCTCATTACAAACATTAAAATTAGTTCAAGACAAAAAGTATAAACAAATAAATATCTTAAAAAGAGCAAATGGCTCTGAACCACCTGGATTTATAGTATTAGATATCAATGATTCAAAGTTAGAATCTGGTATTGCCAAAGAATCATTAGATGCAATAGAAATGACCCTAAGTCAAAATAAGCAAGTACTTATTTTTATTAATAGAAGAGGATTTTCTCCTCTGTATGAATGCAATGATTGTAGATGGGTGGCAGAGTGTAAATCCTGTGATGCCCGTTTAGTCTTTCATCATGGTTTAGATAGATTGATGTGTCATAGGTGTGAGTCTGCTTATGGTGTTCCTAAAAAGTGCCCAGAGTGTGCTCATTCAAATCTGAGTCTTCAGGGTTCAGGTACAGAAAGAATAGAATTGTTTTTAGAAAACTACTTTAAAAATACAACTATTATTCGTTTAGATCATGACACCACTAAAAAGAAAGGCGCACTAAATGAAATTATTAAAAAAGTGCATGAATCAGATTCAGCAATTCTAATCGGAACGCAGATGCTTGCTAAAGGACATGATTTTCCTAAAGTAGAATTAGGTGTAATTCTAAATTGCGATGCTGGCATTACAAGCCCAGATATTAATAGCCTTGAAAAAATATCACAGCTATTAATTCAAGTTTCAGGTCGTGTTGGCAGAAAGGAGGGTAATGGTAAGGTCTTGATCCAAACAAGATATCCAGAAGATGAAAATCTAAGAGAATTAAAATCTGGAGATTATCTTAATTTTGCATTAAAAAATTTAAAACAAAAAAAAGAACTACATCATCCACCATATACTGCAGTATCTTTATTGAGAACAAGTTCACCACTGGCCGAGCATAATATTAAATTTTTAGAAAAGGTAGCTAGCATACTAAGCATAGAATCTGATATATCAGCAATAGGACCAATACCTTCGATAATAACTAAGAGTAGAGGTAATTTTAGACATCATTTAATTATTCAAACAACGTCTAAGACGTTATTAAATAAATTTGCACAGGACATCATTTCTTCAGTTTCATCGTGGAAGGAGACTAAAAAAGTTAAATGGTATTTTGATATAGACCCAATCGATTATAGCTAAATTGCTATTTTAATATTTTGTCCAGGGTAGATGGCTTTTCCGCGAAGGTTATTGAGGTCTATTATTTCATCAACCGTAACGCCAAATCTTATTGCGATTTCAGATATAACATCACCTTTTTGAATGGTGTATTCAATATTTGACTGGACTGGATCCATAAAAGTATTAGGTTTAGGCTTTTCTTTAAAATAATCATGGATTCCAAGAAAGATAGATCTAGCTATCATCCTTCTTCCCGGTTTGCCTTTTAGCCTAGCAGCATCTTCAGCATTTGAAATAAAACCAGATTCAACTAAAACAGAAGGTATGTCGATAGATTTGAGTACTCTAAAGTCTGCAAATTCAACATTTTTTTTATGAAGCCTGGTGTAAGGATCTAACCTCAACTTATCTAAAATCTTGTTGCCAAGAATAATACTATTTTCTATTTTTGCCTCATAAACTAATTGATATAAAGTTCTGGCAGCATCTTCATCAAAATCATTCACATCCAGTTTGCCTATTTTTGCTTTCACCTCTGGGTTATTAGCAAGCTCCTTTTTAGAAAGGTTTGCTGCTGTAATGCTTGATGCTTCTTCTGACCAAACAAATACAGAAACTCCTTTAACAGAAGACAATCTAAATGCATCAGCATGAATAGATACAAAGATATCAGCACCAACTTTTCTTGCATTTTGGTACCTATCATTAAGGTCTACAAAAGAATCATCTTCCCTTATCATTACAGGCTTATAGCCCTTAGTATCCCTTAGAGTTCTCTCAAGCTCTCTTGCAATAAGTAAAGTAATATCTTTTTCTAAAATATTTAATTTCCCAACTGCGCCAGGATCTCTTCCTCCATGACCTGCATCGATAGCTACGATAATATCTCTTATATTTTTACTTAGTTTTTTATCCTTCTTAATTTCAAAAATTAATAAAACATGGTCTTTTTTTTCTATTTGCCAAGGCTTTTTCCAATAAACTGATTCATATAAATCAAGTACTATCCTCGACGTGGAACCATCTTTTGAAGCTCGTATTTTTTTAATTGGGTGGTTTTGACGATTTTCTAATTCACCCTTAAGTTCAGAATCTTTTATATCAATGACAATTCGAGAAGGCTCGTCTAAAGCATAAGATTTAACAAGGGCAATCTTGCTAAGTTTGAAAGTAATTCTAACTTCACCAGACGGCAGTTCTTTAATAGATGAGAACTCTACTAAATTTGAACTGAAGGTCTCTAAACTAATAAAAAATAAGCAGCTTAGAATAATTAATTGTTTCATTTTTTTACTTATCTTTTCTTATTAATTTTTCTAGAAGAATTGTATCTCCAATTAATTCAATTTTTCTACTATTTTTATAATGCATCATATTGATTTTTAGATTAAATGATCTTTTGCCCTCTATTTTTTCTGGCCATTCTATAAATATTATTTTTTTACCAGCAAACTCTCGATTGAGTTCAAGCATCTGAACATCCTCTTCAATTTCAGTCCTATAAAGGTCAATATGCAAAATCAGGAATTCATCAAAATCATATTCTTCACAGATTGTATATGTAGGACTTTTAACAGACCCATCCCATCCAAGTGCTCTAAGAATACCTCTGACTAATGTAGTCTTGCCTGCACCAAGGTCTCCTTGAAGATGAAATTCAAATATAGAATCATCAGATTGTTTAATCAGTGCAGCAATCTTCCCACCAAAATCTAAAGTTTCACTTTCGTCTTGAAGAATATAATTTTCCATTATTTATTATTCAATTTTTTTCTAATTAAAGGAATCAATTCTGATGCTGCCAGTCCTTTTTCACCATTTAATTTTACAAATTCACTTCCAGCTATCCCATGTGTTGCTACAGCCAATAGAGAGGCATTATGCGCAGATAATCCCTGAGCTATAAAACTACCAATTAATCCGGCTAAAATGTCCCCTGTGCCTCCTGTGGCGAGCTCAGGCCCACCTTCTTCACATACAAAGACATCATCATCAGTAGCGATAATTGTTCCAGCACCTTTAAGAACAATAGTTGCATTATATTTAGCGACTAAATCTTTTGCTGCATTAACTCTGTCAGCTTGTATGTCTTTTGATGATAGACCTAATAGGTCTGCAGCCTCGCCAGGATGTGGAGTAAGGACAAGAGAATTTTTGACATTTTTTAGACATAAATCATTATTTGCTATGTATCTTAGAGCGCCTGCATCAAAAACAACTGAGCCACTATTTATTTCTATATGCTCTATAAGTATTTCCATTATTTGTTCAGACCATGAGCTTGCAGATAAGCCAGGACCACAGATAAAAACATTTTTATTATCTAAAGCTAAACCAGTTTCTTTAGGCTGATCATGTCCGATGGCCATAATCTCAGGATTGCGACTAAGAGAAGCCTTTAAGTGTATTGGCTGCGTAAGCAATGAAACTAATCCAGTGCCTGATTTTAAAGCTGCCTCAGCTGCCAATATTGCAGCACCACCCATATTCGTATCACCACCCATTACAAGAGCACTTCCATGATCCCCTTTGTGACTATTAGATAATCTTTTCGGTAGTAAGTTTTTTACATCATTAAAGGTATATGAAGTTGCAACTGCTTGACTTTCTTTTTCCATCTGTAAATTTAAGTTATGAAAATACTTTTCTCCTGCAGCGATTTTACCCTCATTAAGACTTAACCCTAACTTTCTTCCAACAAAACTTATAGTTTTATTAGCCTCTACATAAGCTTCACAAGCCACCCCAGTATCTGGATGGATACCTGATGGAATATCTATTGAAAAAATATGCTCATAAGAGTTCATAGTTTGTATTAAATTAATGATGTTCTTATCAAAAGACCCCTTAAGACTTGTTCCAAAAATTGCATCAATTATAAGTACACCACTATCAACTTTATTTAATATCGATGGCTTATAAATTAAACCCCTATCATGAGCTTCATTGGAAGCCTCCATACATAAATGACTTTTATTTTTATTCTCTAACGCATCTACTATCTGTACGTCAAAACCTGCATTAAATAAATATATCCCAACATAGTAACCATCCCCGCCATTATTCCCGGGTCCACAGATACAAATATATTTCTTATGTTTATAATTTTTTGTAATATATTCTGCAGTGACTTCTGCAGCCTTAAGCATTAGATCTTTATCTAAATTACCTTTGTTAAAGTATGATCTTTCATATTCTTGAACTTGTGAGCTAAGAAATAACTTATTCAAAAACTAATCAGTTTGAAAGAAAGCTATTCTGTCGGAATGAAAAGAGCCAATATAAATTTTATTATTTAAAGGATAAGCTGTAGTTGGAAATCCAAATACAGTTTCTTGAAATGAATATATATTTTTCTTTTTGAGAGAAACAACATCAATTTCATGAATAGAAAATGGCAATGAACAATTCACACTAATCTCTAGATCACAGCCCATTGAATCAATCGTCTCATGATCTAAAGAGGTAAGCCAAATAGAGTTATCCAGAATTATCATATTATCTGGTGAATTTATTGAATATCTCCCAACAGAGCTTCCATTGAGTAGGTTTATAACTTTTAACTCATCACTAAGATTGTAATTAACATATAAGAGCTCACTATCTTCATCTAGCCCTATACCATTAGGCTGACCACCATCTGATCCAACAACCTTATTAAAGTTATTGTTATCCCACTTTAAAACATACCCAGTAGAGTATTTAAAAAGGGCGGCACTTAACCATTCATTTACCGTTATATCTCTTTCATACATATGAGTAACATAAAAAGATCCATCTCTTCTTATACTCAGATCATTAAAATAATTTTCTTCAGGAGCAACGACACAACCTCTCCAGATCATTGACCAATCATCATCATTTTGAGTTAACTCAAAAAACTCAACAGATTCAAAAGGAAAGTGATTTACAACACCAAGCTGCATTAATCCATCATCTCTTTTTACCAAATCAATTCCATGTGGACCAAAAACATCAGCAGGATTTCTTTTACAGCTTGGATCTCCCCATATATTTTCTCCAAATTTAATTTTAGGTAATATTCTTGCACCATCACTTATTCTGAGTAGCGCAAAAGAACCTTTACCATCTCTCTCTTGGTAGGGCTTTATCCCACCAAATTCTGACATTATAAAAAATTTATTATCTGGCAATAGAGCCATATCTTCAGGATTTTTGAATCCACAATATACAGATATTGATTCATCTGAACGGCACTCATCTATATCATTTAATGGCCCCATATAATCTCGCGAAACCATAAGCAAGGCCAAACTAAAAAAAAGTAAACTCAGCGGAATAATGAATTTGTAATAATTGTTAAATAAAATATTAGCAAATTTATGAATCACATTTTCAAAAAATATAGCTATAAACCCTCTTAATATTGAGACTAGACCAAAGACAAAAAGAGTGTTTTTCCACATTCTATCTGACCAAGAAAAATCAACGATATAAAGTAAAAATCCACCAATAACCAAAGCTAAAAAGCCTAATAACTTTATATTAGATGATTCTAATATGGGCTGCATGACTGAAAGCACTATTTTTTTAAATAAAATTATTAAACCAAAACATAAAAAAATAATTGCTAATATTTCATTCATTCTTCAATTTACCCATTTAGATATAGTTGATTTAATTATAGCAACTATCTCAAGAGGCTTGTCTAAAGGAACATGATGAGCGGCCCCCGGAACTTCTACAAAGTCCATTACTTCTTCAAACTCTTTTTCCATAAAATTTAATATTTTTGATCCAAGGAGCATACTGTTGCCACCATAAATATATAGCGCTTTACATTTAATATTAAACTTATATTCGGAGAGACGGCCTAATTTCCAGAATAAAGTATCATCAAATTTCCACCTCCAACCATCTTCGGTTTGAGATATGGAGTGTTCACCTATATATCTTAAATACCAATCATTTTCACACTCTTGTGCCGGCATTAATCTAAATCTGTTAACAATGGATACTTTATTTTCATAATATTTGATCATTCTTAAAGGTCCAGTACTTCTATGTTTAGCATAGTCATAATCCGGTGGTCTTATGGGAGTATCAATCATAACCAGGTAATCAATAATGTCAGGATGTTCAGTGGCAACAAAGCCAGCCACATGACCACCAAGAGAGTGACCTACTAGAATAATATTCTTTCCACTATCAATCAGTTGTTCGGTATTTAATATATCGATCATTGCTTGAGAGAAAGATTTGAAGCTGTAGTCCTCTCTATGTGCAGAGTCTCCCATTCCAGGAAGGTCAATTGCAAGAACATAAGCTTCATCAGAAAACTGAGGAGCAATGGGATCCCACCATTTCATATGAGCTCCAGTTCCGTGAACCAGAAAGATTATATTTTGATGATCTTTATTTCCCCAAGTTTGATAGGCAACCTGATGATCTTCTGAGGCTATAGTTTTGTATTCAGATTGATGAGCAATTGAATCATGAAACCAATCAGGTGCATGAGAAATATCATTTTGAAGATTGTCAGTAACTTTCATTGCACGTATTCTAAGCTATTAAATGCAAATAATTAACTAAATGAATACTCAAATAATAACTCCTGCAGCTACTGTCCTAATAATAAGAGATGGCCAGAATGGTATAGAAGTATTTATGGTTGAAAGATCTAATAGACCCCCATTCGGTAATCTATTTGTTTTCCCAGGAGGCAAGATAGATGAAAGTGATAATGACTCTAGAGCTCAGTCATTATGTAAGAGCATCACCGACAAGGAAGCATCATCCTTATTAGGAATTGAAAATAATGGTCTTGGTTATTGGGTAGCTTGCGTTAGAGAGTGCTTTGAAGAAGTGGGGATACTATTAGCAGAGAAGAAAGATGGCTCTAAATTAAATCTTAATGGATCAGAGAAAGAAAAATATCAAAAATATAGACAAGATCTTTTAGATGACAAGATAAGTTTTCATGATATTTGTATACAAGAAGAACTTGAATTATTAACAGAAAACATAGCTCCCTTTTCTCACTGGATAACACCAGATATTGAAGTTAAAAGATTTGATACTAGATTTTTTATAGCATGTTTACCTGATAATCAGACAGGCATTCACGATGGAAATGAATTAGTAAATAGTCTTTGGATTTCAGTAGAAGAAGCTATTAAAAAAGCTTATGCAGGAGATATGAATATGATAATGCCGACAATCAAGAATCTTGAGCAATGTATCGGTTTTGAATCAATTCAGGAGCTACTTAATCATCAACAAAAATTAACTAACGATGATATACCGTCAATTTTGCCAAAATTCTTTAAAAAGGATGGTAATTGGGTAGGACTTCTTCCAGGTGATGCGGGGTATGATGACAACTAATGACTAGTCTGATAAAAAAAATAACAGCTCCAAATGGTGGAGTCTTTACCGGAGGAGGGACTAACACTTACCTAATAGGTAAAGAGGATATTACTGTTGTAGATCCAGGTCCATCCATTCAAAGTCATCTAGATGAAATCGTCAAAGCTGGAAATAATAATATAAAAAGAATTATTGTTACCCATACGCATAAAGATCATTCACCAGGTGCAAAACCTTTAGCAAAAATATTAAATGTTCCAGTAATGGGTTCTTTTGCTAAGTTTGATATGTTTCAGGATGAAACATTTGATCCTGATAAAATTCTTCAAGATAAAGATATTATTAAGACTAGTGAATATACAATTGAAGTTATTCATACTCCTGGGCATGCTTCCAATCACTTGTGTTTTTTAATACAAGAAGAAAAGTGTTTACTAACAGGAGATCATATTATGAATGGCTCAACAGTTGTTATAGCCCCACCTGATGGAAATATGACCGAATATTTGGACTCGCTTAAAAAGCTTGATAATTTTGATATTAAATTACTAGCACCAGGTCATGGAGATTATCTTGAGAATCCAAAAGTTGTGACTGATTGGATATTTAATCATCGATTAAGTAGAGAGCAGAAAGTTTTGAATTCAATAAAAGAATTAAAGACAGCTCGAATAGAAGATCTTTTAGCTCACGTATATGATGACGTTGATCCAGGACTTCATCCCATAGCTTTATGGAGTCTAGAAGCTCATTTAATAAGATTAGAAGAACATCAATATGTTAAGAAGCTAGAAGACGGTTTATGGAAAGCAGAATCCTAAAGTAACTTTAGTTTTTAGCTGCGGCTAGAAATCATATAAATGCATAAGAATATAATTTTATTGTGCATACTCTTCTTTGGATGCGATTAGATCTTCTACAACGTTTGGGTCGGCTAGTGTTGAAGTATCACCAAGGTTATCAAATTCACCTGCTGCAATTTTTCTTAAGATTCTTCGCATAATTTTCCCTGATCTTGTTTTAGGAAGACCCGGCGCCCACTGAATCAAATCAGGTTTTGCGATAGGGCTAATTTCATTTGATACAAATAACTTTAATTCATTCTTTAATACATCTTCATAAGCTTCGCCCGACATTAAAGTTACATATACATAGATTCCTTGGCCTTTAATAGGATGATCAAATCCAACAACTGCAGCCTCTGCAACTTTTGGATGAAGTACTAAAGCACTTTCAATTTCAGCTGTTCCAAGTCTATGACCAGATACGTTAAGAACATCATCAACTCTTCCAGTTATCCAGATGTAACCATCGGAATCTCTTTTTGCACCATCACCAGTAAAATACATTCCATTATATTGTGAGAAATATGTATCTAGCATTCTTTCATGATCACCATAAATACTTCTTATCTGACTTGGCCATGACTGAGTGATAACAAGATTCCCTGAACTTTCTCCTTCAAGCTTATTTCCATCAGGATCAACTAACGCAGGCTTTACTCCAAAGAAAGGGAAGGTTGCAGAACCTGGTTTTACAGGAGTTACCCCAGCAATAGGAGAGATTAAAACTGATCCAGTTTCTGTTTGCCACCATGTATCAATGATATGGCATTTGCTATTACCAACTACAGAATAGTACCACTCCCAAGCTTCTGGATTAATAGGCTCTCCAACAGTTCCAAGTATTCGTAATGAAGTTCTATCTGTCTTTAGAACAGGAGCATCCCCTTGTGACATTAAAGCTCTAATTGCAGTTGGGGCGGTGTAGAAGATATTAATATTATGTTTATCACATACTTCCCAACATCTTGAGGCATCTGGGTATGTTGGAACGCCTTCAAACATAAGGCTTGTCGCGCCATTAGATAAAGGACCATAAACAATATAAGTGTGGCCTGTAATCCAGCCTACATCTGCCGTACACCAATAGTTATCTTCTGGGTTATACCCAAATAGATATTTAAAGGATATATGAGCACCTAACAGATACCCAGCTGTTGTATGCATAACGCCTTTAGGTTTTCCTGTTGAGCCAGATGTATATAAAATAAAGAGAGGATCTTCTGAATCCATTGGTTCCGGAGTAAATATTTTATCTTGATGATTTACTAAATCGTGATACCAAACATCGACCTGATCATTCCAATTAATATCTCCACCTGTTCGCTTAATAACTAGATTTGTTTTTACACAAGGGCATTTTTTTAGAGCTATATCAACATTGTTTTTAAGAGGCACAGTTTTGCCACCCCTGTAACCCTCATCAGCAGTAATGACTAAAGAACAATCTGCATCTAATATTCTATCTTTTAAGGCTTCTGGAGAAAAACCACCAAAAACAACAGAATGGATAGCACCAATTCGTGCACAAGCAAGCATTGCATAGGAAGCCTCAAGAATCATTGGCATATAAATACAAACCCTGGAGCCTTTTGAAACTCCTACCTCTTTTAAGGCATTTGAAAGTTTACAAACTTCATCATGAAGTTCTTGATAAGTAACAGAGGTAGACTCATTAGGATTATCGCCTTCCCATATTAGAGCAGTCTTATCTGCATTACTCTCTAGATGTCTATCAATACAATTTTCAGATATATTTAGTTTTCCACCATCAAACCATGTTGCATTAGAAAAATTATCATTGTGAACTTCTGCAAAAGGCTCAATCCAATTTAAATTGTCTTTTGCCATGTTGCCAAAAAAACTCTTAGGGTTATTGATTGACTCTTCATACATAGCCTTGTATTGATCAAAATCTTTTATATGGGGATTACTTATATTATCTTGAGGATTGTAAATTTTATCTTCCATAAGAATTTTTATCCTGAGAATAAACTCAATTTTTTAAATTATTGAAGGCTGAGGATTGATAAACTTTTTGCCTTTAGGATCTGACATTATCTGACCTACAAGCATATCAAAGTCATCATCGTTTGATTCCAAGTTTATATCAGCTGCATTCACAATTAATAATGGAGACGATTCGTAATAAAGAAAAAATCTTGAGTAAGCATCATTCAGCCTTTCTAGATAATCTGGCGTTAAAAACTGCTCATTGGAATTTCCTCTTTTACCTATTCTGTCCATTAAAACGTGAACAGGCGCTTGTAAATATATTACTAAGTCAGGAGTAGGGGCATCAATAGTGAGATGGTCATACATTTTGTTATATAGATCCATCTCTTCACTAGATAAAGTTACTTCAGCAAACAACCTATCTTTTTGAATTAAAAAATCAGCAACTCTTACTGTTTCAAATAAACTTCTTTGTTTTAATTCTTCTATTTGCTGGATTCTTTGAAATAAGAAAAATAACTGAGTGGCTAAAGCTGACTGGCTTGGGTTTTTATAAAAGTTCTTTAAAAAAGGGTTTTCTGAAGGTCTCTCTAAAAAAGCGTCATAATTAAAATTTGTAGCTAGTTTATTAGCAAGTGTTGTTTTGCCAACACCTATCGGTCCTTCGATTGCAATGTATTTTGGAAGTGGTGTTTCCTTAATAGCAAGTTTCATTAATAAAACAATATTTTTTTATTAAGATTATATTAACTCACTCGAGAAACCAAATTTTTTATCAGATTCATTTTCTCTTTCATTACTTAATTTAGTAATTACTGCTTCTCTTTCATCATCATTTTGATTTTGAAACTTAGTCCACCAGTCACCAATACTTGAGTCTTCCTTAGCTGCAGCTTCTCTAATTAATAAAAAATCATAAGCTGCTCTAAATCTAGGATGCTTTACAAGTTTATGAGGGTATTGCCCAATTCTACTTTCAAGTTTTAACTGTAAAACCCATATATCTTTAATATATGTTTGAAATTTTCTGGGTATCGCTGTTAATTGATGCTGGTCTCTTAAAACCTCATCCATAGACCTAAAGAATTTTCTAATATTTATCTCTTTATTATTAGAGCATTTTTTAATAAGTGATGGCCATAGAAGTGCAGCCATTAAAAAGCCTGGTGTAATAGACTGATTATTAGATATTCTTCTATCAGTATTTACTAAAGCCTCTAACATCACATTCATTGAAAATTCAGAGAAATCAGGATCGGTAGAGATTAGATATTTAGCTATTCCAAATGAATTAAGTTTTTTAAAGTTCTGTTCAGCGTGGCCGTGTAAAAATATTTTACAAAATTCATCAAAAAGCCTCGCATTAGATATGCCTGAGAGGAGATAACTTTTATCATAAATTGCATCTTTAACCTTATTATCGATCTTAAAATCTAATTTAGTACTAAACCTAATAGCTCTAAGGGCTCTAACTGGGTCCTCTTCAAACCTTCCCTGTGGATCTCCAATTGAAACGAGTATCTTTTTATTAATATGCTTTAAGCCAGCATGAAAATCTTGAATCTTATCTGTTATTGGGCAGTAATAAAGAGCATTTACAGTGAAATCTCTTCTATGACAATCTTGCTGGATAGTTCCCCAGGTATTATCTCTAAGAATTTTTCCAGTATCATCTTTTACAAGAGTATCTGAATTTTGCTTCCCAGCTCTAAAGGTAGCAACCTCAATTAATTCTGATCTATTAAATACATGGACCAGCCTAAATCTCTTCCCAATAATCCTCGAGGCTTTAAATATTTTTCTTACCTCTTCCGGAGTAGCATTAGTTGCTATATCAAAATCTTTTGGGGTAATTCCAGTTAAAACATCACGAATACATCCGCCAACCAGATATGCTTCAAAGTTATTATCTTGAAGGGTTTGGATTATGGAGATAGCAAAAACGCTAAATTTTTTTGTGTCTAACAATTGTGTGAGATTAATTTATTCAATGATTTTATTTTTTTATGAATTTTAATTCTGTTTCCCAATTTTTTTTATTTGTTTCGTAATATTCTGTTCCTTGTTGAGCAAGGATAATTCTGCCACCATCCATGTCAATTCTTATACTATCTGTATTTATGACTCCGCCAAATCTATCATAAAATACCCCGATAATATCACCAGTCTTATCTTCAGTATGAATGTTTTTTATTAATTTTATTAATTCTTCTTTTTTCATCAAAAACAGTAAGAATTAACCACTATGTTGTTTTTCTTTGATTTCATTAAGAGTCTTACAATCAATACAATGAGTGGCAGTTGGTCTCGCCTCTAATCTCTTTATTCCAATATTAACTCCACAAGATTCACAATAACCATAGTCATTTTGCTTTATTAGATCCATGGATGAAGAGATCTTATTTATAAGCTTTCTTTCTCTATCTCTTGTCCTTAATTCAAATGCAAATTCTTCTTCTTGTGATGCTCTATCTAGATCATCAGCAGGTTTTTCACCTTTATCTTTTAAATGCTCAAATGTTTTTTGCATCTCTTGTCTCAGATCATTACGCCAATTTGATAGAATATTTGTAAAGTGCCTTTTCATAGGAGCACTCATATATTTTTCTTTTTTCTTTGGTTTGTATGCTACGGGCTTTTTCTTGGCCACAACTTTCTTAGCCGCAGGCTTCTTAACTGTCACTTTCTTAACTACAGGCTTCTTAACTACCACTTTCTTAGCCACAGGCTTCTTAGCTACAACTTTCTTGGCCGCAGATTTCTTAGCAGGAGTGTTTTTATTTTTCGCTATAGTCAATTTTGTTTTTTTATCAGAATTTGCTTTATTCATTAAGTAAAAATATAAATTTTTAGGGGGTGCAAAGTAGCAGAATCCTATGAAATTTACTAGTACTTTTGTATATTATTTTTAACTTTAATATAACCGTCCATAGATAATCTCGGTCCAAAGGTCTCAACTACCTTTGATGCTGCATAATTTGAAAACTTTGCACAAGATGTTAAAGGCATACCTTGAAGATAAGCATACATAAATGATCCAGCAAACATGTCACCAGCACCATTCGTGTCAACTGGTTGGATTTGTTCACCTGATACATAATCTTCATTGCCATCAGCAACAACAATACTTCCTTTAGCCCCAGTTGTAATAACTGAAGTAAAAGGTTTTTCTTTTAAGAATTTAATTGCATCATCTAAATTATCTTTTCCAGAAAAAGCTTTAGCCTCATCGTCATTTCCAAAGACCATATCTATGCCATATGACTCAATTTGCTCAAACTTATCTCTAAAACCATTCACAATCCCTGGATCTGAAAGTGACAGAGCCTTTAAGATTTCTTTATCCTTCAAAAATTCTAGTACTGTAATAACAGCATTAAAATTTTCATCACTAGTCACCATATAACCTTCAATATAAAATATTTTTGAATTAGCTATAGCTTCCAAATCTAGATCCAATGAGCTCATACAAGCACTTACTCCAAGCATACTAACCATGGTTCTTTTGGCATCAGGAGTCACTAAAATAAGACATTTACCAGTTGGTAAATCTAACTGTTCTTCGCTATAACCCTTGTGATAGACACCAGCATTTTTTAGACTATCTAAATATCGCATACCATCATCATCTTTCGATACTCTGCATACATGATGACATTCCGCGCCATAACTTGATGAAGCCACTAAAGAGTTGGTTGCCGATCCCCCACAATCAGATACTGATTCTGCATCAAGATCTTCGAGTTTTTTTGTAATTTCATTTTGCTCGTCTGCAGAAACAAGGGTCATTTGATCAGCTTCTAAACCAACCGAGGCTAAAAATTCATGCGAGACCATATACTGAGTATCAACTAAAGCATTTCCTAAAGCGCAAATATCATATTTCATTTTATAAACCTTCCTTAATAATGTGTTCTATTTTTTCTATAACTGTATTTAAAATATTTTCATCATGCTTGGTAGAGATAAACCCTGCTTCATATTTTGATGGAGCAAAATAAATTCCATTGGTAATACATGCGTTTAAAAATTTAACAAATACTTTATCATTTGTTGCTACAACATCTTCAAAATTATTTGGCATTTTATTAGTGAAGAAAAATCCAAACATCCCCCCCATTTGATTTTTAACAAAATCAATATTATTAGCTGCCATGATTTTTGCCATACCCTCTAAAAGATATGATGCTTTCATTTCTAAACTTTTATAAGGATCAGTCTTGATGAGCTCAGACAAAAGAGCTTCTCCAGCTGCCATTGCCAAAGGATTACCGGATAGAGTTCCTGCTTGATATATTGGGCCATCAGGCGCTAACTGATCCATTAAATCAGCCCTTCCGCCAAATGCTCCCACTGGAAGTCCTGCACCAATCACTTTTCCTAAAGCTGTTAGATCTGGTTTGATATCATATAACTCCTGAGCTCCACCAAGCGAAACTCTAAAACCACTCATTACCTCATCAAATATTAATATTGAATTATTTTGCTTAGAAACCTCTCTTACTAATTCAAGAAATGATTTATCAGCAGGAACAAAACCCATATTCCCTGCAACTGGCTCAATTATAATCGCAGCTAAATCATTCTTAATTTCATCAAAAACTCTCAAGAAATGCTCTTTATCGTTATAAGGACAACTTATTGTTAGAGATGCTAATTCTGCAGGAACACCTGGAGAATCAGGCAGACCAAATGTTGAAACTCCTGATCCAGCTTTTACAAGAAGAGAATCAGCATGCCCGTGATAACAGCCTGTAAATTTAATAATTTTATTTTTTCCAGTACATCCTCTTGCAAGTCTAATACAGCTCATTGTTGCTTCTGTTCCAGAGTTAACCATTCTAATTTTTTCTATTGAGGGAACGCATTGCTTGATCAGCTTTGCAACATTTGACTCTAGTCTTGTAGGAGCTCCAAAGCTTGTTCCAGCCTCGATTTGTTTATTAACTGCAGCAACTATTTTTGGATGAGTATGACCCATTATCATAGGCCCCCAAGAGCCTATAAAATCTACATATTCATTATCATCTTCATCATATAAAAAAGCGCCTTTTGCACTTTTAAAAAATATTGGAGAACCACCAATATTTTTAAAAGCTCTAACAGGAGAATTAACACCTCCAGGCATTAAGTCTTTAGCTTCTTCAAATAACTCTTTTGATGTATTAATTTTTTTCAATTTATTAGTTTCCAGGAAAAAATTGCTAGCTTAAAAATTTCTATTTTGAACAGAAAGCAATGATATCAAATTTTTACAAAGTTACTTCAATAAGACTATTTGATTTGCAAAGGCGTCAACTTTCATCCAATCAGTAAATTCGTAGGTTCCTGATGTATCCGTTGGACCTTTAGTCATCCACATGATAAATCTAATCATGTGCTTATCTATAAATTTATACTTTGGATAATCTATCTTTCCAGCAAAAACCTCTAAGGCATTAGGCTTCCAAGCTGACAATGAAAGAAATTTCTGCATATAAGGGTTTGTACTTGGTGTATTTTTCTCTGGTTTTCTTGCAACAACATTTACTGAAAAGAATGCATTTTTTTTAGATTCCAATGTAGAAATATTTTTATCAATGAATTTATAAAGCTCAGGTTTGTGTTTCCCATACCTAATGCTTGCACCTATAACTAATTGATCATATTTAAAAAGATCTAATTTATTAGCTTCATCAAGAGAAACCACTTCTACGTCATTGATCTTACTTATTACTGAAGCAATCGTATTGCAAATAGTTTTAGTTTGCCCGTCTGTTGTTGAATATATAATTAGAGTTGAAGTCATGGCGTCATGGATATTTTTATAGACATATTTTAGCCTTTCCTTCCCAATTATTCAGATCAATTTTGTAATTAGAATAATTATTAACTTAATCTGATAAAATTGTTTTTATAATTAATATTATGAATACAGAAAATTTAATACAATCCCTTGCTTTAACTGATTCCGCAGTTGAAAGGATAGCTTTAGTAATTAATGCTGAGAAAAAGTCTAGATTCAGAGTTTATGTAACTGGTGGAGGCTGCTCTGGCTTTCAATACGGTTTTAAATTTGATGATGATGTTGCTTTTGATGATGAGGTTTTAGATTACAAAGGTTTTTCTGTCTTGCTCGATTCTCTTTCATACCCATACTTATACGGCTCAACTCTAGATTACGTAGAAGATTTATCTGGAGCAAAATTTGTTGTTAATAATCCAAATGCAAAAACCACATGCGGATGTGGAGAATCTTTCGCTATATAGATTTAGTAACAGAGCCAAGTAAAGCTGGCATAACTCTATTATTTTTTAATTGCACTTCAGACGAAATATTATTTACCCTTCTGTATGCTAACCAGCCAAATGCCATTGATTCAATTGCTTGAGCATCAAATCCTAGATCAGATGTTAATTTAATAGGCATATTTAAGTGAAAAGAGATTCTTTTTAAAAGTGTTTTATTCTTGCTTCCACCACCACATACATAAACATTTTTAAAATCATGGTTTTCTTTTTTGATAGCGTTTGAAATAGTTATAGCTGTAAATTCAACCAAGGTTGCAAGAATATCCTTCTTATCTTGTTTAAGAAGATTTTTTGACATGTACTTAAAATTAAATAATTCTTTGCCGGTAGACTTAGGAGATTTCTTTTTAAAAAAACTATTTGATAATAACTTTTTAAGTTCTTTATCAATTACGATTCCTTTTTCAGCAATAGAGCCATTACGGTCAAATTCCAAATCAAGCACTTTAGAGCAATATGCATCCATTAAAGCATTACCAGGACCAGTATCTGTTCCAAAATATGATCCATTAGTTTGAACATGTGTATAGTTTGAGATACCACCAATATTTAAAATGATTCTAGACTCTTTTTTAGATTTAAAAAGTTCAGCATGGAATTCTGGAACGAGCGGAGCTCCTTCTCCTCCTTTTGCAATATGCATATTCCTAAAATCACTCACTACGGTGGTTCCAGTCAATACTGAGACTATATTAGGATCACCAATCTGAGTTGAAAAATTATTTTTTATATCAGGCTCATGTCTTATAGTTTGACCAGATATACCAGTTACAATATTTTTAGGATCTTTTAAAACATTTTTATCAATTATTTTTGATATTGCCTTTGCAAAGATTGAACCTATCTTTTTATTCAGCACACCCAAGTCGGATAAAGATATAAGGTTATTATTTATAGTATTGCTTATTTCATCACTCAAATTCTTTGGAATTTTTATTGAATTAAAAGCTTCTAATTTTATATTTTTCTTTGTTATTGAGATTAAAGATACATCTACAGCATCGTGGCTAGTACCGCTCATTGCGCCTATGTATAGCTTTGAATTAGTTGGCATTAGGGTCTAAATTATTAAATCTTTCTAATAGCTTATTGTTTTCAGCCAATAATGCAAAGAAGTCTTCTGTTTGTTCCGCTGGGACTGGTTGCGCTGAAGGTAATTTTACTCTCATCGGGTCTGTTCTTTTAGATCCAACTTTAAACTCATAATGAAGATGAGTTCCTGTTGCTGCACCTGAATCACCAACATAACCAATAGTTTGTCCTTGAGAGACTTTAGATCCAACTTTTAACTTGTTATTAAAGCTTTCCATATGAGCATATAAGGTAGAAATATTTCCACCATGTTTAATTTGAACCGTTCTTCCATATCCTGACTTTGTTCCTATAAACTTTATTACACCATCTCCTGAAGCTCTAATAGGAGTATTTCTTACTGCAGCATAATCCACGCCATTGTGTGCTTTTATTCTATGCAGAATAGGGTGCATTCTATTTGGATTAAAGTGAGAACTTATATAAGCAAAATCTAGAGGAGCTCGTAAAAAAGCCTTTTTTATATTATTTCCAGAGCTATCATAATATTCTTTACCTAATTTAGGATTAAAGAATCTATAAGCATTATAAATTTCACCCTGATTAATAAATTCTGCAAAGACTATGTCACCATTTTCAGCAATCTCTCCCTCAGCATATACAGTTTCATAGATTAATTTAAAAGTATCACCTTTACGAATATCAAATACAAAATCAATATCCCATCCGAATAAGTAAGCTAAATCCATAATGACACTATCTGGAATATCAGATTTGAGCCCAGCTTCGTAAAATGAAGAGCTTATGATACCGCTTTTGAAGCTTGTAACTATCTCAGGCTCTTTGGCTGTTTTGACTATAGATATCTCATCATTCAGATCAATGATTAATGAATTAATATTATCTTTAATCACTTCAATCTTAATAATTTCATCATCAAGATAAGTAAATCGCATTTTATTCCCCGGCCTAATATCTCTTAGTGAGCCAGCTGTGTCTTTTCTAAAAATTTTATAGGCTGTATTTAGTGGAACTTTAAATTCTTCAAAAATGATTGAAAGATTTTCTCCATCTTTTACAGTATAAAAATCATAAGACTGAGTGGGAGAAGAAGTGGAGGTTATTTCTTCTGATTCAAATACATCTTCTATGGGTAATTCAGGATTATTTTTTATATCAAGATTAATAAGAAGAACGAATGCGATAAATATTACAAATACTGCCACGACATATTTAAAAGAGACTCTCTTAAATCCAATCATATTTATTCTTTATCTAAATTAAGCAACTCGGTGTTACCACCAAAAGCCACTGTATTTTTAGAAACCACTCTTTCATTAACAAATTGTAATAAATAGTTTGGACCGCCTGCTTTTAGACCGCATCCTGATAAGCCTTCACCACCAAATGGCTGCACGCCAACCACTGCACCAACCATGTCTCTATTAATATAAGCATTACCCGCCGAAAGCAATGATGATATTTCATCATGTTTAGACTCTATTCGAGAATGCACGCCTAAGGTTAAACCAAAATTTTTATCATTAATTTCTTTCAAGCTTTCTGCAAGAGCAGAAGCTTTGTATTTATAGATATGCAATATTGGTCCAAATTGTTCTTCATGAATCTCATCTAATGAATTTAATTCTATTAAGCATGGAGAAATAATATTTTTTTCTAAAACATGCTCATGAGATTGGAATATCTTATTAGCATCGCTAAATGAACTTATGTAGTCTGCCAATTTTTTAAAAGCATCTTTATTAATTATGGGACCAACTTCAGTTTCAAAATCATCAGGAGTGCCCAAAGTCATTTCTTTCATGGCACCAGTTAATATTTCCCACATGTCATCATAGATTTCCTCTTGAACCAGTATGAGTCGAAGAGCAGAACATCTTTGACCGGCTGAATTAAAAGCTGACCTAACGACATCATCAGTGACTTGTTCTAAAAGAGCACTTGAATCAACAACCATTACATTCAAGCCACCAGTTTCAGCAATAATTGGAGTTATAGCGCCTTCTTTAGATGCTAAATTTTTATTAATATATTTTGCAGTCTTATGAGAGCCTGTAAAACTTACGCCTTGGATATTATCAATTTTACTAAGTACATTACCTTGATCTGCTCCTCCTAAAATTAAAGTTAAAGTTTCTTTTGGGACGCCTGCTTTGTAGAAGAGTTCTATTATTTTATAGCCTATTAAAGAGGCATATTCCGAAGGCTTTACGACAACATTATTGCCAGTAATTAATGCAGCACTTATCTGCCCAACTAAAATGGCAGCAGGAAAATTCCATGGACTTATGCAAAGAAAAGTACCTTTTGGATGATATGAAATCTCATTAAGCTCACCAGTTGGTCCTTTTAGCTCTCTAGGTTTTGCTTGAATGTGATTCGCTTCATTACAATAAAATCTTAAAAAGTCTTCAGCCTCTCTAAGCTCATCCCAGGCGTCATGAATAGTTTTTCCAGTTTCATGTAATAAGAGATATAAGAGCTCATCAGCATTAAATTGAATAAGATCAGCTACCTTTTGCAAGATATGACTTCTATGGTTTATATCTGTCTTACCCCAGTCATAATTTATAGATTTATCACCTAAAGTATTTTTAATTGAATCAGGTGTATCAAATGTTACTGATCCAATAACTCTGTCATCACACAGTGACTTAACTTCAGTTTTAGATCCAGATGAATTAATAGAGGACGTTGCATCAAATATAATATTTTTAAATTTTTCTAGATTTGATTTCACACTATCAATATTTTCTCTTTCTGTGAGATCAAGGCCGGGAGAATTATCTCTGTCGTCAAACATATTTTTTGGCAATTTTATTTTTAGTAAATTATTTTTTTCTAGCTTGGATTTTAATACTTTTGCAGGATTTTCTGCTAATTTTTTAGCATCAACCTCTGAATCAAGAAGTCTGTTAATAAATGAGCTATTAGCCCCATTCTCTAATAATCTTCTGACTAGATAGGGCAATAGGTCTTTATATGCGCCTATAGGGGCATAAATACTAGTTTTAGGAATATCTTCACATACCTTATTGGCAGAATCATATAATAATTCGCCCATCCCAAATAATCTTTGAAATTCATAATTCTTATCTAAACCCATGTGGTAAATAGCTGAGATAGTATGCGCATTATGTGTAGCAAATTTTGGATAGATTTTATCTATATCAAATATTTTTTTGGCAGTGTGTAAATAGCTTAAATCTGTGAGACTTTTATTTGTATAAACTGAATACCCTGGATGAGATTTTATTTGAGATTGTTTTATTTCATAATCCCAATAGGCGCCTTTAACTAATCTTATGTGAATGGGGGCTCTATTTTTTAATATATTATCTGCCCAATCAATAACTTCTAAAGATCTCTTTCCATAGGCTTGAACAGCCATACCAATGTTGTCCCAATCTTTATATTCTTTTTTCAATAATATATTACTGATCAACTCTAAAGAAATTGAAAGTCTATCCTGTTCTTCAGCATCGATTGTTACTTGAACATCTTTTTTAAAGGCAAGGTCTAGCAGTGCATCTAATTTAGGGGTTAAATTATTTTTAATATGAGTCTGATTAAGCATTTCATATTTTGGACTTAATGCTGAAATCTTAATAGAAACACCATTATTAGTTTTATGCTTATCATTAATAGCACTTACATTATTAATAGCATCCTCATAAGCAATAAAGTAATTATTTGCTTGAGCCTCTGTTCTGGCTGCTTCTCCTAACATATCAAAAGAATATGAATCTTTTTCAATACCCTTAATGCTATTAATGTCTTGAAAATCTCTTCCCATAACAAACTCGCCACTTAGAATTTTCATTGCCATCATAATGGCTTCTCTTACAGGTATTTCCCCAGATTTTGTAGTTAATGCGTTAAGCCATTTAAGTGGATTACTAGAAAGCTCATTCGATGGCTTTATAATTTTCCCTGCCAATAAGAGCCCCCAAGTAGAGGCATTTACCAGAAGACTATCTGCTTTATTTAAGTGAGCTTCCCATGCGCCCGCAGTAATTTTTTCAGATATTAAAATATTTCTTGTATGACTATCTGGAATTCTAAGTAATGATTCTGCTAAACACATTAAGGCAACACCTTCATTATTAGAAAGGCCATATTCGCTTAAAAATGCATCAAGCTGCGTGCGCTCACTTTTTCGATCTCTGCAAAGCTTAATTATATTTACAGCAGCTTCTTCTATAGACGGATTATCAAGAAATGCACTATCAGCTATAAAGCCTTTAGCTAAAATCTCTTCAGAATAAAACTTTTTTTCTATGACTGACATCTGTAGTATTTTAATCTTATGTTCATAACTATCAATGCCTCCCTAATCTTAAGTGCGTTTTGATTTAGTTATGAAAACCCAGGAATTTTCTAAATCTCTTAATAATATTATGGTAGTCTAGCAATATATGAAAGAGGCACTAAAACTAATTAAACGCGGTACTGATGAGATTCTTACAGAAGCAGATCTAAAAAAGAAACTTGATTCTGGTAAGCAGTTAATTATAAAAGCTGGTTTTGATCCCACAGCACCTGATCTTCATCTTGGTCATACAGTTCTACTTAATAAATTAAGACATTTTCAAGAACTAGGGCATAAAGTTATATTTTTAATTGGTGATTTTACTGGCCAAATAGGCGATCCATCTGGAAAAAATAAAACTAGACCAACATTAGATGCTGCTCAATTAGCAGAGAATTCCAAAACATATCAAACTCAGGTTTTCAAAATCTTAAAAGAAGAGTTAACAGAAGTTCGATTTAATTCAGAGTGGTGTAACGATCTTGGAGCTAGTGGCCTTATAAAGCTTGCATCTAAATACAATGTTGCTCGAATGCTAGAGAGAGATGATTTTAATAAACGTTATAACTCTAATCAAAGCATTGCAGTGCATGAATTTTTATATCCTTTAATTCAAGGTTATGACTCTGTTGTGCTCAAAGCAGATGTTGAGTGCGGTGGTACAGATCAAAAATTTAATTTATTAGTCGGCAGAGAGCTTCAAAGGTCTTATGACCAAGACCCGCAAGTCGTTCTTACAGTTCCGATTCTTGAGGGATTAGATGGAACTAATAAGATGTCAAAATCGCTTAATAATTATATTGGTATAAATGAGGCTCCTGATGAGATGTTCGGAAAAATTATGTCAATTTCAGATGAGCTTATGTGGAAATGGTTTGAGTTACTTAGCTTTATTTCAGAAGCAGAGATTGCCTCATTGAAACAAGAAATGGATGCAGGAAAAAACCCTAGAGATATAAAATTTATCCTAGCTGAAGAGTTAGTAGATAGATTCCATGCTGCAGGCGATGGTGAAGCTTGCAAGGAAGCATTCTTACAAAGATTTCAAAAAGGTTTAATGCCTGATGATATTCCAAGCATTTCTGTAGATATTAATGGTGACAGCATGCCTTTAGTTAATTTATTAAAAAATACAGAGATGGTAACTAGTACCTCGGAAGCTGCGCGACTTATCAAGCAGGGTGGGGTAAAAATAGATTCTGAAAAAGTAGAGGATCCCAAGCTAGAGATTACAAAGGGCAGCGAAGCTATTTATCAAGTTGGAAAAAGAAAATTTTTAAAAATAAAGGTCTAAGTATGAAAAAAGTATTCCAGTTGTGCGTTTTATTTATCCTAGTTAGTTGCGGCCAAGAGGAGAACATTAGCCTTAGTGTTCCTCAAAGTGTAATGGATAAAAATATGCAAGAGGGAGAGTTATTTCTTCAATCCAATCTATCTCAAAATGGAGTGATTGAAGTTGAGCGAGGACTGCAATATCTTGTTCTTAATAATGGAGATGATGGAGCAAGAAAACCACGCCCATCTGATAAAGTTACTGCGCATTTTCATGGAACTCTTTTAGATGGAACAGTCTTTTGGAGCTCAGTTGATATGAATGACCCATTAATTATCAAACCATCTCAATTAATTCCAGGTTGTCAGAAAATATTACCTCTTATGAAACTAGGCGATAAATGGAAAGTATTTATTCATCCTGATATGGCGTATGGGGTGGAAGGGCGACCAACTATTCCTTCAAATTCAGTCTTAACTTTTGATATTGAGCTTTTGGCAATTAATTAATCGCTGGAATTTATCCTTCTTAATTTTCCTCAGCAGAGGCTTCTTTTCTTAATTTAATTTTCGATAAGCTCATCTTATCTTTCATGCTCATGATGTAGGCTGAGATAGATAAGAGCAATATACCTGAAGCTTCATAAATGATATTAATACCATCAAAACCTTTGCTTTGAATAACTATCATTCGAGTTAAAGCGGTAATAGCAATAATAATTGGAAGTGTGACTGGGATACGTTTGTCTCGGTAGAAGATGCCTACCATTCCTAAGACTTCTGCATAGATAAATAGCAGGAAAAGATCACTTAAGTCTATGACCTGTATCATGATTAATCTTTCGATTTCTATACCTGCTGCAAATAGTGTTGCTAAAGCGATAGCCGCTAAAATAACGCCTTCACCAAACCATATAAATTGCTGTAACCATTTATTTTTTTTCATAGATCTATTAAAAACAAAAAAGCCCTATTTAACAAGATTTAAAAGAATCATTTTTTATATATATGCAATTTAAATCAACAAGAATGGTGGGTCTGGGTGGACTCGAACCACCGACCTCACCCTTATCAGGGGTGCGCTCTAACCAAGCTGAGCTACAGACCCATTATTTTATGCATCAGCATATAATGGAAGATGGATTATAAATACTTTTATGATTGATGTCTCCTCATCCTAAATATTTTTTATGACAATCCAAGTTTCTTTGATTTACGAAAACTGTTTATTGAAAATGGAATGCTCAATAAATAAGCAATAGCTAATATAGAAATAAATACCCATAAAAAATTTATTAACAGCAACACTATAGTAAAAAATATAATAAGAGTCGGAAGAGAATGCGCTCTCCTTAATTGAAATGAAGAATTTTTAAGAGAATATGTTGGTATGTTACTTATTAATAGGAAAGCAATTACAAGAGTATAAAAAGCTAATAAGTTTGGGTAGTTAGTCCACCAATTAAAGCTAATAAAGGAATGTGCAACCGGTAACAAAATTAATATCGCTCCTGCTGGAGTCGGAACTCCTTTAAAAAAACTTTTCGGGTTAGGTTCTAAATTTGAATTATTATCAATATTAAAAAGCGCCAATCTCAGACAGGAAAAGATAATAAAAAGCAGAAGAGATAACCAGCTTACTAGACCCATATCACTCATTAAACTCATATATAACAATAAACTCGGTGCTATACCAAAATTTACAAAATCTGCTAAAGAGTCAAGCTGTGCTCCTAATTCAGAATGTGCTTGTAATAAAGATGCCATCAATCCATCGAGCAGATCACATACTGCAGCAATAAGGATACATATTAAGCTAGCTTGATATTGTCCTTCAAGAGCAAATCGCATAGAAGTAATTCCAAAACAAAGCCCTGAAAGAGTTATTAAATTTGGAATCAAAGCGCGGATGGCTGGTTTTTGCATAACCTAATTATAAAGATGCAAGCACTGACTCTCCAGCCACAACTTTTTGATTTAAACTACAATCAATCTGAGTATTAATAGGAAAATAAATATCAACCCTTGATCCAAATCTAATTAAACCAAATCTCTCACCTGCACTAAGGGTATGCCCATCTTTAATAAAGCTCAAAATCCTTCTAGCAATTAAACCTGCAATTTGAACAACGACTATCTCAACATTATCTTTGGTTTGAATAACTAAAGCATTTCTTTCATTTTTTTCACTAGCTTTATCTAAACTTGCATTCAAAAAACTTCCTTTCGTATAAGCAATTTTTTTTACTTTGCCTGCGATTGGGCTTCTGTTTACATGGACATTAAAGACATTCATGAAAACACAAACTCTTTTCATAATTACAGGCTCTAATTCAGATTCTAATGGCGGTAAAGATTCATCAATTAAACAAATAACTCCATCTGCAGGACTATATATAGTTCCTGGGATAGAGGGCGTAACCCTTTCAGGGTCTCTAAAGAACCATATTATGAATAAAGTAATTAGGCACCCAAGAGCTGCAAGAGGAAGCCAGATAAAAAAGAATAAAACTGATATACATAAAGCAATTAAAGCGAACTTCCATCCCTCAGGATGAATAAATGATAGAAATTTATTTTTTGATAAAGACATAGTTCTTCCCTAGAGCTCGCCCTTATTTCTCATATCTTTTCTAATCTTTGTAGCGCTAATATCAGTAATAGACTCATCAAAAGTTTCTTCTTCAAAAACATAACCAACGCCGCGACCATAAGTAATATTTACAATATTAGGTACAAGCATGATCTCGTATTCCCTGCCTCTTTCAAAACCATCTACCTTGAGACCGTCTTCTATATTTTTACAAACAGTATCCCAATCAAAAGGATTATCAGCTTGACCATCTCCGCCCGAAGCCCCTTGAACGTCTCTAACTTGAATAGCGACTTGCCCAGTTTTAGCAACACATCTTTTAAATAATGCTTGATGGCCGTCATGCCATGGCTGCCATCTTCCGAGCATTTGTACAGTTGGTTTTTTCCAATCAAACATTTTTTAATATCTCCTTGGCAATATCTTCATGATTATGATCATTCCATTCAGTAATATGAAAACTTACATTTTCAGGATTTTGAAATAATTTATTAGTATCTTCGTATCTACCTTCTTTAATAGTATCCATCCACACAACGATATCTGCATCAAAGTTTTCCCTTGTTTCTTGAGTTGGGCAAACAAAATCACATACAACACATCTACCATGTAATTTTTCAAAATCAGCAAAGCTTCGCATTCTAAGAGACTGTCTTCTTCTGCCTTCGTCTGAAAAGTCCCAATCATTTGCCATTTCTCTTACTTTATCTGCGTTATACCAAGCAGCACTTAAAAGAGGCACCAATCGTTCAGTAAGATATGTTTTACCACTTCCAGGAAGGCCCATAACTAACACTTTCATCATCAAGTCCTTGAATTTAATTTATTTAACGGCATTTGAAGCAGAACTCTTTAAAGATGTATATAAGCTGAAGTATATATAAGCCCATGGAAATACAAATGTATATTCAATAATACCTGCAAGAATAAGTTGAAGTATCGAACTCCCTCCACCTGCCGCCATTGGTAAGACAGAAATAACAATCATCGCCAGAGCCGAGCTTAATGCAAAAAATGTAAAAGTTAGAAAAAATAAAATAGTCCCATGCTCATCTGTTACTTCCCAAGATTTGGCAATAGAACCCCTAACACCTGTTCCTTCAAACATAACGTAAGCTGGAGTTAATCCAAGTCTTCCAGCTAAATAAAATCCAGGAAGGATTAACATAAGAAATCCTAATGAAAAGATAAGATAACAAAGCATTAAAGCTCCAAGTAATGGAAAAAACTTTTTAAAGCCAATAAATAGAGCATCAAATGGTTTTATATCCTTACCTTCTGTTAAAGCATCAAATGCTACAAAGACTCCACCTGTAAAAGATATGCTCAGAACAATCGAAATAAAGGATAGGAGGGTAATAGGCATGGAGTTAGTTTCAAAATATAGCCCAATATCATCCATATTTCCTGCTTCCAATAACAAGGTTGCATCGGTTAAGTAATATGCAGTTATGATCTCAACCAAAAAGACAGGAAAGGCCAAGACTGCAAGAAATTGCCAGTGAGTAAATGCAAATTGCCAAGCTGATTTAAATTGGTTCATAATAGTAAAAAAAATTAATATAAAAATTATGAGAAATATTATAGTCTACGGTTTTTTCTTTGTCCTCTTCAGTTGCTCAACTGAGAATACAACAGAAGATAATTTAATTACTTATCCTGATACAAAAACAGTTCCTTTCATTGAAACCTTGCATGGAACCGAGATATCGGATCCCTATAGATGGTTGGAAGATTTTACCAGTGATGAGGCAAATGCTTGGGTTGCTAAGCAGAATGCTTTCACTCAGACCTTTATTAAAGAGACTGCAATAAAGACTGCAATAAGAGAAGATCTCTCTAAAATATGGGTTAGTGATTCTATAAGTACACCTTTTAAGAAAGAAGGCAAAACTTTTTACTATTTTAATAATGGAATGTGGCAGCAAAGTAAGTTGATGATGAAAGCTTGCGATACTTGTGATGAAGAAGTTTTACTTGATCCAAATAAATTTTCAGATGATGGAACAGTTTCACTTGGCAGTATTAGCATCAGCCCCAATGCAGAATATATGGCTTACTCTATTTCAGACGGTGGCTCAGATTGGAAAAGTTGGAAGATCCTGACAATAGCAGATAAATCTTTGCTTGAAGACAATCTTTTATGGACAAAATTCTCCGGTGCTGTTTGGGAGAATGATAATTCTGGATTCTATTACCTAAAATATGATGAACCAGCTGGAGAAGCCCTTCTTGAAGTTAATGAAGCTCCCCAACTTTTATTTCACACTCTTAATACGACTCAATCTAAAGATAAATTAATTTATAAAAATTCTGAAAAACCTAGATGGAGTTTTGGAATAAGCGTTATTAAAGATACTTCTTATAAAATCTTATCAATTGGAGAGGGGACGGATGAAAGAAATAGAGTTTATGTTCAGCTAGAACCTAATGGAGAATTTATCCCTTTAATCGATGAACTTATTGGTGCCTATAATTTAATATCATCAAAAGATAATGTTTTATGGTTTTACACTACTGATAGCGCCCCAAATGGGAAAGTCGTTAAGTTAGAAATTAATGAAGATCAAAGCATGGAATGGGCAGAAGTTATTGCTGAAACAAAGAATTCAATTTCAAGCGTGAATGTAATAAATAATTCTTTTGCTGTGATCTATCTTGAAGATACACTTTCTCTTGTAAATTTTTATAATTTAGATGGCTCCTTCAGTCATAAACTTAAGGGTGATTTTAAAGGAAGCATTGGTGGCTTTAGTGGAAATATAGATGATACAGAAACTTATTTTAGTTACACAAATTTTACAACTCCGTCTCAAATACACAAAATAGATCTAGCTAAAAATTCTAGCGAACTATTTTGGGCGCAAGAGTTACCAGATTTTAATACTTCAGATTACACATCAGAATTAAAATTTTATAAATCTAAGGACGGAACAAAAATACCTTTGCATGTTAGTTATAAGAAAAGCAGTAAGCTTAATTCTTCAACACCTGTTCTGCTTTATGGTTATGGAGGATTCAATATTTCAATCTTACCTAGATTTTCAAAGAGTTATTTAGCTTGGATGAATCAAGGTGGTGTTGTTGCTGTTGCTAACCTTAGGGGTGGTGGTGAGTATGGAGAGTCTTGGCACGCAGATGGAATGCTATTGAACAAACAAAATGTTTTTGATGATTTCGCATTTGCGGCAAAGTATCTACATAAATCTAAAATTGGCTCGACCTCAACGACTGCTATTCAAGGTGGATCTAATGGAGGCTTGTTGGTTGCTGCTACTATGCTGCAAAATCCAAAGCTATTTGCTGCAGCTATTCCTCAAGTAGGAGTTCTAGATATGCTTAGATTTAATAAATTTACTATTGGCTGGGCTTGGGAAAGTGATTATGGTTCTCCAGAAAAAACCAATGAATTTTATAATCTATTGTCCTATTCTCCATATCATAATATTGAAAATGGTGAATGCTATCCTCCTACACTTGTAACAACTTCAAAGAGAGATGATAGGGTTGTTCCATCTCACTCATTTAAATTTGCTGCTAGACTTCAAGCATCACAGGGCTGCGAAAACCCAATTCTTATTAGAATAGAAGATAGAGCTGGTCACGGTGCAGGAACTCCAAAAGATAAAAAGATAGAACAAATTTCTGATGTATATGGATTTGCTTTATCGTCAATGAATTAATTTTTTAAAAGACAGATTACATATATTTAATGCAAATCATAATAGTTTAGAATTTAGATATATTAAATTTTGAATTATTGAATTATCATCAGAGAAGTAATTTTTTTTATGGGAGAGAAATATGAAAATATTATGCGTACTATATGATGATCCAAAAACAGGGATGCCTGAAAAATATGCCAGAGATGATTTACCTAAATTAGATAAGTATCCAGATGGAATGAGCCTTCCGTCACCTAAAGATTTAGATTTTACTCCAGGTGAGTTACTTGGTTGTGTATCTGGAGAACTTGGACTAAGGAAGTTTTTAGAAGACGCAGGACATACTTTAGTTGTTACGTCAGATAAGGATGGCGAGGGATGTGAAGCTGATAGAGAATTAGTTGATTCTGATATTGTTATATCGCAGCCTTTCTTTCCATACTACTTAACTAGAAAAGGCATGGAGTCAGCTCCAAATCTTAAGATGGCAATTACTGCTGGTATTGGGTCAGATCACGTTGATCTTCAAGCAGCTATGGATAACAAAGTAGATGTGGTTGAAGTAACTTACTGTAATTCAAGATCTGTTGCAGAGCATATTGTAATGATGATTCTATCCATGGTTCGTGATTACCATACTCAACATAGAATAGTTAATGAAGGTGGCTGGAATATAGCTGATGCAGTTCAAAGATCTTATGATGTCGAAGGTATGCATATCGGAACTGTTGCTGCTGGAAGAATAGGCCTAGATGTTTTAAGAAAGATGAAGCCTTTTGATACACACCTTCACTACTTTGATAGACATAGATTGTCTAATGAAGTTGAGCAAGAACTAAACCTTACATTTCATGATTCAGTTGAGTCTTTAGTGGCTGCTTGTGATGTTGTTACTATCAATTGTCCTCTTCATCCAGAAACTGAAAATCTCTTTGATGATGAACTGATTGGTAAGATGAAAAGAGGTGCTACATTAATTAATACTGCGAGAGGAAAAATCTGCGATAAAGATGCTGTTGCAAGAGCTCTCGAGTCAGGACAGCTAAGTGGCTATGCTGGTGATGTATGGTTCCCTCAACCCGCACCAAATGACCATGTATGGAGAACAATGCCTAACCACGGAATGACGCCTCATACATCAGGAACTTCACTTTCAGCTCAAACTAGATATGCAGCTGGCGTAAGAGAAATCTTAGAATGTTTCTTTGCTGGAGAGCCTATCAGGGATCCATACTTAATTGTTCAAGATGGTGACTTAGCTGGTATGGGAGCTCATTCTTACTCTAAAGGAACTGCAACAGATGGTTCTGAGGAAGCAGCTGAATATAAAAAATAATATAGGAGTATGATCAAAATCTAATTTGATTTAATATACAAACTTAACTGCAAAGGGGTGGTCATTCTGACCTGAGATCTTCATAGGGACCCTTTGAACCTGATCCATTTAATAATGGCGGAGGAATTGCATGAATATCATCAAAACTAGTCTATTTATTTCTTTATTTCTTTCTTTTTTTAGTTCTCAATTAATATCTGAAACTATCGAAGAAATTACTATTAAAGGCGATTGGCGTCAAACTTCAGCAGATCAAGAAGATTCAAGCGTTTTGGTGCTTAATGAGGAAACTATTAAATCTCAGCCTCTTAAACACTTCGAACAACTTTCATATTTAGTACCTAATTTAAATTTTGCAGCCAGCGATTCAAGAGCGCGTTATTTTCAGATTAGGGGTATTGGAGAGAGATCTGGGTATCAAGGAACTCCTAATTCGTCAGTTGGTTTTCTTATAGATGATATTGATTATTCAGGACAAGGAGGAATTGCAACAACTTTTGATCTAGATCAAATTGAAATATATAGAGGCCCCCAAGGATCTAGAATTGGTGCGAATGCTTTAGCTGGACTAATTTATATAAAAACTAAAGATCCAACAGATAAATTTGAAGGGACTAGTGAAGTGACTATAGGATCTTATGGGACTAAAAGTGCAGGTGTTGCTTTTGGTGGACCTTTTGAAGCAAATAGTGATCTTTCATACAGACTGGTTTTAAGAAAAGATAAATCTAATGGTTATAGAAAAAATTTATATCTCAATAGATCAGATACATCAAGAAAGGATGAAACCACCGCTCGCTTAAAAGTGAATTGGAAACTTGATGATAAGACATCAGTTGATTTTTTAGTTATGCAGGTTGATATGGATGACCCCGCTGATATTTGGACCTTGGATGGAAGTTTAAATACTCTTTCTGATAGACCAGGAATGGACTCACAAAAGACCAATGCTTATGGATTAAAAGTATTTCGTGCATTTGATAGCTTTGAACTTCAAAGTCTTTCAAGCTCAACAGATACTAGTGTGGTTTTTAGTTATGATGCTGATTGGGGTAATACAGACTCTCATGCACCCTATACATATGACTATTTCTCAGAGACATTAAGAGATAGAAGCTCATTTAGCCAAGAATTTAGACTAGTTTCAGATAAAGCAGACTTTTTAACCAATAATCTTATTGAATGGGTTGCCGGAATAAACTATTTAGAGTTAAAAGAGACAAATTTGAAATACGACGATGGTATTTACGGCGATCCATCAGATCCTTATGGACCTTATACCAGCGAATCATCATCCTCAAGCTCATATAAATCAGAAAACTTGTCATTTTTTGGAAATGTAGATTATCTTCTTTCAGAGTCAACGAAGATCTCTTTAGGTTTGAGAATGGAAGACTGGGAGTCAAAATATTTTGATTCTTTTGGAGAGTCTTTTAATCCGTCGAATGATATGTCGGGAGGAAAAATATCTCTAATAAAAAATATAAAAACTGGATCTAATATTTTTATTAGTATTGCTAAAGGATATAAACAAGGTGGATTCAATCTTGGTTTAGGTTTGGGTGGCGATGTCACAAATAAAGATCTTACATATGATCCAGAATTTCTTACCAATTATGAAATAGGTATTAACTCAAGAATTTTAGATTCCAGATTAAATATTGAAAGTGTTGTATTTTATTCTGACAGAGAAGACCAACAAGTTTTAATATCAACTCAAGTAGATCCTAAAGATCCAAATACTTTTTCCTTCTTAACTCAGAATGCTGCTGAGGGAGTTAACTATGGATTAGAAATAAATCTTGATATGGAAGTTACGACTGATATTAATATATTTGCTAATGTTGGAATCCTTAAAACTGAAATAAAAAATTGGCAGTCTCGACCTGACCTTGAAGGAAGAGCACAAGCACATGCTCCAGAAAAAAGTTTTGCACTTGGCATAAATTGGTCTCTAACATCAAAGACTTATCTGTCAGCTGATGTGACAGGCAAGAGTGAATTTTATTACTCAGATTCTCATAATAATAAATCTAAGTCATATAACTTAATGAATATTAATTATGGCTATAAAAATAAAGATTGGAGCTATACCTTATGGGTAAGAAATGTCTTTGATACCTACTATTCAGTAAGAGGTTTTTACTTTGGAAATGAGGCACCAAATTTTGAAGATACATTATATGAGAGACATGGAGATCCTAGGCACTCTGGAGTGTCAGTAAGATATGATTTCTAGCTTGCTTAATCCTTTTTGGTTGGAGGTAATAGCGGTAATATTCGCTATAATCTATCTTTTATTGGCTGTAAAAAAAGATGTAAGATGTTGGTATGCGGCAATATTAAGTTCAAGTCTGTATTTCTTCATAATGTTATCAGCAAACCTATATATGGAAGCATATTTGCAAATATTCTACATATTAATGGCAATTTATGGATGGTTCCAATGGAATAAAGTCGATGAATATAATAATAAATTTATTGTAAAAACTTGGAGTATTAAACGGCATGTTATTGTCATTTCATCTATATTTATATCGGCATATGTGTCAGGTAGTTTATTAAATATATATACAGATGCAGCATTACCATTCATAGATGCCTTTACAACATGGGGAGCAATAATTGCTACATACATGGTGGCTAAAAAATTATTAGAGAACTGGATATATTGGTTTGTAATAGATTCAATATCAGTACTAGTATTTATGTCACGTGGATTATTCTTAACTTCAATATTATTTTTTATCTATCTTATAATTATTTATTATGGATATAAGTCCTGGTCAAAAATAAAATACGAAATGAATGCTTAACATACAAAAAAAACTTAATTCAGTTTCAGAGAACATAGAATTAAAAGATGAAATAAAATCAGGACCTCTTTCAAAAATTTTCTTATGTAATTTTAATAATATCAAATCAATTATAAGATTTGATTTATCACTAGTATCTAAATTAAAAATAGATCGTAGTAACGAAATTAATATTCTTAAGGAAATAGGTTATTTAAATCTAGCGCCAAATATTCTTTATACAAATCTTAATAAAGGAATTTTGATATGGGAATATATTCCAGGTACCGAGCTATCGATAACTAAAAAAAATCATGATATTGTTTTAAATGATTTAGGTAGAGTCTTAAAAAAAGTACATCAATTCAAGCTACCTAAAAAAAATACAAAAGAGTTTAATCAATCAATTAGTTTCTATAAAAATTTACTAAGTAATTCATCAGATCAAACAATAATCAATAAAGGCCTGACTCTTTATGATGAAATTTTGGATGATAATCTACCTAATGTTTTTAGTCACAATGATCTAAATAAATCCAATCTTTTAATAAGCAATAAAATACATTTTTTAGATTGGGAATACGCAAGCATGAACCATCCTTATTTTGATATTGCATCACTTGTAGTTGCTTTAAATTTAAATTCAGAAGGAATTAATAAATTATGGCAAGGTTACTCTGGCGATTCATCATTTCTTGATCAGAGCAAACTGAATAGGTGGATTAATTTTACTTATTACCTAGATTATTTGTGGAGAAGATCTATTGTCGAATTAGACGATTCTTATACCAATAGCATGCAATTAGATGAATTTGAGAGCTTTTTACTTAAATTATAGTTTTATAACTAATTTAAGAGAAAAAATACAGCTAAAGACCCTATAACAAGCAATAGAAGCAAGTTATCATCAAAAATATCAATTAACTTATCTTTTGTAGGCAATCTTAGTGATCTTATATATTCCATATCTAAATATTCATCCAAAAACCCTTCTTTAGCATCACTTTTACTTAGATCTTGAGTAATACTATCTTCTTTTATGCTAGTTGTAGTTGTTATTGACTCGTTTGACATTGCTTCATGCTCCAAATTATTATTAATATTGTTAGTCTCACCTGTACCCATAGCCTCTAATGATACTAATTCTGCCAGAATTTTATCTCTTTTTATTCTAGCTATTAAAATATCAGAAGTTTCTAACGATTTTTTAATGAAATCTTTACCAATTACCTCTGATACTTTTCTTGAAACTCTTTTTTGAATAAAATATATATCCTTATTTTTACCCCTTAAAACAAGGTATTTATCATCATTTGTACTCATATTATACTTAAGTATTGCTTATTTGTACTCATAATATACTACATTCTTTTTTTTAATTCAATAAAATGTACTCATAATATTATATATGTACTCATAATGGTTATAATTCTAAGAAAAAAGACATTATGTACCCATAAATCTTATATATTATTTTATATCAGTTGTGCAATAATAATATTATGAAAGTATCTGAAGCAGTCGCATCAAGAAAATCTATTAGAGAGTTTTTAAAAACTCCAGTTGAAAACAGTCTAATAAAACAATTACTAGAAAAGTCAGCTAGAGCAGCTAATGGCGGTAACTTACAACCATGGCAGATATTTGTTATAAATAATGAAAGCATGTCTGCATTTTTAAAACACCAGTCTGAATGGACTGATCCTGAAACCTCTGCTTACAACATATATCCATCTAGTCTTAAAGAGCCCTACAGAACCTCTAGATATCAGCTTGGAGAGCAAATGTATTCTTTGCTTAATATTAGTAGAGACGATAAGGAAGCGCGTTTTATGCAAGTACTAAAAAACTTTGAATTTTTTGGAGCTCCTACTGCTATTTTTTGTTTTGTAGATAAACAAATGGGTCCACCACAATGGTCTGATTTAGGAATGTTTCTTCAAACCTTTATGCTTTTAGGACAAGAGGAGGGTTTAGATACGTGTGCTCAAGAGGCATGGTCTATGAAGCAAGAGAGTGTTAGTGACTTCTTCCAGGTCGATGATGAGACTATGTTGTTCTGTGGGATGTCTATTGGTTATAAAGACCCTGAAGCTCTAATCAATCAATTAGATAGCGAACGTCGCCCTGTAGATGACTGGGCTACTTTCGTATAAACCAATATTTTTTATTTAGGCATAAAAAAACCCGGTATAAAACCGGGTTTTAAATTCAGTTTGAATTTAGTAATTAAGCATTACTAGATTCTTTAACTGCTACATGCCAGATAACTAGACCAAATAGAATCTTGTTAACAAAGTCAGCAAGATTATAAACTAGGTTTAAGTTCTGAGCATATATATTGCTACCATCACCCATTAGGTAACCAGCAGCATATCCAAGTGGGTAAATAGCCCAACCAACAACAATGATCATCATCATTGCGTTATAAGCAGAGTTTACAGCAGGACTTGCAGTTTTTACTGCTGCCTTACCTTCACCCATGTATAACACTTGAATCATGTATAACCATCCAGCCATACCAATAGCAAAAGCAAGCGTGACATTCATCATTCCAGCTTCACCCATGAAACCAAATCCTAACATTACAAGAGAACCGCCAAGCAGCTTCTTAAATAATGAACCAGCAACTGAAGTACAAGCTGCAAGGATTAGATAGAATTCAACCATTTGTAATGGAACAGTTAGCAACCAATCAATATATCTAAATACTGTCGGCGTAGCACCTGTATCAACCCAAACACCTCTCATATAGAGATAATGCCAGAATGCAATACCGGTAATTAAACCAGCAACTGTTAGTGATGTTTTCCACTTAGCACTTACTTGATCTCTTTCAACAAAGAAAAATACCGTTGCAGCAAGCATAGCAGCAGTAACAAGCCAGAAAGATATTCCAACCGTATCAGTAATACTTAAATCACCGCCACCTGCAGCGAATGATGGAAGTGCAATCGCACTCGTCAATAATAATAACAATTTCATATACTACCCCCAGTAGTTCAATAAGAAATAACATAATTTCTTAAATATTAGATGAGAATAATTCTCATCGACATTAATTATATTGAATTTAGCTAATAAACTAAAGTATTAATAAAATAACGTATCTTACTGTTATATATAATATTTATATATATAAGATATCTTCTGGATGCTCTCTTAAAATGTTTTTGTTATATTGTAATTAAGCTCATCTATTTAAATACAATATGACATCTAAAAAAGATTTTTACTGGAATGAAATATGAAATACATAGCAACATTAATACTATCATTTAACTTCTTTTTTGTTCACGCAGAATCATTAGAATTCTTGGAAGCAGAGGTGCTCTCGTTAAAAAACTCTAGTCCTGAAAGGATTCTTTTTGTGGGTAATAGTTATCTTTACTATAACGATAGTCTTCATAATCATTTAAGAAGAATGGCAGAGGAACAGAATCCTGAGAGAAAAGAGTTCTTTGGTTATAAATCTGCAACCATAGGCGGCTCTAGGTTGGCGCATCATAATTTAGATCATTTGCTTGATTCTAAAAATATTGGAATCAATAAACCATTTCAATTAGTTATTTTGCAAGGTGGAAGTGCAGAGGTTCTAGATAAGGCTGCAAGAAAATCTTTTAATCTAAATGCAAAAAAAATGATTGCTAAAATTAAAGATAGTGGAGGAGAGGCATTGCTTTACATGACGCATCCGTATGTTCCACCTCATAAGCTATATGACCCAAGGATGATAGAGAAAATAAGATACACCTATATAAAAGCAGCAAATGATTACGATGCCTTGGTTGCCCCAATTGGTATTGCATACATAAATGCTTACAAGGCAAGACCTGATATTCAGCTTCATAAATCTTATGATGGTAGTCACCCAGATATTCTTGGAACTTATCTTTCAGCATGCGTTCTTTATACAACCATTTTTAAGAAGCCATCTTCAGAAGTTCAATATAATTACTTTGGCGAGATTAGCAATGAAGATCAAAAATTTCTCCAAGATATAGCTGATATGACCGTGAAAGACTTTTTTGATAGATAACTATAGAAAACAAGAATGTATAAAAGTTTTGATATATAAATAATGTTTAGTATGATCGTTGTATGAAAGTTGCTATATATCCTGGTTCATTTGATCCAATTACCTTTGGTCATATGGATATTATTGAAAGAGCTTGTGGCATTTTTGACAAAGTTATTCTTGCTGTAGCTGAAAGCCAATCTAAAAAGCCCTTATTCACATTAGAAGAAAGACTTAGCATGACTGAGTCAATTTATTCTGACCATCCAAAAATAGAAACAGTAAGTTTTTCAAGAAAATTAACTGTTGAGTTAGCAAGGGATCATAAAGCTTGTGCAATCATAAGAGGCCTAAGAGCAGTTGCAGATTTTGAGTATGAATTTCAGTTGGCTACTATGAATAGAACTTTAGCTCCTGATATAGAGAGCATTTTCTTGACGCCTAAAGATACTTTAATTTATGTATCTTCAAGCCTTGTAAAGGAAATTGCTGAATTAAAAGGTGATGTATCAAGATTTGTTCATCCCAATATTGACCAAGCTCTTAAAGCAAAACTTCTAGTTTAACCCTGACAAATATTACAAAAGTATGACGCTCTTTGATTTTGAGTAATTTTACTAATTAGATTTTCACAATTTACACAAACCTCATTTTCTCTGTCATATACATTGAGCTGTATCTTAAAATAGCCTGCCGATCCCTCAGCTGAAAAAAAGTCTTTTAGAGTGGTTCCACCAACTTTTATTGCCTCTTTGAGAATAATCTTAGAATTACTGGTAATTAAATTACATTCAGAGTTAGAGATAGTTTGAGCTAGTCTTCTAGGATCAACAGAAGATCTAAATAAAATTTCTGAAGCGTATATATTTCCAATCCCAACAACATTCTTCTGATTCATAATAAAGTTTTTTATATTCGTTTTCGAATTCTGAATTTTTTTAAATAAATAATCTTTACAAAAAGACCTAGATAAAGGCTCAGGACCAAGGCTAGAAATTAAAAAATGATCTTTGTATGATTTAGTTACGTGAATTGAACCAAATCTTCTAGGGTCATTATAGATTAATTTATTATCTTCAAATATTAGTTCGGCATGATCATGCTTTTTAAAGAAATTATCTTTTCTATTCATTATTCTTAAAGTACCTGACATACCTAAATGAACTATTAATTGGTAATCATCAAAATCAAAGATTAGATACTTTGCTCTTCTAAAGATCTGATTAATTTTTTTACCCGATAATTTTTGACTAATATCTTTATCGACGAGCCATCTAAGATTTGGATTATGGATACTAATAGACTCTACAATCTTTTCTTCAAAAGACTTAATTGCTCTTAGTGTTGTTTCTACCTCAGGTAGCTCGGGCATTAATTTAGAAAATTATTTATATCAGCAATATTTTCAGGTTCTAAGTTACCAGCAGCAAGCCCCAGCCTTAGATTTGAAAGAATGTAGTCATATTTTGCATTTGCTAGGTTTCTTTCAGCACTGTATAGATTTTTTTCTGATTGCAATAAATCAACAATATTTCGTGTACCAACTTCATAACCTACTTTTGTAGCTTCAAGAGCGCTAGTTGCAGAAACAACTGCTTGCTCCTGAGCATTAACACTTGCAACCAGGGATAGCACATTCGAATATTCAGATCTTACTTCTTGGATAACTGATCTTTCAATGAAAAGCGTATCTTCAATTGATTTATCATAATTTGCATAAGCCTGTTTACGTCTTGAGTTCACAGAACCACCTTGGAATATAGGCATACTGAATTGAATGCTATAGGCTCTTCGCTCAGTCTCTTGAGGAACAGAAATAAGAATTGGAGCATCAAAGTCATCAATATAATATTGATTGGTTTCTGACTTAGAGGCAGAACCAACAATATCTACTTTAGGTAAATGATCTGAAGCAGCGCCTCTAGCAGAATTTTTTGAAGCATCTCTTCTTAGTTTCGCAGCTTTTAATTTATAGTTACTTGTAATAGCTAGATTAACCCAGTCTTGTTTTGATGCAGGTGACGGATTAACAATTGGAAGATTATCTCCCAACGGATCAATGCTATAAACCTCTCTTCCTATTAAAGCATTAAGAGCTTCTCTTGCTGAGAAAACTGCGCCTTCAGTTCTAATTCTTGCAGCTAAACTAAGATCATAAGCAAGCTGTGCTTCTTGAACTCCAGTAATAGCAGAAAGACCAACTTCGTATCGCTGTTTAGCTTGATCAAGTTGTTTCTTAATTGCTTTCTCTTCGGACTTGGATGCATTTAAGTTATCAATTGTTCTCAAAACGCCAAAATATAACTCTGCAGTTCTTACAACTAAGTTTTGTTGCTCGTAACCAAAATCTGCTTCAGCAGCATTTGTTAAAGCTTGAGATCTTTTATATTGAAACCATGAATCTAATCTTATTAGTGGTTGAGTAAGGCGAGCTGATGAGGAGAAACTATTGTATTCATTACTTAAATTTCCATCTTGGTAGGATTCATTCCAGTTAGTGCTCCCATTGATGGATACACTTGGCATTAATCCAGCTCTTCCTTGAACAACAAATTCTTTTCCAGATAAAAGGGAAAATTCTGCTGCTCTATATTTAGGATCATTTTCCAAAGCTTCATTATAAATATCAATAATATTTTCAGATGAGGCTATTCCAGATACTACTAGAAGGGATGTAAGAATTAAGTTTTTCATTATTTGTACTATTTTAATATATGTAAAGCAAACTTGTCATTAATTTATTTGATGTTTACAGTGACAACATTAAACACCTTTTAGACATAGATTGTCAATATAGGCTTTTTCTAACAGTTTTTAATAAAAATCTATTAATTAAACTAATTATTAAAAGTTATCTGCCTATCTTAGAGTAGAATATCATCAATAAGTTCAATCAGATAAAGTATGACCCAGCTAGAACAAGTTTCATTAACATACAAGGTAGCGTAAGTTGAGTTCAAGTTCATATGACTCTAGGGCAATCGAAGTTTTATCAGGCCTAGATCCTGTAAGAAAAAGACCAGGAATGTATACGGACACAAGCTGTCCAAACCATCTTATTCAAGAAGTTCTTGATAACTCAGTTGATGAAGCCCTCTCTGGACACTGTTCTAAGATAAAAGTTACTTTGTGTAGAGACGGTTTTATACAAGTTTCAGATGATGGAAGAGGTATGCCGGTTGACATTCACCCTGAGCATAAGGTTTCAGGAGTTGAATTAATCATGTGTAAACTTCACGCTGGTGCTAAATTTTCAGGCAAGGAATATAATTTTTCAGGTGGTCTCCATGGTGTCGGAGTCTCTGTTGTAAATGCATTATCTGCAGAGCTTGAGGTTAAAATAAGAAGAGATTCTAAGGAATTCCAAATAGATTTTGCTGATGGTGAAAAAACTAAAGAACTTCATCAAATAGGTGAAGTTGGAGTTCAAAACTCTGGAACAACTATAAGATTCATCCCAAATAGTAGTTATTTTGAGACTGATAAAATACAAAAGAAACATCTTAAGCATCTATTAAAAGCTAAAGCAGTTTTATGCCCAGGTCTTCAAATAGATTTTTTAGATGAAAAGAAATCAGAAAAAATTAGATGGCTATATGAAGAAGGTCTTAGCAGCTACTTATCTGAATCCTCCTCTGATATAGATTTATTAATTGATGAATCAATTGTTTGCTCAAAATTATCAGACACTCAAGAAGTTGAATTTGCAATAAATTGGTCAAAAAATCCTCGTAAAGAGTTACTCAACGAAACCTACGTTAATCTTATTCCAACTCTTCAAGGGGGCTCACATTTTAATGGTTTTAAATCTGGACTATTAGAGGCACTAAAAGAATTCTGTGAATATAGAAATTTATTACCAAAAGGATTAAAGATAGCTGCAGATGACGTTATTAGTAATTCTATATTTGTAATTTCTTCAAAGCTACAGAATCCTCAATTTGCAGGACAAACTAAAGAAAGATTAGATTCAAAAGACCATATGTCTTTTGTGAGTTCAGTTACCAAGGATGTTTTAAGTATTTGGTTTAATAAGCATACTGAGGAGGGTGAAAAAATTGCTGAATTAGCAATCAATTCAGCACAATTAAGAGCTAAAGCCTCAAAAACTGTTGAAAGAAAAAAATCGTTTAAAGGTCCAGCGCTTCCTGGAAAATTATCTGATTGTAATAGTGAAGATTTAAATAAAACAGAGTTATTTTTAGTAGAGGGAGATTCAGCAGGCGGCTCAGCTAAGCAGGCCCGCGAAAGATCTTTTCAGGCAATCATGCCTTTAAGAGGAAAGATTTTAAATACTTGGGAGCTTGAGAGTGCAGAAATTATTAAATCACAAGAAATTAAAAATCTATCAACAGCAATTGGCGTGCTTCCAGGAAATCCAGATATAAGTGGTCTTAGGTATGGAAAAATTTGCATATTAGCTGATGCAGATTCTGATGGTCTTCATATAGCAACTTTATTATGCGCGTTATTTCTTCAGCACTATAAACCTCTTGTTCAACAAGGAAGAATTTATGTATCAATGCCTCCTCTTTATCGAATTGATTGTGCTAAAGAAGTCTTTTATGCTCTTGATGATGCTCAAAGAGAAACTATAGTTAAGGATCTGAAATCCAGAAAAGGTAAACCCAAGATTAATATTCAAAGATTTAAAGGTTTAGGAGAAATGAATCCTCCTCAACTTCGTGAGACAGTAATGGATCCAGCAACTCGACAGCTAGTAAACTTAACTATCTCGCCTAATGATAATGCACATTCAGTTATGGATTTATTATTAGCAAAAAAAAGGGCGCCTGATAGAAAAGAATGGTTAGAAAAAAAAGGCAGCTTAGTTAAAGTTTAAGATTATGGAAGCAGAAGATAAAAACCAATCAATGAGCCTAAAAAAGTATGCAGAAGAGTCATACCTTAATTATGCCATGTACGTCATTCTTGATAGAGCATTGCCTAATATTGGTGATGGCCTTAAGCCAGTCCAAAGAAGAATACTTTATGCCATGTCAGAACTTGGTCTTAATGCAGGAGCAAAATATAAAAAGTCAGCTAGAACAGTTGGTGATGTAATCGGAAAATTTCATCCTCATGGAGATGGTGCGGCTTATGAAGCCATGGTGTTAATGGCACAGAGCTTTTCATTTAGATACCCTTTAGTGGATGGGCAAGGCAACTGGGGCTCTCAAGACGACCCTAAGTCATTTGCAGCAATGCGATACACAGAGTCAAAACTTACAAAGTTTGCTAATTTATTACTTGAAGAATTAAAGTATGGAACAGTCGATTGGCAACCAAACTTTGATGGCTCTTTATTAGAACCAATTATTTTTCCAGCAAAAGTTCCTTCAATACTTTTAAATGGAACTTCAGGTATTGCAGTTGGCATGGCAACAGACATACCTTCTCATAATTTAAATGAAGTTATAGATGCCACTGTTCACATGCTAGAAAACCCTTCTTCTGATTTAACTGATATTTTAAAATATATAAAAGGACCAGATTTTTCAAATGGTGCCAAATTAATCATAAGTGATGATGAGCTAAATGAAATTTATACAACAGGAAAGGGTGGATATAAAATTCAGGCTAAATGGACTAAGGAAGATAATCAAATAATTATTAATGCACTTCCATACCAAGCATCTGGCGCAAAGATATTGGAACAAATTGCAGATCAAATGCAAAATAAAAAAATCCCTATGGTTGTTGATCTTACTGATGAAGGAGACCATGAAGAACCAATTAGACTTGCAATTACCATGAAATCTAACAGAGTAAATTCTGATGATTTAATGAATCATCTTTTTGCTTCTACAGATTTACAAAAAACTTATAGAGCTAATATGAACCTTATTTCACTTAAAGGTAGCCCAAAGGTTTTCTCTCTTGTTGAGCTAATAAAAGAGTGGCTTATTTTTAGAAAAAATACTGTTACTAGGAAGTTAGAGCATAGGCTAGACCAAGTAAATGATAGGCTTCATATAGTTGAGGGGCTTCTTATTGTTTATCTTGATTTGGATGAAGTAATAAAAATTATTCGTGAGTCTGATGAACCGAAACCAGAAATTATTAAACATTTTAATATTTCTGATATCCAAGCTAATGCAATCTTAGAAATTAAGCTAAGGCAGTTAGCTAAACTGGAGCAGATTAAATTAGAAGAAGAAAAATCTAAATTAGTTAGTGAGCAAAAAGAGATAGAAAAAATACTTGGATCATCAGGCAGGCTAAAGACTCTTATCAAGAAAGAGCTACTTGAAATAAAAGATGAATATGGTGATGAGAGAAATTCTCCAATTGAAGGCCAATCACATGCAAAAGTCTTCTCAGAAGAAGAGACCTTAGTAACCGAGCCTATTACTGTTATTTTATCCTCAGCGGGGTGGATAAGAAGCGCTAAAGGCCACGATATTGATCCAACCACCTTAAGTTATAGAGGTGATGACTCTTTGCAAGATTTTTGTAGAGGTAGGAATAATCAAAATGCAGTTTTCTTAGATTCTCAAGGTAAAGCTTATTCGATGGCTGGACATACACTTCCATCAGCTCGCGGCCTTGGAGACCCAATCACGGGAAGAGTTTCTGCGGATTCTGGCGTAGAGTTTATGTCAACACTCATTGGAAATGATGAAGAGAAATTCATGATAACCAATACAGCCGGCTATGGTTATGTGTCTGAATTTAAAAATATGGTCTCTTCAAAAAAATCAGGTAAAGCATTTATGAAACTCCCTCAAGGAGCCAAGATGCTAAAAGCATTAAAAGTAGAAGATGATCATAGATTTATAGTTGCAGCTTCAAACATAGGAAGGCTTCTTATTTTTCCTTTATTAGAATTACCAATTCTACCGAAGGGCAAAGGTAATAAAGTTGTAAATATACCTAAAGTAAAATTTGAGTCTGGTGAGGAGTTTATGACTCATGTAGCTCTTCTTGCTGATACAAGCAGCTTAAGAATAGAGAGTGGAAAAAGATTCTTAACTTTAAAGATAAAAGATCTTGAAAACTACATTTCTTCTCGAGCAAAAAGAGGAAATATGCTCCCTCAAGGCTATAGAAAAGTTGATTCTATGTCAGAAGAAATAGATTCTAAGCTTTCTGAAGTTGAGCAATAGACTTTTCTAAAATATCTAACCCAGAATTAATCAATTTATCTTCAATAATCAAGCTTGGAGCAATTCTAATAGTATTGTTATTTGCCTTAAGAACCATCAAGCCATTTTTGTAACATTGTTGAAGAACTGTATCTAAATTAACTGTATCAGTAACATTCAATTTACATCCTATCCAAAGACCAGCAGTATTAATTCTTTCAAAACATTTTAGATTTGTATTTATTGCATTTAATTTGTTTATAAATATTTTCTCTTTTTTTATAACGTTTGTTAGCAGTCTTTTCTTAGAGACTGTATTTATTACTTCAAGGGCAACAGAGCATGCTAATGGGTTCCCACCATAAGTAGTTCCATGAGTTCCAACTTGCATAGATTCAGCAATATGATTTTTAGTAAGAATAGCGCCAATAGGAAATCCATTTCCTAAACCTTTCGCAGAGGTTACGATATCTGGCTTTATATTAAATTGTTCATAAGCAAATAAAGTACCAGTTCTTCCCACCCCCGACTGAACCTCATCAATAATAATAAGGGCATTATTTTCTTTGCAAAGTTTTTTTATTTTAGCTATAAAAGGCTTCTTGGCTTTAATTATTCCCGCCTCACCTTGAACTAGCTCAATTACAACTGCTGCAGTTCTTTTATTAATGATTTTTTCCAAGCCTTCAGTTTCATTATAAGGATGATGATTTATACCTGCTGGCATAGGCCCAAAACCATTAGTCATTCTATCTGAACCGTTTAATGCAATTGTCATCATAGTTCTGCCATGAAATGCATCTGAAAAAGCTACGATTTCATTTTTATTCTTTCCATATTTTAGGTTTGCGTATTTTCTTGCTGTCTTTACGGCAGCTTCCATAGCTTCTGCGCCTGAATTTGCAAAAAATACTTTATCAGCAAAGGTATTCTTACAAAGTGTTTTTGCTAAATTTAGAGCTGGGGCATTAGTCATAGCATTCGATAAGTGCCAAACCTTTTTTGATTGTTCATTTAGTACTTTTACTAGGGGAGGGTAGCAATGACCAAGACTAGTTACTGCTATTCCTGATGCAAAGTCTATATATTTTTTATTTTTACTATCCCAAACAATTGATCCTTTTGCCTTAACTGGAATAAAATGAGCTGGATTATATACAGGCATCATATAATCATTAAATTGTTTTCTTGTAACCATATCTAAATTATACGTGATTTCAGTAAAAAAAATTAACGAAAAAAACTTTGAAATTTTAATTAAACCTAATAGCTCTCTTAATGGATGGCAGAGATTTTTCTTTCTTTCAAGTATCTTTATATTATGTGGAGGAATAGCAATAATTTTTTACTTTGTTGGCGCCACTATGATCTTACCTTTTGCAGGTATTGAGCTTAGCGCAGTGTTTTTAGCCTTCTATTTAAATTTTAAATGGAGTGAGCAAAAAGAATTAGTAACCCTATCTCTGGATCATGTTGTGGTTGAAAAGGGACGCAAGCAAAAAGAATACACCTGGAGAGAATTCAGGACTTTTACTGCTTTTGAAATAAATAAAATTAAAAAAGATGAAATCAATCTAGGTTTTAAATCAAAAGGACAAGCAGTGCTTGTTGGAGATTTTTTAAATGCAGATGATAAACAAGAACTTCAATATGAGATTTCAAAAATTATTAATCACTTAAATGAATTAAATCCATCTCTTTAATTTTTTTCTTACCTCAATTAGCTTCAAGCTTCCAATCTTAGGTATGCCATCTTTATAAGATATTTCAGCTTCACCCTTAATTAGAGGCCTTAGATAATCAATAGCCTTTTTAGTGATTCCATAACCATCTTTAGTTATAAAGCTTTTAGGTAATTTTTTTTCAACATTAGCAATCTTAGATAGTGGCGCCGCCTCTATTTTCCAGGAGTAGTTTTTTGTTTTACCTCTTACAATAATTGGCATAACACTATTCATACCTTTGACAGCAAACTCAACCGCTTTAACCCCAACTGCTTGAGCTTGTAACAAATCTGTTTTTGAAGAAAGGTGTCTAGCACTTCTTTGTAAATAATCAGGCACAGCCCAGTGAGTCTTTAATTTCAGATTTTTAGTAACAAGATTAGATAAATATGGAGCTACACCTCCCAATTGTGCATGTCCAAAAGAATCTGTTGTATCTGACTCTGTTAAGAATTTTCCTTTAGCATTTTTAATGCCTTCTGAGGCTACAACCACGCAGTAACCATCCTCAGCTACAGATTTTTTTACCTTCGCCAGAAAGCTTTTTTGATTAAAATTAATTTCAGGGAATAAAATAATATGTGGAGCATTAGTAACCTCATTTTTAGCCAAGCCACCTGCTGCAGCTATCCAACCTGCATGTCGGCCCATAACTTCAAGTATGAATACTTTTGTTGAAGATTCTGCCATAGATTTAAGGTCTAAAGAGGCTTCCTGAGTTGAAGTCGCTATATACTTAGCCACCGAACCAAAACCTGGGCAGCAATCAGTTAGCGCAAGATCATTATCAACAGTTTTAGGTATAGCGATACATTTAATGTCATAACCAACTTTTGCACCTAGTTTTGAGATCTTAAATGCAGTATCAGCAGAGTCATTGCCGCCATTATAGAAAAAATATCCAATATTATGAGCCTTGAATACTTCAATAAGTCTTTCGTACTCAGAAGAGTCTTCATCATAATTTTTTAATTTATATCGGCAGGATCCAAAAGCGCCACCCGGTATTTCCATCAAATTTTTAATCGACGATACTGATTCTTTTGAAGTATCTATAAGCTCTTCTCTTAAAGCTCCAATGATTCCATTTTTACCAGCATAAACTTTCCCAATTATTTTGGGATATTTTTTAGCAGTTAAAATTAAAGATGCAGCCGTAGCATTGATTACTGAGGTCACTCCTCCAGATTGAGCATAAAAAGCATTTCTTTTCATTTATTTATTTAAAATGTAATTTAAGCTATCGTATCAAAAAGATCTTAAATAGATAAGTTTTATATGAAAATACACATACTTGGAATTTGCGGAACCTTCATGGGAGGCCTGGCACAAATTTTAAAGGAATCAGGGCATGATATCAGTGGTGCTGATAAACAGTTTTATGCGCCCATGTCTGACCACTTAAAAAAATTAAATATTAAGACTACTGAGGGTTATTTAGTTGAGACTATGCCTGATGCAGACCTTTATATAATTGGTAATGCTCTTTCTAGAGGAAATCCATGTGTAGAGAATATTCTTGATAACAAGCTGCCATACAAATCTGGTCCAGAAATGCTTGGTGAAATTCTAAAAGATAGAGATGTTATAGCTATATCTGGCACTCACGGTAAAACATCGACAGCCTACATGACATGTCATATTTTACTCTCACAAGGCTTAGATATAGGTTTTTTAGTTGGAGGTATCAGTAATATGATAGATGGCTCTGCTAGACTTGGAGAAGATAAATTATTTGTTATAGAGGCTGATGAATATGATTCAGCTTTCTTTGATAAACGCTCTAAATTCATCCATTATTCCCCAAATACTCTAGTTATTAATAATATAGAGTTTGATCATGCTGATATTTTTAATGACTTAAATGATATTAAGAGGCAATTTCATCATCTTGTAAAAATAATTCCAGGAAATGGAAATATTATTTATTTTGAAGATGATAAAAATATATTAGATCTTTTAAGCCAGGGTAGCTGGTCTACTTTAATTCCTATAGGCGAGAATGGTTCATATCAGGTTGATACTAAAGATAATCTTATACACGCCTTAGGTAAGAAATATTCATTAGATAATTTTGAAATCTTTGGTGCACATAATGCAAAAAATATAGTTGCAGCTATTGCTGCAGCAAATATTAATGGAGTCTCTGTAGATAGCTCCATTAATGCCCTTAAAAATTTTGAAGGGGTAAAAAGAAGACTTGAAATAAAATATGAAGACTCATCAACCATGATCATTGATGATTTTGCTCATCACCCAACAGCAATAAAATATGCCATTAATGCAGTTCAAAATAAATTTAAAGGAAGTAGTATTTTAGGGTTGATTGAATTGGGTTCAAACACTATGTCTGAAGGAGTTCATGGGGATGAGGTTATTAATGCGTCATCAGCATTAGATAAAGTAATTTGGCTTGATTCAAAAGAGGTACTTGCTGGCAAATGCTCTAATACTTATAGTAGCGATAACCAATGTTTAGAATTAATAAAAGATGATATTAGTAAGTTTGATATCCTTTTAATTATGACAAATAAAAATAGCGAGAGACTATGGAGCCCAATCATTGAACACATCAAAAATAAATAAACTACCAGTTTTCCCTCTAGGGCTTGTAGTTCTGCCTGGAACTATTCAATCACTTCAAATATTTGAACCTAGATATATTGATATGGTTAAAAATTGTATGCAAAACTCTTCTGGCTTTGTAATTACTCTTCAAAGCAAGTCAGACGGCGATGTTGAATTTGGAATTGTGAAGCAGGGTACTTATGTTGAAATAATCGATTTTAATAATAATCCAAATGGCCTTTTGGGCATAACAGTCAAAGCAATCAACAAAGTTGCTATTAAAGATATAGTCCAACAAGAAGATACTTTGCATATTGCTGAGATTAAACCTCTTACAGATCCTCTTGTTGATGATCAGGCTTTAATCGCAAAGCACCCCGAGCTTATTAACATTCTAATTCAACTCAAAGATCATCCGAGAATTAAGGTATTGCCTCTAGAAATAGATTTAACCTCAGCAGACTCTGTTGCCTATCATTTAGGTGGTTTAATACCTCTGACTTCGCAAGAGAAGCAAAGCATTCTTGAGGCTTTTGATGCATCTCAAAGGATGAATATTTTATCTAGATTGATTAATAAGTTATCTGAGAAATAAGATTTTAAAATCTATATTTTTAAAGGTGGCTTGTTAGATTTTGCACGTATCCAATTTAAGCTATTTAAAATTGCTGGAGACCCCACAATTTTTCTTTCTAACTTAAACTTTCCTGGATAATCTATAAATAGGAATCCTGTAACTATTGTTAATATTCCTTGACCTGGAAGTACGAGCATCATAACTCCACCAATTATTAAAAAAGCGCCAACGGCATTTTTAATAATTAATATTATTAATCTTAAAATGGGAGTTTTTACCTTCCAAAGTGAGGGACGTCTTTTCTCATGTAAAAAATAATTCTCAGGTATCTGGGCTAATAACCAGCTTATACCCAACAAACTGAAGGTAAATATTAAAAGTGATGATCCTCCAAGCCATACCAGTATTTCTGGATGCTCGGTAAACCAATTAAAAATACTATCTATGAGACCTAATTCCACTATTAACTTATCTTTTTAACATATAATGTTTTAGTATATCTTATGACCCTTACTTGTAACTTAATTATCATTTCATCATCAAACCTTAAATAATCTTGCCAAAATTAAAATTAAAAGAAATATGCCTATTGGCACTTGAAGACAATAAAGCTGTAGATATTCTAGCTCTAGATGTTAGAAATATCTCAACATTTGCGGACTCCATAATTATTGCTTCTGCTAACTCAAATCGTCATGCTAAATCTATCTCAGAAAAGGTGGTTGCAAGTGTAAAAGCAAGCAAAGAATCCTTTCTTGGTGTCGAAGGGCAAAGTGAATCTGGGTGGATATTAATAGATTGTGGTGAAGTTGTTATTAATATAATGAAAAATGAAATTAGAGAGTTCTATGACCTTGAAGGCCTTTGGGGAGAGACTACTCTTACTCAAACGCCTGATTAATGAAATGCAACATTATTAGTGTTGGCCATAAGCCCTCTCAATGGGAATCAGAAGGAATTAATTTTTATACCAAACAATTACCAAAGAACTTCGTAATTAATTATATTGATCTCAAAGGCAAGCAACATCCAAAAATGTCAAAGGATGAAGTGATAAGGTTAGAAGAGAGCCTTATTTTAGAAAAGTTAAACCCTAAAGATAAAATAATTGTCTGTGATATGCATGGTAAAGACATGTCTTCTATAGATTTCAGTGAAGTCCTTAATGAAAGTATTAATTTAAATCAAGATATCTCATTTGTAATAGGAGGATCTTTTGGTTTATCAGAAAGAGTAATTAATCATGCTGATATAAAATTTTCTGCTTCTTCCCTTACTTTCCCACATAGACTTTTCAAAATAATTCTTATTGAGCAAATTTATCGCTCATTTTCTATTTTCAATAATCAGCCTTACCATAAATGATAGATCTCCAAGAAAGATTTATTGAAAGAAAAAGTTTTATATATAGATTATTTATAGTTTATTTCATGTTTGGAGGCCTTCTATTGGCAGTGCTATATCAAACATTTCAATTACAAATAGCTAATTACTCTGAATATGAAATTGCTGCATTGGAAAATAAAACTCATGAAATGAATATTCAGCCTACTAGAGGCATTATTTATGACAGAGATGGAAATATCTTGGTAAAAAATATTCCAACTTTTAACTTAATAGCTATTCCAAATAAAGTTGATGATCCTGAATTCTTCATAGCAAAAATTAAAAGTTTTATAGACATAACTGAAGAAGAAGAAAATATTTTTTATGAGAAATTTAAAAGCAAGGCTAGGTACAACAGAGAGCTTGTTGTCAAAACAGACCTAGATCAACAAGAAATTGCTAGTTTTAAGGTCCGCAAACATAATTATCCAAATCTTCTGGTTGAAAAACGATATAGCAGACATAGCGATTTCCCAAATATTTTATCCCATGTGCTTGGGTATATTGGCTCACCATCAGATGATGAATTATCAAGCATTCTTACTGAAGCCATTCATCCAAGGCAAGAAACCATCTTCAGTTATGCGAATGGCTTTATTTCTGGGAAGAGCGGTATTGAAAAAACATTTGATAATTCCTTAAGGGGCGAATTTGGTGAAAAAGTTTATGAAGTTGATGCAAGAGGCAAACTATTGCAAGAAATAAGCTATACCAAGCCTAAAGAAGGCAATAGTATTTTTACTTCACTTGATCTTGGGTCGCATATAGCTGCAAATGAAGCCTTGAAAGGTAGAATGGGAGCTGTAGTTGCAGTAGAAATAGATACAGGCGCTATAGTTACTTTATTCAGCTCCCCCTCATATTCCATCAATGATTTATCTAATGGAATATCTAATAATCAATTTAATGCTTTAATTCAAAATCCAAATAAACCATTCTTTAATAGAGCGCTAAGAGGAAGGTATCCTCCTGCATCAACTATTAAGCCAGCATTGGGAATATTTGGGTTACAAAATAAATTAATTGATTGGAATTTTTCTATCGAGGATCCTGGATTTTTTACATTGCCAGAAGATGGAAGGATATATCGAGGATGGAAAAAAGGCGGTCACGGCACTGTAGATTTAGAAAAAGCTTTAATAGTAAGCTCCAATACCTATTTCTTTTCTTTAGCTTATAGGTCTGATATTAATCAATTAGCTGATCATTTATCTAAATTTGGTTTTGGAAAAAAGGTATGCCTTGATTGTTTTGATGAAAACGAGGGTTTAATTCCCGATCCACAATGGAAGAGAAACAAATTAAATTCAGGCTGGTCAAGAGGAGACACTGTTAATCTTGGAGTTGGTCAGGGGTATATGGTTGCAACTCCAATTCAATTGGCATATTACAGCAGCATACTTGCAAAAAAAGGAGCCATTAATAAATTATCTTTAGTTCAGTCTGAGCCTAATCAGGTAGATCATGGAATGAATTTAAATAATTTCACAAAAAAAGACTGGGATCGACTGCACATAGCTATGACAGATGTAATTGATTCTCCAGCTGGAACTTCTAGAAGACTAAAGGACTTAAAATCATTTCAAGTTGCTGCCAAGTCAGGTACAGCTGAGTTAGTAAGTTTGGATAGTAAAGAGGATTACCTTTTAGTAAGACAAAATGAAGCTCAAAGAGATCATGCAATAATGATTGCATTCGGACCAATGCCTGATCCAAAATATGCCGTAAGTGTTGTAATTGAAAATGGTGAAAGTGGAGGGGCTGTTGCTGGCCCTGTAGCAATATCAGTTCTAAAGGAACTAATTAAATAATGAGATTATTAAAATTTAGGCGCTTTAATTTCTTCTATGATCCCTATCTACTCGTTTCAATCATATTGCTATCATTTATAGGACTTATTGTTTTATATAGTGCCTCGCAGGGCAATACAACCATTGTTATCAAGCAATCTATATTTGTCTTTTTTGGTATCATGTTAATGATTGGAGTAAGTCAGCCCGATCCAGCATTCTATAAAAATATATCAGGTTTATTTTTAGTTTTCTCCATTTTTTTAGTAATCCTAACAATTCTCTTTGGTAATGAAATTAATGGAGCTAAAAGGTGGCTTGATCTAGGTTTCTTTACTCTTCAACCCTCTGAATTAATTAAAATAGCTTTACCAATTTTTCTTGCATCATATCTTTATGATAAATCTTTACCAATTAATCTTAGGCATACTTTTATTTCTATATTAATTATAGGCGCATCCTTCTTTCTTATAGTGTTTCAACCAGATCTTGGAACTAGCATTGTTGTGCTCTTAGCTGGTTTTTATGTTCTATTTTTAGCTGGTCTGAGCTGGAAATTTATTGGTTCAGCTTTTGCTATGTTTACTCTTTCCTTACCTTTTTTATGGAATAATTTATTGGAACCTTTTCAAAGACAAAGAATAGCGACACTCTTTAATCCTGAGGCAGATCCATTTGGAGCAGGTTGGAACATTACACAATCAAAAATTGCTATTGGTTCAGGAGGTATTTTTGGAAAAGGTTATGGCTCTGGCTCCCAAGCTCACCTTGATTTCTTGCCAGAAACTAAAACAGATTTTATTTTTGCTGTTATAGCCGAAGAGTTTGGTTTTTTTGGAACACTGATCTTGCTATCCATTTATACATTTATTCTTTTTAGATGTTTTTATTTATCATTTAATGCCAGAGATAGATTCTGTAGACTAACTATTGGTGGGTTAAGCTTAATTTTCGTTACTACAATTTTTGTAAATTTAGGAATGGTAGTTGGAATTCTTCCAGTTGTTGGGATGCCGCTTCCATTTATAAGTATGGGTGGAACTTCTTTACTATCATTCTATATAGCTTTTGGTATTATTATTTCTATGGCATCTCATAAAAAATTAATCCAACAATGAAGTATTTTTTATCTATATTTATTATTTTTACCAATCTTAGCTTTGCTGATTATTCAAATCATCCCGAAGCCCAAGATTTAATAGATACTCTGGTAAATGACCATAACTTTGAAAGGAGTTATGTTATTAAGGTTCTTCAGTCTGCAGAAAAGAAAGAAAAAATTCTGAAGTCCATGTCTTCACCTGCAGAATTTACATGGACATGGGATAGATATAAGAAACTTTTTATAGAGGATAAGAGAATTGCAAATGGAAAAATGTTCATCACTAATAATAATGAATTATTCAACAAGGTAGAGAAAGACTTTGGAGTTCCAAGAGAAATTATTACTGCAATTTTAGGCGTAGAAACAAGGTATGGAAAAATTAAAGGTAGTTATAGAGTGCTTGATAGCCTAGCTACACTAGGCTTCGATTTTCCAAGACGCTCAAAGTTTTTTAAAAAAGAATTAATTGAATTTTTTAAATTAACTAGAGAAAATAATTTAGATATTTATTCAATTCAAGGATCTTATGCTGGAGCTATGGGATATGGTCAGTTCATTTCCTCAAGCTATAGAGCATATGCTGTTGATTATGATGGAGATGGTTATGCAGATCTCTTTAATTCAGTTCCTGATGCTATAGGTAGTGTGGCAAATTATTTAAAAGTTCATGGATGGAAAAGAGATGGGGACATAGTCCAATCAGTGAAGTTTAATAATGTTAGAAAACCGTATAAACAAAATAAGGAATCAATGAAATTCATCCCATTAAATTTCACTGAAGGCACTAATGAGGTTTATATTGTCAAAGAAGGTGATTCACTGCTAGAAATTGCAATAAGCAACAATATAAGCCTTGAAGCATTAATGTTATTAAATAAGATAAGTAATAAAAATCTTATTAAAGTTGGCGAAAAACTTCTTATAAATTCAAAAAAAGATCTTTATTTTATAGGTGATGATAATTTTATCGCCATTACCAAATATAATATTAGCCACTTCTACGCTATGGCAGTATATTATTTATCATTAGAGCTAAAATCATGAAAAAAATCCTCTCAATATTAATTCTTTCACAAACGCTTCTAGTTCAAGCTCAGTCTTTTCTTCCACCACCACCCGAGCTTGATTTAAGAAGTTATATATTAATTGAGCCTAATACAAATACTGTTATAGCTGAATTTAATTCAGATAATCAAATTGAACCAGCCAGCATGACAAAAGTTATGACTAGTTACGTGATTGCTGATCAGATAGATAATGACCTAATCCAACTTGATGACAAAGTTCTTGTTTCAAATAAAGCATGGAAAATGGAAGGTTCAAGAATGTTTATTGAGGCAGGAAAAAAGGTTCCTGTATCAGAGCTACTTAAAGGTATTATTATCCAATCTGGAAATGATGCCTCGGTTGCTATGGCTGAATATACAGGTGGAACAGAAGATGGTTTTGTAGATCTTATGAACGCTTATGCAGGATCATTAGGCTTAAGAAATACACTTTTTCAAAATGCTACTGGCTTACCAGATCCAAATCATTTTACGAGCACAGCAGACCTAGCAAAACTTACTGCAAGTTTTATTAAAAATTTTCCTGAACATTATTCAATTTATAAAGAAAAACAATATACATATAACGATATAAAACAATTAAATAGAAATAGATTGCTTTGGAAAGATGATTCATCAGATGGTGTTAAAACTGGGCATACTGATTCTGCAGGATACTGCTTAATAGGGTCTGCAAAAAGAGGGGATATGCGACTTATTACAGTTATTGCTGGAAGTCCTTCTGATAATGCACGTTTTGATAGCTCACAAAGATTGCTAGAGTATGGATTTAGATTCTTCGCAACACAAAAACAATTATCTAAAGAGCAAGCTCTTAAGGAAGTAACTATTTGGGGAGGGCAGTCTGATTCTGTTCAAATAGGATCTAAAGAAGATATCTATGTAACTTTACCAAGGATGGCTTTCAAGGATTTAGTTGTAAATTATAATTATAAAAATAATTTAAAGGCTCCAATCGCAAAAGGGCAAGTAATAGGTTCTATAGATATAGTGAGTCAAGATAAAATTGTATCTACATCTGAGCTTGTAGCTTTAAGTGATGTTGAAGCAAAGGGTTTCTTTGGAAGATTGTGGTCTAGTATTTGGTTTTGGGTTCTTAGCCTTTTTGGTTTAGCGAGTGACTAAAAATATCAAAGCTGTCTATCAAGGCTCCTTTGACTATCTTGATAATATTAAGGTTTCACCTTTAAGTAGAGCTTTTCTATTTTCTGATAGTATTTATGAAGTAATCCCTTTTCAGAATAAAAAATTTATTTGCGCAGAAGAACATTTTGAGAGATTGAACTTTAGTGCATCACAGTTAAGAATTAATATTAATTTCCAAGAAATAAAAAATGAGATTATTCATCTCTTCGAAAATTCAGATTGTTCAGATGGCTATATTTATTATCAAGTTTCAAGGGGTATAGATGATATGCGTTCGCATATCTATAGTCCAGATATTCACTGTGAAACCTTTGGGTATTTAATGCCTTTAGAATTGAACTCTAAGTCACTCAAGGTAGCAGTTTGCGAGGATATAAGATGGGGAAGATGTGATATTAAAAGCACATCATTATTAGGCAATGTTCTACAAATGAATGCTGCCTCTGATCAAGATTGTGATGAAATAATTATGCATAAAGATAATATTATTACTGAAGGCGGAGCAAGTAATATTTTTTTTATTCAAGAAAATAAAATATGCACTCCCAAACTATCTAATAAGATTTTACCAGGAATTACTAGAGCTATCCTGATAGAGGCTATTAAAGAAAACGACTTACCTTTTGAAGAGGGTGACTATCACATAGACCTTTTAAAGAAGGCATCTTGTATCTGGTTTACCAGTTCAACGAAAGGAGTTGCCCCAGTTAATGAAGTAATTAACTGTAATAATCAACTTGATTTAAATAATAAACTTATGAAGCAGTGCCAGGTTTTATATCAACAAAAAGTAACTAGTTAGGCCCAAGTTTACATATAAGAGATTCTAGCTCGATCCAGAAATCTTTTTTTATCAAACCTTTAAGAGAAAGTTCAAGGTCATAAATACTCTTTTGCATTAGCTCTAAATCTTCTTTAGTTTGGTTTTTCATAAAAGATAAATAATCATTAATTTTTGATTGCCAAACCCCGTTATCTTTTAAATATATCTGAGGACTTTTATCTCTAGATGCTAGAGAGGCGAGACTTGTTATTTTACCCATGATCCAAATTAAAAGTGGCCCACTATAACTGTCGGCTTTTCTTAAAGATTTTACAATCTTAAGTGCTTTTCTTGTCTGACCTTGAAGAATTGCATCCTCAAGTTCAAAGGGACTAAACTCAGCAGAATTAATCATATGATTTGTTATATCAGATAAATCTTTTTTATCTTGATTTGAATCTAGATATAGAAGTTTCAGGAGCTCTATTTCATTTTGCTGCGCTACAAGATTACCTGAATTCATTTCAGATAAAAGCTTAACAACATCAGATCTATAATTATCTGGAATAAAGCTTAAATTTTTCTTTAACCAAATTTGCTCCTCAAATGATTTAAGTTTTTTACACTCAATTACTAATGAACTTGCTTCCATTTGTTTTGCCCACTTAGAAACTAAACTTAATTTGTCTAAATGACTGTTAATAATAATACTAATATTCTCATATTGATTTAAATCATCATTAAAGATCTCAGAGATAGCTTCTGGAATTTTCCCAGCCCCATGCCTTAATTCAATGATTAATTTAGAGCCAAATAAAGACCCTCCTGCATTAGCAGCTATTGTAGATTTAACTTCCTTAAAATTCTCATCATTTAAGGTAATCTTCTCCATGAAACCCCTTAATGATAATGTTTTTAGGACTCTTGATTTGACGTGGTTCTTTAGAATGACTTCAGAACCAAAAATAAAAAATATATTTGGAGATTTATCGAGATATTTGCCTAAATTTATTGCCTCACATTTCAAGGAACTGCACCTCAAAAACTATTTGGCTTATTAACTGATCTTGAATTATTTGTTCCAGTTTCTTGATAGTTTCTCTTTCTGACATAGGGTTTAATTCATTAACACTAAAGTTTTTTACAACAACAAGTTTTCTAATAAAGTTATTTTTTCCATCAGAAATATTGATTTCCATTTCACCCTTTATCTCTCCCTCAAGCGCTCTCAATGCTGAACCACCATAGGTCTTTCTTTCTTTTAGTTCATAACTTTTAATAATTAAACTGACTTTATTAGATGCATCAGTATTTAAATTTTTAAGCTTTAATTGAATGGAATCTGGAATTTCATTAGCAAAGGTAATGCTACCAATTGTAATAGCGCCCTGATTCCTCATTGGTTCAAATCCACAGCCTGCAATTGCTAGGATTGCTAAAGAAAGAGCTAGGAAGTTTTTTGTCATACAGAGGCTACTTTAGATTGGTGTATTTATATTTAACTATATAACAAAATTAATAATTTTTTCTTTTATATAAATTACTTTTTTAATTTTATTATCACCAATTATATTAGATACATTTTCTATCTCCAGAACCTCTAATTCAATTTCTTTTTCTGAAAGGCTTTTATTGATAATTATTTTTCCTCTAACTTTTCCGTTTATCTGGACCACTAATTCAAATTCCTCTACTTCCAATAAATCTTCGTTGAATTCTGGCCACCAAGATTCAACAGAAAGATCATCTATAAAAAAATCATTCCACAAGTGCTCAGTTATATGGGGTGTTATAGGAGACAGCATTTTAAGAATAAAAACAATTGCTTCATCTAAGCAAAATTTTTGTGCAGCTGAAGCATTATCTAATTTAAATTCATCAGGAATAAAGTTTAAAAGCTCCATTACCGAGGCAATAGCAGTATTAAAAGTTAATCTTACTTCATAGTCGTTCATTACTTTTTTAAGAGTTGCATGTGACTTTCTTCTAAGAGCTAACTCGTCTTTGCTGAATTCAAATTCATCTTTAAATTCATTATATTTTCTATCAGCAACTAATTTCCATACTTTTTTAAGAAATCTTGAAGCCCCTTCAACAGAAGATTCACTCCACTCCAAACTCTGCTCAGGAGGGGCTGTAAACATCATGTATAGCCTGAGAGTATCTGCCCCATACTTATCTATATATGGCTGAGGGTCTACGGTATTACCTTTAGATTTTGACATCTTAGCGCCATCTTTTAGAACCATGCCTTGAGTTAATAATCTTTTAAACGGCTCATCGCTATCTACCATATCCATATCTCTTAGAGCTTTATGAAAGAATCTAGAATAAAGTAGATGAAGAATTGCGTGCTCAATTCCACCAATATATAGATCAACAGGAAGCCAATAATTTGAATCTTCTCCAAAGATTTCTTCATTATTATCAGCTGATGGGAACCTTGCGTAATACCAAGAAGAATCCATAAAAGTATCAAACGTATCAGCCTCTCTTTTAATATTTTCTGAAAGATTCAAAAAATCTTCATTTTTACTTAATGGCTTAGGTGCAGAACCTTTTTCTAATTCTGGTAGCACAACAGGTAATTCATTTTCTTCAAGTATTCTTGGAATTCCGTCTTCATACACTACTGGAATTGGGCAACCCCAATATCTTTGTCTACTAATTCCCCAATCTCTAAGTCTAAATTGAATTAATTCTGTTCCAAGATTATTTTCTTTTAGATATTCTTTAATTTTTTTAATGCCATCATCTGAACTCATTCCATTGAACTGAGATGAATTTATTAGCCGCCCTTTAGCCAAAAGAGGAAGATCATCATCTTCATTAATTTCTATAACCTTATTAATTGAAATATCATATTTTTTTGCAAACTCATAATCTCTTTGGTCATGAGCAGGCACACCCATTACAACACCTGTTCCATAATCCAGAAGCACGAAATTTCCTATCCATACTGGTAATAATTCATTAGTTATTGGATGTATTGCTTTTAAATCTGTTTTAAAACCTAACTTCTCTGCCTTAGCCATATCTGCTTCAGCTGCTGATGTTTCTTTACATTTAAGGAGGAAATTAGATATAGATTCATTATTTTTAGCTAAATTTATTGATATTTCATGATTTGGAGATATTGCTAAAAAAGAAACTCCAAATATAGTGTCTGGCCTTGTTGAAAAGGCTGTAAGGTAGGCATCAGAAGTTTCTAACTTATACTTAATCTCAGCACCGCTAGATTTTCCAATCCAATTTCTTTGCATTGTTTTAACATTTTCTGGCCAATCTAAACCATCTAGAGATGTTAAAAGCTCTTCAGCATAATCTGTTATTTTTAGAAACCATTGATCAATTTCTTTAATTTCAATCTGCGCGCCAGATCTCCAGCCTTTGCCATCTATAACTTGTTCGTTAGCAAGAACTGTATTATCTACAGGATCCCAATTTACAATTGCTTTTTTTCTATAGACTAGGCCTTTATCAGCAAATTTCTTAAAAATTAATTGTTCCCATCTGTAATAACTTGTATCACAAGTTTTAAGCTCTTTTGACCAATCATAACTGAGACCTAAAGATTTTAATTGAGTTTTCATATGCTCAATATTTTCTCGAGTCCAATCATCTGGACTAACTTTGTTTGCAATAGCTGCATTTTCAGCCGGCAAGCCAAATGCATCCCAACCCATTGGCTGAAATACATTAAAATTATTCATTCTTTTATACCTAGAAATTACATCTCCAATCGTATAATTTCTAACATGCCCCATATGAAGTTTTCCCGAAGGGTAAGGAAACATAGATAAGCAATAAAATTTTTCTCTATCATCAGCTTTAACTTCGTATCTTTTTTCTTCTTCCCATCCCGATTGAATAACTTTCTCAATAATACTTGGCTCATATTGCTTATTCATAATTTTTAAAGAACTCGTTTTCTAGGTAGTTTATCGTATGATTATTCTGATTAAATACATCATCATGCATCAATTCTTGATGCAAAGAATGATTGGTTTCAATCCCTTCAACAAAAAATTCATCTAAAGCACTCATCATTCTTTTTATACATGAACTTCTTGAGTTAGCTGTTGTAATTATCTTTGCAAGTAAAGAGTCGTAGTATGGAGGAACTTCATATCCAGAGTAAATATGAGAATCAAATCTTATTCCAAAACCTCCAGGAGGATGCATTTTGGTAATTAACCCTGGTGATGGTGTGAATGTTCTAGGATTCTCTGCATTGATTCTGCATTCTATTGCATGACCTCTAAAAGAAATTTTAGACTGATCAAGAGTAGTTGGAATTCCAAGAGCAATCTTTAATTGAGCCTTAACTAAATCAAAGCCTGTGATCATTTCTGAGACAGGATGCTCTACCTGTATTCTTGTATTCATTTCTATAAAATAGAAGGCATTATTTTCATATAAAAATTCTAGTGTTCCAACGCCTTCATAATTAATGTCTTTACATAACTTAAGACATGCATCGAGAGTATTTGAAAGTAATTCTGGATTAATATTAGAAGCTGGAGCTTCTTCAATGAGCTTCTGGTGCCTTCTTTGGATACTGCAATCTCTAGTACCAAGATGAATTACATTACCTTTACCATCTGCAACTATTTGAACTTCTATATGCCTAGGGTTTGATATAAATTTTTCAAAATAAACTACTTTATTTCCAAAAGCATTCATAGCCTCTTGCATTGTTATTTCTAAGCCATCTAATAACTCATCTTCTGATTCGATAAGACGCATTCCTCTTCCGCCACCTCCGGCGGTAGCTTTTATCATTAGAGGATATCCAACATTTTTAGCAATAGCATGAATTTTATCTGGATCATCTGGAAGGTCATCTTTATATCCTGGAACAACTTGAATACCTGCCTTTTCAGCAATACTCTTTGCTGTAATCTTATCTCCCATCATTTTTATAGTTTCAGAGTTTGGGCCAATAAATTTAAAACCACTTTCTTCACATTTTTCTGCAAAACTAAAATCTTCTGCCAAAAATCCATAACCTGGATATATAGCATCTGTATTTGTGACCTCTGCGGCAGAAAGAATTGAGGGAGCATTGAGATAACTCTCCAATGGACTAGCTGGACCAATACATACAGTCTCATCTGCAAACTTTAGATGTTTAAGGTTTTTATCGCCCTGAGAATAAACAGCAACTGTTTTTATTCCAAGCTCTTTGCATGCTCTAATTGCTCGTAAGGCTATCTCTCCCCTATTGGCAATTAGTACTTTATGAGACATATTATTCTATGATGATAAGAGTCTGATCAAATTCAACAGGTTGACCATCCTCAGCAATTATAGAAATTACTTTTCCACTAAATTCTGATTTAATTTCATTCATCATTTTCATAGCCTCAACGATGCCTATAACATCACCTGTTTCAATATGATCACCAACATTAACAAATGGGGGCTTTTCCGGATTAGGCTTTCTATAGAATGTTCCTACTATTGGAGATTTAACTTTATTCCCTGAAGGCTCTGATTGTATTTCCTTTTTATCAGGATTGGATGAATGAGCCACGTTAGCTTGAGGTGTATTTACGTTAACAGAGTTATTATTTCCTCGTGAAATCCTGACAGATTCTTCACCTTGACTAACTTCAATTTCACTCAGATCAGATTCTTGGAGCATCTCTATTAATTTTTTGATTTTTCTAATATCCATTTTAGGACCTCTTAAATTTTGATATTGCTTCTAATAACGCTTTTTCATAACCTTCTACACCTAAGCCAGAAAAAACATTGATAGCTATGTCTGAAAAAAATGATTTATGTCTAAACTCTTCTCTGGCAAAAACATCAGATATATGAATTTCATAAAAAGGAATATTAACTCCAAGCAAAGCATCTCTTATAGCTATGCTTGTATGAGTAAAAGCTCCAGGATTAATTAATATTACCTCTATATCTGTATCAAGCGCGAGATGAATCTCATCAATTATTTCATGCTCAGCATTAGTCTGGATAGGAACAAGCTCACACCCATGCAAACTTGCTAGCCTCATTAAATTCACCTCTATGGTTTCAAGGTCGACATCCCCATATATATCAGCCTCCCTTTTACCAAGAAGGTTTAGATTAGGACCATTAATTAATAATATTTTCATGTTTGATGATTTTAGCTGTATTTTCGAAGGTATTATAGGATTTTGTCTGAAATTCTATATGTAAATGATTCCATAGGATAACAAAAGCCAGCCTCTGCACACCCTCTATAATTGATGACAATAATATCTTTTTTTTCTAATTCTGGTACTGGTGTTAAAAAAGAAATTTTAAATATTTCTTTTAAGATCTCAACATTACCAAAGAAAGCATCTTCGAATGAGCTCTGAGAGCTTTGCTCTATAGTGAAGTCTAAAAATGTCTTATTTAACTTAATGCTAATATCATCAAGGTATAAGTAATGTTTTGGAGCAATTTCCCAAGAAATGCTACTCTTGTTTTGGTTAACTAATAAGGACATCTTAAAAGCATCCTTTGCATCAAGTATTTTACCTTTGTTGCTAATTTCATCTAGCAGGTCCGCCTGCAAAAGGTTTACATGAATAAATACTAATAAAAAGTATAATAACTTTGAAGCTCTTGATGACATTCCATCATTATATGAAATTAATGTTCAAAAAGAGATTATTTTTTTAATTTTATAAAGTTTGTGTTTTAAATGTCTTATCAAAAAATTTTGCTAAATATATTTTTTCTTCTACCTGCTTGGGTGCTAAGAATTTTTGTGTGGAAAAAAGATGTTTACATAAGAGGCCAAGTTTTAGATTTTAAATCTTCAATGCTTATAGCATTAACCCCATCAAGCCTTCTAGCAAAGGTTGAGTTTGTTGATGATCTAAGAATTGCAATTAATGATGCAAGAATCGCTATGCCAGTTTCTGCTAAGCCTGCAGTTGAAGTTAAAACTTTAGATCACGAACTATTATCTGAAGATTCATCAATATTATTAAAGGAATATATACCAAAGGTGCTTACTACCGAAAAGGTGGTTTTATATTTTCATGGTGGAGGTTATGTCATTGGCGATGTAATGACTCATGATAGATGGGTTTCAAATATGGCAAATATTCTAGAAGCTAAAGTTTATTCATTAAATTATAGATTAGCACCTGAAAATAAATTTCCAAAAGCAATTGATGATGTATGTTTGACTTTAGAGTGGTTAAATAATCTAGGATATGAAAATAGTAATATTAGTTTATGTGGAGATAGTGCAGGAGCTCATCTTGCAGCAGCAACATCTAATCACTTAGCAATGAGCAATAAATCAATGCCATCAAGCCAGTGTTTAATTTATCCAATGACTGATCCTTCGTGCTCATCTGAATCCCATAGTCTATTTGGCGATGGTTATTTCTTAACAAATGATACAATGGTCTGGTTTTGGGAGCAGCTAAGAGGCTCTGATAATGATAATGAAGATATCAGATTTAATTTAAGCAAATTCCCAGTTAATTTAAAGAATCCAAAAACATTAATTATTACTGCTGGGTTTGACCCTTTGTCAGATGAGGGTGAGGAATATGCAGCCCTATTGAATAATGCGGGAGTTAGTATTGAACATATTCATTATCCAAATATGTTCCATGGCTTTGTGACCATGACAAAATTAAAAGCAGCCAAATATGCCGCTGAAGATTTTTTAAGTGATTATAAAAAAATATTATGAGTAAATTATTAGAAATAAAAAACTTATCTGTAGATTTTAATGTCAGAGATACAAAATTTAGAGCTGTAGACACTATCAGCCTAAGCCTTGATAAAAATGAAACCATGGCCTTAGTTGGGGAGTCGGGTTCTGGTAAGTCTGTTACAGCCATGTCAATTCTTCAACTTCTACCAGACCTCAAAGCTTCTTACGGCACTGATTCATCTATATTTTTTGACGGAATAGATATTTTAAATGCCTCAAAAAAACAATTACGTTCTATTAGAGGTAACCAAATCTCTATGATCTTTCAAGAGCCAATGACATCATTAAACCCATATCATAAGGTTGGAAAACAAATTATGGAATCTTCCTTGCTTCACTCAGGTCTCTCAAGATCAGAGGCTGAACAAGAGGCAAAGAGCCTTATGGAATTAGTTGAAATACCAGATGTGAATAGAAGGTTTAATGCATACCCTCATGAGCTTTCAGGAGGCCAAAGACAAAGAATTATGATTGCTATGGCTCTAGTAAATAAACCTAAGTTATTAATTGCAGACGAGCCTACTACCGCTCTTGATGTGACAATACAAGCCCAGATATTGGATCTTATGGGTAAGCTTAAATCAGAGCTCGGAATGTCTATTCTCTTTATAACTCATGATCTGGGTCTTGTAAGAGAATTTTCAGATACTGTAAGTGTTATGAAAGATGGAAAAATAGTAGAGCAGGGCAATACTCAGCAAATTTTTGATAATCCTCAAGATAAATATACTAAAAAACTATTAGACGCCGAACCACTTCCAAAAACTCACTTATTACTAGAATCAACATCTATGATTAGGGTTGAAAATTTAGATATTTTCTATGATATTCCTTCTATTAATTTTCTAAAAAAGAATCGATTTCATGCGGTTAAAAATATTTCATTTGATATTCAAAAAAATACCACTATTGGTCTTGTTGGTGAATCTGGATCAGGAAAATCTACATTAGGTAGAGCGATTGCCAATCTTATTAAGTACGAAGGTAAGATTTTCTATCAAGGCAATGATTTACAATCCTATAATTCTAAAGAAATGAAGAATCTTAAAAAAGACATCCAAATTGTTTTTCAAGATCCTTATGGTTCCCTCTCTCCAAGAATGACAATAGGAGAAATTATTGGCGAAGGTCTTGATGTTCATTTTAGTTTAACCAAAGATCAAAAGAATACAAAAATTGAAGAAGCGATGATTGATGTAGGCATTGATCCTAATATGAAGTTTAAATATCCACATGAATTCTCAGGTGGACAAAGGCAACGAATTGCAATTGCTCGATCAATAATCTTGCAACCAGCATTTATGATTCTTGATGAGCCGACTTCAGCTCTTGATAGATCAATACAAATTCAAATAATTGATTTACTTAAAAAGATACAAGATAAATACAAACTAACTTACTTATTTATTAGTCATGATTTAAAAGTAATTAGAGCAGTTTCTGATTACATTTTTGTAATGCAGGATGGAAATTTAGTTGAATCAGGAAAAGCTGATGAAGTATTTAATAATCCTCAAAAAGAGTACACAACTAAATTACTTACAGCTGCTTTAAAGTACGCAACTAACTAAAGATTTATGGCAAATAGAAAGTATTCAAAACATTTAGTAGATGGCCCACTCCAGGCCGCATCCAGATCTATGCTTAGAGGAGCTGGCTTTACTAGTGAAGATTTTAAGAAGCCTTTTGTAGGAATTGCTTCTACTGGAGCGAAGGTTACTCCATGCAATATGCATATCAATGATTTAGCAAATATTGTTGAAGATTCTATAAGTGATGCAGGTGGTAAAGGAGTTTTATTTAATACTATTACAGTCTCTGATGGCATCTCAATGGGTACCCAAGGAATGAAATATTCACTTGTATCAAGAGAAGTAATTGCCGATTCCATTGAAACTGTTGTTGCTTGCCTTGGATATGATGGCGTTATAGCTATTGGCGGATGTGATAAAAATATGCCTGGCTGCATAATAGGCTTAGCAAGGCTAGATAGGCCATCTATATTTATCTATGGTGGCTCAATACGACCAAGCGAAAAAAATACTGACTATGTAACTGTTTGTGAAAAAGTTGGTGAATTTGCAAAAGGAGATATATCTGAACAAGAATTAATTGAAATTGAAACTATTTCAGTTAAAGGGCCTGGTTCTTGTGGCGGAATGTATACCGCTAATACTATGGCTTCTGCGATTGAAGCATTAGGAATGAGTCTTCCTGGAAGTAGTAGCCAAGATGCTCTATCCAACAATAAACTTAATGATTGCAAAGCATCTGGCGAAGCTGTAATGCATTTACTGGAAAAAGATATAAAACCTTCTGACATTATGACTAAAGAAGCATTTGAAAATGCTATAACCGTGGTAATAGCTCTTGGCGGCTCTACTAATGCGGTATTACATTTATTAGCCATGGCTCATGCAATTGGTGTTGACTTACATTTAGATGATTTTAGTAGGATTGGAAAAAAGACTCCAGTTTTAGCTGACTTAAAACCATTTGGTAGCTATTTCATGTCTCAGCTTAATGCTCAAGGTGGTATAGAGCCAGTTATGAAGATGTTACTTGAGCAAGGCTTACTTCATGGAGATTGTTTGACTGTAACCGGTAAAACTGTGAAAGAGAATTTACAAAATATAGACGGTTATACAAAAGAGCAGTCAATTATCATGGGTTTAGATGAACCTATAAAAAATAATAGTCATTTAAGAATACTTTATGGAAATTTATCACCTGAAGGTGCTGTAGCAAAAATTACTGGTAAAGAGGGAACTTCATTTAGCGGCATGGCCAAAGTATATAATTCTGAAGAAGAGGGTTTAAAAGCAATTCTTGATAAACTAATCAAGCCTGGAGATGTAATTATAATTAGATACGAAGGACCAAAAGGCGGTCCTGGTATGAGAGAGATGTTAAAGCCAACATCTGCGATTATGGGACAAGGTCTTGGCGATAAAGTAGCCTTTCTTACTGATGGAAGATTCTCTGGAGGAACACATGGTTTTGTTGTTGGGCATATAACTCCTGAAGCTTTTGATGGCGGTCCACTGGCGTTAGTTGAAGATGGAGATCATATAACCATAGATGCTGATACAGATCTATTAACTATAGATGTATCTGATGAAGATCTGGCAAAGAGAAAAGCTAAATGGATTAATCCTATAGTCCCACCCAAGAAAGGTGTATTGGCAAAATATGCAAAAAGTGTAAAATCTGCAAGTCTTGGAGCTATTACTGATTAATACCTAATAAATTATTTAAATGTTTACTAAAAGAAAATTTCCATCCACTCGTCTTAGACGTCTTCGCTCTAAACCCTTTATAAGAGATCTGGTTAGAGAGAATATCCTAACAGGAGATGATTTAATCCAGCCTTTATTTATAAAAGAGGATTTAAGTGGACTTGAAGCTATTGATCAAATGCCAGGAATATCAAGATTCGGTCTAGATTCTATAGAAAAAGAAATAGAAGAACTTATGAACCTAGGTATAAAAGCGGTAGCGTTATTTCCAGTTATTAATCCTAATAAAAAAGATGAAAATGGCAGTGAGGCTATTAATCAAAATAATCTTATTTGCAATGCAATTAAAAATATAAAATCTTCATTTCCTGAAATTATTATCATTTCAGACGTAGCCCTGGATCCATATACAAATCATGGTCACGACGGGATATTGGTTAATAGCTATGTAGACAATGATAAGACTTTAGATCAGCTTGTTAAGCAATCAGTTGCTCTAGCTCGAAGTGGAGCAGATATTATTGCGCCTTCCGATATGATGGATGGCAGAATTAAAGCAATAAGAAGCGCCCTTGAGGAAAATGATTTTAAGAATACTATTCTGTTGTCTTATGCTGCTAAATATAATTCAAAATTTTATGGACCATTTAGAAGCGCTGTTGGTTCAAGTTCAAATCTTGGAAAGTCTAGCAAAGCTGAATATCAGATGGATGTAGCCAATTCAAATGAAGCACTAAATGAAGTTGCATTAGATATAAATGAGGGAGCAGATATAGTTATGGTAAAGCCAGGAATGCCATATCTTGATATAATCAGTAAAGTTAAAGAAACATTTAATGTTCCTACATTTGCCTACCAGGTAAGTGGAGAGTACAGTATGCTTAAATCAGCAATCAAAAACGAATGGCTTGAACCAGAAGCGATAACGGAATCACTTCTTTGCTTTAAGCGTGCTGGCGCTGATGCGATCTTAACTTATGCAGCCAAAGAAATAATTAAGGAGTTAAATAAATGAGTAATGTAGTCGAAGTAAATGTTGAAAATTTTGAATTAGAGGTTTTATCCAGTGATAAGCCTGTTCTTGTAGATTTTTGGGCAGAATGGTGTGGACCATGCAAACAACTTGGGCCTACCGTTGAAGAGGTAGCTAGGGAATACTCAGATCAAATAAAAGTTTGCAAAATGGACGTAGATTCAAGTAGAGATATAGCTGCAAAATATGGCATTCGCTCTATACCAACATTAATAATATTTAAAGAAGGAGAGCCTTCGGGAACAGAAATAGGGGCATTATCAAAACAGCAGCTTGTTGAATTTGTAAATTCTGAAATTTAAATTTAACTTATAAGCTTTGCATCTTTCATAAAAAAGACTTATCATTTTTATATCTAGCCAAGCGGCTATCCCTGTTTTTAATCCCACTGACATTAGGAAAATAACATATGAATTTAACAGATATTAAACTTAAACCTATAAGCGAGTTAGTTGACATAGCCACTGAGCTAGGTCTTGAGGACGTTGGCAGACTAAAAAAACAAGATATTATTTTTAAAATATTTAAGCACCAGTCAGGAGAGGGTATTGATATCTATGGCGGTGGCGTTTTAGAAATTCTTAATGATGGGTTTGGTTTTTTAAGATCTCCCGAGGGCTCTTATTGCGCAGGTCCAGATGATATATATGTTTCACCAAGTCAGATAAGAAAGTTTAGTTTAAGAAAGGGTGATTCTGTTCAGGGTAAAATTAGACCACCTAAAGATCAGGAAAGATATTTTGCATTAGTTCATCTAGATACCATAAATGGCGAAGCTCCAGATAAGACAAAGAATAAAATTTTATTTGAAAATTTAACCCCACTTTTTCCGAACCAGAGATTACTCTTAGAGCAGGGCAGTGGATCTAATGAAGATTTATCTTCTAGAATTATTGATTTAATAGCTCCGATTGGAAAAGGTCAGAGGGGTTTAATTGTTTCACCGCCAAAAGCTGGTAAAACTTTAATGCTTCAAAGTATTGCTCATTCAATAAAAAATAATAATCCAGAAGTAGAATTAATAGTTTTACTTATTGATGAGAGACCGGAAGAAGTTACAGAAATGTCTAGAACCGTTAAAGGTGAAGTTGTTGCAAGTACATTTGATGAACCGCCAACCAGACATGTTCAAGTTGCCAATATGGTTATAGAGAAAGCTAAAAGGTTGGTAGAGCATAAAAAAGATGTTGTTATTCTGCTTGATTCAATAACTAGACTTGGAAGAGCTTATAATTCTGTTCAGCCAGCATCAGGAAAAATTTTAAGTGGTGGAGTTGATTCAAATGCTCTTGAAAAACCTAAAAGATTCTTTGGAGCTGCAAGAAATTTAGAAGAGGGTGGCAGTCTTACTATTCTTGCCACTGCCCTTGTTGATACTGGGTCAAAGATGGATGAAGTTATCTATGAAGAATTTAAAGGCACAGGTAATATGGAAATTCATTTAGAAAGAAAAATTGCTGAAAAAAGAATTTACCCTGCAATTAATATCAGAAGATCTGGAACGAGAAGAGAAGATCTTCTTACTTCAGAAGAAGAACTTCAAAGAATGTGGGTTCTAAGAAAAATCCTGGATGAAATGGAAGACGCTCAAGGCATTCAATTCTTAATCGATAGATTGAAATCATTTAAAACTAATGATGAATTCTTCTCGTCTATGAAGAATGGAGGCGGGAAAAAAACTAAATAAACTTTTTAGCTATATCTAGCATTGAGTTATCAGAAGGATCTTTTGCTACATAAATTTCCAGGCCTATATCTTTAGTTAGATCTAATATCTTTTCCTTAATTCTCTCTGAAGCTACTACAAATATCTTTTCTTCCATTATTGATAATTTAATAGAATCAAATAAAAATGAAAAAGTTAGAAAATTATAAATTAAGGTAATCTTAGGACCCTTAAGAAACTTGGTTAATTCTTCTTTTGAATATACCAATTCGTAGCAAGCAACCTCATCAATACTACCAATAAGATTTTCTTGTAAGTATCTATTTGAGTTTTGACCACAAAATAAAAGATTCCTTCCTGGATAGTTACTCTTAATTAAGCTTAAAAGACTTTTTGATGAAGGTTCACTGGGGGTTAAAGAATCAATTCCTTTACTTGTAATAATATTCTTTGTAGCAGGCCCTACAGCAAAGATATTAAAGTTTTCCACATCAGCATGCTTTAAGAGATTTACAAGCCCAAATATAGCTGAAGCCTGACTAGTAAATATAATGTTTTTATAATAATTAGCGTTCTTTAATTTGAATTTCCAATCTTGCTCACTAATATCTGTGTGTATTGCTTCGACAGAAGAAAGAGGTGCATTCACTACTTGTATTTTTTGACTCTTACATAGAGAAATGAGATTACTTGATAATAATTCTGGTCTTGTATTAATTATCATCATTGTAAAATCATTGAATTAGAGCCTTGAGCAATAAAATCATTAGCTAGAACTAATATATCTTCTTTCAATTGAGCTTTACATGATTCAATTTTTTTATAAATTTTCTTTTGTCCATCTTGTGAAAGCACTTTTGCAACAACATGAATGATTTCTTTGTCTTCAAAACAATATATAGCAATAGGAGACAAGCATGACCCATTAAGTTTAGCTACAAAACTCCTCTCCGCTTCTGCTAAAAGTAATGCAGTTTCATCATTAATCTGCCTAAGAATATTAAGTATTTCCGTATTTGATTTAATACACTCAACTGCGATAAAGCCTTGTGAAGCAGCAGGTAGCATTTCTTCTAGTGTGAATTCATATGTATTGGGCAACTGAAGATTTAGACGATTAAGGGCTGCTTTTGCGACAATCAGCCCATCAAAAGCGCCAAGATTTAATTTATCTATTCTTGTTGCAATATTTCCTCTTACCGGAATAGTTTTTAAATCAGATCTAGAGTTTAATATCTGCGATTTTCTTCGGGGACTAGAAGTTCCAATTACAGAATTAATAGGCAATGTATCTAAAGACCAACCCTCTCTAGATAATAAAATATCAGAAGCAGATTCTCTTTGAAAAATTGAGGCTATTTCAAATTTACTATCTAATATAGCAGGAACATCTTTTAAGCTATGAACTGCTATATCAGCATCTCCCAAAATTAAAGCTGACTCTAATTTATTAACAAACAAACCTTTCCCACCAATTTCATGAAGTGGTTTATCTGTTTGGTCTCCTTCAGATAGCAATGGAACGAGTTCAGTGGCTACTCCTCCAAGTTGATTTAATTTTTCAGCAACATAATTAGCTTGAAATAAAGCAAGTTCTGATTTTCTGGTTGCTATCTTAATTTTCATTTATACAAAGTAATAATGCTTTTACATCACCTACTGATTTCTCTTTTAGTATGGATATAGATTTTGGAATCTCTAAATCAGTAAATTTACTATATTCAAGATAGATTTTACATGAGGATTTCAATTTTTTATGTTGAATTAAAAGGTTTAAAATTTTTAACTCATAATTCTCTTCAAATGGAGGGTCTAGGAATATAAGATCAAAACCTGAAAGATCATTATTTCTAATCCAGGTTTTTGCATCCTTAAAAAAGACCTTTGTTCTTTCTTTTAAATCTAAAGATATAAGAGTTTTTGATAGTTGAGAGTAATTTCTTTTATTAAGTTCAACAAATACTGTCTTAGCTGAGCCTCTAGAGATAGCTTCAATCCCGATAGAACCTGTTCCAGCAAATAGATCAAGGCAAATAGAGTCTTTTATTTCAAATTGGAGCCAGTTAAAAAGAATTTCTTTTAATTTATTAGAAGTTGGCCTCAGCGAGCTTTTAAAATCAAATGGCACTTTCTTTCCTTTTAAGGTGCCACCAGAAATTCTTATACTATTTTTCATAGAAATTTTTTTATACCAGTATAATTCATTACATGAATATTAAACTCTATCCTCATATCGCATTTAAACATTTTACTTATTCCCTTGCTTTGTTAATTTCTTTTTCTGCTTTTCCAATAATTGCAGAAGATTGCAGAACTGGAAATCCAGAAGTCTATTTCATTGCTCCAGAAAAAGGAGCCGAGCTAACTTCACCTGTAAAAGTTATTTTTGGGCTAAAGAATTTTAATATCTCACCTGCAGGAGTAGATAAGTGCGATTCAGGTCATCATCATTTAATTATTGATGCTGATATTCCTAATTTAGAAATGCCTATTCCAAGTAGTCAGAATTATATTCACTTTGGGAGAGGTCAAGTTAAGACAGAAATAGTGTTATCTCCTGGCAAGCATTCACTAAGACTACTGATGGGTAATTTTGCTCATATGCCTCAATTCTATTCTGAAAAAATTGAAATTGAAGTTAAACCTATTAAATAGAAAGGATATTATTAATAGATTTTTCAATATATTCATCCCAATTATTAGTAGAAAGATTAATCATAATTTTAATTGGGTTTTCATTTGAAAGATCATCTATAGAGGCACTCTCAGTCTTTCTTAAGATACCAGCTATGCCATGCATAAATGCCCATACAGATATTGCCTTTTCATCAATAATCTCTTGTGATACATCATCATGCCCTGAATTAATGAAGTGATCTTTCAAATTTTTTTCTAAACTAATAAAAACGGTGAGAGATGCATCCATAAGTATAGGATATTGAGTAAAACTTCCAAGATAACTCCCAAACATCAAGTCATATGTATTCTGGTATTTCAAAGCAAAATCACAATACGCAAGACCATTTTCTAAAAAATTACTTGCTTTGTTCATATCATCATTCATCATTCTAAAACCTTTAGCAGCGACTTCAGCCAGTAAATCTTCTTTAGTTTCAAAATGCCTGTAAGGAGCCGTTTGCGATACCTCGAGTTGCTTAGCAAGATTTCTTAAACTGATATTTTCCCAACCAAATTCTTCACAAGCAATACTAGCTTGCTCAATTAAATTTTCTTTTAGATTGCCGTGATGATATTTCATTATTTTTCTATAAATTTACTAGTAACATGTTGACACTGTAAACATATTAATTATATTATGTTTTCACTGTAAACATTATTACCCAAAAGTCAAAGTATTAAAGAGCGTGTTATGAACATATTTAAAAAAATATTTGTGATTTCTTTGCTAAGCATTCAAATTAATGCTGAACCCTTATCACTTGAGATACTCGAAGTTTCGATGTTTGATAGCTATAAAGTTACTAAGCAACTTCCTGGAAAATTATATGCAGTTCAGCAGTCTAAAGTTGCTTTTCAGATAGGTGGAAAAATTCAAACTATCAAGGTTGATATTGGCGATAGAGTAGAAAAAGGCAGCGTATTAGCTGAATTGGATAACAGAGAAATTTTGGCAAACTTAAATCAAGTAGATGCTAAATATAAATTAGCAGAACAACTATTAGAACGTTTTAAAGATTTAAAGGCGCAGGGGCATATTTCAATTCAAGAACTTGATAAAGCTAAATCTGATTTTGCGGTTGCTAAATCACAACAAGATTTTTATAAAGTAAAGTTTGAACAAACAAAAATATTAGCTCCTTTTAATGGACTCATCCAAAGCAGATACTTAGATGAGGGAACTGTAGTAAATGCTGGTCTTCCTATTTTAGAAATACTAGATTCAGAGAAAGTAGAGGCTCATGTTGCTATGCCATTAAGTTTGGTTGATAAAATTTCATTACAAGAGTCTTATTCTTTTAATCTCAATGGTAATAAAGTCCTAGGGACATTAAAGCGATTATCTCCAATGTCATTAGGGGGCTCCAATAATAGATTAGCAATTTTTGAATTTAATACTTTTTTTGTTCCTGGGGCAGTCATAAATCTTGAACTTGAAGTCTATGAAAATGCTCGTGGAACATGGATTCCTATTAAGGCATTATCCCAGTCTGATGGAGGCTTATGGACAGTCTATACACTTGATAGGTCTAATAAAATAATTAAAGAACTAGTTGAAGTAATTTACTACGAAGGAACAAATGCCTTTGTTTCAGGAACTTTAAAGGATGGAGATCGAGTTGTTAAAGGCGGAGCAGCAAAAGTAATAGAAGGGCAGTTAATTAAATAATAATGAATTTGGTTAACATTTTTATAGATCGACCTAGAATTTTAATACTTACTTTAGTATTTATTTTACTGGCCGGTGCTTCTTCTTATATTTCAATACCAAGACAAGAAAATCCCGAACTAGCTCAAAGATGGGCATCTGTAATAGTTATTGATCCTGGATCTTCTGCAGCAAGACTTGAAACGCAAGTTATAACTAAACTTGAATCTGGGCTTCAAGAAATCATCGAAATTAAGGAACTAGATGTAAATATTCAAGCAGGCTTTGCTCAAATGCTAGTTGAGCTCAAAGATTCTGTACCCTTTGATTTAATTGAAGCAACTTGGTCCGAAGTTCTTGATAAAATTGCACTGGTAGAGCCCTCTCTGCCCAAAAGCGCCTCTGTAGAGTTAGTGCGTTCTTCTGGCCCGCCAATTTCGGTTCTCTATGCTTTAACTTGGAAAGGTGAGGGTGAAGCACCAATTATACTAATGTCCAGGCTGGGTGATGAATTAAGAAGAAAATTAGCATTTGTTGATAACACCGAGAGAACCAATTTATTTGGTCTCGCTGATGAAGAAGTCTTAGTTGAAATAGATACTGAAAAATTGGCGCTACTGAATTTATCTTTGGCTCAAGTTAGCCAAGCTATAGGAAACTATGACAGCAAGAGGCCTATTGGAAAAGCTTCTGATTCAAGTAATGAAATTTTATTAAAAGTTAAAGAGAACTTATTAAATGTATCTCAAATCAAGGATTTACCTATTCAAGTTATTGATGGATATGGAGTTGTAAGACTTCAAGATATTGCTAGTGTTTCAAAGCAACCCTATACACCCATTGAGGATATAGCTTTAAGCAATGGTAAAAGAACAGTTCTAGTTGAAGCTAAAGCAGCTTTTGGACAAAGAATAGATCTTTATGTTGATCAAACAGACAAAGTTGCAAATGCATTTAAGGAGATTCTGCCAGATGAAATTATCTTAGAGAATATCTATAGCGAATCTTTTTATACCAAAAAGATGTTCAATACATTGACCAATAGTGTACTTTCTGCAATTGCTCTGGTGCTTCTTATAAGTTTCTTTCTTCTAGGTTTCAGAGCAGCGTTAATTGTTAGTGCAATATTACCTTTTACCATTTCAATGGTTTTAATAGGCTGCAGAATTCTTGAAATGCCTCTTCATCAAACATCAATAACAGGGATTATTATTGCCCTAGGCTTATTAATTGATAATGGTATTATTGTTGTCGAAGATTACAGACATAGGCGCTCTTCTGGATTAGAACCCAGAGATGCAATCAATAAGACTGTTCATCAACTAGTTGTTCCGTTATTAGCAGCAACTTTTACAACTGTATTTGCATTTCTTCCAATAGCCACTGGCGAAGGATCAAGTACAGAATTTGTAGGAGGGATGGCAGTAACAGTTATTCTGGCAATAACTTCTTCTCTATTTTTAGCTTTAACAATTGTGCCGGTCATGATGGCTTATCTAGAAAAAGTTACTTTTTTCAATAAAATATCTTTTAATCAAAATGGTTATTCAAACAAGATGTTGCTAGATAAATATAGAGCATTGCTTTCTTGGGCATACTTCAAACCAAGAAGAGCTTTGGGGATAGCTTTATTTTTACCTATCCTAGGTTTTGCTTTATTTAATACATTGCCAAGAGATTTTTTTCCTGCTCAAGATAGGAATATGTTTAGAGTGACCATTGAGTTACCGACCAATTCAACTACGCTAGAAACTGAAAAAAAAGTTTATGAAATTCGGGAGCAAATAGTAAATACAGGCATAGTCGAAAGTGATGTTTGGTTTATCGGCAGAAAGTTACCTCGTATTCTCTACAATGTAGTTGCAGGAGATTCACCAGTAGGCTCAAATCATATTGCCGAAGGAGTATTTTTTACCACTAGCTTTAAGGCTATGATGCCAATCCTTCCTGATTTAGCAAAGCAAATTTCGAAAGCTAATCCAGATGTTGAGGTTAGAATAGATAAATTCTATGCAGGTCCACCAGTATTTGCAGCCATAGACTATGCAATTAAAGGTGATGATCCAGAAGTGCTTCAACTGCTTGGAGAAAAACTAGAGCTTATTATTAGCAAGGCTCCCAATGTAAGCTCAACGAATGCAGCACTGTCATCCTATGAGACAAATATAGAGATTGATCTAAATAATTCTAATATGGCTTTGTCTTCTAAACAGATGGAGGCTATTTTAATTGAACTTGCTGCTGCAAATAACGGCATCGTTGTTGGATCCATGCTTGATGGAAATAAGGATCTATCGATAAGAGTGAAAAGTTTAGGCGGAGTTAATTCATCTATAGAAAATATTGGCATGCTCACATTACCTGGGCCAGCGAGTCTTGATTATGTTGAGAGTTTTGGTCAAACCTCTTTGACTAGAACCTCAGAATACATACAACGAAATAACGGAGAAAAAAAGAATAGTGTTCAAGGTAAGATTTGGACAGGGCAATTAGCATCTGGAGTTGAATCCTCTATTAAAAATGAAATAGAAGCTTTTAAAGAATCTTTACCAGCTGGATATACTTTGGAGTCAGATGGTGAAGCTGATACTGCTGCAGAATCTCAAGGACAGATTATCTCATCAGCTGCTATATTTTTTGTTTTAATTATCATTGGTTTAGTAGCTGCATTGAATTCATTTACCCAGGCTGGAATTATTCTCTCAGTGGCTTTTTTATGTGTTGGTCTTTCTTTTGTGGGGCTGGTTGTTGGCCAACAAAACTATGGGTTTATTGCTACAGTTGGCGCAATAGGTTTAGCAGGCTTAGCTATCAATGACTCTATTGTGATCTTGTCACATATAAAAGAAGAGGCAGAAAAAAATGCTTTAACTAAAGCTCAATTAGTAGAGATCGTTATTCGATCTACTCGACATGTTTTAACAACATCAGCCACAACTATTGGAGGCTTCCTTCCACTTTTATTTGCTAGTTTATTTTTTAGACCATTAGCATGGGGCATGATAGTTGGGGTTATTGGTTCATCGATAATTGCTGTTTTTTATATTCCAGCTATGTTTATTTATCTTAAGAAGATAAAGATTTAATAAACCCTAAACTAATAGTTTTTTACTATATTAAAAAAAAATAATTCTGACATAATGGAAGCCTTATCCCTAGAAGAAATATGAATCAAAGAGAAAAAAAAGCAAACAGAAGAACTAAACACCTATTAGATCAGTCTATATTTAATAGTGATATCTCCGATTCAATGAAATATTTTCAAGAAACAGCTTATAGATTTCATTTCCTTTTGGCATTCATGTATGAGGTAATAAAAGGTAAAGAGTTTACTCAAGAAGATGCAATTCAAGTAGTCCCGGTAAAAATTGCTTCAAGAGCAACCAGGGTAAACGAATTAAAGAAAGCAGTTAAGGCTGGCTTTATTATTGAAGAGCGTTCAACTAAAGATAAAAGGGCAAGAATGTATAAGCCTTCAGATGAAATGTTTAGCGATTTCTTAAATCTTTGCGATGGAGTTTTCTTTCCAAAAATTTAAAGATTGTCTTATGAGCCTGGATTCATACCAATGATTGACTTCCATGACCAAGTAGCTTCTTTAGAACTATCACTTTCAAACTTAGATGCATTTAAAGCAATTATGCTTTGAGTATCTTCATATAGCTCTGTATAACCCAGTGCTTGGTAGGAAGTTGATAATATTTTAAGAGCTCTTAAATCCTGACTAGAGTTAGGTATATTTTCAATAACATAATTAGCCCGCCTAATAGCTGCTACATAAGCACTTCTCTTTAAGTAATAATCAGCAGCAGTAAGTTCGCCGCTTGCTATCAAATTTCTTAAATAAACAATTCTTTGATTTGCGTAAGATGAATACTGACTATCTGGAAATCTTGTCATGAATTCAGTCAGCTCAGAAAAAGAATCTTTTGCTCCTGATATATCACGTTTGGATAAGTCAGTTCCAATAACCCTCACCATAACGCTTTTATCTGCTGTAAAACTGGAAAGCCCTTTTAAAAAATATGCATAGTCTATATTGGGATGCCTTGGGTGCAGTCTAATAAATCTTTCAGCGCTAGAATGGGCAGCCTCATTCTCTGAATTCATAAAATAAGCATAGATTAACTCTACTTGAGCTTGTTCTGAATATTTTCCAAAAGGATATTGGCTTTCTATAGCAGTTAATGAATCTATGGCTCCAAAATAATTACCAGCTTTCATTCTTCTTTGAGCTTGGTCATAATATATTTTTTCAGGTCGCTCAAGATCTTGCTGATCACTATTACATCCAGATAGTATTAATGAGGAAGCAATAACACTTATACTAAGATAAATTATAGAAACTGTTTTTTTATTCATAATAGCTATTTTACATTTATTATTGCTAATTAAGTTTTAAATTTATTATTTAGATAGAAAAATTTCATTAAAGTTCAATGACCAATTTATTAAAAGTTTTAGAAAGTGATAACAAGATGCGACTAGATGTCGTAGCAGCAAGAATGTTTCCAAATTTTTCCAGAACTCAATTAAAAAAATGGATCCTTCAAGGAAGAGTCTTGGTTAATGGTGAAATCTGTATGCCAAAAGATTCTGTATATGAAGGAGATGAGGTTGAGATTGATCCAATAGAGGAGGTGAAAGTTTCGTGGGGCCCTGAAGATATTCAATTTGAGGTTTGCTATGAAGAAGAAGACTTTCTTATTATTAATAAACCCTATGGACTGGTTATGCATCCAGGCTCAGGTTGTTATAACGGAACTTTAGCTAATGGACTCTTGTATAAATATCCTCAACTTATAAATTTACCAAGAAGTGGCATTGTGCATCGTTTAGATAAAGATACATCTGGAGTTTTGGTGGTTGCTAAGACAGATTCATTTAGAAATTATTTTATTCAGGAAATGCAAGAAAGAAAAGTTATTAAAAAATATATAGCTATCTCTGTGGGAGAAACTATTGGAAGTTTTGAAATAAACGAGCCTTTAGGAAGAGATGGAAAGAATAGAACAAAGATGACTATAAGACATGATGGAAAGGAGTCTATTTCCTTTATAAAATTAATCAATAAATATAATGGCTATGCAGTATTAGATGTATTAATTGAAACTGGCAGAACCCATCAAATCAGAGTTCATTTAGCTTCAAAAAACTTACCTATCATTGGTGACTCTACCTATAATGCTAGAAAGAGAATAGCTAAGAATTCTTCACCAGAATTAATTAAATATATTCGAGAATTTCCTAGACAGGCTCTTCATGCTACTCATATTTCCTTTTCTCATCATAAAACGAATGAAATGTTTGAGTGGTCTATTGCAATGCCTGAGGATATGAAGAAACTTGAGGAAGTTATTATCTCAGGATAATTTTGATTACAAAGAATATGACAAAAGACTTGTTTTTTACATGATAAAATAATATAAATCCCATTCTTATAGATTTTTTAGGTCCAAGTGAAACTTTCCGGCGGCGACATGTTAATGAGGGCTCTTCGTGAAGAAGGAGTCAAATTTATCTTTGGTTATCCAGGGGGTGCAGCCCTGCACATTTATGATGCCATCTTTAATCAGAAAAAAATTGAACATATTCTAGTAAGACACGAGCAAGGTGCTACCCATGCTGCTGACGGATATGCCAGAGCTACCGGCAAGCCTGGTGTTGTTATTGTTACATCGGGACCAGGAGCAACAAATGCTATCACTGGTCTAGCTACTGCTTATATGGATTCTATTCCTTTAGTGGTCATATCAGGTCAGGTTGCTAGTCACTTAATAGGTACAGATTCTTTCCAGGAAACAGATATGATTGGAGTATCTAGGCCAATTGTTAAACATAGTTATATTGTCCAGAAGACAGAAGATATTCCAGCAATTATTAATGAAGCATTTCATATAGCGACTACAGGAAGGCCTGGACCAGTTGTTATTGATATTCCTAAGGACATAACTGCACCAGAAAATAAATTTGAATATAAAAAACCTGCCAAGGTTAGCTTAAGATCATATCAGCCAAAAATTCATCCACACCCAGGTCAGATTAAAAAAGCTGCTAAAGCTATCTTATCTTCTGAGAGGCCAGTTATATATGCTGGAGGTGGAGCCATTATGGGTAATGCCTCAACTCAACTGAAAGCATTAAATAAAATACTTAATATCCCGGTGACAAATACATTAATGGGTTTAGGAGTTTATCCTGCTAACGATAAGCACTTCATGGGTATGTTGGGAATGCATGGTACCTATCAAGCAAATATGGCAATGCATAATGCTGACTTAATTTTAGCAATCGGGGCTCGTTTTGATGACCGTATTACTAATACGCCTTCAAAATTTGCTCCAGATGCAAGAATTATTCATATAGATGTAGATCCGGCTTCTATATCAAAAATTATTAATGCAGATATTCCAATTGTTGGGCAAGTTAAGGAGTCTCTTGATGCTCTTATCAAAGAAATAAAAAGGTCTAAAATAAAGATAGACTCTGAAGCTGTCAGCAAATGGAATGATCAAATTAAAGCATGGACAGCAATGCATGGCTTAGATCATGAAATGTATTTAAAAAAATCTAAATCTAAACTAATCATGCCTCAAGAAGTAGTTCAGCAGGTATATAGAGTTACTAAAGGGGATGCCTATGTCACTTCTGATGTTGGACAGCATCAAATGTTTGCAGCCCAGTATTATCATTTTAATAAACCAAGGCGCTGGATTAACTCTGGAGGGCTTGGAACTATGGGTTTTGGCTTACCTTCTGCTATGGGAGTTAAATTAGCATTTCCTAATAAAGAAGTGGTTTGCATCACAGGCGAGGGAAGTATTCAAATGTGCATTCAGGAACTATCAACATGCTTGCAATACGGCCTACCGGTAAAGATTATTAATATAAATAATCAAGCTCTAGGAATGGTAAGACAATGGCAAGACATGAATTATAGCGGTAGATATGCAGCAAGCACTTATGAAGAATCACTTCCTGACTTTGTTAAATTAGCTGAAGCATATGGCCACAAAGGATTTAAAGTTACACAGAGAAATAAATTAGGACCAACACTAGAAAAAGCATTTGCTTTAAAAGATCAACTTGTATTTGTTGATGTTTATGTTGATCAATCAGAACACGTATACCCAATGCTGGTTTCTCCAAATGGAAGTATGCAGGATATGTGGTTATCAAGAGGCAAAAAAACGTGAAAAGAGTTTTAGCAATGCTTGTTGAAAATAAGCCAGGTGCTCTTGCAAGGGTAGTTGGACTATTTCACCAAAGAGGATATAACATTGAATCGTTAAATGTAGCCCCGGTAGATGATGGATCTTATTCAAGATTAACAGTTACAACAAGAGGAACTGAATCTGCTGTAGAGCAGATCATGAAGCAAATTAATAAACTTATAGATATCATTAAAGTCGCTGACTTAACTGAGGGCGAGCATCATGAACTTGAGCTTGCTTTAATAAAAATAGCCAAAGTAAATGATCTAACTAGTATAAAAAAAATTATTAAATCAATGAATGGTAAGGTTTTAAAAAATGATGAATCAGCATGTGTCATCTCAGTTACTGGCACTTCTATTGATATAAATAACCTTTTAAAAGTTTTGAAAAAGAAAAAAATTATTGAAACTGTAAGATCTGGAAGTATAGGACTTCATGAATCGAAGAAAACATTAACAATCTAAAAAGGAAGAGATATGAAAATTTATTATGACGAAGATGCTAATTTAGATATTGTAAAGGGTATGAGAGTTGCCATCATTGGATATGGCTCTCAAGGACATGCTCATGCAAATAATTTAAATGACTCTGGTGTTAATGTAATAGTTGGTTTAAGAAATGGTTCTAGCTCATGGAGCAAAGCAGAAGAAGCTGGTTTAAAAGTAGAGACTGTTGAAGATGCAGTTAATGGATCCGATTTAGTTATGATTCTTGCACCTGATGAATTTCAAAAAGATATATATGAAAAACAGATCCAACCTAATCTTAAGGACGGAGCAATTTTAGCTTTTGCTCATGGGTTTAATATTCACTTTAAGAAAATTCTTCCTGATGATTCAACAAGTGTAATTATGATTGCTCCCAAAGGTCCAGGCCATACAGTTAGAAGTACTTATAATGACAACGGTGGAGTACCATCTTTAATTGCTGTATTTCAAGATGCTATTTCAGATAAACCCTATTCTGCAAAAGATGTTGCCCTTTCATATGCTAAGGCTAATGGAGGGACTAGAGCCGGTGTTTTAGAGACATCCTTTAAAGAAGAAACCGAAACAGATCTTTTCGGCGAACAGGCTGTTTTATGTGGCGGAATGACAGCTCTTATTAAAGCAGGTTATGAAACTTTAGTTGAAGGAGGATATAGTCCAGAAATGGCTTATTTCGAATGTCTTCATGAAACAAAATTAATAGTTGATCTTATACATGAAGGAGGAATTGCAAATATGCATTACTCTATTTCTAATACAGCAGAGTATGGTGATTATGTTAGTGGGCCTAAGGTTATAACTGAAGATACAAAAATTGCTATGAAAGAAATTTTAAAAAATATTCAGTCTGGAAATTTTGCAAATGAGTTTCTTGATGATTGCCGTCAAAGCAACGATGGATCAGGCGGACCAACTATGAAAAGTAATAGAGAGGCTACAAAAAATCACTCAATTGAAGCCGTAGGATTAGAGCTCAGATCTAAGATGAAATTCTTAAATACCAAGAAATTAGTAGATAAAGAAATTAATTAAAAAAAAGGTATCTTCTTACTAGTAACTTCGTTAAGATACGCGTCCGTCCTCAGAGACGGTTGTTCTTTAAAAATATTTGGTTACTCGTGTGGGTGTTCAAAATACGAGAAAAAATAATTTAGATTTTTTATAAAAATCAACAAAACATGATAATAATTGAAGAGTTTGATCATGGCTCAGATTGAACGCTGGCGGTAGGCTTAACACATGCAAGTCGTGCGAGAAAGTATCTTCGGATACGAGTACAGCGGCGGACGGGTGAGTAACGCGTAGGAATCTACCTAGTAGAAGGGGATAGCCCGGGGAAACCCGGATTAATACCGTATACCTCCTTCGGGAGAAAGAAGGCCTCTCTTTGAAGCTTTCGCTACTA
>CAJJAC010000011.1 GCA_905181955.1 SAR86 cluster bacterium SAR86B
GCCGGGTAGCTATGTTCGGAAAGGATAACCGCTGAAAGCATATAAGCGGGAAGCCTCTCCCAAGATTAAATCTCCCAGAGACTTTATGTCTCCTAAAGAGTCGTCATAGACTATGACGTTGATAGGCTAGATGTGTAAGCGCTGCGAGGCGTTGAGCTAACTAGTACTAATAACTCGTGAGGCTTGATCATGTAACCTTAAGAAAGGAAACATGTTTGAGAGTAACAATAAAATATTTTTAATATTTGTAGTGAAATAATTACATACCAGTCTGCCTGATGACAATAGCGGTTTGGAACCACCTGATCCCATCTCGAACTCAGAAGTGAAACGAACCAACGCCAATGGTAGTGCAGGGTCTCCCTGTGTGAGAGTAGGAAATCGTCAGGCTTTTATTTTAGAGCCCGCTTTATGCGGGCTTTTTTTTGTTCAGAATTAAATAAAGAATGCTTACAATAGTGTAAGCTCTTATTTTTAGGAATTAATATGATTATTGGCTTAACTGGTGGAATTGGATCAGGTAAATCTGCCGCTGGAAATGAATTCGAGAATCTCGGTATTACTGTAATAGATGCAGATTCTATCGCTAAAGAAGCTTCTTCTCAAAACTCAATTGCTTATATTAAAATAGTAGAGCATTTTGGTAACAGCATTCTTGACGATTTAAAGAATATTGATAGAAAAAAGTTAAGAGATATTATTTTCACTGATTTTTCACAAAAAAAAATCTTAGAAGGTTTTCTTCATCCAGTAATCAGAGAAAATATATCTAGTGCCGTTTTAGCATCAAGATCTAACTATACGATTATCATGGTTCCTTTAATTTATGAAACCAAATCTATGAATCAATATGACAGAATAATAGTTATTGACTGTGAAGAAGATATTCAATTATTAAGAGCTTCCAATAGAGATAGTTCAAGCCAAGAAGATATTCAAAAAATATTACAGTCTCAAGCAACAAGACAAGAGCGATTAAGTATTGCTAATGAAGTTATTATTAATAACTCTTCTTTTGAGGCGCTCCGAGAACAAGTTTTTCAGATACATCAAACTTATATGGAGCTAACTAATGAATGAATGTCCAAATTGTAATAAACGTAATATTGATCTTTCATCTAAAAATAACTTTAGACCATTTTGCTCTGAGCGTTGTAAGTTGATTGATTTTGGTTCTTGGGCGGGTGAGGAGAATGTTGTCTCAAGGCCTATTGAGTCAGAGGATTTTTATGAGGAATAGTAATTAACTATTTCCCATGGCATTGTTTATATTTCTTTCCTGATTTACACCAGCAAGGTTCATTTCTACCAATCTTAGGCTCTTCTCTTTTAATTGGCTGAATTTCAGTCGGTTTTTGTGGGCTATTATTTGGCAAGTTAGATGGGTTAAATTCTTCTTTTTTTAATTCTAATTCATTATCTTCTATATTTGGTCCACTATTTTTTAGATTACTTACTTCTGCAGGAGAAGTTAGTTGAAGTGTGAATAGAATTCTAATTGTCTCTTTATTAATTTCATCCAACATGTCTTCAAACATCGAATAAGCTTCTCGCTTATATTCATTTTTAGGATTTTTTTGTGCATACGCCCTTAATCCAATACTTTGTCTTAGGTGATCAATTTCAGCGAGATGCTCTTTCCAGTGAACGTCTAAAACTTGGAGCATTACCTGCTTTTCCAGGATTAACCTTGTATCCGCCAAATTAGAATATTTTTGTTTGAAATAACTATGTGCATCTTTAGTAATTATTTCTGCGATTGTTTCTGGAAGTAATGACTTATCTTCTTGAACAATATTTTGAATATTTGAATCAATACCAAAGGTATTAGAAAGATACTCCTCTAACTCTTTAAGCTCCCACTGTGACTCAACTGATTCTATGGGAATAAAATCATTAACAGATGAGGTAAATTGATCATTAATTAGTTCATTGATAGTTTCACTAATATCAGATTCTTCTAGAAGCTGGTTTCGTAATGAATAAATAGCTTGTCTTTGGTCATTAGCAACATCATCGTACTCAAGAAGATTTTTTCTTATATCAAAGTTTCGACTTTCTATTCTTCGTTGAGCATTTTCTATACCTCTTGATAACATCCTATGCTCAATATGATCCTCTCCTAAGCCAACTCTTTCAAATAAAGCTCTTCTGCTATCTGAAATAAATAATCTAAGCAAATCATCATCAAGAGATAAAAAGAACTGAGAATAACCAGGATCTCCTTGTCTACCAGACCTTCCCCTTAATTGATTATCTATTCTTCTTGATTCATGTCTTTCTGTTCCAAGAATATGAAGTCCGCCTGCATCAAGAACATTTTTATTCTTAGTTGCCCAATCAGAATCAACTTCTTCTTTTTTCCCACCTAAAACTATATCTGTTCCCCTACCTGCCATATTAGTTGCAATAGTAACCATTCCAGCTTTACCTGCATTAGCTATAATTTCAGCCTCTTTTTCATGGTGCTTAGCATTAAGAATTTGATGCGGTATTTTTCTTGCTTGTAATAATTCAGAGACTTCTTCTGATGATTCTACTGACGCAGTTCCAACAAGAATAGGTGCCATCTTAGATCTCAAAGACTCTATTTCATTAATTAATGCTTTATATTTTGAAGCCTTTGTAAGAAATACTAAATCATTCTTATCATCTCTAATCATTGGTTTATGAGTAGGTATTATCACTACATCCAATCCATAAATTTCTTTAAATTCTGCAGCCTCAGTGTCAGCAGTACCTGTCATACCTGAAAGAGTTTTAAATAATCTAAAAAAGTTTTGGAAAGTAGTTGAAGCTAAAGTTTGAGACTCTCTTTGAATTGGAACATTTTCTTTGCACTCAAGCGCCTGATGAACCCCTTCAGACATTCGCCTTCCTTGCATTGTTCTGCCTGTATGCTCATCTATCAGCAGGACTTCATTATTTCTTACAAGGTAATGAACATTCTTATTGAAAAGGAATGTTGCCCTAAGAGTTGCCTGAACAAATCGCATAATCTTTAAATTGGATACAGAATAAAGACCATCTGACTGAGTAAGGACTCCAAGCGACTCAAGCTCCGATTCAACTAAAATATAGCCGTCATCTGTAAGTTCAATTGATCTATTTTTTTCATCAATAATATAATGACCTCTTTCATGGTCCTGTAATGGCTCTTCTTCAGTTTCTTCGCGTAATTGCTTTTGAAGTTTAGGAATAATTTTTTTAATTTGTTTATATAACTCAGAACTTTCATTTGAAGGCCCAGATATTATTAGAGGAGTTCGCGCTTCATCAATTAAAATTGAATCAACTTCATCAATAATTGCAAAGTCCAAAGAGCATTGAGCTCTATCTTCGATACTTAAAGCCATATTATCCCTTAGATAATCAAAGCCTAATTCATTGTTTGTAGCATAAATAATATCTGATTTATATGCTTCTATTTTCTCTTCAGTAGATTGACCTGAATATATTGTGCCTATAGAAAGACCTAAAAATTCATATATTGGTCTCATCCATTCAGCATCTCGCTGAGCTAGATAATCATTTACAGTAACAAGAACCACTTTATTGTTTATGCTTGCATTTAAGAACGCCGGTAACGTAGCTACAAGAGTTTTACCTTCACCGGTTTTCATTTCAGAAATATTTCCTTCGGCTAAAGATATGCCACCAAAAAGCTGAGAATCAAAATGCCTTAGCCCTAAAGTTCGAACACTTGCTTCTCTTACAGCAGCATATGCAATAGGCAGTATCGAATAGATATCATTATTTTCTAGAAATTGATCATTAAGAGATTCCTTAAGGGTGAGAAAAAATTTATCATCTTTTTCACTCATCTCATCCGAAAAGCTATTTATCTTATCAACAAGGTGTTGCATCTTCCTGATAGTTCTATCATTACTAGATCCAAAGATTTTTGAAAATATATTAAGCATTAATTACTTTAGTTTTAAAAATTCCTAATTTCTTTATTATGACGCAGTTATCTTACGTAATGTCACCAAATGGTGGCCTTACATACGAAATGGGGGCATTATCTAGATTTTCAAACTCTACAATTTCATAGGCCTCTTCTGATTCTATGATTTTTCTTAAAAGTTGATTATTTAATGCATGACCAGACTTATAACCAGAGAATTCCCCAATTAGGTTCCCACCCAATAAATATAGATCACCGATAGCATCTAACATCTTATGCTTTACTATTTCATCATTAAATCTCAATCCTTCTTCATTAATAATTTCATTTTCTCCAAAAGCAATTGCATTAGCTACACTCGCTCCTAACGAAAGACCTTTTGTTTTTAAATCACTCAGATCAGCTAAATTACCAAATGTTCTTGCGCGACAGACTTCTTTTACAAAAGAGGTTGATGAAAAATCTATAACAGATTCTGATGGAAGAGTTTTATGAACTGGATGATCAAAATCAACTTTAAAAGAGACTTTAAATCCATCAAAGGGTTTTATTGTCGCAAAAGCATCATCTCTTTTTGAAGTAACTTCTTTTTTAACTTTAATAAATTTTTTCATTCCTTCTTGCTCTTCAAGACCTGCGGACTGAAGAAGAAAAACAAATGGGCCAGCACTACCATCCATTATTGGAACTTCACAGCCATCAAGCTTAATAATGCAATTATCTATTCCTAGACCAGCAATAGCTGATAAAAGATGCTCAATTGTATGAACTTTAATGCCATCTTTAACTAATGTAGTAGACATGCTTGTTTCGCCAACATATTCTGCAAGCGCTGGTATCTCTATAGAGGAGTCAATATCAGTTCTTATAAACCTAATTCCAGAATTTACCTCAGCAGGAACTAATTCCATATTAACTTTTACACCTGTGTGCAAGCCTATGCCGGTAGCTTTGATAGCGTTTCTTAAGGTTCTTTGTTTTAGCATCTTACAAGTCTAATAGAATATAAATTCATATCAAGCTAATTCTTAGCCTGATCTCTCTGCCTTACAGCTTCGTTTAGAATGACTCCAGTAGCAACTGAGACATTTAAGCTTTTAAAGTTTGTATTACCACTTAAGCAAATTACATTATCACATATCTCAAGGGTTTTTTGTCTTACCCCTGTCTCCTCCGAGCCCATAACCAATGCAGTAGGCTGCCTTAAATCTTCATCATAATACAGAACTTTAGCATGCTCACTTAAGCCTAAAATCTGCATCCTATTTTCCTTTAAATATTTAATACAGTTAACCAAATTTGTAACATGAAATATATTTAATACCTCAAACCCTCCTGCCGAGACCTTATGAGCAATAGCATTAGTTGGCGCACATTGATGTTTATTTATTATTACAGCATCTACACCCGAGACTGCAGCTGATCTGACACAAGCTCCTAGATTTCTTGGATCAATAATATTATCTAGTATTAATATGAGAGGGCTCTTAATCTCAAAACTTTCTACAAGCATTTTAAGATTTTGAAATGAAGGTTGTGGTTCTTTTTTTATAGTTGCTTCAGGCTCCTGAGATATTTTTTTTGAAAGTTCATACGAAACACCTTTAGCTTTTATAAGCTCTATAAGTGACTCAATTCTACTATCATCCCTATTAGCAGGAAGAAGTAGTTTTTTTATTTTTTCTGGATTATGTTCAAGAATACTTTCTATACTATGAAAGCCCACTCTATGATCCAAGTTAGCTTTATTCATTTATTTATTCATAATTGATAAATTTATTTTTCTTTCGTATGGAAGAACATTATTAATTTTAACTCTTATTTTTTGACCCTGTCTAAAACTTTTCCCAGTCTTTTTACCTTTCAATACGCCACTAATCTTATCAAATATATATCTGTCGCCAGGCAAGTCTGATACATGCACTAATCCAGAAGTATAAAAATCATCAATTTCAGCAAAAATACCGAAATCTGTTACACCGGTGATCATCGCATCAAAGTCATCACCAATAAATTGCTTTAAATGGTGACATATTATTTGTTGAACAACAGTCCTAGATGCTTTTTCTGCTTGACGCTCAAGATCAGAAAGTTCGCAACAATCTAATTCAATTTGCTCTTGATTTGGAGTTGTTATTTTTTTATGCAGTTTATCTTTAATTAGCCTGTGAACCATTAAATCAGGGTATCTTCTAATTGGGGATGTGAAATGAGCATATTGCTCAAGCTGTAGACCAAAATGTCCAATATCCTCAGTTGAGTACTCAGCTCTCTTGAGGCTTTGCAGGACTAAAGTTTGAAGAGGCTTTGTTAATTCATGACCTTTAGAAAATTCTAAACACTGAGTAATTATTTCTAAAGGATTTTTTTTAGATTTAGTGGTTAACCCTTTTGCAGCAAAAAAATTCTTTAAAGCATCCACCTTAATATCCTCAGGCTCCTCATGGATTCTATAGACTCCAAATCCATAATGTTTTTTCATATATCTGGCAGCACAAATATTTGCAGCTAGCATAGATTCTTCAATCATTAAATGTGAAAAGAGTCTCTTGGAAACTTTAATACTATTGATTCTTCCTGATTCATCCAATTCAAGTATTGGCTCAGCTGCATCAATTTCTAAAGCATGCCTCTTTGCTCTTTTATCTAGCAATATTTTTGTTAAATTCTTTAGAGCATTAACAGATTTTTGAACTTCATCTTTTACAACAGCCTTCTTATTAATTACCTCATCTATTGATTGATATGTAGCTCTTAAACTAGACTTAATTGAAGCTTCAAAAAACTCATAACCTTCAATATCCCCTGTTGAAGAAAAAACTATTTTACATACTAAAACATTTCTAACTTCATTAGGAACCAGTGAGCAAAGGTTATTAGATATCTTCTCTGGCAACATGGGAATAACTTTAGATGGAAAGTAAATCGATGTTCCTCTTTCTCGGGCTTCATTGTCTAAAGCTGAACCAGGCGTAACTATGTCTGCAACATCAGCTATTGCAACATTCAAAATAGTTTGCTTGCCTCTATATTCACAATAAATAGCATCATCAAAGTCTTTTGCGTCTGCGCCATCAATAGTTATAAATGGTTTATTTGTTAAATTTTTTCTACTTGAATCTATAGAGATATTTGCGTCTTTTAGCTCTTTTTCAATAGATTTAGGCCATTCATTAGAAATATTATTTTCAAATAATATTTGTTCAATAGCCTCATCTTGGATGTTCATCATTGGAGTGTAGTTTAATACAAATTAAAAGCTAGAAATTTAGTTGAATACTTATATTAACCAATCTTCCTCTTGCATCATGGACAGTTGGATCAAAACTAAAATCAGGAGGATTGTATAGCCTTGGAGCTTGCTCATCAAAAGCATTTATTACATTAACCCCAACTGATGCTTCATAAGAACTTACCTTAAGATGTCTTTCAATTCCAATATCAACCACAAAAGAGCTAGCAACTTTATTTGTATAACCAATTGCAGCATGAGATGAAGAAATTGGAGTTTTATTATCATAACCACTTACATACCTTGTAACTAAATTAATTTTTGTATGCTTTTTCTTTAGTGAAACAAATGAGTTAATTTTATATTTTGGAATAGAGTGCATATGGGCATCGTAATTATAATAACCCACTCTATCTTGCATTAACCCAGTATCCTCATCAGGTGTTAAGTAGTCCGTAAAACTAGTGCCCTGAATTTTATAGGTCAAGGACCCAATTTTAGCAAAATCTAAAGAGGTTTCTAAAGAAACATCAAGCCCCTTAACTTTAGTTTGATGCTCATTAAAGAATGATGTGTGGACGCCAATAATATCGCCCTCAGCATTTCTAATTATATCTTCACTATTCGGGTTATTAGCAGCTTTTACAGAGCCGTTCTCAAGCTCAACTCTATTCTTATAGTCTATAGACCAGTAATCTAATGAAAACTTAGAATTATTGTTTAATATCCATATCATCCCAATATTAGAATTAGTGGCAGTCGCAGGCTTTAAATCAGGATTCCCAACCTGAATAACTCTTGCTTTATCTGAAAAGCTTGCTCCTCTAATTGTTCCTAGCAATATCTCTGAAGCATAAAGCTGCGCCATTGATGGAGCAACAAAAGAAGTCCCAGATGAAGCTCTTATTATTAAAGACTTATGAGGGGTATATCTAAGAGATATTTTTGGATCAAAAGAAGAGGAAGATCCAATTTTTTCATATCTTGATGCAAATCTTATATCTAAATTATTATTAAATTTCTTATTAAATTCTGAAAAGACTGCTTTTTTATCTCTTGATGCAGATATGCTTTTACCGCCACCTAAAAATAGTAAATCAGCCGACTCTTTTAAGAATCCATTTTCATCAAATGATGCAGTGCTTGATGCGTCATATTTTATCGAAATTTTATCCTTGCTAAGCTGCAAGCCAAAAGCTGAATCCATATTCCATATATTTGTATGCAAAACAGCATCTAAAACAGACAATTCTCCAACCCTTTTTGATTTTTCAAATCCAGAAATGTATTTAATTAATTCCGGATTGCGATTAGAAATATCAAAAATATTCCACGTTAAATTTCCATCAAGGCCACCATTACCATTTAGTGCATCCTCAAACCTTGAATCAATCGTATCTGGTCTTTTATGTTTATTTGCATGTTTAGAATTTGAAAAGGACACCTCTAAATCTGATATTTCATCAATATATAAATTCATAACATGACTCAGATGATATTGAGAGATATCTTTAGGTGAATTTGGAGAAGGGTAGGCTGAGCCTAAAGGTCGGCCATACCAAGTAACAGGAACATTGAACGGACTCCCTCCAACCCCAGGCTGAATTTTTCTTGATAAAAAAGATAATGCAGGATAAGAAGGCGATTGAGGGTTATCTTTTACTGATACATCTGTATAAATTAGAGTAGTCTTGGATTGATAGGCTGCAGTATTAAATTTGTAACTCAAATAACCTTTTGCATGCTCTTCAGTATTAATAATATTAAATCTCTCTCCGTAAAGAAATTTACAAAAAGGCCCAGCTATAACTCCACCATTCTCTTCGCACTTTGGATCAGCAACCCATTGGTTTTCTGAATAAGAGCCCTGATACAGTCCTGAATTAATAACATCATCAGCACTTACTTTAAATGAATTACCTAAAGTGCTTAATCCTAATTCAGCTATACCAGAAATCTCTGATGCATTAAGAGGGCTTCTATCTAAATAATCTAACGCAATCACAATATTTGACTCATCAAATTTTTTCCCAAATAGAAAACCTAAAGATGAATCTGTTTGTTTATAGTTAGTGGTTTTCTGTTGATCAAAATTTAATTTACGTCCTTCAAAGTCATCATGAGTTAAGAAATTAACAACTCCAGATATAGCATCAGAGCCATATGCCGTTGTGGCTCCCTCTTTTAAAATTTGAACTTGCTTTAAAGCAATCTGGGGAATGATATTAATATCTACATAACCTTCTCCCTCATGGGAGGTTGTTCCAGCAGATGTTTGCCTTTTATTATTTATTAAAACTAATGTGGAAGCATGATCTAATCCCCTTAATGTAATAGAAGACATGCCTTGATCTGTTCCATCTAATGAATTTGTTTGAAAATGCGACCCAGATGAAGATGCAATATATTTAGATATTTCACCTATAGTTAAGATATTTAGATCTTTTAGATTCTCTTCAGAAATAATATCTATTGGAGAGGAGTCTTCATCAGGACTATGAAGCAATGACCCAGTAGTGATAACTTCTTCGATTTGAGTCTCTGCAATTAAATTTATATTAAATGTACAAAACATTATTAGTAGTAATTTGAGCTTCATAAAAATTTTATATTTTAAAATGTTTATTTTAGCCTTAATAATTTACTAACAAAATAGCTAATGAACTATTAGCAAAAAATATTTTTACTATATATGCTGGTTATATGAAAAATAATTTTTTATCTGCTTTTGGTGCATTCATTTGTATTTCTATCCTTGGTTATTTTAATTCATATCAAGAAGAAAATTTATGGCTTATTGCTCCATTTGGCGCAAGCATGGTTTTAGCTATGGCAGTTCATGAGAGTCCGTTAGCGCATCCAAAGAATATTCTTTTTGGTCATATATTCTCTGCTTTATCTGGAGTCCTTATTTATTCATTGATCGGCATTTCTTATATAAGCATTGGCTTAGGCGTTGGGCTTGCAATTTTTGTGATGATGGTTACTAAAACAGTTCATCCTCCTGCTGGAGCTAATCCGATTATTGCTATTATGGGAGCTAAAGGAATAGGTTTCGTTTTAATGCCTGTTGCAACTGGCGCATCTTTTATAGTTTTATTTGCAATTATTTATAATAAGTTACTAAAAAGAAAATATTTCACTTTTAAGGATTGGAGCCGCTTACCAGATTCAAAGTAATATCTTAAACAAACTATTTTAGTTTAGGTTTTAATTTATTAAGATAAAAGTAAAGAGAATGATGGTGCCGGCACCAAGAGTCGAACTCGGGACCTACTGATTACAAATCAGTTGCTCTACCAACTGAGCTATACCGGCGAATTGCTGATTCTACATTAATTAAATCTTTCATGGAATACATCTAGTCTATATATCTAGCAAGCAATAATTTTTATCAAATGATTTATAAAAAAAATAGCTTATATGTAAGTTATCTATACCTCCAAACTACAACCAGTTCCACCTATACCGCAGTAGCCATTTGGATTTTTGGCTAAATATTGCTGATGATATTCTTCAGCTAGAAAATACTTATTAAATATTTTTATTTCTGTAGTTATTTCACCAAAATTAGATGCTTTTAAAGATGCCTGATACCTTTCCTGAGTTTTTCTTGCTATAAAAATATCTTCCTCATTGTTGCAAAAAACCACTGATCTATATTGCGTACCTCGATCGTTACCTTGACGATTTCCTTGAGTCGGATCATGACATTCCCAGAATTTTTTAAGAATATCATTTAATGAAATTAGCGCAGGATTAAAGATTACTTTAACAACCTCCACATGACCAGTCTCCTCGTAACAAACCTGCTCATAAGTTGGATTTTGAATCTCTCCTCCAGCATAACCAACTGAGGTTAGCCAAACATTGGGTAATTCCCAGAACTTTCTTTCAACTCCCCAAAAACATCCTGCACCTAAAATTATAGATTTGTAACCTTCTGGCAAAATTTCATTAAGATCTATTTGTGATATGTGATGTTTCATAATTAATATATCCCCTCAATTGATATCTCACCAAAACTGTATTCTTTAATATTTTTATTTGTTTCTAGGAGCAGGGCTCCTTTATCGTTGATTCCGATAAAAATACCCTCATCAATAATAGTATGATTATTTTTTATTTTTATTTTTTTATTCATATGAGCACAATTGTCATTCCATATATCTTTCCAATCAAGCAACTCACCATCAATATATGAAAAAAAGCCTTGAATAAGATTATTTAAAATATCATCACGCGCCGTTTTAGAGTTAAATGATTTTAAATCTCCCCACCACGGCTCCTTTTCATCTAGAGCTAAATTTATACCTATGCCAACTATAGTCTTGTAGTAAATTCCTTTTATTTCTTTTTCAACAAGAATACCGCCAATTTTTTTATTTTTATAAATAAGATCATTTGGCCATTTTAACTTAATTTCATCTACATTTAACGCTTTAGATATGGCGAGCTTTGAAATAACTCCAGCGATTAAACTTATGGGAATTTCAGAACTATCCTCTAAGTATGCTATTGAAAAACTAATATTTCCTGGAGGACTAGACCATTCTTTTCCTTGCCGGCCTCTTCCTTTTGTTTGCATATCAGAAGTAACTACTAAAAATTCTTTATTTAAAGAAGCTTCTTTACACCAATCGCTTGTTGACCCAATTGTCTTATGCAGAGAGAGTTCCAGCCTTGTTTCATCTAGATCAGATAGTATTTTATTTTTATTAAAAATCAGTAACCCCTTAAAATATATGTTGACTTAAAACCATTCTAGAATAAAAATAGTCGTCTTGAAATGGAGAGGTGGGTGAGTGGTTAATACCAGCAGACTGTAAATCTGCCGCTTCGGCTACGTAGGTTCGAATCCTACCCTCTCCACCACTTATTTAGCAATCAAAATACCCTTATAAAATTATACTTTTTTTCTTGTATAAAAAGGTTGAGTTTGTATCTTTTTAAGGAGATAATACGCCACCTTAATTTTGGTAGCAAAAGGTCGGGCTCATATAGCTCAGTCGGTAGAGCACTTGCTTGGTAAGTAAGAGGTCACCGGTTCAAGTCCGGTTATGAGCTCCAAAGTTATTAAAATTTTTAAACCAGAGAGGCATAAGAAATGGCTAGAGAAAAATTCGAAAGAACGCTACCCCATATTAATGTGGGAACTATTGGTCACGTTGATCACGGAAAGACTACACTAACTGCTGCGCTTACTAAAGTCTGTGCAGAGGTCTATGGCGGAGAAGCTGTCGCATTTGACGGAATTGATAATGCACCAGAAGAAAGAGAAAGAGGTATTACTATTGCTACATCTCATGTCGAGTATGTATCAAGCGTAAGACACTATGCTCACGTTGATTGTCCAGGTCACGCTGATTATGTGAAAAACATGATTACCGGTGCTGCTCAAATGGATGGTGCTATTCTTGTTGTTAGTGCTGCTGATGGCCCAATGCCACAAACTAGAGAACATATTCTTCTTGCAAGACAAGTTGGTGTTCCAAATATTGTAGTATTTATGAATAAAGCTGACCAAAATGATGACCCTGAAATGATTGAGTTAGTTGAAATGGAAATTAGAGAACTTTTAAATGAGTACGATTTCCCAGGTGATGATACCCCTATTATTGTTGGAAGTGCATTAAAAGCATTAGAAGGCGATACTTCAGAAATTGGTGTTGAGGCAGTTAAAAAATTAGTTGAAACACTTGATACATATGTACCAATACCAGAAAGAGCGGTTGATCTTCCTTTCTTAATGCCTATTGAGGACGTATTTACTATCTCAGGAAGAGGTACTGTTGTTACTGGAAGAATCGAAAGAGGTATTGTTAATACTGGTGATCCATTAGAAATTGTTGGTATTTCTGAAGCAACTACAGATACAACATGTACTGGTGTTGAAATGTTCAGAAAATCTTTAGATGAAGGCAGAGCAGGTGAAAATTGTGGTGTTCTTCTTAGAGGTATTGAAAGAAGTTCTGTTGAGAGAGGGCAAGTTCTTGCAAAACCTAAATCTATCAATCCTCATACAGAATTTGAGGCTGAGATATATGTATTAGGCAAAGATGAAGGTGGAAGACATACACCTTTCTTTAGTAATTATAGACCTCAGTTCTATTTTAGAACCACTGATGTAACTGGTGCTTGTGCACTTCCTGATGGAGTTGAAATGGTTATGCCAGGTGACAATATTAAGATAACAGTTACTTTAATTGCTCCTATAGCAATGGAAGAAGGTCTAAAGTTTGCGATTAGAGAAGGCGGCAGAACAGTCGGTGCCGGCGTCGTAGCTAAGATAATTAAATAACATTTTTAGATATTAATAGCCGAGGCCATGCGCCTCGGCTTATTTGTCTCTGAGAAATATGAAAATAGTTTATAGGCCAGTAGCTCAATTGGTAGAGCGGCGGTCTCCAAAACCGGAGGTTGGGGGTTCGAGACCCTCCTGGCCTGCCATTAACATGCTGGTAGAGTAGGAATTTTATGACTAAAGAATCAGCTTCAAAATTGTTTGATAGACTAAAGTGGGTCATAGCTTTAGCTATTTTTGGTACAGCGGTTGTTGGCAATAGCTATTTTTCAGATATCGGATTTCTATACAGAGTTCTAGGTGTTGTTTTCTTATTTGGTGTTGGACTAGGATTTCTAGCCCTCACTTCTTTTGGCTCTAACTCTATTAAATTAATGAGAGAGTCTAGAACTGAAATTAGAAGAGTTGTTTGGCCAACAAGAGCCGAAACTACTCAAACTTTTGCAATAGTTTTTGGTGCGATCATTGTCCTGTGTTTATTTTTTTGGGGACTTGAATCGTTATTAAGTTGGATTTTTAAATTTATTTTAGGATAAGAGATGGATTGGTTCGTAATACAAGCATATTCAGGATACGAGAATAAGGTTAAAGCTGCCTTAGAAGAAAAAATTCAATTGGAAGGTCTTGGCGATAAGTTTGGTGAGATATTAGTCCCTACAGAGCAAATAGTTGAATTAAAAAGCGGAACTAAAAGAACTACTGAAAGAAAATTCTTTCCCGGTTATGTTTTAATTCAAATGGAATTAGAAGATGATACTTGGCAGCTCGTTAAACAAACCCCAAGAGTTTCTGGTTTTGTAGGAGGTACCAAAGAAAAACCTCTACCAATATCAGAAGATGATGTAGATAACATTATTAATAGAATAGAAGTTGGTGAAGACGCCCCAGCTCCTAGGACTATATACGAACCTGGTGAAGTAATAAGAGTTTGTGATGGTCCCTTTAATGATTTCAATGGTGTTGTAGAGAATGTTGATTATGAAAGAAACTCTGTCAAGGTTGCTGTTCAGATTCTTGGAAGATCAACACCTGTTCAACTTAACTTCATGCAAATAGAGAAAACCTAATGGCTAAAAAAGTTTCAACAATATTAAAATTACAAATTCCTGCTGGCGCTGCTAATCCAAGTCCTCCTGTTGGGCCTGCACTTGGCCAAGCTGGTGTTAATATAATGGACTTTTGTAATGCCTTTAATGCACAAACACAAAGTTCTGAGAAAGGTCTTCCACTTCCAGTGGTCATAAGTGTTTATGAAGATAAGTCATTTACTTTTATCGTTAAAACACCCCCTGCTGCAGTTCTTATAAGAAAAGCTTTGAATATTGAAAAAGGAAGCGGCGAGCCAAATAAAGTAAAAGTTGGAAAAATTTCAAGAAAACAGCTGGAAGAAATTGCTAAAATGAAAGAACCTGATTTGAATTCAAATGACATGGATAATGCTGTAAAAATTATTGCTGGTACTGCAAGAAGTATGGGCGTAGAGGTGGATCTATAATGGCTAAAATTACAAAAAAACAAAAATTAATTTCCGAGAAACTTGATACTGAAAAGACATATTCTGTTGCAGAAGCAATGGAAATTCTTCAATCAGTTAAATCTCCAAAGTTTGAGGAATCTGTAGATATTTCTATTAAGTTAGGAATTGACGCTGGTAAATCTGATCAAAATGTTAGAGGTGCTGTTACTTTACCTAACGCGCTTGGTAAAGCTGTTGCTGTAGCAGTCTTTGCAGATGGTGAAGATGCAGATGCAGCAAAAGTAGCTGGTGCTGAGTTTGTTGGTATGGAAGATCTTGCTGAACAATTTAAGAAAGAAGAGATTCAAGTTGATGTAGTTATATCAACTCAGGCTGCAATGAAAGTTGTTGGTAAGCTTGGACAGATTCTAGGCCCTAAAGGTTTAATGCCGAATCCTAAAACAGGAACTGTTTCTGATGATGTCGCTGGAGCAATTAAAAATGTTAAAGCAGGTCAGGTAAGATTTAGAACAGATAAAAATGGAATCATTCATGGATGTATAGGAAAAGTTTCTTTTGATGCGGATAAAATCCAATCAAATGCTACAGCTCTTCTTACAGAATTAAAAAAGTTAAAACCGCCTTCATCCAAAGGGGTGTTTATTGGAAATATTGCTATAAGTAGCACTATGGGTCCAGGGGTTAAGATTAGTTCAGCTGAACTAGTATAAGTTTTAAGGTTTCGAAAGAAACCTTAGATTGTTGCGATTTTCGCAGCCGTCAAAGACCGTAGGTGTCGAAAGACTTAATTTCCTACGTAGGTGGTGTTCAGATTGCGAATTGGCAGTTTGTCGCCGAAACGCCGAAAGGCAAATATAGGAGAATTGCTGTGGCATTAGCTAAAAGTGAAAAAGAAAGGATAGTAAATGAAGTGAAGGAAGTAGCTTCTTCTGCATCATCCTTAGTGATTTCAGACGCACGTGGTTTAAAAGTACCAGAACTATCTGAAGTTAGACAAAAAGCGACTGAAGCCGGAGTCCACATCCAGGTTATCAAGAACTCTCTTGCTAAATTAGCATTTGAGGGAACTGATTTTGGATGTTCCGATGAAGTTCTAAAGGGGCCTTCCCTGTTTGCTTTTTCATTTGATGAGCCAGGCGCAGCAGCTAAATTACTCAAAACTTACGCTAAAAACTTTGAAGCATTAGAGATCAAAGCTTTAGTAGTAGAGGGTCAGTTACTAGATGGAGCTCAGATTGATATCTTGGCAAATCTTCCATCAAGAGACGAGGCATTGGGTCTTATAGCTTCTGTTTTACAAGCACCTGTTAGCAAGTTTGCTACTTTATTAAATGAAGTACCAAGTAAGTTAGCGAGAGTTTTATCAGCAGTTCATGACAATAAACAGGCATCTGCCTAAAAAAGGAGAATTAGAATGGCAACAAGTAAAGATGATATTTTAAAAGCTGTAGAAGAGATGTCCGTAATGGACCTCGTTGATCTTATTTCAGCAATTGAAGAGAAATTTGGAGTAACTGCAGCAGCAGCAGTTGCAGCTGCGCCCGCAGCAGCAGCAGACGCTGGCGAAGTAGAAGAAGAGAAGAGCGCTTTTGACGTTGTTCTTAACGCAGCTGGTGATCAGAAAGTCCAAGTTATTAAAGCAGTAAGAGCTATCACTGGATTAGGCTTAAAAGAAGCTAAAGATTTAGTTGATGGAGCTCCTAATACTATTAAAGAAGGTATTAAAAAGGAAGAAGCTGAAGAGATGTTAAAGCAGCTAATTGAAGCTGGAGCATCAGCAGAACTTAAATAACTTAGAAAATTAATTACATACATAAGGGCTCGTTTATGACATACAGTTATACCGAAAAAAAGAGAATAAGAAAGAATTTTGGAACTTTTGCAAAGGTTATGGATCTTCCTAACCTTATAGAAACCCAATTAGATTCTTATTCAGAATTTCTTCAATCAGAAGTCAGTCTTGAGGCTAGGAAAAGGCAAGGACTTGAAGAGGTTTTTCAATCTTTATTTCCTATAACCAGTGTTTCAGGTAACGCTGCCCTTGAATATGTATCTTATGAGTTAGGTAAAAATGTATATGATGTCCAAGAATGCCTTGTTCAAGGATTATCTTATTCAGCACCACTTAGAATTAAAGTTAAATTAGTTCTTTATGATAGAGAAACAAATTTTAAAGAAGTAAAAGATATTAAAGAAGGTGAAGTCTTTATGGGCGAAGTTCCGCTCATGACGGATGATGGATCTTTTGTTATTAATGGAACTGAGAGAGTTGTTGTTGCTCAGTTACATCGATCACCTGGTGTATTTTTTGATCATGATAAAGGCAAAACTCATTCATCCGGTAAAGTATTATATTCAGCCAGAATTATTCCTTATAGAGGGTCTTGGTTAGATTTTGAGTTTGATCCCAAAGATATCTTATTTTGTAGAATTGATAGAAGAAGAAAGATACCAGCTACTATTATGCTGAGAGCCTTAGATATGGGCACCGAAGAAATACTAACGAATTTTTATGAAAATGATTCTTATACTTTAGACAAAGAATCCGTTATTTTAAAAATAATACCTGAAAGACTGCGTGGAGAAACTCTTGCAGTTGACATTAAAGTTAAAAGTAAAGTCTTCGTAGAAGCAGGAAAAAGAATAACAGCAAAACATGTTAGAGAGATGGCTAAATCTACAATTAGTGAATTAGCTCTCCCTGAAGATTACTTGCTAGGAAAAGTAACAGCAAAAGATATTTTTAATAAAGAAACAGGAGAAATTCTAGTTTCTGCCAACACACTTATCGACATTACAGTTCTTGAGTTACTTAAAGAAAGTAATGTTACAGATTTAGAGTGTCTGTATATAAATGAATTAGATAAAGGTCCATATATTTCTGACACACTAAGATCAGATCCTACATCGAATAGATTAGAGGCTTTAGTTGAAATTTATAGAATGATGAGACCTGGAGAACCGCCTACAAAGGATTCAGCAGATACATTATTTAATAACCTTTTCTTCAATTCAGAAAGATATGATCTTTCAGAAGTTGGCAGAATGAAATTTAATAGAAGGCTAAAAATAGAAGAGGATAAAGAGAGTCCTAATATTTTAGACAAAGCCGACATTATAGAAGTCATGAAAGGCATCGTAAGTATTAGAGACGGCCATGACGTGGTTGATGATATTGACCATCTTGGTAACAGAAGAGTTAGGTCAGTTGGTGAAATGACAGCTAACCAATTTAGAGTTGGTTTAATTAGAGTAGAAAGAGCTGTAAGAGAAAGATTAAGCATGGCTGAAGCAGATGAGTTAGGTCCACAAGATCTCATTAACGCTAAACCAGTAACAGCTGCTATCAAAGAATTCTTTGGATCAAGTCAGTTATCTCAATTTATGGATCAAAATAATCCATTATCAGAAATAACACACAAACGAAGAGTCTCAGCACTAGGACCCGGAGGTCTTACTAGAGAAAGAGCAGGTTTTGAAGTTAGAGATGTTCATCCTACTCATTATGGAAGAGTGTGCCCAATTGAAACTCCTGAAGGACCAAACATTGGTTTAATTAATTCTTTTGCTTCATACGCAAGAACTAATAATTACGGTTTTATCGAAACTCCATATAGAAAAGTAGTTGATGGCAAAGTAACAGATAATATCGAATATTTATCTGCAATTGATGAAAGTGAACATGTTATTGCTCAGGCTAACGTCGTACTAGATAAAAATAATAGATTTGTTGATGATTTAGTTGCTGTTAGACATGCTAGTGAATTTGAACTTATGTCACCTGACAGAGTTGATTTAATGGATGTATCCCCTCAGCAAGTTGTATCTATTGCAGCATCATTAATCCCGTTTTTAGAACATGATGATGCTAACAGAGCCCTAATGGGATCAAATATGCAACGACAAGCTGTTCCATGTCTTAGACCAGAAAAACCATTAGTTGGAACTGGTTTAGAGTCAGTTGTTGCTAGAGATTCAGGTGTTTGTATAATTTCTAAAACAAACGGTATTGTCGAGAATGTTGACGCAGCTAGGATAGTTGTTCGAGTTACTGATACAAAACATAGTAATTCAGCTGTAGACGTTTATAACTTAATAAAATATACAAGATCAAATCAAAATACATGTATTAACCAAAGACCAATAGTTAAAGTTGGAGATAAAGTAAAAGCTGGAGATGTTTTGGCTGACGGACCATCTATTGATAATGGTGAATTAGCTTTAGGTCAAAATATTAGAATTGCATTTATGCCATGGAATGGATATAACTTTGAGGATTCAATTTTAATATCTGAAAAGGTTGCTCGTGAGGATCGATTTACATCGATACATATTCAAGAACTTACTTGTATCGCTCGAGACACTAAGCTTGGTTCGGAAGAGATAACATCTGATATTCCAAATGTCGGAGAAGGTTCACTAGGAAAACTAGATGACTGCGGTATTGTATATGTTGGTGCTGAGGTTGAACCTGGAGATATATTAGTGGGTAAAATTACTCCTAAAGGTGAAACCCAATTATCACCAGAGGAAAAACTTTTAAGAGCTATCTTTGGTGAGAAAGCTTCTGATGTTAAAGATACATCCTTAAGAGCTCCATCTAGTACAAAGGGTACTGTTATTGGGGTAGAAGTCTTTACAAGAGATGGTGTTGAAAAAGACACAAGAACTCAAGCAATTGAAGAAGATCATTTATCTGAATCTAAGAAAGATGCTGATGATGAAACAAGAATTGTTGAGGAAGCAACAAAATTAAGAGTCGCTGAAATCTTAAAAGGCAATAAAGTTGTCAAAGCTTCTGGAATGAAGAAAGGCGCTTCGATTTCTCTTGATGACTTATCTGAACTTTCATTAGATGAACTATTAGCTATACGAACAGATTCTGATTCAGTTAATACAAGAGTAGAAGAGACTGAGAAGAATCTAAAACAATACCTAAAGGACATTAAGACAAGATTTGAGGAAAAAAGAGAAAAAATAATTAGAGGTCATGACTTAGCACCTGGTGTTATTAAAATAGTAAAAGTCTACCTTGCAATCAAGAGAAGAATTCAGCCTGGAGATAAGATGGCTGGAAGACATGGTAATAAAGGAGTTATATCTGAAATAATGCCAGTAGAAGATATGCCTCACGATAAATATGGCGTTCCTGTTGATATAGTTCTTAATCCACTTGGAGTGCCTTCAAGAATGAATGTCGGACAGGTTCTCGAGACTCATATGGGTATGGCTGCAAAAGGTATTGGAGAGAAAATTGATTCAATGCTAAAAGAAAACGCTAAACCAGCTGAGTTAAAAGTTTACTTAGATAAACTTTATAATAAGAATGCAGCTAATAAAGAAGATATAGAATCATTTAATAATGCTGAAATTGTTGAATTAGCTTCAAATCTTACTTCTGGACTTCCTATTGCAACACCAGTTTTTGATGGTGCTAAAGAGAGTGAGATTAAGGATTTATTAAAACTTGCAGGACTTCCAGAATCTGGACAGTTCACATTATATGACGGAAGAACAGGAACTAAATTTGAGCGACCTGTTACCGTTGGATATATGTATATCATTAAACTTAATCACTTAGTTGATGACAAAATGCATGCTAGATCAACTGGATCATACAGCTTAGTAACACAGCAACCGCTGGGTGGTAAAGCTCAGTTTGGTGGCCAAAGATTTGGTGAAATGGAGGTATGGGCACTTGAGGCTTATGGAGCTTCATACACCCTTCAGGAAATGCTTACTGTTAAATCAGATGATGTGGCTGGAAGAACAAAAATGTACAAGAATATTGTTGCTGGATCCTATCAAATGGATGCAAGTATCCCTGAGTCGTTTAATGTCCTTAGTAAGGAAATTAAATCACTTGGTATTAATATTGAATTAGATTCAGATAACTAGGAGAGCAAATTGAGAGACTTATTAAATTTACTAAAACCAGGTCAAGACGATTTTACTACAATATCTGCTGGGCTAGCTTCACCACAAATGATCAAATCATGGTCCTTTGGTGAGGTAAAAAAACCTGAGACTATAAACTATAGAACTTTTAAACCAGAAAGAGATGGTCTTTTTTGTTCTAAAATTTTTGGACCTATAAAAGATTACGAATGTATTTGTGGAAAATATAAACGTATGAAACACAGGGGTGTAGTTTGTGAAAAGTGTGGAGTTGAAGTTACCCTAGCTAAAGTTAGAAGAGAAAGAATGGGTCATATCGACCTTGCCGCACCCGTTGCCCATATATGGTTCTTAAAATCTCTTCCATCAAGAATTGGTTTACTGCTTGATATTACACTTCGTGAAATTGAAAGAGTTTTATATTTTGAAAGTTATATTGTTACTGATCCTGGGTTAACTGACTTAGAGAAAGGACAAATATTAACTGAAGAAGAATACGTAGAATCTTTTGATGAATATGGTGATGATTTTAGTGCTGATATGGGAGCTGAAGCTATTCAAGGATTACTTCAAGATCTTGATATTGAAGATGAAATAAGAGTTATTAGAGAAGAGATTCCTCAAACAAACTCAGAAACTAAACTTAAAAAACTTTCTAAAAGATTAAAGCTTTTAGAAGCTTTTAATAATTCAGGTAATAAGCCTGAGTGGATGGTTATGACAGTTTTACCTGTTTTACCACCAGATTTAAGACCTTTAGTTCCTCTTGAGGGCGGAAGGTTTGCTACATCTGATCTAAATGATTTATATAGAAGAGTTATTAATAGAAACAATAGATTAAAAAGATTACTTGAATTAAGTGCTCCTGACATCATTGTAAGAAATGAAAAGAGAATGCTTCAAGAATCAGTCGATGCTTTGCTAGATAATGGAAGAAGAGGAAGGGTTATTACAGGAACTAATAAAAGACCTCTTAAATCTTTAGCAGACATGATTAAAGGTAAAGGCGGAAGGTTTAGACAAAACCTACTAGGGAAAAGGGTAGATTATTCAGGAAGATCTGTAATCGTATCTGGCCCAAATTTAAAACTACATCAATGTGGCTTACCTAAGAAGATGGCGCTTGAATTATTTAAACCATTTGTTTATGGAAAATTAGAGCAAAGAGAACTTGCTACAACTATTAAATCAGCCAAAAAGTTAGTGGAAAGAGAAACGCCTGAAGTATGGGAAGTTTTAGAAGATGTTATTAGAGAGCATCCGGTGATGCTTAATAGAGCTCCAACTCTTCATAGATTAGGACTTCAAGCTTTTGAACCTAAACTTATTGAAGGCAAAGCAATCCAACTCCATCCATTAGTTTGTGTTGCATTTAATGCTGACTTTGATGGTGATCAGATGGCAGTTCATGTTCCTTTAACTCTTGAAGCTCAGTTAGAAGCTAGAGCATTAATGATGTCGACTAACAATATACTTTCTCCAGCTGACGGAGCGCCAATAATTAATCCTACTCAAGATATGATACTTGGTCTTTATTACATGACCAGAGAGAAAGTTAACTCTAAAGGTGAAGGAAGAGTATTTAGTAACCCAGATGAAGTTTTAAGAGCTTTTGAGGCTGAAACCATCTCATTACATGCAAATATCAGATGCAGAATAGCAAATGCTGAGAAGGGAACTTATATAGAAGATACAACTGTAGGCAGAGTCCTTGCTTGGAGAATTACTCCTATTGAAGTTGGATTTGATAATATTAATAAAACTTTAAATAAAAAATCAGTATCAAAACTAATTGATATTTCATACAGAAAAGCTGGTCTAAAGAAAACAGTAATTTTTGCTGATCAGTTGATGTATTTAGGTTTTGATTTTTCTACTAGGTCAGGATCCTCAATTGGAGTAAATGACTTTGTAATTCCTGAGGCTAAAGCTTCTATTGTTGAAGCTTCTGAAAAAGAAGTTAAGGCCATAGCAAAACAATTTGAATCTGGATTAGTTACTAATGGCGAAAGATACAATAAAGTTATTGATATCTGGTCTAAAGCAAATGAGCAAGTTTCAAAAGCCATGATGGAAAAAATTAGTACCGAGATCGTCAAAGACGCAGATGGCAACGATGTTCAGCAAGCGTCTTTTAATTCTGTATATATTTATGCAGATTCTGGTGCAAGAGGATCTCCTGCACAGATTAGACAGCTTTCTGGAATGAGAGGCTTAATGTCAAAACCTGATGGATCTATTATTGAAACTCCAATTACTGCTAATTTTAGAGAAGGCTTATCTGTTTTACAGTACTTTATTTCAACTCATGGAGCCAGAAAAGGCCTAGCTGATACAGCTTTAAAAACAGCTAACTCTGGTTATCTAACTAGAAGACTTGTTGATGTATCTCAAGATTGTGTAGTTGTAATAAGTGATTGTGAGACAAAAGATTCTATTACAGTTACTTCAATTATTGATGGCGGAGAGATCATACAAGCTCTTACAGACAGAATTTTAGGAAGAGTTATAGCGGAGCCTATTTTAGATGGAGAAGGCAAAGAGCTATTTGCAATAGGAACAATGTTGGATGAGGAAGCTTTAGATAAAATAGAGCCTCTAAATCTTGCAACATTAAAAGTTCGCTCCTCTATGACTTGTGAAGCTCCTCATGGAGTATGTTCAAGTTGTTATGGAAGAGATCTTGCAAGAGGACATCTAGTCCACAGAGGAGAAGCTGTGGGTGTTGTGGCTGCTCAATCAATCGGTGAACCTGGAACACAGCTAACCATGAGAACTTTCCACATTGGTGGCGCTGCTTCAAGCTCCTCAGAAGCTAATGCAATCTTTAATAAAAGTGCTGGTCAAGTGTCTTTCTCAGATGAGATGAAGACTGTTACCAATAAAGATAAACTTCAGGTTGTAGTATCCAGAAACACTATGTGTACTATTACTGATATTCAAGGAAAATTAGTAGAACAATATAAAGTTCCATACGGTGCAACTTTAGAGGTTGATAATGCTGCTGATTTAAAAGATGGAATAAAAATTGCTTCTTGGGATCCTTATACAAGACCGATTATTTCAGAAGTATCAGGAAAGGTTAAACTGAATGATATCGTCGATGGAGTAACTGTAACAACTCAAACAGATGAACTGACTGGACTAAGCAGTATAGAGATAATGGATGTCTCTGTAAGACCTTCAGCTGGAAAGGAATTAGTTCCTTCCATGTCACTAGTTGATTCAAAAGGTAATGCAGTTCTTGTTGGTGATCATAAAGCTCCAGCAACCTATACACTACCTGCAAATGCCTTAGTTAATTTAGCTCCAAATCAGAAGGTAACTGCTGGTGAAGTTCTTGCACGTATACCTCTTGGCGCATCAAAAACAAAAGATATTACAGGTGGACTTCCTAGAGTAGCTGACCTGTTTGAGGCAAGAAAGCCTAAAGACGCAGCTGTTCTTTCTGAATCGACAGGAATTATTTCCTTTGGTAAAGAAACTAAAGGCAAAATAAGGCTTGTTATTACTCCAGATGGAGCGACTAAGAAGATTCAGAATACCGAGATGTTGATTCCAAAACATAGAACTCTTTCTGTTTTTGAAGGTGAGAGAATTACTAAAGGTGATATTATTTCAGATGGGCCTTATAGCCCGCATGACATCCTTAGATTGAAAGGTGTTCCTGAACTAACTAACTTTATAGTAAATGAAATTCAGGACGTTTACAGACTTCAAGGTGTTTCAATCAATGATAAACACATTGAAACTATTCTTCGTCAAATGTTAAGAAAAGCTCTTATTGTTGATGGCAATGATACTAAATTTATTCAGGGTGATCAGGTTGGTTACGCTGCAATGAAGGAAGAGAACAAAAGAATCTCTTCTGATGGTAGAACTCCTGCAGAGTATGAAAGAGTTTTACTTGGTATTACAAAAGCTTCTCTTGCAACTGACTCATTCATTTCGGCCGCTTCTTTCCAAGAAACTACAAGGGTTTTGACTGAAGCTGCTGTTACTGGGAAAAAGGATCATTTACGTGGTCTTAAAGAAAATGTTGTTGTTGGAAGGCTTGTTCCTGCTGGAACAGGAATGGAATTCCATGACAGACTTAAAAATAAAAAACAACTAGATCTTGAGGAATCAACTCTTTCAGCTGATGATATTGAAGCAGCATTAAGACAAGAGCTTCAAGAAAGTGAGGAATAGTGTTGACCGCAACCACTCAGCTCTATAAAATCGCGCTCTAACTTAAATAATTATTATGGCAACAGTAAATCAATTAGTAAAAAAATCTAGAAAACCTAAAATCAGGAAAACTGATGTACCTGCTCTTGAGGCTTGCCCTCAAAGAAGAGGAGTATGTACAAGGGTTTATACCACCACACCTAAGAAACCAAACTCAGCTTTAAGAAAAGTATGTAGAGTTAGGCTAACTAGTGGATTCGAAGTAACTTCATATATAGGCGGAGAAGGTCATAACTTGCAAGAGCATTCACTTGTTCTTATTAGAGGGGGTAGAGTTAAAGATTTACCTGGGGTTAGATATCACACAGTAAGAGGAGCACTAGATACATCTGGTGTTGCAAATAGAAAACAAAGGCGTTCTAAATACGGCGCTAAAAAGAGTAAATAAGTATGCCTAGAAGAAGAAGTCCCGAAAAACGAAAAATATTACCAGATCCTAAGTATAAAGATCTTATCTTAGCGAAATTCATGAATAATCTGATGAAAGATGGTAAAAAATCTATAGCTGAGAAAATTGTTTATGGAGCTTTTGATAGAATTACTGAAACTACAAAAGAAGATCCACTAGAGATTTTTACAAAAGCTTTGTATGAAGTTAGCCCAGTTGTTGAAGTTAAATCAAGAAGAGTCGGTGGCGCTAACTACCAGGTCCCAATAGAAGTAAGGCCATCGAGAAGACAGGCTTTAGCCATGAGATGGATAGTCGAAGCTGCAAGAAAAAGAAGCGAGAAATCTATGCACTTAAGACTTGCTGGAGAATTGACTGACGCATCGCAGAAAAAAGGTAATGCTGTTAGAAAAAGAGAAGATGTTCACAAGCAGGCAGAAGCCAATAAAGCTTTCTCTCATTTTAGATTTTAATCCCTAAACAAATATAAATTATGGCAAGAGAAATTCTTTTAAATAGATATCGTAATGTCGGTATATGTGCTCACGTTGATGCAGGTAAAACTACAACCACTGAAAGAGTGCTTTTTTATACAGGATTGTCCCATAAGATTGGTGAAGTGCATGATGGTGCTGCTGTCATGGACTGGATGGAGCAAGAGCAAGAAAGAGGTATAACTATTACATCTGCTGCCACAACTTGTTTTTGGAGCGGAATGGAGCAACAGTTTCCTCAGCATAGAATCAATATCATTGATACTCCAGGTCACGTAGATTTTACGATTGAAGTAGAAAGATCATTAAGAGTTTTAGATGGCGCTGTGGTAGTTTTTTGTGCGACTTCAGGAGTTGAGCCTCAATCAGAGACAGTCTGGAGACAGGCAAATAGATATGAAGTTCCAAGAATTGTTTTTGTTAATAAAATGGATAGAGCTGGAGCTGACTTTGAAAGGGTAATTGCTCAAATTAAAGATAGACTCCAAGCCAACATTGTTCCAATTCAATATAATATTGGCGCTGAAGAAAACTTTAAAGGTGTTGTAGATTTGATAAACATGAGAGCAATCTATTGGAATGAAGATGATCAAGGTTTAACTTTTGATTCAAAAGAAGTTCCAGAAGATCTTCTAGTTAAATGTAATCAGCTTAGAGAAGAAATGGTTGAAGCTGCTGCTGAGGCAAATGAAGAGTTAATGGATGCATATCTGGAAACAGGTGAGCTTTCAATAGCCCAAGTTAAAGAAGGCTTGAGAATTAGATCGCTAGGAAACGAACTTATTTTAGGTTTATGTGGATCAGCATTTAAGAATAAAGGCGTTCAAGCAATGCTTGATGCTATTGTCGATTTTTTACCCGCACCAGATGAAGTAAAAGCTATTGAGGGTGTAATTCCAAATAACAGTGAAGAAGACGAAGAATTTGATTCTAGAAAATCATCTGATGATGAACCTTTCTCAGCACTTGCTTTTAAAATTGCAACAGATCCTTTCGTCGGAACTTTAACCTTTATAAGAGTTTATTCTGGTGTTCTGTCTGTTGGTGATGGTGTTATGAATACAACTAAATCTAAAAAAGAAAGAGTTGGAAGAATGGTTCAAATGCATTCAAATAATAGAGAAGAAATTAAAGAAGTTAGAGCAGGTGATATTGCTGCCTGTATTGGTCTTAAAGATATTACAACGGGAGATACTCTTTCTGATGCATCTAAACCTATTGTTTTAGAAAGAATGGACTTTCCAGAACCAGTTATTTCAGTTGCCGTTGAACCCAAATCTAAGCCAGATCAAGAAAAAATGTCTATGGCTTTAGGTAAGTTAGCACAAGAAGATCCATCATTTAGAGTTACTAGTGATGAAGAGACAGGCCAAACAATTATTTCAGGAATGGGAGAGCTTCATCTTGATGTTCTTGTTGATAGAATGAGAAGGGAATTCTCAGTAGAGGCAAATATAGGTAAACCACAAGTTTCTTATAGAGAAACTATTAAAGAAACTGTAGAAGTAGAAGGTAAGTTTGTAAGACAGAGTGGTGGTAAAGGTCAATATGGTCATGTTTGGATAAAACTAGAGCCTCTAGGTTTAGATGATGAATATGAATTTGTTGATAAAATTGTTGGTGGAGCTATTCCAAAAGAATATATACCTGCTGTCAATAAAGGCATTCAAGAGCAAATGCAAAATGGAGTTATAGCTGGGTATCCATTGCTTGCATTAAGAGCAACTCTTTACGATGGATCTTTTCATGATGTTGATTCAAATGAAATGGCATTTAAGATAGCAGGATCCTTAGCTTTAAAAGATGGAGCAAATAAAGCTAAACCCGCATTATTAGAACCAATTATGAAGGTAGTAGTAGTTACTCCTGAAGACCATATGGGTGATGTTGTAGGAGATTTAAACAGAAGAAGAGGAATAATTTTAGGCATGGATGACATAACTTCAGGTAAAGAGGTTTCTTCAGAAGTCCCTCTTGCAGAGATGTTTGGATACGCAACAGATTTAAGATCTCAAACACAAGGAAGAGCTACATTTACAATGGAATTCACCAAGTACGGCGAAGTTCCTAACAATATTGCTGAAGGGTTAAAATCCACTTAAAAGTAGAATTTATAAAACTGTTTAATTATGTTGACAGTGTTGCTCCTAGGAGCTTAGAATACTCCACATTTTGTAATTAGCAGACTGTGAAAATAAAAGAACAATAAGGTAAAAAATAGAAAAAATGGATAATCAATCAATAAGAATTAGGCTCAAAGCATTTGATTACAGATTGATTGATGCATCTACTAAACTAATTGTTGAAACTGTTAAAAAGACAGGAGCAATAGTAAGAGGACCGATTCCATTACCTGTAAAGAAAGAAAGAACAACTATATTGACTTCGCCGCATAAAGATAAAGATGCAAGAGATCAGTATGAAATAGTTACATATAAAAGACTTATGGATATTGTTGAGCCAACTGATAAAACGGTTGATGCATTAATGAAATTAGATTTATCCGCAGGGGTAGATGTCCAAATAAGTCTTGGATAGTAGAATTTTTAACGCTTAGGCGGCCATAGAGGGTGAATAGCCCCGTAAAAAGGAGAATAAATTGAGCACTGGCTTAATAGGAAAAAAATCTGGAATGTCACGTCTTTTCTTAGAAGACGGCACATCTATACCTGTTACTGTAATATCAGTATGTGGTAACTTTGTTGCAGATATTAAAACTTCGGATAGAGATGGATATGATGCATTAGTCGTATCTAAGATAAAAAAATCAAATAATTTAACAAAATCAACAAAAGAATTCTTTAAGAAAGTTAATCTAGAACCAGGTAAATTAGCTGAATTTAGAACAAATGCTGATAATGCTGCTGGATACCAAATAGGAAATCATCTTACAGCTGATGTTTTTGAAACTGGTCAATATGTTGATATTACAGGAACCTCAAAAGGTAAAGGTTATGCTGGTGTTATAAAACGTCATAACTTTGCTATGCAGGATGCAACTCACGGTAACTCTCTTTCTCATAGAGCGCATGGCTCTATTGGACAGTGTCAAACGCCTGGCCGAGTATGGAAAGGTAAAAAAATGTCAGGCCATATGGGTAATGCAACAACAACAGTACAAAGCTTAAAAATTGTTGAATTAGATGTAGAGAATAATGTTCTTTATGTAAAAGGTGCAGTTCCAGGATTTAACGGATCAGATTTAAAAATTAAACCATCACTCAAGAAAAAATGAAGATAGATTTACTCACATCATCTACCAAAAAATCAGACATAACAATTTCTGAAGCTACTTTTGGCAAGGATTTTAATGAATCACTAGTTCATCAAGCTGTTGTTAGCTACATGGCTGGATCAAGACAAGGCTCCTCAAAGCAAAAAACTCGTTCAGAAGTTAGAGGTGGTGGTAAGAAGCCATGGAATCAAAAAGGAACTGGTAGAGCTAGAGCTGGAACAATAAGAAGTCCATTATGGAGAGGTGGTGGAGTTACTTTTGCTTCTACTCCAAGAGACTACAGCAAGAAGATTAATAAAAAAATGTATAGAGCTGCCTTAAGATCTATATTTTCTGAATTACTAAGACAAGGTAAATTAGTTGCAATTGAAACACCTGTTTTAGAAAAACCAAAAACTAAAGAAATAACGAAGTTTTTAAATGATTTTTCATTAAGTAAAGTTTTATTTATTACAGATGCTTTTGATTCAAATTTTTATCTTTCAGCAAGAAACATACCGAATGTAGATGTTATTACTGTTAAAGAAGTAAACCCAGTAATTTTGCTAAAAGCTGACAAAGTTGCAGTAACTGCAGAAGCATTTAAATTAATAGAGGAGTGGATCTAATGTTTAACGAAAAACTCTATACCTTAATCAAAGCACCAATAGTAACTGAGAAATCAGCCAGGGTTAATGAGGCGCATAAACAAGTTGTATTTAAAGTAGATCTTAATGCCAACAAAAGAGAAATTAAGCAAGCTGTAGAAGAGCTTTTTAAAGTAGAAGTTTTAGCAGTTACAACCTCAGTAGTTAAAGGTAAGACAAAAAGAAATAAAACTGGTACTTACAAAAGATCAAATTATAAAAAAGCTTTTATTACCTTAAGTCAAGATTCTGAAATTCAATTTGAGGGTATTAATTAAAAATGACTATTGTTAAGGCAAAGCCTACCAGTCCAGCAAGAAGGCACGTCATATCAGTTAAATCTGATTTGCATAAAGGAAAGCCTTTTAAAGCTCTTCTTCAGCCTAAGTCCAAGAATGGTGGAAGAAATAATAATGGCCGAATTACAGTTCGTCATCAAGGTGGTGGCCACAAACAGCATTATAGAATTATTGATTTCAAAAGAGATAAATTAGATATTCCGGCTGTTGTAGAGACTATTGAGTATGATCCAAATAGAACTGCACATATAGCGCTTTTAAAATATAAAGACGGTGAAAGAAGATACATTATAGCTCCCGCTAAATTAAAAGTTGGTGATGAGATTATTTCTGCAGAATCAGCTGATATTAAAACTGGTAATTCGATGAAGCTTAAGGATATTCCACTTGGAACTAATGTCCATTGCATAGAAATGAAACCTTTAAAGGGTGCACAACTTGCTAGAAGTGCTGGAACTTCAGCTAGATTAATTGCTAAAGAGGGCATATATGCAACTCTTAGACTCCAGTCTGGAGAAACTAGAAAAGTTTTATCAGATTGTAGAGCAACCTTAGGAACAGTTTGTAATAGTGAACATAATCTTCGATCTCTTGGTAAAGCTGGAGCTAAAAGGTGGAGAGGTGTTAGACCTACTGTTAGAGGTGTTGCTATGAACCCGGTTGATCATCCGCATGGTGGTGGTGAGGGAAGAACATCTGGAGGAAGACATCCTTCTACTCCTTGGGGCGTACCAACTAAAGGCTATAAAACAAGAAAGAATAAAAGAACTAATGATTTAATTATTAGAAGAAAAGGAAGCAGGAAGTAGATTATGCCAAGATCACTAAAAAAAGGCCCGTTCATAGATCTTTCACTAGAAAAGAAAGTAGATGCAGCTAATGCATCAAATGATAAAAGACCTATTAAAACTTGGTCAAGAAGATCAATGGTTATGCCATCAATGGTTGGATTAACTATTGCAGTGCATAACGGAAGACAGCATGTACCTGTCTACATTAATGAAGATATGGTTGGTCATAAATTAGGTGAGTTCGCAATTACAAGAACGTTTAGACAGCATTCAGGTGACAGGAAGAGTAAATAATGGAAACAAGAGCATATCTAAAAGGAACTAGACTATCTCCACAGAAGGCTGGTTTGGTAGCTAATGAAGTAAGAGGAAAATCCGTTCAAGATGCTATGGACTTTTTAATCTTTAATAAACAAAAAGGTTCTGCAATTATTAAAAAATTATTAGAATCAGCTATTGCTAATGCTGAAAATAATGATAAAGCTGATATTGATTTACTAGTTATTAAATCAATAATCGTCAATCAAGGAATGAGATTAAAGCGTATGAAGCCAAGAGCAAGAGGAAGAGCTGATAGGATTATTAAACCTTCATGCCATATAGAAATCATACTTACCGATCAGGAGAAATAATGGGACAAAAAGTAAACCCAATTGGTTTTAGATTAGGAGTTGTTAAAAAGCACAATGCAACTTGGTATGCAAAAGGCAAACAATTCTCAGTAAATTTAGTTCAAGATCTTAAGGTTAGAGAATATTTTAAAAAGAAATTAAAATTTTCTTCAGTAAGTAAAATTGAACTTGAAAGATCTGCAGATAATTTTACTGTGTTTATTCATACATCTAGACCTGGAATTATTATAGGAAAAAGAGGTGAAGAAATAGAAAATCTTAAAAAAGCAGTTCAGAAAATTGTTCACCAACCAACTCAAATAAATATAAAAGAAGTTAAAAAACCTGATTTAGATGCAGTAATTTTAGCTGAAGGGGTTGCTCAGCAGCTTGAAAGAAGGGTGATGTTTAGAAGAGCTATGAAAAGAACAGTTCAGAGCGCTTTAAGACAAAGTGCAAAAGGCGTAAGAATAGAAGTTTCAGGAAGACTAAATGGTGCTGAAATTGCTCGAACAGAGTGGTATAGAGAAGGAAGAGTTCCTCTTCACACCCTTAGAGCAGACATTGATTATGGTACAGCTGAAGCATTAACTACTTATGGAATCATTGGAGTTAAAGTTTGGGTGTTTAAGGGCGAAGTAATGGGCGATCCATTCAAACAAGAAGATAAATAAAATTTAAATATTATGTTACAACCAAAACAAACAAAATTTAGAAAAATGCATAAAGGCCGAAATAGAGGCCTGGCACAAAATGGTAATACTGTTGCATTTGGAAGATTTGGTCTAGTTGCTCTTGATAGAGGAAGAATCACAGCAAGACAAATTGAAGCCGCTAGACGAGCCATGACTAGACATATTAAAAGAGGTGGAAATATCTGGATAAGATTATTTCCTGACAAGCCTATTACAAAAAAACCTCTCGAAGTAAGAATGGGTAAAGGTAAAGGAAATGTTGAGTACTGGGTTGCTTTAGTGCAACCAGGAAAAGTTATGTTTGAAATGGCTGGAGTAACTGAAGAGCTTGCTAGAGAAGCATTTAAATTAGCTTCATCTAAATTACCAGTAAAAACACGCTTCTTAAAGAAGGATTAAAAAGATGAGCAAAGAACTAATAGATTTAAGAAAAAAAGATTTAGACCAGTTAAATCAAGAGCTAGCATCTGTAAGAGCAGAACAGTTCACTATGCGCATTAAACACAAAACAGGACAACTTAATGAGACAAACATTATTAAGAATACTAGAAGAAAAATAGCAAGAATAAAAACTCTAATTACAGAGACAAAGAATAAGGAAGTTAAATAATGGCATCTTCAAATCCAAGACTACTAACAGGGGTTGTTATATCTGATAAAGCAGATAAGACAATAACCGTTAAAGTTGAAAGAAAAGTCAGACATCCGCTTTATGGAAAAATAATGAAGCGAACAACTAAAGTGCATGCTCATGATGAATCTAATCAAGCGAGTATGGGTGACATGGTTACTGTAAAAGAATGCAGACCTATATCTAAAAGTAAAACTTGGGTTTTAGTTTCTGAAGAAGTAATAAAAGCAGTAGATGTTGTACCAGTAAATAATGAAGAAATAGTAGAGGAGAAAGAATAATGATACAGATGCAGACTATTCTAAAGATTGCAGATAACAGTGGTGCTAGAAGCGTTATGTGTATCAAAGTTCTTGGTGGGTCAAAAAGACGATATGCAAATATTGGCGACATTATAAAAGTTGCAGTTCGTGAAGCTATTCCAACAGGAAAAGTTAAAAAAGGACAGGTAGTTGATGCTTTAATAGTTAGAACTAGAAAAGGGGTAAGACGAAGTGATGGATCATTAATTAAATTTGATGAAAATGCTGCGGTTTTATTAAATAATCAAAAAGCTCCAATAGGAACTAGAGTCTTTGGACCAGTAACTAGAGAGTTAAGAGATGGAAGTTTCATGAAGATTCTATCTTTAGCACCAGAAGTTTTATAATGAAAAAGTTAGCTAAAACAATTACAAAACTTAAAACTGGTGATGAAGTGGTAGTTATTGCTGGTAAAGATATTGGTAAAAAAGGCAATATCAGAAAAATTATGAAAAGTAATAATAGAGTAATTATTACTGGAATTAACATGGTTAAGAAACATACCAAGCCAAATCCTCAAATGGGAGTAACTGGCGGCATAGTTGAGCAGGAAGCAGCTATTGATTTATCTAATGTATCCATTTGGAATCCAAAAAAGAAGGGTGCAGATAAGATTAAATACTCAGAAGATAAAGATGGTAAAAAAATAAGATTATTTAAATCTAACGACACGGAAATTAAGTAGATGGCTAATTTAAAACAAAAATTTAATAAAGAGATGGTTCCAGTTTTACAAGAAAAGCTTGGAATGAAGAATGTTATGGCTGTTCCAAGATTAATAAAAATTGTTATTAATATGGGAGTTGGACAAGCATTAACAGACAAAAAACATTTAACATCAGCTGTTGCTGACTTAGAGTCTATTGCAGGTCAAAAGGTAGTAACTACAAAAGCAAGAAAATCAGTAGCTAGTTTTAAAATTAGAGAAGGTTACCCAATAGGTTGCAAAGTTACCCTTAGAGGCGAGCGTATGTATGATTTTGTTGAAAGACTAATTGATATTGCAATACCAAGAGAAAGAGACTTTAGAGGACTAAATCCTAAATCATTTGACGGGCAAGGTAATTATAGTTTTGGAATTAGAGAGCAAATAATTTTCCCAGAAATAAATTACGACAATATAGACAACATTAGAGGTATGGATATTTGTATCAATACTTCAGCTAACACAAAGGAAGAGGCTAAAGCTTTATTAGAAGTTTTAGAGTTTCCATTTAAGAAGTAGGAAAATAAATGGCTAAAAAATCAATGATCGCAAGAGAAGTCAAAAGAAAAAAGACTGTAGCTAGATATGCTGTTAAAAAAGCAGAGCTAAAGGCTATTTTATTAAAAACGGATGCAACTGATGAAGAGAGATCTGATGCTTATAAAAAGCTTCAAAAACTCCCTAGAAATGCAAGTGCATCAAGAGTAGTTAGAAGATGTTCAATAACTGGAAGACCGCATGCTGTCTATAGAAAATTTGGCCTTAGCCGAATTAAGCTAAGAGAAGCTGCTATGCGCGGTGATATTCCAGGTTTAGTTAAATCAAGTTGGTAATAATATGAGTTTTCAAGATCCTATATCAGATTGTCTAACAAGAATTCGCAATGGCCTTATGAGAGGTAAGGTTGAGGTATCAGCGCCTTATTCAAAAGTTAAACATGACTTAGTTAATGTTTTAGTAACAGAAGGTTACATAAAAAGTTGTAAAAAAGTAGAAGAAGAAAATAACAAAGCCTCTATTAATATTACTTTAAAATATTTTAATTCAAAGCCGGCTATTAAGAATATTAAAAGAATTAGCAAGCCTAGTTTGAGAAGATATTCAGGTCCAGAAGATTTAAAACCGGTAAAAAATGGATTAGGTGCATACATTATTTCAACCAATCAAGGTCTGATGACTGATAAGCAAGCTAAAGCAAAAAATATTGGAGGAGAAGTCCTTTGTGAGGTATTTTAATTATGTCTAGAGTAGCAAAAAATCCAATAACAATTCCTGATTCTGTAAAAGTGAATATAGAGAATTCTAATATCCAAGTCTCAGGACCTAAAGGGTCATTAGATTTTAAAATTCCTGCATCAGTATTACTTAAACAAGAAGAAAATGTTATTACCGTAGAGTATGGAGATTCTCAAGAGTCTACTGCCCTAGCAGGAACAACTCGAGCATTAGTAAATAATATGGTTATTGGTGTCACAGAAGGCTTTCAAAAGAAATTACAGCTAGTAGGAGTTGGATATAGAGCTAAAGCTACTGGAAAGTTACTTGAACTTAGTCTTGGATTTTCACATCCTGTTAAATATCAACTGCCGGAAGTGGTTAGTGTGGAAACACCATCTCAAACTGAAGTTGTATTAAGTAGTCATGATAAGCAAGCGCTTGGTCAAGCTGCTGCTGAAATAAGAGCATTTAGGCCCCCTGAGCCATATAAAGGCAAAGGTGTTAAATATTCTGATGAAGTAATTAAAAGAAAAGAAGCTAAGAAGGCAGCAGGAGCATAGGTATGAGTGAGAAGAATATTTCAAGAATAAGAAGAGCTAAAAAAACGCGTATGAAAATTAGAGAGCAGGAATCCCCAAGATTAAGTGTTTTTAGATCTTCAAAGCATTTCTATGTTCAATTATTTGATAGCGTGGGTTCAAAAGTAATAGCCTCAGCTTCTACTATAGAAAAAGAAGCAAAGACTAAGAATAATAATCTAGAAAGTGCAAAAGATTTAGGTAAAAAAATTGCCGAAAGAGCATTGGAGAATGGTATTAAAAAAGTAGTTTTTGATAGATCAGGTTATAAATACCATGGTCGAATTAAAGCGCTTGCAGATTCTGCCAGAGAAGCTGGCTTGGAGTTTTAGTTAGATATGAAACAAGAAAATTTAAATACTGCTGGTCAACAACAAGACGCTCTTGAAGAGAAGCTTGTTCAGGTCAATAGAGTTGCTAAAGTTGTTAAAGGTGGAAGAATTTTTGGCTTTACAGCACTAACAGTAGTTGGTGACGGTAAAGGAAAAGTTGGATTTGGAAGAGGTAAAGCAAAAGAAGTACCAATTGCAATTCAAAAAGCTATGGAAAATGCCAGAAGAAGTATGGTTGATGTTGAATTAAATAACACTACAATCTGGTATCCGATAAAAGCTAAACATAATTCAGCAAATGTATACATGCAGCCTGCATCTGAAGGTACTGGAATTATTGCTGGTGGAGCTATGAGAGCTGTTTTAGAGCTCGCAGGAGTTCAGAATGTTCTAGCGAAATGTTATGGATCAACAAACCCAGTTAATGTCGTAAGAGCAACAATAAATGCATTAAGTTCTATGGAATCACCTAAAACAGTGGCTTCAAGACGAGGCAAATCATCAGAAGAAGAGCTATGAGTAAAGAAAAAACATTAAAAATTAAACTTATTAAAAGTGGTATTGGGAGAATGAAGTCTCATAAGCTTTGCATAAAAGGATTAGGTTTTAAAAAATTAAATCAAACTGTGACAATAATTGATACACCAAGCAATAGAGGCATGGTTAATAAGATTTCTGACATGGTTGAGGTACTGGAAAGTTAAAAATGACTGAAGAAACTAAAAATAAGTTAGCCCTTAATAACCTATCAAATCCTGGTACAGCTCAGAATAGAAAAAGAGTTGGAAGAGGTATTGGATCAGGAACTGGTAAAACAGCTGGAAGAGGTCATAAAGGTCAAAAATCTAGATCTGGTGGAAATGTAAGACCAGGTTTTGAGGGTGGACAAATGCCCCTTCAACAAAGAGTTCCAAAATTTGGATTCTCGTCTAGAACTAATAATTTATTAAAAGATGTGAATGTGAAGTTATTAGAAGGAATGACTGAAGTTTCCCTTGTAACTCTTAAAGCAAATAAAGTTATAAGTAAAAAAATTGAGAAAGTAAAAATATTTGGAAATACAGAACTATCTTCAAAAGTTAATGTAGTTGGTATTAAAGTTACCAAGGGCGCTAAAGTTTCTATAGAGAAAGCAGGCGGAACTGTTGCTGATATTGTAGAGCCAGTTGTTAGACCTAAATTTGTTAAAAAACCAAAGGCTGCGGAATAATAAATGTCAGATAAAGGAACAGGTATGAGCGATTTATGGAGAAGATTACGATTTGTTTTCGTAGCTATTCTTGTATATCGTCTTGGTACCCATATCCCTATTCCAGGAATTGATCCTGACAGATTATCTTCATTGTTTGAACAAAATCAAGGAACACTTCTTGACATGTTTAACTTATTTTCTGGTGGAGCCTTAGAAAGAATGAGTATCTTCGCTCTTAACGTTGTTCCTTATATTTCTTCTGCAATCATTATGCAGTTATTCTCAAATTCTATTCCTTATCTCCAAGAGCTAAAGAAAGATGGCCAAGCTGGTAGAAATCAGATAACTCAGTACACAAGATATGGAACAGTTGTATTAGCTTTTATTCAAGCTTCGGCTTTAGCTGTAACACTAAGTGGAAGCGGTCTTGCATATGACCCTGGTGCAGCATTTTTTGCTTCTGCAGTATTTTCAGTAGTAGCTGGAACAGTATTCTTAATGTGGCTAGGAGAGCAAATATCAGAAAGAGGAATAGGTAATGGAATCTCTCTTATTATTGCCACAAGTATTCTAACTGGTATACCGGGTGCAATTGGGCAAGCTTTAGAGCAATCTAGACAAGGCGATTTAAATATTTTATTACTTCTCGCTATTGCAGTTTTAGCTATGGCTGTTATTGCAATTGTTGTATTTATAGAAAGAGGTCAAAGAAGAATCACTGTTAATTATGCTCAGAGACAACAAGGCAGAAAATTAATGCAGGCTCAGTCAAGTCATCTACCTTTTAAAGTTAATATGGCAGGAGTGATACCAGCAATTTTTGCTAGCACATTCTTATTATTTCCTGCGTCATTAGCATCATGGTTTGGACAAAGTGAAGGCACTAATTTTTTACAGACAGCATCTCTAGCGCTTACACCAGGTCAGCCCTTGTACATATTAGTTTTTTCAACTTTAATTATTTCATTCTGTTTTATTTGGTTAGCACTAACCTTCAATACTAGAGAGGTTTCAGATAACCTTAAAAAATCAGGAGCTTATATTGCAGGCATAAGACCAGGCGAGCAGACAGCTCAATACATTGACAGTGTTCTTGCGCGTTTAACAGTATTTGGAGCAATTTATTTAACCTTAATATGTTTACTACCCTTAGCACTAATCAACTTTGCTGGCGTATCATTTTATTTTGGTGGCACTTCTGTCCTCATTATTGTTGTTGTTTTAATGGATTTTATTGCTCAGGTTCAATCTCATATGATGTCCAGTCAATATTCATCGTTAATGAAAAAAGCTAATTTAAAAAACTATAGAAGATAATATGAAAGTAAGAGCATCTGTAAAAAAAATATGTAGAAACTGCAAAACAGTTAGACGCAATGGCGTTCTTTTTGTTATTTGTAAAACTGACCCTAAACACAAGCAAAGGCAAGGATAGATTATGGCAAGAATCGCGGGTGTAAATATCCCAGAAAACAAACATGTTGAGATATCTCTTACTCATGTTTTTGGTATTGGAAGAAAAACAGCTCAAGATATTTGTGAAAGTCTAAAAATAGATTGCACAAGAAGAGTTTCTGACTTAACTGAAGATGAGGTTGAGAAAATTAGAGCAGCCGTAGCTACTTATGCTGTAGAAGGTGATCTTAGAAGAACTATTAGCACTAACATTAAGAGATTAATGGATTTAGGAAGCTATAGAGGTATTAGACATAGAAGAAAGCTTCCTACGAGAGGCCAAAGAACGAAAACCAATGCAAGAACACGTAAAGGTGCAAAAAAACCAATGAGAGGTTAATTGAATGGCAGTAAAAGGCAAAAAATCTAAGAAAGTTGTTACTGAAGGTGTCGCCCACATTCAGTCTTCTTTTAATAATACTATTGTTACTATTACAGATAAACAGGGTAATACTGTATGCTGGGCAACCTCAGGTGGATCTGGATTTAAGGGTTCAAGAAAGAGTACACCTTTTGCAGCTCAGATAGCAGCTGAAAAAGCAGGATCTGCAGCAAAAGAATTCGGCATGATCAACTTGGATGTAAAAGTAAAAGGACCAGGCGGCGGAAGAGAGTCTGCAATAAGATCTCTTAATGCATGTGGATTAAAAATAAAGAGCATAACTGATGTTACACCTCTTCCTCATAATGGATGCAGACCATCCAAAAAGAGAAGGGTTTAAGGAGATTTAAATGGCAAGATATAGAGGACCATCTTTAAGATTATCAAGAAGAGAGGGAACAGACCTTTTCTTAAAAAGTGGCGTAAGAGCTATTGAATCAAAGTGTAATATGGAATCACCTCCAGGTGCAGCTCAGGGTGCAAGAAGAGGAAGGTTATCTGATTATGGACTACAGTTAAGAGAGAAACAGAAAGTTAGAAGAATGTACGGTGTTTTAGAGAAGCAGTTTAGAAATTATTATAAGAAAGCAGCAGCTACTAAAGGAAATACAGGCGAGAATTTATTATCTTTACTAGAACAAAGATTAGATAATGTTGTATATAGACTTGGTTTTGGATGCACTCGTGCAGAAGCAAGACAAATGGTTTCTCATAAAGCATTCACTGTAAACGGTATAACTGTAAATATACCATCATATCAAGTTCAAGCTGGAGACGAGATTGCGGTGAGAGAATCAAAAAAAGGTCATTTAAGAATCCAAGCTGCACTTAAGCTCGCTGCGTCTAGAGAGATTTGTGACTGGGTTCAGGTTGATGACAAGAATTTAAAGGGTGTATTTAGAAATGTTCCAGATAGAACTGAGTTAAGTACAGAAATTAATGAAAACTTAATTGTTGAGCTTTATTCTAAATAACAATATTTTTTAAAAAAGAAAAGAGGGAAATTATGCAAACATCAGTAATCGACTTATTAGTCCCATCAGATATTCAGGTAGATGATGAAGGATTAAATGTATCCACGGTAACATTAGAGCCACTCGAAAGAGGTTTTGGTCATACTCTAGGCAATGCCTTGAGAAGAATTTTATTATCATCAATGCCAGGAGCAGCTGTTACAGATGCTACTATCGAAGGCGTTGCTCATGAATATAGCACTATAGAGGGAGTAAGAGAGGATGTTATTGATATCCTGCTTAACCTAAAAGATCTTCCAGTTAAAATAATTGAAGGAACATCAGCAACACTAGTTTTAGATATTGCTGGACCTTGTGAAGTATCAGCCTCATCTTTTGAAGTGCCCGGCAATGTTGAGCTTGTTGATGGAGATCATCATATAGCAACTATTGTTGATAAAATATCTCTAAAGATGTCTGTAACTGTTAAAACAGGAAGAGGTTATGAACCTGCTGACTCAAGAGATGAAGAAGATTCATCAATAGGAGCTTTAAAAGTAGATGCTTCTTTTAGTCCTGTACGAAGAGTGTCTTATTCTGTAGATAACGCTAGGTTTGAAAAGAGAACAGACCTTGATAAATTACTTATAGAGCTTGAAACAGATGGAACTATAGATCCCAAAATGGCAATAGAGCACTGCGCAACTATTTTGCAACAACAGCTAGCTTCTTTTGTAGATCTAGATGCTATAGCTGAACAAGAAGCTAAGAAAGATCAAAATGATTTCGATCCTTTACTTCTTAGATCAATTGAAGAGCTTGAGTTAACAGTTAGATCAACAAATTGTCTTAAAGCTGAAAGTATTTTCTTAATTGGAGATTTAATCCATAGATCAGAATTTGATTTATTAAAAACTCCAAATCTTGGAAAGAAATCATTAAATGAAATAAAAGATGTTCTTGCATCTAAAGGCTTATCACTAGGAATGGTGGTAGAAAATTGGCCTCCATTAGGTTAAAAAAATATGCGACATAGAAAAGCAGGTAGAAAATTAAATAGAACTTCATCTCATAGAAAGGCTTTGCTTAAAAATCTTTCTATTGCGTTGATTGAAAGAGAAATTATTCGCACGACACTTACTAAGGCAAAAGAGTTGAGAATGACAATTGAGCCACTAATAACTATAGGCAAAAAAGATACAGTTGCGAATAGAAGATTAGCTTTTAGTAGATTGAGATCAGATGCTGCTGTTGGTAAGCTTTTTACCTCTGTTTCAGTGAATGCAAAAGACAGAAAAGGTGGTTATACAAGAATTATTAAAGCTGGGTTTAGACCTGGAGATAAAGCTGATATGGCATATATAGAGCTAGTTGATAGAGTTGAAGATGGCGCTAATAATGAAATGTCAGACCCTGAATTAAAAGAAAATAGCGCAGCTTAATTACTAAGAACTTCTTTTAGGTACATACCTGTATAAGATTCTTTAATTCTAGCTACATCTTCTGGTGTTCCTTTTGCAACAATTGAACCACCCTCACTTCCACCTTCTGGTCCAAGATCAATTACCCAATCTGCTGTTTTAATAACATCCAGGTTGTGCTCAATGACTGCAATTGTATTACCTTGTGATTTTAATCTTTCAAGGACTTTTAAGAGCAATTCTATATCAGCAAAATGAAGTCCAGTAGTAGGCTCATCTAATACAAAAAGCGTTTTACCTGTACTTCTTTTTGATAATTCCTTAGCAAGCTTAATTCTCTGAGCTTCGCCTCCTGAAAGCGTTATAGCAGATTGCCCTAGTGTTATATAACCCAAACCAACATCTGACAATGTAGATAATTTCTTTTTAATTGTAGGAATTGCATCAAAGAAATCTAAACCTTCCTCAACTGTCATATTTAAGACTTGGCTAATATTTTTATTTTTAAATTTAATATCTAGAGTTTGCTCATTATATCTCTGACCATCACACACATCACAGAGTACATATACATCAGCAAGGAAATGCATTTCTACCTTGGTAACCCCGTCTCCTTGGCAGGCTTCACATCTTCCACCCTTAACATTAAAACTAAAACGACCAGGTTTATAGCCTCGTGATTTAGCTTCAACTGACTCAGAAAAAAGATCCCTAATATATGAAAAGAGTCCAGTATAAGTTGCTGGATTTGATCTAGGGGTTCTGCCTATAGGCGATTGATCAATACTGATAACTTTGTCTAGGTAATCCAAACCTTCTATTTTTTCACATTTAATTTCTTTTGTGAGCTTAGCTTTATTTAACATAAATGAACTAATTGGGAGTAATGTTTGATTAATAAGAGATGATTTTCCAGATCCTGAAACCCCAGTTATACAGGTAAATAAACCAATAGGTATATCAACCGTTACATTTTTTAAGTTATTTTCTGAAGCATTCACTATAGAAACAAAATCTGATCCGGGTTTAGTCCGTTTTTTTGGAATTGCTATGCTCTTTTTCCCTGATAGGTATTGTCCAGTTATAGATTTTTTATTATTTAATATATCCTCTATTGATCCAGAGGCACATATTTCTCCACCATGTTTTCCAGCACCAGGCCCAATATCAATTATATGATCAGCACTTCTAATTGCCTCCTCATCATGCTCGACAACAATAACAGTATTACCAAGATTTTTTAGATGGTTTAGTGTTTTTATAAGTTTAGAATTATCTCTTTGATGGAGACCAATTGAAGGTTCATCAAGAACATAAGTAACCCCAACTAATCCAGATCCTATTTGACTAGCAAGTCTAATTCTTTGAGCTTCACCACCAGATAAAGTTTCAGCACTTCTTTCAAGAGTAAGATAATTCAATCCAACATCAGCTAAAAAAGATAATCTTTGAACTATTTCTTTTAAAACTCTTTCTGCAATTTTTGCTTTGGTGCCGGTTAACTTCATATTTTTCATGAAATCTAGTGAGTCAGAAATTCGTAAAGATGTTATTTCATGGATAGGGGTTTTATTGATAAATACATTTCTTGATTCTTTATTTAACCTAGAACCACTACATTCATCACAAGAACTCTTCGACATTAACTTAGAAAGATCATCTCTCATATAATCTGAATCAGTTTCTCTGAATCTTCTTTCAGTATTAGGAATAATTCCTTCAAACCTATGTCTTCTAACAATCTTACTTCCACTTCTAAACCTATGAGAAAAATCAATTTGTTCTTTAGAGCCCCATAGTAAGAGCTTCTTTAATTCTTCAGAGTAATCTTTCCATGGAGTATCAAGGCTAAATTCATAATGCTTGGCTAGGCATTTTAGTTGGTGATAATAAAATCTATTTCTTCTATTCCATTTTTTAATAGCTCCATTGCTAATTGAAACATCCTCATCTGGTATTAACATTTTTTCATTGAAGTATTGAATTACTCCGAGCCCATCACATCTCCCGCATGCTCCGAAAGGATTATTAAATGAAAACATTCTTGGCTCTAACTCTGCAATAGAATAACCACATTGAGAGCATGAAAAATTTGATGAGTGAAGTTGATCAACTTTAGTTGAATCTATTGATTCAATTTTTACCAATCCATTTGCAAGCCTTAATGCATTTTCAATTGATTCTGAAAGCCTAATTCTATTTTCATCTGTTGGCTTTAATGCAATTCTATCAACCACTGCTGAAATATCATGTTTCTTATTTTTTTCTAGATCAGGAAATTCCTCCATTGGATAGACAACACCATCTACTTTTACTCTTACATAACCTTCTTTTCTAAGTTCTTCATAAATAGCAAGATGCTCACCTTTTTTACCTCTAACCAGAGGAGCCAATATCATTATTTTAGTATTTTCTTCCAAGCGATAAACCTCATCACATATTTCTGTAATTGTTTTTGCTTTTAACTCTTCATTATGATCTGGGCATTTAGGAGTTCCTATCCTTGCATAAAGTAATCTTAAATAATCATATATCTCAGTAACTGTTCCTACAGTAGACCTTGGATTATGAGATGTTGCTTTTTGCTCAATTGATATAGCGGGGGATAGGCCCTCAATCTGATCAACATCCGGCTTTTCCATTAATGATAAAAACTGTCTGGCATAAGTTGAAAGTGATTCTACATATCGCCTTTGACCCTCTGCATAAATTGTATCAAAAGCCAAAGAGGACTTTCCAGAACCTGAGAGCCCAGTAATTACAATTATTTTATTTCTAGGAATCTCAAGACTTATATTCTTAAGATTATGAGTTCTAGCGCCCTTAATATAAATGCTTTCCATAAGTAATAAAAATACCAGTGATGATTAAATAAATTTAGGTTAAACTTTACTGATTATTATAAGAGGTAATTATGAGCAACGGCGTAAATAAAGTTATATTGATAGGTAATCTTGGTCAAAAACCTGAAATGCGATATACAGCAACTAATTCTGCTGTAGCCAATCTTTCAATAGCAACAACAGAGTCATGGAAAGATAGAGAATCTGGAGAAATGAGAGATAAAACTGAGTGGCATAAAGTTGTATTTTTTGGAAAGCCAGCAGAAACAATTGAGAAATACTTAGATAAAGGTTCTAAAATATATGTTGAAGGAAAATTGCAAACAAGAAAATGGCAGGATAAAGATGGTAATGACAGATGGACAACTGAAATTGTTGGTAATCAGTTTAATTTCCTAGATTCACGTCCAAGCCAAGGTGATTCTTCAATGGATCAGTCTAACTCTAGCTCATTATCACAAAGTGATAACACTGGAATCTCAGAAGAAGATATACCTTTTTAAAACATTATTATAGTGGAAGAATACAAGACCATTCATTTTAAAGAAGATGATTCTATTGGTCTTATAACCTTAAATCGTCCTGAAAAATTAAATGCTTTTAATTCAAGAATGATGGCTGAAATGCTTGATGTTTTTGATCATATAGATGCAGAAGATTCAATTAAAGCTGTAATTATTACAGGTGAGGGTAGGGCTTTTTGTGCTGGAGCAGACCTATCTGCTGGAGCAGAGACTTTTAATTCAGAGTTTGATACATCTGCGGAGTATGAAGCAGACTTTAGAAGAGATTCTGGAGGCATACTAACTCTCAGAATGTATAACTGCTTGAAACCTATCTTGATTGCTTGTAATGGAGACGCTGTAGGCATCGGAGCTTCATTACAATTAGCTGCAGATATTAGAGTTACCTCTTCCTCTAGTAGATTTGGTTTTGTATTTGCAAAAAGAGGCATTGTTCCAGATGCATGTTCGAGTTGGTTTTTACCAAGAATTGTAGGGATATCAAAAGCACTAGAATTATGTTTTTCTGGAGAATTATTTAGTGCAAAAGATGCTCTAAAATTTGGACTAGTCAATTACATGTTTGAGCCATCTGAATTAATGCATGAAACTAAGAAGCTAGCTCAAAAGCTAATTTCAAACACTGCACCAGTCTCTGTGGCTCTTACAAGACATATGATATGGGATATGTCTTCTGCACCTAGTCCAGAAGACGCACACATCATAGATAGTAAAGCTATTGATTCCAGGGGAGCATCTGATGATGCAGAAGAGGGAGTAATGTCTTTTCTCGAAAAGCGAGAAGCAAAATATGTAAATAAAATATCTACCGATATGCCAGCTTTTTTTCCTTGGAGAAAAAGCAAGTTTAATAAACCAAAATAATCTTTTTTAAAAAATGCTATTTGATTCTTATAAATTAAAAAATACTTTATTAAGAAATAGAATTGTTATGGCGCCTATGACTCGAAGTCAGTCTCCTGGAGGCATTCCTACTGATGAGGTTGCGTCTTACTATGAAAGGAGAGCCAAGGCCGAGGTGGGCCTCATAATCACTGAAGGAGTTGAAGTTAGTCATAAAGCTTCAAGCGCATATCCCAATGTTCCAAGGCTTGATAGTTCTGCCGCTAGAGATGGGTGGAGAAAGGTTGTTAAAGGAATTAAAAAACATGATGGAGCAGTTATAGCTCAATTATGGCATTGTGGCGGCTTTAGAAAAACTGGAATGGGGCCGGATCCAGAAGTTCCAGGTCATACAGCCTCCGGACTTGTGAGGCCCGGCAAAAGAGTTGCCCACGCGATGACTGCAGAAGATATTAATGAGACTATTGAAGCATTTGCATTAGATGCAAAACGTTGTGAAGAAATAGGTTTTGATGGAGTTGAAATTCATGGCGCGCATGGTTATTTGATTGATAATTTTTTTTGGGGTGGCACTAATGAGAGAGAGGATTTGTATGGCGGATCAATAGAAAGCCGTTCTCAGTTAGCAACCAATATAGTTAAAGCGATTAGATCAAATGTAAGTGACAATTTTATTATTGGTTTAAGATTTTCACAATGGAAGCAGCAAGACTATGAGGCTAGATTAGCTTCAACTCCAGAAAATCTTAAAAAAGTTATCGGCCCTCCTGCAGAAGCTGGACTTGATTATCTTCATTCAAGCATGAGAAGATTTTGGGAAAGTGAATTTGAGGGTTCAAAAGAAAATCTAGCTTATTGGACAAAAAAACTTACCGGCCTTCCTACAATCAGCGTTGGCAGTGTTGGTCTTGATTCAGATTTTATAGATATGAGTGCTCCCGCATCTCCTGCTAATATCGATAAGGTTATTAGAGATATTTTAAATAGTAAATACGATATGGTAGCAGTAGGTAGGGCTCTTCTAGCCGACCATGAGTGGGTTATTAAGATGAAAGAGGGAAGAGTTAAAGATGTGATTCCTTATACTCAGGAAGCTTTATATAAACTTTATTAACTAAAATTTACTGAATATGAGGCTGGCATTAGTGCCACCAAAACCAAAAGAGTTACTCATAACAGAATTTAGCTCTTTATTTAAAGTTTCTTGATTAATATGTAATCCATCCGCTTCATCCACAATGTTATCAATATTAATTGATGGAGCAATAAAACTATCTTGCATCATCATTATTGAATAAATTGCTTCTTGAGCTCCAGTTGCTCCTAGTGAATGTCCCGTCATAGATTTTGTAGAACTTATGATTGGAGCATTGCTTCCAAAGACGCTCTTAATGGCGCTTAATTCCGCAATATCTCCGACTGGCGTACTTGTTCCATGAGTATTAATATAGTCAACATTCTTACCAAGTATTTTTAATGCTTCTTGCATACATCTCTTTGCGCCTTCACCAGAAGGAGCCACCATGTCATATCCATCAGAATTTGCAAAATATCCAGTAAGCTCTGCAAGAATTTCAGCATTTCTCTTTTTTGCATGCTCTTCACTTTCAAGAATAACAATTCCAGCACCACCAGAAATAACAAAACCATCCCTGTTTTTATCAAATGGTCTTGAAGCACTTTTTGGTAAATCATTTTTAGATGAAGAAAGAGCTCCCATAGCATCAAACATAGATGATGATGTCCAATGTTCATCCTCAGCACCACCTGCAATCACTATATCTTGTTTCCCGCTTTGGATAAGCTCTGCTGCATGACCAATACAATGAGCGCTTGTTGAACAAGCAGAGGATATAGAGTAATTAACCCCTTTAACTTTCAAAGCTGTCCCTAAAATTGCAGATACAGTACTACCCATTGTTTTAGTAACAGCATATGGCCCAATTCTTTTAGGACTTTTATTTCGCGCAATATCTGATGCGATAATTTGACTTTGTGGTGAAGCTCCACCAGAACCAGCGACTATACCTGTTTTTGGAGAATCTAAATTTTCTTCATTAAGTCCTGCCATAGAGATTGCTTCAAGCGCTGCAAGGTAGGCATAAGCCGCAGCATTACTCATAAATCTAAGAAGTTTTCTATCAATTAGATTTTCAAGCTCCAAATTAATTGATCCGGATACATGGCTTCTAAAGCCCATATCAGAATAGGTTGGGTTAAAAGATATCCCAGATTTTCCTAATTGAAGAGATTCAATAACTTCAGCCTTAGAATTACCAATACAAGAGATGATTCCATATCCAGTTACTACTACTTTCTTCATACTAAAAACTACTAGTGTCCTTAAAAAGCCCAACTTTCAGATTTTCTGCAGAATAAACATGCCTATCATCAACAAACATTTTTCCATTTGCTAAACCGAGAACAGCACCTCTATTTATAACTCTCTTTATATCTAATTCATACCTAACAGTTTTGGATGTTGGTAAAACTTGACCAAAAAATTTAACTTTTTCTGCACCAAGAGCTCTTCCCACACCAGGCAGTCCGCTCCATAAAAGATAAAATCCTAACAGTTGCCACATTGCATCAAGACCCAAACAGCCTGGCATAACTGGGTCGCCTTTAAAATGAACATCAAAAAACCATAAATCCGGGTTTATGTTTAAGTGAGCAATAATAGATCCTTTCTCAAATGCTCCACTTGAGTTATCAATTAGAGATATGTCATCAAACATTAACATTTCATTTGAGGGCAACTTCCCATCATCAGGACCAAATAGATTTCCTTCAGAACAAGAGATTAATTCTTCTTTTGAGTATTTACTTTGAGGTTTAAACATTATTTGGTTCTCTCATATGAAAACTTAGTTAAGTTTAGCATTTCTTCTCTAATTTTTTTATTTTCAATCTTATCAGCTAATCGTGTTGATTTTTTAATATAACTTTTTAAGAGTTCTTCGGTCTTACAAATTCCACCAAGAGCATTAATCTTTTCTATGACCTGAGAACCTACATTTTCTTTTTTAACTCCCAGGAAGCTCTGTAAAGATTTCTTGTCTTTAGAATTTGCAGCTTTCATTGCAAAATAAAGAGGGTAAGTTATTTTTCCTTCCCTCAGGTCTTGCAATGTTGGCTTTCCTAAATGCTTGGTATCATAAGAGTAATCCAACATATCATCTTTAATCTGAAAAGCTATCCCTAAGTATTTAGCAAAATTACTAATAGTATTAATATACTTCTTATCATCTTTTGCAACGAGAATAGCTCCGCATTTTGCCGATGCCTCAAAAAGCCTCCCTGTCTTGTAGTAACTTACTTGAATTAATTCATCAAGCGAAACTTCTTTTTTCCCAATGAGATCTAATTGGATGAGTTCTCCCTTAGAAATATCATTTGTTGCTTTAGATAATTCGTTAAGTATTTTAATATTTGATAACTCAACCATTAACATAAAAGCTTTTGAATAAATAAAATCTCCCATCAGAACTCCATGAGAATTAGTCCAAAAATTATTTATCGTCTCCATCCCTCTTCTAAGTGGAGAGTTATCCACCACATCATCATGAACTAATGTTGCTGTATGAAGAAGCTCAATAATTGCTGCAACTTTGACTCTTTTTACAGTTTTTCTTTTATCGCCACCTGAGGCAATTAAACTCAAGAGAGGTCTTAACTGCTTCCCATTTTGTTTAAAAATATAGTCATATAATTTTTGAATAACTCTTTCATTAATAATCTCACTTTTTATAAGTTTATTTACCAATTTCAGTTCTTTTTTATATGAGTCATCGATTAATTTCATTAGCGCTCCTAATTGCATCAAAATTATACATAACTATTGATAAATTCCTCATTAAAGCGTATATTTTGCCACCTTTAGGAATATAAATATGTATGCAGTAATAGAATCAGGTGGTAAACAACATAAAATCATAGAAGGAGAGTATCTTTCTGTTGATCTACTAGGCGATGAACCTGGAGAAAAAATTACTTTTGATAACGTTTTGCTTTATGTGGATGATAACAATATTGAGATTGGTCAACCATATTTATCTAATGTTAAAGTAACTGCAGAAGTCACAGATATTGTTAAAGCAAAAAAGCTTTCTATTTTAAGATTTAGAAGAAGAAAGCATAGTATGACAAAAATTGGTCATAGAGCTAGATATTCCCAAGTTGAAATTAAATCAATTAAGTTAGAGAGTAAATAATGGCACATAAGAAAGCAGGTGGTTCAAGTAAGAACGGAAGAGATTCCAATGCCAAGAGGCTTGGTGTTAAAAGATACGGTGGACAAGTTGTGAAAGCTGGAGAAATTCTTATTCGCCAAAGAGGAACTAATACTCATCCTGGAATTAATGTAGGTATCGGTAAAGATGATACTTTATTTGCTAAAGCACCAGGCGTTGTTCAATTTACTTATAAAGGTCCTAAAAGCAGAAAAACTGCTAACGTTATTGCTCAATAACACCTTCTTCCTACCATGAATTTTATTGACGAGGCTTTTCTTGAAGTTAAGGCTGGAAATGGTGGTGCCGGAGCTTGTGGTTTTAGAAGGGAGAAGTTCATACCTTTTGGTGGCCCTGATGGCGGCGATGGCGGCAAGGGTGGAGATATCATCTTCAAAGTTAATTTAAATAAAAATACCCTAATAGATTTTAGAAATACACGAGTTTTTTCTGCTAAGAATGGAAAAACTGGTGCAGGGCAAAATATGACTGGCCCAGCAGCTCCAGATTTAATTCTTGATATACCTCAAGGAACTATTATTTTTGATGACGAATCTAATGATATTTTGCTCGACTGTTGTGAAATAGACCAGCTATATACTGTTGTTAAAGGTGGAGATGGCGGTCAAGGTAATGCTAGATTCAAAACCAGTCGAAACCGAGCGCCCAGAAAATTTACTTTAGGATTTGAAGGAGAAGTTAGAAAGATAAGACTTGAGCTTAGATCTTTAGCTGATGTTGGTTTAGTAGGAATGCCAAATGCTGGTAAATCAACTTTTCTTAATACAGTTTCAGCAGCTAAGCCAAAAATAGGCAGTTATCCATTTACAACCCTAAGACCTCACCTAGGAACAATTCAAACTTCTGATTCTAGTTATGTTATTGCTGATATACCTGGATTGATTGAGGGTGCCTCCGAAGGAGCTGGGCTGGGAACTAAGTTTTTAAAACATATTTCTAGGACAGGATTACTTTTACTGTTTATAGATTTATATCCGGATGAAAATCATTCAACAATCGATCAAATCAAAGCTTTAAGAGGTGAATTAAAATCTTATGAAGAAGATTTAACTCAAAAAGAGGCTTGGGTAGTTTGTAATAAAATTGATTTACTAAACGATAAAGCGCTAGATGAGTTAAAGATATCTATACCTAAAGAAGTAGGCAAGATTGGAATTGAGAATGTATATTTTATTTCTGCTGCAACAGGAATGGGTACTAAGGACCTTTTAAATGCCCTTACTGAAGAAATTACTAATATTAAGTCTGACTTAGCCTAAAGCTTTAACAGCTTTATTTAATCTACTTTTATATCTAGCAGCAGCGTTCTTATGGATAACTTTTTTTGATGCAGTTGAATCAAGAATCTTCTCTGCTTGTAAAAGCGCTTCTTTAGCTTTCACTGGATCATTAGCATCTATTGAAGCTCTAACGGCTTTAACAGCTGTTCTTGCTTTAGATCTTTGGGAATGTTTAAGCTTGTATGTAGCAATATTTTGCTTAGCTCTTTTAATTGTTTGTTTCGAATTTGCCATAAGTGGAGCGTAGTTTAATGATGTAGATCATATATGTCCATATTTTTCTTAATTATAAATATAAAGAAATGGTGGAGGCGGCGGGAATTGAACCCGCGTCCGCTAATCCTTCAGCCTAACTTCTACATGCATAGCTCACCCAATTGGCTTTTTAACTTTTGTGACCCGAGGAGCGGGGTACTAAAGCGAGCTTGATTAGTTTTAACCAAACTGTGTCCAAGCAACACAGCTTGGCTGGACTATGTGATTTACCGACGCTTCAAACCATAGTCAATTTTTGCATCGGTTAGCATTAAGCTGCTAAAGCGTAGTTGTCGTTATTTGCAACTAAATTTTTTGTAGTATGTTTTACAAGAATTACCACAATCTTGGCATGCGCTTCGGAGTCCAGTAGAAACGTCGAACCCT
>CAJJAC010000012.1 GCA_905181955.1 SAR86 cluster bacterium SAR86B
GTAAATACTAATACATCGGTTTTAGAATCAGTATCGTCTACTTTTCCATGTTCAATGCTTGCACCTAATTTGACTAACCAATCACCGTAGGCTGCTTGATAAAATCCGCTTAACCTGAGAGAACACCAAACATCAGCCCCAGCTAAACAAATAAAGCCTTCGTTCAATTTAGTTTCAATCTCATCACAGAAACGAATGTATATTTTACTAAGCTTCAATGCTGAAATCAGCATATTGGCTCGTAAATAGGGTTAAGGAGGTTAGGGTTAAGCGATGTTTTGAAACTATAAGGGTGCAATGCTATATATAGGCTATGCACAAGAGCAGATGGATAAGGTAAATAGTAAGGTTACAGGTTCATAACCTATCAAGTGTCAGCTAGGTAGTCATTAATCGACTACCTTTTCGACTACTTTTCAAAATACCCAAATAAATTATAAATAGACATACCCTAAAAAAGCTTTAAAATAGCCAGTCTTAGCGTTGGAGAGATGGCAGAGCGGTTGAATGCACTAGTCTTGAAAACTAGCAAGGGGGCAACTCCTTCCAGGGTTCGAATCCCTGTCTCTCCGCCAATTAAAGAGTTACCTCTTTAATAAAATTCTTAATAATAATTTCAATTTCTTCACTATGAGTTGCCTAAATCCAGCGTGGGTAAAATTTTACGGCGCGAATTGCGCTAGCCCGGCTATTGCACCGGTCAGTGGAATTGAAACGCCGGACTGCATGCATATTTTGTAGCGTTTTCTAAGGTAGTTGTATTTCATCTGAGAGTTCCTGTGGATTAACCTCCGTCACAGCTTCGGCGGCGGCCGAAAAATGATTGGTCATTTCGCTCACAAATGTCGACACCAGTTCTGGTGGAAGTCGATGCCCCATCCCCGGATAGCTTATGTAGGTAGAGCCGGGAATGAGCTCATGGGTATGCAAGCCATGAGCGACAGGTAACACAGTGTCATCTTCTCCATGTAATACAAGTGTTGGCACGGCAATTGTGCGCACCTGTTCAGAGCGATCACCGCTGGCATAAATTGCTGTCAGCTGTCGTGGCACTGCTTCAAGATGAAAACCTAGATCATGTAGCTCCGCTTCGGTCATACCTTCTCGCCCATTTTCGCCGCGCCTTTCTGATCTAGGTAAATGGCGCGTACCGGTGCTAGACATAATTGACACCAAAGACGCTGTTCGCTGGGGATATTCTGCGGCAATAATCTGCGCAATCATACCTCCCATAGAAGCCCCAACAATATGTGCTTTTTCGATATCTAATGCATCAAGCACGGCAATGCTGTCTGCGGCCATATCGTTAAGGCTATAAGGGCCATCAACCTTAAATCCGGCCGTGTTTTTCAACCACTGCCACCACAGGGCAGGCTCACCTAATGCGTTAAGCCGCGCAGACTCTCCCGTGTCCCGATTATCAAATAAAATAATGCGATACCCCGCCGCAGCCAAGCCGTTAATAAAATCCTCGCGCCATACACGATGCGACCCGGTAAGCCCCATTATCATAAGCACCGATGGCGCGTTGATATCGCCAACGCTGGTATAAGCAACATCAATACCGTTTAGATGCGCAACGGTCATGGACTGATCCCGGCTGTAATTTGCCGACGCTGTAGCACTTATAAACAGTAAACCTATAAGAACAATTCGAGTTAGTTTCATCCGGTACTCCATTTCATTGACTAAGCGAAGCTGCCTAGCCGCGCTATGAGTTCTTGCGCCATAGATCATCCATTATGATTTCATGATTCAATCCTGATCGTCTTCAGCTGCAGGGAACCAAACAACATCGTTAAACAATAATCCGCTGACCCGCGCATTCTTTTTTTAATCATTATTACCCTGCAACCTCTTTCCAAACAAATAATTTAGTAGATATAAGAGCTCCAATAGCAATCCATATACCTATTCCTATAAAATTTAAGTATATATCGATTAAGCCCAACCCATCACTTGCTATAGATCTCATAGCGTCAGCAACGATACTAAGAGGTAGCATTTGAGCAAAAGGTTGAATATATTCAGGCAGTGTTTCTAGTGGGAAAAATACCCCAGACAAAACAAGCTGTGGATAAATAAATATGGTTGCGAGAACACCAACGCTTTCTTGAGTTTTAGCTAAGCTGCCAATAGAAAATCCTAAGGTTAAAAACATAATGACACTAAGCATAATGACCGCATATAAACTAATAATGCTTCCCACTATATTGGCATCCAGGGCAAGTAAGGCGAAACCAAAAATAAAACTAAGTTGACCTAATACAATAACCATTCGGGCTAAAACAATAGCGATAACAAAATCTAAAGGTTTTATTGGTGTAACAAACAAACGCTTTAAAATACCCCTTCTTCTAAATTCAACTACATTAAAACCACTTCCGGCAATGCTTAAGTTCATCAGCATAAAGGCCATGATTCCAGGTAAAAGAAAATCAATATAGCTTTGAGATCTAGATTTTACATCCTCAATAAACAAACCAAACATAGGAGTATTTCCGGTAATCTCTCTTTCAATAGATAATAAAGATTGGTTTAGAATAGGCTCTATAGTTTGAATAAATTGAATTTGCGACTTATCGACTAAAAGCTTGATATTAGTAATTTCTGATTGATTATCCATATCACTAGGAATAATTAATACCATCATCAAATCGCCATTAATCAAATCATTTCTTAATAAATCTTCATCGCCCTCTACTACATTAAATAGATTATTTGATTCAAGGCTCGTAATAAATTTTTCAGAAAGATTCGATTCAGAGTTATCAACTAAACCTATATCAATAGGATCACGCTCTCCTCCATTTAAACCAACAATTCCCAAAATAACGATGGGTAAAATAAGACTAAAAATAATATATTGCTTATTTCTTAAAAAGATTTGTATAAAAACTTTTGTTAAATATATTTGAGGATTATTAAACATCTTAATCTCTTAACCCGTGACCTGTTAATGCTATAAATACATCTTCCATATTTCCACGCACAACCTCTTTAGGTTTATCTGGAGCATGTTTTAGAATTAGGTTTTCCGGTGTATCTTCAGCAATAATCTTTCCATAATCCATAATAGCTATTCTTTGGCATAAAGTTTCAGCCTCTTCCATATTATGAGTAGTTAAAACTATCGTCATTCCTGTTTTATTTAGATCAAGTACAAGATCCCATAAACTTCTTTTAGCCTGAGGATCTAATCCGGTTGTTGGCTCGTCTAAAAAAAGTACCAAGGGATTATTAACTAGTGCACAAGCAATAGAAAATCTCTGTTTTTGACCGCCTGAAAGCTCATTAGCATTAGCTTTAGCTTTATCTTCTAGGTTAACTTTTTTAAGAAGGTCAATTGGATCATTATTTATGTCGTATAAAGCGCTAAATAGATTTAGAAGTTCAGCTAAGCTCATGTTATCAAAATACTCATTAGCTTGAAGTTGAACGCCTATAATTTGCTTAACTTTATATGGTTCATCTTGAACATTAATTGAGTTAATAAAAGCAGATCCTTGATCGATATCTTTTAAACCTTCTAACATTTCAAGGGTTGTTGTTTTGCCAGCACCATTAGGTCCTAGGATTCCATATATCTCACCAGATTCAATAGCTAAAGAAATGTCATCAACAGCATTAAATAACTTAGAGGGTGCATCTGGGTCCTTGTATGTTTTAACAAGATTAGACGCGTTAATGATTGTCATACTTTAAGTATAAGAGAGATCTATCAATTTAAAGCAAAGAATATTACAGCTAATAAAATAATAAGTAGGTAGACAAGGTAATCATCCATGTATTTAACAAGATTTTTAAAAAATGACATAGTAGTAGTTAGTTAGATATTCCTGAATACAATAATGCTCTCAAATCTTCTCTTAGAGGATATTTATCTGAAGGCATGAATTGAGTCATTAGAACTGCTGTTATTTTTTTCTCAGGATCAACCCAGAAAGTTGTACTTGCAGCTCCACCCCAGAAATATTGACCATCAGGACCAAACATTCCGGCTTGTCCAGCATCTTCCAGCACACCAACCGTGAGTCCAAATCCAATGCCGGATGCACCAAAAGAGGCAGCCTCAGGATCATCAAGATTAAGATGATTTCTAGACATTAATTTAACTGATGCCTCGCTTAAAATTCTTACACCATTAAGCTCACCATTATTTAAAAGCATCTCAGAGAAAACACTATAGTCATCTATAGAAGAGACAAGTCCAGAGCCTCCATCGTAAAGCTTACTGGCATCTGATAAGTAAGGAGATTTATCGAATGCATCAATGGATCTAAGTGACTTTGAAAATTCAAGATCGCTATAGTTAGCTCCTAATGGGCCTACTATCTCACCATCTTTACTAAAAGCACCTGATGTATACAATGATGTAAAAGATTTCTTATCAGTTGATTTTACTGAAAAACCAGTACTATTCATTTTTAAAGGTTTGAAAATATTTTTATCTAAATAGTCAGCAAAAGACATTCCACTAACAACCTCAACAACACAGCCTAATACATCCATATTAATACCATATGACCAATCCTCTCCAGGATTATGGAGCAGCGGCGCTGATGCTGCTATAGAGGCAAATTCACAGGTATTACCAGGAAATTTTGCAAGTTTAGCGTCTAAAGAGCCAAAAAAGTAAGGACGTATATTATATTTTCTATAAATCTGATGAACAGGACCTTCCCCTGCCCAGCTATAAGTTAAACCACTTGTATGTGTTAGCAGGTCTCTAATGGTAATTTCACGTTTTGGTTTTACAACATAATCTTGAAATTTAGTATTTAAAACTTTAGTGTTTTTAAATGCTGGAATATATTTTGAAACTTTATCATTTAATCGCAGTTTGCCAGTTTCAAGAAGCTGCATTATCGCAACACCTGTTATAGGTTTAGACATAGAGTAAATTCTATAAATAGTATCTTTATCAGCAACTCTATTGGAAGCTATGTCTGCTTTTCCATAAACGTGTCTAAAAATCTCTTTATTGTCTTGTTTAACTAAAATTGAAACATGTGGAATTTTTCCGTCATCAACATAAGCATTAAAATGATCAATAATTTTTTGCTGATCACTGGAATCAAGTGCGGCTGCAAATAATGATGTTGATACTAAAAATGAAGCTAAAGTAAGTGCTTGAAAGACTCTCATAATAATGTTCCTTATAATTTGTAATTTATATTACTGATAAAAAATAACGAGCACAATAGCTTTATGAAAACTTTTTGCACTCATTGTGTCAATACTAATATTTTAAGTTTTTAGCTAAGTCAGAGAGATAGGGTTCATAGTTCTTCCAGTAATCTAAACCTTCTTTAAATATAGGTTGTCTAACCTGCTCAGCACTTGGTGTTTTAACTGCTCTCTTAGATTTATAGAACTCTACGCAGTCTTGCTCAAAAGGTAATTCACAGTAATCAAGAATTCTTCTAACAGAGTTCTCAAGATCTCCAACAAGATCTTCATATTGAACTGATAATATTTTATTAGGTAAAACTTCTTTCCAATGATCCATCAATTCAACGTAATCATTGTAGTAAGATGCTAAGTCATCTAATCCATAAGTAAATTCTTGACCTTCAGCAAAGAGCTGCTTATAGCATGAAAAACAACCAGCCATTGAGTCCCTTCTAATATCTATAATTTTTGCATTAGGAAGAATTAAGTTAATGAGGCCTATATGTCTAAAATTATTTGGCATTTTGTCGATAAAGTACGGTTTATCGGTTCTAAAGATCTCAGAATCACTTATATAACTTTCTCCTATAGCCTTTAGTTGTGGCTCAGAGAGGCTCAGTAAAATATCAGGATATCTAGACTCCTCTTCTTGGGCTTGTCTGAGATTTAACTTATGAGCAATAGCTAAAATATTAGGCAGTTCATGCGTTCCCTCTACCATAGAATGAGATGCTAGTATTTGCTCAGTTAATGTTGAGCCTGCTCTTGGAAGCCCTAATATAAAAATGGGATCCTTGGCGTCACATCCCCAATCTTTCTTTACTTCAAATAAGTCCCTGTTGCAGACACTAATTTGATTTTTACACTCTTCTGAAAAATCCTCTTTGCTATATGAAGAATTAGATCTTTGGTATTCATTACCAGACTTATAAAAATCAAATGATTCTTTATATTTACCCATATCCTCATAAGCCTTACCTAAAGAGAAATACATAAAAACCTTTTCCTCATCTGGGACAAACTCATCTTTAACCATTTCTTGGAGCGATTGAATTTGCTCATCAGTAAACTTATAGGTTTTTAAATTAGCCAAACTCCAATATGAATCTCCAAAATATTTATCTCTTCCAAAGGCATTTATATAAGATTCAATAGACTTGTTTATTTGGCCAGCTGTTTTATATAAATGGCCCATCGCCAACATTATATCTGTATTGAATGGCTCAAGATCTATGATAGTTTCATATAGATCAATAGCCTGATCATACATGTCTGCTCTAAATAAAGTTGTTGCATAAAGCTTCATTGCAACTAGTTGTTCAGGATTAGAGGTATAAAGCTCTTTTGCGGTATCTAGTGCTAAACCATACTTTTGTCTTTTTAGTAAGGCAGTGATGTAGTCATGTTTAACTTTGATATTATCAGGATCAAAGATCAGGCAGCTCTCTAATAAAAATTCAGCATCTTCATATATGTATAACTCTAAAGCAATATTTGCAAGTAATCGCATTGCTTCTACATCATGTGGTTTTTTTTGAAGATAATCTCTACAGATATGATCGGCTTTTGCTAGCTTGCCTTCGTTGGTATAACTTAAAACAGTTTTTAATTCTGGAGGTAGGTTCTTTAAATAATAAATATTTGTATCGCACATTTCGAGAAGTTTCTCGTTACCCTCTGCAAACTTAACGATTGATAACCAGGATGCATGTAATGAATCATTTAATCTGACTGCTCGAAGAAAAGCTCTTAAGGCTTTTTTATCATCGCCTTGAACAGAATAGATATAGCCAAGTTCTTGATAGGCTCTGGCGTAATTTGGAAAATATTTAACTAATTGATCTAATGATAATAAAGCTTTATCAGATTGCTGTAAGTATCGGTAACAAACTGATTTAAAGTAGTAATAGTCGCGCTTGCTAACTTGAGTATTATCTTTATTAAGCTTATCAAGAGCTTCTTGAAATTGACCACCAGCGACGAGGTTTTGAATCTCGTTAGTTGGAGGTGATGTATCGATATTTGACAATATTAATTCCTATTATTATCAATTGATAATATAAAAAAAAGGGTGCAATTGCACCCTTTTTAAATTCAATTCTATTAGAATTTCATTGAGACTCTAAGACCCATATTTCTAGGACGATTAGTAGATATTCTTGGAATATCATCCTGATCGTTGAAATATAGTTGAGCTCTTTCATCAGTTAAGTTTCTTATGAAAAACTCCCAATCAGCTCCATTCATCTCAAATCCGTACGCAAGATCAACAATTCTATATGCATCTTGCTGATAACGCTTATCTTTCTCTAGTGAGCTAAAAGACTCGCCTGCATTTTTAAGTGCAATTTGAGTATAAGCTGCGTTACCCATGAATTCGGAATCACGTCTTGCTCTAACATTCCACTGTACTTCAGGCGCTAATGGTAACGCACTTCCTACAGGAGCTAGCTCTACAATCTGAGCTTTAATGTTTGTGATTTCAGTATCATTTGTTGAGAAAGCTGCCATTACAGTCCATTTTTCATTAGAAGGATACCAAAGGATGTCTGCTTCTAAACCGCTAACGTCTGCATCTGCTGCATTTTCTATGAAAGTAAGAATAGAAACATTAACTGGATCAAATCTTGATACCTGAATATCAGTCCATTCAACGTTATACCATGAGGCATTAAGTCTTAAAGATCCATCCATTAACAAAGTCTTAATCCCGACTTCTGTGTTGATAGTGTCATCAGAACCATAAGTTAATGGTACGTCTGGGAAAGCAGGATTTCTAGATGATAGCAATCCACCCCTGTTCCATCCACCAGGTCTAAAGCCTTCAGATCTTGTGAAATACATTAAAGTATCTTCATCTGGCTTATAACTTGCTGTGAATTTAGTAACAGTATCACTCTGATTTAGTAAATCAGTTCCATGAGGAGCTGCATCATAATCTCTACCATTAGAGACGTTGCTTCCTCTGTAACCAAACTTAGACTGACCCCTAAAGTCAATGTCCATGTCATACTTACGCATTCCAAACATGAAGTCCACTTTATCAGTAACTGGGAAAGTAACTTCACCAAAGAATGAAGTTTGCTCCTCGGTTCTCATGATATCGTTATAGAACCTAGTTTGAGCTGGTCTACATGACTCATCTCTAGCCCATGCTCCTGGGATTGGACAGTTTTCTTGGTATAAAGCATAAGAATCCTGACCTTCAGGAGAAATAGCACCATTGTAGCTGTACTCATTAATTGTCATTAGAATACTTTCATCAATAAACACACCAGCTGTATATGAGAAAGGAAGCTCGCTATTTTCATTAGAAGCTATTCTAAATTCATGAGTTGTTCTTTCATTTTGATCATCAAGTGTGACTAGAACA
>CAJJAC010000013.1 GCA_905181955.1 SAR86 cluster bacterium SAR86B
AAATCAATTTCATAATTTACAATTTTATCTTGTTTTACCTGAATTAGTGTCGTGCCGTACCCTTCTTCATCTTTATCGTAACTATATTCAAAAATTTCATCAGAGTACTTGCTCAGCTCTCCAGTAGGTAATTTATAAAGACTAAAATTTTCCTTTTGTTGAATAAAATACCAATCTCCTCCCTCATGATTGTCTATAAAGTTTTTAACTTTATTTTTGTCATCATGATAGCTCGTATATATTTTGTAGATATAAATATTCATTTTTGTTACCTTCTTTAGTTAATATTATGTAAATATAATTTACTCTTTTATTTAGATTACTTTTCAAGAAGAATATATTCAAGAACATCATCCCAGTTCTTAAATTTTTCACTTAAAAAGTGAATATGCTCTCCTTTAAATTCTCCTGCACCATTTGCGGTTCTATCATCTATCAAAAAATCTCCAGCATTTAAATTCTTGTTGTGACTAAGTATTAGTCTCTTGTGTGCTAAATCACCCAAATGCTTTTGAACCCAAAGGAGTTTGTCTGTCCATGCAGAAGGGTTATTCCATGGGGCAGTAGACAAAATATAAACATCAAAGTGTTTTGTGAGTTCTTCATATGCCTCGATTGCACCATCAACAGGTTTCATCTTTGAAAATATTCCAGGCACATCATCTAAATCATCTTTAAATGTCTGTCTTTGTTCATCTGTTAAAGCATCTATCCCACTCTGGAAATTGACCAGAACACTATCCATATCTACATAAACAATTTTCATGAATTCTTGTATTAATTAATCCTTAAACTTGCTTTTTTAAGCTTGTTTGTATTTATATCAATCATATGTTTTTCCTAAATTATTAATAATAAGATTAACTGAAGACGTCTGTTAAATAGAACAAAATAATTCTCGTTCAGGCTCTTCAAGCTGATCTAGCTTATCAACTTGTACAAAATCAACCGCTAGCTTTTTAGCAGACTCAATTAAAGAATTAACATCCTCTTCATTAAGATCAAATATTAATCTACTTCCGTCATCTTCATCATCTTCATCGTAAATTTTCTCAAAAGAATGCTTATTTGGTACATCAAACCCACAACCTAATAGCTCATCGATAAATTGACTTTCTGAATGAAGTAAATGCTGCCAGATGCTGACTTTGATCATGAATTAAAAATCTTATCAAACTCTTTTTCATAATTTTCAATTTCATAGTCCTCGCCCTCAGTTCTAACAAGTTCCAAGCCTTTAGAAAAAACTTTTCTACCCCAATCCATATCACCCAGCTTCAAACTTAAACCTCGTCCCAGCTTCTGAAGGTCTGAATAGGATTTGGCTCTATTTTCGGCACTTTGATATAGCCTTATTGCCCAATCTTTATCTTTTAAATACTCGCATATTCCATTTGCTAGCGAATATAAACCATAACAATAATCATCGGCGTTGTTGGAGCCTTGAGAATTTGTAATCTCTTCAGTTTCCTCAAATAATTTTCTTGCCCATTCTTTATCATTAAGATTTTTTGCAACACCTATACTAAGATCAAGATAATGATCAACATCGTAAGCTTCAAATTCTACTTTTTCATATATGCTCTTACCCCATTCTTTATTATCAAATATGTTGCAGGCGCCGGCTCCTAATTCTAATAATGGATTGATTGAACTGGAATGAAGTGGAAGAGCATCTTCAATTTCTTTTAAAATAATTTTGGCCCAGTCATTATCCCCAGCATCAGCAATCTCAGCAGCAATCTCTACCACCCATGCATAGTCTTTATCTTCTCTTGCTTCATTAAGTTCTTTTATAAATTCTGTTTTTTTATTTTCATCTAAAGCCATGTTATTTACCTCCATGATATTTTCTTGATCTGTTAGTAGTAAAATATACTATTAATTTCAGCTTATTATTAAACTCATTATCTTTTCTTAATTCAGTATGATCCATGCGACCTACTTCTGCATTGACTTGGGTTATTTATTAAACGATGAATCAGTTTCACCCTTAAAGCAATTTATGATGTATGGAAATGAATCGGTAACGTAATACCCATACTCTCCTTTGTATTCCATCCCATTACACTCATCTAAATCACCAGAATCAGTCCACTCCCAATCTTCTTCGTAGATACCTGAATACTCTCCTCCAGGGTTAGTGTTAGTTTTTATAGATCTAGTACCCCAGGACTGATAAATAGATAAGCTTTCTTGGCACTCTTCTATCTTCAATTCTCTAATTAAATGAATAGGATTACCTCCTCCTCCTTCACGCGCATCATTCTGATCTACTGTAACGCATAGGTTGGGATCACTATTAACCACAATATTACCGTTTGTAAGAAATGTAAATTTTTGGAGCTCACTGCCATTACAAACACTTAATGCTAAATCATTATCTGTACTATTAAACGTCATGCAAACCTCAAAACTAGGCATAAAAAATTCTTGTTCGCTGATTCGCTGTTTATCAAAACCTTGATCAACGGATATCTCTCCTTGATACGAATAGCATGTATGCGCCTGAAGTCCACTTTGAATATCGGCGTTCGCTTTAGATCCTACAATGTCGATGCAGAAATTCCTTGAATCTTCTAATGGATCTAATAAATAAATTTCAACTATTGACCCTCGCGTTCCTTCTTTTAGGGTATATCCTGAGAGTGCTTTGCGATAGGTTCCTGTTTGTGAATCTAAAATATATGATCCGTATATAGGAAATCCATCAGCTGCAAAACCAATAAATGGAGAGCCTTCTCCCGATGGGCTGTCATCGAACATAGCATTAGGATTGCCATGATAGTGATAACTTCCATCAGGCTGAACATGTGCATTATGGATATCTACTCCAAACATGGATGTGTACTCAAGTGGGACTAGATTCCATTGAGCTGATTGACCACATCCAGCTGCTATGTTCCCGTCTGAATTAGCATTAGGGCTTGATGGTGAATAACATCCAGCACTTTTTAAATCAACAACTACTCCATTAAGCATTAATGCATCCCATACGCCACGTTGAATTTCTGTATTCTGAGAAGCTGCTTCTGGGAATCTCTTTACTTTAAAGGTTCTGTCTCTTTCCATTACATTAGATGCAAAATTTGCTGATGAATCATTGAAGTCATGATTGGGAATATTGTCACTGTATATATCACAATATTCTTCATAAGCCTCAATATCTACATATCCTTCAAAATCTATAGCCCTAGTTAAATCTCTTACACTAGATTTATAGTTTTCATCATAATCAGCGCAATCACTGCTTCTATTAGAAAAAATATCATT